>NZ_BMRN01000009.1 GCF_014648655.1 Streptomyces atratus
GGGTCTGAACAACCGGGCGGAGAACAGCCACCAGCCAACCAGGCAGCGTGAACGGGCGATGAAGGGCTTCCGCTCCGTAGGTGGGGCCCAACGGTTCCTGTCCGTGTTCAGCGGGATCTCGCCCCACTTCCGACCCCGCCGCCACCTGATGACCACACACGACTACCGAGCCGAAATCCGCCACCGCTTCGCCATCTGGGACGAGAGCACCGGCGCTGTCGGCTGGCCCACCACGGCCTGAACACAGGCCCGGACCCGGGGGGCCCACCCTGCCCCGACGCCCCGTCAGGCACGTACACACCCAACAACGTGACAGCGCCCCCGATCGCCTTCTCGTACATCCAGCGGTGCAGTGAACCGTTCCGGGTTCGGGATCTTCCCAGTCCAAATCTCTGTCTTGCGCGGCAGAGGGACGGCGTTGTTGCCCTGCTGCCCGATAGCGAGGGAGCGGCGGCGGCCGAAGATGACGGCGGCGGCACGGGGGAAGAAGTGCGGACGTAGCTGGCGCAGGTCCCATGAGCCAGTGAACTCGACCTTGACGGGGTGGTCGGGTTCAGTCCATTGCACGCTGCGGAAGCCGATCCAGTAAGGGCGGTCTCCATCCCAACGACCGGGGAGCCGAGGCGATGGCCGGTGCCGTCCCCCTCCGTCTCCTGCACTGACCCGCCCCCGCACGGAACACGCGCGCCGGGCCCGGAGACGGTCTCCGGGCCCGGCGCTTGGAGGCGGACAGGGCGTCAGCCGATGGCCATCTTGTTCTGCCATCCCGTGGTGATCTGCGTCCCGGCACCGGTGTCGGTGCGCGAGGGCGTGTAGACGTTCAGCGTTCCGTCGACCCTGAGAGCCCAGATGTCGGGGATCGCGTCACCGTTGAGGTCGGGGGTGCCGAACAGCAGACGGATCTTGGCCGGTTCCCAACCCCCGGAGCCGTACACGGCGTCGACTCCGCCCGCGGAGTTCGCCGCCGAGGCGAGGGAGGTGAGGTCCACTCCACCCGTTGTCGCCTTCATACCCGTCCGCAGCAGCATGCGACCGCTGGTGGAGCGGTAGAGCAGATCGGTCACTCCGTCTCCGGTGATGTCCTGGACGGTCACGATGTCGCGGTCGGTCCAGGGGGAGCTGGAGAGCTGTACGGCCTTGTCGACGGTGGCGCCGTTGTATCCGACGAAGGCCCAGATGGCGTCGCCGACTGTGAGGAAGAAGTCGCTCTTGCCGTCGCCCGTGGCGTCTCCGGCGGAGACGATCTGGCTGATGCTGTCGGGGGCAGGTGCGTTCGACGGCAGCAGGATCTCCTGGCGCTTGTCGACGTTGACGCCGCCGTACCCGTCGCCCGGGTACACCCACAGCTTGCCCTCGCGACGGGCGACGAGGTCCTGGAGCCCGTCACCTCCGTAGATGTCGCCGATGTGGGTGATCAGGGTGTTCTTCCAGTAACCGGAAGGCGGGCCGACGTACTGGGGTTCGTCGTCCTCACCATTCGGGTCCTTGGTCGGGTTGCCCTGGTAGGCGCCGGACGCGGAGTAGCCGATGCGACCGCTGCCCTTGGTCAGGTCCGTTGTGTACTCGGTCGCGTAGGACCGCAGGTTCCCGTTGCCGTCCACGACCATGAGGTCCGGCAGCTTGTCACCGGTGAAGTCCCCTGGGGCGTCGGCCTGGTCGCGGGGGGTGACGTAGAAGAGGTACTTGCGCGGTTCGGACTTGTTGCCCGCGTCGTCGACGGTCCTCACGTAGAGCACGTTGGGGCCGGCGGCCGGAGGCTTCGCGTTGGAGACCGTCGTCACCGTGGTGACCGGCGCGCCGTTGGTCCGGGCGGCGGAGAAGGCGTACGAGCCCTGGTTGAAGCTGTACTCGTACTTCACCACGTCCGCCTGCGCGGCCTTGAAGGAGAACGATCCCGCAGTGCCGAACTTGACGGTGCTCCACTTCGCGTCCTCGGGCTCGTTGGCGAAGCCGTTGTCACTCGCGTCCGCGTCCGGGAACTGTGTCGAGGTGACGGTGGGCGGGGAGGGTTTCGAGGTGTCGAAGACGAAGCGGCAGGGCACCGACGCGGGTGCGAACGCGGACGAGGCACCGAACTTGTCGACCGACCGGGCCCTCCACGAGTAGGTGGTGCCGTTCTTGAGGACGCTCGTGTTCAGCGGATCGGTGTGGACCCGGGCGGAGGACGTACCGCTCCCGACCGAGACGACCGCCTTGGAGCCCAGCAGGTTCCCGGAGCCGCCGGTGGGCCACAGCTCGAAGCGGACACTGGCGAGATTGCCGTCCTTGTCGGAGCTGTTGGCCCAGAACGTGATCTGGGAAGCGCCGAGGTTGATGTACGGGGAGGTGGTGTCGCAGCTCAGCTCGGGGTCGAGATCGAGACTGGTGGGTGCGGCGGGCGGCCGGTTGTACAGCAGGTCGACGTAGGGGTCGTTGCCGTTGTCCGCCTGGAGCTTCTTCCAGGAGTACTGCGAGCTCTCGTCGGTGGCCCGGAAGCCGAGCGTCATGGTCTTTCAGCCACCGGTGACGGCCTTCTGGGCTGTCGGCTTCACGTTGAACGCCTCGTACGCGTCCGGGCACGAGGCGGATTTGTAGCCATGGGCGAAGCTGCGGCTCGCCAGCTTGTTGGCGCTGGTCATCTTTGGGGCGTTCTTCCAGGTCGTCTTGGAACTGATCGACCCGGTGAGGTAGATGTCCATCCGCCGCGCGCTGCAGGACCACGCGTACGTCTCGAGGACACGCAGGGTCGCCTCGTGGACCGTGGCGCCCTTCAGGTTCGCGTCCCAGTCGATGGTGAAGAAGGAGCGGGACGTGCCCCAGGTGTCGGACTCGAAGCCGACGCGAGCCTCGTGGGTGCCGCCCTTGTTGAAGTTCCGGCCGTTGTAGAAGTTCGCGCTGGGGTGACCGCTGTACGCGGTCGTCCAGTCGTTGGTGTGCTTCTTGATCGAGGGGTCGATGAAGACCGGATAGACCGTCTTCGAGTCGGTCAGGAAGTCCTGGTCGGGAATCAGGACCCAGTCCGACCCCGAGAGGTCGGCATCGACGAGGGTGCCGTGGGAGTCGGGCTGCGGACCGGCGAGTGCGGGCAGCGAGAGGGTCGCCGCGGGACCGGACTGGGAGGGCTCGGGTGTCGGCTCGGCCGGAACCGGCGGAGCGGTGCCGGCCGGCTCGGTGGTGGAGGGGTCGGGCGCCTCGTCCGTCGCCCCGGGCAGGACCTCGTTCCACGAGTCGCCCATCTCACCGTCGTTCATGGTGTCGGAGGGCTCTGCGGAGGGTGAGGGCGAATCCCCACCGGTTCCTCCGCCAGGTGTGTCGGTCGGCTCGGGTTCGGCGCTCGGTGGCGGAGCCGTGCCGGCGCCCGCACCATCGGTGAGGGCGGGGGTGCCGGAGCTGTCCCACATCAGCGGACTCGGCGAAACGGCGATCTCGTCACCCTCGTCGTCCTCCGCGCTGAGAATCCTGCTGGTCGGGTCCAGCAGGAATTTCAGGTCCGGGGAGGACAGCCCGTACGAGAGCTGGGCGACGCGTGGATCGGCAGCGGCCTGACGGTTCTTCACCATCAGGAGTTGGGCGAACCCCCCGTCGTCGGCCGTCAGTACGAGGTCGGCGCCGGGCAGGATTTCCGGGTAGAGGGCACGGGATCCATCGATGATGGGCTGCGGGATCGCGCCGGGCCAGGTCAGCACGATGTCGTGCCCACCGGTCGACAGCGTCACCAGCGCGTTGCCGTTCGCCGAGGCGGCGGCGGGGGCGAGCAGGGACACCCGCCGGACACGGTCGCGCGACGCCCGTCGGGATTCGGCCTGCGCGCCGGGAGAGAACACCATCCGGACGTTGGTGGCCTTCGGCGACCAACCGTTCTTCACCCGGGCCAGAGACGGGTCGATCGACTTCCACTCGCCACCGACATTGGCGCGCACGGGACTTGCGTGGATACGGCGCTGCAGTTTGCCGTCCGGCCTGGCCCAGGTGGTCGAGTACGCGGTGCGAAGCGCCGTCGCCTCGACGGCCTTGCCCGACTTGGCGGCCTCCGCCGCCGCGGAGGCTTCGTCGAGCGGTGCGTGCGTGGCACGCTCCGGCCGGTCGGTGCTCCGTTCCGTGTCCGGAGTGTTGAGTCCGACGTAGGTCAGACCGGATGCCACGACGACGGCCACCGCGACTGCCGCGGTGGCTCTGCCCCTGGCCGTATGGCGCCAGCTGCTCGACATGTGCGCGAGTTC
Organism: Streptomyces atratus; assembly: GCF_014648655.1. Lineage (GTDB taxonomy): Bacteria > Actinomycetota > Actinomycetes > Streptomycetales > Streptomycetaceae > Streptomyces > Streptomyces atratus. The sequence continues at coordinate 4,200 of NZ_BMRN01000009.1, forward strand.
CTCCCCCTTGAGCCACCACGCACGACGCAGTTGTGCGCAGGACGTGAAGATGCGAGCAGATCATGGCCTACGAATCCCGTGCCGTCACGCGCCCCGGGAGCGGGCTGCGTGCGCCGGACGACGCGACGTGGCGAACGGGGAAGTCCGGCTCGCGCGACCAGGAGAGGCGGCATACCTCTGCCGCTGCCACGACAACTCGCCCTAAAATTCCCCAATCAGGGCCTTTCGATGCGTCGCTTGGCAGCGGTTCAGCCCGAACGGATCGAATGCCACCAAATCGCCTTCCGTGTCTGATTCGCACGTCAAATGGCCACCAAGATCCACTTCTTGACGACCTATCACATTTGTCTTTAAACGCGGCATGATGGTGATCACTTGGTCACGGGAAGGTCTGGCTTTCTTCACTGCGTGGTCACAGAATCAGCGCGTTCTTGAAGTGGCATCCGCCTGTGGTCTGTCAGGCGCCGCTCCTGTCGTCCGGGGGGACCACACCGTGTCCGTATCGCTGTCCGCGCGCCTCAAGGGCCGCCGCTCCACCATGGTCTCGGCCATGGTCTTCGCGCTGGCGGTGGCACTGCTGCCGACCGACGCACTCGCACTCCCTCCGGACCCCTCGAAGGCAGAGGTGCCGCGTGAGGAGCTCGTGCTGGAGAAACTCGGTCAGGAAGAGCTGATCGACGGCACCACGCGCGATGCCAACCTGGAGAGCATCGCGGTGGAGGAGCCCGCGAACACCACGGAGGCGCTGGCCGGCACCACCACACCGCCCGTCGGTACGGGCTCGGTGACCTTCGGCGGCGCAGCCCAGGGCGCGGCGCAGCAGACCGGCCTCACCTCCGCCTCCCGCGCCGGCGTCACGCGGCTCGCGGCGGCCGAGCCCGAACCGGTCGGCACCCTCCCCGTGAAGCTGGGACAGGCGCCGGGCGCCGCCATGCCCACGGGGACCTGGCAGGTCGAGATCCCCGACCGCACCGCCCCCCAGTCGGAGGGCGTGGACGGCGCGGTCGTCACCGTCACGGCCCCGCCCGGCGCCTCGGTGCCTATCGCGGTGGAACTCGACTACTAGGCGTACCAGAACCTCTACGGCGCGGACTGGGCCTCCCGCCTGCGCTTCGTCCAGTTCCCCGAGTGCTATCTCGATACTCCGGACCTGGAGGAGTGCCGTACGTACGAAGAGCTGGGGACCGTCAACGACACCGACGCCAAGACGATCACGGCGACGGTCGACACGGCGGCCGACGGCACGGTGACCCCGGCTTCGGCTCCACTGGCGAAGAAGCCCTCCACGGCGATGCAGGCTTCGTACGTCCGGTCCGCCACGGCGGCAGCGGCGGCGGGCGGCGACAAGGCGGTCGTCGGCGCGGTCGACTCCGGTGCGGGAGAAGGCGGTTCGTTCAAGGCGACCCCGCTGCTCGGCGACGGCAAGTGGACGGCGGGCGGCTCGTCCGGCGCGTTCAACTGGTCCTATCCGCTGGAGGTCCCGCCTGCTCCTGCGGGACCGGCGCCGGAGATCTCCTTCGACTACTCCTCCCAGACCGTCGACGGAAAGACCTCCAGCACCTCGCCCCAGGCATCCTGGATCGGTGAGGGCTGGAACTACGAACCGGGCCACATCGAACGCCGCTACCGCACCTGCCAGGATGACCGGGCGGACATCGCGGCCGGAGCGCCCAACAACAAGGAGAAGAAGTACAAGACCTCCGACTTGTGCTGGGTGTCCTACAACGCGGTCATGTCTCTCGGCGGCAAGACGACCGAACTGGTCCGCGAGAGCAAGACCTCGAACTTCTACCGTCTCAAGAACGACGACGGCACGCGCGTCGAGCTGAAGACCGGCGGGGACAACGGGGACAACGACGGCGAGTACTGGGTCGTCACAACCTCGGACGGAACGCAGTTCTCCTTCGGGCTCAACAAGGTCGGCGGCGGTCACGCGGACACCAAGTCGGTCCTGACCGTCCCGGTCTACGGCAACCACCCCGGTGAGCCCTGCCATGCCACGGCGTTCGCGGGCTCCCGCTGCACCGAGGGCTCGGTGAAGAAGCAGCAGGCCTGGCAGTGGGGCCTGGACAAGATCGTCGACGTCCACGGCAACGCGGTGATCGTGAACTGGAAGCAGGAGACCAACTACTACGCGCCCAACAAGAAGTTCAAGTCTCCCGAGCAGTACATCCGCGGGGGCTACCCCACCGCCATCGAGTACGGTCTGCGCACCGGTTCGCTGACCTCGCCCTCGGCGCGCGTCGTCTTCAACACCAAGGAACGCTGCCTCGAATCCGCCACCGTGTGCGACGAGGCGAAGTTCAACAACACGAAGGACCCGGCCTCCTATCGTCCGTGGTGGGACGCGCCCGGCAACCTGAACTGCAAGTCGGACTCGAAGCTCTGCCCCGCCTTCCCGTCCTTCTGGACGACCAAGCGGCTGGAGTCCGTCACGACGGAAGCGGCCCGCCCCGGTGCCACCGGCCTGGCCAAGGTGGACACTTACACCCTGCAGCAGAGCTTCCCGCGCGACTGGTACGACACCTCTCCCGGACTCTGGCTGACCAAGATCACCCGCCGCGGCTTCGGCGCGGGTGACTCCACCGGCACCCTGCTGTCCGACGCGGGCGTCAGCTTCGGTCCGTACGTCGTCGACCGTGACCATCCGCTCGGCAGCTACCTCAAGGACCGCCAGCTGCCGAACCTGGTCCCCAAGTCGGCAGGCGACTCGCGGCCCGGCTTCACGCGACCGCGCATCGGCGCCGTCTCCACGGAGAACGGCGCGGACGTCGAGGTCGTCTACAAGGGCGGCTGCCGCACCCAGCCCGACGTCGACCAGTCCAAGAACACCGGTACCTGCTACCCGACCCGCTGGTCGCCGGACGGCGAGGAGGACAAGCCCGCCCTCTCCTGGTTCAACAAGTACGTCGTGGACTCGGTGACCGAGACGGACAAGATCACCGGCGTCTCGGACCGGATCACGACCAAGTACTCCTACTCGGGCGCGGCCTGGGGCAAGAGTGACGACGAGTTCAGCAAGCCCGCGCTGCGTACGTACAGCGACTGGCGCGGATTCCAGAAGGTCGTCACGGTCAAGGGCTCCACGCGGACAGGCGGCGTACGCCGACGCGATGTCGGAGCACACCGCCCTCGAGCGAGCGAGCTGTGGGAGGCGACCGTTACTTCGGGTCGCGGTTGAACAACGCCATCGACCAGCGGTAGCCGAGCACGGACAGGCCGACGCACCAGGCGATCGCGATCCATCCGTTGTTGCCGATCTCGGTCCCGAGGAGGAGTCCGCGCAGGGTCTCGATGGCCGGGGTGAAGGGCTGGTACTCGGCGATGGGCTGGAACCAGCCCGGCATCGTGTCGGCTGGGATGAAAGCGCTGGAGATGAGCGGCAGGAGGATCAGCGGCATGGCCATGTTGCTGGCCGCCTCCGGGTTCGGGCCGGCCATACCCATCCCGACCGCAATCCAGGTGAGCGCCAGGGCGAACAGCACGAGCAGCCCGAACGCCGCCAGCCACTCCAGGGCTGTGGCGTCCGTGGACCGGAAGCCGATGGCCACGCCGACGGCGCCGACGAGGACCACGCTGGCGATGCACTGCAGTACGCTGCTGACGACGTGCCCGATGATCACCGAGCCGCGGTAGACCGCCATCGTGCGGAAGCGGGCGATGAGGCCCTCGGCCATATCCATGGAGATGTACACCGCGGGCCCGATCACGGTGCTGCCGATGGTCATCAGCAGGATGCCCGGGACGATGTAGGCGATGTAGTCGGAGCGGTTGGCGCCGCCGCCACCGATGCCCGCGCTCATCACGTCGCCGAAGATATAGACGAAGAGCAGAAGCATCATGATCGGCGTGAGCAGCAGGTTCAGGGTCCCGGACGGGTAGCGCCACGCGTGCAGCAGGTTGCGGCGCAGCATCGTGTTCGAGTCGCGGACGGCGAGGGAGAGGGCGCTCATCGGACGTTCTCCTTGGGCTGGTTGGGGACATTGGTGTCGCCGGTCAGGGCGAAGAAGACGTCGTCGAGGTCGGGTGTGTGCATGGCCAGCTCGTCCGCCTCGATGCCGGCGGAGTCCAGCCGGTCGAGGAGCGAGCGCAGTTCGCGCTGGCTGCCGTCGCTGGGAATCCGGAGCGCGAGTGCCTCGTCGTCGCGGGCGGCCTCGCGCAGGGTGACGGCGGCGGACCGGTACGCCGCTGGGTCGGAGAAGCGGAGCCGTACATGCCCGCCCGGGATGAGCCGCTTGAGCTCGTCGGCGGTGCCCTGGGCGGCGATCTTGCCGTTGTTGAGGACCGCGATGCGGTCTGCGAGCTCGTCGGCCTCTTCGAGGTGCTGCGTGGTGAGGAAGACGGTGACGCCGCCGGAGACCATCTCACGGATGATCTGCCACATGTTGTGGCGGCTGCGCGGGTCGAGCCCGGTGGTCGGCTCGTCAAGGAAGATGATCCGCGGGTTGCCGACCAGAGTCATGGCGAGGTCGAGGCGGCGCTTCATGCCGCCGGAGTAGGTGGAGGCGGGCTTCTTCGCGGCCTCCACCAGGTCGAACCGCTCAAGGAGTTCGGCTGCGGTGCGCCGGCCCTCTGGCTTGGACAGGTGGTGCAGGTCAGCCATGAGGTGCATGTTCTCCTCCCCGGTGATCAGGCCGTCCACCGCGGAGAACTGCCCGGTGACGCCGATCGCGGCACGCACCCCGTCCGGTGATGTGGCGACGTCGTGGCCCGCGATCTGGGCCTGCCCGCCGTCCGCATTGATGAGCGTGGACAGGATCTTGACGACGGTGGTCTTGCCGGCGCCGTTCGGGCCGAGCAGCGCGAACACAGACCCGGCCGGGATGTGCAGATCGATACCGTCGAGGACGAGCTTTTCGCCGTATGACTTGCGTAGCCCGACGGCGGAGACTGCGGTCGGCGACGGGTGACCGTCACCCTGCCTGGATGTGGGCATGACAAATGAAGCCATGGTGACTTCCTTTCGAAGGCTGAAGACACAGGGGGAGTGGAAGCTGCTTCGAAACTCGGATTGAGTGACTGTCCGTGACTGCACGTCAGTCGTTTCATCCTGGAAAATGGTGTCGAGCGGCCCGCAGTCGGAGACCTGCTCGCCGGGGGCATTGGCAGGGCTGGGCCAGGCCGTCTCTACCGGATCGGTGGACAGGATCTGCGGCGGCGTCTGGTGGCAGGTCGGCCCGCGCCTGTTCGCGCTGTGCGGAGGCGAGCGGACCGCGCGTGCGGGCTACACCCACTTACATGATGCGACGGGTGTTACTTCTCGGCTGTGCCGGGTTCCCCGCTGATGGACTCCTGATAGACGTCTGCATAGGTGGGGGAGTCCTTGACCAGGTCGTCGCAGAATGCGGCGACGTCCTTGCCGATGAGTTCCAAGACCCCCTTGCCCGCGGCCGCGCCCTCCTCGAAGAAGTCGACGATCCCCGGGAGCAGGGGCCCGTCAGGCAGGCCGATCGGTCCGACCTTGAACAGGTACCTCTGAATCTCCTTGTAGACGATCTGGTAGTCCGGCGGGAGCGCCTTGACCCGAGCCATGTGCGCCCGCCACTGCTTCTTGCCCTCGATGATGTCCTGGATGCCCACGTCAGCCTCCCAGCCGGCTCAATTTCCTTGCGACGTTCCTGTTCAACTGCTCGCGCCACCGGTCGCGATAGGTTCGAGCCCCTTCTCCACCGGCCAGCGCCGCGCAAAAGCCTCGGATGTCGTCGCCGAGCACCTCGTGGACGCTCTGCCCGTCCGCCGCTGTTTCTTCGAGCAGCCCCAGGGTGGCGTCGAGGATCGGCATCAGGTTGCGGCCGGTGAAGCTCCCATGGGGAAAGAGGTGGCCCTTGATCTGTTCCCACGCCGCCCGGTATTCGTCTGGCAGGGTTTCGGCCCGGGCTTCGAACGCCTTCCATTCCCTGGTGAGATCGCTGCCTGTGATGGTCTCCCAGAAGTTCATCTCCCGCCCTCCTTGAGCCTGTCGATGCGTGATGAGACGTACTGCCATTTCGCCCAGAACTTCGCGAGTTCCTCGCGTCCGGCGTCGTTGAGCGCGTAGAACTTGCGCGGCGGGCCGACCCCGGACGGTCGTTTCGTCACCTGGACGAGTCTGTTCCTCTCCAGTCGCAGCAAGATGGTGTACACCGTCCCCTCGACGACGTCGGCGAAGCCGAGCTCGTTCAGCTGTCGGGTGATGGCGTACCCGTAGGTTTCTTCGCTGCCGATGATTTCGAGCACGCACCCTTCGAGCGTGCCCTTCAGCATCTCCGTCAGGTCGTCCATCGCGAGTCCTCCTCCGTGCAATCGGTACTGCGTACTACCGAGTACCACTATACTGTATCACCGAGTAGTGGAGGCTGCCAGCGATCGACGAACACGGACCGGACTCTGCGATCCGCGAAGCGAAGGAAGAGATCCAATGCGACGTGGACCTCGGTCCTCTGGTGTTCGAAGGGGTCTCGCCGCCAAGACGAGACCGCATTCCACTCGTTCGTCCCCGTCGCCTCGATCACCGCCGGCACCCCACCCGGTGAGTGCTCTGACCGGGAAGGTTCGCCGGGTTGCTGGGAGGGCGGATGGCGTGCGACGACGGAGATCTGCCCAATAGGACCTCGTGCCCAGGCACGGATGTCGGAGGGTGACGATGGAACAGCCGCGGATACGCCTCGGACGGCGGCGTCGCACAACTCACGCAGGGTCAGTCCGGTGGCGACGTGCTTCTCAGCGATCGGCGAGTTGCTGATGAGATCGTCGCGGCCGTAGCGCACGAGCCGGTCCATCTGCCGGAGGGAGTGCTTGTCCAGCATGGCGGCGGCAAGCAGCGCCTTGCAGGTGGAGGCGTAGGCGAAGCGTTCGTCGGGCCGTGGGTGACGGTCCTGCCGCTGCCGGGTCGAGGGCGTACACCCCTGACCGGGCGTCGAACTTCCGCTCCAGTTCGCCGAATGCGTGCTCCGTATGGGGATCGACCGGTGTCGATGCGGCGGGCTCGGTGGCGGGCGGAGTCCTGCCCGATGGGCCCGGGGAGGCGGCATCCGGCGTGGCCGTGCATCCGGAGAGTGGCAGGGCCGCGAGCCCGGCCAGTGTGGTGAGAGCGGCACGACGGGCGACAGGGCGTCGGGAGTGCATGATGTGCGGGCCTTCTGTTCCGAGGTTCTGCGCGTCGTCGGTGCTCGGTGTGCGCATTCGGCACGAGATGCCGCTACCAGGATTGCGTGTGGCCAGGAAGAAGCATGTCGGGGACTGAGATCTCCAGTCGTGGCCGAGTGAGCCGACCGGGTTGGCACTCGATGTCGACTCCGTGTGCGCGGGCGCGTACGCCGAGGCCGTCAGCCCAGCCCTGGCCAATGGCCCTCGGCCTCCGGACGGGATGGCTGCCCGTGTGGTGCCGATAGAGCTCGGTGATGACCACGGCGCGGATGTTTGGGTCTGCCGGGGGCAGGAAGGCCCAGGCGGCGAACTCCAACTACGCGACCGCGTCCAGGCCGTGGTCGTCGCCTACGAGAGCGGACTGGTCGGCGCCGCCGCACACCGAGCCCCTTCGCAGGGCGCCGAACCGGCGCAGGCGCGGCCCGGACGGCGTGCCTCATGTGCGGCCAGGAGACTGCCCCATATCCGTCTTCGAGTCCCCGGAGTCCTGCCGGTCGACGGCCTCGCCGCGGATCACACGAGGCGCCCCGGCCTCCCCTTCGGCGCCCTGACTCTCCTTCATCGCCTTCGCCTCGGCCTTCAGGATGCGGGCCGACTTGCCCGCGGAACGGGCAAGGTCGGGGAGCCTCTTGGCGCCCAGCACGAGTATGGCCACGATCAGGATGATCGCGATCTCACTGATTCCGAACATCAGTCGTCGCCGCCCTCATCCTCGTCGTCGCCCTCGAAGAAGTCCCCGACCTCGTCGACGACTTCGGCGGCGACCATGCCTCCGACGACGCCGACCGCGAGCCCGGCCGCGCCCGCCGCGACGGCCGTGCCCATACCGGGACCGGAGCGGTGACCACCGTCGTGATGACGCTCCTCGTAATGACCGTGCCCTTGACCATGGCTGTGGTTCCCGGCGTACGGATCACCGTGTCCGTACGAGGAGCCCGCCGCGTACGCCGACCGGTGCTCGGTCAACTGCCGCAGCCAGTCGTCGACGAGCGCGCGCCAGTCCTGGTGATGGACTCCGTCGTGCGAGACGGTGAACCGGGTGAGCGCGTCGTGCCCGCCGGAGAAGAGCCCACCGCGCTTGTCGGCCTCCAGGACCACGTCCATGCCGCCCGGAGTGGCGAGGAAAGTCACCTCGATCTCGTTGACCGTGTGCGCGTACTGAGGCGCCGGGGTCAGCTCGATCTCCTGATAGAAGGGGAGTTGCTGGTTGGTGCCACCGATGCGGCCGTACTCCAGATCTGCGGACTTGAAGCCGAAGCCCAGCTGCCCGAACGCTTCGAGGATCGCCTCCTGCACCGGCAGCGGGCCCACGATGAGCTGGTCGAGGTCGCCCTTGTCCTTGGCCCCGGCCACCGACAGCTCGGTGCGCACGCCGAGGACGATGCCCAGGCCCTGCCCGTACAGCTCGGTGACCGGCGTCTCCCACGGCAGCGCGATCGAGAACGGCACACTGCGCTGCTCGCCCTCGGCGAGCCGGAAGCCGCCGCCGACGGTGAACCGGTCAAAGACGACGACGCCCTCCCCTTCTCCCTCCTCGAGCTCGGCCTCCACCCGTGCGACGAGTTCCAGCGTGATGTGCTCGATGTCGAAGTCGGAGCTGCCGCCCTTGAGCTGGACCTGGCCCGACAGGGGGCCGCCGGGTACAGCTGCCCCGGCGGTGAGGACCGTGTCGACGGTGGGGCCGCCCACACCGAGTGAGCCGAGCAGTCGTTTGAACACCATCGAGGCGTTCACTTCCTTACGTGTGTACGAGGGTTGCGGGGGAGCCCGGTAACGTCATGGGAGACGCCCAAGCTCTACAGTCGTGTAGAAGCATAGGGCCGGCGAGGAGGCTTTGAGAGCCGCACGGGCGCAGGGTGCGGGAAAGTCCGAAAAGGATCGCCCAGACGGTCCGGGCAGCCGCTTGACGAGGGTGTTTTGCCGTGCTGGTGCTCCGTCTTGACTGCCGGTCAACGCCTGGTGCGCCGGTGCGGTGCGTTGCGTTGCGCGGGGTGGGCCGTGGTGCCGACACTGCCGGTATTGGCGCGCCGAGCAGATGGTGGCGCAGCCCCGGTACCGAGGGAGTCGAGGCGTTGTACGTGGCGGTTGGCCCGGGCGATCCATGCCGCGGCTTCGGCGCTGCCATGTCCGGATGGCAGGGTCTTTGGGTGGAGGCGGCGGGCGCCGATGTACTCAGCCAGGCCCGCTGCGTGCGGTGGAGGCGGAACCGCGGGTGGCTGATCTCGGCCACGCCGCCATGCTGTGCGACGTGGGCAAGCAGGCGGCCGGCCTTGTCGCGAACGGCCGGGGATGTGTTCCTGTCATGTGTCGCAGCTGAAGTGGTGGAGCCGCCGGCGGAGGCCGTCCAGGACACCCGGGCGCCAATTGAAGTGGCGTACCGCGCAGATGCGGTCCGCATCCGGCCGGCGGTCGGGAGCCCGGCAGTTACCGGAGGCGACCGGTGATCCGCAGACGGGTGGCCGGGTGCAGTTCTGCCACCCTGCGCGCTGATCGGGAAACGGGGAGGGGCGCTCCGGCTGCGGTGTGGCCTGCGGCAACGTTGAGTGATGCTGGTTGATCTGCTGCTTCACGCAGATCCTCGTCGGAGGCAACGGCCGGCAGGGACCGGGCCGGTGACGGCCGGCTCCATCCGAGATCGCGAGGACGGTCGATCACTTCGGTCAGTCGGGAGCGCTTGACGATCCATCGATTGAGCGGGTTCCGCGGTTCGGGTGTCGTCCAGGTCCGCGTGCGGGCGGAGCACGTCCTCGAGGTCCTCGTGCACGGCCTCATCGACGAGGGCGCGGCGCATCGTCAGCCGCGTCCGTGCGCCGTGCTGTCCCGCACCACGAGCCGTGTGGGCACCAGCGTTGTTCCCCGCTCCGCCTCGCCCTGCCGTACCTGGCGCAGGGCGCTCTCCACGCAGCGGCGGCCGACCTCGGCGAAGTCCTGGTGGACCGTGGTCAGCGGGGGAAGGAACGAGCCCGACTCCGGGATGTCGTCGAAGCCGATGACCGAGACGTCCTGGGGGACCTTGCGGCCGCGCTCGTGGAGGGCGCGCAGCAGACCGAGCGCCATCTGGTCGTTGGCGGCGAACACCGCTGTGCAGTCTGCCTGTTCGGCCAGGTGGAGGCCCGCGCGGTAGCCCGACTCGGCTGACCAGTCGCCGCGCACGAGGGGTGGTGGCATGCGGCCCGCCTCCTCAAGTGTCCTGCGCCAGGCGTCCGTTCGACGTTGCGCCGCGTACGACGTCTCCGGTCCGGCGAGGTGCCACACCGTGCGGTGCCCGAGGTCGAGCAGATGCAGCACGGCGTCCCGCGTGCCGCCCGCCTGGTCGGTGTCGACGACCGCGTACCGGTCTCCGGCGTCCGAGTCCGCGACCACGATCTTCACGTGCGGCGGCAGCGACAGGCTCGCCGAGTCGAGCAGATGGACCTCCATGATGACAATGACCGCGTCCACCGCCAGCTCGCCCAACCGGGAGAAGGCGCCGCGTACTTCGTCCTGGGTGGGGACCGCGACCGGCAGCAGCGTGACCGAATACCCCTCCTGTGCGGCCGATGTTGCGATGGCCTCCAGTGTGCGCACGTTGCCCGTCGTGGACAGCGTGAATGTGATCACGCCGATCGTGCGGAAATCGCCCCGCTTGAGCGCGCGGGCCGCACTGTTGGGCCGATAGCCGAGCTCCTTCATCGCCGCGAGGACCCGTTGCCGCGTCTCCTCGTTGACGCCGGGGAAGCCGTTTGAGACGCGGGACACCGTCTGCGAGGAGACACCCGCGACCCGGGCGACGTCCGCCATCGAAGCGTTCTGTGTACGGCGTCGGCCACCGGCCGTGCCTCGCGCCGGGGCACTGTCCGTTGCTCCCACCGTTTTCCCTCACCAGCTGTCTCGTTCGTATACCGAGAGACGGACTCTTGACCGTGATCAACGGGGCGGTGTAGACATGCCGCCACCGAATGTTTACGTAACCATAACAGCCGTCGGCTCCTTGCGATTCGGAATGGTTACGCAAACATCGGGGTCACCACCCGCGAGGGATGTACGAGCGAGGGACGCGAGATGACGACGCTTCAACCGTCGGCGGCCACAGGGCCCCGCCCGGCCGGACCACCGGCGCGACGGGCGCGCCGCTCATGGACGGGATGGGGGTTCATCGGCCCCTTCGTCCTCGTCTTCGCGCTGGTTTTCCTGGCGCCGCTCGGGTACTCGATCTATCTGAGCCTCTTCAGGACCCAGCTCATCGGCGGCACCACCTTCGTGGGCCTCGACAACTACCAACAGGCCCTGCAGGACAGTCAGTTCTGGGGCGGGGTCGGGCGCGTCGGCCTGTTCCTCCTGATCCAGGTACCGATCATGCTGGGCCTCGCCCTGCTGATCGCGCTCGCCCTCGACAGTGGCCGCCTCTACGGAAAGGACTTCTTCCGGATATCCGTCTTTCTGCCGTACGCGGTGCCCGCCGTCGTCGCCTCCCTCATGTGGGGCTTCATCTACGGCACCCGCTTCGGACTGGTCGGCGACATCAACGACGCGTTCGGCGTGAAGCTGCCCGACCCGCTCTCCTCCGACCTGATCCTGGCGTCCATCGGCAACATCGTGACCTGGGAGTTCGTCGGCTACAACATGCTGATCTTCTACGCCGCGCTGCGTGTCGTACCGCACTCGCTGTACGAGGCCGCGGAGATCGACGGCGCGGGACAGTGGCGCGTCATTTCGGCGATCAAGCTGCCGGCCATCCGCGGCGCGCTCGTCATCGCCACCATCTTCTCGATCATCGGCAGCTTCCAGCTCTTCAACGAGCCCGCCATCCTCCAGAAGCTGGCACCGAACGCGATCACCACCGACTACACCCCGAACTACTACACGTACTCGCTGTCCTTCTCCGGCCAGCAGCACAACTACTCCGCGACGGTCGCCATCGTCATGGGCGTGATCACCATGATCGTCGCCTATGTCGTCCAGCTGCGCGGCATGCGCAAGGGAGCGTGAGCCCAATGACTGGACTGAGCACCACCACCGCCGCCTCCCGGCCCGCGGCGCCGCCGAAGTCCCCCGCCCCCCGCCTTCGCGCCCCGCGCCGCCATACCCCGGGACGCCCCAAGCGGAGTGTCCTGCTGACCGTGCTCACCGTCGTCGTCCTGCTCTACAGCCTCGTACCGCTGCTGTGGCTGCTGATCAGTGCCACCAAGACACAGCAGGGCCTGGCGGGCTCGTTCGGCCTGTGGTTCGACGGGGACTTCGCGCTGTGGGACAACATCACCCAGACCTTCACGTACCAGGACGGCGTCTTCGGCCGCTGGCTCCTCAACACTCTGCTGTACGTGGTGGTCGGCGCGGGCGGCGCCACCTTCCTCGCGGTCCTCGGCGGGTACGCGCTCGCCAAGTTCCCCTTCCCGGGCAAGCGCGCCGTGTTCGCGGTCGTCATCGGCGCGGTCGCGGTACCTACCACGGCGCTCGCCGTCCCGACGTTCCTCATGTTCAGCAAGATCGGCCTGACCGACACCCCGTGGGCGGTCATCATCCCGTCGCTGATCTCGCCGTTCGGCCTGTATCTGATGTGGGTGTTCGCCGTCGAGGCGATCCCCACCGAGCTGATGGAGGCCGCCCGCATCGACGGTGCGGGCGAGGTGCGCACCTTCTTCCAGGTCGCGCTGCCGCTGCTCGCGCCCGGCACGGTCACCGTTCTGCTCTTCACCACGGTCGCGACGTGGAACAACTACTTCCTGCCGTTGATCATGCTGAAGGACCCCGACTGGTACCCGCTGACCGTCGGACTCGACGCGTGGAACAAGCAGGCGTACGCGGCCGGCGGCGAGGTCGTGTTCAACCTGGTGATCACCGGCTCACTGATCACCATCGTGCCGCTGATCGCCGCGTTCCTGCTGCTCCAGAAGTACTGGCAGTCCGGTCTCGCCGCCGGAAGCGTCAAGGAGTAGGCCCAGCACTCCAGTTCAGCCTTCACCGTTTCTGAAAACCCTCTGTAGGACCACGACGAAGTGGAAGCATCGCCATGTCCAAGCACCCCCGCCGCCTGCTGCGCGGCACAGTTCTCGTCTGCGCCCTCGCCCTCGGGGCGACCGCCTGCGGTGGCTCCGACGACGGCAACTCCGGGGACAAGAAGGTCGGTTCGGCCGACATCCAGGCCGCCCTGAAGAAGGGCGGCACCGTCACCGTGTGGGCGTGGGAGCCCACCTTGAAGCAAGTCGTTGCCGACTTCGAGAAGAAGTATCCGAAGGTCGACATCAAGCTGGTCAACGCGGGCACCAACAACGACCAGTACAAGGCCCTGCAGAACGCGATCTCGGCGAGGAAGGGCGTTCCTGACGTCGCGCAGATCGAGTACTACGCGCTCAGCCAGTACGCGCTGACGAAGTCGGTCGCCGACCTCAAGCCGTACGGAGCCGAGAAGCTCGCCGACTCCTACTCTCCCGGCCCGTGGAACTCGGTGCAGGCCGGTGACGGCATCTACGGCCTGCCCATGGACTCGGGCCCGATGGCGCTCTTCTACAACAAGAGGGTCTTCGACAAGTACGAGATTGCCGTGCCGACGACGTGGGACGAGTACGTCGAGGCGGCCCGCAAGCTGCACAAGGCGGACCCGAAGGCGTACATCACCAGCGACCTCGGTGACGCGGGCCTGACCACCAGCCTTCTGTGGCAGGCCGGTTCGCACCCGTACAAGGTCGACGGCACCGAGGTCGGCATCGACTTCACCGACGCGGGCGCGACGAAGTACACCGAGACCTGGCAGAAGCTCATCGACGAGAAGCTCGTCTCGCCGATCGCCGGATGGAGCGACGACTGGTACAAGGGGCTCGGCGACGGCACCATCGCCACGCTGCCCAGCGGTGCGTGGATGCCCGCCAACTTCGCCTCCGGTGTGAAGGGCGCCTCCGGTGACTGGCGCGCGGCCCCGCTGCCGCAGTGGACCAAGGGGGCGACGGGCAGCTCGGAGAACGGCGGCAGCTCGCTCGCGCTGCCCGAGCTCGGCAAGAACAGGGAACTCGCCTACGCCTTCGTCGAGTACGTCAACTCCGGTGCGGGCGTGCAGACCCGCATCGAGAACGGCGCGTTCCCTGCGACCACGAAGGACCTGAACTCCGAGGCGTTCCAGAACACTGAATTCCCGTACTTCGGCGGCCAGAAGGCCAACAAGGTCTTCGCCGAGTCCGCGAAGAACGTGCCCGCCGACTGGAAGTACCTGCCGTACCAGGTGTACGCCAACTCGATCTTCAATGACACCGTCGGCAAGGCCTACATCTCCGGCACGAAGCTGGCCCAGGGCCTGAAGGCGTGGCAGGACGCATCCGTCAAGTACGGCACGGAGCAGGGCTTCACCGTCGAGAAGTAGCACCTGAAGCCTTTGAAGTGCCTTCGCCTCATCGAACCTCGGAAGGACCTGCATGACCTCCCCCCTCACCTCCCGTTTCCCGTACCCCGCGGGCAGCGACGGCGGCCGACGCCTCGGCTACGGCGCCGATTACAACCCCGAGCAGTGGCCGCGGGAGGTGTGGGAGGAGGACGTCCGGCTGATGCGCGAGGCCGGCGTGAACATCGTCTCCCTGGCGATCTTCTCCTGGGCCCGGCTCCAGCCCACCGCCGACACCTGGGATTTCGGATGGCTCGACGAGGTCATGGACCTGCTGCACGCGGGCGGCATCGGCGTCGACCTGGCCACCGCGACCGCGTCCCCACCGCCGTGGCTCACCACCGCCCACCCGGAGATCCTGCCGGTGACCGCTACCGGCGATACGCTCTGGCCGGGCGCGCGCCAGCACTGGCGGCCCACCTCTCCGGTCTTCCGCACCCACGCGCTGCGCCTGGTCCGGGAGTTGGCCACGCGCTACGCCGGACACCCGGCCCTGGTCGCCTGGCACGTCAACAACGAGCTGGGCTGTCACAACGTCTACGACTACTCCGACGACGCCGCCCTTGCCTTCCGCGCCTGGCTGCGCCGCCGCTACACGACTCTCGATGCTCTCAACCATGCCTGGGGGACGGCCTTCTGGTCCCAGCGCTACAGTGACTGGGACCAGATCCTGCCGCCGCGCCTCGCCGCCTCGCACCCCAACCCTACGCAGCAGCTCGACTTCAAGCGGTTCTCGTCGGACGCGCTCAAGGACCATCTGCTCGCGGAGCGCGAGGTGCTGCGCGAGCTGACCCCGGACGTACCGGTGACCACCAACTTCATGGTGATGGGCGGCACCAAGGGCATGGACTACGCGGACTGGGCGGGCTCCGGCGCGATCGACTTCGTCGCCAACGACCACTACGTCATCCCCGGCCCGCAGGACCGCGACGAGCTGTCCTTCGCCGCCAACCTGACCAGCGGCATCGCGGGCCACCGCCCGTGGTTCCTGATGGAGCACTCCACCGGTGCCGTGAACTGGCAGTCGGTCAACCTGCCCAAGAAGCCGGGAGAGTTGGCGCGGGACTCGCTGCTGCACGTGGCGCACGGCGCCGACGCCGTCTGCTTCTTCCAGTGGCGCCAGTCGGCGGCCGGAGCCGAGAAGTACCACTCTGCGATGGTGCCGCACGCCGGTACCGACAGCGCACTCTTCCGCTCTGTCACCGAGTTGGGGCGCACCCTCGAAGCGCTCGCGCCGATCGCCGGAGCCGAGCGCGAACCCGCCCGCGTGGCCGTCCTGTTCGACTGGGACTCATGGTGGACCAGCGAGCACGACTCCCACCCCACCTCGCGGCTCGACTACCACCGCGAGGCGCTCGACTGGTACTCCGCGCTGCTGCGGCTCGGCATCCGCGCCGACGTGGTGCCCGCGCACAGCACCGACCTCACCTCGTACGACGTGGTGATCGCGCCCGTGCTGCACGTGGTGCCCCAGCCGTTCGGCAAGGAGCTGGCCCGGTACGTCGAGGACGGAGGACACCTCGTCACCACGTACTTCTCCGGCGTCGTCGACGAGAACGACCACATCTGGCTCGGCGGCTACCCTGGCGCCCTGCGCGAGCTGCTCGGCATCCGTATCGAGGAGTTCGGGCCGCTTCTCGACGGCGTCACCGTCGACCTCGACAACGAGACGACCGGCAGCCTGTGGACCGACCGGATCACCGTCACCGGGCCGGACGTGGAGGTGCTCGCCAGCTACCGCAGCGGGACATACGCCTCCCGCCCGGCCGTCACACGCTGTACGACGGGCCGCGGTTCGGCCGCGTACGTCTCAACCCGCCTCGGCGCCGAAGGCCTCGCCGCACTGCTGCCGGAACTGCTCGGACCGGCCGGCGTGTCCAGTGAACTCCCGGACGGAGCACGAGGGTCGGTCGAGCTGACCGTGCGCCGCGACGCCGGCAGCCGCTACCTCTTCCTGGTCAACCGCGGCGACGTGCCGGTGCCGCTGCCCGGCGTGACCGGTGAGCTGCTCGTCGGTCCCGCGATGGAGGGCGGCCTCGTGCTGTCGCCCCGGGAAGTCGCCGTGATCCGGCAACCCGCCCCCTGAATCGCACCACAGCAGTACCAACTATCCGCCCATATAACTGATTTTGGGAGAAAACGTTGGCACGCCGTACCCGCACACGACGACTCCTCGGCCTCTTCGGCGCCGCCGCCCTGGTTTCCGGAGCCGCCCTCACCACCGCCCCGCCCGTGACGGCCGCAGCGTCGACAGCCGCCGTCACGGTGACCCCGGACCCCTCGTACCGGCAGCAGAAGTTCGAGGGCTGGGGCACCAGCCTCGTCTGGTTCGCCAACGTCACCGGCGGCTACCCGCAGGAAATCCGCGAGAAGCTCGCCGACCTCCTCTTCGGTGACGACGGGCTAGCCCTGAACATCGCCCGCTACAACATCGGCGGCGGCAACGCCCCTGATGTGAAGGACTACTTGAGGGCCGGGGGAGCGGTCGACGGGTGGTGGAAGGCCCCCGAGGGCACCACCCGCGACGACACCGACTGGTGGAACGCCGACGACCCGGCGGACTGGAACCCGGACGCCGACGCGACGCAGCGCTGGTGGGTGAACCGGATCAAGGACGACATCGACCACTGGGAGACGTTCAGCAACTCGCCGCCGTACTTCATGACGGAGAGCGGGTACGTCTCCGGCGGCTTCGACGCGACCAAGGATCAGCTCAAGGCCGAGTCGGTCGACGACTTCGCTGCGTACATGGCGGGAGCCACGAAGCGCCTGGAGAAGGCGGAGGGCATCGACGTCGACACCGTCGACCCGTTCAACGAGCCCAACACCGGTTACTGGAAAACCACGTTGGGCGCCGACGGCGAGCCGACCGGCGGCCGTCAGGAAGGCGCGCACATAGGCCCCGAGCTCCAGCAGAAGGTCATAAGGGCCCTCGCCCCCGCACTGAAGAAGGCGAAGGCCGGTGCGGAGATCTCGGCCATGGACGAGACCAACCCGGGTATTTTCTCGACGAACTGGAACAGCTACCCGGCCGACGTGAAGAACCTCGTCGGGCAGATGAACGTCCACACGTACGGCACGGGCGGGCGCACCACCGTCCGCGACCTGGCCAAGGCGGCCGACAAGCCGCTGTGGATGAGCGAGGTCGAGGGCGACTGGGGCGACGGACAGTCCTTCACAGATATGCGGCCCGGCCTCGGCCTCGCCCAGCAGATGGTGGACGACCTGCGCGAACTGGAGCCCACCGCCTGGGTGTTCTGGCAACCGGTCGAGGACTACGACAACATGAAGCCCGGCGGAGAGTCCGCCAAGGGCGGCAACTGGGGCAGCATCCAGGTCCCGTTCAGCTGCACCTCCAAGGACACCCTTGCCAGCTGCCCGGTCCGGACGAACACGAAGTTCGACACGGCCCGCAACTTCACGCACTACATCAAGCCGGGCGACCGGCTGATCAAGACGGACGAAACCTCCAGCGCCGCCGCCGTCGCGCAGTCCGGCAAGGGCGCCACCGTCGTCCACGTCAACCGCACCCCGGACGCCCGCACTGTGACGCTGGACCTGTCGAAGTTCGCCCGGATCGATCAGGACGCCACGGTCACGCCCGTCGTGACCAGCGCCGCCGGCAAGCTGGAGCGGCACGACACCGTCCCGGTCGGCGACAAGAAGGCCACCTTCACGGTGCCCGCGCAGTCGGTGACCTCGTTCGTCGTCGACGGGGTGTCCGGTGTCGCGAAGGACGCGGCGACCCTGCGCCAGGGCCACACCTACGAGCTGACAGGCGTGCAGAGCGGCAAGGACCTGACCGTCGCCGACGACGGCAGCAAGCTCGTCATCAAGACCGGCGCCTCCGCCGCAGGCCGACAGTGGCAGCTCCAGCAGATCAGCGGCAACGACGCGGACAACCGCAAGCGGTACATGTTCATCAGCGCGTCGAGCGGCAAGCGTCTTGCCGTACGCAACGGTGCACCGGTCGTTGAACCCGACACCGGCCGGCGTGACGCGGCCACCCAGTGGATCACGTCGTCGACCGGCGACGGTACCTGGACGCTCGTCAACGCCGGGACCGGCAAGCTACTGGAAGTCGGCGGCCAGGCCACGAACGACGGCGCTGCCGTCACCACCTGGCAGCCGAACTCCGGGGCGAACCAACTGTGGAAGGCCACCGACGTGACTCCGTAGACGTACTGGGCCCCACGGTGATCCGCCGTGGGGCCCTGCCGTAGGTCACAGATGGTGCGTCCTGCGCCACCGCAGCAGCACGCCAGATGCGGCCTGCCGGCCGCCGCCGACGAGGTCATGCTGACCCATGCAAGACCGGATGCAGCGCAGAGCTGACAAGTGCAAGGTCACCCCGTAAAGGACAGAGGGTGGCGAGTCCGAAAAGGCGAGGTGGTCGCGGAGGTGGCGTGCGTAGTCGTGGTTGAGTCCGTGGTAGCCGGTCGGGCACGACAGCGTGCGCGCGATGAGCTATCCGACGGTTCTCGCACGCTTCGCGGCCCAGAAGTGGTAGACGGCCCAACTGGCACCAATTCCCAAGGTCGTCCAGATGACAGCCTCGGCCAGAACGGCTTCCCGGGTGAAAGCGAGGCCCGGCCGGGGTGGCAGTGCGATCATCTGTGCGGCGCCACCCACGGGCACCGTCAGCCCGGCAAGCAAGCCGGTCACGCCGGGGCGCTCGATGGCCGCACCCACCACCCCCAGGACAGATCCGAACAGCACGCTCGCCGCCCACCACGTGAGCATCTCCGGCCAGTACCCGGCGAGCGGTTCGTCTCGGACCAACGCGTCCATCGGGTAGTACGCCGCTGTGGCCGCGACCAGTGCGAGCACCGCGGCCATGGCACCTCGCGTCCATGTCTTGGCCAGCCACCCCATCGCCACAGCGAGCGCGGCCCACGCCCAGCCGAGGCCCACGAGGAGGCTGAGCACCTTGGCGGTGCTGGCCCAGACAGTGCCCGCCAGCGGGGCGCCGAGTGTTGAGTACGGCGAGGAGAGCGCGTTGGTGAGCGAGGTGGCCGCACCGAACCCGGCCCCTATCGCGAGGCCGCGCACCATGATCTTCATTCCGTGAGCATACTCGGTATGCTGATGACGCCCTCCCGGTGAACCTCCCTGCCTCGCTCGCCATCCGTCGCCGATTTCGGCGAGGACCCGCGCTTCGGACAGCACGCACAGGCCAGGGAAGCCGGCGGCAATGCCGGCATCCGGGTGCGCCAGGAACACCGGACCTGCCAAAGGCCCCGTGACGCCGCCATACGCGACGCCGCACGCGAAGGCGCCACCCGTCCGTCGAACAGGCGTGGGAGGAGGCCCTTGCCGCGCTCTGCGACGGGCCTTCCAGGTTCTCGGCCCCGTCCTCGCCGGTGTGGAGGCGCGGCTCGCGGCCGACGACGAGCGGGACGACCGGCCGCTCAGGATCGTCCTGGTGCCCTGCGGGCGACTCGGCATCGTCCCCCGGCCCACCCGGACACCCGCGGTCACGGGCCCGGGAGCGGGACCCCGAGCGGCGGCACCCACGGCCGGTGCCGTTCGAGCGCCGCGCCCGGGCGCCGTCAGCGCAGTGACTCGGGCAGCTCCTCCCGGTGGACGATGCCCAGGCGCTGCGTGGCGCGGGTCAGAGCTACGTACAGGTCGCTTGTCCCATACCTGGCGGGCTCCACGACCAGCACATGGTCGAATTCGAGCCCCTTCGCCTGCCGGGGGTCGAGCAGAACCAGCGTGCGGGTCAGATCGGGTTCGGCACCGGCCCTGACTCCTTCCAGTGGAGCGGCGATCTCCTCGTGGAGCGCCCGCGGCGCGATCACCGCAAGGCGTCCCTCCTCGGGCATCAGTTCCGAGACCGCCTGCGCCACCGCCCCCGCCAGGTCCTCCCCGGCGTCCCGCGTCCACGGCACCTCGCCGGTGGACCGCACCGAGACGGGCGGCTCGAAGGAAGGGGCGTCGACGCGTACGACCCTGGCGGCCAGCTCCATGATCTCGGCGGGCGTGCGGTAGTTGACCTTGAGTCCGACGTGCTCGAAGCGGTCACCGACGTACGGCTCCAGGATCTTCGCCCACGAGCCGACGCCTGCTTCCTCGGAGGTCTGCGCGGGGTCGCCGACCAGGGTCAGCGAGCGGGTCGGCGAACGGCGCATCAGCAACCGCCACGCCATCGGCGACAACTCCTGGGCCTCGTCGACGATGATGTGCCCGAATGCCCAGGAGCGGTCGGCGGCGGCCCGCTCGGCCGCGCTGCGGTGATCGGCCTCCTCCTGCCGCTCCGCCATCCGCTCGGCGTCGATGATGTCGTGGGCGGCCAGGATCTCGGACTCCTCGTCCTCGAACTCGTATGTCTCCGAGCCCCTCGACAGCTCCAGAACGCCCTGCGCGTACGCGATCCGCTCCTGGCGCTCGGCCTCGGCGGCGGCCCGCTCGGCGCTGTCGTCGACCCCGAGGAGTTCCGCCGCCTCGTCGAGCAGCGGAACGTCGGCGGAGGTCCACTTTCCGCGGCCGGGTGCGCGCCGGATGGCTTCGGCGTCCTCGTCCGGTACGTACACGGGGTCGGCCAGGTAGTCGGTGAGAAAACCCTCCGAGGTGAGCGCGGGCCACAGCTCGTCGACGGCCGAGTGCACCGCCTTGCTGACGGCGACACCCTTGCCGAGCTGGGCGATGTCGTCGGGGCCGAGGAAATTGGGACCGCCGTACGGGTCGGCCCCGATGCGCTCCGTGAGCTGCGCGGTGAGGGCATCGATGATCCGGAACGCGAAGTGCGGGCGGGCGAGGTTGTGCGGCAGGCGGGTGTCGCGGGCCGCCTGGCGGGCCTCGTAGGCGATCTCCCGGTCGAGGAGGAGGTCCCCGTCGTCGTGCGGGATGACCAGCGGGGCGCCCGGCTCGGGCAGCCGCTGCCGGTCGCGCACGGCGAGCGCGAGCGCCTCCGCCATCGGCTCACCGCCCTTGACGGCGGCGGCACGGGGCGTGTCGATGCCGTCGGCATGGACCCCGGGGAAGAGTTCGGCCTGCGTGGCGAGCAGGACACCCGTCTCGCCGAGCGCGGGCAGCACCTCGCCGATGTAGCTCAGGAAGGCCGGGTTGGGGCCCACGATCAGGACGGCGCGCCGGGCGAGCAGCTCACGGTGCTCGTACAGCAGGAAGGCCGCCCGGTGAAGTGCCACCGCCGTCTTGCCGGTACCGGGGCCGCCCTCGACGACGAGCACACCCTGGTGCGGGGCGCGGATGATGCGGTCCTGTTCCGCCTGGATGGTCCGCACGATGTCGCCCATGCGGCCGGTGCGGGCGGAGTTCACGGCGGCGAGCAGCACCGCGTCGCCGCTCGGGTCCTCGAAACCGGTGCGCTCGCGGTCCCCGACGTCGAGGATCTCGTCGTGCAGTTCGGTGACGACGCGGCCCTCGGTGGTGATGTGTCTGCGCCGGCGCAGCCCCATCGGGGTGTGACCGGTGGCGAGATAGAAGGGGCGGGCGACCGGCGCACGCCAGTCGATCAGAAGGGGCGTATGCGCGGTGTCGTCCTCGCGGATTCCGATACGGCCGATATGGTGCGCGGTGCCGTCGGAGAGATCGATGCGGCCGAAACACAGCGAGCCGTCCACCGCATTCAGCGCGGCCAGCAGACCCGAGCGTTCGGCGACGAGCACATCGCGTTCGAGACGGGCCTGCAGCCCGGTCCCGACCGGCGTCAGCGCGTCCTCGACGTGCTGTGCGGCGACTCCGCGCAGCACGTCGACACGGTCATAGAGCCGGCCGATGAATTCCTGCTCCTTCTGCAATTCGGCACTTTCCCGAGTTGACAAAATGGCTCCCTGCCGGATATGGTGTTTCTTAGTTGCCCCACATTTGTGGGGTTTTTCTGTGGGCACACAGAAATGCTCAATATACCCGGGAAAATCCCCGGTCCGTAATTGCGGACCGGGGATTTCTTGTGCTGCCGGTACTGCGGGCCCCCGCATCGGGGCAACTCCTGCGAGAGGGCATCGGGGCGACTCCTGCGAGAGGCTGCGCGCCTCAGTACGTGGCACGGTGAGACCCGGCACCGGGAGGTCCAGCAGCCGTGCGGCGCAGATCCGAACCAGGACGTGGGCGGCCAGGAAGTCCCCCGGTCACCCGCCGCCCGGATGCCATCGGCGCGCAACAGCTCCGGGGGACCCGCGTGCTCTCCGTGGCTGTGCCTCACGAGCGGCAGGTCCGGCCCGGCGGCGGGCAGATCCGGCCGACGGTCACGGTGGACGGCCTGGCCTGTGCGACCTGGAGTAAACGGAACCGCGGCAGGGCCGTGGCCCTCACCCCCTTCGGAGAGTTGACGGACGACGTGCTCGCGGGCATCGCCGCCGAGGAGGCGGACATCGCCCGGTTCCTCGGGACGGGACCGGCTGGGAGCTCATGACCACCGCGGCTGACCGGGCGGGTCCGGCTTCCCGGCTGACGGTGCGCCCCGTCGTCGGCGATGACGGGCTGCCCGGACAACCGAGGAGCGATCAGGATGATCCAGCTGCAGGCCCCCGGTTCGCGACGTTCTCCGCTACGCCAGGCACTGCTCGGTGAACTCGCCCGTCGCCGCGCGACACCGGCCGAGATCATCCGCAGGACGGGCAGCGGGCCGGTTCCCGCCCCGTACGCCCAGACCCGGCTCTGGCTGGTCAGCCAGTTGGAGGAAGGCGCCCGGGCCTACCACGTGCCGCTGCCGGTCCACTTCCGCGGTCGGCTGGACGCCGGGGCGTCGGCCGGCTGCCTGAGCGGCGTCGTCCGGCGGCACGAGGCGCTGCACACGGCGTTGTGCGAGGACGACGGCTGCGGGTTGGCCGGGTCGACGCGGTCCGCCATGTGGCGACAGCCCTCGGCGCCACCGGCCGAGCACGTTCGAACTGCTCGCCTCGGTTTCGTCCGGCGGTGTGCGGGTCACAACCAGCCGCAGCGCTGTGCCTGCAAGGCCATCTGGAAGCGGCTCGCGGCACCCAGCTGGGCCATCAGGATCTGCAGGCGGCGAAACAGCGTGCGGCGGCTGATTCCCATCTCGCGGGCGATGACGTCGTCGCTCGCGCCGCCCGCGAGGAGCCACAGCAGGCGGCGGTCGGCGGGGGGCAGGCCGCCCGGGCGGGTGGTGCGGCCGTGGAACGGCAGGGCATTCTGCCAGGACTGCTCGAACAGTGCCACGAGCGCGGAGAGCAGGCCGCACGGCTGCACGACCAGCATGATGTTGTGCACGTCGGCCTCTTTGATCGACAACGACACGAGCGCGTACGCCTCGTCGATGATCACCAGTTTGACCGGCACCGACGAAAGTACCCTGGCCTGTTCGCCGGCCTTGATGCACGGTTCGATGACGTCCTTCAAGTGGCCCGGATGCTCCAGCGACTCCCGCGAGTACACGACACGTTGAGTCACACCGCGGGCGAGCGTGGCCAGCGCGTCGTCCGTGGCCTCGGACAAGGGGAAGTACGGTGGCGACTCGAACTGCCGGATCTGATCACGGGCGCTCGCCCAAGCGTGACGAATCCTGGGGCCGATGGCGTCGCCGGTGACGACCTCGACGAGATTGTCGTTGTACGCGGCGAGCCGCTGTCGCCGGAACGAATCGAACGCGCCCCCGACGGTGATGCGCGATTCCTCGACCTCGGCCGCCCGATGCCGGGCGAGGATCTCCAGGCCCGCGGCGGGCGGAACCGGGGCCACCACGTCCCCGCCCTCCTCGGCGGCACTGGCCAGACCGGCGTCGACCAGTGCGCCGTACGCCGTGGCGAGTTCCGCACCGCCCAGACCGGCCGCGGTTCCGATGGCACTCAGCGGGGCGGGGGCCAGCTCCAGCAGCGCCAGATAGACCCGGCCCGCTGCGTGATCGATTCCCAGAAGCCGAAGGGCCTCGCCGAGTTTCGCGTTCGTCATACTCCGCATTATCGACGGCTCCTGTCGGCGTTATGGCCGATCTGTGCCAGTGGCAGTCTTCGGCACCGAGCGCGCGCGGTGCGGGATACCGTCCGGGAGCCGCCATCGACCGGCGGCAGCGAGGGCGCCCCGGCCGCACCGGGAGGGAGCTCGGCCTGTCCGTAGGGCCCCTCTGCCCCTCGCCGCTGAGGAACCCACCCAGAAGAAGGTGTATGACGTGGCGAAAGGCCGAAAGAACGGTCTCTACTCAGGGATCTCCGAGGAACTGTCCGCTCTGATGCGGACGGGGTGGGCGGACACCGAGCGGCACGACCTGCAGCTCGGCGAGCAGGCTCCGTACGCGGCCCGCCGCCGCGCCGCGCTCTCCGCGCGCTTCCCCGGCGAACGCCTCGTGATTCCCGCAGGGAACCTCAAGGTCCGTTCGAACGACGACACCTACCCGTTCCGCCCGTACTCGGGCTACGTGCACATGACCGGAGACCAGGCCCGGGACGGCGCGCTCGTCCTCGAACCCCGTGCGGACGGCGGCCATGACGCCTACTGCTACCAGCTGCCGCGGGACAGCAGGGACAACGACGAGTTCTGGACCGGCTCCACGGCGGAGCTGTGGATGGGCCGACGGCGCTCCCTCGCCGAGTCGGAGCTCGTGCTCGGCCTGTCCTGCCGCGACGTCCGCACGGCGGCCCGTGACCTGGCCGCCGCCTCCGGTGCGCCGACCCGGATCGTCCGCGGTCTCGCCCAGTCGCTCGAGGCCGCCGTCACCACCGACGAGGAGCGCGACGCCGAACTGGAGGAGGCACTCAGTGACCTCCGCCTCGTCAAGGACGACTGGGAGATCGCCGAGCTCCGCGAGGCCGTGGACTCCACCGTGCGCGGATTCACCGATGTGATCGGTGAGCTCTCGCGGGCGATCGCGTCGTCGGAGCGGTGGATCGAGGGCACGTTCTTCCGCCGCGCACGGCTCGAGGGCAACTCCGTCGGCTACGGCTCGATCTGCGCCGCGGGCGAGCACGCCACGATCATGCACTGGACGGACAACGACGGTCCGGTGCGCCCGGGGGACCTGCTCCTGCTCGACGCCGGCGTGGAGACGCACACCCTCTACACCGCCGACGTCACGCGCACGCTGCCGATCAGCGGAACCTTCACTCCTCTGCAGCGCAAGGTCTACGACGCGGTGTACGAGGCCCAGGAGGCCGGCATGGCCGCCGTCAAGCCCGGCGCCGCGTACCGCGACTTCCACGAGGCGTCCCAGCGTCACCTGGCGGCCCGGCTGGTCGAGTGGGGCTTCATCGAAGGCCCGGCCGACCGCGCGTACGAACTCGGCCTCCAACGCCGCTTCACCATGGCGGGCACCGGTCACATGCTCGGTCTGGACGTCCATGACTGCGCGCAGGCCCGGCACGAGGAGTACGTCGACGGCGTGCTGGAGCCGGGCATGGTGCTCACCGTCGAGCCCGGTCTGTACTTCCAGCCGGACGATCTCACCGTGCCCGAGGAGTGGCGCGGCATCGGCGTCCGGATCGAGGACGACCTGGTCGTCACCGACGACGGTCACGAGAACCTGTCGGCGGGCCTGCCGCGGTCGGCGGACGATGTCGAGGCGTGGATGGCCCGGTTCGCGGGTTGAGCGCGTCGTAGAAGGGGCCCGGTGCCGGATCCTGCCGGATCGAACGGGTGACGACCGGCAGCGCCTGGGCCTGCCGCGGAGGCCCGGCCCGGAAAGCCGTCCTCGGAGGACTCGTCGCGACCGGCGAACCGGCCCGGGCCCACCGGGCCCCAGGTCAAGGGCGCAGCCGAACGTGTTCCATGCTCCCCGCAGGATGGCCACTGGCCGCCGCGTCGACGCCCCCGTGGGCCGATGCGCCCGTGCCCTGGCCGCCGCGGCGCCCGGACGACGGCCCCGGCTCGTCATCGCGCCGCAGCCCTACGACGAGGCGTTCGTACTCGGCGGGCAGGTTGTGGATCTGCCCCCAGTAGGAGCATTCACCGCCGACGAGCTCACGTTCCACGACAGCGACGGTGAGGCCGGCGGCACGGGCGTGGTCGGCGACGTTCTGTCCGACCGGGCCTGCGCCGAGCACGATCACGTCATATGCAGGCCCACCAGGGCACCGGTGAGCTTGCGCCGTACCTCGCGATATCCGCAGCCCTCGAACAGGGCCGCGGCCACCAGCAGGCAGACCACGACCCGTGCGGGCAGATTCCGCAGCCGCTGCTGGACGGTTCCGCACTCGACAAGCACGGCATCGACCAGCTCGAACGGAACGATCCCGGTCAACTCGCCCAGGTGGCCCGGCGCATAGAGCCCTTCGGCCACCGTGACGACACGCGCGATGGCAGACTGTCCGGACAGCGGAGCCTCCGGTGAGTGAGCGGTTGTCTTGGTCGACTGCCGGTTCTACCGGGGCTCCGCTTCCTACGTCCGGCAAACCCACAGATCACAGCCGCCTGGACAGTCGCACTCAAGCCGTAACTTCACGGCCTTGCCCTCAAGGGCCCTAAAGGCATGGGGGAACCCCCTTCGCGTTGCCTCCCTCCTCCGCCTTGCAGCTGCACGCACCCGGCCCCGTTCCGTCTCCCCCCATTTGCCGGTGGTCTCAGGGCGACTTCGGCACCGGCGCACTCCAATGAGCAGCGGAACCGGTCGAAACGAGTTCTAGGCGTGCAGGGTGCCGTCCATGACCGTGACGGCTTTTCCTGTGAGGTGGACGCGGTCGCTGTGCACGGCAGTGTGGACCAGACCAGGACGCGCGGACGCCTGGAAGCCCGTGAGTTCGTCGCGGCCGAGTCGCGTCGACCAGTACGGGGCGAGCGCGGTGTGGGCGCTGCCCGTGACCGGGTCCTCGAGAATGCCCTCGGCAGGGGAGAAGAAGCGGGACACAAAGTCGTACTTCAGACCGGGCCCAGCCGCCGGGGCCGTGATGATGACGCCGCGCAGGCCCTCGCGGCGCGTCAGGCTGGCTACCGCGTCCAGGTCGGGAGTCACGGCCCGGACGGTGGCTTCGTCGGGCAGGACTGTCAGCAGATCGCCGAGCGCGCCGGTACGGAAGGTGGTTTCAGGCCTGACCGCCAGTGCCTCGGCCAGTCCTTCCGGTACGGGGACTTCGGTGCCGGGCGCGGCCGGAAAGTCCAGAGTGACGCTGCCTCCCTCGTCGGCGTGTGTGACCAGGATGCCGCTCTGCCGACTGCTGAACCGCACGGTGCCCAGGAGACCCCGCTCCGCGCGCAGGACGTGTGCTGTAGCCAATGTGGCATGGCCGCACAGATTGGTCTCGACGAGCGGTGCGAACCAACGGATGGCCCAGTCGGCCTCGGACTCAGCAGGCAGCGGGAGAGCGAATGCGGTCTCTGAGTAGTTCATTTCGGCTGCAACCTGCTGCATCCAGGTGTCTTGCGGCCATTCCCCGGCAGGCAGAAGACACACACCTGCCGGGTTCCCGGAGAACGGACGATCAGTGAACGCGTTGACGACATGGAATCTCATGCGAGGACCGTAGCAATGCCATTCAGAGCCCAACCAAGTCCAATCTGGGATAAGTGGACTGACTTTGGCGCATTGACGGCCTTGAAGGGCGACCGAAGAGTTCACTGTTCGCCTGCGCCGCCGGCATCCGCCGAGTGGGCTCTCCCGCCCCGCCCCGCGCAGCGTCGGCCACGACTTGGCCCGGTCGGGCTCCGAGGCAGCTCACGATGCTCGCTCGGCAGAGCCGAAGCTCGCGCGCGGGTGACTCGCACAAGCCGTATCGACGCCAGGAGCATGGTCCGTGCATGCATCGCGGACCATGCACTCTGCGTATGCGGCATCTACCACCTCATCGGCGCGGTGGCTGAGCTCCGTGCGGATCGGAAACCCGGTCGGTGACTGTCTTCCGGTGTTCGAGGTGACGCCTCAGGGTGCGGACTGACCGGACGTTCCAGCGCCCGCGTATACGCGGCTTGCGAACTCGGCAATCTGTTCGTCGCTCAGATTCTTCGCAAGATTGGCCTCCGTGATCATGCCGACCAGACGGTGGCCGCCCTGGACGTCGATCACCGGCAACCGCTTGATCTGATGTTCCTCCATGGTCGTCAGGACATCGGTGGCGTCCGCTTCGGCATCGATCCAGTGCACCTTGGCATTGAGCGATCCGGCCTGCACGGTTGCCGGGTCGACGCCCTCGGCGCAGCACTTGACCACGATGTCACGGTCGGTGATCAAGCCTGTGAGCTTGTTGTTGTCGCCGCAGATGGGCAGGCAACCGACGTTCAGATCGCGCATCATCTTCGCCACGTCGAACAGCGACTGGTGTGCGCCGACGCACTGCACGCCGCCGGACATGATGTCTCGCGCTCGCAGCTTCTCAGCCATGATTTCCTCCCGTTCTCGACAGCGTTTGTGTCCTCCGCCATCGATCACAACACGAATGGCTCAACACCGCTCTCCAGAAGCGTCAGCAAGACAGGGAAACCTCGGGCCGGCCGCGATCGCACACGGATCCAGTCGCTCGTGCAATTCTTTTGGTGCCAACGGCCGTGGCCTCGGCCCACCGACCCTACGGCGCCGTCAACACGCGGAACGATGACTGCTATGGCTCCAGGTGACTGAATCCCACCTCGAAGCGCTCGACCGAGACAACTCGTTGGCCTTCCCTCTTTGCGATTTCTTCGCGGAGCCGCGTTGTCCTTTCCTCGCTGGCCTGCATGGTCTGCTCGTCATCCCACAAGGTCAGCGATTTGGCCTTCCCGGAGGCTCGGTCGACGAGGTAGTACACGCCCCGGAAGCCGGGGACCTCCTGGACCTGTTCGAGAGTCTCTTCCCAGTTCGCTGTCAGGTCTCCCTGCGCAGGAACCGGTGACCCCTCATAGGTGCTCAGCCTCGCGAACATGGCTGCCACCCCTTCCTGGCCGGCTGCCGGTCGGGGGACAGGCAGCTTCACGATCAGAGTGCTCCGGCATGGCGCACGTCGCATGCCGAGCAGCCGTTCCGTCCATCCACCGGCCCGGTGGTGGTTGGTCTGCCCGGCTCCGGATGCGCGCCGGGCGGCCAACCGGTAGGGGCGTTCCTGTGTCGCTGCACCGTAGGAATGCCCGGCAACACCCAGGTCTCACGATCCTGGAGCTGATGGTGCTGGTTGCCCTTGCGGTTGCCGGTCTGCAGGGTCCAGCCGCCGGCCCCACCGTGGTGGTGGCGCGGGGGTGGCTGCCCAGGAACCGGCAGCCGCCTCGTCGGAGTCGAGCACGTCCTCGCCGTAGAGATCCTGCAGCCAGTTGGTCTGGTAAATGGTGTCGAGGTAGCGCTCGCCGAGGTCCGGGCCGATGGCCACTGCCATGACTTCGCGCGCGTCATGCCGGGTCAACCAGTCCGTTGCTCCGCTGACCACCGTGCCGGTGGAGCCGCCGAACAGGAATCCGCGCCTGGCCAGACGGTGGCAGGTGCGGACGGTGTCCGCCTCCGCGACATGAATCACCTCATCCACATAGGACTCGTCGAGCAGCGGCGGGCGCATGCTCATCCCCAGGCCGGGAATCATCCGGCGGCCCGGCACACCGCCGAAGGACACCGAGCCGACGCTGTCCACCGCGACGATCCGCACCGGCCGGTGCCACTCCCGGAAGTAGCGTGCGCAGCCCATCAGGGTCCCGGTGGTGCCGGCCCCGACGAACAGCACGTCCAGCTGCGGGAACTGGCGGGCGATCTCCGGCGCCGTCGTGCGGTAGTGCGCCTTCCAGTTGCCCTGATTGGTGTACTGGCTGAGCCACACGTACCGGTCGTCGGAGGCGCACAGTGCGCGGACGTACTCGATCCGCGCGCCGAGAAAGCCGCCATTGGCCTCCTGCCCGGCCATCATGTGCACCTGGCTGCCCAAAGCCTCCATCATCATCCTGGTCGACAGGTTGCCGCGGGAGTCCGTCACACACAGGAACCGGTAGCCCTTGCTCGCCGCGATCATGCTCAGCGCCACGCCGAGGTTCCCGGACGAGGACTCGACCAGGATCGATTCCGGCGTCAGGACTCCATCCCGCTCGGCGGCCTCCACCATCTCGAGCGCGGCCTTCAACTTGATCGAGCCGGCGAAGTTGAAGCCCTCACACTTCAGGAAGAGCGAGTGACCGATGATCGACCGAAGGTCGACATAGAGATCCTCTTCGTTGAAGGCGTAGGGAACGGATACGACGGGCACGATGGTCTCCTCTGTTGGAGCAGAGCACTTTCAAAACGTCCATCCGACCGTGGGCGGGCTTCTCGCTCTGCGGGCGGAAGCCTGCGCCCGACCGAGCCGGACGGGGCCCTGCGTCAGCGGCCGCTGTCTCGTGCGTCAGGACCTGCTGAGACGTGAGTGGTGATCTTCAGGGATCAGCCGTGGATATGCCTCCTGGGCTCTCGGCCGGCTCATCCGTACCGGCTGAGTTCGTGGAAGAAGTCGTCGATGACGTGCAACTCTCCGCGGCGGACCACTTCGGCGTGGACGTACTTGCCCACCGCGAGGTCGAGTACCCCGAGGCCGAAGGGCGAGAACACCACCGGCCGGTCCGCCGGCACCGTCACCCGCCCGGCCATCACGTCGTCCAGCGTGCCGTGCAGGAAGTCCCGGTTGCCCGTGAGCTGCTCGGCCAGATGCGGCGAGGTGTCGGCCTTCAGGCAGTGCTCGATGTCATCGACGACGTTGGTCGAGGCGAGCAGGATCTCCGGCGCGAGGTCGCGCAGCGACACGTGCAGCACCAGCGGATTGTGTGCGAACCACGACAGGTCGCTGACATGCGGCTGACCGGCGACGGTGGCGAAGACCACCAGGTCGCTGTTGCGGATCAACTGCTCGGCGCTGTCGTGCACGGTGATCCGGCCGGCGGTGCCCGACTGTTCCAGGTAGCACCGGAAGCCTGCCGCGCTGTCGGCGGACAGGTCGTGCACGCCGATCTCGTCGAACGACCAGCCGGTGCCGGCCAGGAAGGTGTGGATGTAGCGGGCGATCAAGCCCACGCCGAAGAACCCCACACGCGTCGGTCGCGGCCGGTCGCGGCTGAGCCAGTCGGCCGCCGACGCTGCCGACGCGGCTGTCCTGGTGGCGCTGATGATCGAGCTCTCCAGGCAGGCGAACGGGTAGCCGGTGTCGTGGTCGTTGAGGATCAGCACGGCCGAGGCCCTCGGGACGCCGGCCGTCACGTTCCCCGGGAAGCTGGAGATCCACTTCAGGCCGTCCACCCGCATCTCCCCGCCGATCGAGGCGGGCAGCGCGATGATCCGGGAGGACGGGCGGTCGGGGAAACGCAGGAAGTAGGACGGCGGGTTCACCGAATCACCGGCACCGTGCGCCCGGTAGGTGGCCTCGACCAGCTCCACGATCTGTTTCTCGCATCCGAGCAGCGCCCGCTGGACCTGGGCACCGGAGATCACCGCGAACGGTGGCACGGTGATCGGCGCGGCCGTCGCGGACGTTGTCGCCGAGGAAGTGATGGTGGTCATCGTGCGGTCACCTCGACGGTCGGCGAGCAATCGGCCAGATGCACCGGGTCGGCCATGGCGACGAGCACTTCGCGCGGTCCCTCGAAGCTCTCCCTGCTGTGTGCGGTGCGGATGTTGTCGACGAGCATCAGGTCCCCGGACTGCCACGGCTCGCGTGCGGTGTTGGCCTCGTAGACGCTGTTGAGCAGCTGCACGACGTCCTCGCCGATCGGGTCGCCATTGCCGAAGCGGGTGTTGAAGGGCAGCCCATCGGGGCCGTAGACATCCACCAGGTACTCGCGCACCTCGGGGGCCATCGTCCACTCGTTGAGGAACGCGATCTGGTTGAACCAGCAGCGGCGACCTGTGACGGGGTGACGCACCACGGCGCTGCGGCGCTGCCGGGTGCGCAGCCCACCGTCGGGCTGCCACTCGAACGTGATCGCGTTGGCGCGGCAGTAACTCTCGACGGCGCCACGGTCATCGGTGCCGAACGCCTCGGCGATGGACGCCCCGATCTCTTCGTTGTAGCTGCGGTCCAGCAGCCAGCCCTCCCGCTCGAACCGCTCTGTCAACTCGGCGGGCAGCGCGTCGAGCACGGTCGGTGAGTCGGCCACCGCCGTCGCCCCGCCATCGGTGGGCGCGCTGAGGCAGGCGAACATCATCAGGCTGGGGAACTCAAGCGTGTAGCTCAGTTCGTGATGCATGCACATCGGCTGGTTCGGCGGCCACGGCGATGAGGAGTACACGCCCTCGGAATAGGTCCGTCGGGGCGCGAAGACCTCCTTCTCGGTCATCAGACCGGTGGCCAGCTTCGAGAAGACGGCGCCGGTCTCGGCCGCGTCGCGCAGCCCGAGGCCGCGGACCAGGACCGAACCGTGTTCGGCGACGAGAGCGCGTAGCGCGTCCCGGTGCTCGACCGCCCAGCTCGGCGCGTCACCGTTGGCCTCGGCCCGCAGCAGCGGCGGTTTGCCGGGTTCCGGTTCCACGTCGACCAGCGACGCCGTGGACATGAACGACATCTCGATTTCCTTTCAGTTGCCACTCAGAAAGCAGCGAACAAGTCGGCGGCGCGCAGCACGGCCTGTGCTGCCTCGGTCGGACGGGTGCGCAGGAAGTGGTGGCCGCCGTCGGCGAGCTCGTGCAGGTCGACCTGCTCGGCCAGGAGCTGCCAGTCGCGGTACCGGCGCGGGTACTTTGCAGTGCTCGGGTCGTCGGCGGCAACGACCACGGTGACCGGCGCGGACAGCTTCACCGCAGGCGGGCTCTCCAGGGCGTCGGCGAAATAGTGGTGTGCGGACACACAGTCGTGCCGGTAGGCGGCACCGACGTGCTCGGCGTGCTGCGCGTCCAGCTCAACGAGTTCTGTGTACCCGCCGTCTGCGCTCAGCTCCGCGGCGATCTCGGCGTTGCTCAGCCCGGTCAGCTCAGTGATGGCGGCACGCCGGTGGGCGGCGTCACCGAGCAGCTGTGCGCCGAGGAACACGCGCTGGACGTCCACCCCGCGCTCCTGCAGCTTTCTGGCCGTCTCCACGGCCAACGCGGTGCCCGAGGAATGGCCCCACAGCAGGACACTGGTCAGGCCGCGTCGGATGATCTCGTCGACGACCTGCTCGACCACCTGTGTCATCGGCGCGATCGACTCGCTTGCGGCGGTCACGTCGTGACCGGGCAACTCGACGGCGTAGACCGCCGGTCCGCCGCCCGCCAGCGCCCTGGCCATCGGCTGGAAGTTCACCGCGTTGCCGCCGGCGTAGGGGAAGCACACCAGGGCAGCGGTCTGCGCATCGTCCGATTCCGACAGTGGCTGAAGCAGCCCGGAGCGCTGCCCGGACCTGCCGTCGACCAGTCCGGCCAGGTCGGCAAGGACGGGGTGACGGGTGACGTCCTTGAGGGACACCGCACGGTCCAGGGTGATCGCCAGCTTCACTGCCGACAGCGACGTGCCACCCCGGTCGAAGAAGTGGTCCCGCCGTCCGATCTGGTTCTGCGGGATGCCGAGCACCTTCGCCCATGCGGCCGCCAGCTGCTGTTCGGTCGGCGTATTCGGCGCGTGGTAGTCGTCCTGGACGACGTCGAGTTCTTCGGCGAGCGCCCGCAGAGTCTTCCTGTCGATCTTGCTGTTGGCCGTCAGCGGCAGACCTTCCCGCCAGTGGAAGGCCGACGGGACCATGTACTCGGGCAGCGAATCGGCGAGCCGGTCCAGCAGGACGTCGGCCTCGAGTGGCTGCCGACCGGAGTAGAACGCCACCAGGTGCTTGCTCTGGTCGGCCCGCTCGGTGACCACCACCGCACCGTCGCGAACACCGGGCACCCGTACCAGGGTGTTCTCGATCTCGCCGATCTCGATCCGGAAGCCACGAATCTTCACCTGGGTGTCCCGGCGTCCGAGGAACTCCAGCTTGCCCTCGGGCCGCCAACGGCCGTAGTCGCCGCCCCGGTAGAGCCGGGCGCCCTCACGGTGCGGATCGGCCAGGTAGGCCTGCCGGGTGCGCTCGGGGTCGTTGACGTATCCGCGGCCGACGCAGACGCCGGAGAAGACGATCAGACCGGGGGCGCCGAGCGGCACCGGAGTCAGGTGCTCATCGACGACATAGACGTGCACGTTGTTGACCGCGGGACCCAGCAGGACCCCGTCCCCATCGGGAACGTGGTCCATGACCTCGTGGTTGGTGTCGTCCGAAGTCTCGGTCAGCCCATAGGCGTTGACCAGCTTGATCCCGGGCTGGGCGGCGAACCAGCGCTGCGTGAGCTCCTTCTTCAGCGCCTCGCCGGTGACCGACACGCACCGCAGGTCCGGCAGCTCGCGGGGGTGCTGCTGCAGACAGGACACGACGACGTCCAGGTAGGAGGGTACGACCTGGAGGACGGCGACCCGTCCGTCAATGATCTTGTCGACGAACCGCTGGACGTCCAGGATCACCTCCTGCTCCACCAGCAGGGTCCGCCCCCCGACGAGGAGCCCGGAGACCAGTTGCCACAGCGAGATGTCGAAGCACTGGGGCGCGGTCTGGGCGACCACCTGCCCCTCGCCGATCTCCAGGTCGTCGATCTTGGCGTAGAGGTGGTTGAGCATGCCCGCGTGCTCGCACATCGCGCCTTTGGGCTCACCAGTGGAGCCGGAGGTGAAATAGATGTAGGCGAGCTGGTCCGGTGCTACGCGGAGGCCCAGATCATCGTCGGCGTGGTCCTCTTCGTAGGCTGCGCCGACGAAGAGCTTCTGGACCCCGGACAGCGAGTCGAGGGCCTGGTCCAGCGTGGAGGTGCTGGCGGGTTCGGTCAGCACGAGCCCGCATGCGGCACGGGAGAGCATGGTCGCGAGGCGATCCGCCGGGAAATGCGGCTCGATGGGCAGGTACACGCCGCCGGCCTTGAAGACCGCGAGGACGGCGGCCATCCAGTCCAGGTTGCGCTCCGTCACCACCGCGACCACACCCTCGGTGCGCAGCCCCCGCGCCAGCAGGGCTCGTCCCAACCGGTTGGCACGCGCGTTGAGTTCTCGATAAGTCAGCTGCCGTTCGCCATGCACCGCCGCGATGGCGTCCGGGTGTGCTGCCACCCGCTGCTCGAACAGCTCGTGGAACCGGCGGTCCGGCAGCTCCCGCCGCGGACCGGCGAGCCCTTCGAGCTGGAAGCGGAGTTCCTCGGCGGAGAGCAGGCTCTGCCGCCCGTGCTCGGCGTCCGGATCCGCGGCGATCAGCGCGAGCGCTGTCAGGTGGTAACCGGCGATCCTGACGGCGTAGTCCGCATCGAGCGCGTCGGTCCGGTACCGCAGCCGCAGCACGAGGTGGCCATCGCGTTGCCGGAATCCCACCCACAGCACGGTGTCACCGGGGAGTTCGCCGCCCAAGCCGTGCGGATCGAACACGGTCTCGATCGACGGTTCGGCCAGGCCCAGCTCGCGCCTGAGCTCATCGACCGCAAAGTCCTTGTGCAACAGCAGATCGGACGCGACTCGATGGGTGTCCAGCAACAGCGTCCGCCATGAGTCGGGATCGGTCGTCAGTCGGCAGGGCAGCAGCGGGCCGCCCTCCGTGGCGACGTAGCCGGTCCCGACCTCGCGCTCGCCGGACAGCGCGGCGAGCACCTTGGCGTGCGCGGCCAGCAGCACCGAGTCGAGCGGCACCGCCAGCTCCTCGGCCAACCGCCCCAAAGCCGCCACGACGTCGTCGGGCACCGCCACCTCGTGTTCGCCGACGCCCGTCACCGGTTCGAGCGTCCACCGCGGGATTGCGGTGAATCCACCGGCGACGAGCACAACGCGCCAGAACTCCCGGTCGGCCTGCACTTGCAATTCCATCTGGTTGTCCCTCTCCAATCACCGTCGTGACCGTGCTGTTCAGCGCTGACAAGGGCGGCGCTGCTATCCCCGCGTCAACGCTTCGGGCTGATCGGGGGCATCTCGCATTTCCGCGGCGGGGTTTCCTCCCCAGCGTGCGTTCTGGGGGACTTCCTCGCCCTTCATGAGAAAGGAGTCGGGGGCGAGCACCGCGCCGCTGCCCATCGTCACGCCGTAATGGACGTGGGACCCCACACCGAGGGTGCAGCCGGCGCCGATCGTGCTGCGATCGGACTTGAAGGTGCCGTCCTCCTGCGAGTGGCACTGGATCTTGCTTCCCGCATTGAGCGTGCAGTCGCTCCCGATGGTGGTGAGCGTCCGCTCCGTCAGATAGCAGCCGTCATCGAAGACCCTGCTGCCGAGCCGAACACCCAGCATCCGCCAGATCACGTTCTTGAAAGGGGTCCCGTTGAAGACGTCGAGGTACGTGTCGGGCACCTTCCAGAGGCGCTCGTGCCACCAGAAGTACGGCGCGTAGATGGAACACAACTGCGGTTGCAGCGAGCGGAATGCCGCGATGCCGCGCTCCACCAGTACGAAGTAGACGGCGGTGAACCCGAGGCTGAACACCAGGTACGCGACGATCAGCAGATGCCCGTAGGAATCGTAGAGATCGAAGTTCGCCAGACCGATCAACGTGAGCACGAAGAAGTGCAGCCACCGCACGAGCAGGAAGAAGATCATCGAGCGGATGTTGTAGCGATTCTTTGCGGCGAGGCTGCGGCCCAACTCGTCGCCGTTCCGGAGATGGTCGAACCGGGAGTCACGCTCGACCGAACGGGGAATCTCGAAGCACGGCGAGCCGAGCAGGCCCACCCCCTCGCGTACCTCGCCGTCGAGCGGAACCATCACTTTCGTCGCGAGGAGGCAGTTCTCGCCCGTCCTGGCCCCTGAGGGAAAGGCGATGTTGTTCCCGATGAAGTTGTGTGGCCCGATCGAGGCCCGGGACACCCGGAAGGACGTGCTCGAGAATTCGGCATTGACGATGGAG
The DNA here is from genome assembly GCF_014648655.1 of Streptomyces atratus. Classification (GTDB taxonomy): domain Bacteria; phylum Actinomycetota; class Actinomycetes; order Streptomycetales; family Streptomycetaceae; genus Streptomyces; species Streptomyces atratus. Next base: position 41,299 of record NZ_BMRN01000009.1, read on the forward strand.
AGCCCGTCAGCGACCATCGTTCCGCTGCCGACAGAGCACAGATACGGGGTCTCGTGTTGCACTTCCGTGCCGAAGTTCGACCCTGTCTGCTCGACCCGGGACAAGTCGTATCCGAGGCCGCGCAAATAGTGGACGATGTAGGAGCTGTCACCGAGCAGCCATTTGAAGAACTTCACGTTGGTCATGCGCCCGATCGCCCGGTGCGCCGAGTAGTGAAACCCGTACAGCGGATAGACCTTGTCCGGCTCGACGAACCGGTTCAGCAGGCGCGGAACGGTGAACAGCGCGGCCAGGCCCACGGCGACGAAGCCGAAGAACAGAATGGAGGAAAGGATCAGCGCGTCGATGTAGAGATCCGGCGATGTGAACCCCACCGTGCCCGGGCCCGGCCGGTTGTGCAGCGCCGGGACCTGGGTCACCAGCATGTACGCGCCCCCGACAACCAGTGGCACGTAGAGGAAGAACAGCTGAAGCACGGTGATGAGGCCGAAGCCGACCCGGCGCAGCGTGCCGCACTTGGCGGGCCCGATCGTCACGTAGTCGTGCTCCGTGACCTGTGCCGGGGATCCGTGCCAGTGCTGGCCGTTCGGGATCACCTGCCCGCTGTACAGCGTCGATGTGTGACCGAGTTGCGCCCCGTCACCCATCGACGTGTCGATGTCGAGCACGGTCTTCTCGCCGATGAAAACGTCCCGGCCAAGGGTGACCCGACCGGTCTGGATACGGCCGGCGTGCGCCCGGTAGCAGAGGAAGAACGAGTCTTTGCGGATCACCGTGCCGTCGCCGATCGTGAGCAGGTCGGGGCAGGCCGGAACACTGTGGGAGAGGATCGTGACTCCCTTGCCGACCCGTGCGCCCAGGGCTCGCAGGTACAGCACGTACAGGGGATTGCCGACGAAGAGAATCATCGGATTGGCATGGATCAGCACCTTGACGGTCCAGAAGCGCAGATACGTCAGGCCCCAGACCGGGAACTCGCGCGATTTCCACCGGCCGACGAGGAGCCATTTGGCCACGATCGGGAAGGTGCACAGACCGACGAAGCCGACGCCGCCGAAGACGAACGAGCGCAGGTAGATACCGATGAAATCCGAGCCGGCGGTGACCCACGTATAGCCCCGGTCGGCAACAAGGCCGGCGAGGAACGAATATCCCAGGAAAAGCAGGAACTGCAGCGTTCCGCAGAGGACGTACTGCACCGTGCCGGCCGGAGTCACCACCTCGGTCGGTGCCGGCACCGACGACTCGACGGGGGCGGGCGCGGCGTCCGCGAGACCCGTCGCCAGGCTTTGGATCGTCGGGTACTGGTAGATGTCCTTCATCGACGCCGATGGGAGGTCCGAACGCTTCCTGACCCGTGCGCAGAAATGGGCCATCACCAACGAGTTGGCGCCGAGGTCATCGAAGAAGTGACTGTCGACCGACACCCGTTCGACGCACATGACGTCAGCCAGCACCTCGGCGAGGTCTGTCTCGATGCCGGTCCCCGGGCCGGTGTACCTGCGTGTGCTGAGCGCAGATTCATCCGGCCCGGACATCAAGACCTCGACGGATTTCTCCTGCATGCGGGCTCCTTGAAGCGAACTTTCGAGTGTCGTCGGCCATTACGGTCGGCGCCCGTACTCGCGCTATTTCGATGGCCGGAGCGAGTGGTCCGGAAGTCACGAGGTCGGGATCCGTTGTCCGATTCCCAAACCGTCGCCTTAGTCTCAGCCGTCCACTGCCGGGCTGCCACTCGAACTCGATCGCGTTGGCGCGGCAGTGGCTCTCGATGGCGGCCAGGGATCCCTCGCTGCCGAGCGCCTGGCGTCCGCAGCACGGAGAGCTCGCTGCCCGGAAAATTCCTCATCCACGATTCCGCCCAATGGGCGGCGACGAGCTGCGCACGGGTCTCGTCCTACTGCATGCGAGTGGCGTGTGCCTGATCCGGGAGGGAGCTGCGCCGGGGCGCGCAATATCCGCCAAAAGAGGGTGACCGGCCCGCAGGAGCGCGTGGATATGGACAAGGCAGTCGGGACCGATGCCGAACGCGCCCGCCCTCTTCGCACTCGCTCACCGCGACGGAAGACTGATCGGGACGCTGGGCGAACCGGGTGAAGCCGGGACGGGCGCCGCTTGGGGGACGGACATGTCCGGGTCAGCGATCGGCCCGTACCGCCGCGTCGTACGGAGAAGATCTCGACTGTGATGGAGAACGCGGTGTCCTCCGGGGTGACGGCGCCCGGGCCGGGGCCGATCGGGTGGTGCCGGCAGGCGAGCAGCTTCGCGTACAGGCGTTGATGAAGGCCGCGAGGGCATCGCACACGATGACGTGGAACCCCAGGAATCGGTCGGCCCCGGAGAACGGGGCGGCATGGTCCCGCGCCCAAAAGATCAGCTGTCGGGGTGGTGCCGTCCGAGGTTCGAGACCGGGCGGACGAGGTGTTCCCAGTGACACGACCTCCAGGTCCGGCCCGTGGATCGCGCTCTCGGCGCGGCCGCCGCGGACATTGCCGAGCACGGTACTGTCGGCGCGCGCGGCGAGGGTCGCCCCGACCTGGCGTGCCGGGTTGCCGCCTGCGGCGGGATCGCCGTCGTTCCGGCGGCACAGCAGCTCTGCCGCCAGGTCGCGCACGGGTCGCCTCCTCAGCAGTGGGTGTACAGCGGCTGACGGCCCGGGTCACATGTTCTTCGCGCCCTCCTTGATGACCTCCCGGATACGCGTGTACGTGCCGCAGCGGCAGATGTTGCGGATCTCGTCGAGGTCGCGGTCCTCGATCTCGCGTCCATCGGCAGTGGCCTGCCGGACGTTGGCGACGGCGGCCGTGATCTGGCCCGGCCGGCAGTAGCCGCACTGCGCGACGTCCAGGTCCAGCCAGGCCTCCTGCATCGGGTGCAGGCCCTTGCCGACGGTGGCGGGCAGCCCCTCGATCGTGGTGATCTCGTCGTCCGGCGCGATCTTCGACACGGGAACCGAACACGGGCTGAAGGCCTTGCCGTTGATGTGCGACGTGCAGGCGTGGCACACGCCGAGACCGCAGCCGTACTTGGGTCCGTGACGACGAGCAGGTCGCGCAGCACCCACAACAGTCGTACATCGTCCTCGGCCTCGACGGTTATCTGCTCGCCGTTGAGCTTGAAAGTGTGGCTTGCCATGGCTGGAATCAGGGCTCCTCAGTAGGCGCGGTCAAGACCGTCGGTGGGGGACTGGGGTGTGGACGGTTCGAGGGGCAACGGCTCGAAGCCGAGGGTGCCATGGTTGATCGGGAAGCTCGTCGGCATCGTGCCGTCGCGCGGGCGTACGCGCAGGCGATGGCGGCGAACGCGGGTGCGACCCCCAACTCTCCTGCTCCGGAAGGCTTGTCGCTGGTGCTCGGCATGACGACGACCCGTAGTTCGGGCGGGGTGTTCCACTGCCGTGTGTAGAAGTAGTTGTCCCAACTGCCCTCCAGCGGGATGCCGTTCTTGATGTGCAGGCTGGTGGTGAGGGCCATGGTGGGGGCGTCGTTGAGACGGCCCATCATCTGGGTGTCCAGGCCACGGGGGTTGATGGCGAATCCCGCGTCGACGACCATCAGGGCCCTTGTGACGCGCGGTCCCGTCACCGCGTCCCGGACCTTCCGGTTGACGGTCTGCGGCCGACAGCCGATCTCGACGAGCGTGGCGACCGCGCCCCGGTACTCCGAGTACAGGCCGATTCCCTGGCATAGCGAGAAGCCACCCTGTTCACGGGGTGGAGGAGTCACGAACTCCCCGTCACCTGGTAGCAGCCTGGGCTGCTGCCGTGCCCGATCGACGAGACTTGGCAGCGGGGGCGCCCCTGCCCCTTTCGCCGAACGTTTCGACGGACACCGGATAAGGGACAAATGGGTGTCCTGCGTCAGTTGTCCAGCAGTCATCATGAAGGAGTGCGTACATGACGATCTCACTCGGTCTCGGTCTCCCGCAGATGAAGCAGTACGACATCGGCCGCGATGTGGCCGGCGTGGCTCGCGCGGCGGAGGAGACCGGATACGCGAGTCTTTGGGTCTTCGAGCGTGTCCTGTTTCCTGAGCCCGCCACTCAGGGGCTGTACGGCGTACCGGGGCTTCCGTGGCCCGACCAGTACCGCAGCGTCGCCGACCCACTCGTCACGCTCGCGCTGGCCACCGCGGCCACCGGCCGGGCCCGGCTCGGCACCAGCGTCCTGGTCGCGCCTTTGCACGTGCCGTTCCAACTGGCCCGTTCCCTGGCCTCGCTGGACGTCGCCAGCGGTGGGCGAGTGATCGCGGGTCTCGGCACGGGATGGTCTCTGGACGAGTATGCAGCCGCCTCCGTCGCGCCTTTCGAGAGGCGTGGTGCGGTCCTGGACGAGCTGCTCGACGTGTGCGCGGCCGTCTGGGGCCCGGACCCTGTCTCCTACGAGGGCGAGCTGACCACCATCGCCCCGTCCGAGGTCGGCCCCAAGCCGGTGCGCCCCATTCCGGTCTACCTGCCCGCGAACAGCCCGCGTGCCACCCGCCGTCTGGTCGACCGGGCGGACGGCTGGATGCCCGTGGCCATGGGCGCCGCTCGGCTGGCCGAGGAGTGGCGGCGGGTACAGGACGTGGCAGCCGAGCGCGGTCGGGAGCGTCCGGTCGACGTCTGTGCCCGTGCCAATGCGCGCTACAGCGCCAAGCCGTTCGAGGGTGCGGGCCGACAGCCCTTCCACGGGAGCGTGGCGCAGATCGTCGAAGACCTGGTGGCACACGCCGAAACGGGCGTAACGGAATTCCTGCTGGATCTCCAGGGCGCGACGCGCGACGCCGCGGAGCTGATCGACGTGGCGGCCGAGGTGTACGAGGCAGCGCGAGCCGCGGGCGTCTGACGATCGCACGATGGTGTCCGGGCCCGCTGCCCGGCACGGACGGACTGCGGAGACCGTCTCGCCGCAGGCCTGTTGAGGTGTTCCGGTCGTGCGCCGCCGTTGGTCGCAACCGCCGCTCGGAGAGGTGCTGGGAGGGATGCGTTCGTCCCAGCACCGTTCCGGCCCGCACGGGCTGTCGGCATCCCGCTCAGCCGGGCATCCTCCAACGCTGTTCGGACGGCTGTCCCGCGGCGTGGATCTCGAGGCAGGGTCAGCGCGCCTGCGGCCGGGACGAGTGAGCGGGCCGCGCGGGTAGTGACCGACGCGTTGCGTCAAGGCCCCGCCCGGTGGGCGGTGTCCTGGGCCGGGGCCCTCCGGACCGATTCCTGAGCGGCCGGCTCACCCCTGCTCCATCAGCCGCTCGGTCACCGACAGTGCCATGCGCAGCGCTCTGTCTCGGTCCGCCCCATGCCGGCCGAGGACGACGCGCGTACTCAACCCGTCGAGCAGGGCCAGGAGTTCGCAAGCGCGCGCCGTCGCATCCAGGTCCGCAGCGAAGTGGCCCTGCCGCACGCCCTTGGCGAGGAGCGATTCGAGGTCTCCTGCCAGCCGCGATCGATCTCGGCCCGGGCCTGGCGCAGCGGCTCGTTCGACTCCGTGCGCGCCATAGTTCGATCCACAGGGTCCAGCGCGGGTCGCGTGGCCCGTGGGCGTGCAAAGGCTGAAAGCGCCGGGCGGGAAGTGATCGCCGTGGACCCCGCAACTCCGCCCGTACTTGCCCCGAATGCGGGCACACCGCAAAGGAAAACCGGCCCACACAGGAGAAGTTCCACTGCGTCGAATGCGGCCACAGCGCACACGCCGACACAGTCGGGGCTCTCGACGTCCTACGGGCCGGGCCGGTCCGTCGCGAAGCCCAACCGGCATAGCGAGAATCCCCGCTCTTCAGAGCGGGGAGGAGCCACGAGAGCCGATGCCCGGAGGAACAGTCGGAGCAGGCGCCTCCCGCGCAACGGCTCGCCGTCAAGCGGCACCCGTCAGATCACGATGGATGACGCGCGCCGCGCCTTCGACCGTGCCGACGCCGTAGTCCATCGTGCGATTGCCGGTCGAGAGCACAGCCATGCCGTAGTCGTGACCGCCGCCGGTGAAGGCGCCCACGCTGTTCACCCGCCATCCGCCGGTGGTGCGTGGCAGCCAGCCGTTCTTGACGTGCACGGATGCCGTAGCGGGTGATCCGGCGGGCACCCCCCACTGCTGGCCGGGGGTGACGTGATTCATCAGACCGAGAGCGTAGCTGCGCGAGGTGGGGGTCAGCACCGCATTCTCCGTTGTCAGCAGTTGCATGAGCCGGAGCTGGTCGCCGGCGGTGATCTGGGTGAGGCCCCAGCTTTTACCTGCACCAGGAACGGTGTGCCGCATCTGTGCGAGCGTCAGGAACTTCTTGAAGCCGGCGGAACCGATCTGGTGCCAGAGTGCGGAGGTCGATTCGTTGTCCGACTTGGTGATCACGGCAGTGGCCAGCTTCACCTCCCGCGGAGTCAGCTTCCGGTGTGCCTCCTCGGCCTGCCGTAGCAGTGCTCCGAGCACCGAAACCTTCACCACGCTGGCGGAGTCGAAATGCGTGTCGGCCTTGAGCTCGCAGCTGGTTTCGGTGATCCGGTCGTAGAGGGCCAGCGACCATGTGCCCTGTCGCCCGTTGAGAGCCCCGGCTATGTCGTGGGACAGCTCGGAGGCCAGTCCTGGCTTCTTCGAGGTACAGACGACCTTCGAACCACCCGCCGTGGCACTGGCGGTGCCGGCCGACGCCGGGGTTGCCAAGGCGAATACGGTGAGCAACGAGCTTGCGGCCAGGGCAGTGGCCAGACCACGCCGCGAGCAGGTCAATATGTCAGATCCATGCATGAAGGCTGTGTCCTGTCTCGCTGTGTGCCGTGGGTCATCTCGCCGGACCTCGCGCGGCCGACCGAGAGCCGGAATCCCGCTGCGCTTGCTTACAACCGCTCAGCGAAGTGGGCTGCAGCGGGTCGCGGCCCTGGCGTCTGTACGGGCCGCGGAGAATCGATGAATGGGAATCGGGGCTCAGCGATACCGGATCGGATCCCAATTCATAGGCCACGGCGACGATACGTGGCCCCGGATCAGCGATCTTGAAAATCTGGGGTGAAATGCCCGATATGAGTACTTTGTCGATATGTGACGTTCGTCAAATCGGCAGCCCCTGAGGCGGCGCCCCCGAACGCCGAGGCGGCAGGGCGGTCCATGTCCTGCCCGGGATGCGCGGGCGCGCCGACGGGGCGCATCGTGATGCTCGGCCCGCTCCGGGAGCGTTCGATCCCGCAGTCGGCCGGCTCGCGCCGGCCGGGTCCTGTCGGGGATCCCCGACTCGCTGCTGCGTGGGCCCGGAGTCCGTTCCGGTCCGGCGCACCCCGCGCCCGGGTGCCGTTCCGGCGGAGGCTGTGGTGATGGCTGCCGGTACCGCGCGGTGGGCCGGGGGACTCGCTCGCGACATCCCACTCAGGTGGCACCGATTGAATGATCAAAGTGGCGGGGGGTTAGCATATGAGCGCCGCCTAGCTCGAAAGATAAACCTGTGACTGTCAATGACGACTCGTTCACCAATTGGAAGAACCGCGAGGAGATCGCGGAGTCGATGATCCCCGTCATCGGGAAGCTGCACCGGGAGCGGGACGTCACAGTCCTGCTTCACAGCCGCTCCTTGGTGAACAAGTCGGTGGTCAGCATTCTCAAGACCCACCGATTCGCCCGGCAGATCGCCGGTGAGGAACTCTCGGTCACCGAGACGCTGCCGTTCCTGCAGGCTCTTGCCACGCTCGATCTCGGCCCTTCCCAGATCGACATCGGCATGCTCGCCGCGACGTACAGGACCGACGGCCGAGGTCTCTCGGTGGCGGAGTTCACCGCCGAGGCCGTCGCCGGTGCCACGGGTGCCGACAAGATCGAGCGCCGCGAACCGCGCGATGTCGTGCTCTACGGGTTCGGCCGCATCGGCCGCCTCGTCGCCCGCCTGCTCATCGAGAAGGCCGGCTCGGGCAACGGCCTGCGCCTGCGCGCCATCGTCGTCCGCGGGGGCGGCGGCCGGGCCGACGGGGATCTCGTCAAGCGCGCCTCGCTGCTGCGCCGCGACTCCATCCACGGCCAGTTCCAGGGCACGATCACCGTCGACGAGGCGAACAGCACGATCATCGCCAACGGCAACGAGATCAAGGTGATCTACGCCAACGACCCGTCGGAGGTCGACTACACGGCGTACGGCATCAAAAACGCCATCCTCATCGACAACACCGGCAAGTGGCGCGACCGCGAGGGTCTGTCCAAGCACCTGCGCCCCGGCATCGGCAAGGTCGTCCTGACCGCGCCGGGCAAGGGCGACGTCCCCAACATCGTGCACGGGGTCAACCACGACACGATCAAGCCGGATGAGCAGATCCTGTCCTGCGCGTCCTGCACCACCAACGCGATCGTCCCGCCGCTGAAGGCGATGGCGGATGAGTACGGCGTCCTGCGTGGCCACGTGGAGACCGTCCACTCGTTCACCAACGACCAGAACCTGCTGGACAATTACCACAGCTCCGACCGCCGCGGCCGCTCGGCGCCGCTCAATATGGTCATCACCGAGACCGGCGCCGCCTCCGCCGTCGCCAAGGCGCTGCCCGAACTCAAGGCGCCGATCACCGGCAGCTCGATCCGCGTCCCGGTGCCGGACGTCTCGATCGCGATCCTCAGCCTGCGGCTCGGGCGCGAGAGCACCCGCGAGGAGGTTCTCGACTACCTCCGCAACGTGTCGCTGACCTCGCCGCTCAAGCGCCAGATCGACTTCACCACCGCCCCCGACGCGGTGTCGAGCGACTTCATCGGCTCGCGCCACGCCTCGATCGTCGACGCCGGCGCCACCAAGGTCGACGGCGACAACGCGATCCTCTACCTGTGGTACGACAACGAGTTCGGCTACTCCTGCCAGGTCATCCGCGTCGTCCAGCACGTCTCCGGGGTGGAGTACCCGACCTACCCGGTCCCGGCGGTCTGATCTCGGCGGACGATCCGGTCCGGCGTCCCGGCAGACGGGGCGGCGGTGGGGCGGCATCGGTTGCCGCCCCACCGCCCCCGCCACCGGCAGCGGAATTGGCCGTACGTCAGGAACCCGCAGTTTTCGTTCGTACGCGGCCCGCAGAGCCCCGACCGCGGTCCTGTCGTCGAACGCGATCAGCGCGGTGGGGCGTTCGGGCAGGTCGAGGAGTTCACCCGCGGCTTCATAGCCTCGGGTCGGTCGTCGGTTCGATGCCGCGCGGCAGACTGAGACGCTTCAGCGTCGCCACGACCACCAGTAGATACTGTCGTTGCTGCGCCAGGCGAAGCAGCTCAACCCTCAGCTCACCGTGATGGCCACTCCCTGGAGTCCGCCTGCGGTGGTGCAGCTCCGGCGACAGCAGTCCCGGCCAAACCTGGGCAGCTCATCCCGGATACGGGTCGTAGCAGTCCAGGGCGGGGTGGTAAAGCACCTGCCAGGTGTTCTCCTCGACAACCCCGGTCCTGTCCAGGCCGTGGCACCCCTGAATCCAGATGATCTTTTTCGACGTGGCTGAGTCGAAGACCCCGTCGACGGCGAGTTTCGGAACGCCGCCCCACACATTGCTCAGACACTGCGCCTGTTTCACGGACGGACCGGTGTTCACGTACGTGAGCACGGGACGATCGGTGGAGGACGTGTAGGAACATGTCTCCTCGGCGGCGGCCGCATCGTGCGTCGTCGTCGCCAGAGCCCCGGCGGTCAGCAGTGCTGTGCCGAGGGCCGCACACTTGCGACGGATCATGTCGGGCACTCCAATCCATATGGGCATCTGCGCCTCCACCAAGCATGGGGGCGCAAGCGTCGTCCCGCGCATTCGAACCGCCGCGCCCGCGCGAAGTGCACTGGCCGGCCCGGAGGCCGGTCGGCGGTGCGCGGACGACCGCTTGGTGAAGGCAGGGGCCTTCGGAGCGGCGTGGTCAGGGTGCCCAGCCCGGCGGCGCCGACCGCCGCGGCCCTCGGGGAGGCGGACGTCGGCCGGGGAGGGGGGAATCGCAGCTTGGAGCGGCCGCTGCCGCTGCGCTGCTCACTTACCACGGCTGTCAGCGTGTGACGGTGCCCCGGCCTGGGAGGCAGGCGTGTGAGGGGCCGTTTCTCGCGGCGCAGGCGCACGCATGCGCTTGGGGCCCCTGCGGCGCGAACCGGCAAGGAGCCGCCACCGTACAGTTGCCGCCTCCGTCAGGTCTCCGTGTCCTCCGCGCGGCGCTCACCCTCCGCCTGGGACGGCTGGGTCCGTGTCGTGGCGGGGTGCCGCTCCTCGGCCGGATTCATGTCCTCTTCCAGCCTCTCGCCCTCTGCTTGCGACGGCGTCGGGTACTCGTCGTTCTCGCTCATGGCCGCCTCCACAGTCGGAACGTATGCATACAAAATGAGCGTAACGCGCTGTCCGGCCGGGCAGCACGTCCACGACGCTCAGCGGGAGCTCCGCGCTCAGCCCCAGCACGTGGCGAGGAGCTCACCGGGCCGGACCGCATCCGGCCGACTCGTCAGCCGCCCGGGGGCGGTGCACTGTGGAAGACGTGGGCCTCAGTGAACGTCTTGCACGTCTGCGGGGGTCATGGCGGCCGGGCCATGCCCTGCTGGCGATTCCCGTTGTGCTCATCATCGTGATCACAGTCGTGGACCTCTTCGTGCCTGAGGACATCCATCTGGGACCGCTGCTGGTCATCGCGCCCGCGATCACTGCCTCATTCGCCGGGCCCCTGCTGACCGGAGCGATCGGGCTCCTGGCCGTGGCGGCCCAGACATACATCGGCCTGTACTTCGGCCTACTGTCCTCCCGGAACGTGGTGGTGCAGATTGCCGCCCTCGCTGGGCTCTCGGTCCTGATCGTGTTCTTCTGCGTGGTACGCGAGCGGCGCAGACGGGAGCTCGACCAGGTGCGGTCGGTGGCCGAAGCCGCGCAGCACGTCCTGCTGTGGCCCCTCCCGGACCGTATCGGCCCGCTACGGATCGCCTGCCTGTACCTGGCTGCCGAGGACGCGGCCCAGATCGGCGGCGACCTGTACGCAACCACCCGCATCGACGGCGGACCCGGGTGCTGATCGGTGATGTGAGAGGCAAGGGCCTGGCCGCCATCGGAGAAGCCGCCCTTCTGCTCGGCGCCTTCCGCGAGGCCGCCCACCAGCACACCGGCCTGCCCGCACTGGCCGCGGCCCTCGAACAGAGCATCTCCCCCTACCAGGCCGACTTCGAGCCGGAAGAGGAGGCCGGGGAACGCTTCGCCACCGTCCTGCTGCTGGAGATACCCGACCAGGGCCGAATCAGCCGCATGACCAGCTGCGGACACCCTGCACCGCTGCTGCTGAGCCCAGGGCACGCCGTCACAGTCCCGAGTCTGCACCCCGCGCGCCCGTTGGGGGTGGGCGGCACGGGTCCGACGGTCCGGATCCCGTTTCCCCATTGTTGTCTGACGGGGAGTCGAGTCCCAGAGGAAAACGACATGCGCGCGATCTCCGGCGCTGTCAGGCTTTGCCGGTGAACCGTGAACAGATATCCGGAATTGCCCATGCCGACCACCCGATCAAGTCCCCTCTCGACGACGACTCGGTGCGACAACTGTTGGAACGGGGCGTCCCGCGTGGCGACGAGCGGGTACTCGACCTGGGCTGCGGCGGCGGGGAGTGGCTTCTGCGCGCCCTGAACACGCACCCGAACCTGCTCGCCGAGGGCGTCGACACCTCCGAGCACGCGCTTCGGCAGGCCCGTGAGGCCGCGAGCCGCCTCGGCGTCCACACGCGCCTTGCACTGCACCACCAGGAGGCTGCGGACTTCCGTTCCACGTACTCGTTCGACCTGGTACTCAGCGTCGGGGCCACGCACGCCTTCGGCGGCCTGCTGCCCACCCTCGCGGCGGCGCGCAAGCACCTGGCCCCGGGCGGCCGTGTCCTGATCGGCGAGGGCTTCTGGGAACGTGAGCCGTCACCGGAGGCCGTCGAGATGTTCGGGGACCTCACCGACCTGGCGACCACCGTGGACCGTGTCGTCGCCGACGGGTGGACTCCCGTCCACGGGCATATCAGCACGCGCCGCGAGCTGGACGACTACGAGTGGGCCTGCTGGGGAGCACTCGCCTCCTGGGCTCTGGACCACCCTGCCGACCCGGACAGCTCGCACGTGCTCGAGACAGCCGCCATCCGCCGCACCGAATGGTTGCGCGTCTACCGGGACATGTGGGGCTTCGTCGGTCTGGTCCTGCGCCGTACATCCGACTGACCCCGGACGAGCCCCGGCGCCCCGGCCCCGTCCCGACAGATCGTGCAGGGACGTCCGGGCCCCGGGGCGTTCGACGAGTCGGCCGAGTCCGAAGCGGGCTCCGGCCCGGAGGAGCGGTTCCGGTGGGCGCCGAGCAGGCCCTTCCGATCTCACCCGTCCGCGTCAGCAAACGTGGGGGCTGCCTTCTCTCCATTGGGCTGCGGCCACGCCGGAGTTGCGTGGCCACGTGGGTCATGAGTCTGTGGGAATCGTGCTCTTACAGATCTCAGCCTTCAGGAGAAGACATGCACGCTGAGCAGAACGGCCGCTCGGCCGACAGGCTTTCCGTGGTGTACACGGTCCACGTCATCGAGGGCGGTGAGCAGGGGTTTCTGAAGGCGTACGATCAAATACGGAATTCCGTAGCCAGCGTCCCGGGACACATCATCGACCGGCTCGGAGAACCCGTCGACGACTCCCGCCAGTGGGTGATCACCAGCGAGTGGGAGACGCCCGACCACTTCTTCGCCTGGCAACAGAGCGAGGACCATCGCGCACTGCTGGCTCCGCTGCGCGCCTGGGTCGACCAGACCCAGTCGCTGCGATACCGGGTCATTCAGGAGACCGTGGGGGTGAAGGCATGACGCACCCCACCACTGGCCCCGTCGCCGTCCTGGGGCTCGGCACGATGGGCACCGGCCTGGCCACTCGCCTTCTCGAGCAGGGCGTACAGGTGCGGGTCTGGAACCGCACCGCGGAGCGGACCGAACCGCTCGCCCGGGCCGGCGCCGTCGCCGCAGCCCATCCGGCCGACGCCGTCGAGGGCACGAGCGCTGCCATCTGCACCGTGGCCGACGGCGATGCCCTCGCCGCCGTGCTGCACGGACCGGACGGGATCCAGGCCGGGGGCGCGTACCCAGGAGCCCTGGTCTGCGCCAGCACGGTCGCCCCCGAAGAGGTCGTCCGCCTCACCGGCGGCATGCACTCCGTCCTGGACGTCGGCATGCTCGGCAACCGGGAGCACGCCCGCAGCGGTGAGCTGCGGCTGTTCGTCGGCGGCGAGGAACGGGTCTTCACCGCGCGGCGGCCGTTGCTCGAACTGCTGAGCAAGGAGGTCGTCCACCTCGGCGAACTCGGTTCCGGCATGCGGATGAAGCTGCTCCTCAACCTGCTGATGGGGATCGAGGTGCAGGCTCTGGCCGAGGCCGTCGAGCTGGCGGCCGCCACCGGACTCGACCGGAAGCTCGTCCTCGCAACGATTGCCGGCAGCGGCTTCGCCTCGCCCGTCATGGCGTTCAAGTCCAAGCGGCTGGCAGTCGGGCGTTTCGACAAGCCCGACTTCCGGCTGAGCCTGATGGCCAAGGACCTCCTGCTCGCTGCCGAGCAGGCTGCGGCGGCCGGACTGCGGCTCCCCCTCGTCGACGCAGCCGCCCAGACCCACGTCCGCGCCACCGACCAGGGACACGGCGACGAGGACTGTGTCGCCGTCGCCCACGCACTCACACCGAACCCGGGAACTCACACGTGATCATCGACATCCACGGACATCTGTCCCCACCGGAGGCCGCCCGAAGCTTTCCCATGCCTCCCAGCCTGACCGACGTCGACGGAATGCTGGCCGCCCGCGCCCAGGCCGGCATCGACCTCACCATCATCGGCAGCCCGGTCGGCGCCGGCGCCATGGCGCGGGTTCCGGGCGTCGACAACTACTCGCAACCACGAGACCGGCTCCGAAGCTTCCACGCCTGGATGTCGGGCCTGATCGCCACCTTCCCGGACCAGTTGCGCGGGTACGTGTACGCCAACCCGTTCGGCGACGACGATCACCTGGAAGGAGTCCGGGAGACGCTGGCGGATCCCGCCTTCGTCGGCCTGATCACCACCTCCAGCGTCCACGGCGAACTGCTCGGCTCCCCGCGAGCCGACTCCTTCTTCTCACTGGCCGCCGAGACGGGAGTGCCGGTCCTGGTGCACGCCCCGGCCGAACCGATCGGCACGGACCGGGTCGACGACTTCGGCTTCGTCGAGCAGATCGGCCGGTTCGGCGACGTCACCATGGGCATGGCGATGATCGCGTTCGCGGGGTGGCTGGACAAATATCCGGGCCTGCGGCTGATCGGTGCCACCGGCGGCGGTGCCCTGGCGCTGCTGCCGGAACGCCTGCAGACAGCGGCGCGTCCCCGGCACTGGGGCGGGGGCAAACCGCCTGCGCCGTCCTCGGCCCCGGCTCCATCCTCCACTCCGCCGTCGGCCGACCCGGGCGGCGCACTGCAGCGCATGTATGTCGACACCAGCACATTCAGTCCGGCGCACCTGGGCCTCAACGCGGAGGTGCTGGGGCCGGAGCGGATGCTGTTCGGCACGGACTCGCCACCGATGTCCGTGCCCCTGGAGGAGTTCATGCACATGATCGAGAAGCTGCCGATCGACAAGGCGTCCCAGCAGCTCATCCTCGGCGGCAATGCCGAGGCCCTCTTCGACCTCAGGAGCCGTCCGTGACCACTGTGGACGATCCGGTCGCCGCAGCCGAGCGGTGCACCCCCGAGTTCCGACGGAACCCGCACCCGGTCTACGCGAGCCTCAGGGACACGGCACCCGTCTGCCCCATGCGGCCGCCGCACGGCATCGATACGTACCTGATCACGCGGTACGAGGACGCGAGAGCGGCCCTGGCGGATCCGCGGCTCAGCAAGGACATGTACGGGGCCATGGACGCCTACCGGAGGATCTTCGGTGACTCGTCCGTGGCTCTGGACGACAACATGCTCAACTCCGACCCGCCCAAGCACACCCGGCTGCGCAGACTCGTCAGCTCCACGTTCACCCCGCGTCGCGTGGACTCGCTGCGGCCGCGGATCCAGGACATCGTCGACACGCTGCTGGACAACTGTGCGACCCGCGAACCGGTCGACCTGCTGACCGCGTTCGCGTTCCCGCTGCCGATCATCGTGATCTGTGACCTGCTCGGCGTGCCGCCGGACGAACGGTCGGAGCTGCAGCGCCTGTCCACCACGGTGGCGCAGACAGGATTCAGCAAGGAATCCAAGCAGGCCCAGCAGAAGGCGGAAGAGAACCTGCACGCTTACTTCGCGGATCTCCTCTCGCGCAAGCGCAGCCGCCCGGGTGAGGACCTGCTCAGCGCGCTCACCGCGGCCCAGGACGAAAATGGCGGGCTCACCGAGCAGGAGCTGATCTCGACCGCGTTCCTGCTGATGTTCGCGGGGCACAAGACAACCGCCTACCTCATCGGCAACGCCGTCCACCATCTCCTCACCCATCCCGCCCAGCTCCGCGCCGTGCAGGAGAACCCGGAGCTGATCGGACAGACTGTGGAAGAACTGGTGCGCTTCGAGGGCTCGGTGGAGAGCGCGACGTTCCGCTTCGCGACCGAGGACGTGGAGATCGCCGGGACGCGGATTCCGAAGGGCTCCCTGGTTCAGATCGCGCTCAGTTCGGCCAATCGCGACCCGCTGAAATTTGACTCTCCGGACGAGTTGGATGTGACGCGACCGGCGAATGCGCAAAGTGCCCATCTGGGGTTCGGGCACGGCATCCACTACTGCCTGGGAGCGCCTCTGGCCAGACTGGAGGTGCAACTCGCTCTCACGGGTCTGTTCAGCCGTTTCCCGAGGGCGGCTCTGGCGGACCCCGGGCGCGAGGCGCCCTGGATGGAGGTTCCGTTCCCGGCCTTCCGCGGCCTCGCGGAGCTGCCTGTCGTGCTCAAGCCTGCCGTGCCGTGACCCACAGCGGGAAGACACTGGCATCCTGTCCGGGCCGCCTCAAAGACCCCGGGGCGGCCCGGCCGCCTCGGGGTATCGATTCCGGATGCGGTGGCTGTCCGGCGTCCCGACCGTCGTCGTGACCGTTTACACCGCTGTCGGCGGCCTGCGCGCAGCGTACGTTCCCGCCCCCGCCGCCAGCAGCATCACACAGCCCGCGAAGATCAGCCCGGCTTGGCGCAGCCCCAGCCATGTGGCCATGGCGCCGACCCCCACCACCGGTACCGAGATCCCGGCGTAGGCGACGACGAAGAACGCCGAAATCGTGCCGCCACGATGCTGTGCCGGCGCCGCATCGCTGACCAGGGTGAGCGCCGCGCGAAAGGCCAGCCCCTGGCCGGCGCCGCCGCACAGGGCCCCCAGGACGAGCAGGAGCATGGATTCGGCGATCAGCGATGACGCCACGAGCAGCAGGCCCACGACGAGGATGCCGCACCCCACGGGGAGCGCGAGGCGCGCGCCGATCCGGTGTGTCAAGGACTGCCCGACGGTCGAAGCAAGGAACACGGAGAACACAACGGCGCCCGAAACAGCCAGGTTGCGTACACCCAGCGTCTGCGAAGCGAAGCTCGGCGCGACCGCCGTGAACAGCCCGAGAAGCGCGAAGCCGGCGAACGCCGCCAGCGAGGCGGGCGCGAACACGCCCTTCACCTCGGGAGGCACCGTGACTCCCTGCGGCGTCAGAGGAGGCCATCGCTTCGGCTCCGCCACGGTCTCCGGCAGGAACCAGGTGATCCCACAGGCCACAGCCACCAGCCCCAGGTGGGCCCAGAACGGCAGCATCAGCGGCCAGGGCGTGTACTGCGCGAGGAGGCCGGAGAGCAGCGGCCCGCAGCCCAGACCACCCATGTTCGCCGCGGTGGCGGCGAACCCGGCCCGCGCCTTCTGCCCCGGACCGGCCAGCTCGATGACGGCCGCTGTCGCCGCACCGCTCAGCAAGCCGGCCGCGCAGCCGGACAACAGCCGCCCCGCGAAGAGCAGAGGCAGACCGCTCTGCAGGAGGAAGCAACCCGCACTCGCGGCCGACAAAGCCATGGCGCACAGGAGCACCGGTCTGCGGCCGACCTCGTCGGAGTAGTTTCCCGCCACCAGAAGCACGGTGATGACCGCGACGGCATACACGGCGAACACAACGGTCACCACCAGCTCGGAGAACCCGATCTGTTCCTGGTAGAGCCCGTACAACGGTGTGGGCAGGGTGGTCCCGGCCATCCCGATGGCGAAAACCACTGCCGCAGCCGGATAACCCGGCCGTCGGCCGTCGCCTGCGTCCACTGCGTCCGCGCGAACGATCACGCACGCCACCCTATGAGCGGCCACCCACTGAAGAGGCACCCGGCACGAGGTGACGAGGCGGATTGAGGGACGTCAGGATCATCAGTCCCAGAGTTTGTATGTCACGTCCCGCGGCGTCTGCGACGGCCTGCCGTCGGTGTAGGTGAGTTGCAGCCGTGTGAAGCGTTTCAGCTCAGGGTGCTTCTTCCAGGAGTCCGGGCGGTCGAGCCTGACGATGACGGGGTAGGAGTGGAACCTGCCGGCGGCACAGAAGGGCTGACAGTCATTCACTGCGTCGAGTCCTCTGCCCACAGCGGACGTGTGTCCCCAAGTGGACCACCGAAGTTCGATGAGGCGGTTGTTGCCATCGCCGCAGGCGAGCAAGAAGTCGCCGGGGCGTACTTGCGAATTCGAGAAACAGTCGACCACCACTGCATGGGCGGCCGCGGGTGACCCTGCGGATGCGGACGCTGGTGCTACCGCTGCCGCGAGCGCTGTGGCAGCACACAGCATGACCGCTGTTGTGAACTTGTCTCTTTGCATATCAGCTCCCCAGCTGCCTCTCTTCCGAGCCCGGGCGACCCCGCGGGTACGCCTCACTCGCCCCGCGCGCTGCGCGCCAGAAGCATGTGTCGGTGGCGGTGGCGCCGTGCTTTCCGCAGTTGTTCCTGAATCGACGCTACGACCGTGGCCAGGGATGCACCACCCGTACAGGCGACAGCCAGGCAGAGCAGAAGCGGAAGGAGTCCGCTCCGCCGGCAACGGCTGGCCTTCGACGAGTGATCGACAACCTGTCCGCGGCACCCCCCGGCTTGCGCTGAAACCGCTGCACCGAGCAGGTGGTCGTAGTGGTGTGCGGGCGTAGTCTGGCCGTAACGCCTGTGTACCGCGAGTGAGCGACGGAGGCGGCGCATGACCGACCCCTACGGCTTCCTCAAGACATCCCGCCGGCCCGTCCCGGCGCGTCCTGTCCAGGAGCGGCTGAGCGACTGGAACGAGGTCTACGCGGGGCAGGCGCGACTTCCGCTCGTGTCCGCGCAGGCCGGGCGTTGCATGGACTGCGGCATACCGTTCTGCCACAGCGGCTGTCCGCTGGGCAATCTCATCCCCGAGTGGAACGCGTACGCGAGGAAGGGCGACTGGTGGGCAGCGGCCGAGAGGCTGCACGCGACGAACAACTTCCCGGAATTCACCGGGCGGCTGTGCCCGGCGCCGTGTGAGGACGCCTGCGTGCTCACCATCAATGCCGATCCGGTGACGATCAAGAATGTCGAACAGGTGATCGCCGACCAGATCTGGGCGCGCGGATACGCGACGCCGCAACCGCCCGGGCGGCTCAGCGGCAAGACCGTCGCAGTCATCGGCTCCGGCCCCGCGGGACTGGCGGCAGCACAACAACTCACCCGCGTCGGTCACACCGTCGCGGTCTACGAGCGCGCCGACCGCATCGGCGGGCTGCTGCGCTACGGCATCCCCGCGTTCAAGTTGGAGAAGCGCCACCTGGACCGCCGCATCGAGCAGATGCGGGCGGAGGGCACCAAGTTCCGCACAGGTGTGGACGTCGGCAGCGATCTCGACGCCACCGAGCTCGTGGAGCGGCACGACGCGGTCGTCATCGCCGTCGGAGCCACGGGGCAACGGGAACTGCCCGTCCCGGGCCGTGAGCTCCACGGCATCCACCAGGCCATGGACTACCTGACCCTGGCCAACAGGGTCGCTGAGGGCGACCACGACGTGCCCGTCGTCACCGCCGAGGGCAAAAACGTGGTGATCGTCGGCGGCGGAGACACCGGCTCGGACTGTCTGGGCACCGTCCTGCGTCAGGGCGCCGCCTCCGTCGTGCAGTTGGACATCAATCCGGAGCCCGGTGACATCCGGCGGGACACCGAACCCTGGCCCGTGTATCCGAAGGTCTATCGGATATCCCATGCTCATGAAGAGGCCCGGGGGCGAGAGGGCACGGATCCGAGAGTCTTCTCCTCCGCCACCCTCAGCTTCGAAGGGGACCGGTCCGGCCAAGTGCGCGCGCTGCGACTGGCGGAAGTGGAGCCCGAGGACAGAAGGCCGCGGCTGGAGACGGAACGTGTGATTCCGGCGAATCTGGTCCTGCTCGCCCTCGGCTTCTTCGGTCCCGAACGGGGCACCGGCCTGACGCGGCAGCTCGGACTCACGCTGGACGACCGGGGGAACTTCGCCCGGAATGCTGCCTTCGCGGCCGAAACGGCAAAGTCGGCCGAGCGGGCAGCCGGCGCCGGGACCGTCGGGGTGTTCATCGCCGGTGACGCGGGACGCGGCCAGTCCCTCGTGGTGTGGGCCATCGCAGAGGGGCGGTCCGCAGCGGCCGCAACGGACCGCTATCTGAGCGGATCCACGGCGCTTCCGGCGCCCATCGCCCCACAGGACCGGCCTCTGGTCGCCTGACGCGGCGTCGCCGTCGGCATCCGGCCGACTGTCGGTGGACGACCGGACCGCCCGTCGCGGGATCGCACACCTTGGTCCAGTCACGCTCGGCGAATGACGCTGCCCGGAGCCAGAGCCGTGTCGCAGGGGCCTTTCAGATCTCCTTGCGGGACGCCATGCAGCCGAACCAGTCCCGCTTCACGTAGGCGGTCCGTGGCTGCCGTATTCCGAAGGTCCGTCAGACCCTTCCAGGTGGCCGCGAGCCGTGGAAATGCACTGATTGAGACCGGACTCGTACGGGATGCTGCACACGTGATTGCGCGAGGAACCGCCGTTCAGGCTGTCGAAGAACAGCTGGAGCACGACTATCAGCAGTGGC
Organism: Streptomyces atratus; assembly: GCF_014648655.1. Taxonomy (GTDB): domain Bacteria; phylum Actinomycetota; class Actinomycetes; order Streptomycetales; family Streptomycetaceae; genus Streptomyces; species Streptomyces atratus. The sequence continues at coordinate 61,218 of NZ_BMRN01000009.1, forward strand.
GAGCTGCGGATGGGGACGCGATGCGGATGGCTGTGGTCCGTGTCAGGGCGCACGAGTTGGTTTGGATCGTCTCCTGGCAGTCCGAGGAATTCGTACGGACTCAGAACTCGAAGTTCATGCTGATCGGCAACGGGCCGTACCTGGTCGACCGTGTCGACGGAGGACTGCACCGGATCGGCGTCGTCTCCGCGGTAACCGGAGAGTGGGAGGCCGACTATCGAGCCCGGATACGTGGGCTACCGGTACGCACCGCAGTGGACGATCTGCACGCCGCAATACACGCAGTCGCCGCTACACACGGACGCATGCACGCTGTGCGGACCCTGCGCCGGAGTCTGCCGGTACTGTCGCCTGCGGAGGCCATCGAGTACGTGAGCGCTGTGCTGGAAGGTGATGCCCCAGCGCGCCTTGTGGCCGTGGCCACCAAGGAACTCGTTGAGCCTCTCGACCCGGTACTCGCTGTGAAAACCATTCGACCCGGTGCGCCCCGCCAGACCGGCTGACGTCCGGCGGCGGGCTCGTTTCGGCGCCGTGGGGCTGGGGTCGTTGTCGATGCGGCGAGCGCGGCCGCGGCCGCGCCGGGGTGGATCCGGAGCCCGCGGGTCGGCGGGCGGGTGGGGAAATGCCGCTTGCCGGGGGTCGTCGGGCACCCCAACTCTGTGGAACGCTAGGGCGGTGATCACCAGTGCACCGGACAACGCGGAGTCACTTGCCGTCGGGGCCCTTGAGTGGCTGCTGAAGGCTGCCCGGGACGTGGACGACGGCTTGGCCTGGCCGGACACCCTCGCCGACGACCAGGTCACGCCGATTCTGTACAGCGGGACTTCGGGGGTGCTGCCAACCCTCCTTGACGCATGGCGGTACTTCGCAGACGACCGGTACGCCGACGCGGCCCTGCGCGCTGCCCGCAGCGTCGCTGACGCGGTCGAAGACTGGGAGCCCAGCGGCCTCTACACGGGGGTGGCCGGAATGGCCGTCGCCCTGCGGGGTGTGCACCGTGTGCTCGGCGACACCACGGCGGGGGCGTCCGCCGACCGTGCCCTGGATGTCCTGCGGTCCCGCTACGACGGCGCAGGGTGGAACGACTGCTTCGAACTGATCGTCGGCAACGCTGGCGTAGCGCTCGCCGCGCTGGAGTGCGGCGATCTCGACCTCGCCCAACTGGCCGTCGAACGCTACCCGCACACCGCCGAACCCACCGCTGCCGGCGTCCAGTGGGAGATCCGGGCCGGCGCGGTCCCCCGCATGCACCACATGTCGCACGGCACCCTCGGCATCGTCTACGCGCTCGCCGCCGTCGGCCGGGCTGCCGACCGCTCCGACCTTGTCGACCTCGCACTGGCCGGCGCCGCCGACGTCGTCTCCCGCAACGAAGCCGGTCCGGACGGCTTCCTTGTCGCGCACTCCGACCCGCAACAGCAACACGAGAAGATCGAACGGCATAGCTACGGCTGGTGCCACGGCACGGCCGGCGACGCCCAGGCGTTCCGCTTCCTGAGCCACATCCTGCCCGACGACCCCGCCTGGCCCGCCCTCGCCGACCGCTGCTGGCACACCGTGGTCAACTCCGGCATCCCACGACGGATCCGCCCCGGCTTCTGGGACAACAACGGCCGCTGCTGCGGCACCGCCGGCGTCCTCGCCCTCGCCTGCGATCGCCAGGTCGAACGCGGCGACGGCCAGGACTTCGCCGACGTCCTCGTCGCCGACCTCGCGGCCCGTGCGACGACCGATGCCAACGGCATCCGCTGGTCCAACTTCGAACACCGCGAAACGCCCAGTGACCTCGCCCCCGCCACCGGCTGGGCGATGGGCAACGCGGGCATCATCCGTGAGCTCCTGCGCCACGCCCGCATCACCGCGAACCGGGACCCGCGGTATGCGGTCCCCTTCCCGGACCACCCGCCCACTGCCTGAGTGCCTGTTGCGGCTCCGTTCGCCGAACGGTCACCGTGACCGGCGAACGCTCGCCCCCAAAAACCCGATATCGGGCAACCGTGAGTTGACCTGCTGCTTCGGTGTCCCGTCTCATGACACCTTGCCTCCGTCCCACCCGGCCTTGTTCGGTTCGCACGTCAGGGACAACGTCACGTGAGACGGACTCAGGGATGGGCCTGGCGGGCGCCCGAGCTGCGACAACACGCTGCTTGATTCGTTCGCCATGCGATCACGTGAGTACGACCTCGACTTCCGCGACAGGGCCCGGCGAACACACGCCACGCCTGGGGTATCGGTCTGTTGGCTGTGGCGGCGCTCCAGTGGACATGGTGTGCTCTGTTGCTGCTCACGCCGTACGAGGTCGATGAGGAGCCCGGCGACCGCTACCCCGAGAAGTGCGAGTCAAGGCTTTTGACCGAGCGCGGTACGGCCAACGACGGCCTGCAAAGGGGAGATTGGTGTCAGAACGAACGCGACTGGCCTGAGGCCCTGGCTGTGCTCGGGTTGGCCGTGCCCGTGTCGGTCGCTGGTGTGGCACTCTTCACGAGCGGCAGTGTGAGCAGCCGGATGAGTGCCCACGCGGAGGCGATGCGCGAACTGGACAAGCTCGCCGACGCACGGCACGCGTAGCCTGCACGGGTTGGCCTGCCAACACGCCATCCATATGGACAGGATTGGACCACCGTTCCAAGCTTGAACCAGAGCGCGTCAGTAAGAAGTCATCTCACTCGGCCAGTTGAGTGCGCTGTGGGCCGTGGGGACCGCTGAGCGGCCGGCGCCATCATGCCCGCCACGGCAGCCACCCGCCGTTCCCGCACGCCAGTTGGAGGGCCTGCGCCCGATCGCCGCCGCCGAACGGGGCGATCTGCCAGGCGGCCATGGCGACCAGGCTCACCGCGCCGGCCGCTGCGGCACCGGCAAGTATCCGGTAACAGAGGAGTCGGGACTGCCGACGGGCAGGGAGTGGCTCGTCGGGGCCACGAATCCTGCGTGAGGCCCCCGGACCGGACACCGGGTTGGTGCCCGCTGCCCGGCGGAGCCCTCGTAGGGGAAGCTTCCCGGCGCCGCGACGGGCCTTCTGCCCTCTTGCGCCGTCGTGCGTTCCGCCTCGGTCAGTCCGCGTTCCCCGTCAGGCAGCACGAACAGGTCCTGTGCCGGCCCTGCCGGTCCTGCCGACCCACGCCTTCCCAGCCGACATTCCGACCTTTCACTTTCGTCTTCCCCAGCGCTGATTCGGGCGGCGCCTCGCACCCCCGCACCGTCGCAGACAGGTCTGACAACCCCCGCTCGACGGGCGCGACTTCCAAGGGGTCGGTGTGCGACGGGCCGAACCGCATCTCGTAGCCACGCCATACTGGGCGCGGCGGGAACAGAGAGGCGGAACGGTGATGCAACAACACACGGAATACGACGTCCTGGTGGTCGGAGGCAGTGGAGTGGACACCATTGTCCGCGTCGACGCACTGCCGGTCCCGCTCGCCGACTCGGTCCATGTCGGGCCGATCGAGGAGTGGCCCGGCCATACCGGCGGGAATGTGGCCCTCGGGACCCGGGCGCTCGGCCTGAAGGTCGCACTCCTCGACTGCATCGGCGACGACTGGACGGGTGCGCAGGTGCGTGAGCGAATGGCCGAGGGGGACGTGGAGTTCGCCCCGCTGATCTCGTCGGCGGGCACCCGCCGCGCGGTCAACCTGGTGGACGCGACCGGACGCCGGATGTCCTTCTACGATGCCCGCGACCCGGCCGGTCTGCGGATGCCCCGGGACTTCTATCTTCCCCGGCTGCGGCGCACCCGCCACGTCCACCTCTCCATCATGAATTTCGCGCGCTTCCTCTACGACGACATCGAGGATCTCGGTGTCCCCGTCTCCACGGATCTGCACGACTGGGACGGACTGGCCGACCACCACCGGGAGTTCGCGCTCCGTTCCGACCTCGTCTTCCTCAGCGCGGCGGGCGCGGGCCAGGACGCCACCGCCCTGATGCGGGAGATCCTCCGCGAGGGCCGCGCGGACACCGTCGTCGTCACGGCCGGCGCAGACGGCTCCTACGTTCTCACCCGGAACGGCGGCTCGGTCCCGCACCACATTCCGGCGACCGTTCCGCCCGGACCGGTGGTGGATTCCAACGGCGCGGGTGACGCCTTCGTCTGCGGCTTCCTCTACGGGAGACTCGTGGGCCGGGACGCCCTGGAATGCGCCCGCCTGGGCGCGGTGGCGGGCGCCCATGCCTGCACGGCTCCGGGTTCCACCGCCCTCATTGCCCAGGAGGCCCTTCTGGCGTCGGATCAGGTCCGGAGCAGGAGTCAGTAGACCTCCGGGCGGCCCCGGACGCCGCGGGCAGCGACCACCTCACGTTGCCCGCGGCGGCAGCAACCGAAACGATGAAGCGGAACGCCCGGGCTCGGAGCGCCCGGCGCGGCCCGGCTGACGTCCGCCGACGGCGCGATGACGGTGGCTCACGACTCGGCCACCACGATGTACAACGTCATCGCCGCGAGGAAAGGGCCGCTCGCGAGGTGGCGCAGCCAGCTTCGTGCGCCTTCCTCGGTGACGGCAGTCGGACCTGGCTTCAGCGGTCGGCACACAAGCGAGACCGTGCGGCGGTCAAGCTGGCGCTGCGCACCGACAGTGAGCCGCCTCGCCCCCAGCGCCGCCGCATCGACCGCGACGCGCACCGGGTGGCCGGTGTCTGAATGGGGCGCCACCAGAAGTGACGCTCAACTCAAGCCATGGCGGCCTTTGTTCAACCTGTAAGGGCAGGGTGTGCCGCCGAGGTGCTCGTCATGGATACCCGGGAGGCACAGGCGGGCTGTGGTCGCGGTTGAGCTGGGCCATGAGCTCGCGGTTGGCGGCGCGGGCGGCAGCGGGCGCAGGGTGCCGGCCAGGTCGGGGAAGCGGCCGTCGCGGCAGGCCTGGGCCGTCTGAGCCGGGGCCCGACGTCCCGGCCGGGGCCTTGTCCAGGGGCCTGACCACTCCCAGCAGAGGCTGCAAGCCGATGTCGGGGGCGGTGGCTAGGGTGCAGTGCCATGGACGCTGCTGATCTCGACCACCAGGCCCGGACTTTGTCCGGCTGCATACCTCCGCTTCTCGTCTCCCGGCTTCTTGAGTTCGGCTATGGGGAGGAGGTGGAGTGCCAGGCCGGCCGTGGGGAATGGTTCTGCGCGCGTGAGTGGACACGGCTGCTCGGTGACCAAGGGCGGCAGGCAGAGGCGTTGGAGGTGCTCGCTCCGTATGTCGCCACAGGCTGGTGGCCGGCCGCCCGGGCCCAGGCGGAACTACTGGAGAGCTGGGGGCGGGCAGAGGAGGCGATCGCGCTGGCCCGGCCGTACGCAGAGGCCGGAGGGCCGGCGCTGGAGTTCTTCGCGCGTCTGCTGGACCGGCACGGATGCAAGGACGAGGCGGTCGTGTTGCTGAGCGCCGGAATTGAGGACTGGCTCCTTGCCACCGCTCTGGTCGACATTGCCGAGGGGACGGGCCGGGACGAGGACATCGCCGCGCTGCTGGCCGCCCGGATCCCCGCCCAGCACCGGTGCGACAGCCCGTGGTGCTGCCGTGGACTCGACCCCGACACGGCAATCGGGCTGCTTGCCGTGATCCGTGAACGCCAGGGCCGCGTCGACGAAGCGATCGCCCTGCTGCACACCCGGCACGTCACCTCCGTCAACAACCACGACCAGCTGGCCGACCTGCTCGCGAGGCATGACCGGATCGTCGAACTGCGCGCGTACGCGGCATCCGAACACCACGGGCACGCCGCGCAGCGCCTCGCCGAGGTGCTGGAGGAGCGCGGTGACGTGGAAGGCGCGATCGCCGCGTACCGGCAGCCGGACGACTCACCGGCCCAGCAGTGCCACGACGCGGTGCAACTGGCGCAGCTCCTGGCCCGGCATGGCCGGGGCGACGAGGCGATCGAGGTGATGCGCAGGCTCGCGGACTCACCCGGCGGCGCGGAGGACTGGATCGTCGACATGCTGTGCACCCTGTACTCCGACCAAGGCCGCGCCCAGGACGGCCTGGCCTGTCTCGACGCCCTCAAGGTGCGCCGCGACGGCGAGGAGGAGTGGGACTTCCTCAGGATGCGGCTTCGACTCATGGCCGACTGCGGCCTGCTCGATGAAGCAATCGAGCAGGCGCGGGCGCATCCCGAGGGCGACACATGGTACGCGGCCTGGACCATCTCCGACCTGCTCGCCGAGACCGGACGGACCGAGGAGGCCGTCGCAGTCCTCGAACCGCACGCCCCCGCCAACAGCGGTTCTCTGGCCGGCCACCTCATCGGCCTCGGCCGAGTCAAGGACGCTGTGGCCCTCCTTCAGCAGCGCAAATCCGAGCCGGGCACACCCGTCTGGACGGGGACATTCTCCACCGAACCCCCGTTCTGACGCCGCCCTCTCCGGGCCACACCAGCCCGTTGGGAACAACGGCCAGACTCCGCTGAGACCGGAAAGCGGCAGCCTGCCTGCACGCAGGCCGGTCGGACGCGGCCCCCCTGCGGTGGCCGCGCCCGAGCGCGAATGTCTGCACCCCGCCCCGGTCAATCAGTCACCGGCAGCCGGAACGACAGGTGCCGGAAGTGCTGCGCGTACAGTTTCGGCCAGCGCCACCGGGTCGCCCGTGGGCTTCGCCGGGTAGCTCTTGAGCTCCAGGTTCCAGGCGTTGTCCCGCTCGAACCAGTCGATCGCTGCGGGCGGCTGCCCAGTGACCAGGGCCGTGTCGAGGGAGTCGAGGTAGAGCGTCCAGCGCTTGGCATAGAAGTCGGAGACCAGGCCCGACCATTCGCGGTTCGCGTAGTCGCGCAGCCCGCCGGACTCGCTGCCGGACCGATGGCCCCAGGTGGTGAGGACCGAGCGGGCGTCGAATTCCGCGGCGGCCCGCTCGGCATCGGTGCTGCCCCAGGACTTGGCGTCCTTGAGCCAGGGCCCCAGCATGAACCGCCGGTCGGTGGCCAGCAGCCGGTCGAGCAGGGCAAGGTCCTGCTTCCACTCCGTGGTCCGCTGCCGGTAGAGGGCGAGGTCCTTCCCCTCGTACGCGGACTTGATCTGCGGCAGCAGCGTACGGCTGCGGTTGGCCAGGGCCTGTCGGGCCACATCCACCACATCGAAGCGGTACGCATCCGACTTCCGAAGATCGGGGGCGACTCGGAGCAGCTCCGTGAGCGCCTGCTGCACCGTCGTCGCGTCGTACCGCATGGACGACGGGCTCCAGCTGGCCGCCGTGCCGACGGTCAGCCCGGGGCGTGCGGTGAAGAGGCTGTCCTGGGACTCGCTCCAAGTGCCGGACGGAGTGCTGTAGGGGCCGGTCCGCAGTAGTTCCCAGGCCCTGGCGGCATGCGGGTCGGCGCCGCCGTAACGGCGTTCGGCATAGTCGGCGAACCAGGCCGCGTGGTCCAACGGGGCGGTGCTCCAGGCGAGTTCGGTGAAGAGTTCGTACGCGACGGGGTTGCCGCCGGTACCTTCCGGCAGGTACGCGATTCCCTGGAGCGTACTGTTCGGCTTCGTACGCCACTCGTTGAACCGGGCTGTCCAGACAGCGGTGTTGGCCCCGATCGTGGTGTGGCCGCCGAAGTTGGGGATGGTCCCGAAGGCATAGGGTGCGCCGTGCCAGGCGGCCTCGCGGTCCAGGCCGTTGTAGCGGTCTGCGAGTCCGTCGACGATGAAGAGCTTGCTCTTGTCGACCGCGTCGATGAGCTGCGTGGAGGGGTTGTTCTGCCAGCCGAGCAGGACCCAGGTGGCACCCGGGTGCGCGGTCTGCAGGGCGTTCATGACGGCCTTGGCCGCGTCAGCGATGGGCACGTTGCCCGGCCTGCCGCCTTCGTGCAGCAGATCCATCTTGTACATGGCGGAGTCGCCGAACAGCTTGCGCTGGTGACGGTAGAAGGCCTCGGCGACCTTAGGGAACATCTCGCTGCGCGGGTCCAGCCAGTCCGGCCGTTCGAAACCGACCCAGCCGCCCTGCGGGACCACGGGGCCGGTGGGGTTGCGGTCCGTGAACCCGGGCGGGACCGTGCCGTAATAGCCGGGCAGGACCGGCGTCATGCCGAGTCGGCGCAGCCGGTCGGCGATCCTGCGGCCGAGTGCGGCCCGCTGATCCAGCAGCTTCTCGGTGACCGGGCCGCCGAACCCGGACATGTTCTGCATCAGCCACCACGGCTGGTGGGCCGGTCCCGGAATCCAGGACGTGAGCTCCTTCTTCGCGTACCCGAACTCCTGGAAGGTGTCGTAGTACACGGCATCCGCGCCCATCTGCACGAACACCTCGTTGACGCCGTGCAGTGCGAGGACATCGATCTGCTTCTCGTACGAGGCCCAGTTCCGGTACGCACCGGAGTAGCCGTCGTCCGTGTCGTTGAGGGCGAACCGGTGCGGCACCGAGGCGTCCTGGCGGACCGTGCCGGAAGGTGCCGGGAGCTTTTTCGGAAGCTTCGACGTGCTGTCACCGGGCCAGCCGATGTCCACCTCGGCCGTGTACTTGAGGTACCGGTTGACGCCGCTGAGGAGCACGGCGGGGCTGGTGCCCTGGATGCGCACATGACCCGTGGTCCCGGAGACGGTGAAGTAGTCACCGGATGCGGGTCGGCTCACCGGTACGAGGTCGAACTGCCCGGCGTGCCGGGGGAGGAGGCGGCGCAGTGCTGCCTCGGCCGGCCCGGGGGCGAAGGCGGGCCTGTCGCTGGGGGCGGCTTCTGCGGGAGCGGCAGGAGTGCTCAGCACCGCGGCCGGCACAGCGAGGGCGGCCGTGCAGGCGACGATCCAGGATCTGAGGCTTCTCAAGGTTTGACCTCGTCCGGGGTAGGGATGCGGGGGCTTGCCGAGGACATGGTGCGGACAGACATCAGATTTACTAACGGAGCATTCGTTAATATGGGTGGGTGTGCCGCGGCCGTCAAGAGGGCCGACAGCCCGGGTTCTCGAAGCGCTGGGTACAGTGCCGACAGCACGGTCGGGCAAGGGAGTTGAAGCACATGCCAGTCCGGAAAGCAGCGGCCACCGGTCCGCACGTCCTGCGCCGGATGAACGTGGCCGCGGTGCTGGCCGCATTGCGGGAGGGGGACACGCCCACCGCCCGCGTCACCGACCTCGCATCGCTCACCGGGCTGTCACGGCCCGCGGTGACCAGGGCCCTGACCGAGCTGAGGGACTGCGGCCTGGTGGAGTTCACCGCGGCTGCGGGACCGCAGCAGCTCGGCCGCCCCGCCCAGTACGCCAGGTTCCGTGCCGAGTCGGGACATGTTGCCGGGGTCGACATCGGTGCGCACAAGGTGCTGGTGGTGATCGCGGACCTGGCAGGTCAGGTGCTGGCCACTCATCGTGCAGCCGTGGACGAGGGAGCGGCCGGGCCGCAGCTCTTCGCCACCGTCCGCGCCGCACTGACGGCGGCAGTGGCGGAGGCGGGTGTGCCGTTGTCGAGCCTGTGGGCGGTGAGTACGGGCACCCCGGGCATCGTCGACCGCGAGCGGGGCGAGGTGCTGCTCGCTCCCAGCATTCCCGACTGGGCTGGGCTGCCCGCTGTTTCGCTGCTGCGCGACTGGCTGCACTGCCCGGTGTCCATCGACAACGACGTCAACCTCGCGGTGCTCGCCGAGTGTTGGCGCGGCGCCGCTGCCCCCACCGGAGCGGGCAGTGGCACGGACACCCGCACCGACTGCCTGGTCTTCGTTCAGTGGGGGCGGCGCATCGGCACCGGCATCGTCATCAACGGCAGGCCCTACCGGGGAAATTCGGCCGCCGCCGGTGAACTGGGCTTCATCGACCTCGTCGGTGATCCCGACACCCGTCCCGGACCGCGCCCGGCCGACGGCATGGGGCCGTTCGAGCGGCTCGTCGGCGCCGAGGCCATTCACCGGCTGGCCCTGGAGGCCGGCGCTCCTGTGGGTGATGCCCATGACATCGCACCGCTCTTCGCAGCGGCGGCAGCGGGCGACCGGGCCGCCGTCGAGGCGGTGGAGCGCGTGGCCGCCCGGTTCGCCCGAGGACTCGCCGTACTTCTCCTCGTCCTCGATCCGGGCAGGGTCGTCATCGGCGGCGGGGTGTCGCGAGCGGGGGACACCCTGCTCGGCCCTGTGCGCAGGCATCTGCGATCGCACACCCTGGTGCCGGTCGAGCTGAACGCATCGGTGCTCGGCGAACGAGCCGTTGCGATGGGGGCGGTGCGCCATGCCCTGGACGTTGCTGAAGAACGCGTGACGACGACACACCAAGGTGTCAGGTAGCAGCGAAGAGGGGCGGACCCTCCCGACAGCCGGTTTCACCCGGACGGTCGGCCTGCGTCACTCCGTTGCTGTCCGGGCCGCGCCATCACTGCCGACACCGGAAACGCTGAGTCCGTCGTGCCTCTCATGGCACGCCTGGACTCGCCGCCGTCGGTGCCGTTCGTTGCTAGGAGACCGTGATGGATCTGCACCTGACAGACAAAGTGGCCATGGTCACCGGCGCCGGCAAGGGAATCGGCCTTGCGGTGACACAAGCGCTCGCCAACGAGGGCGCGCGTGTGGTCGCCGCCTCCCGCAATCCCACCGAACCCCTGTCCGAGCTGGCGGAGCGCAAGAACGTCCACTTCGTGCAGGTGGACCTCACCGAGCCCGACGGCTCCGCGGAACCGGTGGCGGAAGCGGTCGCCCGGTTCGGCGGGCTGGACATCCTGGTCAACAACGTCGGGGCCGTACGTCCGCGAGCGGGCGGCTTCCTCTCCGTCGGCGACGACGACTGGATGTGGGCGATGACGGTCAACCTCCTCACCGCGGTCCGCGCCACGCGTGCCGCTCTGCCGCACCTGATCAAGGGCGGCTCGGGCTCTGTCGTCACCGTCAGCTCGGTCAGCGCCTTTCTGCCCGACCCCTCGGTCATCGACTACTGCGCGAGCAAGGCTGCCCTGACCAACTTCTGCAAGGCCCTGTCCAAGGAGGTCGGCCCGCACGGGGTACGGGTGAACACCGTCAGCCCCGGACCCGTCGCCACTGATCTCTGGCTGGGGGAGGGAGGCATCGCGGCCACCGTCGCAGCGACCGACGGCACCGCGCCGGACACCGTCGCCCAGGAGTTCGCGGCCCGAGCGGTGAGCGGGAGGTTCACCCGGCCGGAAGAAGTCGCCGATCTGGTACTGCTGCTGGCGAGCGGCCGTTCGGGCAACGTCACCGGATCGGACTTCGTCATCGACGGCGGACTGATCACGACCTTGTGACGGGTTTCCCCGGCCCGGGAGGCCATCCCGCGGCTCTCGACGCGGCACAAGCATCGAAAACAGCGAGGCTCAGCCACAGAAGAATGCGCTTTTATGACCCCTCGTGCAGGCCGCAGGATGGCGGAGAACCGGCCTACGGGGGAGAAATCATGTCGTCAGCCATCGAAGCGGGTCTGCTGCCCTTCACTTCCGAGATCCGCCCGGAAGGGCTCGCCGTCGGAGGGGTCCTGCTCACCGAACTGGCACAGCGTTGGGGAACACCGCTCTTCGTGTACGACGAGGAGCACCTGCGCCGACGCTGCCGGGAGGCGGTCGCGGCCTTCGGCCGGGACAACGTCGCCTACGCCTCCAAGGCATTCCTGTGCACGGCCATGGCACGGCTGGCCCATGAGGAGGGACTGTTGCTCGATGTCGCCTCCGGCGGCGAGCTGCGGGTGGCGCTGCACGCGGGTGTTCCGGCCGGACGGATCGTGCTGCACGGCAACAACAAGGACAAGGCGGAGCTGCGCACGGCCATGTCAGCCGGGGTGCGGCACGTGGTGGTCGACAGCTTCGACGAGATGGACCGCATCGAGCTCCTGCACGCCGAGGAACAACTTCCGCCCGCCCGAGTCCAGCTGCGGGTGGCGCCCGGTGTCGCCGCAGGCGCACACGAGGCGATCCGGACCGGTGGCAACGACTCGAAGTTCGGCTTCGGCCTCGTCGACGCAGCCGCCGCGGCCGCCGTGCGGAGGGCCGCAGGCTCCCCGGCGATGATTCTGGAGGGCGTCCACGCGCATGTGGGCTCGCAGGTGCTGGACACGGCGGAGCTCGCGGCAGGAGCCGCGGCCGTCGCACGGTTCGCCGCGGAGACAGGGGTGCACCGGCTCACCGTCGGCGGCGGCCTCGGAGTCGCGTACGAGGCGGGGCAGACCGTACCCTCGTTCGCCGACTGGGCGGCCCGGGTGCGCACTGCGGTGCGTGATGCGGGCTGGGGCGGCGACGTGACAGTGGAGCCCGGCCGGTCCATCGCCGCCCGTGCGGGACTGACCCTGTACCGGGTGGGCACGATCAAGCGGATCGAGGGCGTGCGGACATACGTCAGCGTCGACGGCGGGATGAGCGACAATCTACGCCCCGCCCTCTACGGCAGCCGCTACGAGGCGTTCCTGCCGGGCCGCCCCCGCGCCCCGCGACCGCTGCGGGCACGGCTGGTCGGCAAACACTGCGAGAGCGGCGATGTGATCGTCGACGATGCCGCCCTGCCGGCCGAGGTCGCGGTGGGTGACCTCCTGGCCACGCCGGTCACGGGCGCATACGGATATGCCATGGCGTCCAACTACAACAAGCTGCCGCGCCCCGCGGTCGTCTTCGTGTCCGATGGCCGTGCCCGCACCGTGGTGCGGCGGGAGACCGAGGAGGACCTGCTGCGCCTGGACGTGGACGAGCCCGCCGGGCCCGTCGCGCCGCCGGCGGCCCTGCGGTCGGGTGCCGGGGCGACGCAGTGCGTCGGCACGGCCTAACCTGACCCGATGCTGAACAGTGCCAGACTGCTCGTCCTGCTGGAAATAGCCCGCACAGGCACCATCGTGGCCGCCGCCCAGGCGCTGCATCTGAGCCCGTCCGCCGTCTCGCATCAACTCGCCCGGCTGGAGCAGGAACTCGCGGTGGCGTTGGTGGAACGTCAGCCGCAGAGCCTGCGGCTGACGGCAGCCGGTGAGCGGCTGGCCGAGCACGCGCAGGCCGTCGCCGACCTGATGGCCGTCGCACGGGACGATCTCCTGGCGCACTCCGAAGGCGGCGCCGGGGTACTGCGGCTGGGCTTCTTCGCTTCCTCGGGCCTGGAGCTGCTTCCTCGGGCGCTGTCGGTCTTCGCGGCCGAGAGGCCCAAGGTCGAGGTGGAGCTGATCCTGGGGCAGCCGCACGAGCTGGTGCCCGATCTGGAGGCGGGCCGGCTGGATGCGGCGGTCGTCTTCGAGCATCCGCTGGACCCCTGGTGCCGGCAGGCGGCCGTGGACGTGGAGATGTTCTTCGACGAGCCGCAGCTGGTGGTCCTCCCGTTGCGGCACCGCCTCGGTCGGCGCACCGCGGTCCGGCTCGCCGCTCTGGAGGGGGAGAGCTGGATCGGTACGCACGGTGGCCACACCGGCGAACCGGTCCTGGAACGCGCATGTGCGGCCGAGGGGTTCCGGCCGCGGGTCCGCTGCCGCAGCGATCACTACCAGGTCACGATCAACCTGGCCCGCGCGGGCATGGGTATCGCGCTCGTCCCGGCCCTCGGGCTCGGCGACGCCACGGGTGTGCACGTCTGCCGACTGGACCATCCCCGACTGCACCGGCGGATCGGGGTCGCCACCCGGCCCACCAACCGCAACCCGCTGCTGCGGATCTTCCTCGCGGAGCTGCGGTCGGCCGCCGAGGAGATCCGGTCGCTGCTGGAGGTGCAGTGGTCCTGACGGGCGGGGAGCGCCGCTCTCATTCGGCGGCGCGGCGTCGGGCACAGGCCGCGAGGGTGCGGCCGACGTCCCGGATGGCGTGCACCGCCGCCCGCTCCGTGCTGGGGCCCAGCGCCGGGTCCCAGTGCGCCACCACCGCGTACGCCAGCCGGCGCGCACCGACGATGACACCGGCATCGGCGCGGACCCCGGTGTCGGTACCGGTCTTGTTGGCCACCAGAAGCCCGTCGGGCAAGGGGTTCGGGAAGCCGGGGGCGTACGGGTCGTGATCCACCAGGGCGGGGACCAGCCCGTGGTCGGTGTTGGCGCGCATCCACTCCAGCAACCGTGCGGAGGCTGCCGGGGAGCTCATCGTGCCGCGCACCGCATGTGTCACCAGCCGTGCCAGGTCCCGGGCGGTGCCGGTGGCGAAGAGGGGCGGCACATCAGGGCCCCGGATGTCACGGACCTTGTCGTGCAGTGTGAGGCGGTCGAGCCCGAGTTCCTCCGCCAGCCGGGCCGTGGACTCGCGCCCCACCAGGCGCAGGAGCGCGTTGGTGGCGGTGTTGTCGCTGACCGAAGCGGTCAGCCAGGCCAGGTCCTCGACGGTCCAGCCGCGCCTGCTCATCCGGCGCAGCAGCCCGGTGCCGTCCGCCATGTCCTCGTCGAGGACTTCGACGGGCCGGTCGGCGAGCAGCTCCCCGGTGTCCAGTCGGCGTGAGACCTCGGCGAGCAGCAGCAGCTTCGAGGCGGACGCGACCGGCAGCACGGTGCGGTCGTCGACCCCCACCGTCTCGCCGCCGTCGATATCGATGTCGACGGCGGCGACGGCGAGGGTGAGCGGCAGCGCTGCCGAGCGCCGCGCCGCCGCAGCCACTTGGGCCAGACTCATCGGATCCTCACCACTTCTCCCGCCCGCGCCGCGGTCGGGCAGCCGCCCCTTACCGCGACCTGCCCCGCCACCACGACGGTATCGATGCCTTCGGGGGCCAGCAGCGGCCGGTCGAAGGTGGCGGTGTCACGCACCGACGCCGGGTCGAGGACCACCAGATCGGCGAGGGCCCCGTCGCGGACCACACCGCGGCCGGTGAGCCCGAACCGCCGGGCCGGCAGACCGGTCATCTTGTGCACCGCGATCTCCAGCGGGATCAGTTGCCGGTCGCGGCCGTAATGGCCGAGTACACGGGCGAAACTTCCCGCCCAACGAGGGTGCGGGCGACCGGGTTTGGGGACGCCGTCCGAGCCGATCATCGACAGCGGGCTGGCGAGCACCCGCTCGACGTCGTCCTCGCGCATGGAGTGGCTGATGATGGTCACCTCGCCCTGCTCGGCCAGCAGCAGGTCGCACGCGTAGTCGACCGGGTGGACGCCGCGCCCGGCGGCGAGGTCGGCGATGCTGCGGCCCTCGGCCTCGGGGTGCGCCTGCGCGGCGGCCACGGTGATGAGGTCCCAGCCACCGTTGCCCACGGTGTTCTCCCACCCCTTGACGCCCTGAGCGATGTCCGTCCGGATCCGGTCGCGCGTATCGGCCCGGCGCAGCCGTTCCAGCAGGGCACCGACGCCGCCCTCGCTCGTCCAAGGTGGCAGCATGGCGTGCAGAACGGTGCTGCCCGCGGTGTACGGGTAGACGTCGCACAGCACGTCCACGCCTTCGGCACGGGCCTCTTCCAGCCGGGGCAGGGTGCGCAGCGTGGCGCCCCAGGCGTGCCGGCCCGCGGTCTTGTGATGGGAGATCTGCAGCGGGGCACCGGAGCGCACCGCGATCTCCAGGGCTTCCTCCAGGGCGGTCTCCACCTGTGACATCTCGTCGCGCAGATGGGTGACGTAGGGCTTGCCATGACGCGCGGCGACCGCGGCCAGCGCGACGATCTCCTCGGTGTCGGCGTAGGTGCCCGGCGGGTAGATCAGCCCCGTGGACAGGCCGGCCGCACCCTGGCCGAGCGCCCGGTCGAGCAGCGCGCACATGGTGTCCAGCTCGTCGGGCCGGGGCGGGCGGGCCTCGAAGCCCATCACCCCGGCGCGCAGCGTGCCGTGTCCGACCAGCGAAGCGATGTGGTTGCGGCGCAGGGCAGGGTCCTGTCCGGCGGCGAATGCGTCGAAGTCCACCGCGGGCCGTACAGGTCCGAGCCCGAACGTCACTCTGAGATGCTCGGCGAGTGAAGGCAGCCGCTCTGGCAGCGAAGGGAACAGGCTCGTCCCGCAGTTGCCGCAGATCTCCGTGGTGACGCCCTGCAGCAATGGTGCGAGGCGAAGGTCGTCGACCGGCTCCGCGGTGCCGTCGGCGCCGTGAGGTGCCGCGAGGGCGTCGGAGTGCGTGTGCACATCGATGAAGCCGGGAGTGACGACCTGGCCGGTCACGTTCAGCGTCTCGGCCGCCGCGGCCGGGGTGCCGGCGGGGAGTACGGCGATCCGTCCGTCCGTCACCGCGATGTCCGCCTCCCTGGCGGGTGCGCCGGTTCCGTCGACAAGTGTGCCGCCGCGCAGCAGCAGATCGAGGGGGCGGCCCATCACAGCACCGTCGACAGGAAGGCCCGCGTGCGCTCGTGCCGCGGGTCGGTGAACAGAAGCTCCGGGGTCCCGGCTTCGACGACGGCACCCTGATCCATGAACAGGACACGGTCGGCGACCTCGCGGGCGAAGCCCATCTCGTGGGTGACCACGACCATCGTCATCCCGCTGCGGGCCAGGTCGCGCATGACGCCCAGGACCTCGCCGACGAGTTCGGGATCGAGAGCGGAGGTGGGTTCGTCGAAGAGCATGAGTGCCGGCTCCATGGCCAGTGCGCGGGCGATTGCCACGCGCTGCTGCTGCCCGCCGGACAGCTGCCCCGGGTAGTGGTCCGCCCGGTCCGCGAGACCGACATGGTCCAGCAGCTCCCGGGCCTGCTTCTCGGCCTGCACACGGGAGAGTCCCTTGACGGCGACGGGCCCCTCCATCACGTTCTGCACCGCAGTGCGGTGCGGGAACAGGTGGAACCGCTGGAACACCATGCCGATCCGCTCGCGCTGGCGCCGGATGTCACGGGGGCGCCGTTCGCGCAGGACGTGGCCGGACGGGCCGTGCTGTTCGTAACCGATCAGTTCACCGTCCATCCACACCCGCCCCGCGTCGATCTGTTCAAGGTGGTTGAAGCAGCGCAGGAGTGTCGACTTCCCGGACCCGGAAGGGCCTATGACACACAGCACCTCTCCGCTGCGGACATCGAGATCGATGCCCTTCAGCACCTCGGTGGCACCGAATCGCTTACGGACCCCACGGGCCCTGAGGATTACGTCGTTCATGCCGTTGCCTCCTTCCTGGCACGCCCGGGTACGAGATTCGCCAGGACCCTGCGCCGCAGCGGCGGGGCGGCGCCGGGGCTGTAGCGGCGTTCGACGGCGTGCTGGCCGATGCTGGCGATCGTGGTGAGTACCAGGTACCAGAGGGAAGCCACCAGTAGCAGCGCCACCACCTCGAAGTTGGCGAGATAGAGGTGTTGGGAGACGGTCATCAGATCGGCGCCCGCGATGACGGAGACCAGCGAGGTCGTCTTGAGCATGGAGATGAACTGGTTGCCGAACGGCGGGATGATGACCCGCATCGCCTGCGGAAGGATGATCCTGGACAGGATCTGACGGTTGGACATGCCGATGGACGCACCGGCCTCGCGCTGTCCGGGGTCCACGCTCTGAATGCCCGCCCGCACGATCTCGGCCATGTAGGCACCTTCGTTGATGGAGAGGCCGAGCAGGGCCGCCACGAATCCGGTGATGACCTGGTTGGACTGCCAGCTGATGAGTTTCGGGCCGTCGAACGGGACACCGATGCTGATCACCGGGAAGAGCAGGGCCAGGTTGAACCAGAAGATGAGCTGGACCAGCAGTGGTGTGCCCCGGAAGAACCAGGTGTACGCACCGGCGGTGAGACGCAGAACCGGACTGTCGGAGAGCTGCATCACCGCGACGAGTACCCCGATGACGATGCCGAGAGCCATCGAGACGAGCGTGAGCTGAATGGTCACCCCGAGACCCTTGAGGATCACGCCGTCGAACTGGTACTTGGCGACGATGTCCCAGTGCAGGTTGGGATTGACGATGACGGTGTAGGCGAGCCACACCGCGAACAGTGCGGCGGCGAGGACCGCCAGCCAGCGCCCGGGACGGGGGCGCCGGGTCACCTGGAGGGAGAGGTCCTCCTCCGGCGGTATCGCATCCGTTGTTGCGGCTGCCGGTGCCGCGCCGAGGGCGGCGCCGGGCATTTTCCGGTGGGTCATGTCCGTACTCACTGCCCGTCGTTCACGGTGGCCTCGGGCACGGCGCTGTCGCCGACTCCCCAGGTGTCGAGGATCTTCTTGTAATCGCCGTTGTCGATCAGTTCCTGCAGGGCCTTGTGGACGGCATCGCGCAATCCGCCCTGGCTCTTCGCGGTCGCGATGCCCCAGGGGGCGGTGCCGTACTGCGTCGGCAGAACCTCGTAAGCGCTGCTCTTCTTCGTGAACATCCTGGCGACGGGATAGTCGACGATGGTCGCGACTGCGCGTCCGCTGTCCAGCTGCAGCAGCCCGGTCGGTGCGTCCTCGCTCTGCGAGATCCGCATCTTCTCCTCGCACTTGGCGTTCTGTTCTTCGCCGATGTGGAGGTTCGAGCTGCCCTTGGCGAGGACGACGGTCTTTCCGCACAGGTCGTTGAGGGACTTGATGCCCTGCGGGTTGCCCTTCTTCGTCATGATGACGCCGCCGGTGCGGAAGTAGTCGACGAAGTCGACCGCCTGGCGCCGCTGGGCACTGTCCGTCATGGACGACATGACCAGATCGAAGCGTCCGGATGCCAGACCGGGGATCAGCCCGTCGAAGGCGGCATTGGTGAGTTCGAGCTTCAGCTTGAGCCGCGTGGCGATGGCCTTGGCCAGGTCGGGGTCGACACCTGTGAGCCGGGTGGTCCCGGGCTCGTACATCTCCATCGGTGGATATCCCACCGCGGTGGCCACCCGCAGCACACCCTTCTGCCGGTACTCCGCCGGGAGCAGCTCGGCTGCGGTCCGGCCGGCGGCGGCCTGCGAGGTACTGCCGGACGGGGCGTCGCCCTGGCCGGAGCGACCACACGCGGTGGCCGCGAGGGCCACCACGGCCAGAGCGGCCAGACAGCGCAGAGAACGGGGACGATTCATCGGATTTCTCCCTCACGGGGTGGCGGTGCGCCGATGCTGGCAGTCGCGCCCGGGTGAATGGAAGATGATGAAGCTATTCATGCCTGACCATCGAAATCTGTACGGGTCCGAATCTCCGTGGATGAGGGCCCCGATCGGGAACGGGGCAACGCATGCGACAACCACTCGGCCGGCGTGCACTGCTGTTCGGAACCGGTGCACTGCTCACGGGATCCACGGGCTGCTCGGCAACCTCCCGGACTGCGGCCGGACCGTCCGAGTCGGTGTCCCGGACGTCCGCGTCCGCGTCTCCACTCGCGTCCTTGCCCGCGACCACGGCCTGGCGCCCCGACCGCGCCGACGTGGACCCCACCGTGAAACTGCGCGCCGTACAGGTGGTGGAGGCAATCGGTGCGTGGCCCGCCGGGCAGGGCGGTGCGGCGGCGGCGAAGAGACGGGTGGCCGCGCTGGGCGCGGCGCCGTCACTGGTGGACCGGGCGGGCCCGCTGCGGCCCGACGCGGACGAGGCCGCGCTCCAGGTGATCGACGCGCAGTACGGCGGGATTCTGGCGGACTCGGCCAGTGTGATGGTGGTGTGCCGGCAATGGACCCCCGGGCATGCGGGCGGCACGACCGTCGACGTACGGCTGAGCCGGGCGCGGCCCCGCTGGGAGGTCACCGCGCTCCACCCCGGCCGTCCTGGCGCCGCTGCGGCGTCGCTGCCCACGGTGGCGAGGCAGGTGCTGGAAAACCCGCGGATCGGCCTGCCGCCCGCGGCGGAGGCCGACATCCGCAGTGGGCGCATCCACCCGACCGTCCTACGGGCCCTGCTGGGACTGGCCGGTACCTACCGGATGGACGTCTCCGTATTCCGCTCCGGGCATCCGCTGTACGTGTTCGGCACCGACCGGCCCAGCGATCATCCACCGGGCCGGGCCTTCGACGTATGGCGGATCGACGGGCACAAGGTCGTCGATCCGGCCACTCCGCGCCGGTTGACCGAGTCCTTCATGCGGGATGCGGCGGCGGCCGGCTCGTACAACGTGGGCGGACCGATCCAGCTCTCCGGGGGCGCGACGGTGAATCAGTTCTTCACCGACGACACCCATCACGACCATGTGCACGTGGGATTCGCGAGCTGATGCCGGCGGCACGGCTCAGAGCCTGTCGGGTGACCTCCGACCGGGCGTGGCCGCCCGGTCGGAGGTCACCCGACAGGCTCTCAGGCGCGCTGGTCGAGACCGGCGCTCAGAGGCGGTTGCGGGGCGTCGAGCAGCGAGGTGTCCACCTCGCCGACCCCCCACCCGTAGGCCAACTTGTGCACTTCCAGTACGAAGAACGAGTCGGTCGAGACGACTCCGTCGATGAGATGCAGCCTGCGGTTCATCAGGTCGGTGAAGTGATCGGTGTCCCGGCAGATCACTTCCGCCATCACGTCGTAGGTACCCGCGGTCATGATGACGTAGGAGGTCTCGGGCAAATCCCTCAGCCGTCGGCAGACCTCCTGGGCGCTGCCCGGCCTCACCCGGATGCCGACCATGGCGAACCGGTCGAAGCCGATGGTCAGCGGGTTGGCGATGCCGACGATCTGGAGGGTGCCGTTCTCCTCCATGCGCTGGACGCGGTAACGCACGGAGGAGGCCGGAATATCCAGTTCCTCGGCGATCTGGCTGTACGGGCGGCGGCCGTCCGCCTGAAGCGCGGCGATGATCTGACGGTCGGTGTCGTCCAGGGGGCTGCCACCCAGCGTGCTCATGATGTTGCTCCGGCTCTCATGTACGGCCCACCACGGTGTGCGGGCCTGGATCTTCGGTAGTACGGGCCTATCCTGCCCGGCTCAGGAGTCGAAGCCGAGGCCGAGCCGGTCCAGGGTGCGCAACCACAGGTTGCGGTGGCCGTGCGTGTCCTCGCGGGCCATGGACCACCGGGTGGCCTCGACGCCGAGATAGCGGACCGGCTCCGGGGGGAAGGGCACCGGGGGGCGGCGGATCATGGCGGGCCGGAGTCGTTCCGTGCGCCGGCCCGAGAGCAGGTCGAGCATCACCTGGGCGCCGTAGCGGGTGGCGCCGACGCCGAGCCCGGTGAAGCCGAGGGCGTAGGAGATCCGGCCGCGCGCGGCGGTGCCCGCGAACATGCAGAAGCGGGTGGTGGAGTCGATGACGCCGCCCCACGAGTGCGAGAAGCGGACGCCGGCGAGGGCAGGGAAGGCTTCGGCGAACTGGGCGGCGAGGACGTCGAAGGTGGCGGGGCGCTGGGTGAGACGCTCCTCGACCCGGTTGCCGTAGTGATAGATGGCGTCGTAACCACCGAACAGGATGCGGTTGTCGTCGGTCTTGCGGAGGTAGTGGAACTGGTTGCCCGCGTCGGTGATTCCGTGCTCGCCGCTCCAGCCGATGGCGGCGAGCTGCTCATTGCTCAGGGGTTCGGTGGTCAGCGCGTAGTCGTAGACCGGAATCATGGTGAGCGAGAGGCGCTTGAGCAGGGGCCGGTAGATGTTGGTGGCGAGGGCGACCTGCCGGGCACCGACCGCGGCGTAGGGGGTGGTGAGGCGGACCCGGCCGGCATGACGGGTGGTCAGGGCGGTGACTTCGGTGCGCTCGGCGATGCGGACCCCGAGGTCGAGGCAGGCGGCGCGCAGGCCCCAGACGAGGCGGGCGGGGTCGAGGAGCGCGTAGTCGGGGGACCACAGGCCGGCTGTCCAGAGGGGGGAGTCGACGTAGCTCCGCAGTTCGTCACGGTCCAGCAGCATGGCCTGTTCGCCGTACCGGCGGGCGAGCGCATGGGCGCCCTTGAGCCCTTCGGCCTGCCAGGGGGTGGCGGCGGTGGTGACCTTGCCGCTGCGCATGAACCCGCAGTCGATGCCATGGGTGTCCAGGTCGCGCTGGAAGGCGTCGAAGTTCTCCATGCCCAGGCGGTGCAGCAGCCGGGCCTCGGTGGGCCAGCGGTCGGCGCCGTTGGCGAGACCGTGGGTGATGCTGGGGGAGCAGAAACCGCCGTTCCGGCCGCTGGCCGCGTGGCCGCAGGTGTTCTGTTCGAGGACGAGGACGTCTCGTTCGGGGCGGGCGCGTTTGGCGAGCAGGGCGGTCCACAGCCCGGTGTAACCGCCGCCGACGACGGCGAGATCGCAGGTGGTGTCGGCGGTCAGCCGTGGCAACGGTGTGGGGTGCTCGGGCCGGTCCAGCCAGTAGGGGGCGGCCTTCGTGTCACGCAGTCGGTTGCGGTGGTCGGTGGGGCGGGGGGCTGCGGTAGTCATCTGGCGGGTACCTCGTTGCCGGCGTGGTGGGGCAGTGCGGGCCGGGGCCCCGACGCTGGTCGGGACCCCGGTCGGCGGACGGTGGAGTGGGCGAGGAACGGTCAGAGACTGATGACACCGGTACGGGTGTCGGTCATGTCCATGAGCGTCCACTTGCCGCCGATGCGACCCCAGCCGGTGGAGCGGCTGCCGGCGCCGCCGAAGGGCATGTTGATGTCCCACCAGTTGTTGCTCTCGTTCACGACGACCTGGCCGACGGCCATTTCCTCGATGAAGCGGAAGGCGGAGGTCATGCTGCGGGTGAAGACGGCGCCCTGGAGGCCCAGTTTGTCGTCGTTGGCGATGCGCAACAGGTCGTCCTCGTCCCGCCCGGTGATGATCGGGACGACCGGGCCGAAGGACTCCTCGCGGGACAGCAGGCTGTCCTCGGGCACCCCGTCCACCACGGTGAACTCGTAGTAGAGGTCCGTGGGGTGCCCTGAAGCGCGCTTGCCGCCGAGCAGGATGCGTGCGCCGCGCTCACGTGCGTCGGCCATGTGGCGGTCCATCTTGGCCGCGACACCCTCGTTGTTGAGGGGGCCGAGAACCGTCTTGGGGTCGAACGGGTCGCCGAGGGTGATGCGCTGGGCCTCGCGGAGGACGGCCTCGACGAACTCGTCGTGGATGTCGGCGTGCACGATGACGCGTTCGGTGGCGCAGCAGACCTGTCCGGCGCACGGGTAGGCGCCGTCGACGGCGGCCTTGGCTGCGGCCTCGACATCGGCGTCGGCGAGGACGACGAGCGGCCCGTTGCCCGAGCACTCCATGATGGAGCGCTTGAGTCCGGCGGCGGACTGGATCTTCGCACCGGTCGCGGTGGAGCCGATGAAGCCGATCGCGTGGATGCCCTCGTGGCGTACCAGCACATCGCCGGTGTCGCCCTCTCCGGGCACGATGTTGACGAGGCCGTCGGGCAGTCCGGCGGCAACGAACGCCTCCATCGCCTTGAGGACGGTGAGCGGGGTGTTGGCCGGCGGCTTGACGACATGGGCGTTGCCGGTGGCGAGACCGGGGGCGACGAACTCCGCGAGCATCAGCAGCGGGAAGTTCCACGGCGTGATGATCCCCCAAGTGCCCACCGGGCGCTGGAAGGTGAACATCCGCTTGGTGTTGTCGGTGGAGGGCAGCGTCTCGCCGTGCAGCCGAACGGCGTCCTCGGCGTGCAGGTGGAAGAGCTTGGCCGCCTCCTCGATGTCGGCGACGGACTCGGCGAGCGGCTTGCCCTGCTCCAGGGACTGGAGGCGGGCGAGTTCGTCCACGCGCTTGCCGAGTTCCGTACCGATGCGGTGGCAGAGCTCGGCACGGGTCCACACATTGGTCGAGGCCCAGGCCGGCTGGGCCGCATTCGCGGCACGTACAGCCGTGTCGACGTCGGCGGCCGCGGGCAGCGGGAAGGTGCCCACAAGTTCGCCCGTCGCGGGGCTGATGACCTCATGGGTGGTCCCGGAGGTGCCGTCGGTGTAGGCGCCGTTGATGAAGAGCTGGTGCCGGTCGGCGGTCGGGGTGGTCATGCGTTGGCCTCTCTGTCCTGTTCCTGACCGGGAACGGGCGCGTCGGCTCTGGACCGCGCCGGCCCGGGTCGGGTGCGAAGCGATGACTGGAGACTCGCTGAGCAATCAGGAACTGTCAAGACTGCTGAATCAGCAAAATGGGAAGTCGATCATTGCTTGTTCATGAGTATTGACAGGTGTTTTTCGCTTCATCTATAACCAGGCCCCAACGACTCTCCTGTCTGCGCCCATCCTGAGGGGAAGCCCATGTCATCCCAGCCAAAGACCCCAGCCCCACCCTCACCGGACCCTTCGGATTCCTCGGCATCGGCGGGTGCGTCCGCCCCGGCACTGCCGAAGAAGATGAGCTGGTTCGACGGATTCGCGATGTCGCTGACCATGCCGGCGGCACTCATCGCCTCGCTCGGCGCCTCCATCGGCGGCCTCGGCGCCTGGGGTGCGATCGCCCTGTGGGCGGCCTCGATGGTGCTGGCCACCGCGACCAACTGGATCTACACCGAACTGGCCGCGATGTTCCCCGACTCCTCCGGCGGGATCGCGCACTACGCGACCGAGGGCTGGAAGAAACGGGCGCCCGTGGTGGGCCCGATCGCGAGCATCGGCTACTGGTTCCCCTGGACGACGGCCCTCGCCGTCTACTCCGGGCTCATCGGCTCCTTCGTCCAGGCCCAGTGGTTCCCCGGCCAGGACTGGAGCGTGGAGTTCGGGCCGGTGAAAGTGGACTTCCCCATAGCGGTGGGACTTCTCGTGATGCTGCTGCTGTTCGGCGCCGCGATGATCGGCCTCCATGTCGCCATGTGGGTCGTCTACGTCACCGGCGGTGCGCTGCTGGTGCCGCTCGCCGTCTTCATTGTCCTGCCGCTGTTCTCCGGTGACTGGAGCGCGCAGGGCCTGCACTGGAACCTGCACGGCGCCGCGGGGTTGCGCGAGGCGCTGGTCTGGCTGTACGTCATGGCGTGGACGTCGTTCGGCGTGGAGGTGTGCGCGACCTTCGCCCCCGAGTACAAGGACACGGTGCGCGACACCACCCGGGCCCTGCGCGCCGGTGTGCTGTTCTCCCTCGGCGTCTTCATCCTGCTGCCGCTGACCCTGTCGGGGTACGTCGGTGAGAAGGCCATCGGCGAGGAACCCACCACCTTCTTCGTCGGCGCCTTCCAGGACCTGGTGGGCGGCGCCTCCGACCTCATGGTGGTCTTCCTCATAGCCTCGCTGCTGCTCATCATGATCACCGGTCTCGCCGACGGCTCCCGGGTGCTGTACGAGATGGGCAAGGCGGGGCTCACCATCAAGCAGGTGGGGGTGCTGAACAAGCGCGGGGTGCCGGCCCGGGCACTGCTGGTGGCCCTGGTGCTGAACGTCTTCGTGCTGACGGTGCTTCAGACCCCGCTGGCCATCATCGTCACCGGCAACCTGGGGTACATCCTCACCCATGTGCTGGCGGTGTCCGGCTTCGCGCTTCTGCGCAAGGACCGTCCCGACGCCCTGCGGCCCATCCGGCTGCCCCGTTTCTTCGTGCCCCTGGCCTGGACGCTGGCCGGGTTCCTCACCGTGGTGCTGGTGGTGGGTGCGACCGGCTTCTCCATCACCGGTTACGGCGGCTACACCGAACTGGGAGTGGCACTTGCCGTTCTGGTCGTGGCCGTACTGCTGTGGCTGTACCGGATCAAGGTGCAGGACCGGCACGGGAGCGACGACCGTCCGGCCTGACGGTGGCGGTGTACGTACCCGGGCAAGGCGCTGGAATCAGGCGGAGAGTGGGCCTGTGGGCAGGGGGCGGCCGCCCTTGGGCTCGGCCCCATGCGCGCACTTTTCGCCACCAGCGGATCGGGTCACTTCCACCCGCTCCTTCCTTTCATCGACGCGTGCACGGCACGGGGCGACGACGTCCTCGTCGTCGCGCCACCGAAGAGGAACCCTCGTACCGGGCGCGAGCCGAGTGCCTGTCCGACGAGATGCGGGCCACCGCCACGGGCGGGGAACTGATCGGCGCCGTCGAACCGCCCTCCTGAGCCACGACATCCGCAGCTCCGCCCATCGGCACGCCCGTACGGTGGGGTTCGGTGCGCCGAGGCGCTGTTGCGGCGTACCGGCGGGCATGGGAAAGAGATGGCACGAGTATCCGAACCCGTGATCAAGCTCGTCCGGCGTACGACCGAGCCCGTCGGAGCGCAGACCCTGCGTTCCACGGCAGCTGCGGTCATCGCCTACGTCGTGGCGGTGTGGACCCTTCCGCATCCGGCACCGCTCACGGCACCGCTCACCGCGCTCCTCGTCGTACAGGTCACCCTCTACGCGACCCTCACCACGGGGATCCGCCGGGTGAACTCCGTCATCGTCGGGGTGCTCATCGCCAGTGCGCTCAGCTCCCTGGTGGGGCTCAACTGGTGGAGCCTCGGACTGACGATCTTCGCCTCGCTGATCATCGGACGGCTGGTGCGGGTCGATGAGTTCGTACCCGAGGTGGCGATCAGCGCGATGCTCGTGCTGGGCGTCTCGCAGGTCGCCTCCACAGCCTGGGACCGCGTGCTGGAGACACTGATCGGTGCGGGCGTGGGACTGCTGTTCAACCTGCTCTTCGCGCCACCCGTGTGGGTGCAGTCCGCGGGTGCCTCCATCGACAGTCTGGCCCGCGCGATGGGACACATGTTCCGCACGATGGGGGAGGACGTGAGCGGTCACATCCCGGTCCAGCGGGCGGCCGACCGCCTCCACCAGGCCCGCCGGCTGGACCATGACATCGTGGAGGTCGACGCCTCGCTGCGACAGGCGGAGGAAGGCCTCACCCTCAACCCGCGCGTCCGGCAAGGGCTGGTCTACCGGGTCGTGCTGCGTACAGGTCTCGACACCCTGGAGATCTGCGCCGTCGTACTGCGGGTGCTGTCACGCACCCTGACCGATCTGGCCAAGGCCCGCACCGAGGAGACGCTGTTCCCCGCCGACGTGGCCGAATCCCTGACGGAGCTGTTCGGGCAGATGGCCGGTGCCATCGAGAGCTTCTCGGAGTTGATCACCACTCCGGTCGCGGAGAACGCCGAGGAGGCTGAGGACCGGCTCGCCCGCGCACTCGCCATCAGCCGTGCGACCAGGGACCGGGTGGCGAACCTGCTCCTCGAAGACGTTCAGGAGCATCCCAGGGACTGGCAGTTGCACGGAGCCCTGCTTGCCGAGGTCGACCGGATTCTGGACGAACTCGACATCGACAAGCGCACGGAACGCCTGGGCAAGGAGCTCGACCGGCGCGCGGCGCAACTCCACGAACGCCACCCCTGGCTGCGCGCCGTATCGCGCCGGCTGCGAGGCAGCCGGGCCTGAAACCATGCGGGCGGACGGTGTCACCCGGAGGCCGGAAGCCGTTCGATGGCGACCAGCGCCGCATCGTCGCCCAGGCAGCCGCCGGCGTGGCGGACGAGGTCGGCACACAGAGATTCCAGCAGGGAGTCCGGGCCCTGGCCGCACCGCGATGCGGCCCGTTCCGGGAGCGGATAGAAGGCCCCTGACCGGTCCCGGGACTCGATGACACCGTCCGTGTACAGGAGCAGGGTGTCGCCGACGCCGAAGGTGAACGTCTGCGCCGTGTGTTCGGTGACCAGCAGGTGCGTCAGACCGAGCGGTGGGGCGGGCGCCCGTACATTGAGCGGGTTCGCCTCTCCCGCGCGCAGCAGGAGCGGCGGTGGATGACCGCAGCTGACCAGCTGGAGCTCGGTGGCGGCATCGGGGATGTCGAGAACGGCCGCGGTGACAAAGGACTCGGCAAGGTCCCGGTCGTTGTCCACGCCTTCGTGAACGGCGTGGTTCTCGTCCAGTGCGATGCTCGCCTCCAGATGCGCCACCAGATCGGGCAGTTGCGCCTCCTGGCGGGAAAGAGCGTGGAAGGCACCCAGGACGCTGGCTGCCTCACCGATCGCGGACAGTCCCTTACCGCGGACATCGCCGATGATCAGGCGGGTTCCGTCGGTGGTGCGTGCGGCCGCGTACAGATCGCCGCCGATCTGCGCCTCCGCCTCCGCGGCCAGATAGACCGAGGCGATGCGCAGGGGGCCACTGCGCCTGGGCAGCGGCCGCAGCACTACTCGCTGCGCCGCCTCGGCCACCGAACGGAGCTGGGACACCGCCTGCTCGTTCCTTTCTCTCAGATGGGCGAAGAAGGTGACGAAGACAGAGATGAGAATGAGCGCGATGATCTGGTAGGTGTGATTGAGGTCGTTGATGCTCGTGCGCGCGACGGCCACCAGGGATTGGGCCAGCACGGCGACCGCACCGACGAAAGCGGTCATGCGCGGCCCGGTGAAAGAGGCAGCCACCGCAGGAGCCGCCACCAGGAACGGACCGAGGTGCACATCCGGCGGCGCGATGACGTCAACCACCGTGACGACGGCGATCAGCGCGAACGGCATCGCCACGAGAGCCTTCCTGCGCCTTGGGGTCTTCGGGAACGACTGCAGGAACCGCCGGGAAGCCATGCTTCCGGGATACCTCACCCGGTCCGCCTCCGCTCCCCGTACGGCTGATCGGCACGGCACGGCCCCGTCACTCCGTGCTGCATACCGCTCACTCGGACGGTCGCCCGTTTTCACTCACTTGCTTCGCGCGCCGCGCCGTCCGGGCCGGGCCTGGCAACGCTGAGCCCACCAACCGCCTCTGGACGAAGAGAGAACAGCATGACCGTCTCAGCCTTCCTCGCCCCGCGGATGTGGATACGCGGGCGGCGCGCGCGGACCGTCGCCGTGGCGCTCACCGCAGCCTCCCTTGCCGCGGCCGCCGGACCTGCCGCAGCCGATGGCGGTGCCGATCCGGCCGGCACCAAGCCCACGGTGGTGGTGGTACACGGCGCGTTCGCCGATGCCTCGGGCTGGAACGGTGTGGTGGAACGCCTGCAGCGTGACGGGTACAAGGTCATGGCCCCGGCCAATCCGCTGCGCGGGCTCGCCGGTGACTCCGCGTACATAGCCGGCGTGCTGAAGAGCATCAGGGGCCCGATCGTGCTGGCCGGGCATTCCTACGGCGGTGCGGTGATCAGCAACGCCGCCGCGGGGAACCCGCAGGTGAAGTCGCTGGTGTTCGTGTCCGCGCTCATGCCGGACAAGGGGGAGAGGCTGTCGGATCTGTCGGCGAGGTTCGCGGGAAGCGAGCTGAATGCGGCTCTGAAGCCGATGCCGTTCCCGGAGGCCGACGGAAAGGAGGGGGTCGATCTGTACATCCAGCCCGACAGGTTCCACGACGTCTTCGCGGCGGACGTGCCGTCGGGCACCACGGCCGTGATGGCCGCCACTCAACGCCCCATCAACGGAGCCGCGTTCATGGAAACGGCGGCTGCGGCGGCCTGGAAGACCATTCCGTCCTGGGCACTGGTGGCCACCCGGGACAAGGCCATCGCCCCGGATCTCGAACGCTTCGAGGCCAAGCGCGCCAAGTCGCATACCGTCGAGGTCGACTCCTCCCATGTCGCGATGATGTCGCACCCCGATGTCGTCGCCGATCTCATCCGGCAGGCCGCCGGAGACCGGACACCCGCGAAGTCGCTCATGGCCCCGACGGGCACCAGCGCCGTGGTCCTGGCCTGCATCGGCGGATTCACGGGCGTGACCGTCCTGACAGGCGCGGGCCTGGTGGCGGCGGCCCGCAGGCGCCGCGTCACCAAGGGCGGTCCCGACGCGGCCCTGTGACACGAAGGCGTGGAGCGCGGTGATCTCGCCGGCTCTGCCGAGGGAGCTCCGCTCCGGCCCCGGGCCGAGGCGGAGCTCCTGGGCGTCTACGGCACCGGCCGGGCACGAAGGCGCTGGAGAGGGCCGACTGAGCCCTGGTGCGGTCCGGCCGAGTGTTGTGGATCACGGACAGAGTGTGGACAGCACGTATATGGTCCGCCGGGGCACGTCATGCCCCCGGGACGTGGCAAGGACGAGGGCGGACAGTGCGGCAGAGAGCCTACGCACAGGCGATGCGGGTCATCGCCTGCGCGCTGATGGTGTGGCAGGTCTGGATGATGTGGCACATCGCCAGTTACGAGGCGTCCACAGTGCAATGGAGCTGCGACGGTACCGGCGGCTGCGCGAGCGACCAGTTCGCGGCCGTGGCCCCGTTCGCCGGAATGCTCTGCGCCGCCGCCCTCGGTCTGCTCTCCGCCCGGTTCCTGCACCGCGCGGTGCCCGGCGCGATGATCGCACTCTCCGCGGTCGCCTGTGCCGCCGGCTGGTACGACGCGGTGGCGGACGGCCGGGTCGAGTACGGCACCGTCACCGACTTCCACATCTTCTTCCCGGTCGGCCGGTTCTCCGTCTCCGACTGGCTCACCTTCCTGTGGTCCGCCGCAGGCGTGGGCTGCCTCGCCGCCTGGTGGGGTGCCGCGGTGAGCCTGCGTCGCACCGCGGGGCTGCGCAGGCTCTCCCGCCGCTACACCACGGCCGATGCGGTGCTCGAGGGGTGGCGGCCGGTGGGTCGCAGGTACGGCGAGGTCACCGTGGTGTTCGAGGACAAGGCCGGGGTGCGCCACGAGGTCCCGGCCGTCGTGGAACGCAGCGCCCTGCGACGAGACGTCCTCGCCGTGTACGACACCGACCGCCCCGGCGACCCCGCCCGAACCCGGGTCGCGGTTCCCCACCGAAAGCTGCTGCGCCGCTGATGAACCGATCGATATCGTCACTGCGCAGGCTCTTCTCCTCGCTCAGGCTGGTGGCCGCCCTCTGTATCGGACTCTCCTTCGCCGCGCTGATCCAGGGCGCCATGGACGGCCCCCGCTGGCTGCTGCTGGCCGGCATCCCCGCGACGGTCCTGGTCCTGACGATTCTCGGTGATGTGGCCGAGCCGTTGCGGACGGACATCGCGATGTCGGGGCTGCGCTCCGGCGGGCCGCGGGCCTTCGCGCCCGCCGTGGTCAACGGAGTGAAGACCGTGGACAAGAGGACCGGCCGGCCGGTCCTCGACGGGCGGTCGGTGGAGTCCGTGTTCGCCTTCGACCTGACCGTGATGCCCGACGAGCTCCCCGCGTACCGGGTCCAGGTCATTCACCCCCTCGACCTGCAGGGCCTGCTGCACCGGTCCAGGGCCGTCGTCGAGTACGACCCCGAGCAGCCCTGGCGGGTCGTCATCCCCGGCAACCCGCCGCGCGAATGGCTGGCCCGCGCGAACAGCGTCTCCCCGCCGGCCGAGGTCAAGGAGCGCGTCGGCGGGTTCCCGGCCGGTTTCTGGACGCTGGTGATGGGCGTGGCCCTCGCGGCGGTGCTGCTGGTGCTGGTGCGGCTGCTCGGCTGACCCGCGCCCGGTTCAGCCGTTGCGCGGATACTTCTTGAGCACCTTGCCGTTGATGTCGGCCCGCAGATAGGCGCCGCCGTACTCGTCCGAGACATAGACGCTGAGGGTCGGCTGGTAGTCGTCGAACGGGGATGCCGGATCGATGTCCACGTAGTGGCTGGTGGGTTCGGTGACACCGAGTTCCTTGTCCGCCCGGCGTATCAGCCCCGGGAGGGCGTCCCAGGCGAACTTGTCGAGGTCCACCGCCTTGGCGCCCGGCATGAGGGTGCCGCCCGCTCGTTCGCGGGTGGCCTCGCCGTCCCGGTACTCGTAGACGTCGTACAGGCCCTTGTCGGTCCTGACCGGGGCCTCGACGCGCGCGTGCTCCTCGTACAGCGAGAACGAGGTGACCCGGCTGCCGCCCATCACCGGCTTGAGCGCGGCGATGACGGACCGTGCCCCGGTCGGCGTCAGCAGGTCCTTGGTCTTCGCCTCGTTCGCCGTCTCCGTCTCCTTCGCCTTCTTTGTCCCGGTGGCCGACGGGCTGCTGGAGGTGCGGTCCGAAACGGGCGGCGTGCCGCCGGAAGCGTTCGTGTCCGGGGCGGGCAGCAGCGACCACACGAGGACACCGGTCAGGGCGGTCCCCGTGAGGGCGGTGGCCGTCGTGATGGCGCGGCCCCGCCGGACCCGGCGGCGGATCTCGTGCGTCCCCAGCGTCGCGGGCTCGGGCCGCGCGGGCGCGGCGACGGGCCGACGACCGGTCTCGGGCGCGGTGGCCGGGCGCCGGACGGGGGCGGTGGGCAGGACGGTGGTCGGGCCGGCCGGGCCGTGGCCGGGCGGCACCGCGTCCTGCCGTGTGGGCGTTTCCTGGCCGGGCGGTACGGAGTCCTGCGGGGCCGCCGGGCTCTGCCGAGGCGCCCCGACCGGCGCGCTCACCGACGCCAGCATCCGGTCCAGTTCCTCGGCCCCGGGCCTCGCGGCCGTGTCCCGGGTCAGCAGCGCGTTCAGTACGGGAGTCAGCGGACCGGCCTGCCGGGGCGGGGGTATCTCCTCGTTCAGCACGGCCGCCAGCGTCGCCAGCGTGGTGGCCTTGCGCAGCGGATGCCGGCCCTCCACAGCGACGTACAGCATCATGCCGAGCGACCACAGGTCCGACGACGGATCGCCCTCCTCGCCGCGAATCCGCTCGGGCGCCATGTAGTCGGGGGAACCGATGATGGAGCCGGTCGCCGTCAGGCTCGTGGACTCACGGATCGCGGCGATGCCGAAGTCCGTGAGCACCGGACGGCCGTCGGCCCGCAGCAGTACGTTGGCCGGTTTCACGTCGCGGTGGTGGATACCGGCGGCGTGGGCGGCGCGCAACGCGGACAGCACTCCGCGTCCGAGGTCGGCGGCCTCGACGGGGGTGAGGGTGCCCTCGGCGAGGCGTTCCGCGAGCGAGGCGCCGGGCACCAGCTCCATCACTATCCACGGGTACGTGTGCTCGCCGCCGTCCACGATGTGGTGGACCGTGACGACGCCAGGGTGGTCGAGCCGGGCCAGCGCACGGGCCTCGCGCAGCACCCGCGCCCGCAGCAGCCGGGCCGCCTCCGGATCGTTCTCGGCGAGCGCGGGGTCCGGAGGCCGTACTTCCTTGAGCGCCACATCGCGATGCAGAGCCAGGTCATGGGCTCGCCACACCATGCCCATACCGCCACTGCCGAGCCGGTTCACCAGCTCGAAACGGTCGTCGATCACTCGGCGCACAGGCCCCCCGGCGTTCATGGAAAGGAGGGTACTGGGCGGGTCCGCAGCGGTGCGCAGCCACCCCGTACCCCTCACGCGTCTTCGCTCGGCGTGAGCCGCAGCGTCACGATCCCCACGCTGCCGTCCGGCCGGTGGGCCGGCGCCTCCGCGGAGAACCCCGGCCGGTCCCGGGCGAAACCGAGGTCGATCACCGCTTCGACGGTCTCACCCGCCCAGTCGGCCGGGACGCGGCCGGTCAGCCGGAACCAGCTTGTGCCCCAGGCAGGCCCCCAGTCCTCGCCGATGGCGCCGGGCTCGTAGGGGGCGGCCACCGCCTCGGCGAAGGGCACCGGTTCGCGGAGGCGTGCCAGACCTCGAAGTCAAGGGGTGCCGTACGGGGATGGACAGCGGGGCGGATGCGCTCGCGCAGGGCGCGGCCGAGCCGTTCCTCGGTCAGTGTGCGGTCCTCATGCATGAGTGAAGGGCCCCTCTGAATGAAATGTGTGCGGCGCGGTGGTGGTTCACGGGAGCTCGTCGAAGCCCACGCAGGGCAGTGACATCCCGTCGGCCAGGGCCAGGAGCTTCTCCAGCCGGGCCGGTGTCACATGGTTGGCCTCAGCGAGATCGGTGGAGTGGTAGGGGAGCGCGAAGTCGGCGGCGAAGGCGCGGGCCGCGGTGGGGATCGGCATCGACGGCGCCGACCACTGTGAAGTCCGAGGGAAGTTCGAGGAACGTCGGCATATGGACGGCGCGGGCGATGTTGCCCGCGCCGACGAGCAGTACACGATGGGGAGACACAGTCACAGGGGGCCGCCCAGGCCGAGGGCGTGAGCCACCGAGGTTGGTAAGCGTTTTCCAGCACCTCGGTAAAGTGCGCTCCCAGTCGACCAGGGTGATGTCGCTGTCGAAGGTGCTGGGCAGATACCGGCTCCGGGCGAGGGCCCGCAGCTGGTGCCAGCGGTCTCGTTCAGCACGTCGAGATCGGGCGCGCCCCGGACGGGGTAGAGGATGATGCCGTCGACCCGGTCCTCGACGGCCTGGTGCAGCGCCTGGTCCTGGCGGGCGAGGGAAGCGGCGTGATCGGCGTGCGCCGTGTCGGTCATCCGGACCGCGGAGTCCGAGAAGAACAGCCGCAGCCCGCGCTCCGAACAGCCGGAATCGACCCCGCGCAGCACTTCGGACTGGTACGGCCCCTGGCCGCTGATGATGCAGGCGACCACACCGGATCTGTGGGCCGAGGCGGGTTCCGCGGTCCGGTCCGAAGGATCGGCGACAAAGGTACCCAGACCCCGGCGGCGTACCAACAATCCTTCCGCGACAAGGTCGTTGAGTGCCCGGACGGCGGTGGTGGAACTGACCCCGAAGCGCTCGTGCAGCTGGTTCTGAGTGATGAACGGAGCGCCGGCCACGTACTCGTCACGTGCCACCTCGGCCCGCAACTCATCCTTGATGCGCTGGTACTTGGGTCCGGACGTACCCATCCAGCCGCCACCCTCTCGGATTTGACGCGTCAATCGGCGTTGATCACAGCGTGGTGGCGGTTAACGCATTATTTCAAGGGGGTTGCAGCGAACCGATCGGCAACTCAGTGCGCTAAGCAGGGGAGTTGTCGATTCAATGCGTCAATCGTCAATCCAGTGGTCCGGACGAGGGCCTCAGCCGGTCGGGCGGGGTGGCGGTGCCGTGCTGGCACGCACCACCAGTCGCGACGGCACGGCGAGCGTGCGCGGCGAAGCCGTCGCGTCGCCGAGGGCCAGCAGCAGCGCCCGGCGGCCGATCTCTTCTAGCGGCAGCCGCACCGTGGTCAACGCGGGTGTGACGTCGCAGGCCACCGGAAGATCGTCGAAGCCGACGACGGAGACATCGGCGGGCACGCTTCGCCCGAGGTCGTCACGGAGCGCCGCGAGCGCCCCGAGCGCCATGGCGTCATTGAGTGCGAAGAGCGCGGTGATCCCCGGCGACCTGCGGAACAACCGCACCGCAGCGGCCCGCCCGCCGTCCCGGGTGAAGTCGGCCTCGACGCGATGGCGCTCCTGAACGGAGATGCCCAGTTCGGCCGCCCGCTCCAGGAAGCCGTGCAGCCGGTCCTGCACGGAGACCAGCGCCAGCGGTCCGCAGATGATGCCGATCTCCGTGTGCCCCAGCTGGGCGAGATGCTCGGCGACCGCCCGGCCGCCCTCGCGGTTTCCCGGCACGATCGTGTCCACCGGAAGATCCTGGTGCGCGACCGCGGTCACCCGGCCGCCCTGCGCCGCGAACGCCTCCAGCTCCTGGGTGAGCGCGGGGCTCCCGCCGGTGAAGCCCGAGCCGGCGAGGACGACGGCGCGGGCCCGCTGAGCCCGCAGCCGTGCAACGTACTCTGCCTGGAGTCCGGGCTCATGGAAGGTGCCGGCCAGCATCACGAGGAGCTTGTGGTCGCGGGCGACCTCCATGACGCCGGCCGCGATGGCGGAGTAGTAGGCGTCGTTCACATCGTGCACGATCAGACCGACGATGGACGTCGTGGACTGCACGAGCGCGCGGGCCGGCGCGTTGGACACATAGCGGAGCCGGGCGGCCGCCTCCAGGACGCGCTCCTGCAGCTCCTGGGTGACGTTGCGGTTGCTGTCGCTGAGGACACGCGAAGCCGTGGCGAGCGAGACCCCGGCGACCTGCGCGACCTGCTGGAGCGTCACGGCGGACGGCGGGCGGGGACGGGCGGAACGTCGCTTGACCTGGCTCTGCATAGGGCTACGATAGCTGCACTGAAAGCGTTTTCCCATTGCGCACGCAATAGGAAACCCGGCACCGGGAACGTCCTGCCGCCCCTCGGTCAGTCCGTGCTCCATCTACCCGGCGCGGTCGGCGGCATCGTGGCCGGACAGCGGTGGACGGCATCACCGCGGAAGGCGTACAACTTCGCCCGTGTGCCGCGGGCGCGCAGCCCGGAGAGTTCGTCGATACCGCGGTGCGCGATGTCGGCAACGGCGACCGCACGTGCGTCCGCTTCGGGGGCAGTCCCCGGCTCGGCGAACCACACGGGGCTGCGACTGGAAGGCGACTCAGGAGATCGGCTTTGACGATGTCTTCCAGTACGAAGACTTCGCGAAACCCCCGGGTCGGCGGAGCGGCACTCTCGAACAGCTCCACCCCGAGCTGGGGGCAACGTCCTACGAGGCCTGGGTGAACAAGGCGAACAGACACCCGTACTGAAACGGCATAGGAACGAGAAACCGATCGGTTCGTTGCCGATGTGCCGGGGTATCGGGGGCCGAGCGGCCGACGGCTTGCCACTCACTCATGGAAGGGCAGCAAGACGCCGGCCGTTTCTCTGAGGCAGGTACTGCGTGACACAGGTACTACGTGACACAGGTGCTACGTGACGCAGGTACTACTTCGGCGGGCGGACTTTCTCGCTGCCCTTGGTGCCCTGCTGGTCACTCTGCTCCTGCAGCTTCTGGGCCTTCTCCTGGAGCCGCCGGCGCTGCTCAGGGTCGGTGGTGCGCTCAGCGGCCTCGGTCATGTGCCGGGCCTTCTCGCGCAGCTGCTGCGCACGGTCACCGGATTCACGTGCAACGCTCATCATCGCTCCTTGTGCGGTTGGGAAGAGCTTGCTCCATCAGAGAACCAGCGTCGCCGGTTCACCGCACCTCGAATCGTCACTCAGCGTTACGATGTGCCGTGGGGGTGGTGTGGCGCTGGCATGATCGAGGGCATGAACGAGAGCATCATCGCCGCGTGTGACGGGGCATCGAAGGGCAATCCGGGGCCTGCGGCCTGGGCGTGGGTCGTGGCCGATGCGCAGGGGCGACCGGAGCGCTGGGAAGCGGGTCCGCTGGGAACCGCCACCAACAATGTCGCCGAACTCACGGCACTGCAGGAGCTGTTGGAGTCCACGGATCCGTCCGTGGCGATCGAAGTACGGATGGATTCGCAGTACGCGATGAACGCGGTGACGAAGTGGCTGCCGGGATGGAAGCGCAACGGCTGGAAGACCTCGGCCGGAAAGCCGGTGGCCAACCGTGACCTGGTGTCCCGCATCGACGCCCTGCTGACCGGCCGGACCGTGGACTTCGTCTATGTGCCCGCCCATCAGGTGGACGGAGATCCGCTCAACGCCCTCGCCGACCAGGCGGCCAGCGAGGCTGCTGTGGCGCAGCGGCCGGCCGGTACCGCGCACGGCTCGCAGCTGCCGACGCCCGCTCCGGCCCGGGCGACCGAGGGGCGGGGCAGGAGTGCCCCGGCGAAGAAGGCAGGGGGCGCGGCACGCTCCGCACGCTTGGGTGGAACCATCCGGGCCAAGTTCGCGGGCCGCTGCCACTGCGGAAAACCTTACGCGGCACAGGAGATGATCGCCAAGAACCCGAACGGCTGGGGCCACCCGGAGTGCCGCACCGCGCCCGCCTGAGGCACGGTCGGTCGGGCCTGCGCACCCGGTGCGGGCCCGACGGAGGCGGAGCGCCGGCCGGAGCGGGCGAGTGGCCACGCGAAATGAGGCCCGCGTGCCATGATGCGGCTCCGACGGCAGCGTCCGCAGTGCTCTGCCGATGCCGCCGGCAACGGCGACACGCTGGGGGGCGTATGGGAAGCACGGGAACGGTTCTGCGCGAGTTGCGCGGCGCACAGAAGACGGCCAAGGGGGTGTCGCTGTACTCGCGGTACGTGAACCGCCCGGCCGGACGGGTGTTCGCGGCAGGTGCATACCGCATCGGACTGACACCCAATCAAGTCACTTTGATCAGCGCGGCATTCACCTTCACCGCCATCGCCTCGGTGGCTCTCGTCCGGCCGTCCTGGGGGCTCGCGGTCGCGGTGTACGCGGGGCTCGTCATCGGCTTCGCCTTCGATTCGGCCGACGGGCAGCTGGCCAGGCTGACCGGCAGGGGAGGTCCGGACGGCGAGTGGCTGGACCATGTCGTCGACTGCGCCAAGATGATCCTCGTACACACCGCCGTGCTGATCTCGTTCCAGCGGTTTTTCGATCTGCCGGCCGAGGGCTGGCTGCTCCTGCCGCTGGGCTTCCTGTTCACCGCCGTGCTGACCTTCTGCGCCGGGCTGCTGCGCGAACAGCTGGGGAAGGCGGCCGCCTTGCCCACGGCGGGCAGCGGTGCCGCGGCCCCGGTGTCCCGGGTGCGGGCCGTGGCACTGCTGCCTGCCGACTACGGGGTGTTCTGTCTGGTGTTCCTGCTGCTCGGCGACCGGACCGCGTTCCGCATCGGCTATGCGGTGCTCGCCGTCGTGCACGCACTGTTCCTGGTGGCGTTCCTCGCCAAGTGGTTCAGGGAGCTGACAGCGCTCCGGACTGCGGACTGACGAGCGTGTCCAGCGCCCGGCGCAGCTGGGTGCTGGACGTGTGCACGGTGTACGGGAAGTAGACCACCTCGACGCCGACCTCGGCGAAGTCGCGCTCCAGCCGCTTGCCCTTCTCGGTGTCCCGCCAGTCGTCCCCCTTGAAGATGACGTCGAACCTGACCTGCTGCCAGGTCTCGACCTTGTCGGGCACGGTCTCGACGAACGCAGCGTCCACGTAGCGGACACTGCGTACGATCTCCAGCCGTTCCGGCAGCGGAATCACCGGTTTGTGGCCTTTGGCGAGTGCGGCCATCTCGTCCGAGACGACGCCCGCGACGAGGTAGTCGCACTGGCTGCGGGCATGCCGCAGGATGTTGAGGTGTCCTATGTGGAAGAGGTCGTAGACCCCCGGCGCGTAGCCGACCCTGTGCACCATCCGTTCTCTCCCCCCACGGTGAACGTGATGTCCGTGTCCAGCGGCAGTTGTCCGGACATGGCATCCGGTGCTGCGGGATATCGGTATCGGTGTTGATGGTGCAACGACCTTACTGTGAAGACCACTTGCGCATCTCGTGAACGGATAAGCTCACTTTTGGGGCTGTTCCTTGGGGGGAACACAGAATGTCCGGGGGGAAGGGCGAGCGTCCATGTCCGATGCCGATCGTCACAAGCCGTTCGAAGACCGCACTCTGCTGGTCGTCTCGACCAACTACGCACCGGAGCTGACGGGCATCGGTCCGTACGCCGCGCAGCTCGCCGAGCACTGGGCCGCGTCCGGGGCAGAGACCCATGTACTGACCGGCATGCCGCACTATCCGTCCTGGCGTACCGAAGCGGAGTACCGGGGCGTGTGGCGGGTCGCCGAGAAGCGGGCCGGGGTCACCGTCCACCGGCGAAGACACTATGTGCCGCCGCGCCAGACGGCCCTGCGCAGAGCGGCGTTCGAGGCCACGGTGCTCGGGCACGGTCTGCTGTCGCCGCCCGTTTCGCGTCCGCCGGACGCGGTGATCTCCCAGATGCCGAGCCTTGCGGGCGGTGTCATCGGGGCCCGGCTGGCGGGCCGCCACCGAGTCCCGCACATACCGGTCGTGCAGGATCTGATGGGCGCCGCCGCCGCACAGAGCGGTATCCGGGGCGGGGGCCGGGCGGCAGCCGTCGCCTCGGCGGCCGAACGTTACGCGCTGCGCGGCGCCGCCCTCGTCGGAGTCATCCACGAGAGTTTCGTCCCGCGTGTCACCGAGTACGGCGTGGACCCGGGGCGTATCCGTATCGTTCCCAACTGGTCGCATGTGCAGGCGCCTTCGGCAGACCGTGCGGGGACCCGGGCAAGACTCGGCTGGAGCGAGGGCGCTCCCGTGGTCCTGCACTCCGGGAACATGGGACTCAAACAGGGCCTGGAGGTCCTGATCGACGCGGCCCGGCTGGCACCGGAGATACGTTTCGTACTGATGGGGGACGGGAATCAGCGCGCGGCGCTGCTGGGGCGTGCGACGGGCCTGCGCAATCTCGACTTCCTGCCGCCGGCCGGCGCGGACGAGTTCACGGACATTCTCGCTGCCGCCGATGTGCTGGCGGTGACCCAGCGGGCATCCGTGCTCGACATGAGCGTCCCGTCCAAACTCACCTCGTACTTCGTCTCGGGCCGCCCTGTCGTCGCTTCGGTCGCCGACGGGGGAGGCACCGCCCAGGAGGTCCACCGGTCCGGCGCCGGGATCCTCGTCGCACCGGAGGATCCCGCCGCGCTGCTGTCAGCCGTACGCAAGCTCTTCGAAGCGCCGGCCGAAGCGGACCGGATCGGCGCCAACGGACCGCAGTACGTCGCACGTCACCTGAGCCGGGAGGCGGGCCTGGCCCGCTTCGACGCTCTGCTCACCGAGGTCCTCGCGGACGCACAAGGGAGACCACGCCGATGACCCAGCCGTTCCGCGCCCTGGAGGACCAGGACGAACCCGCACTGCTGAGGGATCAGTTCCGTCAGCTCCTGCGCTACCGCGCACTGCTCGCCTCCGGCGTCGTCCTCGGACTCCTCGGCGGCGGCTGGCTCGCCCTGAGCGGCGAGGAGAACTACACATCGACGGGCGAGGTGGTCGTACGCTCCGCCGTCTCGGACCCCTTCGCCGCGGGCGCCTCCGCCGACAAGGGCATCAACATCGGCTCCGAGCGGCAGACCGCCGTCAGCGACACCGTGGGCACCCTGGCCGTCGGCTCCCTGGCCAGGCAGGGCGACCGGGTGGAGGTCGGGACCCTGCTGTCCGGTCTCCAGGTCACGAACCCGCCGAACACGCTCGTGCTCCGCTTCTCCTACACCGGCCGCACCCCCGCGCTGGCGAAGGCGCGGGCCGAGGCGCTCGCCGACGCCTATCTGGAGATCCGCAGACAGCGCACCGAGGACAGCATCGCCAACATGGTCGACGGCTACCGCGCCCAGCTGAAGCCCCTCACCGAACAGCGCGATGAGCTGGCGGAGCAGGCCGGGACGAGCAACGACGTGACCAGCGCGCGGGCCAACCTCGTGGTCTCGATCTCCGAACTGAGCAGGAAGATCTCGGAGTTGCGGGCCCTGGACACCACGCCCGGCTATCTGACGAAGAAGCCCGTCGCGCCCACGGACCCCACCGGTGCGGGGCTGCCCCTGTTGCTCGGACTCGGCGGTGTCGTCGGCCTCGCGCTCGGCCTGCTCCTTTCGTGGGTACGCCTGGTCTTCGACCCGGCCGTGCGCTCCACCCGGGAGCTGGTCCGTTCGCTCGGCGCGCCGCTGCTCGGCACCCTGCCCAGGGAACGGGCATCCGCGGGCGCGCTGCTCGCCATCGGGCGGAGCGGTAGCCGACTCGCCGAGGAGTACCGGGCGGTCGCCTTCCGGCTCGCCTACGACCCGTCGTTCGCCCAGCGCCGCAGACTCCTGGTCACGGCCCCGCGCGGGGACAACGCCGCGGCGGCCGCCGCCGCGGTCAACCTGGCCGCGGCCTTCGCCGAGATGGGACGTGACGTACTCCTGGTCGAGGCCGATCTGCGCACCCCCTCACTGGCCAGGGACCTCGGCCCGGCCGTGCAGGGCGCCGGGCCGCGCTGGGCATCGGGGAGCGAACGGGCCTGGCCGTCGGACAGCCGGATGAATGTGGACGTACCCGGGTCGGGCGCCTTCACCCTGATAGCGGGCCGGCGCACGGACAACGTCCCGCGTGCCCTGACCTCCGCGCCCGTCGGACGGATCGTCGCCGAGGGCGACCGGCCGGGCGCCGTCGTCATCGTGCTGGCCCCGCCCGTGCTCTCGTACGCGGATGCCGTCGCACTGATCGACCGGGTGGAGGGTGTCGTGGTGGTCTGCGACCCGCGCGAGGTGCACCGCAGCGACCTGGAGCGGATCCGCGAGATCATCGGGGCGGCCGGAGGCTCCGTGCTCGGCGCCCTGTTGCACCCCGGCCGGAGCCGCTACGAGCGCCGGGCCCGCAAGAAGGCCGGCCGGCGCCGCACGGGGGGCGGCCGGTCCGGCTCCGCTACCGGCCGGGACGACGGTGGCCGCGGCGGCCGGGAGCACACCGGCGACCCGGCCGAGACGCTCGGCCTGCGCACCTTCGATCCCACCGCGGGACACAGATGAAGGCACGGACCGCGATCGTCTGCTCGGTCGCGGACCAGGGCGTGGCGGCGCTCACCAACATCCTGGTACTGGTGGCCGCCGCCCGGCTCTCCACGGTGGCCGACTTCGCCCGCTTCTCGGCGGTCTACCTCGTCTTCACCGTGCTGCTGGGGGTATCCGGCGCCTACACCGGGCAGCCGCTGGTGCTGCGGCGCGGCGAGAGCGACGAGGTGCGCGGCGCGTGCCGGTCGGCGGTCGCCTTCACCCTGCTCACCGCGGCCGCGCTCGGCGCCCTGCTCGCCACCGTCTGCCTGACGCTGCCGGGAGCCACCGCACATGCCCTGATGATGCTGGGGCTCGTCCTGCCGGTGGTGCTGGGACAGGACACCATGCGTTACGCCTTCTCCACCCTGCACCTGCCGCACCTGGCGCTGGCGGGCGATGTACTCAGACTGGTCTGTGTGCTGGGCGCGCTGGCCGTACAGCCGTACGGTGCCGCGGCGGCCCGGCTCGTCAGCGTCTGGGGGCTGTCCGCGCTGCCCGCTCTCCTGCTGTCGGCCGCCCTGCTGCACCGCAGAGTGGCCGGTACGCCCCTGCGGCTCAAGGTCCTGCTGCGGAGAGGGCATCTGGGACGACGCTTCGTGGTGGAGTTCGGGGTGGGAAACGCCACCAGCCAGCTCTCCGTGCTCGGGCTCGGCATGGTCGGCAATCCACTCGTGGTGGGCGCCCTGCGCGGTGCCACCACTGTCTTCGGGCCGCTGAACGTGCTGTTCACCTCGGCAACCGGCTTCGGCCCGCCACTGCTCGGACGGCTCGCCTCCGAACGGCGCAGGATACGTGCCACAGCGACGCTCGCCGCGGTCCTGGCCGTCACAGCCGCCGCCTGGGCCACCGCACTCGCCCTGCTGCCCGACGGAATCGGCCGCCATCTGCTCGGCGACACCTGGCCCACGGCCGCCGCCCTGCTCCCGGCAACGGGCAGCCAGTACGCGGCGATGGCTGTCGGCACCTGCGGGCTGCTGGCGCTCCGGATGCTCGACCCCCGTACCACTCTCTCCATCCAGGTGGTCTTCTCGCTCGCCGCCGTCGCCTTCCTCACCGGCGGCTATGTGCTCGGCGGGGTGCCGGGCGCGGCCTGGGGCCTGTGCCTGGGATCCGTCTGCAAGGCGGTGGCCACCTGGACCCGGGTGGCCCGGCTCAGGCGCCGCACCGCGGTGGAACAGGTGCCCGTCAGTGCGAGCGCTGTCCGCTCCAGCTCCTGAAGCTTGTGATCAGCAGCAGACAGAGCGCCGCGATCGCCAGTTTCCCGACGGACTGCAACAGCGGTCCGCGCAACAGAATGAAGGTGTACCCGGCGATCAACGGCGCGGCGATGGCCAGAACACTGCCGGGGCCCGGGCCGTCCCGGGACACCGCCCGCGCGTATCGCCGGTCGGTGCGTGCGGCGACGTACCCGATCAGTGCGAGACCGCCGACCATGCCCGGAGCACCGAAGTCGACCCACAGCTCGGTCCACAGCGGCGCCGACAGGTTGGTCATGTTCATCCCCATCCACTGGCCGACGCGGACCCCCGTGTCCTCCGGCTTGCCGCTCCACACCGACCGGGGCACGAAGAAGAGGGCGGAGCCCGCCAGCTGACGCCCATAGGTGTGGCCGCGGGTGTCGACCCAGGTAATGGTGTTGGCGAACATCACCGTCTGGTCGTAGTCCTTGGTGGCCAGCGGCTCGAAGACCGACGACGAATCCACCGGCCGGTACCCGGCGCTGTCGTAGCGGAACCGGTCCGCGTACGGAAACAGCACCAGCGCCCCGACCACCCCCATGGCCAGCACCGACCGGTACATCGCCGCGCTGCTCGGGAACGCGGTGAACAGGAGCGAGACCAGTACGGTCAGGAACCAGTAACGGGCATTGGATATCGGGTTGTTGACGACAACGTTGAGGATTGCCAGCGCGCACCAGACCAGAACCGTCGAGGGGGAACGCCGGGCCCTGCGCGAGGTCACCAGGCGGCGGGTGCAGAAGAGCAGCCCCAGCAGCGCGGGTACCGTACCGAAGCCCTTGAGGAAGGCCGATCCCACGTTGGACTGGCTCGACGCAACCCCGCTGACCGCGACCGAGGCGCTGATCTCCTGGCGGCTGGTGAAGAAGATCGCGGGCCCGCCGAGCTTCAGGATGTAGTAGCCGCTCGCCGCGAAGGCCAGCACCACCAGCAGCCTGAGCCGCATCCGGTGCGCGGTGGCCGGACCGCTTCCGGCGTGTGCGGTGACCCGGCGGCGCAGCGGACGCCGGGACGCCAGCAGCGCCCCGAGGTCGAACGCGGCGCACCCCACCAGGATCAGCGCGATGGCCGTCAT
Source organism: Streptomyces atratus (assembly GCF_014648655.1). Classification (GTDB taxonomy): domain Bacteria; phylum Actinomycetota; class Actinomycetes; order Streptomycetales; family Streptomycetaceae; genus Streptomyces; species Streptomyces atratus. The sequence continues at coordinate 104,831 of NZ_BMRN01000009.1, forward strand.
CAGATCCGACCGCGGTCCCACCATCGGGGTGGGGGTCTGCCCGATGACCGTCTGGGCGAACGGGGCCACCCCCATCGCGATGTACACGAACATCCAGAACACGCCCTGCAGCAGACGCCGCCGCGTGGACAGGATCATCGTGGCGAGCCGGGCTCCCGCGTAACACGTCAGTACCAACTGCAGCCAGTACGCGGTGTCCCGGACGCCCGTCCCCGGCTGCGCCGCGATCACCGCGGGCAGGAAGCACACCAGGCCGAGGATGAGAGGCACGGCCAGGGCCCGCGACAGCATCGCCCACGACATGGGCTTCGCCGGCGGCTGGACCGGGTCTCGCGGGCCGTGCTCCGGTACGGGTGCGGACGACGCCGCCTCGTGCACGGACGTCATCTGCTCCCCGTTCCGTGGACCTGTGAACACTCTAACGAATCAGCCCACTTGGGGGGTTTGGATGACTAGTCTGTAAAAGGTCGGCCGAGGTTGAGGGGAACCCTGGTGAAGATCCTGCACGTCGTCACACTGCACACCCCGGACCATGCGTTCGGCGGCCCGACAAGGGTGGCGCTCAACCTGTCGAAGGTCCAGCGGGCCGGGGGCGACGACGCCCGCATCATGGCGCTGGGTGACGGCTTCGAAGGCCGGCTGCCGCGCGAGGTCGAGGGAGTGCCGGTCCATCTCTTCCGGGCCCGCCATCTGCTCCCCATGTTCGAGGTCAGCGGAATCACCTCCGGTGCGCTCCTGCTCGCCGCCCGTCGCATGATGCGCGGCGCCGATCTCGTCCATGTCCATCTCATGCGCGACCTGGTGACGCTGCCCGTCGCACTGCTCGCGCTGGCCTCCCGCACACCCCTGGTCGTCCAGACCCATGGCATGGTGGACCCGACCGAGAAGCGGGTTGCCCAGCTGACCGACCTGCTGGGGGTGCGCAAGGTGCTGCGGGACGCCGACGCCGTGCTGCACCTGACCGAGAGGGAACGCCTCGATGTGAACGCTGTTGCCGCACCGGTGCCGTTGACCCGCACCGTACGGCTGGTCAATGGAGTACGGCCGCAGGAGCTGGGGCCGGCCAGGGAGTCGGGGCGGCCGCCGACGGTCCTCTTCCTGGCCCGGATCCAGGAGCGCAAGCGCCCGGAAGACTTCGTCGCCGCGATGCCGACGGTCCTGGCCGAGCACCCGGACGCCCGGTTCGTACTGGCCGGCCCCGACACCGGAGCGCTGCCCGCGACGCTCGAACTCGCCCGCAGACTCGAGGTGATGGACTCCCTCGACCATGTGGGAGCGCTCGACCACGAAGAGGTCCTCGCGGCGGGGCGGCAGGCCGATGTGTACGTACTGCCGTCGATCGAGGAACCCCTGGGCGTATCCGTCCTCGAAGCGATGTCGGTCGGTACCCCCGTGGTCATCACCCGCACCTGTGGCCTCGGCCCCGATGTCGCGCGGGCCGGGGCGGGCCGGGTGATCGACAGCCGGGTCGGCGAGGACGGGAAGAACGCGCTCAAGGTCGCCGGGGCGATACTGGAACTCCTCGAACCCGAGGCCAACGCCCGGGCGGGAAAGGCCGCTTGGGACCTGGTCAATGAGCAGTTCACCATCGAGGTCGTGACCCGGACCCTCCGGCGGACCTACGAGGACGTGGTCCGCCGGAAGGGCCGCTGATTCAAACGGTCTTCCCCTCACGGGACTTGAGCGCGATCTGCCAGCGGTAGAAACTCATCGCCAGCGCGAAGTCGAAGCCCGCCCGCCCGTCGAGGAATCCCCGCCGGTACACATACATGTACGCGAACGACACCAGGGGCTTGAAGGGCGCCTTGTGGAAAAGCTGCCCCTGGCGCGACTTCACCCTCCGCACCTGCTCCTTGACCTCGGGGTGGTGCTCCAGCCACGCCTCCCAGTCCGAGTAGCGGTTGTGCCGCTCGAACCAGGCGGTGACCGGGTCGAGATCCTGGTGCTCGATCGGATTGCGGAGCGAGCCGGCCGACTCGGCGACCGGCTGGTAGTGGCCCTCGACCTCACCGATGCCCGGCGCTTCGAGATCCCCGACCTCCGGGTACCGGCAGCGGGTGCGGTCGGTCAGTGACCGCTTGCGGATGGTGTAGCCGTGCCGCAGCCGCTTCCCGGAGAACCAGTAACCCAGCGGTATGTCGTACGCCGCGGGTTTCGGCGCGCCGGGATCGGCGAAGATCTGGCGCAGTTCTGCCAGCAGACCGGGGCTGAGCCGCTCGTCCCCGTCGAGCAGCAGAATCCAGTCCAGGTCCGTGCGGACATGGTCCAGGCACCACTGCTTCTTTCGCGGATGGCCGCCGTCCCAGGTGTACGTGATCACCTCGGCCCCGCACTCCTCGGCGATCTTCGCCGTGTCGTCCGTGCTGTGCGAGTCGACGACGACGACCGCTTCGAAGTGGCCGAGCACCGAATTCACCGCCTCGGCGATGTTCAGCCCCTCGTTCTTCGTGGGGATCGCCACGGCTATCGGCAGCTTGCTCATCCATGGTCTCCTTCGGGCAGCCAGGCGTAGCAGCCTGTGGAGGTGAACGCGCGGGCCGCCTCCGGGACGGTGATCTCGGCCCGCTTCCCGGAGGCGGAGGAGCCCGACACCAGGTTCTTGCCGTTCGCCCCGGTGATCTGCCAGGTGCAGTTCTTGGTGGGAGTGACGTCGTGATAGCGCCCGGGCCGGATCTGCTCGTCCTTGTACGTACCGTCCGCGTACCCCTGCGAAGCCTCCCGCACCAGCTCTTCGTGCTGGGTGCAGAGGTGCTCGACGGCGGGTTTCGCATCGGCGATCTCGCCCGTCACGATCGCGCCGACCGCCGTGTCCCGGTCGACCTTCACGAGGTACGTCAGCTTGTCGCAGGTCTCCTGACCGGTCTGTAGCACGGCCGCCGGGTCCATGCCCCTGGGCACGCGGTCGACCAGATACTCCTTCTGCTTCTTGCTGAAGGAGCCGGTGGCCGGGGTGAGTTCATCGGTGGGCAGCTTCGGTGGTTCGCTCGTCCGCGGAGCCGAAGGGTCACTGGGCGAGACGGCGCCGGGACCTGCCGACGGAGCCGTGACAGGGGTCCGGGTGGCCGATGGCCTTCCATCGCTCGCCGCCTTGTGCCCGTCGGAGGACGAGCTGCAGGCGGCCAGCGCCGCCGTCAGTACGACGACGGCGGCGCCGGCCGGGAACGGATACCTCATCCACCCGTCCTCAGGGCGTAGTGGGCGCTGACCTGCGAGCCGCTCAGCGCGGTCGGGTAGACGGCGGTCTCGTCGATCTGCCCGGCGAAGAAGCTGCTCGTCGGCTGGTTCGGCCAGTTGTTCAGATTGTCCCCGCCGACCCGCCAGTAGCCGCTGTAGTTCTGATTGGCGGTGTACAGGGCGTTCGAGGCGCGGAGCTGTCCGTCCACGTACAGAGCCATGCCTCCGGTGCCCTGCGTGGCGACGACATGGTGCCAGGCACCGTCGTTGTAGGCCGCGGGTGTCGTGACGGTCCTGGCACCGCCGCTGTAGACCCCGAAGATCAGCCGCCCGTCATTGCGCATGTACACGTGCTTGTCGAACTGGGTGCTGTTCTGCATGGTCACATTGCCGAAGCCGATGATCTTCCCTCCCCTCGTGGTCGTCGTCTTGATCCATGTCTCCACCGAGAACCTGGTGGGCTGCGCATGACGCTTGTTGCTGTACGCGTACTGGTTCGAACCGTTGAAGCCGATCGCCGTCGAAGCACCCGCCACAGCGGCCGGAGTCTGCCGGTAGGCGGGGGAGTTGCGCAGGAATCCGTTGTCCAGCCCGCTGCCGGTGTCTGCGGCGAAGGTCGAGGTGCCTTCGTCGTACCGCCAGTACAGCGAAGCACCGTCCGCCAGCACCTTGGCGGGGTACTTCTGGGCGGTTGACGCCACGGTGGCGGACAGGGCGGGCGACTTGGCACTGGTGTTGGTGCCGTCGCTCGCACTGATCCGGTACGAGTGGGTCTCACCCGCGGCCACGTCCGTATCGGTCCACCTCAGCTGTGGCCGGTCCCAGAACAGCGAGTACCCCGTCGTGGTGTACACCGGGGTACTCGCACCGTCCTTGTAGATCCGGTAGGTGAGCTCACCGTCGTCGGCGTCGAAGCTCGTCTGCCAATTGACCTCGACCTCGCCCGCGGCAACGGTGGACAGGCTGACGTTCGGCACCCACGGCGCCCCGGTGTCGGGGCCGTCGGCGAACCGGGTGAGGCCCTGCTGCGCGGAGCCGTTGACGGTGGTGAATTCGCCGCCCACCCACAGATAGTGATGGCCGCCCTTGTCGGTCTGCGCCATCACTCGCGGTCCGACCGGCTCCCCGATGCCGTCGTTGGTGTCCGGGAACCAGGGGAGCAGCTTCGGGTCGTCGACGGACTGGGCCAGCAGATGCTTGCGCGGCTGGTCCGGGAACTCACCCATGCTGGCGCAGTCGTGCGCGTGACTGCCGCTGTACAGAACGCCGTTGTGCACGAGGACGGCCTGGGTGGCGCCCAGGCAGGTGTCCCGCCAGCGCTGCTCGAAGTTGCCGAGGTTCAGCGCGATCCGGCCGTCGAAGACACCGCCTCCGGTGCCCTCGTTGGCGGTGTAGAAGCCGGTGGCGTCCGTGGTCAGGTCCTGCACCGTGGAGGTGTTCGGAATGAAGCCGGCCGGGTAGCTCTTGGCGACGGCTCCGGTGGTGGCGTCCACGACGGCCAGTGCGTGCGAGGCGGTGCCGTTGACGGTGAAGAAGTCACCGCCGATCAGCACGTGTTTCTGATCGGGCGTCAGCTCGACGGCCCGGCCCACCTCGTCGGTATTGGCCGTCCACGGCTTCAGCGCGGCGCCCGTGGTGACCGCGGCGAACTTGTTCCGGGTCTGCCCCGCCACTGTGTTGAAGTCACCGCCCAGATAGACGGTGTCGGCCGTGACGGCCAGCGCCCGTACCGTCGCGGAGACGGAGACCTTGAAGCCTTGGCGCGGGGTGCAGGTCGCGGTGTCGATCGCGGCGATATTACTCACTCCGACCCCGCTCACCGCCCCGAACTGCCCGCCGACGTAAAGGGTCTTCTGATCGGGGGAGAGTGCGAGGGCCCGTACGGTCGCTGTCCCCGACGAGAGCGTGAACGACAGACTGCAGCCGGTCGGTGCACCGGTCGCCGCATCGAACGCGGCGAAGTTCACCGCGGGCTGTTCGGAGGTTCCGGCGGCCGCGTCCGGCGGCCGGACGGTGGAGAAGGTCCCGCCGGTGTACACGACACCGGCGTCCGACGCGGCCATCGACCAGACGATGCCGTTGGTCTGCCAGGTGGTGAGGTCGTCCGCGGTCAGGGAGACCGGCGGTGTGAGGGCCGCGGCCGGGGAGCCCCCGGACGCGGCGGCGGTCAGGGCTCCGGCGAGCAGGCAGAGCGCGGCGGCCGCGGCACGTGCCCTGCCGCGTCCGATGGGTCTGCGCCCCGTACTTCCGTTCATCATTCAGCTCCGAAGGTGAGAACGAGCTGCGGCCGCAGGGCCGCGGTTCCTGCCTCGTCCGACCGGCGGCGGAAAATGTCCGTCCCGCTGCCGGCATGGGCGAGTGAGTGGTCCGGGCCCGGGGCCCGGACCGGTACGGACGCCCTCGGGACCACCGGGCAGCCGGTGGAGAGCGAGGTCGTGCCCGTATTGGTCCCCGGCACGGTCGTGGGGTGCGACGGCCGGGTGCTGTGGGTGATTGCCGAACCGGTCCACACACAGGTGACCGGCAGGGCGGTGCGGCTGTCGGATGTGCCCGGATCTCTCATCGGTCCACCCGCACAGCCGCTCCGGCGAGTTGGTCGGACAGCTGACGGATGTCCGCCTCGACCATGATCCTGGCGAGCTCCCGCGATTTCACGGCCGGTTTCCAGCCGAGCAGTTCCTCGGCCTTGGCTGCATCACCGATCAGCGCGTCGACCTCGCTGGGGCGCTCGTACTTGGCGTCGTAGCGGACGTGCTCCCGCCAGTCCAGGCCGGCGTGTGCGAAGGCGTACTCCAGGAACTGCCGGACGCTGACACCCTCGCCGGTGGCCACCACATAGTCGTCCGGGTTGTCGCACTGCAGCATGCGCCACATCGCGTCGACGTACTCGGGGGCGTAGCCCCAGTCGCGCACGGCATCGAGATTGCCCAGGTGGAGGTGTGTCTGCAGACCTGCCCTGATCCTGGCCACCCCACGAGTGATCTTCCGGGTCACGAACGTCTCGCCGCGGCGCGGGGACTCGTGGTTGAAGAGAATCCCGTTGACCGCGAACATCCCGTACGCCTCACGGTAGTTGACGGTCGCCCAGTACGAATAGACCTTGGCGACGCTGTACGGGCTCCGCGGATGGAAGGGGGTCTTCTCGTTCTGCGGCGGAGGGGTGGCGCCGAACATCTCCGACGAGGACGCCTGATAGATACGGGTGTCGATACCGCTCGCGCGGACGGCCTCCAGCAGCCGGATGGTGCCGAGGCCGGTGATGTCACCGGTGTACAGCGGAGCGTCGAACGAGACGCGGACGTGCGACTGCGCACCCAGGTTGTAGACCTCGTCCGGCCGGATGTCGCGCAGCAGATTCACCAGCGCGACCCCGTCGGCGAGGTCGGCGTGATGCAGGACGAACGAACGGTTCTCTTCCTCCGGCCCCTGGTAGATGTGGTCGATCCGCTCGGTGTTGAAGCTCGACGAGCGGCGTATCAGTCCATGGACCGTGTACCCCTTTTCGAGCAGCAGCTCGGACAGGTACGAACCGTCCTGTCCGGTCACGCCGGTGATGAGCGCGGTCTTCGCCACGACTCCCCCTCTGTGTTCGCCTGAAAGGCTGTTGGTTCTCACCGAAATATCGGAATTGAGTGATCTGCGGCAAAACGTCACCGCGGCCCGCGGCTGCTGGCACAATCCGAGCCATGACGACTGATCCCCTCGGCCCTCCCCAGGAATCCGTCCGCCCCCTCCTACGACCCGGCGCCCGCATATTCGTCGCGGGCCACCGCGGTCTGGTCGGTTCGGCGGTGGTACGCCGCCTCATCGCGTCCGGACACGAGGTGATCACCCGCGATCGGGATCACCTCGATCTGCGCGACGCCGCGCGGACCGAGGCGTTTCTCCGCGAGGTCCGTCCGGACGCAGTGGTGCTGGCCGCCGCCAAGGTCGGCGGGATCATGGCCAACAACACGTATCCGGTGCAGTTCCTCGAAGACAATCTGCGCATCCAGCTGAGCGTCATCGCCGGAGCACATGCCGCCGGGGCCGAGCGGCTGCTCTTCCTCGGCTCGTCCTGCATCTACCCCAAGCGCGCCCCGCAGCCGATCCCCGAAAGCTCCCTGCTCACAGGCCCGTTGGAGCCGACGAACGAGGCATACGCACTGGCCAAGATCGCCGGAATCGTGCAGACCCAGTCCTACCGCCGGCAGTTCGGCGCCTCGTACATCAGTGCCATGCCCACCAACCTCTACGGTCCGGGCGACAACTTCGACCTGGAGACCTCGCACGTACTGCCCGCGCTGATCCGCCGCTTCCACGAGGCGGGACGCGACGGCTCGCCCGTGGTCACGCTCTGGGGCTCCGGCAGCCCGCGCCGCGAATTCCTGCACGTCGACGATCTGGCCGCCGCGTGCCTCCTGCTGCTGGAGCGCTACGACGGTGACGAGCCCGTCAACGTCGGCTGCGGTGAGGACCTGACGATCCATGAACTCGCCGACATTGTAGGGGATGTGACGGAGTACCAGGGTCGTGTCGAATGGGACACATCGAAGCCCGACGGCACCCCGCGTAAGCTGCTCGACGTCTCCCGGCTCACCTCCCTCGGCTTCGCACCGCAGATTCCACTGCGCGACGGGATCGCCCGTACCTACGCATGGTGGCTGGAGCGGCAGACCGCACAGGTCTGAGCGGACCCGACGGGCCGACCGGCACGGGCCGGCCGCCGCAACGCGACGGCCGCCCGTCCCTCCGGCCCCGCACGGCCGGAGGTTTCGCACTCTTCGCATCGACGGCCGCCGCACTCAGTACGCCCCGCGGCCGTCGGTGACGGCGCGCAGCGTACGGGCCATGAGTCCCATGTCCGTGGCCACCGACCAGTTGTCGACGTACCACAGGTCGAGCGAGACGGTCTCCTGCCAGGACAGGTCCGAGCGCCCACTGACCTGCCACAGACCGGTCAGCCCCGGCCTGACCGCGAGCCTCCGGAGCTCGCGCTCGTCGTAGCGGGACACCTCATCCGGCAGTGGAGGCCGCGGACCGACCAGCGACATGTCGCCCCGGAGCACATTGAGCAGTTGCGGCAGCTCGTCGAGAGATGTCCGGCGCAGCAGACGGCCGATCCCGGTCACCCGGGGGTCGCGACGCATCTTGAACATCGGGCCGTCGTTCTCGTTCGCCATGGCCAGCTGCGCCCTGTGGCTCTCGGCGTCCACCACCATCGTCCGGAACTTCCACATCGTGAACGGCCGGTTGTGCTGCCCGTGGCGGATCTGGCGGTGGAAGACCGGCCCGTTCGAGCCGAGCCGCACCGCCGCCCCGATCAGGAGCAGCAGGGGTGCCAGAACCAGCAGACCGAGTGCGGCGCCGGTACGGTCCACCACGGCCTTCAGGACCATCTGTGGTCCCCGGCGCAGCGGCGGTGCGATGTGCAACAGGGTCAGCCCGGCCGCCGCGGAGGGCCGTACCCGGCCGGCCGCGATGCCCGAGAGTTCCGACAGCACGGACAGCGGGAGCCCGCCGTCGTGCAGGCCCCAGGAGAGCCGGCGCAGCCGCTCCTCGGAGAGCTGCGGCCCGGGTACCACCAGAGCCAGGTCCGCGTCATGGGCGAAGGCTCCGCCCAGTACGGTCGACGCATCGTCGTCGGCCGGTGCCGGTGCGAGCCGGCCCGGCACCTGGACCTCGCACTCCAGCGGCGTGGTCCCCACCGGTATGGCGGCCACGACCGAGTACGGATGGTCCGCACGGGAACCGAGCAGCTGCACCGCGCGTTCCACACCCGGAGCCTCACCGACCACGAGTACCCGCCGGACCGCCCGCTGCTGCCACCCCGGCCAGGGCAGCCGCCGCACCCCCCATATGGCAATGCCCACGAGCAGGCCGGGCAGCAGGGCCACGACCGCCGTCGCAGGATCGGCCGAATCGCCGGTCATGGTCCTCAGCACGGCGAGTACGCCGATGAGCAGCAGCCAGTCGCCTGTCGTGCTCAGCACCCCGGGCGGATCGCCCGGAGGCCGGTCCGCGTACCGGCCGCGCGCGGCCCGCACACCCGACCACGCAAGCGCGGCCACGGCCGCGGCGACCGCGGCCCGCGACTGCCCTCCGGCCCCCAGCACGAGCCATGCCGGAATCCCCAGGCCGACAAGTTCGGCCCCGATGACGACCGGCAGACACCGGCCCGTCCTTCTCTTCGTCGCGGCCGGTCCTGAACGTTCGCGCTGTACGGTCGGCGCCCTCCGTAGATCGTTGAGTTCCTTGTTGCGAGGCCGATTTGAAGCAGTCCGTGGAGGAGGCGCCCCTGCCAGTCCCACAGGTCCTGTTCTGTCCGAATCGGGTAGCTCGACATGCCCCATGAACCCCCCAGTCACAGTTGCATCGCCATAAACGGGACGCATCCGCCGATCCCATGGACTGACGGATGCGCCCTCGCTGGCTGCACGATATCCACACACGTGCCATTTCGCTGGAGTTCCAGTGAAGTTCAGACATGCGCACTGGCTCGGAACTCGTCCCGTTCCGGGCTGGATCTCTCGGTCTGTGGGCGACTGTTCGCATTTGGAAGGTGCCGGAATCGGATGGTGTGCGGACATGTACGTCACCAGTTGTATGGCCTTACCAACAGGTTTGTCTGGGAGGATGCACCGTCGGGATCACGGCACCCGGCCATGACCGGAAGTGGGGACGTGCGGTGACTCCCGCGGAGAAGAACTGGGCCGGAAACATCACGTTCGGGGCGCGGCGGCTGAGTATGCCCCGTTCCGAGGCCGAGCTGCGGGAGACGGTGTCCGCCTCGGCCGCGCTGCACGCGCTCGGCACCCGGCACTCCTTCAACACCGTCGCCGACACCCGCGGCGATCTGGTGTCGGTGGCCGGGCTGCCCCGCAGGGTCGAGATCGACCGGGAGGCAGGGGCGGTCACCGTCGCCGCGGGGCTGCGCTTGGGGGAGTTCGCCGACGTCCTGCACGAGAACGGGTACGCCCTGCACAACCTCGGTTCGCTGCCGCACATCTCGGTCGCCGGGGCCTGCGCGACCGGAACCCACGGTTCGGGAGTCGGTAACGGTTCCATTGCGGGGGCCGTCCGGGCGCTGGACATGGTCACGGCCGACGGCCGGAACGTGTCACTGAGGCGTGGCGACGCGGATTTTCCCGGAGCCGTGGTGGCCATGGGCGCGCTGGGCGTGGTGACCGCGCTGACGCTGGACGTGGTGCCCGCCTTCGAGGTACAGCAGTGGGTCTACGAGGATCTGCAGGAGGCCCGGCTCACGAGCAGTTTCGACGAGGTGATGTCGGCCGCGTACAGCGTCAGTGTCTTCACCGACTGGCGTGAGGGGCCGCTCAATCAGGTGTGGCTCAAGCAGCGGGTGGGTTCCGAGGGGCCGCAGCGGGCGCCCGAGGAGTGGTTCGGCGCGCGGCTCGCGGACGGGCCGCGCCATCCGATCGCCGGGATGCCGGCCGAGAACTGCACCCGCCAGCAGGGCGTTGCCGGACCGTGGCACCGGCGCCTTCCGCACTTCCGTCTGGAGTTCACCCCCAGCAATGGGGACGAACTGCAGTCGGAGTACTTCGTGGCCCGGCAGGACGCGCCTGCCGCGTACGCGGCACTGGGCCGGCTCCGGGAGCGGATCGCCCCGCTGCTGCAGATCACCGAGATCCGCACCGTCGCCCGCGACGATCTGTGGCTGAGCCCGGCGGGCGGCAGGGACTCGGTGGCCTTCCACTTCACCTGGGTACCGGACACGGCCGCTGTCACACCGGTGCTCGGGGCGATCGAGGAGGCTCTGGCACCGTTCGGTGCGCGGCCGCACTGGGGAAAGGTGTTCACCACCACGCCCGGGACACTGCGCACGCTGTACGGGAAGTACGCCGATTTTGAGCGGCTGGCGGCCCGGTTCGACCCGGAGGGCAAATTCCGGAACGACTTCCTGGCGCGCCACTTCCTCCGTTGAGGGGCCTGTGCAGCGGTGTCCCGGCCGCCCGGGGGAGCGAGGCCAGAGGCTGTCGAGGTCTTTCCCGGTCGGGGCCGGCCGGAAGGGGGCCACACTTCCCGGCGCCAGATGCTCCACCGAGCAGCGGAGTGACCACGAGCACGCCCACCGCGTCGCCCGCATGGCGATGCGGATCCGGCCCTTGGAGGCGGCCGCCTCCACGTCATGGCCCTGCTGCGGCTTCGATGGCGGACGCCGGCCAGCGGTTCGCAGACCGGGCAGGGCGGGCAGCGCCGAAGGGAGCATCCCGCGCTGCAGTGCCTCGCCCGGCTTCACCCGCGCCTGATGCAGCTCACCTCACGGCGTGCCCGTGAGGTGAGCTGTGGCGGAGTGGGGAGCAGTTCGCCGGCGCTCGCCGAACGAGAAGGACGACGCCGGTTCATGGGCCGCTCCGCACTCGGTGGAAGTGACTCCACGCATCCTATTGCGGTGGTGTGATCCCCGCAGGACGAGCCGGAACGCGCGAACGGCCCCGGCCGGGTGGATCCTGGTCACAGGACCGCGTCGTGGCGGCGGACCGAGGCCGGGCGCGGTCACAGGAGGTGCGCGATGACTCGCACGCTGGAGTGGCAGGTCCGCGTCGGTCTGTCCGAGGAGGACGGTACGACCAGGGCCGAGGCGGTACTGGACACCGGCTCCGAAAAGCTCATCGGACACGGTGTCGCCCGCTGCAACCCGCAGGACGTGGATGTTCCCGTCATCGGCGACGAACTCGCGGCGAGCCGCGCCATGAAGGACGTCGCCGCGCAGTTGATGAAGGCCGCCGACCATGAACTGGAAACGGTCGGAGCCGGACCCGCGAGCGGGCCCGTCGCACCGCCGTACGCATGGTCCGACACCACGGCCTGAGCCCTGGGGAGGGCATATGACCCGCATCTCGATGACGGTGGACGGCACGAGGTACGAGGACGAGGTCGAGCCCCGGCTGCTGCTGATCCACTGCCTCCGCGACCACCTGGGGTTCACCGGCACGCCCGTCGGCTGCGACACGAGCAACTGCGGGGCGTGCGCCGTCGAACTCGACGGCGACAGTGTCACGAGCTGCTCCGTACTGGAGGTGCAGGCCGACGGCGGCGAAGTGACGACCGTCCAGGGGCTCGCCTCCGACGGCGGATGGACACCGCGTTCGCACTCAGCGGCGAGCCGCGCCGCACCCCCAGGTTGCGCCCGTCCCGGCGCGGCGATGTCGACCCCCGACGCACGGTGCGCGAAGTCCTGCGGCACGTTGGCGAACCCGCCCGGCTGCGCCACCGCACCCCCACCACCGAGCCGCGACGGGTCGTGCTGCCGCTGGACGTCAGCGGCTCCATGGACCCGTACGCGGATGCCCTGCTGCGCCTCGCACACGCCGCGGCGGCTCGCACACCCACCGAAGTGTTCACGATCGGCACCCGGCTGACCCGGGTGACCCGCGAGACGGCCCACCGGGATCCGGACGCGGTACTGGCCGCGGTCGCCGACGCGGTCCCCGACCGCAGCGGCGGCACCCGGCTCGGCGAGATGCTGCGAAACTTCCTCGACCGCTGGGGGCAGCGCTCCTGCGCACGGGGAGCGGTGGTGGTCGTCCTCTCCGACGGCTGGGAGCGGGGCGACCGCGCACTGCTCGCGGCCCGGATGTACCGACTGCACCGGCTGGCGCACCGCGTGGTGTGGGCCAACCCCCGCAAGACGCGCCCGGGTTATGCACCGCTCGCGGCAGGCATGGCGGCGGCGCTGCCGCACGTGGACGCTTTCGTCGAAGGCCACAGCCCGGCCGCCCTGGAGCGGCTGGCGGCAGTGGTCCGAGGGGCGGCCGCCGATGCGTGAGATCCTTCCGGTGCTCAGCCGCTGGTACACCGCCGGGGAAGCGTTCGGGCTCGCCACCGTCGTCGCGGTCAGCCGCAGCGCACCGCGCGGCCCCGGAGCGGCGATGGCCGTGGGCCCGGACGACGAGGTCGTGGGCAGCGTCTCCGGCGGCTGCGTCGAGGGCGCGGTCTTCGAACTGGCCAAGGAGGTCGTGGAAACGGGCCGGGCCCAGCTCCAGACCTTCGGCTACAGCGACGAGGACGCCTTCGCCGTCGGCCTCACCTGCGGCGGCGAGATCACACTCCTCGTGCGTCCCGTGACGGCGGTGTACGACACCTCCTTCGGCGAGGTCGCCGTGTCGGTCGCCGAGCACCGCCCGGTGGTGGTCGCCACCGTGACCGACGGCCCCGCCCCGCGCGGCGCCGCCCTCGCCGTCCGGCCGGACACCGTCTCCGGATCGCTGGGCGCGAGCGGTCTCGACGCCGCCGTCACCGCCGACGCGCGAGGCGAACTCGCCCAAGGCGCAACCGGCTTGCGGCACTACGGCCCCAACGGGGAACGGCGCGAGGACGACGTCACCGTGTTCCTCCAGTCGTTCGCCCCGCCGCCCCGGATGCTGGTCTTCGGCGCCATCGACTTCGCTGCCGCGGTGGCCCGGATCGGTGTGTTCCTCGGCTACCGCGTCACCGTCTGCGACGCCCGCCCCGCCTTCGCCGACCCCCGCCGCTTCCCGGACGCTGCTGAGGTGGTCGTCGACTGGCCGCACCGGTACCTGAGCGATACGGAGATCGACGGGCGGACCGTGATGTGCGTACTCACCCACGACCCGAAGTTCGACGTCCCGCTGCTGGAGGTGGCCCTGCGCACCCCGGCCGCGTACATCGGCGTGATGGGCAGCCGCCGGACCCACGAGGACCGCCTGGCCCGGCTGCGCGAGACCGGTCTCGGCGAAGCGGAACTGGCCCGGCTGCGCTCGCCCATCGGCCTCGACCTCGGCGCGCGTACCCCCGAGGAGGTGGCCGTCTCGATCGCGGCGGAGATCATCGCACTGCGCTGGGGCGGCACCGGCAGCCCGCTCGCGGACACGGTCGGGGCGATCCACCCGCCGCGGCTGAAATCCGTATGACGTCGTGACCCTTGTGATTCGTGAACCTGTGATTCATGTGAGGAGCAGACCATGGAGCTGCAGAACTCATTCACCGTGCCGGTCCCGGTCGACGAGGCCTGGCGGGCGCCCATCGACATCGAACGAGTCTCGCACTGCATGCCGGGTGCGACCGTGGAGGAGTTCGACGGCGACACCATCAAGAGCTTCGTGAAGGTGCGGGTGGGACCGATCACCGTGACGTACCGGGGCACGGCGACCTTCCTGGAGAAGGACGACTCGGCCCACCGCGCTGGGTGTGCTGTGCGCCGCGCCGCCGCACGCCCGACGCCGGTTGCTGGTGCCCCTCGCGGCCGGAATCGCGACCGCCGTCCCGCTCGCGTACTGTCTGGCGACCCGTCCCGTGACCGCAGAGATCCGTGGGCACACCCTCGGCTACGTCCTCGACCTCCCCGGCTCCGGGCTGCTCGTCGGCGGGTACCTCCTGGCCACGGTGGGATCACTGCTACTGGCCGGGGACCGCCTGCTGCGAAGGCTCGGGGTGCTGGTCGCGGTCGGGGCCACCGTCTGTGCGGCGCTTTGGCGGCTGGAGTTCGTCTCGACCTGGTGTGCCTTCGCGGCGGTGTGCTCGGTGATCCTGCTCGGCTGGACCCGCCGACGCCCTGCGGAGCAGTTCGTCTAGACGGACCGGGGCAGGCCGATCGGGTTCGGGAACGGCAGCAGTTCAGCCTCCAGCACCTGCCGGGTCGGCAGCTCCAGAGCGGCGAGCAGCGCGTCCACCATGCTGTCGGTGAGGGGGCGCAGCAGCCGGGCGGCCAGCCGGTCGGTGGCGTCCTCGATCAGGTCTCGTTCCTCACGACCGCGCGGCGTGACAGCCGACTCCGCGTCGATCAGCCCGCGGGAGCGCAGCCGTTCCTCGGCAGCCGCCCACTCCATGTCGCTCCAGCCCCGGTCGAGCTGGATGCCCTCGCGCGGAACACGGTCGGTGGCGGCGGCGAGAACGAGCGCCTCGGGGGCGTCGAGACCGTGGTCGGCAAGGGCGGCGGCGTGTGCGTCGCCCCGGAACTCCCGCAGTGCGGTGGTGAGTTGCCACAGACGTTCCACCGGGTCGGCGCGCTCGCACAGCGGGCGGTTCGCGGAGAACAGCGGACGCGCGAGGGCCGATGCGTCCTCGACCATCGCTGCGAGCGGCGGGGTGAGCTGTTCGGCAAGAGTGTCGATGCCGGGGACCAGCCTGCGCAGCGCCCGCGCGGCAAGCTGTGCGCGGAGGTCCGTGAGTCTTTCGGGGGTGACGATCTGCCAAGCGGCGGGCAGCGCCCGGGCCACCATGCCCGGGGCGAAGACGGCAAGGGCAGCGGTCGCGGTCTCGGGGAGGACCGGCCCCATGGGGGCCGTACGGGTGGCGAAGTAGCCCATCCAGAACCCCTTGAGGCCCACGGACCGGCCGATGCCCCGGCACTCCTCGTCGAAGTAGATCACTGCGTGGAGGGGTTCGGTGCGCAGCCACAGCGTGCGGGGTCTCGACTCCATGGGAGCCAACCTAACGCCCGTGCCGACGGATACACAGTACGACGACGGGCAGGGGCTCTCTTCGGCCCCCGCCCACCCGTCGTTGCCGCACCAGGGGATCGGCGGCGACGGCCTCAGATGGTCCCGCCGAAGTGCCGCTCCACGATCGCTGCGGCATCGGTGCCGCGCGGCAGGATGCCGTACTGATGGCCACGGGCCTCGCCGAGCCGGGCGGCGACGAACGCTTCGGCCGTCGCCGCGGGGGCGTGACGCAGCATCAGCGAGGACTGCAGAGCCAGCGCCATGCCTTCGACGGTCGCCCGGGCGCGGGTCTGCGCGGCCATCGGGTCGCGCAGGTCCGCGGTCAGCTCCTGGCGTACCCGACGGATGTGTGCGTCCAGTACGGAATTGGCACCGTCCGTGGTCTCCAGCTCGGCCCAGAAGGCGTCCAGCGACTGCGGGGTCCTGGCGATGCCCCGCAGCACATCGAGCGCGACGACGTTTCCGGACCCCTCCCACACTGCCATCACCGGCTGCTCGCGGTAGCGCCGGGCCAGCGGCCAGTCCTCGGTGTAGCCGTTGCCGCCCAGGCACTCCAGCGCCTCGTAGGCGTGGTGCGGGCCCCGCTTGCAGATCCAGTACTTGGACACCGCGGTGGCCAGCCGGCGGAACATCACCTCGGACTCGCCGCTGTCGGTCTCGTACGCATGGGCCAGGCGCAGTGAGGTCCAGGTCGCGGCCTCCGTCTCCAGCGCCAGATCGGCAAGGACCGCCGTCATGGCCGGCTGGTCGGCCAGCCGGGCACCGAACGCACTGCGGTGGTGCGCGTGCCAGATCGCCTCGGACACCGACTGGCGCATGCCTGCGGTGGTGCCGAGCACACAGTCGAGCCGGGTGTGGTTGACCATCTCGATGATCGTGGGGACGCCGCGGCCGGGCTCGCCGACCCGTACCGCCCAGGTGCCGTCGAACTCCACCTCGGAGGAGGCGTTCGACTTGTTGCCGAGCTTGTTCTTCAGCCGCTGGATGCGGACGGTGTTACGGGTGCCGTCGGCCAGTACCCGCGGTACGAGGAAGCAGGTGAGCCCGGCCTCGGCCTGGGCCAGGACCAGGAAGGCGTCCGACTGCGGGGCCGAGAGGAACCACTTGTGGCCGGTGAGCAGATGGGCCCGGCCCTCGGGGTCGGAGGCCAGCGGGACGGCCCGCGTGGTGTTGGCTCGCACGTCGGAGCCGCCCTGCTTCTCCGTCATCCCCATGCCGAAGGTCAGCCCGGACTTGCTGCCCGGGGCGATCGGCCGGGGGTCGTAGGAACGGCTGAGCAGGCCGGGCAGCCAGTTCCGTCCCACGTCCGGATCGCGCTGCAGGACCGGGACCACGGCATGCGACATGGACATCGGGCAGGCGTGGCCGGGCTCGATCTGGGCGAACAGCATGAACGAAGCCGCCCGCGCCACCGCTGCTCCGGGCTTCGGGTCGGCCCAGCCCGCGGTGTGCGTGCCATGACTCACTGCCGCGCCGATGACCTCGTGGTACGCGGGGTGGAAGTCGATCTCGTCGACGCGGTTGCCGTAACGGTCATGGGTGCGCAGGACGGGCGGGGAGGTGTGGGCGAGCTCCGCACTGATCTGGAACCGCTCGGAACCGACCAGGGTGCCGATGCCGTGCAGCTCCGGCTCGTGCCAGGCAGCGCCGAACGTCCGGACGGCCTGTGCGAGCGGCAGATTCGTGCCGTACTCGTCGAGGCCGGTCCGCGGCGGGGCCTGGTTGGTGACCGCATGAGTGGGGTGAGGCGCGGGGGCCTCGGGCCGAACGTCGGTCCGGTGCGGGGTGACGGTCATCGCGGTTCCTGTCCTGGGTCGATGGGCGGGGTTGCGGGGGAGTTGGTGCGGCGGTGTGCGGCTCGCGCTCAGGTGCCGTCGGCCACGACGGCTCTGAGGCGCAGCGTGGCGATGCCCTCCACGACCGGTCCCGGGTCGGTCCGCTCGCCGACCGGAGACAACGGGCCGAGAAGTGCCTCGCCGACCGCCCCGATCGCGGCGGCGGCCGACAGCTGTGTATGCGCCGCAGGCAGCTCACCTGCGGCGATACCCGCGACGATGGCCGGCTCGGCGGGGCGCGCAAGCGATGTTCTGAACCTCGATTCATATCTTTCTCTGTCACTCAACCACTGTTGTTCTCGCGGTGCAATGGCTCCGCGGTAGAACTGTCGTTCTTCTTTCCTCGGGTAAGGGAACGGGTGTTCAAGGCTGTATGGGCGGTGGCTGTTACGGATTTCCCGGACCGGTCGCGCAGGGGGTGCGTGGGTGTGTGCCGGGTATGGGATGCCGCCACTGGCTGCGTCGGTTCGGTGTCGCGCGGATGGGTGCAGCAGGCAGGGGTTGACAGGTACTCGGAGGGGTTGGATGCGTGCCGGTTACAGACGTGTGTGACGGAAATATCCGTACTTCGTAACACGTATCGGTGCGTCTTTCGTGACTCGGGCAGTCGGGCCACAGTGTGCGTTCTCGGCAACAGGCCGAGACCGAAAAACGCTCGGACCGCACGGTCCGGGCCCGCATCTGAGGGGTCTTCATGTCCCGTTCCGCACGGCGGTTCACCGCTGCCGTTCTCGCCTCCGGCGCACTGGTGGCCGCCGCCGCACTACCGGCGATCGCAGACGAACACGACCACGGGATCGGTCGCGACCGCGGTCACGGCCACACCCGGACCGACCTGCGTTCGGCCGTGGTCCTGGGCGCGATCCAGTACAACAGCCCCGGCTACGACAACGGCTCCAACCAGAGCCTCAACGGTGAGTGGGTCACCGTCACCAACACCGGCCGTCACTCGGTCAACCTCCGCGGCTGGACCCTGAGCGACGAGAGCCGCCGCACCTACCGGTTCGACCTGCGGCTGGCCGGCCGTTCCTCGGTGCGTGTGCACACCGGAGTCGGCCGCGACACCGGCCGCGATGTCTACCAGGACCGTCGCAACTACGTATGGGACGCCAGTGACACGGCGACTCTGCGGGACGCGTACGGTCGCAGGATCGACTCGAAGTCCTGGGGCCGCGACCGCGACGGCTGGGGCTGGGACCGCGATGGCCGTGGCCGCGACCACGACGGTCGGGACCGTCACCACGATGGCCGGGACCACGACGGCCGTGACCGGCACCACGACGGCCGGGACCACGACGGCCGCGACCGGGACGGCCGCGACCGGGACCGCCACCACGATGGCCGGGACCACGACGGCCGCGATGGCCGCAAGGGTCACGACGGCCGTAACCACCACGACGGTCGCGACTGACCCGACCGGCGACCGCTCCCCGTCCCGCGAACGGCCGTCACCACCCTGATCGCGGCGCCCCGCGGCCGACCCGGCCGCGGGGCGCCGCACCTCTCAGTGATCGTCGGCCGCCGAGCGGGGCGCTCCGCGTTGAGCGCGTCGACCGCCCCGCGTACGTCTCCGGTCGTCGTGCAGTCGACGGCGACGAAATTCACCGGACTGCCCCGCTGCTGCTCGCACCGGTGCGCACGCTCGAGCACCCGGTCACGGGCGTTGACCTTGCCCGCGTCGATCCCGCTCCCGCCCGCGACGGTGATGAAGTGGTCGAGCAGGAAGAGCCGCTTGCCGGTGCCGCCGCGGTGCGGGACGCAGCTCATCTCCTGCGGACTCCGGAAGGCGAACGGCGTCTTTAGCGACGGGACACCACGGTGCTGCGCGCCGTCGCGGTCACCGCCATCACCAGCGTGCACATGGCCGCCACGAGGAAGGCGGCCGTGCGCAGCGGGTGCCGCACGCCGAGGTCAGGACTCATCTGCCACGGACGGGATCTCCTGCTCGGTCCACAGGGCCTTGCCGTCGCTGCTGTAACGGGTGCCCCAGTGGGTGGCGAGCTGGGAGACGATGAACAGTCCGCGTCCGCCCTCGTCGACGGTGCGCGCATGGCGCAGATGGGGTGACACCCGACTGCTGTCGTGCACCTCGCAGGTGAGCGAGCGGTCCAGGATCAGCCGCAGCCGCAGTGGAGGGGTGCCGTAGCGGACGGCGTTGGTGATCAGTTCGCTCACGATGAGTTCGGTCGCCTCGGCCGTCTCCTCGTCGAGGTTCCAGCCGTCGAGCCGGTCGCGCACGAGCGTACGGGCGATGGCGGGTGTGGTCCGGTCGTGGGCCAGCTCCCAGGTCGCGACCCGTTCGGCCGGGACGACGCCGGTACGTGCGAGGAGAAGGGCGGCGCCCTCGGGACAGTCCTCGGCCGGGAGGGTGTAGACGACGTCGTCGCACAGGTCCTGCAGACTCCGGCCGGGCTGCGCGAGCGCTTCCCGTACCAGGTTGGAGGATCCGTGGCCGGTCAGGAGGGTGCCGGTGAAGAACGCCAGAACGCTGCCTTCGTCGAGCTCGAAGGCGGCGGTGGCGAACGGTGAACTGTCGGTGGAGATGAGCGAGGGCCCTTCGGGTACGTCCAGGATGGTCGTGGTGCCGTCGGGCGTGATGAGAACCGGTGTCGGATGCCCCGCCCGTGCGATGGTGCAGGTACGGGAGAACGGGTCGTAGACCGCGTACATGCAGGTTGCCTCGGGCGATTCCCGGTGCAGCCGGTCGTCGGGCGGAAGCGATGCCCGTTCGACGGCCAGGCGGCCGGCGATGTCGCTCAGCCGGGCAAGCACTTCGTCCGGCTCCAGGTCGAGACCGGCCAGCGCGTGGATGACGGTCCGCAGCTGCCCCATGGTGATGGCCGCCTGGAGGCCCGGACCCTCGACATTGCCGATGATGAGAGCGGTGCGCGCACCGGAGAGACCGATGGTGTCGAACCAGCAGCCGCTGTTGCGCCCGGGCAGCAGGACGTGTGCCGTCTCCACGGCGATCCGGTCACCGTCGCGCTGGGGGAGGAGCCGATGCTGGACCGTCGACGCGATCACATGGTTGCGCTCGTAGCGCCGTGCGTTGTCGACGCTCAGCGCGACATGAGCGGCTGCGGTCAGAGCGAGCGGGACATCGTTCTCCTCATAGGGCTCCGCCCCCGGGCACCGGTAGAGACTCACCAGACCGAGGACCGTGCCGTGCAGCTTCAGCGGGACCACGATCAACGAGTGGGCCCGGGTCGCTTCGATCATCCGGGCGCTGTCGGGATCCGCGTCGAGCCACGGTGTCCGGGGACCGATCTGGACGAGACGGGGCCGGAGATCCGACGCGGACAGAGCATAGGGGGTACGGGCGGGCAGCCTGCGCATCTCTCCGACCAGGCCGTCCCGGTGACCGTCGGCGCCGAGGCCCCGGACTGCCGCGCGGCGCAGTGGGACATCGCTCCCCAGGGGTCCGGTCGGCGGATCCGAACCGCGCAGGACCTCGTCCACCACCTCGACCACGGCGACGTCGGCGAACACCGGAACGACGGCCTCGACGAGCCCCTCGCAGGTGGCCGCCACATCGAGTGACCTGCCCACCCGCGTGCGTACCGCGGCGAGACACGCCGCCCGGACGCGCGCCTTCTCCTGCTCGTTGATATCGACGACCGCGGCCAGCAGGCCGAGGGTGCGACCGTCCGCATCGTCCAGACGGTAGACGGACACCCTGAGGCTGCGACTGGGGCCGGGGGCGTCCTGGAGCCGGCCGCGGATCACCTGGTCGCGCGAGGCCACGCCGGTGTCCAGCACTCCGCGCAGTATCCGCTCCGCTTTGCCCGGTTGTTCGAGGTGGTACGCGTCGGTGAAGTGACGCCCCGCAAGGAGTTCGGCGGGGACGACGTCGGAAAGGGGGTTCGCCCGCACCACCCGCAACTGCGTGTCCAGAACATGCAGGCCCACCGCGGACTGGGCGAACAGCGTGTGGAGGACCGCCGCCCCCAAATCGTCGACCGGAGTCGACCCGGGGTCCGGTGCACCGGTGTCCGGCTCTGCCACGGATTCACCCCCATCGGGCTCCGTCCACCGCGCGTATCGGCGGGTAGGGACAAGCGTCGGCGTACCCTCCCC
The DNA here is from genome assembly GCF_014648655.1 of Streptomyces atratus. GTDB lineage: Bacteria > Actinomycetota > Actinomycetes > Streptomycetales > Streptomycetaceae > Streptomyces > Streptomyces atratus. The sequence goes on from NZ_BMRN01000009.1 coordinate 126,324, forward strand.
GCTTCGCCACTGCTCAGTGGCAGACGGATGAACAGCCGCCGGGATCAAGGAAGAACGACGGCTCACGCCGCTCCGCGCCCGTCCTGGGCGCCCGCCGGCCCGCCGGCCGACGGGGTGCCACCGGAGGCAGGCCGGGCGGGCGTCGCCACGGACTCGGGGGCCGACCCCGTGTCCGACGACGGCGGTGGGGGCGGCGTCCCGGTGGACGGGGGCACCGGAGCCTGCGGTTCGGTGGCCGTTGCCGTGGTGGGTGGCGAGGAGGCGGAAGACGGCGAGGGCGGCGCGGTGGTCGAGGAAGAGGACGCGGACGGTGGTTCCGAAGAGGGGGATTTCGACGAGGCCGAGGCCGAGGCCGACGTCGAAGGGCAGGGCCCGGTGGAGGCGCCGGGAGGCTGTGACGAGCAGGGCGGGAAGATCGTCTTCGAGGGCGGGGCGGTCTTCTTGTCATGGCCGCCGGTGTCACCCGCGTCGCGCCTGAACCAGTCGCCACTCCTCGGGTCGAACATGATGAACGCCTTCACCGTCTGCGGCGCGGGCTCCACCACCACGACGTTCGAGGAGCGGTAACCGGGCCACGCGTCGCCCATCAGCTTCACGCCGCCCTTCACCGCGACCGGCGGGAGCAGCGGGTTTCCGCAGGCACAGCGCACCCGTGGCACGCCGCGGTCGTCGACCAGGACGGCCGTGCCGGCCTGGAGCACTGCCTGAAAGCCGGTGGGTGCACCGTTGCGGTACCCGTGGTTGGTGACGCGGGTGTCCAGCCGCAGCTGGACCGGGGTCAGCGAGCGCAGATAGCCGGGGACGCCGGAGGGATCGATCCCCAGGACCGACGCGAACGCACTGTTCTTGCCGGGATCTGCCGTGAGCGCGGTGATCTGATGCTCCACGTCACAGCTGGAGACGTTACGGGTGCCTCCGTACAGCCCCGGCGTCGAGCCCCGCACCGCCTGCGTGACGTTCGCCGCTGTCCCGGAGAGGCTGGGCAGCGGGGTCGGTGTCGTCGCCCCGGAACTGGACCGCGCCGTCGAGGGGGTGTACGGATCGGGGCCGGTCGAGCCGGCCGCCTGCAGGAAGACCTCGCCGCGCGCCACCGATCCGCCGTCGGGGCGGGTGAGGACGACGGTCAGCACCACAGCGGCCACGATCACAGCGGCGATCGACACCACCAGGGGCACCGACCGCCACCAGGGACGCCCGGGACCCCCGCCGGAGCCGGAAGGCTGCGCCGCATGACGGGGGCCGCCGGGTCCGCCCGCGCCGCCGGAGCCGCCTGCGGCCGGTGGTCCGGAGGGACGCTGCGGCGGTGGCGGTGGCACAGGTCCTTGTTGCGTGGGGCCCGAGAGAGGGCCGGAGGGGGGTCCTTCGGGGCGGCCGGACGGCGGGGGTCGGTCACTCACGGTTCTTCTTCCGGGCGGTAGGGATCTGTCACGATTTTTCCCTTACATGCACATTGTGTGCCCCGTGCTCGCGAGGCCCGCAAGCCGACGCCGACCGGCTCTCCCAAGGGGCGGAGTGCCCGGCGCCGTGCCTAGCGTGGCCCCGTGAGCGAACAGGGAGCCGGGGACCGGAGCGGCACGGCACGCAGCGCCGCACACGGCTGGGGCGATGCCCTCGTCATGGTGCTCGCCGGGCTGGTGGTCATGGCTGTCACGGCCGCGCTCGGACTGTGGGCGGCCGGCGCGACCGCTCTGCCGGACGGTGCTTTCCCGCGCGTCGTCGCGGCTGTCGTCGTGATGGCGGCGGGCGGCACGGTCGACCTCTCCGGGAACGCCGGTGACCTCGCGAGGACCCGCGCGGACCTCTCGGTGCTGCCGCTCTCGGTGACCCTCGCCGGAGCGCTGGTGATTGCCGCGGGCTTTCTGCGCCCGCTGAGTCACCGGGCCGTCGCGGGCACCCGAGAACTGGCGGGCTGGGCCGCCCGGGTGGCAGTGCTCTGGGCGCTGGTGCTCATCGGCCTCTCGCTGCTCGCCCGCCAGACGTTCGCCGTCGCGGTCGGGGGCCCGACCGGCACGGTCATCAGCGACGTGTTCGACGCGTCCCCCGAGGTCGGATTCCGGGCCGATGTCCTCCTCACCCTCGTCCTCGGCCTGATCTGGCTGGCAGGGGTCCTCGTCCTCGCTCTCCTCGTGTCGCGGGCGGCGCCGCTCCCCGCCCGGCTGGTGCGCTTCCAGGAGTCGGTGCGCCCTGCCGCGTATGCCATGGTGGCTCTGCTGCTCGCATACGTCGTACTGGGACTGGTCGTCGGGCTCGTCGTCGCGGTGACCCGCGGTCACCCGGCCGAGACGTTCGCCGTGATTCTCCTGGGGCTGCCGAACCTTGTGTGGCTCGCCTTCACGCTGGGGCTCGGGGCGTCGTGGGAGGGACGGGTGGACGGTCCGTTCGGGCTGCCCGTGCCGCATGTGCTCGACTCCGTACTCCGTTCCCCGGACATCTCCACCCTCGACGTCACCACGCTGGCCGATGCCGACGCGCGGTCCTGGTGGCTGGTGGTCGTCGCCGCGGTCCTGACCCTGTCCGCCGCGTTCCTCATGGCGATTCGCTCGCCCGCTCGGATGCCGCCCCGGCAGCACGCCATGCACATGGCGGTGGGGCTCGTACTCACCGTGCTGACCATCTGCCTGACCGCCCGGATCTCCGCGCACTTCGGACTGTCGCTGCTGGGTATCGGAGATGTCGACGGCAGCCTCGGCGGGCAGGTCACCCTGCGCCCCCGGGTAGGGAGCGCACTCGCTCTGGCCGCGCTCTGGGGGCTGGTCACCGGGTTCCTCGGCAGCCTGCTCGGCTCCAGGGTCCTCCGGCGCGGCGAAGTGGCCGGCTGACCACCGCGCCTACCGCCGGAGCCCGGGGAACACCGGCAGCGCCCAGTGCGGCGGCCCGGGCGGTGGCTCGGGCTCCGGGGTCCGTGCGGCGACCCGCCGGTCGACGAGGGGCGGCGGATGGTTGTCCCGGGCACCGGCCCGGGCGGCCGAGCGCAGGGCGGCCACGAACTGCAGACATGAGTCGTACCGGTCGTCCGGGCTCTTGGCCAGCGCCTTCGCCAGGACGTCGTCCACCGCGGCCGGGAGATCGGGGCGCAGCCCGCTCAGGGGCGGCGGCGGGTCGAACTGGTGGGCCCACAGCAGGGCCATGTCGTCGTCGCGCCGGAACGGCGGTCCGCCGGCCAGGGTCTCGTGGACGACACACGCCAGGCTGTAGACATCGCACCGGCCGTCCACCGGACGGCCGGAGATCTGCTCGGGCGCCACATAGTCGAGTGTTCCGACGAACTGGCCCACCGAGGTGAATCCGGTCAGTGACAGCGACTTCTTCGTCAGACCGAAGTCGGTCAGGTACACATGCTCGGGGTGGTCGCTGTCCGTGCCCGCCGCGACCAGGATGTTGCCGGGCTTGACGTCCCGGTGCACCAGGTCGTGATCGTGGGCGGCGTCGAGTGCGGAGGCCACCTGCGCAGCGATCCGGACCGCCGTGCCGATCGGCATCGGCCCCTCGCGGTCGATGCGAGCGCGCAGGTCCTGACCTGCGACGTAACGCATGGCGATATAGAGAATGCCTTCGGTCTCACCGGCCTCGAAGACCGGCACGATATGCGGATGGTCGATCGCGGCCGCGACCCGCGACTCATGGGTGAAGCGTTTGCGGAATGTGTCGTTGCGCGCGAGTTCGGGTGCCAGCAGCTTGAGAGCGACCGTGCGGTCCAGTCGCAGATCCCTGGCCCGGTAGACCACCGCCATGCCACCGCGACCGATCTCGCTCTCCACCACATAGCTCGCGATCTGCTTCCCGATCAGACCGGAAGGCCTGCCGACGGGCGGCTCGGTACCCCGCGAGGAGTGCGCGGCAGCCGGGGGCCGCGGCTCGCCGGCCATCACCCGTCACCCGCCCGGGTGGGCGGATGCGAGGCGGGTGGGCCGGATTCATCGACCGGGTGGACGATCTGTGTCGGTTCCTCGTCGTGCTCTTCCGGCGCTCGGGCGTCGGCCGACTGCTCGGGCGTGACCACCTGTGTCGGATCCGCTTCGACCGCCTCCGCCGGCCCGTTGGCCGGGGCCCCGCTCGGCCTGCCCGGTCCGGCCGAGGCCGCGTAGGTGCTCAGCCGTGTCCCGTTGCAGTACACCCAGCGCTCGTGCTCGGCGTCGTACAGCCACACCGCCTCGCTGTCCACGACCATCCCCACCCGCAGCCCCTGCGTACGGCGGCGGAAGGTCTCCCCGTCGATACGCCCATCGGCCAGCTCCTCCGTGGCGCGCCGGTACTGGGCGAGCGACTCCTGGACCCGGGCCAGCAGGGGGCGCGGATCCGCCGTACGGGCGAGTGGCTGCCCGGCGAGCGGCGGCCCCTGCGGTACGGAGACGAGTAGGCGGCCGTCGACCCAGGCCGACCAGCCGTTGGCGCACAGGACCTGCCCCCAGTCCCCGCGCCGGTCGATGAGCTGCACGGGGAGCAGCGGGTCGAGAGGTTCGGTGGGGCGGGACACATCCGGCCCCTCCCAGGCGGGCAGCCCGTCCCGGGGGACGACATGGGTGGGACGGAACTCCGGAGTCACCATGGGTGCCTGCTTCCGCTACTTCCGCATGACGGCGGGTTCGTGCCGGCGCAGCAGCCGCGCGACCACCAGTCCGAAGACGACCGACAGCACCACCAGCATCCCCATGTTCAGCAGCCACACCGATGCGGAGTGCTCGAACAGAGGATCCGAGCTCACCTTTCCCGGCACGATCCTGGCGAGCCCGATGGTCCCGCCCATCGCCGCGAGCGCCCACCGGGACGGCACCAGCCACGCCACCTGCTCCAGGCCGGGCACCCCGTGCAGTTTCAGCAGCGCACCGCAGAAGACGACCTGAACGATGGCGAGGAGCACCAGCAGTGGCATGGTGACCTCCTCCTTGCGCACCAGCGCGGAAATGAGCAGACCGAGCATCATCGCCGTGAACGACAACATGGCCACGGCCAGCGTGACTTCGACCAGCGGCGGCAGGAGGACGCCCTTGCCGCCCGGGGCGTTCAGGTCGACGCCCACCAGACCGACCAGGGTCAGAACCACCGCCTGCAGGACCGTAACGGTGCCCAGGACCACCACTTTGGACATCAGATACGCCGATCTGGACAGCCCGACGGCCCGCTCCCGCTGGTAGATCGCCCGTTCCTTGACCAGTTCCCGCACGGCATTGGCGGCGCCGGTCAGCACGCCGCCCACACAGAGGATGAGCAGCGCGTTGATCGCCGTGTCCTGGGTCAGCCGGCTGCCGGCCAGGGCCCGGGTCATCGCGCCCATCACGAACGGCAGAGCGATCATGACGGCCAGGAAGGTCCGGTCGGCGCTCAGTGCGGCGGCGTACCGGCGCACGAGCGTCCACAGCTGGGCGCCCCAGCTCCGGGTCTTCGGCGGCGGCGCTACCGGGGCGACCGCGGCGTGGGGCAGCCGCGGCTGCGCGGTGGAGTTCGCGATGTACTGCCGGTGGAACGGGGACGCGCGGTACTCCGCCGACCAATCCCGGTCCCGGTCGTGCTCGAATGCCTCGAACGCCTCCGGCCACTGCTCGAACCCGAGGAAGGCGAGTGCGTCTTCCGGAGGCCCGAAGTAGGCGGTCTTCCCGCCGGGGGCGAGAACCAGCAGCCGGTCGCAGACGTCGAGGCTGAGCACACTGTGCGTGACGACGATGACCGTACGCCCGTCGTCGGCGAGCCCCCGGAGCACATGCATGAGCGAGCGGTCCATGCCGGGGTCGAGCCCCGAGGTCGGCTCGTCGAGGAAGAGCAGCGACGGCTTCGTCAGCAGCTCCAGCGCGACGCTGACGCGCTTGCGCTGGCCGCCGGAGAGGCTGTGGATCGACTGTTCCGACCGTTTTTTCAGACCCAGCTCCCGGATCACTTCGGTGACCCTGGCCCGGCGTTCGGACGGGGCTGTGTCGTGCGGGAAGCGGAGCTCGGCGGCGTATCCGAGGGCGCGGCACACGGTCAGCTGGGAGTGCAGGATGTCGTCCTGCGGGACGAGCCCGATGCGATGGCGCAGCTCGGCGTAGTCGTGGTACAGATCGCGGCCGTCATAGAGGACGCTGCCCTCGTCGGCCGGGCGGAGGCCGGTCAGTGCGTTGAGCAGGGTGGACTTACCGGAGCCGCTCGGACCCACCACGCCGAGCAGACACTTCTCGCCGACCGGGAAGGAGACATGGTCGAGCAACGTCTTGCGGCCCCGGTCCACGGTGACCGCCAAGTCCTGCACATCGAGTGAGACCTCACCGGTGTCGACGAACTCCTGCAGCACGTCGCCGACCAGGGAGAACTCGGAGTGACCGATACCGACGATGTCACCGGCGGCGACCGGGGCGCGGCCGACCAGCTGGCCGTTGAGATATGTCCCGTTGTGCGAGCCGAGGTCGACGATCTCGTATGTGCCGTCCGGATGCGCCCGCAGTTCGGCGTGCCGGTGCGAGACGGTCAGGTCGTTTACGACGAGGTCGTTGTCGGCGCTGCGGCCGATGCGTACGGTGTGGACGGGCCGCGGGCGCACGGTGGTCGGCTGCCGGAACGTAACGGTGGCGGCGGGCATGGAGACGGCGGACGGGCGGTCCGCCGGATGCAGAGCGGGGGCCGGGGGTTCCTGACCCACCAGAACGACGCAGGGCCCGTCCGCGGGATGACCGAACCGGATGACGCTGCCGGGGCCCACGCCCGACTCATGGATGCGTCTGCCCTCCGTGTATGTGCCGTTCGTGCTGTCCTCGTCCTCCAGTGACCAGTGGTCGGCCACGGGCCGCAGTACCGCGTGGTGCCACGAAACCCGTGCGTCGTCGAAGACGATGTCGCTCATGGGGTCGCGCCCGACGTGGTAATCCCGGCTCGGACTCATCACAGTCGGTCCTGCGTCGGTTTCGAGAACGAGTTCGGGCGCAGTCGGCGTGACAGGCCGTTCTCCCATGCCCAAATTGTAGCGATACGTGCTGTTATATGCCCGGCGTATCGCGCTGAACGGACTCCGCCCAGCCGGCCCCCAGCCACCGCATCCGGCGCGCCACAGGTGCGCCCCCCGCCCTTCAGGCCGGGTTCACCCGGCATTTCCGGAATCAAGAAACCCTCACCACAGCGGCGTCGCGATCCGGGCCTCGGGCCGTTGCCGCCCTGTACTGAGGAGAATGTCGCGCCATGTCCCACCCCGTGCCCGAATGGGCCGACCCCCAGGTTCCCGCGGAGTCGCTCGACCCCCAGGGGCTCAGCCGCCGAGGGCTGATGCGCCGAGCCGGTCTGTTCGGTGCGGCCTTCGCCGCCGCGTCGCTGCCGCTGCCCGCGCTGGCCGAGAGCCGGGGAGGCCGGTCCCAGGGACACGGTCACGGACACGCCCCCGACCTGGTCTATCTGGTCGGCGATCACCACAACCACTCCGTCTACAGCCATGACGCCAAATACACCTTCTCCCAGCTGGCCTCGGCAGGGCAGAAGTTCGGCCTCGACTGGATGGTCTTCACCGAGCACAGCAACATCGGGCACGCCGAGCTCGGCGCCGCTCAGGAACACCGGGAGATCCTCCAAGCCCGCGCCGACAACAAGCGCATGCTGATCTTCCAGGGCCTGGAGTGGTACATCCCCGGTGCCGAGCACTGCACCGTCTTCTCGCCGCCCGGACGGCATGAAGTCGACCTCCTCACCCGTTTCGAGGAAGCCTTCGACGGCAAACTGCTCGGCTACACCGCCGGTGCCCCCACGCACCCCGACACCCAGCGGAACGAGGCGCACGCGGTCAAGGCCCTCAAGTGGCTGGCCGAACAGCGCCGCACCCGGTACGTCGACGACGTGCTCGTCCTCGCCAACCATCCCATGCGGCTCGGCATCGACTCCCCGCACGAGATGCGCGGCTGGCGCGACGCGGCCCCCGAGATCATGATCGGCATGGAGGGCGCCCCGGGCGCCCAGGCCGGGGCGATCCCGGGCTGGCACCCGGACACCAACATCCGCGGCGAGTACACGAATTCACCCTCCGCCGACTCCTGGCCCGGCTACCCGCGCGAGGCGTACGTCACCTACGGGGGCTTCGACTGGGCGACCGCGACCGTCGGCGGCCTGTGGGACGCGATGCTGGCGGAGGGAAAGCTCTTCACGATCACCTCCAACTCCGACGTCCACCGCGTCGCCCAGGACACCTGGGTCAACGGCGCCTGGCCGCCCGGCCAGAACTTCGACAACACCGGCCACGTCCCCGACCCGTACAACACCACCGAGCCGCAGCCCGGCGGCGACTTCTGGCCGGGCCAGTTCAGCCGTACGCATGTCGGCGTCACCCGGTACGGCTACCGGCACGTGATGGAGGGACTGCGTGCCGGCCGGGTCTGGGTCGACCACGGCCATCTCATCGACGGCATCGACGTCAAGGTGCGCGGCGAGCACGGCAACAGCGCCACACTCGGCGGCCGGCTGCGCGCCCGGCGCGGCGAGAAGCTCACCCTCACCGTCACGGTGACGGCCGCCTCCCGCCGCAATCCGTACGGTGTGCTGCCGCGCCTGGAGCACGTCGACGTCATCCGCGGCGCGGTCCGCGGTCCGGCCGCCGACCGCGACGACTGGCACGCTCCGGACACCCTGCTCGCCCACACCGCCGACGTGGCGGGCCGACGCGGCACGTACACCCTGCGCATCCCGGTCGGGCGCGCGGACGAGCCGTTCTACCTGCGGCTGCGCGGCAGCGACGGCGAGCGCCACGGAACGGGATTCCTCGGTGCGTCGGTCGACCCGCACGGCCCGCTCCCGCACGAGCCCGGCAAGGGCAACCCATGGCTCGACACCTGGTTCTACACCAACCCGGTCTTCGTGGACATCGTGCGCTGAGCCCGCCGAACAGCCGGGGCCGCCCGAGGCGGCGGCCCCGGCCGGACTCAGGCGTCCAGCGCCGCGGAGACCACGGCCCTGGCCTCCTCCTGCACCCGGCCGAGATGATCGGCGCCCAGGAACGACTCGGCATAGATCTTGTACACGTCCTCGGTTCCCGATGGACGGGCGGCGAACCAGGCGTTCTCGGTGGTCACCTTGATGCCGCCGATCGGTGCGCCGTTGCCGGGCGCCTCCGTCAGCACGGCCGTGACGGGTTCACCGGCCAGGGTGTCGGCCGTGACCTGTTCGGGGGAGAGCCGTGCGAGAACCGCCTTCTGCTCGCGGTCGGCGGGAGCGTCGATCCGGGCGTAAGCGGGCTCGCCGAACCGGCCGGTGAGCGCCGAGTAGTGCTCGGACGGGGACTTGCCCGTCACCGCGAGGATCTCGGAGGCGAGCAGCGCCAGGATGATGCCGTCCTTGTCGGTCGTCCATACCGACCCGTCTCGGCGCAGGAAGGACGCCCCGGCCGATTCCTCGCCGCCGAACCCGAGCGATCCGTCGACCAGTCCGTCCACGAACCACTTGAAGCCGACCGGCACCTCGACCAGCTCACGGCCGAGGCCGGTGGCGACCCGGTCGATCATTCCCGAGGAGACCAGAGTCTTGCCGATGCCCGCTGCCGCCGGCCACTGCTCGCGGTGGGCGTACAGGTAGTTGATGGCGACGGCGAGGTAGTGGTTCGGGTTCATCAGCCCGGCGTCGGGTGTGACGATGCCGTGCCGGTCGGCGTCGGCGTCGTTCCCGGTCGCGATCTGATAGCGGTCGCGCTGCCCGATCAGCGAGGCCATCGCGTACGGCGAGGAGCAGTCCATCCGGATCTTTCCGTCCCAGTCCAGCGTCATGAACTGCCAGGTGGGGTCGGTCAGGGGATTGACCACGGTCAGATCGAGCCGGTGCTGTTCGGCGATGCGGCCCCAGTACGCGACCGACGCTCCGCCCAACGGGTCGGCACCGATGCGTACTTCCGCCGAGCGGATCGCGTCCAGGTCGAGCACGGACGGCAGGTCCGCGACGTAGCTGCCGAGGAAGTCGTACGTCCTGGTGGTCGACGCCGCCCGTGCGCGGACGTAGGGCAGCCGTCGTACGTCTTTCATTCCGGCCGCGATGATCTCGTTGGCCCGCTCCTGGATCCAGCCGGTGGCCTCGGAGCCGGCCGGGCCGCCGTTCGGCGGGTTGTACTTGAACCCGCCGTCACCGGGCGGGTTGTGGGACGGAGTGACCACCACACCGTCGGCGAGCTGCGAGGTCCGGCCCCGGTTGTGGGTGAGGATGGCGTGCGACACCGCCGGGGTCGGGGTGTAGCCGTCGGCCGGATCGATGAGCACGGTCACGTCATTGGCGGCGAACACCTCGATGGCGGTGATCCGGGCCGGTTCCGACAGCGCATGGGTGTCGGCGCCGAGGAAGAGCGGCCCGTCCGTGCCCTGCAGCGCCCGGTACTCGCTGATGGCCTGGCTGGTGGCGGCGATGTGGTCCTCGTTGAACGCGGTGGCCGTGGACGACCCGCGATGGCCGGAGGTACCGAAGGCCACCCGCTGGCCGGGCTCGGCCGGATCCGGGTGCAGCGTGTAATAAGCCGTGACCAGCCGGGCCACATCGGTGAGATCCTCCGGCCGGGCCCGCTGTCCAGCTCGTTCGTGCGGCATCTGCCCACTCCTCCGTATCGGTCCTTGCGATCTTCCTCCCCCTTATTTTCACGGGTGGCCTGCGCCGGTCCGCCACTGCCCCGCCGTGGACACCCACCGGCGCGGAGGGGAGGGCCGGCTCGATGAACAGCCCAAATCCTGTGGAGGCTTGGCTCGGCCCGACATATGTTCGTCCAGGATGACGAGCAGTTCACCGCCGATGACGTCAAAGGCGGGTTCCGGACGAACAGGGAGAGACGAGATGGCACCGAAGGGGTCCGCGGAGGCCGACCGTGTCCTGCTGCGCGAGGCCGCCGCCGAGGACGCGGAGCCGCTCACCCGGCTCTTCCTCGCCTCCCGCGCCGCAGCCATGCCGTACCTGCCGAAGGTGCACAGCGACGAGGACACGCTGGCCTGGATGACCCATGTCGTCCTGCCCGGAACAACGGTGTGGATCGCCGAGACCGGGACCGGGGAGGTACTGGGGTTCGCCTCCCTCGACGGAAGCGAGCTGGAACACCTGTATCTGCGACCCGATGTACGGCGTCGGGGCATCGGCTCGCTGCTCCTGGCCAAGGCGCGCGAGATCGCCCCCGACGAGCTCACTCTGTACGTCTTCCAGCGCAACGCCGACGCACGGGCCTTCTACGAGCGGCACGGCTTCACCGCGGTCGGGTTCGACGACGGCAGCCGCAACGAGGAGAAGGAACCGGACGTCAGGTACCGGTGGACCGCGAACCGCTGACGGCCCGCCCCGTCCGGGACGAAGTCTTCGGCACACCGACGGACCTGGCACCTGGCACCCGACGGCCCCGCGCCGTGGCCCTGCTGTCACTGGCCCTGCCCGATGCTGCCCACCACCGCGCGGGAGCCGGAGGGGGCGCCCGGGTAATCCGTGCGGTGGGCCTGCGGCAGGATCGCGGGGGGACGAGGGCTGCGGCACAGTGGGCATATGGACGATCTGAATGCCCTCGCCGACGAGCATCTGGCCGCGGCCCGCACCTCAGCACACGGCCGCAGCGCCCACCGCCTGCTGCATGAGGAACCCCTGCGCCAGACCGTCATCGCCCTCACCTCCGGCTCCGCCCTCGACGAGCACAACGCACCCGCCGCGGCATCTCTCCAGGTGCTCCGCGGCAGAGTGCGTCTCACGGCGCCCTCCGGCGATGTGGAGCTGAGTGCCGGAGGACTCCACCCGATCCCGCAGGAGCGGCACGGGCTGCTGGCGCTGGAGGACGCCGTAGTGCTGCTGACGACCGTCAACGAGTGACGGCGATGGACCCGGGACGTGCGGCGGAGGTCATCCGGACGCGTTCCAGGACCCACAGCACGAGGCTTCCGGCGGCCAGCGAACCGCCCAGGATGCAGATACCGCTCCAGCCCGCCCGTGCCCAGACCACCGAAGCGAGTGCGGCTCCGGCTGCCCCGCCCATGAAGAAGAGCGTCATGAATCCCGAGTTGATCCGGTTGCGGGCCTCCGGGCGGAGCGCGTAGATCACATTCTGTGCGCTGTTGAGCCCCGCCTGCTGGGCGATGTTCAGCGAGATCACCCCGACGGCCAGCCACAGCAGGGAGGACTCGCCGGCCAGCAGCGGCAGCCAGGAGAGCGTGAGGAGCGCGGCCGCCGTTCCCGACACCGCCTGTACCCGGCCGCGGTCGCTCAACCGGGCCGCGAAGTTCATGCCCACCACACCGATGACGCCCACCAGACCGAAGAGTCCGATGGCGGCCGCGTTCCAGCGGAAAGGGGGCCGGGTCAGCAGAAACGTCAGCGCGGTCAGCTGCACGCTGTACGAGGCCATGGAGAACGCGCCGATGGCTGCCCGCCAGCGGAGCAGAGGCTCCTGCCGCAGCAGGGACAGTGTGGAGCGCAGAAGTCCGGTGTATGACATCGGGGCCGCGTCGCGCTGCCGGGGCAGCCGGGGGAGCCGTTTGTGCAGAAGTATCGCCATGACGGCCATGAGCAGCGCGTTCACCCAGTACGCGGTCCGCCAGCCGCCGAGCTCGGACAGCGCGCCGGAGGCCATCCGCCCGAACAGCCCGCCGAGCAGGACACCGGACATGACGACGCCGACGATCCTGCCGCGTTCGGCCGGGGCCGCGAGCGTCGCCGCGAACGGCACCACGACCTGCGCGCCGACGGAGGTCAGTGCGGTGAGCAGGGTCCCGGCGATCAGCAGGGGGCCGGTGGGGGCAGCGGCCGTGGCCAGGAGGAAGAAAGCGGTCAGCGCGAACAGAATCACGGCGAGTCGTCGGCGTTCCATGACGTCCCCGAGGGGAACGAGCAGGATCAGGCCCAGCGCGTAACCGGCCTGGGCGGCGGTCACGATCAGCCCCGCAGCGGTGACACCGATGTGCAGATTCACCTCGATGATGTCGAGCAGCGGCTGCGCGAAGTAGTTGCCGGCGGCCGAGAGTCCGGCAGCGAGGGCCATCAGCAGGACCAGACCGCGCCCGAGAGCGGGCGGATCGGGGAGAGTGCGCGGGACGGCCCGGCTTCGGGTCCCGTGTGTGGAATGAGCCATGTCCCTCAGCGTCGGGGATCCACCATCCATGAGTCCAACACATGTTTTTCATTCCATCGATCGTGGTTCACGATGGATGGATGGAACTTCAGCAGATGCGGTACGTCGTCGCGGTGGCCGAACTGGGGAACTTCACCCGCGCCGCGAAGAGGTGTCTGGTCGTCCAGTCCGCGTTGAGTCATCAGGTCGCGCGACTGGAGAAGGAGCTGGGGGCCCGGCTCTTCGACCGCACCAGCCGTCAGGTGCGGCTCACCGCGGCGGGCGAGGCGTTCCTGCCGGAGGCCAGGCAGGCGCTGGACGCGGCGGAGCGGGCCCGTGCCGAAGTGGCCGCCACGGCGGGGGAGGTCCGCGGGCGTCTGGCGGTCGGAGCCATCCCGACCGTCGCCGCGGTCGATATCCCGGCCGCGCTGCGGGCGTTCCACCTCCGCTACCCGAAGGTGCACATCGTCCTGCGCGACGGGGCGAGCAAGGACCTGGTCCAGGAGGTGCGGGACGGCGTGCTCGACGTGGCGTTCCTGGGCGTGCTGCCGAGTTACCGGCCTAAGGGCGTGAGCGATCACGAACTCGCCACGGGCGAACTGGTCGCCGTCGTGGCCCCCACCCACTCCCTGGCCGGCGAGGCGGAAGTGGGTCTGGAACGGCTGGCGAAGGAGATGTTCGTCGACTACCCCGACGGCACCGCGGCCCGGGCGCAGTCGGAGGAGGCGTTCGCGGCGATGGGGCTCACCCGCGAGGTGGCCTTCGAGGTCAGCGGCACCGACTTCATCGTCCGGCTGGTCCGCAGCGGGCTCGGCATCGCCATGCTTCCGGCCGCCTTCGCGGCGGAACTGACCGGCGTACATGTGCTGTTCGTCCGCGACGCGCCCGCCCGCACGGAGCGGCTGGTCTGGAGCCGCTTCCGCCCCGCCCCGGCCGCTGCGGCATTCCTGACCGGACTCGGTGTCGACGCCGGCTGAACAATCCCTTCAGCCTTTCGGCAGCGACCGGCGGCGGTTCCGCAGGAAGTCCCGCTCGGCCGTGTTCTCCGTGCGGTCGACAGCGGCGTCGTACGCCGACGCGGCGAGGGCCCCTCGCCGCGTCGGCGGTGACCACGACACAGCCCACAGGGGTGTCACCGTTCAGGGCCGGCAGCACGACATCGTCGTGGAACGCCGTCCGCGGGTCCGAGATCTCGGCCCGGTACCGGTCGGGCAGCTCGGCCGAGCCGACGACGGCCTCGCCCTTCTCGGCCCGGGTCCGCCGATGGCAGGCCGTCAGCAGACGGGCCGGCCCGTCCTCGGTGCCACCGCGCCGACCCGGCCGGCGGACGACGACGATGTCGGATCGGCCAGTCATCCCATCAGCATCACACGCACGCCCTGACGGGCGGCGGGGAGGTCCTCGACCGGGGCCGGATCGGTGCCGGGGCGCCGGCCCCGGCCACCGGCGGGCGTCTTCGCGTCATCTGTACCGGACCGGCCATGGGAGGGGGTGTCACGGGGGCCGGCTGGGCAGGTACTGGTGTACGACCCGGAAAACGGGGCGAAGCGGCGGTGTCGAGGGGTGTGTGACGTGAGGGAGCAGACCGTGTGGCAGTTCTCCGACGATCGTGGGCAGTTGTCGACCGCCGGGCGGCGCCCGGCGCGGGTGCTTGCCTATGTCCAGGCCGGAGCGACCCTGTGGGACCACGGGATGCGCCCGAGCGCAATATTCGGCTCCGATCACGACGACCGAGCCGTGCCGGACGCGGCGAAGACCGGATCGATGTCGCTGGCCGAGGTCGGCTACCTCGGTGCGGGCAGCACCCTGGACGTGGACACCCTGCTGAGCGGTGAGCCGGACCTCGTGGTGGCCGTCAGCTACGGCGGCGGTCATGTCTACGGGCTCGCCCCGGAGACCGCCAAGCATCTGGAGGAGCACGTCCCGGTCGTCGTCATCGACGTGGGCCAGGCGCGCACCCTCGCGGAGATCGGTGACCGGTTCGCGCAGCTGGCGCGCTCACTCGGCGCCGAGGAAGCCACGACGGCGACACAGGACCTGGAAGCTGCCCGGGACCGGCTGCGCACGCTCGCCGCCGGACCGGACCGGCCCAGGGTGGTCGCCCTCTCCCCGGCCGGACAGGACCGGACGCACCTTGCCCGCCCCCGCATGTGGCCCGAGCTGCGTGTGCTGGCAGAGCTCGGCGTCGACCTGGTGGAGCCGGCCGAGGGGCCCGGCGTGAACTGGTCCACGGGCGGCTGGGCGGACGCCGCGGCGCTGCGCCCCGCCATCGTGCTCGCCGACATCCGCGCCAATGCCACACCCCTGGACGAGCTCCGGACGAACGAGGAGTGGTCGGCGATCGAGGGCGTCGCCCGGGTGCTGCCCTGGAATCCGGAGCCGGTCTGCAGTCCGCAGGCCCATGCACGGTTCCTGACACTCGTGACCGAGGCGCTGGAGGCCGCCACCCGGCGGCTTTGACGTACGCGGCCACAGGGTGCGCCCGCCCCGCCCGCCGTACGGGCCGCGTGTTCCGTCCGCAACCGCCCACGATCCCGTCGGGCGGCGAGTTCCGCAGCGGCGGGCTCGGCGATCTCCCCGTGGTCCCGCCGTGGTCCCGGCCGGGCACTGGACGACCACGGGCGCCGGTCGCACCGCAACCTTCGACCGGGACTCGACCGCCGTCTCCAGCACCGTGTACGGCGACCTGGAACTGACGACGCCGGTACGGTTCGGCGGCCCGGACAGGACCAGCGGTACCGGTTCCGTGCTGCTCTGCGCCACGCAGGACACGGCCGACGGCTACGCCGTGAACCTCGACCCGAATCTGCGGACGGCCCGGCTCTTGCGCAGGGACGGCGGACGGACGACCGTACTCGCCGAAGTGCCCCTGCTGCTGCCCACCGGGGTGACCCTTCGGCTGCGGATCCGGGCCCGGGGCGAACGGATCGAGGCGTTCATCGACGGCCGTCCGGTCATCGATGTGACGGACGCGCTATGCAGGCGGCAGGATCGGGCTCAATGTGTTCGGAGGCCGCACCGCCTACCAGGACACCTTCGTCACCGCACTCCAGGAGACCCCAGCTCATGCTCGACAGACTCGACCTGCTGGTCATCGGCGAATGCGTCGCCGACATCGTCCGGCTGCCGGGTGCGGCCGACCAGATCCACCCGGGAGGCAGCCCGGCCAACGTCGCGTACGGTCTGGCCCGGCTCGGGCACGGCGCAACCCTGCTCACCCAGCTCGGCCCGGACGACAACGGGCGGCTGATCAGGGACCATCTGACCGGCGCCGGGGTCGAGATCCGCACGGACGGTGCCACGGAGCCCACCCCCTCCGCCGCCGTGACCCTGGACGACGGCGGCCAGGCCGCGTACACCTTCGAGATCACCTGGACGCTCGACGCGGTCTCCCTGGACCGGGCGCCCCACCACGTCCACACCGGCTCCATCGCCACGGTGATGGAGCCCGGAGCGGCCACCGTCCTCGCCGCCGTCGAGTCGCTGCGGACGTCCGCGACCGTCAGCTACGACCCCAATGTGCGGCCCGGGCTGATGGGGGACCACGACGCGGCTGTCCGCAAGGTCGAGTGCTGCGTCGCGCTCAGCGATCTGGTCAAGGCCAGCGACGAGGACCTGCGGTGGCTGTATCCGGGCCAGGAGCCGGAGCAGGTCGCCGAGCGGTGGCGCGCCACCGGCCCGGCCGTCGTCCTCGTCACCCGAGGAGGCGACGGTGCCCTGGCCGTCATTCCCGACGGGCAGGTGACGGTCGCCGCGCTGCCCACCGACGTGGTCGACACGGTGGGGGCGGGCGACGCCTTCATGTCCGGCACCCTGCACGCCCTCGCCTCGCACGGGCTGCTCGGTGCGGACGGCCGTGAACGGCTGCGTGCGCTGGACCGGGACACCGCGACCGATGTCCTGCGTCACGCCGCGGCCTCCGCCGCCGTGACCGTCGCGCGGGCCGGTGCCAACCCGCCGGACGAGGCGGAGCTGAAGGAGGCACTCGCCCGGGGCTGAACACGAAGGTGCCACCGCCCCTCGCGAGGCGGTGGCACCGTCATGGAGCCGGCCCGGGTCAGCCGGCCGGGACGGCCCGGGGCAGCACCGAGTCGACGGTGTTGCCGTGCCGGTCCTCCGCCGTCACACGGACGCCCGAAGCCACCGGACCTCAGCGCGGAACGCGGTGCCGGGAACCGGCGGCCACCGTCGTGGACCCGGTGCACCGAGACCTGCTGCCGGTGACGCCACCGTCCGAGGTCACCCGGGCCCGTAGCCTGCGCAGGCTGTCGACCGTGCTCGAGGAACCGCTCATTGCCCGGGCGCCGCCAGATGCGGTGTGCTGTCGTCGTCGAGGAACTCGATGACGGCGAGGGCGAACAGCGCGCACAGCGCGATCCATACGGTGACCAGGCCCGTCGGCCGGTCCCACGCCACCAGGACCGCGGCGGCCACCACGACCACCGTCCAGTTCAGCCAGAGCCTGGCGCGGTGCACCCACCTGCCGACCGGGCCGCCGGTGACACCGGCCGCGTCCCGTACGGCACCGATGCCGCCGCTCCACATCGCCCTGACGCGGGTGGCGGTGAGGCCGTCACCGGTGAGCCAGGCGGCGAGGGCCACCACAATGCCGAGCGTGACCATCAGGCGGACCAAGGCGCGTACGGGGCCGGCCAGGGCGTCGAAGACGGAACCGGCGGCCGGCTGGGACACCTCGGACGGGAGACTGTCGAGATAGAAGGCACGCCCCACCCACACGGCCAGCCCGAGCACCGCGGCACCCGCCGCGATCGCGAGCGCCGCCGTGACCAGTGCGCGACGGCGGCGTACCGCGAGAAGCACCCCGCCCGCGGCAAGGACCAGAGTGACCAACGGCAGCCAGAAGCCGATGATCTGAAGGGCCCGGAACCACTTCTTGGCCTTGCCGACCGAGTCGGAGGTCAGCACCGTGAAGTCGGTGTGGATCTCCGGGATCTTCGCGGCGACCGTCAGCCCCCGGTCGACGAGGCGTTGCTTCACCCGGTCGATCACCGGTGCCAGGTCGATGGTGACGGTGTCATTGGTGAGTTTCACCGCCCCGCCGCCGCTCCCGGAAAGTGCCTTCATCGTCGCGGACTGGGCGGCCCGGTTGAGGTCGGTCCAGATCGTCGCGAAGGCGTCGCCTGCGACGAACTTCTCCACGGTCCCGCGCACGAAGTCCGAAACCCCGGTGGTCAGGGGGCCGCTCAGTCGCGAGAGCGCCTTGTCGACAACCGGCCGGTCCGCCGGGGCGACGTCGGCCAGCAGCGCCTTCACGTCGAGGTGCTTCATGACGGCGCCGGTCACGCGATCGGCCACCGCGGACTGCACATCGGGGTCGGAGGCGAGCGGTGCCATCATCGCCACATAGTTGTCCGTGTCGCCGATCTCGTTCTTCGCCCAGGTGGCCACGATGCTCAGCGGCGTGAGGACGGCCGCGACAAGAACGAGCAGCACGGCGAAGAGCGAACGGGCCCGCAGCCGGTGCCGTGCCGGGGCACGGGCCTCCAGCACCGCCACCCTGGCGCGCAGCGCCTCCAGTTCCGCGCGCGCTTTTGGGGACTGAGACTGGTTACCGTCCGCTTCCATGTCCCAAGGGGATGCCCTGCCGATGCACACAGCGCGGTGGACTGCTGCGGACGGGTGAACGCCTTCCCCGGGCGCGCGGCGAGGTTCGGTCCACTCGGCGTCGGTGACCCGTTCGGCTCAGTGGGCGCATCCTCGCCGGGGCGACTGCCGTTCGACATCCGGTAGACGTGATCGATTACGGAGGAGGGGCGGATCATGGGGCGGGTCGACATGGGTGTCGCGGTGACGGGAGTGGGGCTGGTGACCCCTGCGGGCGCGGACGAGCACACCTTCTGGGCGGGACTGTGCGCCGGTGTGTCCGTGGCACGGCGATGTGAGGAACTGGCAGGTCTCCCGGTCGACTTCGCCTGTCCGGTGGACGGGATCGACCTGGACGAGGCCGTCGGCGGACGCTCGGCGTGGCGCATGGCACGGTTCGTGAAGATGGCGCTGGTCGCCGCCCGGCAGGCGGTGGCGGACGCCGGGCTGTCACCGGAGCGGTGGGACGGCGACCGGGTGGCAGTGGTGCTCGGCGTCGGTGTGGGCGGGGTGTCCGTGCTCGTCGACAATCTGCGCAAGCTGGACGGCGGCGGATCTGAGGCGGTGTCGCCGCTCCTGGTCCCGATGATGATGCCCAACGCCGCCGCCGGGGAGGTGGCCATCGCCCTGCGGGCCCACGGTCCCAGCCTGGCACCGGCCACGGCCTGCGCATCCGGGGCGACCGCGATCGCCGTGGCCCGTGACCTGCTGACGAGTGGCCGGTGCGATGTGGTGGTGGCAGGCGGTGCGGAGTCCGTACTGACTCCGCTGGTGGTGAGCGCCTTCGCGGGAATGGGAGCGCTCTCCCTGCGTACGGGCGATCCGGCGGGCGCGTCGCGGCCGTTCGCCGCGGACCGGGACGGTTTCGTGATCGGTGAGGGTGCCGCCGTGCTCGTGCTGGAGCGGACACTCGATGCGCGAGCCCGCGGGGGACGGGCGCGCGCCCTGCTGACCGGTGCGGGTGCCGGCACCGATGCCCACCACCCCACGGCCCCGGACCCGGAAGGAGCCGGTGCGCGCAGGGCCGTGGAGGTGGCGCTGCACGAGGCGGGCTGGGCGGCCCACGAGGTCGACCACATCAATGCGCACGGCACATCGACCCCGCTGAACGACGCGATGGAGACAGCGCTCATCTCGGGGCTCTTCCCTCACCGGCCGTCGGTGACCGCCCCGAAAGGTGTGCTCGGGCACACCCTCGCCGCGGCCGGGGCGATCGATGCGGTGGCCACCGTACTGACTCTGGAGCACGGTCTCGTCCCGCCGATCGCCAACCTGGACTCGCTGCCGGACGGGTTCGACCTCGACTGTGTGGTCAAGGAGCCCCGCACGCAGCACGTCGAGCGGGCACTCAGCCACTCGTTCGGTTTCGGTGGACACAACGTCGCGCTCGCCTTCCAGCGCGTCGACGCGGACGGCCCGTCGAAGAGGGCCCCCGGTGTCCTCGCCGCCGGCTGATCGTTCTTGTCCCATGACCGCATCGATCGACGACCTCTCCACCGAACGGTCCATGGAACTCCTCACCGGTGTGCTCCTGGGCGACAACTTCCGCCAGGAGCACGGCTTCTGGCAGCGGATGATCAGCACGGAACCGTTCCGCCGCCCGGGCCACCGCGCCCCCGACGAACGCCTGCGTCTCGCCTACGAGCGGCTGCGCATCCTCAACGACTGCCTCGACAGCGGCGCCCGGCTCGCCGCCGACCCCCGCGCCCTCGCGGCCCTGCACGAATGGCTCGGCCCGGTCGACCCGGCCCTCACCACGGTCGCGGGCATTCACTACAACCTCTTCCTCGGCAGCCTCCTCGATCACGAAGAAGGCGGTCGGCGCGATCTGTCGGACTTCCTCCGACTGCGCAGCATCGGCACCTTTCTCTGTACGGAGGTGGCGCACGGCAATGACGCGGCGGCCGTCGAGACCACGGCCGCCTACGACCGCGCACGTGACGGGTTTGTGCTGCACACACCGCATGCCGGCGCCCAGAAGTTCATGCCCAACACCAGTCCGGCAGGCGGCCCCAAGACCGGTCTTGTGGCCGCGCGTCTGCTCGTCGACGGCGCCGATCACGGAGTCTTTCTCTTCCTCGTACCGCTCACCGATGCCGTACGGGCCCTGCCCGGCGTACGGGTCCGCAGACTTCCCGCACGCATGGGGAGCCCGGTGGACCACTGCCTGACCTCCTTCGACCAGGTCTTCGTGGGGCGCGACGCGCTGCTCGGCGGGGACCACGGACGGATCGGTGACGACGGCGGGTTCAGCAGCGCCGTCGGCAGCCGCAGACGTCGCCTCCTCGCGTCGATCGGGCGCGTCACCTCCGGCAAGATCTCCATGAGTGCCTGCGCGGTCGGCTCCGCGCGCGCAACGCTCGCCGTCGCCGTCCGCTACGGCGGCCATCGGTACATCTCCGGGCCCCGCGGATCGCGTCAGGTACCGGTGATGGCCCACCGCAGCCACCACGGCCCGCTCGCCCGGGCCATGGCCACGGTCTTCGCGATGAGTCTGCTGCACCGCAGGGCCCTGAACCGCTGGGAGGGACGGAAGGACGGCTCGGGCCCGGGCCGGGAGGAGGCGGAGCGGCTGGTCGCCGTCGCCAAGGGATGGATCAGCTGGCAGGCCAGATCCGTGATCGTCGAATGCCGTGAACGGTGCGGTGCCCAGGCGCTCCTGGAGAACAACGGCATGACCGAGCTCATCACCGGAGTGGAAGGTGTCATCACCGCCGAGGGCGACAACCTGGCCATCCACGCCAAGGCGGCCGCGGAAATGCTCTTCGCCACCGAACCGGCCGCGCACGGCGCTCCCCTCGGCGGCGAACCCGGTGATCTCACCGACCCCGGGTTCCTCGGCAGGCTCCTGGCTGTGCTGGAGGAGATCTGGTTCGGCCGGGCCAGGGAAAGGCTGGGCCGCGCACCGCACGGTGACTCGCTGGAGCGGTGGAACATCGCATCCGGCCCCGCCCTTCGCGGCGTCGAGGCCCACGCCCACCGGCAGGCGGCCGAGGCGTACGCGGACGCGGTGGCAGGTCTGCCGGAGGGGCCCGCCCGTGGGCGCCTGGTCGAGCTGCAGCGGCTGTTCGCACTCGACCGGATCGCCCGGAACAGCGGTGATCTGCTGGCCGCCGGATACCTGACGGCCGATCAGGTCAATGGACTGCCGGATGCCTTGGAAGAGGTGATCACCGTCGTCGCCGCTCATCTGCCCGCCCTCGCCGACTCGTTCGCGCTGCCGCAGGAACTGCTCGCCGACTGGCCCATCGCGGGGGCCGATTACGTCGATGCGTACGACGATCCGGCGGGGGCCTGGCAGCCGGACGGGGACCGGGCGACGACCCCGGGGGGGCGGTGAGGGCCGTGACGGGGACGGGAACAGCTGTGCGGACGCAGCGGGTACGGGAGACGGCCGAGGCGCTCGGTGTCCGCGTTGTGCTGCTGGTCTTCTGGGGTACGGCCGCCGTTCTGGCCCGGTGGATCACGCAGCCGCAGCAGGGCGGTGGCGAATCGGTTCGGCACAAGGCGTAACTGGAGGCACGTCACCCAGTTGATTCGGCGTCGGGACGGTGCCCCGCCGTCCCCGGCAGCCGTACCGAATGACGGAGAGGAAGCTCATGAGTGCGATTCATCCCAAGATCACCGAGGTTCTGACACACACCTTCAAAGTGCCCGTCGCCGAGATCCGCCCGGATTCCACGATGGACAGCCTGGAGATGGACTCCCTCGCCGTCGCCGAGTTCGCCGTCCTCATCCGGGAGACGATGGGCGGCGACAGGGACTTCGACGAGCTCTCCAAGGACGCCACCCTTGCCGCCATCACGCGATACATCGACGCGGCAGCCGGCAGCGGGGCGCCGTTGGGCGGCGAGGCACCGACGAGCAACGCCCGATGAACAGGCCCGCGATCGCCGTAACAGGCCTGGGAATGATCACCCCGGTCGGCAACGACACCGAATCCACCTGGAAAGGTGTGTGCGCCGGAGTCTCGCCGGTGCGTACCGTCGCGGCACTCGAAGGGTGCGCGATCGACTTCGCCTGCACGGTCGACGGTATCGATCTGGACGCCGCGATCGGCGGCCGCACGTCCTTCCGGATGGGAAAGTACGTCAAGTTCGCCGTTCTCGCCGCCCGGGAGGCGGTCGCCGACGCCGGCCTCGACCCGGCGCAGTGGGAGGGCAGCAGGGTCGCGGTGGTCGTCGGCACCAGCAGCGGAGGCTCCGCCTCACTGACCGAGCAGGCCGTCGTACTCGACCGGCACGGACCGGATGCCACCTCGCCGTCGGGCATCCTGCTCACCATTCCGAACATGCCCGCGGCCGAGATCGCCATCCAGCTGCGGGCCACCGGCCCCAGCATGGCACCGTGCACCGCCTGCTCGTCCGGCGCCACCGCACTGTCCGTGGCTCGCGATCTGCTGGTCACCGGGCAGTGCGACATCGCGATCGCCGGAGCCACCGAGTCGATCGTCTACCCGGTTGCCATGACGGGATTCGCCCGGTCCGGAGCCGCGGCCCGGGCGGACGGCGAACCGGCCAGGCGGTGCCGGCCCTTCGCGGCCGACCGTGCCGGGCTGGTCATGGGCGAGGGCGCCGCCGTCATGGTGCTGGAACGGGCGGACGACGCCGCAGCCCGGGGCGCCGCGCCGCGGGCACTGCTCGTGGGGACCGGTGCCACCACCGACGCCCACCACCCCACAAGCCCGCACCCCTCCGGCGCGGTCGCCCAGGCCGCGGTCGAGGCGGCGCTGCACGACGCGGGCTGGGCGGCCGAGGACGTCGAGCACGTCAACGCGCACGGCACGGCGACACCCATGAACGACGCCACCGAGGCCGCCCTCATCGGCCGGGTCTACCCGCACCGGCCGCCCGTCACCGCCCCGAAGGGCGTTCTCGGCCACTGCATGGGCGCGGCCGGAGCGATCGAGGCCGGACTGACCGTCCTGACGCTCCAGCGCGGAGTCGTACCGCCGATCGCCAATCTGGACACCCCGGCGCCCGAGTTCGACATCAACTGCGTCACCAGGCAACCCCTGCGGCAGCCCATCCGGCGCGCGGTCAGCCACTCCTTCGGTTTCGGCGGGCACAACGCCGTGATCGCTCTTCAGCGTCCGTAGGCATCGGGCAGGTGGTGCGACGGGAGCCCAGCCCGGCGTACCACCGGCCACACCGCCCATGAGCTGCGCGGAGGCTCGTGATAACTTGCCGAAGCCAGTCAAACTCCACGTAGGGGTCAGGGAATCCGGTGAGAATCCGGAACTGACGCGCAGCGGTGAGGGGGACGGGCGGGGCCACGGCCACTGGGACCACCCGCGGGTGTCCTGGGAAGGCGTCCCGTCCGTAGGAGCCCGAGTCCGAAGACCTGCTGGCACCTGCGACCCGGTACCGGGTGCAGGACTCCGTACAGCGGGCTCCGCGCATGAGCCCCGAGACGCAGAGGGACTCCGTGCCGTCCATAGCCAGCCCTGTCCGCACCATCGCCCTGCTCTCGGCGGGACTCGTCCTGCTGACCGCCTGCGGGGGCGGAACGAGCAGCTCCGCCGCGAAGTCCGGCTCCGCCGACGGGTATCCCGTGACGCTGAAGAACTGTGGACGCACCGTCACCGTCGAAGCCGCACCGCACCGGGCCGTCTCGGTCGACCAGGGCTCGACGGAGATCCTGCTCTCCCTCGGCCTCGCTGACCGGCTGGCCGCCACCTCGACCTGGACCGACCCGGTGATGAAGGGCCTGGAGAAGGCCAACGCCAAGGTTCCCAGGATCGCGGACAACCGGCCGTCGTCGGAGAAGGTCCTCGACCAGGAACCCGACTTCATCAGCGCGTCGTTCGAGTCGACGCTCGCCAAGGGCGGCGTCGCGCCCCGCGAACAGTTCGAGGATCTCGGCGTCCCCACCTATGTCTCGCCCGCCGACTGCACCGGCAAGGACAACAGCGGCGGCGGCGACGGAGCCCGTACCGCGCCACTGACCATGGACAGCGTGTACGAAGAAGTGCGCGACCTGGCCAAGGTGTTCGGCGTGCAGAAACGCGGCGACACGCTCGTGGCGCAGCTGCGGGCCCGGGTGAAGAAGGCGACCGAGGGCGTCGACGCCTCCGACGCCACCCTCCTCTACTGGTTCTCCGACTCCAAGGCCCCGTACCTGGCCGGCTGCTGCGGAGCTCCCGGCATCATCACGAGGGAACTCGGCGCGAAGAACGTCTTCGACGACACCCATGAGGAATGGCCCCAGATCAGCTGGGAGACCGTCGCCGACCGCAACCCCGACGTCCTGGTCATCGGCGACCTGACCCGCAAGGCACAGACCGCCGAGAGTGCCGCGAAGAAGATCGAATTCCTGGAGTCCAACCCCGTCACGAAGAACATGGACGCCGTCAGGCACAAGCGATACGTCCTGCTGAGCGGCCAGGCCATGAACCCGTCCATCCGGACGGTCGAGGGTGTGGAACGCGTCGCCGCCGGGCTGCGCACATTCGGATTCGCGGGGTGACGGACACCGAACGGGCCACGGCGGTGGACGCGCCACGGGCCTCCCGAGCAGCCGTGCGCAGTGGCACGGGAATACGGAAGCTGCGCGGCGGAGCCCTGTGGGCCTGTGGCATCGCACTGCTCGTGCTGTCCGTCGCGGTCGCCGTCACCGTCGGCCCCGCCCGTATCTCCGTCGCCGATGTCTGGTCCACGGTCGCCTCCCACCTCGGCTGGGGCCGGTCACGGCTCACCCCGATCCGGGACGGCATCATCTGGAACCTGCGCATGCCGCGCACCCTGCTCGCCGCGGTGTGCGGCGCCGGGCTCGCGGTGTGCGGAACCGTCATGCAGTCCCTGCTCCGCAACCCGCTCGCCGACCCGTTCGTCCTCGGCGTCTCCTCCGGTGCGTCGACCGGCGCGGTCGTGGTTGTCGTCCTCGGTGTCGGCGGGGGAGCGATGTCGATCTCGACCGGCGCGTTCATCGGCGCACTGTGCTCGTTCGCCCTCGTTCTGCTGCTGAGTCACACCCTGGGCGGCACGACCGACCGGGTCGTCCTCTCCGGTGTCGCGGCCATGCAACTGTTCTCCGCGCTCACCTCGTTCGTCGTGATGACCGCCGCCGACGCAGAGCAGACCCGCGGGGTGCTGTTCTGGCTGCTCGGCTCGCTCAGCGGGGTCGGCTGGAGCGATGTGTGGATCTGCGCCGCCGTTCTCGTCGTGACGCTGCTGATCTGCCTCGGCCACGCCCGTACGCTCGACGCCTTCGCGTTCGGCCAGGACGCCGCCGCCACACTCGGCGTCCATGTCGCGCGCACCCGGATCGTGCTGCTCTGCACGACCGCGCTGCTGACCGCCGCGCTCGTCAGCTCGGCCGGCGCCATCGGTTTCGTCGGTCTGGTCCTGCCGCACGCCGCCCGTGCGCTCAGCGGCTCCGGGCACCGGCGGCTGCTGCCGGTCACCGCCCTGGCCGGGGCAGTGTTCCTGGTCTGGGTCGACACCCTCGCCAGGACGGTCCTCGACCCGCAGGAAGTGCCCGTGGGAGTCGTCACCGCCCTCATCGGCGTGCCCGCGTTCGTCCTGGTCCTGTACCGCAGCCGGAGGATCACATGACGCGTGGAGCCACTGAGGGGCTGCGTGCCGAGCGGGTCAGCCGGGAGGCGGGCGGCCGCCTCATCCTCGACGGGGTCCACCTCACCCCGCCGCCCGGCGCCACCGTCGGGCTGATCGGGCCGAACGGCTCCGGCAAGTCGACCCTGTTGCGGGTGCTGGCAGGAGTCCTCGCCCCGGATGCGGGCGTGGTCACCCTCGACGGCCGGCGGCTCGACGAGATCGGTCGCCGAACCGTGGCCCAGCGGGTCGCCGTGGTCGACCAGCATGCGGTCACCCAGGTCGAGTTGAGCGTCCTGGACGTGGTACGCCTCGGGCGCATCCCGCACCGCAGGGCCTGGTCGGCACCCGGCCGGGCGGACGACGACGCGGTGCGCGAAGCCCTGGATCGGACCGGTCTCGCCGATCGCGGCGAGCAGTCCTGGCACACCCTCTCCGGAGGTGAGCGGCAACGTGTCCAGATAGCGCGCGCACTGGCCCAGCAGCCGCGTGAACTGCTGCTCGACGAGCCGACGAACCACCTCGACATCCAGCACCAGTTGGACCTGCTGTCGCTGATCACCTCGCTGCCCCTCACCGGTGTGATCGCTCTGCACGACCTCAATCTGGCCGCGATGTTCTGCGATCGGATCGTCGTCATGAAGGAGGGGCGGGTAGTGGCCGCCGGGACCCCGGCGGAAGTGATCACCGAGGAGCTGATCGCCGACGTCTACCGGGTCAGGGCGCGGGTCACTCCCGACGGCCCGGACGGACGGCCCTCGGTGCGCTTCCTGCCGGAGCGGCCGTAGCGGCCGGAGGATCCGGCGCGGCAGGTGCCGTGGCGGGGCCGGTAGGGCGGGCGCGACGCCGGAGAACCGCATCCGGGCTCCGATCGACGCGCAGCACGGAGGGGGCATCACCGAGCGGTAACTGCTCGGACTCCTGACCGTGCGGAAAACCGCGTGAACACCGGCAGGGCACCTTCCTGCCGGTGCTGTCGACCGGCACCATCTGTCGAGCCAGATGGTCGCGACGGATACCGGCCCCGAGGAGGCGATGGCCGCCAACCGGGAGCTGGTGGCCCTGCTCGGAGCGGTGGCCGCGGCCCGCGCGGAGCAGCCGGGCGGCGATCTGACCAGCGCCCTGACCAGCGCCCTGATCGCCGCCCGCGACGAGGGCGGCGGCAGGCTCGGTCAGCACGAGCTCATCGGCACTCCGCTCCTGCTGATCACCGCGGGACACGAGACCACGCCGAACCTCATCACCAACGCCGTACGGGCGCTGTGCACCCACCCCGACCAGCTCGGTCTGGTCAGGTCCGGCGGGGCACGCCGGGCGGACGTGGTGGAGGAGACACCGCGCTGGGACAGCCCGGTCAGCTACCTCCCGTTCCGCTGTCCGACCCGCGACCTCACCCTCGACGGCACCGTCATACCGCAAGGCACACCCGTGCTTGCCGGATACTCGGCCGCCGGTCGGGACATGGCCGCACACGGCCCCGACGCCGACCGGTTCGACGTGACCAGACCGGTCAGGGCCACTGCGGCCCGGCACCTCTCGCTCGGCCACGGACCGCACTACTGCCTCGGCGCGCCGCTCGCCCGGATGGAGGCCGTGATCGCCCTGGAGCAGCTGTTCACCCGCTTCCCCCAGCTGGATCCGGCCGTCCCCGGGACCGCGCTGCCCCGCCGTGCGGGCTTCGTGGGCAACAGCGCGGAGACGCTTCCGGTACGTCTCCGGCCCGGCAGCGTGCCCGTCACTGACCGAAGATCCCCGGCGCATATGATCGACGGGCCAAGGGCCGACCGTCGTTGCGCCGTCCTGCCGTCTCCTGCCGTGCCACCGGGGGTGCCTCATCCGTTCCGTACGCATCCGGCTGCCCGAACAGCGCGGTGAACTGCTGACCCGGCACGAGGACGGCCTGGACATTCACCATCTGGTGTGGCGCCTCGGGCCGGGGTGGCGGGTGTGCAGCAGCGCCGTGCTCGGCGGTGGCATCGGCCCGCGCTCCTGGATCCTCAACGCCCAGGTGCCCGGCGGCTATCCGCGTCTGGATCCCGACCGTCACCTCGCCGAGATCGCCGCCGCGGAACACCTCGGCGGACTTGGCGCCGGAATGATGACGGCCGCCGACGTCACGGCGTACACAGTCGCGGCCGACGAGGGGGTGACGGCGACCGCGACCTGCGGACTCGGCGTACGCGGCTGGGCGGCGGCCCCGACCGAGGGCACCGAGGGACCGTCGCGGCCGGGCACGGTCAATATCGTCGTCACCCTGCCGGTGGCCCTCTCCGACGCCGCACTCGTCAACGCGGTCGCCACTGCGACCGAGGCCAAGGTCCAGGCACTCCTGGATGCGGGACTCGACTGCTCCGGCACCCCCACCGACGCCGTCTGCATCGCCGCCCCCTCCCCGGGTGCGACCCCCGGCGAACCCTTCGCAGGGCCCCGCTCCCGCTGGGGTGCACGACTCGCCAGGGCCGTGCACGCTGCCGTCCTCGAAGGCGCGCTGCGGCAATCCTGAGAGCCCACTGCGCCGCGAGCCGACCGGGGCGCGGCCGATGAAGGGAGTCCTCTCATGACCTCAAGCGCTGCCGATGCCGCCCCGCGGCGGCCGACGGTCGCCGTCCTGGGCACCGGAATCATGGGATCAGGCATGGCCCGGAGTCTGCTCCGGGCCGGACTCGACGTCCGTGCCTGGAACCGTACGCAGGCCAAGGCGGCCCCGCTCGCCGCCGACGGCGCCACGGTCGTCGAGACGGCCGAGGAAGCCGTACGCGGTGCCGATGTCATCCTCACCATGCTCAACGACGGCCCTGCCGTCGCCGCCGCGCTGACCGCCGCGTCGCCCGGGCTGCGTACCGGCCAGGTGCTCCTCCAGAGCTCGACCGTCGGGCTCGACGCCACCGCCGATCTCGCCCGGCGTGCGGCGGACGCGGGTCTGGTCTATCTGGACGCACCGGTCTCCGGTACCAAACAACCTGCGGAACAGGGCACGTTGACGGTCTTCGTGTCCGGTCCCTCCACCGCCCGGGCGTCGGTGAACCCGGTGCTGGACGCGATCGGGCAGCGAACGGTCTGGGTCGCGGAGACTCCCGGAGCGGCCTCGCGGCTGAAGCTCGTGGTCAACACCTGGGTGATCACCATGGTCAACAACATCGCGGAATGCCTCAACCTCGCCGAAGGACTGAGGATCGACCCGCAGACGTTCCTCGACGTCATGAGAGGCGGCCCGCTGGACTCCGCCTACCTTCAGGGCAAGTCCGCCGCCCTTCTGTCCGGCGACCTCACCCCGAGCTTCTCCGTGTCCAACGCGCTCAAGGACAGCCGCCTCATCCTGGACGCGGCGCAGGAGTCGGGGGTGCGGCTGGACCTGGTCGCCGCGTCGGCCGACCGTTTCGCCCGCGCCGAGGCGGCGGGGCACGGCGGCGAGGACATGATCGCCACCTACTACGCGGGCCGCGCCCCGGAGAAGGACGGTGACTGAGTCCCGCCGGACGGTCCGCCCAGGGTGCCGGAGCAATCCGCTCCGGCACCGCCGGGCCCGTAGAGCCGTCAGAACCTGCACCTCGTGCCGTACCACGGCATCGAACAGGTAGCCCTGCGTGTTGTGAACGGCAACCCCGGGCCGAGTAAGGCCCGTTCGGTCCGTCGCCCGCGCCGGCAGGACGGCCGTACCACGGTCCCTCGGTAGCCAGTCGGCCGACCGGCGGACCCAGCTCCCGCTCCTCGGCCCGTCGCGCAGCCGCGCACGCCGCCACCGGACGCCCTCTTCGGTGCTGAATCCGCTCAGATCACTCCTCGACGAGCATTCCGCTGCGGAGCTTCCGCAGAATCCTGCTTATCAGCCGCGACACATGCATTTGCGAGATGCCGAGCTCCGTGCCGATCTGGGACTGGGTCATCTCCTGGCCGAAACGCATGTCGATGATGCGACGCTCACGATCGTCGAGATCGCCGAGCAGCGGCGCGAGTGCATGCAGATTCTCGACCGTCTCCATGGCGGGATCGGGTCCGCCCAGGACATCGGCGAAGGTGCGCCCCGGTGCGTTTCGCCGGCCCGCGTCCGCCGGATCGGCCGGCATGTCCAGCGAACCGGCCGTGTACCCGTTGGCCGCCACGATGCCCTCGGTGACCTCGCCCTCGCTGAGCCCCAGCTGTTCGGCCAGCTCCGGAACGGTGGGGTCGCGGTCGAGCTGCGTGGCCAGGGACTCCTTGGACCTGGCGATGTCGACGCGCAACTCCTGCAGCCGGCGCGGGACATGCACCGCCCAGCTGGTGTCACGGAAGAACCGTTTTATCTCGCCGGTGATGTAAGGGACCGCGAAGGAGGTGAACTCGACCTCGCGCGAGAGATCGAACCGGTCGATGGCCTTGATCAGCCCGATGGTGCCCACCTGGACGATGTCCTCCATGTCGCCGCCGCCCCGGTTGCGGAACCGTCCTGCGGCGAACCGTACAAGGGAGAGGTTCATCTCGATGAGGGTGCTGCGCGCGTATTGATGGGCGGGGGTTCCCTCCTCCAGGACCTGGAGCCGGTCGAAGAACAGCCTGGACAGTTCACGCGCATCCGGCGGGGCGATCTTCCCCGCGTCCTCGATCCACGGCAGGTCGCCGATGTCCCCGACAGGCTCCCGCGTCGGCGTCGACCGTGCACTCTCCGCTCGCTCCGCACCGGCAGTCTGCGCAGTGTGCGCCGTCATCTCGTCACGCTCCCCTGGTCGTAGGTGAGGTGTATGCGTCTGCCCCCGGAGGGGGCTCCCATGCGGAAAAGCGGAAGTCGATCAGGTCACACGGCATCAATGGCCGGGAATCGTCGTGATCCCTCGTCATGTCTGTGCAGGCGAGGCGCACCGGACACCAGAACCGCCCCACCGGTACGGGGGAGCCCGGTGGGGCGGTCGCCTCCAGGTTGCCACAGCCGACGGCGCATCGGGACCGACCGGCTTATATCCAGCGGTAGTTGAGTCGAAATCGACGGTGCCCCGACTGCGGCCCGATGCCCGGACTGCAGAACCCTGGGGGTTGTTCGCCCCCCCCGGTGGCGCGCAACACCGGCGCATCGGCTCCGCCCGAAGGACTCCGCGTGCCGAGCCCATGTCTGCCGAGCCCATGTCTGTGGAGTGACCGATCACGCGGAGTTTCGACGACCTTCAGAACTCGAGCCTTCCCTCCGGTGCCGTGCTCGTCGACCCATGAGCCGCGAGGCTGTCGACGAGTGCGTCGAGACCGGACATGGCGACCGTGGCGCAGGAGCGGCAGAGCTGCTTCCAGGTCGACCGAGCATGCCGAACCGACTCCAGGCGAAGGGCGAGTCGGCGGCCGTCCCCACCTTCCCCGCATCGACGTCCGCACACGTCCGGTTGTTAGGCTCCGATCGTGAAATTCGGCGTGAACACACTCAATTTCGGTGTCGGCACCACCCCGGAAAGTCTCCTTCAACAGGCCGTGGACGCACGTGAGTTGGGGTACTCCTTCGCGATGATCTCCGATCACATCGCGGTCACCCCCGACGTGCACGAGACGTATCCCGCCCCGTTCTACGACCAGTTCGCACTTGCCGCGCACATCGCCGGGCGGGTACCAGGTCTGGTGCTCGGTACGACCGTCACCGTGATTCCGTACCGGCACCCTCTGCAGACGGCCCGGCTCGCAGCCAATATCGACAACCTGAACGCCGACGGGTTCATCCTCGGCGCGGGGATCGGCTGGTCCAGGGCCGAGTACGAGGCGCTGGGCGTGCCCTTCGCCGAGCGGGGACGGATCACCGACGAATACCTGGCCGCCATCCGCGCCGCATGGACCGAGGACCCCACGACGTTCCGGGGTGAGCACGTCTCGTACCAAGGGGTACGGACCGCGCCCGCGCCGGCATCCGCCCCCTGCCTGCCCGTCTGGGTCGGTGGCAACTCGGCCGCTGCCCAGCGCCGCGCCGCCCGGCTCGGTGAGGGCTGGCACCCGTACCGGCTGCCGCTCGACGCGATCCGGGCCGGGCTGCCGGTGATCACCGAGGAGGCCGAACGGGTCCGGCGCCCGGCTCCCGCGCTCGTGCCCCGGTTACAGATCCGTGTCACCGACGCACTCCTCGGCAGTGAACGCCCCGCCGGGCACGGCACGATCGACCGGATCCGGGCCGATCTGGCGGAACTCGGCGAGCTGGGCGCCACCCACGTGCTGCTCGACGTCAACCCGGACACACCCGCCGAACGCCGCACCGCGGGTGACGACCGGCGGCTTCTCGAACTCCTCGTGAACAAGGTCGTGGACCCGGTCACGGGCGGCGTCCGCTGAATCATTGCGGCCCGATGAACACTTCACCGGCCCGGGAATACGTGCACGGAAAAGGACCTTCCTGCTGCTGTAGCGACCGGTGACCGGCCCGGCCGTCGGTGCCGTGAACCGTCGCTGCCATGACCAGGAGAGAGGGAGCTCATGCCCAAGGCGTACGTGTTCACCCGCAACGGCGGACCGGAGGTGGAGGCCCTCATCGAGCAGGACGTGCCGGTGCCGGGCCCCGGCGAGCTGCTCGTCGCCGTCCGGGCGGCCGGGGTCAACCCGGTCGACTGGAAGCTGCGTACGGGGTACACCAGGCCCGGCAGTGAGCCGCAGCCGTTCCCCACCGTCTTCGGCAGCGAGGCCGCCGGAGTCGTCGAGGGCGTGGGTCCGGGGGTCGAAGGATTCGCGGTCGGGGACGAGGTCTTCGGCAACCCGTTGACCGGTGGGTACGCCGAGTACACGCTGCTGTCCGTCGCCGTGACAGCGCACAAGCCGGCCGAGCTGTCGTTCACCGACGCGGCCGTGCTGCCGGTCGCGGTGGCCACCGCGTACGACGGCATCCGCCAGCTCGGACTCGCCCCCGGGTCGACCCTGTTGATCACCGGGGCCGGAGGCGGTGTCGGAACGGCCGCGGTACAGCTCGCCCGCCACGCTGGTGTCCATGTCATCGGTACCGCGAGCGCGGCCAAGAAGGAATTCATCGAGTCGCTCGGCGCGGTGCATGTCGAATCCGGCGCTGCTCTCGCCGACCGGGTCCGGGCAGCGGCACCAGACGGCATCGACGCGGTCTTCGACCTGGTCGGCGGCGACACCCTGAGGGCCGTGGCCCCGCTGCTCACGGACCCGGCCACGCTGATCAGCGCCGGAGGCAAGCCACTGGCTGTGGAGCTCGGCGGGGCGGCCGTCGCACGGGCCCGCACCGCGGCGGTCCTCGACGAGGTGGCGAACCTCGTCGTCACCGGCGCCCTGCGGACGCATGTGACCGGGACCTTCCCGCTCGCTGAGGCGGGAGAAGCGCTGCGCGCCGTGGAGAGCGGACATGCGCGCGGGAAGATCGTGATCGAGGCGATCGCATGAGCGCGCCCGATGTCACCGGGGATGACACGCATCCGCTGGACAACCCGGTCCGCGCCGCACTGACCGGCCCGCACGCCCACTTCGCCGAGGAGCGTGGCCGCATCCTGCGCTACCCGGCGGACGTGGCCCCCTGGGTCGCGATCCCGGACGTGCCGCAGGCCGAGGACTGGGCCGACGCAGCAGCGCTCGCCGGCCCCGGTGGCGCCGTCACCATCACCGCCTTCCGTGAACCGCCGCCGGACGACTGGGAGATCACCTTTCACGCCGAGGGTGTCCAGCTCGTCGACGCCGGGGTCGCGGCGGCCCCGTTTCCGCAGGCCGTACGGCTCGGACCCACCGATGTGCCCGAGATGCTCGACCTGGTCGCCCGCACCCGCCCGGGGCCGTTCCTGCCCCGTACGGTCGAGCTCGGCTCCTACCTCGGCGTCCGCCGCGAAGGAGCGCTCGTCGCGATGGCGGGCGAACGCCTCCACCCACCCGGCTGGAGCGAGATCAGTGGCGTCTGCACGGACGGGTCCGTGCGCGGGCAGGGACTCGGCAGCGGGCTCGTCCTCGCCGTCGCCCACGAGATCAGGCAGCGCGGCGAAACACCGTTCCTGCACGCCTCCGCCTCCAACACCAATGCCGTCCGGCTCTACGAATCGCTGGGATTCGTGCTCCGCCGCCGGACGTCCTTCCTCTCGGCGCTCGTACCGGAACATCCGCCGACACGCCTGCCGGGAACCGGCGGCGCCCGCCGCGACGGTGAGGCCCGTGCGGCAGCCGTGCGCTGAACCGCGACACAGTGACCTTCGTCCCGGGACTTCCGGGCCGAAGGTCACTGCCATTCCCGGTTCCGGGACCTTCGGCGCGCTCCAAGGGGCCGTAAGCCTCGTGTGCTGCCTCCTGTGAACCGGATGGACTGGGAGCGAACGTCGGCGCGGGGCCGGCAGATCCCGGGAGGAATGGGCCGTGACGATCGGGCTCCAGCAGCGAGCGGCGACGCGTGGAGCGGCGCTCCCTGGTACGGACGCGGGGGAGGAAGCCGTTTTCGCCCCCCGGATCGGGAATGGGGCACTGTTCGGCGGGCTGGCGCTGCTGACCGCCCTGGTCGCCGTCCTCGACGTCCGGACCGGCGACGAGCTGCGCCTCATACCGCTCCTCGTGGTCGTGCCCGCACTCGTTTCGGTCTTCGGAACGATCCGGCAGACCGTCGGCGTGGCCACCTGGATCATGACCGTCGTCGTCTGCTCTCGGCTGGTGACCGGGGGGACGTTCTGGGACATCACCAGCAGCGTCGCCTTCACCGTGCTGGCCTGCTTCCTGGGTGTCGGCTCCTGCGCGCTGCGGCTCCGTCATGCCGCCGAAATAGCCAGACTGCGCTCCGCCGCCGTTGCGCTCCAGCGGCAGATTCTGCGCCCGCTGCCCATCCTGACCGAGCAGATCTTTGCCCACGGCATCTATACGCCGATCGAGGAGGACCGCCTGGTCGGCGGTGACATCTACGAGGTCGTGCAGTCGCCCTACGGAACCCGGGTGATCATCGGGGATGTCCAGGGCAAGGGGCTCGCCGCGATCGGGGCAGGCTTCGCCGTGCTCGGAGCGTTCCGGGAAGCGGCCATTCGCCAGCCCACCCTGACCGGAGTGGTCGATGCGCTGGAGGACGCGGTCGCCCGGCACAACGCGTTCTCCGCCCAGACCGGAGAGATCGAACGCTTCGTCACCGCTCTGGTGCTCGGCTTCGACGGGGAGGACCGGGTTCAGGCCGTGAACTGCGGCCATCTGCCGCCACGGCTGCTGCACGACGGCGTGGCCTGCCCGCTTCCGCTGCGGCGCACATCCGTTCCCTTGGGCATGGCGGAGCTCAGCGCGGAGGCGCGGGTCGCGGAACGGCTGGACTTCCCGCCCGGCGCGACGCTTCTGGCCTTCACCGACGGGGTCACCGAGGCCCGCGACGCATCGGGCGCCTTCTATCCGCTGGACGCCCGGTTGGGCCACTGGGCGGGCCGCGGGCCGCGCGAGGTGCTGGACGCGCTCCATGCCGACCTGGAGTCCTTCTCCGGAGGTGTGCGACGCGACGACATCGCCGCCCTCGCCCTGCGCCGGGCACCGGCAGGCAGCCGCCACCGGCCCGTGACGACCGGCCACGGTGCTCGTCGGGCCGCTGAGACCTTCAGCGGCCGGTAGAGCAGCCGGCGGGGTAACCGGGCACTGATCCAATGTCCTGACGAGACTTCTGTCGCGTCGGGACATTTTTTAGGTGTACGGTGCACTCATGAATCCGGAACGAAAGACCCCGGAGCGACGGAGCCGCAAGGCCCGCAGGACCCGGGACACACTGGCGCAGGCCGCGTTCGAGCTCGTACTCGACCGAGGCCTGAAGAATGTGACGGTCGAGGAGATCGCGGAACGCGCGG
This sequence comes from Streptomyces atratus, assembly GCF_014648655.1. Taxonomy (GTDB): domain Bacteria; phylum Actinomycetota; class Actinomycetes; order Streptomycetales; family Streptomycetaceae; genus Streptomyces; species Streptomyces atratus. The sequence continues at coordinate 162,194 of NZ_BMRN01000009.1, forward strand.
ACGTCGACCGGCGGACCTTCAGTCGGTACTTCACCAGCAAGGAGGGCGCGGTCCTGGACTCGCTCCGGGGCGACGGCGACCGGATCAACGACGCCCTGCGCGCACGCCCCGCCGAGGAGCCCCCGCTCACCGCCTACCGCCGCGCCGTCCTCGCCTGGCTCGACGACCCCGACGCACAGCCGTGGCACCGCCGCGACCGGATCTTCGACCTGCTGGTCCTCGCCGAGCAGGAGCCGACCCTCTACGCCGCATTCCACCACATCCGGGTGGACGCCCAGGAGGACTCGGTCGCCATCGTCGCAGACCGGCTCGGAGTCGACCCGCGGCTGGACATCCGTCCCGCCGTCACGGTCGCCGCGGGCGCCGGGGCACTCCTCGCGGCCCAGGCCGCCTGGGCCCGCGGCGGACAACCGGACAACCTGCCCCGACTGGTCGGGCAGGCCTTCGACGCCCTCTCCGGGGAACTGCTCACGCAGCTTCCCGCCGGGCCGGCGCCGCACAGCACCACGGAAGGAAACGCAATCCGATGAGTACCCCCCTCACCCCCGCCGACCAAGAGTTCGCCGGCAGGACCGCTCTCATAACCGGTGGCGCCTCCGGCATAGGACTGGCCCTGGCCCACCGGCTGGCCGCAGGCGGCGCGTCCGTCGTCGTCGCCGACTACGACGAGGCCAACGCCCGCGAGGCGGTCGCCGAACTGGAGAGCGCCGGTGCCAAGGCCGCCGCGGTCGCCATGGACGTGACCGACCCGGCGTCCGTGGAAGCCGGCGTGCGATTCGCCGTCGACACGTTCGGTGCCCTGCACCTCGCCGTCAACAACGCGGGCATCGGCGGCCCCAGCAACCCCACCGGTGAGTACGCGATCGAGGACTGGAACCGGGTCGTCGCCACCAACCTCAGCGGCGTTTTCCACTCGATGCGCTACGAGCTTCCCGCAATCGTCGCGGCGGGCGGCGGCGCCGTCGTCAACATGTCGTCGATCCTCGGCACCAACGGCTTCGCGGGATCGCCCGCCTACGTGGCAGCCAAGCACGGTGTCGTCGGCCTCACCAAGACGGCCGCCCTCGAATACGCGGCACAGAACGTCCGGGTCAACGCCGTCGGCCCCGGCTTCATCGACACGCCGCTGCTGCGCAACACGGACGGCCAGGACCGCGACCACCTCATCTCGCTGCACCCGGCCGGACGCCTCGGCAAGGCGGAGGAAGTCGCCGAACTCGCCGCCTTCCTCCTCTCCGACCGCGCCTCCTTCATCCACGGCAGCTACCACCTGGTGGACGGCGGTTACTCCGCCTCCTGATCGGCGGACGGGGGAACGGGGGCGAGCGACAGAACACAAAGAAAGCAGTGAGGAGAACCCCATGAAGGCCGTTCAGTACCGCGCCGTCGGCTCAGCACCCGAAGTCGTCACCGTGCCCGACCCGTCGCCCGGCCCCGGCCAGGTGCTGCTCAAGGTCACCGCCGCAGGTGTCTGTCACTCCGACATCGCCGTGATGAGCCGGCCCGCAGAGCAGATCCCCTTCCCGCTGCCGCTCACCCTCGGCCATGAGGGCGTCGGCACCGTCGCCGCACTCGGCGACGGAGTGAGCGGCCTCTCGATCGGCGAGTCCGTCGCGGTCTACGGACCCTGGGGCTGCGGTACGTGCATCAAGTGCGCCGAGGGCAAGGAGAACTACTGCCTGCGCGCCAAGGCACTCGGTATCACCCCGCCCGGACTCGGCTCGCCCGGCGCCATGGCCGAGTACATGATCGTCGACGACCCCCGCCACCTGGTGCCGCTCGGTGACCTCGACCCGGTCCAGGCCGTGCCGCTCACCGACGCGGGCCTCACCCCGTACCACGCGATCAAGCGGTCCCTGCCCAAGTTGGTGCCCGGTGCCACCGCCGTCGTCATAGGCACCGGTGGCCTCGGCCACGTCGCGATCCAGTTGCTGCGCGCCATGACGGCCGTCCGGGTCATCGCCCTGGACGTCTCGGAGGACAAGCTCACCCTGGCCCGCGCTGTCGGCGCCCACGAGACCGTGCTCTCCGACGAACACGCCGCGGCGACGATCCGTGAGCTGACCGGCGGTGCCGGCGCACAGGTCGTCCTCGACTTCGTCGGAGCACCTCCCACCGTCGCCACGGCGGGGGCCGCGGCCGCCATCGACTCCGATGTCACGATCGTCGGCCTCGGCGGCGGTGCGCTGCCGGTCGGCTTCGGCTCACTGCCGTACAGCACGACGGTGACCTCCCCGTACTGGGGGTCGCGCTCCGAGCTCGCCGAGGTACTCGACCTCGCCCGTGCCGGATCGGTCGAGGTCCACGTCGAGACCTACACGTTGGACGAGGCGCCCCTGGCGTACGAGCGGCTGCATCACGGCAAGATCAACGGCCGCGCGGTCATCCTCCCCAACGGCTGACCGGCCACAGCCCTGATCCCCAGGACCGTGCGGGCCGTCGAGCAGTGCGACGGCCCGCACGGTCATACCCGCGACCGATGTGCACCGCACCGTACAGCGATGAGACTGGGCAGATGGAATTCGTCGCGCTGATGACGCTGCCCGGACTGGTGATCGGGCTGACCGTCGTCGCCTTCCTCGACCAGCTGATGCTGCGCGCAGGCCGTGCCGGTCTGCTGCCCTGGCGCAACGGCGCACGCCGGGGCCAGGTGTCGGCGACCGGCTTCGAGCAGTTGCATGCGACCTTCTCGCCCGGCAAACAGAGCGAACTCAAGGAGCGCCAAAGCGCCCTGCTGCTGCGCGACGACGAGGAGGACGGCGCGCCGCCCCACCGCTCCAGCGTCGACCTCGACGGCGGCCTCGCCGTCATCCGCCTGCCCGGCCACGGGAGCTAGCCAGGGCCTCTCATTTGGATCGGACCGGGGTCCGAACAAAAGACCCCAGGAGGCGACGGCCCTGCGGCGCAGCACCGAGTCCGCTGGCCCCGCCCCGCATTTCTGCAACAGGCTGTACCCGAGAACGGGCAGGAGCACCTGAGGGCTGCTCGGCGGATTGGTCGCCGCCAGTACCGCGCCTGCGCTGCTGTTGTTCATTCCGGTTGCCAGGTCAGCCGTCGCTGGAGGAGCGGGAGCAGACGCGGCACGACCGGTGGACGGATGACACGGGTGGCACGTGCGGGAGAGATGAGTGGCATCACACGGAACCTCTATGGGGGTGGGGCCTGAACGGACCGGTCACTGCGGGAGCGGCAGTGTCTTCCGTATCAGCGCGGTCCCGAGCCCGATCCAGACTGTGGCGAACAGCCATCCGGCGAGTACATCCGTCACCCAGTGAACGCCGAGCAGAACCCGGCTCAGACCGACGGCCGCGGCCCAGCAGACCACCAGCGCGGCGACGACGGTACGGAGGGGACGCGGCCCGGTCCCGCCGCGCGTCCGGAGACCGAGCGCCGTGAGCAGCAGGCCGGCCATCAGCGAGGACGTCGTCGCGTGCCCGGAAGGGAAGGCGAAGCCCGAGGCGTGCGTGGCCCAGTCGCCCAGCGGCGGGCGGGGCCGGGCGATCAGCTCCATGAGGGCGTAGCGGACACCCTGCGCAAGCAGCAGGAGGGCCAGGGCGCCTGCCGCGTACCCCAGCCGTCGGCGGGTGTCACGGCCGGCGATCAGCCCGGCGACCACCGCTGTCCCGTACGCGAACACTCCGGTACCGGTGGCCGTGACGGCCCGGGCGGTCGTCACGAGGCCCGGCGGCCGATGCCGCAGAGACCAGTCGTGGCCGGCCCGGTCCAGGGCGGGCGGGGAGCCGTGCCGGGTGGCCAGGACGAGAGCCGCGAGCGCGATGAGTCCGAGCAGCCCGATCACAACGGCTCCCAGTGGTGCACGTAGCGGTAACGCGACGGGCACGGACCGGGCGCGCGCGACCGCCGAAGCGTCTTCGGTCACCGTGTCGCCACCAGGGGGCGCAGCGGGCTTTCGCGCAGCCGGACGACCGCCGGGGCACAGCGCCGCGCCGCGACCGTCAGCGGCCAGGCGACCAGCGCGCCGGTGGCCAGCCCGATCAGCACATCGTGCGGGTAGTGCACACCGATCCACACCCGGGACGCCGCCATCAGCAGAGCGGCAGGCACCGCAAGCGCCCCGAGCCGGCGATCGGTCAGCCAGATCGCCATCGCCGCGGCCGCCGCGATGGCGGCGTGGTTGCTGGGGAAGGACCAGTCACCGAGTGCGGGACATGCCTCCACCGTCACGACATGCAGGGTCTGGCACGGCCGTTGCTCATGGAAGGCCGACTTCACCAGATCGTTGACGATGTACGCGGCCACCACGACGAGCGGGGTACAGAGCGCCATGGCGGTACGGGCGGGGCCTGCGGAGCGGGAGCGCCACCAGGACGCGAGCATCAGCAGGGCGAACAGCGCCAGTCCGTAGTCCGACCAGACGCGGATGGCGGAATCCAGAGCGGTCGGGGACCGCTGGGCCAGCTCGGTGATCCAGGTGTACAGGCCGCCGTCGATCGAGGTGGCGGTGGAGGCGAGAAGCATCAGCTGTTGTCTCCTTCGGCAGTGCCCCGGCCGCGGGAGCGGAGCAGTTCGGCGGCGAGCGGGATGAGGGAGACCACGACCACGACAGCGACGATCGGCAGTAGGTAGCGGTCGACGTTGGGTACCGAGGACCCCAGTGCGTATCCCGCGAGGACCAGTCCGACGGTCCAGACCGCCCCGCCGACGACCTGCCACAGTGTGAAGAGCCCGGCAGGGACGTTGAGCGCCCCGGCCAGCGGGTTGAGCACCGTGCGTACGACGGGTACGAAGCGGGCCAGCACGATCGCCCGCGCATGGCCGTATCTGCCGAGCAGCTCCTCGGCGCGGGCGGCGCCCTCGTGCAGCCGTTTGGCGCGACTGCGGGCCAGCAGGGCCCGGCCACCGCGGCGACCGATCCAGTAGCCCGCCTGTGCACCGAGCAGCGCGCCGGCCACGGCGGCGATCAGCACCTGCGGCAACGACAGCTGGACCGGGCCGTGGGTGCCCGACACGCACAGCAGGCCCGCCGTGAACAGGAGGGAATCGCCGGGCAGGAAGAAGCCGACGAGAAGTCCTGTCTCGGCGAAGAGCACGACGGCGATGCCGAGTGCACCGAACGCTCCGAGCAGTGAACCTGCATCGAGCAGGTTCACCGCTTGTGGCGCAGCCGCCAGTGAGAATACGGGCACGGTGGAAGTTCTCCCATAATGGTGAGCGGGCGGCTCCAGGGAACGCCCGGACTGACTACAGTGACGTAGACGGTCTACATCACTGTAGACGCCCGAAGGCGGAGGAGAGTTCCCATGTCCCAGGTGAAGGGGATATCGAGCGGAGAACCCGCCCCCCGTTCGTACCGCGAACCGGCCCCCGGACCGGCAACGGAGGCCGGACCGGAGCGCCCGTCGCCGCACCACGCCGCATCGGAGCGGCGCCCCTCCGGCGAGCTGGAGTCCACGATCCTGGCGGCCCTGTGGGCGGCCGAAACCCCGCTTACTCCTGGCCAGGTGCAGGGTGCGATCGGGGCGGCTCTCGCCCGCACCACCGTCACGACGATCCTGTCGCGTCTCTACGAAAAGGGTACGGTCACCCGAACCCGCGCAGGCCGCGGATTCGCCTACACCCCCACCGAGGACGCACCCGGACTGACCGCCCGCCGGATGCACAGCGAACTGCAGAAGGAGGAGGACCGCAGCACGGTGCTGGCCCGATTCGTGTCACAGCTCACCGACGAGGACGAGCAACTGCTCCGGGACCTGCTCGACGGAGAAGCCCGGTGATCTATGCCGTGTGGGTTCCGCTGCTGATGCCCTTCGTCGCGGTACCCGCAGCCCGTCGCCTGGCAGACGCCCTGTCGCCGGTGCGGGCCGTACGACTGCTTGCCTCGACGGGCATCGGCCTCGCCCTGTGCAGCCTGCTCGCCCTGGCCCTGCTGGTGGTGCCCGGCGCGACCCGGTTCTCCGCCGTCTCCGCCTTCGGTGAACTCGTCAGGCCGCTCTCCGATGCCGCTCCCGCCGTCGCAGTGCCCCTCGCGGCTGCCGCACTGGCTCTGCTCGCGGGCTGCGCCGCCGCCGTCACCCGCACCGCCCGCCGCCACTGGGCGGAGCTGCACCGGTCCGCGCAGCCGTCCGAGTACAGCGGTGGCGAGCTGGCCGTCCTGCGAGACAGCCGCCCCGACGCGTATGCGCTGCCCGGACGTCCCGGCACTCCCGGCCGGATCGTCGTTACCACGGGGATGCTGCGGGCCCTGGACCCCGCCGAACGCGACGCCCTGCTGGCACACGAACGCGCCCATCTCGCGGGCCACCACCACCTCTTCATCGCCGCCGCCGAAGTGGCGGCACTCTGCCACCCCGCGCTGCGCTCCCTGCGCGCGCCCATGGGCTACGCCCTGGAGCGCTGCGCCGACGAGGCTGCCGCCTCCGCCGTCGGCGACCGCAGGGTCGCCGCCCGGGCCATCGGCCGAGCAGCCCTCGCCGCACGCGCCGCCGAAGGCGCCGCGCGGTCTCGCCCACGAGTGGCCCTCGCCGCAGCGGCCGGGCCCGTACCGCGCCGCGTCGCCGCACTCCTCGGCCGGAGCGCCTCGCGACCCCGCGTCGGCCGGGCGGCCGCTGCGGCTCTGCTGGCCTGCCTGGTCGTCTCCGGCGCCGCTGCGCTCGACGCGACGAGCGATCTGCACAACAGCATCGAAGCGGCCCAGGGCGAGAACCCACAGCACTGACCTCGCCCGGCGGGCTGCCGCCGCAGGCCGCCGATTCTCCTGGGCCGGGCCGTCGGCCGGAGCTGCCCGAAAAGCCCGTGGGCGGCTCCAACGGCCTTGGCTGCACCGAACGCCATGGGTTCGTACTACTTCTTTCGCCGATTCCGGGCACGGACGCTGCCGCGCGACGCTGAGCGTCGCCGGGGGACCCCAGGGGCCACCCTCGCGTGACGCAGTCCCTTCCGCCCGTCCGGCAGCCCCGCCCTGCACGGCGGCCGTCCGGCCGGGAACGGCTCCGGGTGAGCCAGGACGCGGTTGAACACCACCTGCACAGCCCGGAGATCAACCGCACAGACGGCGAAACCCTTGCTCAGGGCCCGTCCTGAGCGGGCGTCACCCGTCCGTACTCCACGTGTTCCCGCAGCCGGTCGAGGAAGATCCGCTGACCCGTGACGAGCCGCTCCGCGGCCTCCTGGGGCGTGCACCAGGCGAACCGGTCGATCTCCGGGAACTCGCGCAGCACACCGGACCCCCTCGGCCACTCCATGGTGAACGTCCCGGGAACGGCCGCCGCAGTATCCAGATCCGCCTCCATCGCCCACACCGTCACGGTCTTGCCGCCGGATTGACGGGCCTCACCCAGCGCCACCCACTCACCGTCCGGCGCCGGACGGCCGAACTCCTCCTCGAACTCACGGCGGGCTGCGGCCGCGGGTTCCTCGGCAGGGCCGTACTCACCCTTGGGGATCGACCACGCCGCGTTCTCCCGGCCTGCCCAGAACGGGCCGCCCATATGTCCGATGAGCACCTCGAAACCGGCACTGCCGGACGAGGCCCCGTCCGGTCGGCGGAACAGAAGGAGACCCGCACTGCGCGTGGCACGTTTCTGGGATGGCATGCCGCCAAGTCTGCGTCCCGGTACCGAACGCCGCCACGGACGACACCCCTTTCCCGTGATCACCGCCGCCATCGAGTCGACGCGCCCTGTTTCCCCTGAGGTTCCCGATGCCCCCTGGTGCGCGGCTGTTCGCACGGCCATGCTGTCCGCCGACAGCGCTTTCTGCCCGCGGGCCGAGCCGCGCAACCATCGGGATTCCAGGAGGATTTGTGGTCCTTGGCATAGTCGGCAGGACGACCGGACCGCGTGGGAGGGCGGCGCGAGGGTACGGAACGGTCGCGCGACCGCTCGTGCTGCTCGCGACGGTATCCGCGATGACGGTCGGCGCGATCTCCCCCGCGCTCGCCGATTCGACCCCCGACCCCCGTCCCCGTACCTCCGCCGAAATCCTCAGACCGGTCGCCCCACCACCCGCGAGCAACCCGGCAGGGGAATCCAGATCGGTCGCGGACGGCGACGGCATCGAGACCGCTCGTACGTCGCGCCCGATCGCCCCGGGTGTCCGTATCGACTCGTACGACCGGCTCGAATCCGACAAGTGGCTGCGGGTCGACTCCCTCTCCGTCGACCTCACCGGCACCGGCGTGCACGCCGACTACCTTTCCTCCGGCAAGGTCTCCGACCGGCACACGGTCTCCGAACTCGCCGCCGGCCACGACGCGGGCCGTGGCCGCCGCACCGTCGCCGCGATCAACGCCGACTTCTTCGACATCAACCAGACCGGTGCACCGGAAGGGATCGGCATCAAGGACGGGATCACCGTCCAGTCGCCCGCCCCGGGAATCAACCGGGCCGTCGGCATCGGCCCCGACGGCGCCGGCCGCATCCTGAACCTGTACTTCGAGGGGACGCTCACCCTGCCCGCCGGGCAGCAGCCGCTCGCCGCGTACAACGCCGCCAATGTGCCTGCCGGGGGAGTCGGCGCCTACACCTCCGCCTGGGGAACCGCCGACCGTGCCCTGACCGTGGACAACGCGACCCCGGTCACCGAAGCGGTCGTGCGGGACGGCAAGGTCCTCTCCGTCTCGGACACCCCCGGATCGGGAGCCGTCCCAGACGACACCACCGTCCTGGTCGGCCGTGAAGCAGGGGCCGTCGCACTCGACGCCCTGAAGCCCGGCGACCCGGTGTCCCTGACCTACCGGGCACGCACCGACAGCGGACCCGTGCCGCGCACCGCGGTCGGCGGCCGTGAACTTCTCGTCGTCGACGGAGTCGCACAGAACCACGACGGCGAGGGCAACAACACCGCAGCGCCCCGTACCGCCGTCGGCTTCTCCAAGGACGGCCGGACCATGCAGATCCTCACCGTCGACGGGCGGCAGGCCGACAGCGGCGGCGTCACCCTCACCGAACTCGGTCTGATGATGCAGCGCGCCGGCTCGTACAGCGCATTGAATCTCGACGGCGGCGGATCGTCGACCCTGGTCGCGCGCGAGCCCGGCAGCGACGCTCTCCGGGTGGAGAACAGCCCGTCCGACGGCAGCGAACGCACCGTCCCCAACGGCCTCGCCCTCACCGCTCCCGACGGCAGCGGCCGGCTCAAGGGCTTCTGGGTCCAGCCCCGTACACCCGCCGGTTCCGCACCGGGCGTAGACCCCGTAAAGGGCGGTCACCCCGACCGCGTCTTCCCCGGACTCACCCGACGCCTCACCGCGACCGGATACGACGAGACGTACGGCCCCGCAGACGGCGACCCGCGCTGGCGTACGATGCGGGGCACCGTCGGTACGGTGGACGGCGACGGGCTCTTCACCGCGCGCCGCAGCGGCACCACCGACGTACGCGCCGAACACGGACCGGCGCGCGGCAGCACATCCCTGACCGTCCTCGACAAGCTCGCCCGGATCCAGCCGACCACCCAGCGGGTGGGCCTCGCCGACGCCGGGGCCACCGGCACGTTCGGCATCGTCGGACTCGACGCCCACGGCACCAGCGCCCCCGTCGAACCGCACGACATCACCCTCGACTACGACCACGCACTCTTCGACATCCGCGACGACGGCCGGGGCTCCTTCACCGTCACCTCACGCACCGGCACCGGCGCCGGACAGATCAAGGCAACCGTGGCCGGTACCACCACCGTCCTCGCCGTCAGCGTCGGCCTCACCGAGCAGGCAGTCTCCTCCTTCGACGACGCGGGGTCCTGGAAGTTCAGCCAGGCCCGGGCGAGCGGTTCCCTCGCCGCCACGCCCGACGGCCACACCGGCACCGGACTGAAGCTCACCTACGACTTCACCCAGTCCACCGCGACCCGCGCCGCCTACGCCACCCCGCCCAAGCCGGTCACCGTGCCCGGCCAGCCCCAGTCGTTCAAGCTGTGGATCAAGGGTGACGGCAAGGGCGCCTGGCCCACCCTGCACCTCAAGGACGCCGCAGGCTCCGACCAGCTGTTGCGCGGACCGTACGTCACCTGGGCCGGCTGGCGGCAAGTCACCTTCGCAGTACCGCCGGGAGCTGCCATGCCGCTCTCCGTGTCCCGCTTCTACCTCGCGGAGACCGCGGCCGCCAAGCAGTACACGGGTGAGATCGTCATCGACGAGCTCACCGCGCAGGTGCCGCCCACCGTCGACCTTCCCGAACAGGCGGCTGCCACCGACCCGTTGATCGACCCGGCAGCCGTGACCGAGCGCAGGGACTGGCGGTTCGCGGTGATGTCGGACGCCCAGTTCGTCGCCCGTGACCCGGACAGCGCAATCGTCACCCAGGCACGGCGCACCCTGCGCGAGATCAAGGCGGCCGGCCCGGACTTTCTCGTGATCAACGGCGACCTCGTGGACGAGGGATCGCCCGCCGACCTGGCCTTCGCCCACCGGATCCTCACCGAGGAACTCGGTGACTCGCTGCCCTGGTACTACGTACCGGGCAATCACGAAGTGATGGGCGGCAGGATCGACAATTTCGTCACCGAATTCGGGCCCGCCCAGCGGACGTTCGACCACAAGGGCACCCGCTTCGTCACGCTCGACACATCCAGCCTCAGCCTGCGCGGCGGAGGCTTCGCCCAGATCAAGCAGCTCCGCGCCCAGCTGGACGCGGCGGCGAAGGACCGGACCGTGGAATCGGTCATGCTGATCGAGCACGTGCCGCCGCGCGACCCGACCGTACAGAAGGGCAGCCAGCTCGGGGACCGCAAGGAGGCAGCGCTCGTCGAACAGTGGCTCGCCGACTTCCGCCGTACGACGGGCAAGGGCGCGGCCTTCATCGGCAGCCATGTCGGCGTCTTCCACGCCTCGCACGTCGACGGAGTGCCGTATCTGATCAACGGCAACTCCGGCAAGGCACCGGCCGGACCGACGGACGAGGGCGGCTTCACCGGCTGGTCGCTGGTCGGCGCCGACCACATCACGTCCGGTGAACAGGCCGCGGAGCGGCAGCGGCCGTGGCAGGGCGAGCCCGACTGGGTCTCCGTACAGACCCGAGCGCATGTCGACGCCCTGGCAATCGAAGCACCCCCGGTCCTCGGCACCGGAAGCCGTGCGAGAGTCACGGCGACCGTCACCCAGGGAACGCGCAGTATTCCGGTCGGCTTCCCGTTGGCCGCGGACTGGAACGGATCCCCGAACGTCCACATCGGCGACCGGGACGACGCCCGTCACCGCCACACGGCGGTCCTCGACCCGTCCACCGGCACCCTCACCGCGCTCCGACCGGGCACGATCACGCTCGCTGTGACGGTCAACGGAACGACACAGAAGGTGCAGATCAGAATCGGGGCAGCCGGGGCCGCGTCGGCGGCCTGACGGACCACGGGCCTGTCCGGCGATCACAGCCGGACAGGCCCCGGGCCGCCCCGCACCACCCATGGACGCAGGGGCTGGGCGGCCTCACGACCGCGGAACCCGTCTGCCTACACCTTGTGGTACTCGTGAGCCTCCGACGCGGCAGCCTCCACCGCCGCGATATCGCCGCCTGCCGACGCGGTGACCACGGCAGCCACTGCGCCCTCCAGGAACGGCGCGTCCACCAGCCGCGAGCCGTCCGGCAGTTCGTCCCCCTCGGCCAGCATCGTCTTGACCGTGAGCACCGCGCTGCCCAGGTCGACCAGTATCGCCACCCCCGCTCCGCCGTCCACCGACCTGGCCGCCTCGGCGATCAGCTCGGCACTGGTCCCGAGACCACCCGCGGGAGTGCCACCGGCGGCGGCCACCGGAGCCGTCGCACCACCTGCCGCGAGACCCCTGGCCAGCTCGGCGACGGACTCGGCCACCGGGCCGCTGTGCGAGACCAGCACGATCCCGACCTGCTTCCCGCCGCTCACGCGTCACCGCCACTCGCACCATCGGTCTCGGCCAGTGCGGTGATCAGCAGGGCGGAGGACGTCGCACCCGGATCCTGATGTCCGATACTGCGCTCACCCAGATAGCTCGCCCTGCCCTTGCGCGCCAGCATCGGTACGGTCGCCAGCGCCCCCGCGTCCGCCGCTTCCCGGGCGGCGCCGAACGAGGTACCGAGCGCCTCGGCGGCCGGCAGCAGCGCATCGAGCATCGTCTTGTCCCCGGCCTGCGCCCCGCCCATCTGGGCCACGGCCGCGACGCCCACCCCGAGCGCCTCCGCCAACTGCTGCCGTGCCACCCGGGGCGCGTCGCCCAGAGCTTTGCCGGTACGTCGCAACAGCGTTCCGTACAACGGGCCCGAAGCCCCGCCGACCGTCGCGATCAACTGCCGCCCGGCGAGCATCAGCACGGCCCCCGGAGTCTGCGGCGGCTCCTTGTCCAGGGCTGCCCTCACCGCGGCGAATCCGCGGTGCAGATTGCTGCCGTGATCGGCGTCCCCGATCGCCGAGTCGAGCTCGGTCAGGTGGTTCGCCTCGCGGTCCACGGAATCCGCAGCCGCGGTCATCCAGCGGTGGAAGAAATCGGCGTCGAGCACATGATCTCCTTGTCCGGCGGGTCAACGGCCCCAGCGCAGCGCAGGCGTCTCCACCGGCGCGTCCCAGAGGCGCAGCAGCTCCTCGTCCACCTGGCAGAGCGTCACCGAGCAGCCCGCCATGTCGAGCGAGGTCACATAGTTCCCCACGAGCGTACGAGCCGCCACCACACCCCGCTCGGACAGCACCCGCTGGACCTCGGCATTGAACCCGTACAGCTCCAGCAGCGGCGTCGCGCCCATCCCGTTGACCAGCACGATCACGGGTCCACGCGGTCGCAGATCCTCCAGGACCGCGTCCACGGCGAAGTCCGCGATCTCCCGCGACGTCATCATCGGACGTCGCTCCCGTCCCGGCTCGCCATGAATTCCGATACCCAGCTCCAGCTCGCCCGGCGGCAGATCGAATGTGGGGGACCCCTTCGCGGGCGTGGTGACGGCGCTGAGTGCCACGCCGAAACTCCGCGATGCCTCGTTCACCGACCGGGCAATGGCCTCCACCCGCTCCAGCGGCGCACCTTCCTCGGCCGCCGCCCCGGCGATCTTCTCGACGAACAGGGTCGCGCCCGTGCCCCGCCGCCCGGCGGTGAACAGACTGTCGGTCACCGCCACGTCGTCATTGACGAGCACCTGGGTGACCTGCACGCCCTCGTCCTCGGCGAGCTCGGCGGCCATCTCGAAATTCAGCACGTCACCGGTGTAGTTCTTGACGATGAACAACACCCCCGCCCCGCTGTCGACCGCAGCGGCGGCCCGCACCATCTGATCCGGCACCGGCGAGGTGAACACCTCTCCCGGGCAGGCCGCGGACAGCATCCCGGGCCCGACGAACCCCGCATGCAACGGCTCGTGCCCGGACCCGCCCCCGGAGACGAGCGCCACCTTCCCGGCCACGGGCGCGTCACGCCGTACGACGACACGATTCTCGACATCCACGGTCAGCCCGGGGTGAGCGGCGGCGATACCGCGCAGCGCGTCCGCGACAACGGTTTCTGGGACGTTGATGAGCATCCTCACGGGTACCTCCTGGGGACCTTAGCAGGTGGGTCTCTGGCCTGTGTTCTGGCTGGTCGGATGATCCGGCTCAGATTGTTGATCTCGGCGCTATGCGGCGGTCGGAAGCGGACTCCGACGGTATTGATGCTGACTCAATGCTGACTTCGGCGACGGGCTGTCAGGTTCCCGCAGCGGTTGGACGCGGGTCGGTGAGAAGCTGCCATCGGCAGTATCGACCTTGCGGCAGCGAAGGTCACGTGCGTACACGCTCATAGGCTTGCGCAGTGCTGCTCTGCTGGTTGCGCTCGAGGCGCACCAAAACCGGCCGACGGGGCCGAGGCTGTCGCAGCGGTCCGCCGTACGCGGCCCGACGTCGTCCTCATGGACATCCGGATGCCGGAGATGGACGGCATCGAGGCCACCAGGCGCATCATCGGCGACGCCTGCCCGGACGGAACGCGGGTCATCATCCTCACCACATACGACCTCGACCACTACGTCTATGCCGCGCTCGCGGCCGGCGCCAGCGGCTTCCTGATCGAGGACGTCACCCCCGAACATCTGGTCTCCGCCTTACGCCTGGTGCAGACCGGCGGCGCTCTCCTCGCGCCCACGATCACTCGTCGGCTGATCGAGCGCTTCGCCCATCACGACGAACCGCAGACCATCGCCCCACACCGCGATCCGTCCGGCCTGACCCCGCGCGAGCTCGAGGTGCTCCGCCTGCTCGCGACGGGCCTCAGTAATGCCGAACTCGCCTCCCGGCTGTTCCTCAGCCCGACCACGGTCAAGAGCCACGTCGGCCGCATCCTGTCGAAGCTGGACCTGCGCGACCGCGTCCAAGCCGTCGTCTTCGCCTGGCGGCCGGAGAAGGTGGCGCGCTGTGGGTGTTACGGGCGATATCTGGACGCTGAAATGACGCTCGTGGCGCTCATGTGACGCTCGTTCTGATGGAGCGTCACCTGATTGACCGTGCAGGTCATGCGGGACGGACGGTGCGCGGGGCTTTCTCCGTTCCCGGCGTTCTCCTCTCGGGACCGGGCGGCGGGCTCTTTGTCGTAGCGGCGGAACCGAGCATGGCACCCTCACCACGCTCAGGCCTCTCGGCATGTTGCACAAACTCCGACGTCGCTGCTTGCCGCGATTGCGCAGAGACGGGTCTCGAACCGTGCTTCAGGATGTGCGATCAGACAAGGCGTGAGCCGGATGAAACATCCAGTTCACCGTGACGACATCGGGAGTCCGCTGTGCTCTGGAGAAAACTGCTCGTCCCCCTGACCTCGCTCCTGCTCCTGCTGACGGCTTCTGCCGGCGCGGGAGCGGCAGCGGCGTCCACCGGTTCCCCCGCCGGTGCCAGTGCCGAGGCGGCCGCGGCCGACTACGGCGCTCCCGGCCCCTACGCCACCGCGGTGGAGGTCGGGGCGGTGACCACCCTGTACTACCCGCGTGACATCGCGACCAGCGACCGCCGCCACCCCGTGATCGTGTGGGGAAACGGCACCTTCGCCTTCCCGGTCGTCTACCGCGACCTGTTGCTCCACTGGGCCAGTCAGGGCTTCATCGTCGCCGCCGCCAACACCCCGCAGTCCAACCTCGGCATCTCCATGCGCGCCGGGATCGACCTGCTCACCCGTCGCAACGCCGACCCCGGCAGCCCCTTCCACGACCGTGTCGACCTGGAGCACATCGGCGCGTCCGGTCACTCGCAGGGCGGCGCCGCCGCCATCGTCGTCGGCGCGGACCCGCGCATCGACACCATCCTGCCCATCCAGCCCGGGCCGCTCGCCGACATCGACGACGTACACGTACCCGCGCTCCTCCTGGCCGGGCAGAAGGACAGCATCGTCTTCCCCTTCCTGGTCAAGGCTTTCTACAACGACGCCGACCACATACCGGCCATCTACGGGGAACTGCGCGGCGCCGATCACCTCACGGTCGTGGGCGACCCCGGCCCGTTCGCCGCGCCCACCACCGCCTGGTTCAAGGCACACCTGATGGGGGACCAGACGGCGAGAGCACAGTTCTTCGGGGCCGGCTGCGGGATCTGCACCGACAGCGACACCTGGTCCGACGTCCGCCGCAACGGCCTCGCAAACCGGTGACCCGCTCCCGGAGATCCCTTCCGCCGTGACCGGCGGCCGTCCCGATCCACGCCGCCCGCCCCTGACGCTCCCGCGACCAGGGGCGGCCGGCCCCCGTTCGCACATGGAAGGACCGCCATGGACCTCATCGCGACCACCGGGCAGGGCAAGGTCCGAGGCCGTTTCCACAACGGGATCGCCACCTTCCTCGGCATCCCCTACGCCGCCCCGCCCTTCGGCGCCCACCGCTTCCGCGCTCCCGCCCCGGTCGAGTCCTGGGAAGGGGTACGAGACGCTCTCGAGTACGGGCCGACCGCCCCCAAACGCCCCTACCGCCCGCCCCTCGACCGGCTGATACCCGATCCGAGCATCGCCGGGGACGACTGTCTCAACCTCAACGTCTGGACCCCATCCGTCGGCGAGGGCCGGCTGCCCGTCATGGTCTGGATCCACGGGGGTTCCCTGCGCAACGGCTCGGCGAACCTGCCGCTCTACGACGGGGGCGCCTTCGCGCGCGACGGGGTGGTCCTCGTCTCCGTCAACTACCGGCTCGGCGTCGAGGGGTTCGGGGTCTTCCCCGACGCCCCCGTCAACCGGGGCCTCCTCGACCAGATCGCAGCCCTGATCTGGGTCCGCGACAACATCGCCGCCTTCGGCGGAGATCCGGCGAACGTCACCGTGTGCGGGGAGTCCGCCGGCGCGATCAGCGTCGCGGCCCTCATGACCAGCCCCGGCGCGGCCGGGCTGTTCCGCCGGGCGATCCTGCAGAGCGGCCCGCCGCACACGGTGTCGCGCCGCGAGGGCGCGAAGACCGTACGGTCGATGGCGAAGAGACTGCGGATCCCGGCCACCGCCGAGGCGTTCGCGGCGGTGGACCGAGACCTGCTGCTGGACGCGCAGGCCGCTGTCGTCGACCGGTCCGACCCCATCGGCGGCGGTCCCGGCTTCCACATCGTGGTCGACGGCGACGTGGTGCCCGCCGCCCCGCCCCTTCCCGAGGCCGACCTGCTGCTGGGCTGCAACCGGGAGGAGTACCGGCTGTGGTTCGTACCCGGCGGAACCGTGGACCAGATCAGCCGGCTCACCCTGCGGCTGGCACTGCTGAAGATCCGTGTCCCGCAACGCGTGGCACGCCTGTACCGAGCCACCCGGCCGCACGCCAAACCCGGTGAGATCCTGGGAGAGATGGCCACCGACCTGCTGCTGCGGGGGCCGCTCAACCGCCTCGCCGACTCCCGGCCCGCCCGCACCTTCGTCTACGAATTCTGCTGGCGTTCGCCCGTGATGGGGCTCGGCGCGTGCCATGCGCTGGAACTCGGCTTCGTCTTCGACAACCTGCGCGCCGCCGAGGACCTGACCGGGCCCGGCGCGCCCCAGCCACTGGCCGACGCCATGCACCGGGCCTGGGTCGCCTTCGCCGCTACCGGACAGCCGGGCTGGTCCGGCTGGAACGCGGACCGGCCCGTCATGGTCTTCGACCACCCCGGCGCCGGCCCGGTCCTCGCACCCCGGCACGAGGAACTCGGCGCCTGGCTCTGACAGATGACAGGCCGAGCGCTCGCCGACGCCGGC
Organism: Streptomyces atratus; assembly: GCF_014648655.1. Classification (GTDB taxonomy): domain Bacteria; phylum Actinomycetota; class Actinomycetes; order Streptomycetales; family Streptomycetaceae; genus Streptomyces; species Streptomyces atratus. The sequence continues at coordinate 179,265 of NZ_BMRN01000009.1, forward strand.
CGTGGTTCATCCGCTTTCCGCTGCTCCTGCGGATCCCTGCCATCCGGTGACCCCGCGGTGATCCGCGGGCCCGGCCAGGTCCCTGGCGACGAGCGCCGCCTGGATCAGCCGCGCCTGCGCGGGAACCGCGAGGTCGAGGCCCGTCAGCGCGCTCACTCGCTGCAACCGGTAGTCCAGGGTGTTGCGGTGGACGCACAGCTCCAACGCCGTCTGGCGGCGGTTGAGCCCCCGCTCCACGAACACGCGCAGCGTCTCAAGCAGGTACGGATGCTCCTCCAAGGGGTCGAGTTTGGCCGCCAGCCGCACCAGGCCGTCCCCGGGGCGCGCGAGCTGGTGCTCCAGCAGCACGTCGTCGAGGCGGTAGCACCCGGGCGGGCGTCCCAGGCGCCGGACGAGATCCAGCACGCGGCCGGCCTCCTGCGCCGCCGAGGAGATGGCCGCCGGTACGGAGGAGCGGGCGGCGGCGGCGCGCACGGGCTGCCCCACGTCCTTCTCCAGCCGGGCCACCAGGCCCGGCACGTCGGACCTGCCCGGCAACAAGGCGATCCGAGCGACGTGGTCCATCAGCACAGGGATCCCGGTGAAGGCGTCGAGCGAGGACTGCACCAATCTGCTCGGCGGGTCGGACTCGAACGCGAAGGCAACCACCTCGTACTCACCCACCACAGCCACCCGCGCCATGCCCGCCAGCTCCTCGTACGGCCGTCCTGCCAGCAGGGCGCCGAGCAGGGCCCGCCGTACGCGCTTGTCCTCGCTGTGGAGGTCCTCCTGGGCGTTCTGGTGGGCGAGGACGACCGCGGGCAGCGCGGCGTGCAGGCAGGCGAGCAGCTTGCCGCCCGCACCGGCCAGCTCACCGGGCTCCGCGACCTCGGTCAGCGTCTGCCACCACACCTCGGCGCCGATCAGGTACGCGGCGATCACCGCCTCCAGGGGGACGCGCTCCTCGGCCCGGCGCGCCGACCACTCGATGAGCCGGGTCAGGTCGCCCGGCCCCATCGGACCCCCGTCGCGGTCGCGCAGTGCCCTGAGCAACAGCGCGTGCACAGCCGCGATGGACCGCGCCACCTCGCCCTGGAGGGTGGCGCGGGGCAGCGCCCCGTAGAACGGCGCCTCCGCCGCGCAGCGCGCGACCACGACGGCCGTGAGGTCACCGACCCGGGCGGCCATCCGGGCGTGCAGGTCCGACATCGGCGCATCGTCACACCGCCCCGGCCGTGCCGTCAATCGGAGCCCCGGGTCCGGCGGCGCGGGCAGTGCGTCGGGCGTGTCCCCGAACCGCTCCCGGCCGCCAACTCGTCGACGAAAGAGGCGACGTCACGTGGCACACCCGTAGCACTCTGTGGGGCACAACTGTCTGGACAGCGACAAGCTCGACGTACACACCGTTGCGCTTCCCCGGTCAGTACTTCGACTCGGAAACAGGACTCCACTACGACTACTTCCGCCACTACGACCCCGAATCCGGTCGACGGCGGCCGGCGCCCGGGGGTGAGCATCGACCGGTGATTCCGCACATCTGACGTCCTTGTTTCCGGCAGTGTGCGGGACTGCCTTCGACACCCGTCGAGCAGGGCCGACCCGTCTCGGCCGTGACTCGTTTGACGCTCCGGGCACATGCGGGCCGCTTCTCGGAAGCGGTCATACTGCGTCTGACCTCCAGGTTCCCTGGATGTCACTTCCGGTGACGCGCTTCCGATCACGCACCATGTGGAGTGCGTTGCGATCCTTGAACCTGTCGCAAAGGCGGCCTGACCTGCGATTTTGCTCGTGCGCATTATGTGCGGTGTGGGCGCTACGGGCGATATCTTGACGCTGAAATGACGCTCGTTCTGATGAGGCGTCAGGAGCACTGTTGGGCAGGTCAGGTCCTGTCGAGGTGGCAAGTGTCGACGGGGTGGCAAAGGCATTTGACGCTGGAGCGCAGAGCTGCCGATTCCGGCTGATCAGATGTCCCGGAAGCGACCGGTCAGCGCGGTGACCTGCCACGATGGGTGGTCGACGGCCGCTGACCTGCGCGAATGATCTTTCGGTTATTTCACGCTCGTGCCGGTTGATGGGGCCGGAAGCAAAGGGCCTCTGACCTGCTGGCGCTTCTGGTTTCTGCGATATCGGGTGGATTGGGTCGACCTGTTTTCAGGGGTGCACGACGTGAAGCGCGTCGTGCGCTCACGAACGCCGCTGACCTGCCGTTCCGTGGGTCCGTACCGGGATGGTGGGCGTGTTCCCTCGATCTCGGCCCGGACGGCGGCAGGTCGTCTCGACGTCCGGACGACACTCGTTCTGACGGGCCGCCATGTGTGTAGCGAGGTGGCCGTGCGGCTGCTCCGTCTCAGGCCGGAGTGACCTCGACCGGCAACTTCTTGATGCCGTTGACGAAGTCGGAGCGCAGGAGCCTCGTTCCTCCTCCTGGGCACCGCAGGCCGGGAGGCCGGGCGCGGGAAGGCCGACACCCAGGGCAAGCCGACCTTCCCCGACCTCGCCCCGGGCGTATACCGGCTCAAGAAAACCTCCAGCGGCAGCCCGCTCCGAGGGCGGTGTCGCGTTCCGTTGTGCCTCAAGGCGCCCCCGCCCCCTGTAGAGGCCGCCGCCGTAAGAGCCCATCGAGGCAGCAGGCATCTGCATGGATCGAGGATCTCCCGATGCCTCCAACAACTCCTGCGCAGCCGCGTATCGCCTGCCACTCTGGATATGGCCCCGTCGGCCTCTCGGCGTTGTACGGCGGGACTCCGCAGGGGCCTGCGCCCGCACCGTCCAGCTGGCCGACGGGGTGCGGGCTCAAGGAACGCCGCCCGCTTGGCCGACTCGGCCTCGAAGAGTGGCGGCAAGCCGGAACGCCCATCGCCGCCATCGGCGAGCTCGCCGTCCCGGGCCTCGACCTCCTGGGGTCGAACAGGCCCCGAACGCCCTCCGTTCGCAGCCGCATCGCCACGCCCGTCCGCCGGACGGAACCGCAAAGAGGAGATCGCCGTGACCGAGTTCAAGCCTGTGCCTGACTTCGCCCTCGGACCGGACATCCCGGAGTCCACCGGGTATGCCGTCACCGACCTGGGCGGCGATGCCTGCCTCGTCACGCAAGGGATGATCAACACGATGTTCCTGCTGACCAAGAACGGCGTTGTCCTCGTGGACGCCTCACCGTTCCTCGGGGACAAACTGCTGGAGGCCATAGAGTCGGTCACCCCCAAGCCCCTCACCCACCTCATCTACAGCCACGCGCACGCCGACCACATCGGGGCCGCTCGCCTGCTGAACCGGGACGGACTGAAGATCATCGCGCACCAGATCACCGGTGACCTCATCAAGGAGGCCAAGGACGACCGGCGCCCGCTGCCCACCGAGACCTTCAGCGGCCGGCACAAGGAGATGGACATCGACGGGGTCCGGTTCGTCCTCGACTGCACGGGGGACTGGCACGTGGCCGGCAACCTGTTCATCCACCTCCCGCAGCAGAGGCTCATGGGAGCGATCGACAGCTTCACGCCGAAGAGCGCACCGTTCTTCCGGCTGTACTTCTCCGCGCACGTGCCCGCGTACTACGACGCCATGGATGAGTTGCTCGAGTACGACTTCGACACCATCGTGACCGGCCACATGGCCCTGCCCGGCACCCCCGAGGACGTGGCGACGAACCGCGAGTTCATCCGCGACCTGCGCACCGCCGCCGCCGAGGCGCTGCGGACGGTCGACCTGAAGGAAGGCGCGGCCGCCGCCAAGGTTCCACACAACAACCGACAGGCCGAACTGAAGGTCTGGATGGACGCGGTCGTCACGCGCGCGGCGGAGCTGATGCCTTCCTGGGACGAGCGCCTGGCAGGAACCGACATCTTCCTGCGGGACAACCTCAACGCGGTCGCCTGGAGCGTCTTCATCGACTAGAGCGAAGGCCTACGTGACGGGCCCTGCTCCGCATGAAAGCTTCACGGGCCTACCCACACAAGGCACATGGGTGGAGGAGAGCGTCAGTGGGCCTCCCGCAGATCGGCGGAGAGCTGTACGGCCCCGGTGCAGGCCAGCCGGTCCGCCACCTCGACGCACGCCTCGGCCCCCTTCGGGCTGGTCGCGGGCAGCATCGGGCTGCTTTTGCCGTGCGTCACCCTGTCCCGGTGCGAGGCGAGCAGTTCGTCCGCTCCGGATCGGATCGAGATCTCCAGGGCGCCATCGCGCGCGTCCGTCTCCACCTCGGACCAGACGGTGGCGCAGGACGGGCTGAACCGGAGCCGTACGGCGTAGGCATCCTCAGTGACGGTGCTCTCGGTGCGGGCATCCCGGTTGCAGCGGGAGGAGCCCGGATACTGCCCCCGGCAGCTTTCCTTGCGGCAGGACGCCGCTTGCCGCTCCGGGCTGCCGCCCGACAGGGCCGGGACACCCACGGCGCAGGCCACGGCGCCCAGCGCGGCGGAGACAGCCAGCACGACGGCCGTCCGCAGCCGTCGTATCCGGGCAGCTGCCGCGAGCGGCAGCCGCGGCGCAGGGGGCTGGGGCGCCGCGCTCAGCGGTCTGGTCTCGGCCCGGCAGGCGTTCTCCCACAGGGCGACCAGCGGCGCCATCTCCGTGCCCCCGAGTCGCCCCAGCGCCTCGACAGCGGTACGCGGCGGGAGCTTGACGCCGTTGAGATAACGGTGCCATGAGGACTTGCTGTGGGCGGTGCGTGTGGCCAGCGCGGCCAGGCTCAGCCCGGTCTGCTGTTTGAGGTCGCGCAGCCGCTCCACCAGCAGCAGTCCGTCGGGGCCGAGCGAGTCGGGCAGTTGCTGTCGGCGGGCCGTCGCTTGCTCCTTCATGCCGTTCCCAATCCTTCTATCAGGCATCCGGTTCATTCCGGATCGCGTGATGTGTGCCCTGGGGTCAGGGTGGCCACACGCACGGCCGGATTCATCGGGCGATCGGCTTGTAGTACAGAGAGAAGGTGCGGTCCGAGGGCGGGCCCTGGGTGAAGCCAAGGCACAGCCAGGGCCCGCCCCGGCGCAGCACAGCCAGGCCCTCCGGCTCACGCGGGTAGAGCCCCCTCGCAGTGTGGTCCAGCACCTGCTGCACCACGCGGCCGGTACGCACGTCGATACGGAACAGACGGACGTCGCCGGCCGAGCCGGCGGGGTTGTCGGCGCCGTATCCGTGGCCGAGCACCTGGTAGGCGTACGGGCCGTACAGCGCCATGCCCTGGAAGGGGAGCCCCAGTTCGGCGCCGGGCTGAGCGAAGCAGGTGACCGGCCGGAAGTCCCCGGCCGCGAACTGCTTGAGCCCGTACACCCCGTAGCGCGGTCTGCCGCCCACCTTGTACCGCAGCAGCAGCCGGTTGTGCGCCGGGTCGAGGGCCACCTGGTTATTCGTGGAGCCGGGGAGCGGGCGATGCGTGGTAATCCTGCGGCTGGAGCGGGTCAGGACCCGGCCCGCGGTGAAGGTGAAGCGGCAGATGCCGCGGCCGTAGCCGGAGGCCGGCTGTGCATCCCACTCCGTCCACAGAGCGCCGGCGCGGCGGGCCGTGTCCTCCACGCCGAGGGCGCTGCCGTGGCCGAAGCCCAGCAGGTACATATCGCCGGTGAGCGCGCCGCCCATGGTGAGCCGGTTCAGGCACATGTCGCCGCGGGCCGCGCGCTCGGCACGGGTGTACGCGCGCGGCTCGCCCGGCAGCCGGACGCCGCCCTCCATGACCTGGAGCGCGTACATGTGACCGTGCCGCTCGTCGAAGGCGAAGGACTGCAGCACCGTGGAGTGGTGCAGCCGTACACCCTGGATCCACGGCTTGCCCGCCGGAGCCAGGCTGGCCGGCTGAGCCTTCGGCCGGGCTTCTGCCCTGCCGGTGGGGAGTGTGGCGGCCAGTGCGACCGCAGCTCCAAAGCCGAGGACGGCTCTGCGGCCCGGACTGGATGGAAGGGAAAGGGACATGGGGGTCTCCTCGCTTGCTCGTGAGCTTCGTGGAACGGGCCCGCCCGCCCCGTGAGCGGGACGGGCGGGCACAGCGGCTCAGCACCAGGGAATGGCGCTCACGTTGCGGACGTAGCGGGCGGAGACGTAGCCCTTGCTGTGGGAGAGCTTGTACCAGCGGTGGTTGCCGCGGACGTTGCGCCCGTACTTCTTGCAGGAGATGTGGACCGTGCTGGCGGGACGCAGCGAGCCGATGACCCGGTAGCCCGTGCCCGGGCCGGAGCGGATCCTGAGCGGCATGTGGCGGGTTACCACACGGCCCTGGACGTAGCCGGTGAAGGTAACGGGCCGGGTCGTGGAGTGGCTGGGCGCCCACAGTCGGGGCGGGGCCGTGCGTCGGTGGGGGATCTGCTGGTGAGGCGCCGTGTGCCGCTGCTGTGCGGCGGCGGTGTCGGTGGAAACGACTGCAGCGGGCAACACAGCGATCGCCGCAATCGCGGCCACGAGGCTGCGCTGGATCGTGCGATTCATGGACTCTCCTATGCGGGTGTCTTCAGGATCGGCTGAGTGAGACCCTGTGCCGCTCAGCGTTTCCCAGCCGTCGGACAAAGATTCCGTCCCACGCGTTTCCGGGAGAAAATGGGACGTCCCACCCGAGGGGACGGTTGGGTCTCAGTCGCCGTCGCCCGTGAGGCCGGCCCCACTTCCCGCCGGGCTGGGGATGAGGGCCCCGTCAGGGTGGGCGGTGACCAGCTGTTCGATCTCGTCTTCCGGTGCCTTGAGGCGGGCCCTGCCGGCCGCCGGCCCGGCGGCGAGTTCGCGGATGAGTTCGGCGGTGCGCCGTTCGCCGGGAGGCGCGACGCGGTGGGCCTGCGCGGAGTTCACGGCGGCGTCCGCCAGGGCCTGCGCCACGGTCTGCTTGCTGACGCCGTGCCTGCCCAGGTGGTTCCGGCGCGTCGGATCTCGCCCGCGGTGACGTAGCGGCCCGGCAGGATGAGTCCGGACTTCGTCGTGGGATCCACGGCGCGTTCCAGGCCGGGGTGGATACCCGCGAGCAGATCCCGCAGACGCGAGGTCCGCGCTGTGGCCCCCTACGGACGCGGTGGACAGTGCCGCTCGGGATTCGTAAGGAAGTAACGGGGCTGTTGCTGCCTGCTGTTCCGTCGGCGGGCTGGGCCTTCCGGTCTCCGTGGCACCCAGAGGCAGCCGGAGTTTCAGAGGAATTCCGACAGTCTGTCTGCGAGCTCACGTGATCCTGGCCTGAGAGAGGCAGCGTGGCGCAACAGCGCGGGCTCGTCGGCGACACTGCGGCCATGGGGCGAGCGGAGGCGTCCGCGCTCGAACGGTAGGTCATGCCGGGCCGGTTGGGTGGATACCGGGGTGGGGCGACCTCGGTCGACATGGGTGAGTGCGTCGGTGACCGCGGCGGCAGCGCGCCGCAGCTGTCGCAGCACAGAGCGGCGCGGCACGTGCCGGCCCGCAGGCGACTCGGCCCCGGGCCGGAGCACCCATTGATGGCCTCCGGCAGAACAGGGCTCAGGGGCGTTCTGCCGGGAGTTCCGTTGTCACCAGGACGAGGGGGACGCCGTCGCAGGACCGCATTCGCGGCCCGCCGTGTTCGGCGCCGTCTGCCGGTCCGGCCAGTACCGCCGCGAGGTCCGGGTCCTTGGTGAGTGATCCGACCAGGTGGTGGGGGTCGGTGAAGGCGGCGACCCGGCCGCGCGCATTGACCAGGCGGGCGGGTCCCGGCAGGCGTTGGAGCAGCGGCATGACGACTGCTTCGAAGCGCCGCAGGCAGACGTCGGCAGCGGCCACTCCCATGAAGCGTCCCCCGACCGGCACCGGTGCGGAGAGGGTGAGGCTGTACTCGTCGGAGCACAGGTAGTCGACGTACGGTCCCGCGACCGCCCGTTGTCCGGTGTCGCGGGGCAGGGTGAACCAGTCCCAGTGGGTGCAGTCGGAGTACGCCGAGTGCTCGGGGTCCAGGTCGAGCCACCGGGACGGTTCAGCCCGTGGTCTTGCGGCCGCTCAGCAGGTCGCGTACGCGGTCCACGAGCCCTGCACCGGGCGCGATCAACTTGTTGGCGGGCGGGGTGTGGGGGAGGGCGGGGTGCGGGCGGGTGGGTGCGGTTTCCTTGGCCCGGCGGACCAGTTGCCCCAGCTCGTCCAGCTTCTCGGGTGAGCAGGTGGCTGCGAGTTTCGGGAAGAGGTCGTTCTCCTCCTCGCGAAGGTGGGCGGCGAACTCGAGCTTCAGCTTCGCGACGATGTCGTTGAACCGCGGATCGTCGGCGTTCAGGTCTTCGAGGTCCTTGAGCATGCGCTCGATCTTGGTGTGTTCGGCGAGTTCTTTGTCCGCCAGCTCCGCACCGCTGCGGACGTGCTTGCGCACGGTCGGGTACAGGTGCATCTCCTCGGCCACTGAGTGCTGCACCAGTTCCGCGGTCAGCCGGTCAGCCAGGTCCCGCCGCTGCGGATGGTCGACGGGCTGCGCTTCGATCTGCTGGAACAGCTCCTCCACTTCACGATGATCGGCCGTCAGTTCCGCGATCACGTTGCCACCGTGTCCCATGACGAACACCTCCTCGGTTTCGCTGCCCCGGACACGCCTGAGCGGGCCCTGCTTTCCTGGGGCCTGTTGGGCTTTCAGCTCGTACGGGTGGGCTTCGGCTCCTCGCCGTTCGCCCCCATCGGATTGTCGACGACCGCCCCGGGTCTTCGAGACCTGTGCCTCACGAACGGCGGGGTCGGGCTCATGCCCTCACCCTGTACCCGGCCGGGCCGCACCGCACCTCAGCGCCACTGTCCGTGCTCCCGATCCCGCACTGCCGACCGTGCCGGAGCCCGCGCTCCGGCGGGAGAATCACCCGGTGAACCGGGCAGTCAGGTGAAGCCCCCGGCAGTCGACAAGGCCTCGTCGGCTGACCACTGGACGAGAAGGCCGAGCCGTCAAGGGTGCGGCCGCTGTGGCAGCGAGTCGATGCCGGGCGGCGGTTCCGGCCAGACCAACAGGACCGGGCAAGGAGCGTGGTCGACGACGAAGCGCGTCGCAGGGCCCAGGCTGCGGGGCCCCGGACGGTGCCGGTCACCGTCGCGGGCGCAGATGAGCAGGCCCGCGCCCTCGGCGGCGTGGACGACCTCCCTTTCGGCGTGGCCGTGGGCCTGTAGGCGCACCGCGGGCCGACCCAGGCGGTCGGCGGCCGCATCCATGAGTTCGGCGGCTGCGCTCGCGGACAGGGCCGCCACTTGGTCGCCGGGGTCGCGCTCGCGGTGGCCACGGCCCAGCAGACCGACGAATGCGCCGTGGGCGGCTTCGGCGACGTCGTCGCCGGTGACGTGCAGCAAGGTGATCTCGTCCCCGGCTCGGGCGTGGGAGCGGGCGGCGTCCACCGCGGCCCGCCAGGTGCCTTCATTGATCCAGACGAGCACGGTCACGTCAGCCTCCGATGGCCTGCAGCACCGTCCACCCTGCCACAGCGAGGCTGACCGCATCGGCCAGGTGAACAGGTGCGATGTCATGCGAACGATGGCACTGATTTCATCCTGAAAGGTTGAAAATGCCCGAATGCGATCAGCGTGCCGCCTCGGAGGCGCCCGGTACCGCCGGTCTGCCGGCCTCCCTCCTCGCGGCCTCGACTGCGTTGAGCGCAATCGAGGAGGCCGTGCATCAGACAGGCGCACCCGACAGCACAGAGGCCCGCAGGCGCCGTAGTCGGTCCTGGAGAGGCTCTGGACGGGCTCCTGCTGCTGCGGGACGCCCTCGGCGACAACGACCCGGCACGCCCCATCGGGCCACTTGCCGACGTGCGCCCCCGGGTGGAGGACCGCCGCGAACTCGCCGACCGCGTGGACCGCCTCGTCCAGCAGATCGAGAATCTGCACAGGCACAGCGACCGCCGGCGCCGCGGTGTGAGCACGGCTCCGGTGCGGATGCCACGCGGCTGACGAGCACTCGACCAGTCGGCCCGTAACGGGAACGGCCAAGCGGTACTTCGCTGCTACGCCGTATGCCCGGACGCTTCGTCGAAGCGTTTCAGCACCAGCCGCGCCACATCGGGGTGCGCGCCGAGCGGGGCGGAGACGAGGCAGCCACCGGCTCTCTGCGCGCGGAGGGCGAAGTGGCCGGGAGCCATGAGATAGCGGGCCACCGCCACCCGGCGGTGGCCCGCGGCGCGCAGGGCACCCACCGCGTCGGCCGGGGTCGGCGTGCTCGCGCAGAGGTAGGCCGGGACGACCGGCCGGCCGAGCCGCTGCCGGAGCAGGCCGGCCATCAGCTCGGTGTCCGCGCCGGCCGCAGGGTCGGTGGACCCGGCGGCCGTGAGCACGACGGCATCCGAGCCGGATCGCGTCGGGGACCAGCCCGCCTCGGTGAGTCTGTCGCCGAGAGCGGCGGCGAGCAGCGGATCGGGACCGAGCGCTGCGGCCATCCGAACGTCCATTTGCGGTGCGGTGGCCCGTACGGCGGGGAGGTCGACCCGGATGTGGTAGCCGGTGTTCAGCAGCAGCGGTACCAGCACCACCGGGCCGTGCACGTCGGCAAGCACCTCGGCCGGCGTGGGCGGGGCGAGGTCAAGGAAGGCGAGGCGGACCGTCAGGCCGGGCCGCTGGGTGCGGATCTCGTCGAGCAGCGCGTGATAAGTGGCGACGCCTGCCCGGTCGCGCGTGCCGTGTGCGACGGCCAGCAGGGTGGGGGCTGTGGGCGCGTCCGTCATATCGCTGCCGCCAGGCTGTAGCCGCGCTTGGGCACCGTACGGACCAGCCGGGCGTGTCCGCCCAGTGCCGCGCGCAACCGGGCGACGGCCGCCTCCACGGCGTGCTGGTCGGCCTGGCCGGTGACCCAGACGCGGCGCAGCAGTTCGGCCCGGCTGAGCACTCGCCCCGGCTGCTCGGCCAGCGCGCGCAATACCGCCGCGAGCAGGGGAGGCAGCTGCACGGCCGGCCCGCCGTCGATCAGTACGGCGTTCCCCTGAAGCACCAACACGCCGGCGCCGGAGCGGAACTCACGCCTGCCACGGGCGGGCAGTGCGGCCTCGATGGTCCGCACCATGGCCCCGAGCCGGCCCCGCTCTGGGCACAGCACGGCAACTCCTGCCTCCTCCAGCGGCCGGGCACAGATCGGACCGACGCAGACCGACAGCACATCCTCCCGAAGACCGGTCAACACCTCTTCGTGGAGACCGAGTTCGTCCGCGACGGCGAGGAATGCGGTGATCGCGGGGGCGCTGGTGAAGGTGAGCGCGTGCAGTTCGCGGCGGACCGTCTGCTCGACCAGTCGGCGCAGCGGCGACGGATCCTCGGGCGGGCCCCAGCGGTAGACCGGAATCGGGATCACCTCGGCTCCGCGTTCGCTCAGCGCGGCGGTGAACGCGTCCAGCGGCACACCGTGCTCCTGCACGGCGATCCGTCTGCCGGGCAGGTCGCGCGCGAGCAGCCAGGTCAGCAGCTCGTCGGTGGCCTCGCTGACCGGGGAGAAGGTCTCGCTCAGGCCTCCGGCGCGCACCGCACCGGTCGCCTTCGGGCCACGGGTGAGCACCACGGCCTCCCGGCACACCTCGGCCAGCCGCGCGCCGTACCCCCAGCCGTCGGCCGCACTCAGCCAGCCGCGCCAGCCGACCCCGGTGGTCGCCACAACGTAGTCGAGCGGCCCGGTCAGGCAGCGTGCGGTGGCCCGGCGCAGCGCCGCGTCGTCCTCCAGCGGGAGGATCCGCAGCGCCGGCGCCTCGACCACCCTGGCGCCCCGTCGGCGCAGCAGCGCGACGAGTTCCTCACGGCGGCGCGCGGCGGTGACTCCGACCGTGAAGCCGACCAAAGGGCCCGAGGGCTGAGTGCTGTCCATGTCGTGCAGGCTCGGCCGGCGCTGTTTCGTCCTGGTTGCGCGCCGATCACACCGGCGTAAGCGGAGGCCGCCCCGGCGTTACGCAAGATTTCCGCCGTGTCACCTTGGGCCCGACGGGAAGTGAAGCAGCCGTACCCCCGGCGCAACATGTGCGACCCGGCTGCGTAATGGTGCGGACCGACGCTCAGAGACATGACGACGACCGACACCCACTGCCCGTACTGCTCACTGCAGTGCGGCATGCGCCTGCAGGCGCCGCACGACGGCGGCGAGGCGCAGGTGCTGGCGCGCCCCGACTTCCCGGTCAACCGCGGCGCACTCTGCGGGAAGGGCCAATCGGCCACCGCGGTGCTCGGCGCGGGTGTCCGCCCGACCGCGCCGCTGGTCCGCGACAAGCGGGGCGGCGAGCTGCGCGAGGCGTCCTGGACCGAGGCGCTCGACCGGGTGGCCGCCGGTCTGGCGGCGACCGCGCAGCGCCACGGTCGGGAGTCCGTCGCGGTCTTCGGAGGAGGCGGCCTGACCAACGAGAAGGCGTACCTGCTCGGCAAGTTCGCCCGGGTGGCGCTGCGCACTCCGAACATCGACTACAACGGCCGGTTCTGCATGTCCTCGGCGGCCGCCGCGCACAGGTTCGCCTTCGGCCTGGACCGCGGACTGCCCTTTCCGCTGGAGGACATCGCGAAGGCCGACTGCGTGATCCTGGTCGGCGGCAACCCGGCCGAGACCATGCCGCCCGCGCTGCGCTACTTCCGTGAACTCCGGTCGAACGGCGGCACCCTGATCGTGGTGGACCCACGTCGCACCCGCACCGCCGAACAGGCCGACCTGCACCTGCAACCGGTCCCCGGCACCGACCTGGCGCTCGCGCTCGGCCTGCTGCACCTGGCGGTCGCCGACGGCAGGGTGGACCAGGCGTTCGTCGCCGAGCGCACCACCGGCTTCGAAGCGGCCCGCACCGCGGCGATGGCGCACTGGCCGGAGCGGGTGGAGGGGCTGACCGGTGTCCCCGTGCACCAACTGCGCGAGGCCCTACGGCTCTTCGCGGACGCCGCAGGCGGCATCGTGCTCACCGCGCGCGGCCCCGAGCAGCAGAGCAAGGGGACCGACACCGTCGGAGCCTGGATCAACCTCTGCCTCGCACTGGGCAAGGCCGGCCGGCCGGGCTCCGGCTACGGCTGCCTCACCGGCCAGGGCAACGGACAGGGCGGACGCGAGCACGGCCAGAAGGCCGACCAGCTGCCCGGCTACCGCTCGATCGAGGACCCGGCCGCCCGCGCGCACATCGCCCACGTCTGGGAGGTCGAGGCCGACGACCTGCCGGGTGCGGGCCGCTCGGCCTACGAACTGCTCGACACCCTGGGGACCGAGGGCGGTGCGCGGGCGCTGCTGCTGATGGGCTCCAACCCGGTGGTCTCCGCGCCGAACGCCGGGCACATCACCGAACGGCTGCGGGCCCTGGACTTCCTTGCCGTCAGCGATCTGGTGCTCTCCGAGACCGCGCACCTCGCCGACGTGGTGCTGCCCGCCACGCAGTGGGCGGAGGAGACCGGCACGCTGACCAACCTGGAGGGCAGGGTGATCCTGCGCCGGCGCGCACTCACTCCTCCGCAGGGCGTACGCACCGACCTGCATGTGCTGCGGGAGCTGGCCGCGCGGCTCGGCGTCGACAAGGGCTTCCCGGAAGAGGCGGAGGAGGTGTTCGAGGAGCTGCGCCGTGCCTCGGCCGGCGGCCCGGCCGACTACGCCGGGATCAGCTACCGGCGGATCCGGGCCGAGGAGGGGGTCTTCTGGCCCTGCCCCGGAGAGGAGCACCCCGGCACGCCCCGGCTGTTTCTGGAACGCTTCGCCACCCCGGACGGCCGTGCCCGCTTCGCCCCGGTCACACACCGTCCGGCCGCCGAGGAGCCGGACCACGAGTACCCGCTCTACCTGACGACCGGCCGGGTGCTGTCGCAATACCAGAGCGGTGCCCAGACCCGCCGGGTGCCCGAGCTGAACCGTGCCGCGCCCGGGCCGTTCGTGGAGCTGCACCCCCAGCTGGCCGCGCGGCTCGGCGTGGCCGACGGGGAGGCGCTTGCGGTCACCAGCCGGCGCGGCCGTGCGGTGGCCCCCGCCCGGGTGACCGACACGATCCGGCCCGACACCGTCTTCATGCCCTTCCACTGGGCCGGTGCCGGGCGGGCCAACACGCTCACCAACCCAGCACTCGATCCGGTGTCCCGGATGCCCGAGTTCAAGGTGTGCGCCGTGCGTGTGGAGCGGGTCCGATGAGCCGGCGCATCGCAGTGGTCGGCGCAGGCATGGCGGGCGCCCGCTTCGCGCAGCAGTACCGGGCACTGGGCGGGGACGGGGAAGTGGTGCTGTACGGCGCCGAGCCGCGTGGCCCCTACAACCGGGTACTGCTGGCCGAAGTCCTGACGGGGCGCTACGACCCGGAGGCCATCGCACTGCCCTACGGCGCCGGGACGCTCATGCGCAGCGGCTGCGAAGTGGTCGCTCTGGACCCGGCCGAGCGCGAACTGCGGCTGGCCGGTGGTGAGTCGGTCCACTACGACGAGCTGGTCCTGGCCACCGGCGCCAACCCCGTCCTCCCGCCGCTGCGCGGGCTGCACGCGCCGGACGGTCTGAAGGCCGGGGTGCACGCGTTCCGCACACTGGCCGACTGCGCCCGGCTCGCCGAGGACGCCGCCGGTGCCGAGCGCGCCGTGGTGATCGGCGGCGGGGTGCTCGGGGTGAGCGCGGCCCGGGCACTGGCCGCGCTCGGCCTCCCGGTGGAGATCGTCCACCAGGCACCGCATCTGATCGACCGCCATCTCGACGAGCAGGCCGGGCACGCGCTGCGCGGATCCCTTGCCGCGCTGGGTGTGGAGACCTACCCGGACAACCGGGCCCGCGCCCTGCACGGGGAAGCACGCGTGACCGGAGTCGAACTGGCTGGCGGCTACGTGCTGGAGGCAGACCTGGTGGTGCTCGCCTGCGGGGTGCGCCCTCGCACCGGGCTCGCCGGCGCGGCCGGGCTCACGGTGCGCTCGGGAGTGGTGGTGGACGACCGGCTGGCGGCCTCCGCCCCCGGGGTGCACGCGATCGGCGACTGCGCCGAACACCGGGGGATCGTCCACGGGCTGACCGGCCCGGCCTGGGACCAGGCCGATCTGCTGGCGGCCCGGCTGGCGGGCGCCGACGACGATGCCCGGTACACCGGCTCACGCCCGCTGACCCGGCTCAGCGCAGGGCCCGTGGAGTACGCGGCCTTCGGCGAAGTCGGCGAGAACCTTCCCGGCACCGACGTACTGCGCCTGGTCGACCCGACCCGCGGCTCGTACAAGAAGCTCGTGCTGCGCGGCGACCGGCTCGTCGGCGGCATCCTGCTGGGCGACCTGGCCGCGGTCGGCACTCTGACCCGGGCCTACGAGCGCGACGATCCGCTGCCGCCGGATCCCCTCGATCTGCTCACCTCCGCCCCATGACCGTCTGTACCGTCACCCGAGGAGCCCGCCCGTGATCGAGAAGTCCCTGGTCCTGGTCGGCCACGGCATGGTCGGACAGCGCTTCCTGGAAGCCTTGTTCGAGCAGCCGGCCGCCGGACAACCACACCGCTGGCGAGTCACCGTACTCGCCGAGGAGTCCCGTCCCGCCTACGACCGAGTACACCTGACCAGCTGGTTCTCCGGCACATCGGCAGAAGAACTGACCCTGTGCCCGCCCGGGTTCATCGAACAGCACGGCATCGACCTGCGTCTCGGTGACCCGGCCACCACGATCGACCGCGGGGCTCGCACCGTCACCACTCGCAGCGGCGCCGAACTGCGCTACGACGCCCTGGTGCTGGCCACCGGCTCCTACCCGTTCGTGCCGCCGGTGCCCGGCCACGACGCCGCAGGCTGTCACGTCTACCGGACCATCGAGGACCTGGAGGCGATCACCGCGAGCGCCCAGCACGCCACGATCGGTGTGGTGGTCGGCGGCGGCCTGCTCGGCCTGGAAGCAGCCGGAGCGCTGCGGGCCATGGGTCTTGAGACCCATGTGGTGGAGTTCGCACCCCGGCTCATGGCCCTCCAGGTCGACGACGGCGGCGGAGCAGTGCTCCGGCGCAAGATCGAGGACCTCGGCGTTCACGTGCACACCGGCGCCGGCACCCAGCGGATCGATGCCGACGAGAACGGCCGGGCCCGGACCATGGCGCTCTCCGACGGCACCGACCTGGCCGTCGACCTGGTGGTCTTCTCGGCGGGTGTGCGCCCGCGCGACCAGCTCGCCCGCGACTGCGGCCTGCCGGTCGGCGAGCGAGGCGGTATCGCGGTGGACGAGCACTGCCGCACCTCGGACCCGCACATCTGGGCGATCGGCGAGTGCGCCCTCGCCGTCGACGGCCGGGTCTACGCTCTGGTCGCCCCCGGCTACGCGATGGCCGACACGGCGGCCCGTGAGCTCGCCGGTACGGGCGCCGAATTCACCGGCGCGGACACCTCCACCAAGCTCAAGCTGCTGGGCGTGGACGTGGCCAGCTTCGGTGACGCATTGGGCACCGCCGAGGGCGCCCTGGAGGTGCTGTACGCCAACAGCCGGGCCGGAATCTACAAGAAGCTGGTGGTCAGCGCGGACGGCCGACTGCTCGGCGGCGTACTGGTCGGCGACGCCGAGTCCTATGCCACGCTCCGCCCGCTCGCTGTCGGAAAGTCTCAACTGCCCGGACCTGCTGAACAGTTGCTCGTGCCGGCCGCCGACGGACGGCAGGGCCCGCTGGTGCTGCCCGACGAAGCGGTGGTCTGCTCCTGCCACGACGTCAGCAAGGGTACGATCCGGGCGGCCGTTTCCGAGCAGGGCATGCGCACCGTCCCCGAGGTCAAGAAGTGCACCAAGGCCGGTACCGGCTGCGGGAGTTGCGTCAAGCTGCTGGGATCCATCGTGACCGAGGAGCTGGAGGCGGGCGGGATCGAGGTGGCCCGCGGCCTCTGCGAGCACTTCACCCACACCCGCGCCGAGCTCTACGAGATCGTCCGGGTCAAGGGCATCACGGGCTTCTCCCGCCTGATCGACGAGCACGGGAGCGGCGAGGGCTGCGACATCTGCAAACCGGCCGTGGCCTCGATCCTGGCCGCCCTCGGCAACGGTCATGTGCTGGACGGGGAACAGGCCGCCCTGCAGGACACCAACGACCACTTCCTGGCCAACCTGCAACGCAACGGATCCTACTCGGTGGTGCCCCGGATCCCGGGCGGCGAGATCACCCCCGACGGCCTGATCACCATCGGCGAGATCGCACGGGACTACGGCCTCTACACCAAGATCACCGGCGGCCAGCGGATCGACCTGTTCGGTGCGACAGTCGACCAGTTGCCGGGCATCTGGCGCCGTCTGGTGGACGCCGGCTTCGAGTCCGGCCACGCGTACGGCAAGGCGCTGCGTACGGTCAAGTCCTGTGTCGGTCGGACCTGGTGCCGTTACGGCGTACAGGACTCGGTGGCCCTGGCGATCGAACTGGAGCTGCGCTACCGGGGCCTGCGGGCACCGCACAAGCTCAAGTCCGCGGTCTCCGGCTGCGCCCGGGAGTGCGCGGAGGCGCAGAGCAAGGACTTCGGGGTGATCGCCACCTCGGAAGGCTGGAACCTCTACGTCGGCGGCAACGGCGGAACGACGCCGCGTCATGCCGATCTGCTGGCGGCGGACCTGGACCACGACACCCTGATCCGCACCATCGACCGGTTCCTGATGTTCTACATCCGCTCCGCCGACCGCCTGGAGCGCACCGCTCCCTGGCTGGACCGCCTGGAGGGCGGACTCGACCACCTGCGCGCGGTAGTCATGGACGACTCGCTGGGCATCTGCGCGGAGCTGGACGAACTGATGGCCCGCCACGTCGAGACCTACGAGGACGAATGGGCGGCGACCCTGGCCGACCCCGAGCGGGTACGCCGCTTTGTCTCCTTCGCCAACGCCCCGGGAACTCCCGACCCCACCGTGCGCTTCGTCCACGAGCGCGACCGGATCCGCCCCGCCCGTCCCGAGGAGGACGGGTTCCCCCTCGCACCGGCCCTGATCACCGGCCCTGCCCCGGAGGTACGCACACGATGAGCGAGGCCAATGCGCCCGAGAACGCCGAGCACACGGTGGAGGTCGACGACGGCCGGGCATGGACACCGGTCTGCCGGTACCAGGACCTGCTCCCGGGGCGCGGCGTCGCGGTGCTCGTCGGCCCGCAGGACGAGCAGGTGGCGGTCTTCCGCGAACGCGGTGGCGCGGTGCACGCGCTGGCGAACCGTGACCCGTTCAGCGGTGCCCACGTCATCTCGCGCGGCCTGCTCGGCAGCCGGGGGAGCGTACCGGTGGTGATCTCGCCGATGCTCAAGCAGGCTTTCGACCTGCGCACCGGACGCTGCCTGGACGAGGACCACGCTCCCGACGGCTCCACGGCCCACCTCAGGGTCTGGCCGGTGCGCATGGTCGCGGCGACGCCTGCGGAGGTGTGCCGATGAGCAGCGTCACCGCGACCGCCGCCGATGCCGGCACCCGCCGGATCAAGGACTGGGATCCGGAGGACACCGACTTCTGGACCCTGGCGGGCGCCCGGATCGCCCGGCGCAACCTGGTCTACTCGGTGCTCAGCGAGCACATCGGCTTCTCCATCTGGAGCCTGTGGTCGGTGCTGGTGCTCTTCCTCGGCCCGGAGTACCACATCGACGCGGCCGGGAAGTTCATGCTCACCGCCGTGCCCACCGCACTCGGCTCGGTGCTGCGCATCCCGTACACCTTCGCGGTGGCGCGCTTCGGCGGGCGCAACTGGACCGTCTTCAGCGCGCTGCTGCTGCTCGTACCGACCGTGCTGGCCGGGATCGTGCTGCGGCCCGGCGTCTCCTACGGCACGCTGCTCGCGGTGGCCGCCGTGGCCGGGGTGGGCGGCGGTAACTTCGCCTCCTCGATGGCCAACATCAACGCCTTCTACCCGCAGCGCCTCAAGGGCCGGGCCCTGGGGGTGAACGCGGGCGGCGGCAACCTCGGGGTACCGGTGGTGCAACTGCTCGGCCTGCTGGTGCTGACCACCGCGGGTGCCGGCCACCCACGCCTGCTGGTGCTGGTCTATCTGCCGCTGATCGTACTGGCGGCGCTCGGTGCGGCGCTGCGGATGGACAACCTCACAGGCGCGCGCAACGAACGCGGAGCGATGCGCGAGGTGCTGGGAGACGCTCACAGCTGGGTGATGTCGGTGCTCTACATCGGTACCTTCGGCTCGTTCATCGGCTTCGGCTTCGCCTTCGGTCAGGTCCTCCAGGTGCAGTTCCATGCGCAGTTCGACACCCCGGTGAAGGCGGCCTCCCTCACCTTCCTCGGGCCGCTGCTCGGCTCGCTCTCCCGCCCGCTGGGCGGGCTGCTGGCGGACCGGTTCGGCGGCGCCCGGGTGACCTTCTGGACCTTCGCGGCGATGGCGCTGGGCGCGGGCGTGGTGCTGGAGGCGTCCCGGCAGCACTCGCTGGCGCTCTTCCTGTGCGGGTTCGTCGCCCTCTTCGTGCTCAGCGGCGCGGGCAACGGGTCGACGTACAAGATGATCCCGGCGATCTTCCGGGCCAGGGCGCGGGCCGAAATCGCGGGCGGCACGTCGCCGGCCGAGGCCGAGCAGAGGTCACAGCGGCGGACCACGGCACTGATCGGGGTGGCCGGGGCGATCGGCGCCTTCGGCGGAGTGCTGGTCAACCTGGCCTTCCGGCAGTCCTTCCTGGAGACACACAACGGACAGGCCGCCTATCTGGCGTTCCTCGGGTACTACGGCCTCTGCCTGGTGGCGACCTGGGCCTTCTACCTGCGACGGTCCGCGCACCGCCTGCCGGGGGTGTGACCGCACCGCCGCTGCGGGCGGCGCGTCCGGCCGACCGGTTCTCGAACGCCACAGTCCGGAGCCCGTGCGGACCGTCGACGGCCGTGTCCTGCCCCTGGGACACGGCCGTGCCCTGCGCCCGGTGCCTCCCGTCCACTGAAACGGATGCCGGAAAACTGCCGTCGCGGCCCTGCCGGGATGAGTATCGGGGCCCTTGGTCCTAGGGTGCGAGCCATGGCAGAGAGTGCAGCTCACTCGGGTGCTGCGGGGTGGGATACTCACTCTGCCCCCGGCCCCGGCACGCCCGACCCGCGCCGGTGGCAGGCGCTCGCAGTGTGTCTGATCGCGGGGTTCATGACCCTGCTGGACGTATCCATCGTCAATGTCGCCCTGCCGTCGATCCGGGAAGGGCTCCACACCCCGGAGTCCGACCTGCAATGGGTCCTCTCCGGCTACTCGCTCGCCTTCGGCCTGTTCCTGATCCCCGCGGGACGACTCGGTGACGCGCGGGGACGCCGTGTGGTGTTCATGGCCGGGCTCGCCCTGTTCACCTTGGCATCAGCAGCCTGCGGAGCCGCTCAGTCCAGCCTCTGGCTGGTGGTCGCCCGTCTGGTGCAGGGCCTCGCCGGAGGCTTGATCTCGCCACAGATCTCCGCGTTGATCCAGCAGATGTTCTCCGGCCAGGAGCGCGGCCGGGCCTTCGGCATGTTCGGCAGCGTGGTCGCCATCTCCACCGCTGTCGGCCCGCTCTCCGGTGGCCTGCTGATCCAGGCGGCCGGTGCCGAGGAGGGCTGGCGCTGGGTGTTCTACGTCAATCTGCCGCTCGGCGCCGTCTGCCTTCTGCTTGCCCGGCGCCTGCTCCCGGACACCCCCTCGGCCGGCCGGGTGCGGCTGCGTGACCTCGACCCCCTCGGCGTGCTGCTGCTCGGCACGGGTGTGCTGGCTCTGCTGCTGCCCTTCGTGCAGTCGCAGCAGTGGCCCGGCAACCTGAAGTGGTTGCTGCTCGTGGCGGCCGTGACGCTGCTTGCCGCCTTCGTCGGCTGGGAATCCCGATGCGGCAGGCGGGGCACGCGACCGGTCGTCGACCTGTCGCTCTTCCGGGTCCGCTCCTACTGGCTGGGCTGTCTGCTGAGTCTGCTGTACTTCGCCGGATTCACCTCGATCTTCTTCATCACCACGCTCTACCTGCAGAGCGGACTGCACTACACCGCCCTGCAGGCGGGACTCGCCATCACGCCCTTCGCCGTGGGCGCCGCCCTCACGGCAAGCCCCGGCGGCCGGCTCGTCGGTCGGTTCGGACGCCCCCTCGTCCTGACGGGGCTGTCCACAGTGGCCGTCGGACTGGCGGCCACCGCGCTTGCCGCGCATCTGGTGCCCGGGCGGGGCGCGGGGTGGGCGATGGTGGCCCCACTGCTCCTGGCCGGTGTCGGCAGCGGTCTGGTCGTCGCCCCGAACCAGACACTGACCCTGTCCCAGGTGCCGGTGGCGGGCGCGGGGAGCGCCGGCGGAACCCTCCAGACCGGCCAGCGCGTCGGTTCGGCGATCGGGATCGCCGCTGTCGGCTCGATGTTCTTCGCGCAAGTGGGTGGGTACGGGTGGGCCACCGCGTACGACCACGGGCTCGTCGTCGCGGTCGCCTTCGTCCTGGTCGCTCTGCTCGTCGGGCTGGCAGACGTACGCGGGGAGCGTCGCGGCCGCAGTCGCGCACATCGGTCCGTCCGTAATCCGTCCGTAGGGAGAACGCCATGAAGGAGAGCGAGATGAGCGCGACCACCAGCGCAGGGACCGATAGCAACGCGGCGTACGGGCACAAGGCCTTCAAACGGTCCAGGAGCCATTTCGCCGACCGCATCACCGCCGACGGCCGGGACGGCTGGCCCGTCGAGGCCGGCCGCTACCGGCTGGTCGTCAGCCGCGCCTGCCCGTGGGCGAGCCGCGCACTCGTGTCCCGGCGGCTCCTCGGGCTGGAGAGCGCCCTCTCGCTGGCCGTCGCCGATCCGATCCAGGACGACCGCAGCTGGCGCTTCACCCTGGACGAGGGCGGCAGGGACCCGGTGCTCGGCATCAGCTACCTGAGCGAGGCGTACAACGCACGGGAGCGGGACTACCCCGGCGGGGTCAGCGTGCCCGCGATCGTCGACGTACCCAGCGGCAGACTCGTCACCAACGACTTCCAGCAGATCACGCTGGACTTCGCGACCGAGTGGACCGCGCTGCACCGGCAGGGCGCCCCCGACCTGTATCCCGAGGCCCTGCGTGACGAGATCGACGAGGTCATGCAGAGCATCTACCGTGATGTCAACAACGGCGTGTACCGCGCGGGCTTCGCGGCGCAGCAGTCCGAATACGAAGCTGCCTACCAGGATGTGTTCGGCCGCCTGGACCTGGTGTCCGAGCGTCTTGCGGACCGGCGCTATCTCGTCGGCGAATCCCTCACCGAAGCCGACATCAGGCTGTTCACCACACTGGTGCGCTTCGACGCCGTCTACCACGGACACTTCAAGTGCAACCGTTCGAAGCTGGCCGAGGACCGCGTCCTGTGGGCGTACGCCAGAGACCTGTACCAGACCCCCGGTTTCGGCGACACGGTCGATTTCCACCACATCAAGCAGCACTACTACCGGGTCCACACGGGCATCAACCCCACCGGCATCGTGCCCGTCGGCCCCGATCTGTCGGGCTGGCTGACTCCGCACCACCGGGAAGAGCTGGGCGGCCGCCCGTTCGGCGACGGCTCCGCGCCTGGTCCGGTGCCGCCCGGGGAGGTAGTCCCCCCGTCGGGGCGTCCTTGAACCCGGCGGCCACGGCGGCCCCCGCCGAATGAGGGGGCAGGGCCCTGTCGAGTCGGCAGCGATCACGAGATATCTTGATGTCAAGCAATGTTGCAGACGTGGAGCGGAGCACAGGGTGACTGACTCGACCATCATCTATACACACACCGACGAGGCCCCGGCCCTGGCGACGTATTCGTTCTTGCCCGTGGTCCAGGCCTACGCCTCGACGGCCGGGGTCAATGTCGAGAGCCGTGACATCTCGCTGGCTGGGCGCATCATCGCCAGCTTCCCCGAGCACCTCGAGGAGAGCCAGCGCATCGACGACGCGCTCGCCGAGCTCGGAGCGCTGGCGAAGAAGCCCGAGGCCAACATCATCAAGCTGCCGAACATCTCGGCTTCGATCCCGCAGCTGAAGGCTGCCATCGCCGAGCTGCAGGCACAGGGCTACGCGCTTCCCGACTACCCGGACGACCCGCAGACCGACGAGGACAAGGAAGTTCGCGCGCGTTACGACAAGGTCAAGGGCAGCGCGGTGAACCCGGTGCTGCGCGAGGGCAACTCCGACCGCCGCGCCCCCGCCTCGGTCAAGAACTACGCCAAGGCGCACCCGCACCGGATGGGCGCCTGGTCGGCCGACTCGAAGACGAACGTCGCCACCATGGGCGTCGACGACTTCCGTTCCACCGAGAAGTCCACGGTCATCGCCGAGGCCGGTTCGCTCCGCATCGAGCTCGCGGGCGACGACGGCAGCACCACCGTTCTGCGTGAGTCGGTGCCGGTGCTCGCGGGCGAGGTCGTCGATGCGGCGGTCATGCGTGTCGCGGCCCTGCGCGAGTTCTTCACCGCGCAGGTCGCCCGCGCCAAGGCCGAGGGCGTGCTGTTCTCCGTCCACCTCAAGGCCACCATGATGAAGGTCTCCGACCCGATCATCTTCGGCCACGTGGTCCGTGCCTTCTTCCCGAACACCTTTGCCAAGTACGGCCAGGTGCTCGCCGCGGCCGGTCTCTCCCCGAACGACGGCCTCGGCGGCATCCTCAAGGGCCTGGACTCGGTGCCGCACGTGGGCGCCGAGATCAAGGCATCCTTCGAGGCCGAGCTCGCCGAGGGCCCCGCGCTGGCGATGGTCGACTCGGACAAGGGCATCACCAACCTGCACGTACCGAGCGATGTCATCGTCGACGCCTCCATGCCGGCCATGATCCGCACCTCCGGTCACATGTGGGGCCCGGACGGCAAGGAGGCCGACACCCTCGCGGTGCTCCCCGACAGCAGCTACGCGGGCGTCTACCAGGTCGTCATCGACGACTGCCGCGCCAATGGCGCCTTCGACCCGTCGACCATGGGCTCGGTGCCGAACGTCGGCCTGATGGCGCAGAAGGCCGAGGAGTACGGCAGCCACGACAAGACCTTCGAGATCCCCACCACCGGTACGGTGCGGGTCGTCGACGGCAGCGGCAATGTCGTGCTGGAGCAGGTCGTGGGCGCGGGCGACATCTTCCGCATGTGCCAGGCCAAGGACCTGCCGATCCAGGACTGGGTGAAGCTCGCCGTCACCCGCGCCCGCGCCACCGGCGTCCCGGCCGTGTTCTGGCTCGACGAGGACCGCGCCCACGACGCGCAGCTGATCGCCAAGGTCAGGACGTACCTCGCCGACCACGACACCGACGGCCTGCAGATCGAGATCATGTCGCCGGTGAAGGCGACCGCGTTCTCGCTGGAGCGCATCCGCCGCGGCGAGGACACCATCTCGGTCACCGGCAATGTGCTGCGTGACTACCTGACCGACCTGTTCCCGATCCTTGAGCTGGGCACGAGCGCGAAGATGCTCTCCATCGTCCCGCTCATGAACGGCGGCGGACTGTTCGAGACCGGTGCCGGTGGCTCCGCGCCCAAGCACGTCCAGCAGCTCGTCAAGGAGAACTACCTCCGCTGGGACAGCCTGGGTGAGTTCTTCGCGCTCGCGGCCAGCTTCGAACACCTGGCGACGACCACGGGCAACTCGCGCGCCCAGATCCTCGCGGACACCCTCGACCGCGCGACCGGCACCTTCCTCAACGAGGACAAGTCGCCGAGCCGCAAGCTGGGTGGCATCGACAACCGCGGCAGCCACTTCTACCTGGCCCTCTACTGGGCCCAGGAGCTGGCGCAGCAGACCGACGACGCGCAGCTTGCGCAGGCGTTCGCCGGGCTCGCGAAGACGCTGGGAGAGCAGGAACAGACCATCGTCGACGAGCTGATTGCGGTGCAGGGCTCGCCGGCCGACATCGGCGGCTACTACCAGCCCGACCCGGCCAAGGCCTCGGCTGTCATGCGCCCGTCGGCGACGTTCACGCAGGCCATCGCCACCATCGGCTGACGAAACAGTCGCGGAAGGGGGCGCATACCGGCGCCCCCTCACCCCTCCCGCCCCGGTCGGCACCATGCCCGGCCGGGGCGGTTCCGTGTCCCGAGCCGGCACCGGAGGCGCTGGGCCGGCGCCGATGATTCTCCGCGTAATCGGGTACAAGGAGCCGCTGTGCCGGTAGGTTCGAAGGACCCGGGTCAACCGCTCCTGGAGGGGGAGAGACCGTGCTGACAGGCAGGAACGCTGTGGTCACCGGAGGGTCGCGGGGCATCGGCCGCGCGATCGTCGAGCGACTGTGCCGAGACGGGGCCCATGTGGTCTTCAACTACGCCACCAGCGACGACGCGGCCGAAGAGGTCGTCCGCACGGTGCAGGACAACGGTGGCAAGGCCTGGGCCATCCGGCTCGATCTCGCGGACCCGGATGCGCCGGAGCAGCTGATGGAAGCCGCCGAGGCACAGCTGGGCGGCCTGGACATCCTGGTGAACAATGCCGCACTGTGCCTCACCCCGTCCCTCATCGCGGATACCGACCCGGCGGTGTTCGACAAGGTGATGACGGTCAACACCAGAACGGTCTTCATGACGATCCGCCATGCGGCCCGGCGAATGCGCGACGGCGGCCGCATCGTGAACATCTCCACTGCGAACACCGTGCGGCCGGGCCCCGGCATCTCTGCGTACGCCGCCAGCAAGGGTGCGGTCGAGCAACTCACCACCATTGCCGCCCACGAACTCGGAGCACGCGGGATCACGGTCAACACCGTCTCGCCCGGCGCGACCGACACCGATCTGCTGCGCGGAACCAACCAGCCGCAGGCGCTCGAGGCAGTCGCGGGCATGACCCCTCTCGGCCGATTGGGCGAACCTTCCGATGTGGCCGATGTGGTTGCCTTCCTGGCCGGCCACGACGGCCGGTGGATCACGGGCCAGAACGTGCGCGCGACGGGCGGGCTGGCCTGAGCTGCAGCCGGGCCGCCCGGGATCGGTCATCGATCCGGGCGTTCACCCGATTCGGCGGTAACAGCGTTGGACGGTGCGGAAGTTCGGGCTGCTCCGAGACGTCCGTCATTGCTGCGGAAGTCCGCACCGGCATCGGCCGTGTGCGAGCGGGCCGAGGCCCGGACCCCAGGACGCCCTGACGAGTGAAAGTCACGCGACGGCGGGCGCAGGGCCGCACATAGTGGCCCTGCGGCTGATTTGCTGCACCTGGAATCTGGTGTGACGCGCGCGGGATCGGCCTGTCGGCCGGCCGGTGGAGGCGGCGCCCCTGCCGAGTGCTCAGTCCACTCGCGAATGACAATCGAAGGAGCGTCCCAGTGACGACGACGGGCACAACAGGGGCAGCCGAGGAAGAGGAGGCGTACGCGAACGAGCTTCCGGTCCGGGCGAAGGAACCGGGAAACGTCGTCATCAAGTGGCTGACCACCACCGATCACAAGACGATCGGCACGCTGTACCTGCTCACATCGTTCGCTTTCTTCATCGTCGGCGGTGTACTGGCCCTGGTCATGCGCGCCGAGCTGGCCCGTCCCGGGATCCAGATCCTTTCGAACGAGCAGTTCAACCAGGCGTTCACGATCCACGGCACGATCATGCTGCTGATGTTCGCGACGCCGCTGTTCGCCGGATTCACGAACTGGATCATGCCGCTGCAGATCGGCGCGCCCGATGTGGCGTTCCCGCGGCTGAACATGTTCGCGTACTGGCTGTACCTTTTCGGCTCGATCATCGTACTGGCCGGCTTCCTCACCCCGAGCGGCGCGGCCGACTTCGGCTGGTTCGCCTATTCCCCGCTGACCGACGCGGTCCGCTCGCCGGGCATCGGCAGCGACTTGTGGATCATGGGTCTGGCCTTCTCCGGCTTCGGCACGATCCTCGGCTCGGTCAACTTCATCACCACGATCATCTGCATGCGCGCCCCCGGCATGACGATGTTCCGCATGCCGATCTTCGTCTGGAACGTCCTGCTCACCGCTGTGCTGGTCCTGCTGGCCTTCCCGGTCCTCGCGGCGGCCCTGCTGGTGCTGGAGGCGGACCGCAAGTTCGGTGCGCACGTCTTCGACGCGGCCAACGGCGGCGCGCTGCTCTGGCAGCACCTCTTCTGGTTCTTCGGTCACCCGGAGGTGTACATCATCGCGCTGCCGTTCTTCGGGATCGTCAGTGAGATCATTCCGGTCTTCAGCCGGAAGCCGATCTTCGGCTACATCGGCCTGATCAGCGCGACGATCGCGATCGCAGGCCTCTCGGCGACCGTGTGGGCGCACCACATGTACGTCACCGGCGGTGTGCTGTTGCCGTTCTTCTCGTTCATGACCTTCCTCATCGCGGTACCGACCGGTGTGAAGTTTTTCAACTGGATCGGCACGATGTGGAAGGGATCGTTGTCCTTCGAGACGCCGATGCTCTGGTCGATCGGCTTCCTGGTCACCTTCCTCTTCGGTGGTCTGACCGGTGTGATCCTGGCGTCGCCTCCACTGGACTTCCACGTCTCGGACTCGTACTTCGTCGTCGCGCACTTCCACTACGTCGTCTTCGGCACCGTGGTCTTCGCGATGTTCGCCGGATTCCACTTCTGGTGGCCGAAGTTCACCGGCAAGATCCTGGACGAACGGCTCGGCAAGATCACCTTCTGGACGCTGTTCGTGGGCTTCCACGGCACGTTCCTGGTGCAGCACTGGCTGGGTGCCGAGGGCATGCCGCGTCGTTACGCGGACTACCTCGCCGTCGACGGCTTCACCGCGCTCAACACGATCTCGACGATCTCCTCGTTCCTGCTCGGCCTGTCGATGCTGCCGTTCCTCTACAACGTGTGGAAGACCGCGAAGTACGGCAAGAACGTAGGGGTCGACGACCCTTGGGGCTACGGTCGTTCGCTGGAGTGGGCGACCTCCTGCCCGCCACCGCGGCACAACTTCCTCACGATGCCGCGGATCCGTTCCGAATCCCCGGCGTTCGACCTGCACCACCCCTCGGTGCGCTCCCTCGACGAAGGCCTCAACCATCCCGGCACCGGGACGACGTGGACCCCGGGGGACAGGCAGGCGTGAGCACCGCGGCGACGGGAGAGGAAGATCGAGTGGACCCCGACAAGGACAGTGCCCGCGGTCTGGCACAACTGGAGGGCTATCTGCTGTGGAACGCCGAGGTCGAGGAGGCGCGACGACAGGCCGGCCGCTTCACCGACGAGCTGCCCTGGCTCACCACGGCACAGCGCGAGGACGTGGAACGGGTCTACACCGCGGATCGCCTCGCCACGTCGCGGGCCATGCTCTGCCGTGTCGCCGCCCGCGCCATCGGACTGCGCGGCGAATACGAGGCGCGCTACCGCAGGCTCAAGGCACGCTGCGTGGCCGCCGGTGTCGTGCTCGTGGGCGCGGTCGGCGGCACCTGCACGGCCGTCACTTTCCTGGCCCGCTGACGCGGTGGTGTCGTCCGTCCGCTGTCCCCAGCAGGCGAAGTCGGATGCGGCTCGCAAAGATGTGACGTGACGGGCGCGTGCGACGGGGCAGGCGAACGGACGACCGTGCGGGGCCGAGAAGGGACGAACACTGTGGCACGACCCAGGATTCTCGTTGTCGGCGCCGGATTCGCCGGGGTGGAGTGCGTACGCCGTCTGGAGCGCGGGCTGATCCCCGGCGAGGCTGAGATCGCGCTCGTCGCCCCGTTCTCGTACCAGCTCTACCTGCCCCTGCTGCCACAGGTGGCGGCAGGGGTGCTCACCCCGCAATCGGTCGCGGTGTCGCTGCGCCGCAGTCGCAAGCACCGCACCCGGATCATCCCGGGCGGGGCCATCGGAGTGGACCCCAAGGCGAAGATCTGCGTCATTCGCAAGATCACCGACGAGGTCGTCTACGAGCCCTACGACTACATCGTGCTCAGCCCCGGGAGCGTCACCCGTACCTTCGACATCCCCGGCCTGCTCGACAACGCCCGGGGTATGAAGACGCTGGCCGAGGCGGCGTACGTGCGTGACCACGTGATCGCTCAGCTCGATCTCGCGGATGCCAGCCACGACGAGAACGAGCGGGCTTCGCGCCTGCAGTTCGTGGTGGTCGGCGGCGGGTACGCGGGCACCGAGACGGCAGCCTGTCTGCAGCGCCTCACCACAAACGCGGTCAGGCACTACCCGCGGCTCGACCCGAAGCTGATCAAGTGGCATCTCATCGACATCGCCCCGAAGCTGATGCCCGAACTGGGGGACAAGCTCGGCCGGAGCGCCCTGGAGGTGCTGCGCGCACGAGGCATCGAGGTGTCACTCGGAGTCTCGGTCGCCGAGGCCGGGCGGGAGAAGGTGACCTTCACCGATGGCCGGGTGGTGCCCTGCCGCACACTGATCTGGACGGCGGGTGTCACCGCGAGTCCGCTGGTCGCCACATTCGAGGCGGAGACCGTACGCGGCCGCCTAGCGGTGACGCCCGAGATGAGGCTGCCGGGCTTCGACGGCATCTTCGCGCTCGGCGACGCCGCGGCCGTACCGGACCTGAGCAAGGGCGACGGGGCGGTCTGCCCGCCCACCGCGCAGCACGCCATGCGCCAGGGCCGCAGGCTCGCCGACAACCTCATCGCCACGCTGCGGCACCAGCCGTTGAAGCCGTACGTCCACAAGGATCTCGGTCTTGTCGTGGACCTCGGCGGCAAGGACGCGGTCTCCAAGCCGATCGGCATCGAGATGCACGGAATCGTCGCGCAGGCCGTCGCCCGTGGCTACCACTGGTCCGCGCTGCGGACCAATGTGGCCAAGGCGCGGGTCATGACCAACTGGATGCTCAACGCCATCGCGGGCGACGACTTCGTACGCACCGGCTTCCAGTCCCGGAACCCGGCCAAACTGCGCGACTTCGAGTACACGGACTCCTACCTCACACCGGCGCAGGTCCGCGAGCACACCGCCGCGCTGCACACCGGTACCTGACCTCGTACAACTCGGAAAGAAAGGCTCCCCGGCGCGCGAGGCGGCGAGGAACGCGGAGACGACCTTGCGCTTCAGGGCCACGTCGGCCCCGGGGTCCGGGGCCCTGCCCTGAACGCGTCGGCGCGCCCGGCCGGCGAGCTGTCCGGTCGGGGCCGGGGTGCGCTGCACGACGGGCGCGATCTCGTCGAAGGGTTGTGACCGATGCCGGGCGGCGACAGGCCGCCGGTTCGCCCCGGGCGTCCGAGGTGTGGGCAGGGGCCGCTGTTCCGGAGGCCCTTGCCCCACACAAGCGGGCCGGTCGAATCAGCTGTTGCTCTCGTGCCCGGCCGTCAGCCCCGGGTCCCGTTCCACCACCGGGTCCAGGATGTCGTCGATGCCCTTCAGTAGCTCCGCGTCGAGCGTCACACCCGCCGCCCCGACGTTCTCCGCCACCTGCTCGGGCCGGGAGGCGCCGATGATCGCGGCGGAGACGTTGGAGTTCTGCAGCACCCAGGCGACCGCGAGCTGGGCAAGACTCAGACCGGCCTGGTCGGCGAGCGGCCGCAGCCGCTGGACACGCTCCAGCACGTCGTCACGGAGCCAGCCGGCGACCATGTTCGCGCCGCCCTTGTCGTCCGTCGCCCGAGAGCCGGCCGGGAGCGGCGCACCGGGCTTGTACTTGCCCGTGAGGGCGCCCTGAGCGATCGGTGACCAGACGATCTGACCGATGCCCAACTCCTCGGACGCCGGCACCACTTCGCCTTCGATGACCCGCCACAGCGCCGAGTACTGCGGCTGGTTGGAGATCAGCGGCACCTGCAGTTCGCGGGCCAGCCCATGTGCGGCGCGGAGCTGGTCGGCCGTCCATTCCGAAACACCGATGTAGAGGGCCTTGCCGGAGCGGACGACGTCGGCGAATGCCTCCATGGTCTCTTCCAGCGGGGTCGAGTGGTCATAGCGGTGCGCCTGGTAGAGGTCCACGTAATCGGTCTGCAGGCGGCGCAACGAGTGGTCGATGGACTCCATGATGTGCTTGCGGCCGAGCCCCCGGTCGTTGTGCCCGGGACCGGTCGGGAAGTAGACCTTGGTGAACACCTCGAGTCCGTCGCGGCGCTCGTTCTTGAGCGCCCGGCCCAGGACGGCTTCGGCCCGCGTTTCGGCGTAGACGTCCGCCGTGTCGAAGGTGGTGATCCCGGCGTCGAGGGCGGCGCGGATACAGGCGACCGCTGCGTCCTCCTCCACCTGGGAGCCGTGGGTGAGCCAATTTCCGTAGGCGATCTCACTGATGGTCAGACCGCTGCGGCCGAGTCGGCGGAATTCCATGTGCCTGCTCTCCCTGTGCTCGTGAGGGACGGATCGTGCAAGGGCGGTCCATGCTATTGCGCCGTCCGGCGCGGCTCGGGCAGGCTCAGGTATCCGCGAGGGTGCGGTGGACCGTACGGAGGAATGCCGCGTTGTCCGGAGTGTGCCGGATCCGGTCCAGCAGTGTTTCGAGCGCCGTCTGCGGGCCCCGGGAGTGCAGCGCGCGGCGCAGTCCGCGCACCACCCGCAACTCGGCTTCCTGGACGAGGAGTTCATCGCGCCGGGTGCCGGACGCCTGGATGTTCACGGCCGGGTAGGTGCGCCTGTCCGCCAGCGTGCGGTCGAGCCGGAGTTCCATGTTGCCGGTGCTCTTCAACTCTTCGAAGAAGTAGTCGTCGGCGCGGGAGCCGGTCTCCACCAGCGCGGTGGCCAGGATGGTGAGGGAGCCGCCCTCCTCGGTGAGTCGTGCGGCACCGAAGAGCCGCTTGGGGCCGAGCAGGGCAGCCGCGTCGACGCCGCCGCTCAGGGTGCGTCCGCCCGCGGCTGACGCGTTGTTGTGGGCGCGGCACAGCCTGGTGAGGGAGTCCAGCAGGATGACGACGTCCTGGCCCTGTTCCACCAGACGCTTGGCGCGTTCGACCGCGAGTTCGGCGAGCGCGATGTGTTCCTTCGCGGGCCGGTCGAACGTCGAGGAGAGAACCTCGCCCCGTACGGACCGGCGCATGTCCGTGACCTCCTCCGGGCGTTCGTCGAGCAGCACCACCATCAGATGGCACTCGGGGTGGTTGGCGGCGACGGCCGCCGCGATCTGCTGCAGCAGCACGGTTTTGCCGGTCCTGGGCGGTGCGACGACGAGTCCGCGCTGCCCCTTGGCGATCGGGGAGACCAGGTCGACGAGACGCATGGCCGGACTGCCGGACGGTGTTTCCAGACGCAGCCGACGCCGGGGGTGGAGCGGGGTGAGGTCGCGGAAGTGGGGCCGGCCGCGCAGCGCCTGCGGCGAGCGGCCGTTGACCCGTACGACCCCGGACAGGGTGCGGGGCCGGTCGCAGGAGCCTTCGACGACATCGCCCTTGCGCAGGCCGTGGCGGCGGATCAGGGCGGGGGAGACCTGTACGTCGCCGGGGGAGGGGTGGCCGCCACGGACGCGCAGTGCGCCGTTCCCCTGGTGCGTGATGTCGAGGACACCGGCGGCCTCGGTGGGCAATTCCTGCTGAGCAACGGGGTGTTCGAGGGTGCTGGTCATACGGGTGGTCCTTTCGCGGACATGGCGAATGAAGGGGCCCGGTCGGCATGGGGGCGGAAGAGATCACGCCCCGGACGCCGGGCAGGAAAGCCCGGACGGGGGGAAGCCCGTACCGGACAGGAAGAAGTGGTGCGGGAAAGCTGGATCACCGGTCAGGAAAGGACTGGCACAGCAGCTCTACGAGAGTGAATCGGCACCGGCGCCTCGAAACGAGGCGTACACAAGTACCAACCGCACCGTACCACGGCGCACCGGCCACGGCTGCGATATCCGGTTGCCGCGGCGCTCGCGGAGTGATGTGGTTCTCCGGGCCGCACGCCCGCTCACCCGTCCTGACCGGCGCCCTCGGCGCGGAGGAGTCATCTTGTCGATACGCATCACCGCACTGACCGACCCCGACCGTGCCGGCGCGAGCCACCGGCTGGTGTGGCTGGCGTCCGACCCCGCGGGCAGCCCCGTCGGCTCGGCGTTCCTGCGCGTCTTCACCCGTGAGGGCCAGGACCATCTCGCCGAACTGGAACTCCACGTCCACCCGGCGGAGCGCCGCAACGGCATCGGCTCACAGCTGCTGGACGCGGCCGTCGCCGGTGCCCGCGAGGAGGGCCGACGCAGCGTCATCGCACAGGTCGAGGCCGGTTCCTCCGGCGATCATTTTCTGCGGGCCAAGGGGCTGCGCAAGGTCCTCACCCTGACGTACGCCCGCCTACCGCTGGCGAAGGCCGACACCGGTGCTCTCCGCGGGATCGTCGGACAGCCGCACCCGGGCTACCGGCTGGTGGCCTGGGACGGCGCCGTACCGCACGACCTCGAGGCGACGTTCACCGGATCGCGCCGCGCCATGGACGACATGCCCATGGACGACACCGACTACGGCACGGTCGTCTGGGACGTGGACCGGGTCCGGGCCGCCGCAGCTGCCGTCGCGGCACGCGGCGAGCTGCTCCACACCGTTGCAGCCGTCGCCGAGTCCGACTCCACGATCGCGGGCTTCACCGAACTGGTCGTCCCGGGCGACGGAAAGGGCGACGGCCTGCACTACGGCACCGGAGTCCTCCCTGAACACCGGGGGCACGGCCTCGCACGGTGGATGAAGGCGCAGTCCATCCTGCAGGCCCGTGAACGCCACCCCGCCCTCGACGGGCTGCTGGCGGACACCGCGGACAGCAACACGTACATGCGGAGCGTCAACGACGCGCTCGGCTACGAGCCGACTCACAAGTCGGTCGAGTACCAGCTCGATCTGTAGCTCCTGTCGTCGAACTGCCGTCGTCGCGCGAAGGGCGCCCGCGCGTCGCCCGTCACCCCCCAGGGGCACCGCCCTCTGCCGACGGGGCCGTGCCCCGGAACGCCCCCAGGATCTGCTCGGCCGCCAGTGTGGCCGTCAACTCGCCGTCCCGTACCCGCTGTTCGAGCTCCGGAGTGAGCGCGCGCACCTCCGGATGGCCGTGCAGGCTCTCCAGCAGCTCGTCCCGCACCATCGTCCAGGTCCAGTCGACCTGTTGGTCACGCCGTTTCGCGGCGAGCCGGCCGGTCGATCCGAGGAGCGCACGGTGCTGCTCCAGCCGCTCCCACAGCGTGTCGAGACCGGTCGACTCCCGGGCGCTGCAGGTGAGGACCGGAGGCGTCCAGGCCGCGTCGACCGGGTGCATCAGCCGCAGTGCGCCCGCCAGTTCGCGCGCGGCCGCTCGTGCGTCGCGTTCGTGCGGGCCGTCCGCCTTGTTGACCGCGATGGCATCCGCCAACTCCAGGACGCCCTTCTTGATGCCCTGGAGCTGATCGCCGGTACGGGCCAGGGTCAGCAGCAGAAACGTGTCGACCATATTGGCCACCGCCGTCTCCGACTGGCCGACGCCGACCGTCTCCACCAGCACCACGTCGTACCCCGCGGCCTCCATCACCACGATGGACTCCCGGGTCGCCTTGGCCACCCCGCCGAGCGTCCCGGCGGTCGGAGAGGGACGTACGAACGCCGCGGGGTCCACCGCGAGGCGCTCCATCCTGGTCTTGTCGCCCAGGATGGAGCCGCCGGTACGGCTGGAGGAGGGATCGACGGCCAGCACCGCGACCCGGTGACCGAGCCCGGTGAGCATCGTGCCGAGCGCGTCGATGAAGGTGGACTTCCCGACCCCCGGCACGCCGCTGATGCCGATGCGCCGGGCGTTTCCGGAGTGCGGCAGCAGCTCGCGCAGCAACCGCTGGGCCAGCGCCCGGTGATCGGGGCGAGTGGACTCGACGAGAGTGATCGCGCGCGCGATGTACGCCCGCTTCCCGTCGAGCACCCCCTTCACATAGCTGTCGATGTCGATTTTCGGAGGCATCGGGTCAGCGGCTCACAGCTCGTGGCCGAGCGCGGCACCGAGCCGCGTCACCAGGTCGTACGCGGCATCCGGAATCACGGTGCCGGGCGGGAACACCGCCGTCGCCCCCGCCTCGTGCAATGCCTCGACGTCCTGCGGCGGAATCACCCCGCCCACCACGATCATGATGTCGTCGCGGCCCTCGGCGGCCAGCTCCTCGCGGAGCGCCGGTACGAGCGTGAGGTGCCCGGCGGCCAGCGAGGAGACGCCCACGATGTGCACGTCCGCCTCCACCGCCTGCCGTGCCACCTCGGCCGGTGTCTGGAACAGCGGGCCGACGTCGACGTCGAAGCCCAGGTCGGCAAAGGCCGTCGAGATCACCTTCTGGCCGCGGTCGTGACCGTCCTGCCCCATCTTGGCGACCAGGATGCGCGGACGGCGCCCCTCTGCCTGCTCGAACTGGTCCACCAGCTCCCGGGTCCGGTCCACGGAAGGGGATTCACCTGCCTCGTTGCGGTACACACCGGAGATCGTACGGATCTGGCCCGCATGCCTCCCGTACACCTTCTCCAGGGCGTCCGAGATCTCACCCACGGTCGCCATCGCGCGTGCCGCGTCGACGGCGAGTGCCAGCAGATTGCCTTCGAGACCGGGGCCGGGGGCCCGCTCGGCCGCCGCCGTCAGCGCCCGCAGCGCGGCCTGGCACGCCGACTCGTCGCGCTCCTCGCGCAGCCGGTGCAGCTTCTCGATCTGCCGGGTGCGCACCGAGGAGTTGTCGACCTTGAGCACATCGATCTGCTCGTCGGTCTCCACACGGTACTTGTTGACCCCGATCACCGGCTGGCGCCCGGAGTCGATGCGCGCCTGGGTACGGGCCGCGGCCTCCTCGACCCTGAGCTTCGGGATGCCCGCGTCGATGGCCTGCGCCATGCCGCCCGCCGCCTCGACCTCCTGGATGTGCTGCCAGGCCCGGCGCGCCAGGTCGTACGTCAGCCGCTCCACGTACGCGCTGCCGCCCCACGGGTCGATGACCCGGCCGGTGCCCGACTCCTGCTGGAGCAGCAGCTGGGTGTTCCGGGCGATCCGAGCCGAGAAGTCCGTCGGCAGGGCGAGCGCCTCGTCGAGCGCGTTGGTGTGCAGCGACTGGGTGTGCCCCTGGGTGGCGGCCATCGCCTCCACACAGGTCCGGGTGACGTTGTTGAACACGTCCTGCGCGGTCAGCGACCACCCCGACGTCTGCGAATGGGTGCGCAGGGACAGCGACTTGGCGTTCTTCGGTTCGAACTCCTTGACCAGCTTGGCCCAGAGCAGCCTGGCCGCCCGCAACTTCGCGATCTCCATGAAGAAGTTCATGCCGATCGCCCAGAAGAACGACAGTCGCGGTGCGAACGCGTCCACATCAAGACCGGCGTCCCGCCCGGCCCGCAGATACTCCACCCCGTCCGCGAGGGTGTACGCCAGCTCCAGATCGGCTGTCGCGCCCGCCTCCTGGATGTGATAGCCGGAGATGGAGATCGAGTTGTAGCGGGGCATCTTCTGCGAGGTGTACGCGAAGATGTCGGAGATGATCCGCATCGAGGGCTTCGGCGGATAGATGTATGTGTTGCGGACCATGAACTCTTTCAGAATGTCGTTCTGAATGGTCCCGGCCAGCTTCTCGGGCCCGACGCCCTGTTCCTCGGCGGCCACGATGTACAGCGCGAGTACGGGGAGCACCGCGCCGTTCATCGTCATGGAAACCGACATCCTGTCCAGCGGAATGCCGTCGAAGAGCTGACGCATGTCGTAGATCGAGTCGATCGCCACGCCGGCCATCCCGACGTCGCCGGTCACCCGCGGGTGGTCGCTGTCGTAGCCGCGGTGGGTCGGCAGGTCGAAGGCGACGGAGAGGCCCTTCTGGCCGGCCGCGAGGTTGCGGCGGTAGAAGGCGTTGGACTCCTCGGCGGTGGAGAACCCGGCGTACTGCCGGATCGTCCAGGGCTGGTTGACGTACATCGTCGGATAGGGGCCCCGCAGAAACGGGGCCATGCCTGGATATGTACCGAGGAAGTCGAGCCCCTCCAGGTCGCGCCCGGTGTACAGCGGCTTGACCGTGATGCCTTCCGGTGTCTCCCACAGCAGGTCGCCGTCGGAACGGCCGGAGGACTCCTTCACCGAGGCGCGCCACTGGTCTTCGGACACCTCGGCGGCGCCGCCCGGTCCGAGCTCGATGTCGGAGAAGTCAGGGATACGCATTACGCCACACCCATACGGTCGAGAAGGGAAGAGAGCACGGCCACCACATCGGAGCCGGCGAAGACGTACTCGTCGACACCGGTGTACCCGCCGGGTCGGCCCGCGAGGAACACCCGCTGGGCACCGGCCGAGCCCAGTGCCTCGGCGACCGCCCCGGCCTGCTCGGCGTACAGGGTGTCGCTGGAGCAGAGGCACGCCACGGTGGCCCCGCCGGCCCTGAACGCGTCGGCGGCCGTTGCCGCGTCGACCGGGACCGGGCCGTGGACCGGTTCGATCCCGCCGGCCTGGAACAGGTTCGAGGCGAAGGACGCCCGCGCGGTGTGCGCCGAGGCCGGGCCGAGCGCGGCGAGGAACACCCGTGGCCGTTGCCCGGTCGCCGCGAGATGGGCGTCCGACCGGGCGCGCAGCACCTCGAACGCCTCGTCACGACGGACCCTGGGCAGACCGCCCGATCCCGTGGCGGACGCCTCGGTGGGGGCCGCCTCGCGCTCCACCGGGCGCTCCGTCAGCTGCGGGAACTCACTGACGCCGGTGACCGGCTCCTTGCGGCGCGCCAGATCCCTGCTGCGCGCCGCCCAGGTGGCCGCGAGACGCTCGCCGATCATCCCCGACCGCAGGGCGGCCGCCTGGCCGCCCGACCGCTCGATCTCCTGGAAGAACGCCCAGGCGGCGTCGGCGAGTTCGGCGGTGAGCCGCTCCACGTACCAGGAACCGCCCGCCGGGTCGATCACCCGGGCCAGATGCGACTCCTCCAGCAGGATCGTCGACGTATTGCGGGCGATGCGCCGGGCGAACGCGTCCGGCAGACCCAGGGCGTGATCGAACGGCAGCACGGTGACGGAGTCGGCCCCGCCGACACCCGCGCCCAGACATGCCAGCGTCGTCCGCAGCATGTTCACCCAGGGATCGCGCCGCGTCATCATCACCGGGGACGTCACCGCGTGCTGGCGCTGCGCCCCGGCGTCGGCGGCCCCGCACACCTCGGACACCCGGGCCCACAGCCGCCGAGCGGCCCGCAGCTTGGCGATGGTCAGGAACTGATCGGCCGTCGCCGCGTACCGGAACTCCATCTGCGCGCAGGCCTCTTCGACACAGAGCCCGGCCTCCGTCAGCGCCCGCAGATAGGCGACACCTGTCGCCAGCGAAGCGCCCAGCTCCTCGGCGGCCGAGCCGCCGGCCTCGTGGTACGGCAGAGCGTCGACGGTCAGGGCCCGCAGTCCGGGAAACTCCTGCGCGCACCGCTGTGCCCAGTGGACCGCCGCCGTCAGGGCGGGTTCGGCACCGCTGCGGGCGGCCTGCCCGAGCGGGTCGGCGCCGAGGTTGCCGCGCGCGGTCTGCGCACCGACGCCCCGCTCCGCGTAGAGCCGTAGCAACTCCGCCGCCGCAGCGTCGAATTCGCTTCCGGCGTCCAGCACCACGGGAGCCAGATCGAGATATACGCCGTCCAGCGCCCCCGCCAGGGCGGACACCGGAACGCCGCCGATACCGCCCACGGTCAGCCACAGCGAGGTGACACCGTTCTCCAGATCGGCGAGCACCGCCTCGTTGAGACGCGCAGGATCGGACAGGGTGTGCCGCTGGCGTACGTCCCAGCCGCCCGCCGCGTTGCCCTCGGCCTTGCCGCCGCGGGTGAAGGGGGCGAAGCCCGGATATCCGGCATCGGGCGCGCTGTCGCGCGAGGTGTAGAGGGGGCGGGTGATGAGCCCGTCCTCCACCGTGGTGGACAGCGCTTCCTCGGCGGCCGAACCCGCAACATCCTTGCCCGATTTGCGCAGCACACCTTCGACAAGGCTTTGCCACTGCTCATGGGCGGGGTGAGGGAATTCAGCGGCCAACGAAAGCCCGTCGGCAGGCAGGACCGTCATGCCCAGATGCTAGGTCAGGTCTCAGACGAGCAGCAGGGGCTCCGTCTGTGACCTTGCCCTCTCCGAACGCACTTGATCCTTCACACACCGTCGCGTACCCGGCGTGGCTCCGGTGACTTGGCGCTTCCTCCAACGAGCCTGGTATTTGCTCCATGGATCGAGTGTATGGATTGCAGTTGCGATATCAGTCCGAATGTCTTGTCGCACATGCAGTCCTGCACAATCGGGCAGACGGCGCGTCTGCTGGGGGTCAGCCCCGACACGGCCCGTCGCTAGTGCTGTGACCGGGATGGTCCACCGTGATCGGAAGGCGGCTCGCGGGACGAGCGCACGCGCAACGGCTGGTATTACTGGGGCATGCAGGAAGAGACGGCACGCTCCGCGATCGACACGTTCATCTCCGCCTTTAACGCCTCGGACGACAGCTATGTGACAGCCCTGCTCTCCCAGGCCCTGACCTCAGACGTGGTCTTCTGGGGGCCGTTGGGTCGCAGCGACGGAATCGCGGCGGTCGAGGGGTTCGTGCTGGACATCCGGCGCCACCCGGCGGGGACCGGCACGATGGTGCGCTGCTCAGCGGTGGACATGCCTGACGAGTGGGCCCGGTACCAGTGGGTCTTCACCACGCCGGATGGAGGCCCCCGCCTGGCGGGAACGGACGTCGTCCATCTGCGGCGGAGCCTCATCGACCAGGTCATCGTCTTTGCGGGGGAGATCGAGCCGTCCGCCTCCTGAGTCGTCCTTCTGTCGCTGTCCTTCTCGTGAACTTGTCCCTTTCGGCACTCCGGGGCTGCGGTTCGCGGTCGGTCAGGCTGCGGCGTTGAGGGGGCGTCCGCCCCAGCGGATGCCCTTCTCGCTGCGGATGCGGGCGCGTTCCTTGCGTTGGGCGGCAAGTACGTCGGGGTGGCGGGCGTTGGCGTTGCGCCAGCGCAGGTAGCGGTGCGGTGCCTGGGTTTGCGTGGGGTGGCTGCGGTGGTGGGAGTTGGCCAGGGTGAACTGCCGCAGCGGGCCGAAGTGGGCCTCGATCGGGTTGGCCCAGGATGCGTAGGTCGGGGTGAAGCACAGCTCGACCTTGTTCTTCTTCGCCCAGCGGCGGATGTCGGCGCCGGTGTGGGCGGAGAGGTTGTCCAGGATGATGTAGATCGGGGCGCCGTCGGGTCGGGCGGCGCGGATCGACTTCAGCGCGGCCAGGGTGTTGGCGGTGCCCTTGCGGCGGCGGTTGACGCCCCACAGGCGGTCGTCGCCACGGAGTAGCAGCCGTGGAAGTAGGTGACGCCGTGGGTGCGGCGGTAGGTCGCCGGCAGCCGGTTTGGCTTGCCCTGCTTCGCCCAGCAGGAGCCTGCGGTGGGCCGGATCCCCAACGGCCCGAACTCGTCGAAGGCGAAGACCCGGTCCGGGAAGCGGTCCAGAACCTGCTCGATCCGGTCGAGCTTGGCGTCGCGATGAGGGTCGGGTGATTCCTTCCATGTCTTGGTGCGCTGGAAGGTGATGCCGCGGCGCCGGAGCAGGCACCGTAAGGCTTCACGGCCGATGCGGATGACACGTCCGTGCACTTCCCGCAGGTAGGCGGCGAGTTTGCGGATCGACCAGCGGGTGAAGGGCCGGCCGAGCCTGGTGGGGCGGGTGGTGGCCGTCCGGATGACGAAGTCCTCGTCGTCAGGGGTGAGCAGGCGGGGACGGCCTCCCGCCCACTGAGGGTCCAGGCAGGCCAGGCCGATCTCGTTGAAGCGGTGGATCACGTCGCGCACGGTGTCCTCATCGGCCTGGACCAGCTGGGCGATCACCGGCACCCGGTTTCCGCCCGCCGAAGCGAGCAGCATCATCGCCCGCCGGTAACGCGCCGTCGCACCGGCGCTGCTCAGCTCGCCGCCGGGTTCGGCGTCGGGATCGCGACGGTCCACCGCTATGTGCGCGAGGCGACAGAGGTCCCGGCCGCGCTCGCACCGAGCTCGGCAGAGGCGATGCGGACCGCAAGCCGGCCGGCCTTCGTGGTCCTCGACGGAACCCTGCTGCCCATCGAGCGGATCGCCGCCGACACCCCGTACCGCTCCGGCAAACACAAGCGCCACGGCATGAATATCCAAGTCCTCACCGACCCGTTCGGGCGGCTGCTGCGGGCCTCGCCCGCACTCCCGGGGGCGAACCACGGCCTGACCGCCGCCGCCCGCACCCACGGCATCATCGACGCGCTCGTTGGTATGGAACTCAAGTGCTGGGCCGACAAGGCGTACCAGGGTGCCGGCCGCCCGATCCGAGTACCCTGCCGAGGCCGGCGGCTCAAGGGGTGGAAGCGCCGGAACAACAGCACCCGCGCCGAGATCCGCTGCCTCGGCGAACAGGCCATGGCCGCTCTCAAGGGCCGGCGAGTCCTGCGAAAGCTCCGCTGCAGCACCAACCGCATCACCGACCTCGGCATGGCCGTCCTCGTCCTTCACCGCGCATCAACGTGAGGTTGGAAAGGGCTCACTGTTCCATGTCGAGGTTCCATGTCGAGCGATTTACTGCGGAAGCGCGGCCCATTAAGACCAGGACACCATCTCGATGTCCTGTGCTCCTGACCTGGAGGGGGGGGGTTGCAATTTCACATTTCCTTTATCTCCTTCGATGTCGTCGATCGGTGCTTCTCCGGCGTTTTACTTTGTCGATCTCCCGACCGCGTGCGACGTTTGATCCGGCCAGGCCGAATCAATTCGGATACGTGTCGGGAAAAGGGGAAATTCATCGTGCAAACCGCCAGGGCCGTCCCGGCATCCACCGTCGTCAATCTTCGCGACCTGGGCGGCATCGCTCTGGGCCCTGACCGTCGGGTCCGGCCGGGCGCCGTGCTGCGCTCCGGCCAGCTCAGCGGTCTGGACGCGGCGCAGGACATGGCGGTGGCCGCGCTCGGTATCCGTACCGTCGTCGATCTGCGCACTGCCGACGAGCGTGCGGCTGCCCCCGACCGGCTGCCGCCCGGTGCGCGGCTCTTCGTCGCCGATGTGCTCGGCGACAACCCGGGCGTGGCGCCCGCCCGGCTGCGTGCACTGCTCGCCGATCCGGTCGCGGCGGAGCGGTTGCTGGGGAGCGGGAAGGCTGAGGGGATGTTCGCAGAGACCTACCGGCAGATGGTGCTCTCGCCGCGTGCCGCCGCCGCTTACCGGGCCTTCGTGGAGACGGCCGCCGACGACCGTGCCCGCCCGGTGCTTTTCCACTGCACGGCCGGCAAGGACCGTACCGGCTGGGCCACCGCGCTGCTGCTGATGCTGGTCGGTGCGTCACGGGATGTGGTGCGGGCCGAGTTCCTCGCGGTGAACCCGGTCGTTCGGGTCGCCTACGCCCCATACGTACAGGGCTTCCTCGATGCGGGCGGTGACCCGGAGATCGCGTCCGCGATCACCGAGGTCCGCCCTCGCTATCTCGATATGGCGCTGGACGCCATGGACGAGAGGTGGGGCGGGCTCGACGGGTATGTGCGCGACGGCCTGAGGATTCCGGAGGCCGCGGTGGAGCGGCTGCGCGGCGGGCTCGTGGTGTCCGCCTGAGCCGGGCGCCGGGACCCCGGCCTCCCGGTGTCGTCGGCCTGTCCGGCTCGGAGGCGTGGGCAATCGGGAAGCAATGGCGCACTCCCGGGTTGACTTGATACCCCCAGGGGGTATGTTGAGTCCCGTCGGGAAGAGTCGCCTCCCGATGGACCCGATGGAGGACACCGTCATGAACAACGCACTGAGGATCACGGCCTTCGCCGCCGCGCTCGCCGCGACCTTCGGGACCGCGTACGGCGTGGGCAGGGGTATCGACCCGCTCGTGGCCGCTGAGGACCGCCCCGCGCGGCAGCACGCCGGCCACGGCGCGGGAGAGGAGGGCGGGGCGAAGGGGGCGGCGGATCAAGTGGCCGGCGGACTGCAGATCTCCGACGGCGGTTACGCGCTGGCCCTCGAAACACCCACGATACGAGCAAGGACCCGGACCGAGATCAGGTTCGCCGTCACGGATGAGAGCGGCCGCAAGGTCACCGCCTATCAACGCGAGCACGGCAAGGAACTGCACTTCATCCTTGCGTCGAGCGACCTCACCGAATTCCGGCACCTGCACCCCGTCCGCGCGGCCGACGGCACCTGGTCGACCCCCGTCGACCTGCCCAAGGCCGGTGGCTACCGGGCGTTCGCGGACTTCACGCCGGCCGCCGAGGGTGCCGAGAACCTCACGCTGGGCGCGGATCTGGCCGTCTCCGGCACCTACCGCCCCACGGCTCTGCCGGCTCCGCGCGCCGCCGCCGAGGTGGACGGCTACCGCGTCGCACTCGACGGCGAACTCCGCGCCGGCCAGGGCGGAGAGCTGAAGCTGACCGTCAGCAGGAAAGGCCGGCCCGTCACCGATCTGCAGCCCTACCTCGGCGCGTACGGGCACCTGGTCGCGCTGCGCTCGGGCGACCTGGCCTATCTGCACGTCCACCCGAACGAGGGCGGCCCGGGGCCCGTGGTGTCCTTCACGGCGACGGCGCCCAGTGCGGGTACGTACCGGCTCTTCCTCGACTTCCAGCACGAGGGGAAGGTCCGCACCGCGGCGTTCACCGTCCCGGTGGCGGCATCGGGGAAGGGTGTCGTCGGCCATGAGGAGAGCGGGGCGGGGGCAACCGGCGGGCACGCGCA
Organism: Streptomyces atratus; assembly: GCF_014648655.1. Classification (GTDB taxonomy): domain Bacteria; phylum Actinomycetota; class Actinomycetes; order Streptomycetales; family Streptomycetaceae; genus Streptomyces; species Streptomyces atratus. Next base: position 222,348 of record NZ_BMRN01000009.1, read on the forward strand.
CTGAAGCGGGTGCGGGGTCGTGACCCTCCCCGGAACCCGAAGCGGCGTTGCGGCGACGCCCGTTGCGAGGTGACGACGTGGGCACAGCGGGTGCTCCTGTGGCCCCTCGGTATCGTGAAAGGGCAGGATCACGAATCCTCCGAGAGGGGCGTACGTTGACCGAACGCAAGCCTGCGGGCGTCAGCTTCGAATCATGGGTCGACAAGCAGATCCGCGAGTCCGAGCAGCGCGGCGACTTCTCGCAGTTGCCGGGCTTCGGCAAGCCGCTCGACGGGCTCGACGCTCCCTACGACGAGACCTGGTGGATCAAGCAGAAGATGCAGCGGGAAGGGGTGTCGGTGCTCCCGCCGACACTGGCGCTGCGCAAAGAGGCGGAGGAGGTGTGCGACGCCGTGCCCGGGGCGCGGACGGAGGCCGAGGTGCGGCGCATGTTGACGGAGGTCAACGAGAAGATCCGGGCAGCCATCAGACGGCCGCCGCCGGGTCCCCTGTTGAACCTCAAACCGTTCGACATCGACGCCATGGTCGAGGAGTGGCGCGCGGCACGCGGACCGTCGTGACAGTCGGGAGCCCGGGAGCCCCGTGACAGTCGGGAGCCCGCGGACCCGGAAGTGGGTGCCCCGCAGCCGGATGCGTAATACTCACTCCATGACACCGATCATTACGCGTCCGGGTGGCGGGGCGCGCAGCGAGACCGTACGCATCAGGCGGGCGACCGCACGGGACGCGAAACGGCTCACCCGGCTCGTCAGGACCTCCCGCGCCTATGAGGGGCCCTACGCCGCCATGGTCGCCGGATACCGGGTGGGGCCCGACTACATCGAGACCCACCAGGTCTTCGCGGCCATCGAGCCCGGCACCGACCGGCTCCTCGGCTTCTACTCGCTGATCCTCGCCCCGCCGGAACTCGACCTCATGTTCGTCGCCGACGATGCGCAGGGGCTCGGCATCGGGCGGCTGCTCATCGGGCATCTGCGCGACGAGGCGCAGCGCGTCGGCCTGCCCGGCGTCCGCATCGTCTCGCACCCGCCCGCCGAGGGCTTCTACCGCAGTGTCGGGGCCCGGCGGACCGGCACCCTCGCGGCCAATCCACCCGCGGTGATGTGGGACCGGCCCGAACTGGTACTGCCGATCGCCTGACCCGACGCGGAACGGCCCGGCCGGAACCCGTGCACGGAACCCGGCCGAACCCCCCTTCCAGTACGTCGTGTTATGAGGTCCAGCCCCCGTACGGACGCGTGATGATCTCCATGGCGTGACCGGCGGGATCGAGGAAGTAGACGCCTCGGCCGCCGTCGTTGTGGTTGATCTCGCCCGGATGCTTCTGATGCGGATCCGCGTAGTACGTGATCCCGAGCTCCTTGATGCGGGCGTACGCCGTGTCGAACTCCGCCTCCGAGACGAGGAAGGCGTAGTGCTGCATGACGATCGACGCCTCGGGAATGGTCGCGAAGTCCAGGGTGACCCCGTTCGCGGTGGCGACCGGTATGAACGGGCCCCATTCCCCGCCGACTTCCAGACCCAGTATGTTCGCCAGGAACTCGGCTGATTCCCGGTTGTCCCGGGCGTGAATGATGGTGTGATTCAACTCGACTGACACTGTGGAATGCCTCCAACGGGCATCTCACGGGCACCTCCACGCCTCACCCGGCCGGTGACCGACGCGCGATGCCGTACTCAAGATCCTAGGCGGGGTCGTGCCGGTCGTCGAGGCCCGGTGCGCCCGCTGTGAGGTCTACGGTGGGAAAGGAGGGGAAGGCGCAGTACTCCGCGCATTCGGACGGAGGCTCACGGTGACCTCGGCATCCCACCTGCCTTGCGGCCCGGGCCGCGACACAGGCCGCCACGAGACGCCGGAGGAGCGGGCGGACCGGCAGTGGAACGAACTGCTCCAGGAACTGCGGGTGGCCCGGACGGGCGTCCAGATCCTGTTCGGCTTCCTGCTCGCCGTCGTCTGCCAGCCGCGCTTCACCGAGCTGTCGGACACCGACCGCACCATCTACGTGGTCACCGTGATGCCGGGCTCCGCCACCGTCGCCGCCCTCATCGGGCCCGTGTCGTACCACCGGCTGCTCACCGGACGACGGCTGAAGCCGCAGACGGTCACCTGGGCGTCACGGCTGACGGTGCTCGGGCTGGTCCTGCTGCTGTGCACCATGTGTTCCGCGCTGCTGCTCATCCTGCGGGTGGCCCTGCACAACCCACTCGCCCTGTGGCTGGTCGGCGGCATGGCGCTGTGGTTCCTGGTCTGCTGGTTCGTGTTCCCGGCCTGGGCGCCGGCCCGCTCCTCACCCTCACCCGAACACGAGAAATGACCGCTGTGCGAGGGTGGTCCGTTCAGCCGGAATCGCCAGCAGTGGGGCCCGGGACGTCCGTGACCGTGAAGAGTCCGCCGTCCGGGTCCAGCAGAGTCGCCTCGCTGCCCTGCCCCAGCGGACGCTGCTCGACCAGACTGCCGCCGTGCCGCCGCGCCGCCTCGACCGTGGCCGCCAGGTCGGCGACGGGGAAGTGGACCTGCCAGTGCGGGCGGACCAGCGGATCGGGTGCCGCCTCCACCGCACCGGAGCTGATCCGGGCGAGCTGACGCCCCTCGCACTCGACGATGACCTCGTCCTTCTCGTACGACACCTCGCAGCACCCGGGCCGCCCGCTCGCCCAGTCGAGCACCCCGCCGTAGAAGATCGCCGCATCGAAGGCGTTCCTGGTGTGCAGGCGCAGCCAGGCGTGCGAGCGGTCGTCCGGCGCGGGGGGCGACGTCGCGGGCTCGGTCCGCTCCCAGATACCGAACACCGCACCGTCGAGGTCCGCCGCCAGGGCCCCGCGCCCCTTGCCGAGTGCCAGCGGTCCCACCGCGACCGTGCCGCTGCGCTCACGGATGCGTGAGGCTGCCGCGTCGGCGTCGGGGACGGCGAAGTACGGGGTCCAGGCCACGGCCACCCGGTAGGCGGTCGCCACCGCGCCGATGCCGGCGACCGGCACATCCCCGCGGCGCGCGACGGAGAACTCCTGCCCCAGCTTGCCCGGCCGGAAGGTCCAGCCCAGCACGGCGGCGTAGAACTTCTGCGCGGATTCCAGGTCGCGGGTCATGAGGTTGACCCAGCAGGGCGCTGCGGATCCGGTCAGCGGCGCCGGCATCGACGCCGTTCCAGGATGGCTTCCGGTCATGGTCCTACTGCCTTCATCGGTTCTGCGGCCCGCGCGTGACGGCGGCCGTCGGAGCCTCACCAGCCTCACCGCGAGCGGTCGCTCCCGCAACACGCGGCACTGCCGCCTGCCTCGCCGCAGCGCTCATTGAGGCGTCTGCGTCCCCTGGTCTCCCTGAGGCCTGTCACGCTGCTCGTCGCTGTCGCGATGGATGGTCTCGCTTCCGTGGTCACCGAGCTCATAGGGGGACAGGCCCCGGCCGTCGGGCGGGAAGCTGTCGTCGCCGTGGACGTCGCGTTGCTCGATATGGCTCCGGTGGTCGGGCCGCAGCGGCTGCTCCTCGGGCCGGGGCGGAGGCAGCTCCTGGGCTCGGCGCCGCCTGCCCAGCCAGACGGCACCGATCAGCACGCCCACCAGCGCCACTCCGACAATTCCCATGATCACGCCGGTCGCGCCCCGCCCGTCGGCGAGGGTGAGGGCCAGCGAACTGAGATCTCCGTTCGATACGTCCATGCCTCCCGGATACCCCGAGGAGGAGGCATCACTCGGTAATGACTGTGAATTCATGTTTTAAGTGGATATAAACCTAAAAGTGTTTCGGTCTCACGAGGGCGATCAGCGGGGGTTCCCGGTGCCTTGGGTCATCCGCTTGCCGACGGCTTCGTGTCGCCGTCACCCAGCCGTGGGGTGAGCCTGGAGAGGATCCTCGAACCGCTGGAGGGAACCGATGGGAGCGCCGAATCCGCTCGGCCGGTGGCCGGTCCACCAACAGTTGACCGGGGGTGATCCGCTGGGCCGCGGAGCGTCGGCTTTGCATGGTGGGCGAGACCTGCCGACAGGGGTGGGCCGGCGCGTTGCTGCGCTCCGCCCGCACCCTGACCGCGGTCGGCGGGGTGGGTGCGACGCTCCTCGGCGGCCGCAGCCGACCGGCCGCTGTCGGGGCCGGGCTCGGACTGCTCGCCGGTTCGGCATGCACACGCTTCGGGATCTTCGCGGCAGGCATCGCCTCCGTCGAGGACCCGTCCACACCGTCGGCCCCCAGCGCGGGGACGCATCACACAACGCAGAGCGGAAGGAACCGCGGTGAACAGCATCAAGGAGAAGCAGACGGAGGAGAGCCCGCACGTCGAGGACGTCTCTGTCGTCATCAGCGGGTGCGATACGGGCGACGCGCGGATGGTCTTCGACGCGCTGCGGGCCGCCTTCACCACTGACCGGGCCTCGGTCGACGTACCGAAGAAACTCGCGGAAAGGCGCCCCACCGCATGGGTGGCGACCGTCGATGTCACCGAGGAGAGAGTGGTCTCGGGGCCGGTCTCACTCGGCGGACCCGTGTCGATCGATGTGCAGGGCGGCTACTGGGCGGTCGAACGGCTCCGGCGGAGCCTGGCCCATGCCTTCGACGTACGGGTCGTCGGGACGGTCTCCGGAGATCAGGAGGAAGAGGTACGCCTCCGCCTGAAAAGCCGGGAGAGCTGAAAAGCCGAGAGAGCCGAGAGAGCCGAGAGAGTCGAGAGGCCACGGCCCGACGACGGAGCAATGAAGCAGGAAGGTATTACATATCTGATAGAAAGCGGACAAAAGGCCACCCCTGAAAGGTGCGAGTGAGTGGACCCCTCTCGCGGGCGGGACGACGGTGCGCAACAGCCGGGAGCAACCGGCGACCGTTCCACCCTGACACTGCACATCAACGGAACCGAGCAGACCCTGACGCTTGATCACCGAACCACGGTCCTGGACGCGCTCCGCGAAGACCTCGGCCTCACCGGCGCGAAGAAGGGCTGCGACCACGGACAGTGCGGGGCGTGCACCGTCATCGTCGACGGACGGCGCGCCAACAGCTGCCTGCTGCTCGCCGTCGCCCACGACGGCGCCCGCATCACCACCGTCGAGGGCCTCGCCGACGGCGACCGGCTCCACCCCGTCCAGGAAGCCTTCCTGGACCGCGACGCCCTGCAGTGCGGCTACTGCACACCCGGCCAGATCTGCTCCGCCGTCGGCATGCTCGGCGAGGCGGCGGACGGCTTCCCGTCCCATGTCACCACTCGCACCGCGCCCGTATCCGCCCCGGCGCCGCTCGACGCCCCCGAGATCCGCGAGCGGATGAGCGGCAACCTGTGCCGCTGCGGCGCCTACCCCCGTATCGTCGAGGCGATCGAGGACGTGGCGCCGTGAAACCATTCGGCTACCTCCGCGCCCGGTCCACCGCCGAAGCGGTCCGTGAGAGTTCCGCCCACCCAGGCGCCGGATTCCTCGGCGGCGGCACCAACCTCGTCGACCTGATGAAGCTCGGAGTGGAAACCCCCGACCTGCTCATCGACATCAGTCGACTGCCCCTGGACCAGGTGGGCGACACCGACAACGGCGGACTGCGCATCGGTGCGACCGTACGCAACAGCGACCTGGCCGCCCATCCCGCCGTACGCACCCGCTACCCCGTCCTGTCGCAGGCACTGCTGTCCGGCGCATCCGGGCAGCTCCGCAACACCGCCACGACCGGCGGCAACCTGCTGCAGCGCACCCGGTGCCCCTACTTCCAGGACACCTCCAAGCCCTGCAACAAGCGGGAACCCGGCACCGGCTGCCCCGCCCTCGAAGGCGCCCATCGCGATCTCGCCGTACTCGGCCACTCCGAGCACTGCGTCGCCACGCACCCGTCCGACATGGCCGTGGCCCTGTCCGCGCTCGACGCCACCGTCCAGCTGCACGGGCCGGACGGCGAACGGACCGTACCCGCCACCGAATTCCACCGGCTGCCGGGCGACACCCCCCACCGGGACACCGAGATCCGGGCCGGTGAGCTCATCACCGAGGTGGTCCTGCCGCCGCGCCCGGACGGCGCCGGTTCCCTCTACCGAAAGGCCCGCGACCGCGCCTCGTTCGCGTTCGCCCTCGCGTCCGTCGCCGCGGTACTGGGGGTCCGCGACGGCCGGATCGAGCATGCGGCGCTGGCTTTCGGCGGGCTTGCCCACCGGCCCTGGCGCGCATACGCCGCAGAAGAAGCACTCCGGGGCGCACCGGCGACCGGCGAGACCTTCGAACGGGCCGTGGACGCCGAACTCGCCGCGGCCCGGCCGCTGCGCGACAACGCGTTCAAGGTGGGCCTCGCCCGCAGTCTGGCCGTCGACGCGCTGGCCGAACTCGCCGCCGACAGCTGAGCAACCGCACAAACGCCGACCCGCAGACGTGAGGACCCCGTCATGAGCCAGGCCCCTCCACCACTGGGCACCCCCGCCGCACGCCGCGAGGGCCGGGACAAGGTAACGGGCACCGCCCGTTACGCCGCCGAGCACACCCCGCCGGGCTGTCTGTACGGCTGGCCCGTCCCCGCCACCATTGCCCGCGGCCGCGTCAGCGCCGTCCACACCGACGAGGCCCTGGCCCTGCCGGGCGTGCACGCCGTCCTCAGCCACGACAACGCCCCGCGGCTGAAACAGCCCGACGATCCGATCCTCGCCGTCCTCCAGGACGACCGGGTCCCGCACCGGGGCTGGTACATCGCGCTCGTGGTGGCCGACACGCTCGACCACGCCCGCGCCGGGGCCGAGGCACTGCGGATCGCGTACGAGACCACCGAGCACGATGTCGTCCTGTCCGAGAACCACCCCGGCCTGTACACGCCGGAGACCGTCAACGGCGAGTACCCCGCCGTCCGCGAACGCGGCGACGCCGACAGGGCCTTCGCCATGGCACCCGTACAGGTCGACGCCACGTACGCCATCGGCGCCCTGCACAACCACCCCATGGAGCCACACGCCTCCACCGCGCAGTGGACGCAGGACGGGCACCTGCACGTCCATGACTCGAATCAGGGCTCCACCACAGTCCGTGAGAGCCTTGCCGCCGCCTTCGGGCTCCGGCCGCAGCAGGTCACCGTGGTCTCCGAACACGTCGGAGGCGGCTTCGGCTGCAAAGGCACCACACGCCCGCAGGCCGTCCTGGCGGCCATGGCCGCGCGCCACACCGGACGCCCCGTCAAGATCGCCCTGCCCCGGCGCCAGTTGGCTGCCGTGGTCGGCCACCGCCCGCCCACCGTGCAGCGCCTCCGGCTCGGTGCCGAACTCGACGGCACCCTCACCTCGGTCTCCCACGAGGTCATCACCCAGACCTCCACCGTCAAGGAGTTCGTGGAGCAGGCGGCCGTCCCGGCCCGCATCATGTACGGGTCGGCTCACAGCCGTACCACCCATCGTGTGACCGCCCTGGATGTGCCGAGCCCCTCCTGGATGCGCGCGCCGGGCGAAGCCCCGGGCATGTACGCCCTGGAATCCGCCATGGACGAACTCGCCGCGGCCCTCGGCATCGACCCCGTCGAACTGCGCCTGCGCAACGATCCGGCCGACGAGCCCGACTCCGGCCGCCCGTTCAGCAGCCGGGGCCTCGCCGCCTGTCTGGAGGAGGGTGCCGCACGCTTCGGCTGGTACGACCGTGATCCGCGCCCCGCGGTCCGTGAGGAGGGTCCGCTGCTGGTCGGTACGGGCGTCGCGTCCGCCACGTATCCCGTGTACATCGCCGGCTCCAGTGCCTCGGCACACGCCGCAACCGACGGCTCATACCGCATCCAGGTCAATGCCACCGACATCGGCACCGGGGCCCGCACCGTACTCGCGCAGATCGCGGCCTCCGTACTGAACACCCCGGTGGAGAACATCCGGATCGACATCGGCAGCAGCGAACTGCCCGACGCCCCGCTGGCCGGCGGATCCTCGGGTACGGCCTCCTGGGGCTGGTCCGTGCACAAGGCTTCCACTGCCCTCCTGCGGCAACTGCGCGAGTGCACCGGCCCCCTTCCCGCCGAGGGACTGACGATCTTCGCGGACACCGAGCAGGAGACCTCCGAGAAGTCTCCGTACGCACGGCATGCGTTCGGTGCGCAATTCGCCGAGGTCGCTGTCGACTCCCGCACCGGAGAAGTACGGGTGCGCCGGATGCTCGGTGTCTTCGCCGCCGGGCACATCCTCAACCCCCGTACCGCACGCTCCCAGTTCATCGGAGGTATGACCATGGGAATCGGCATGGCCCTGACCGAGGGCAGCACCATGGACCCCGTCTTCGGCGACTTCACCGAGAGCGATCTCGCCTCTTACCATGTGCCGGTCTGCGCCGACGTACCGGAGATCGAGGTGCACTGGATCGACGAGGACGACCCGCATCTCAACCCGATGGGCAGCAAGGGCATCGGCGAGATCGGTATCGTCGGCGCCGCGGCGGCCGTCGGCAACGCTGTCCGGCACGCCACCGGCGTCCGGCTGCGCAGCCTTCCTCTCACTCCGGACACGCTGCTGCCGTATCTGCTCTGACCTGGGAAGATGCTTGTGGTATGGCAGGCCCGTCGGCCCCTGTGTTGCGCGTCCGGCTCTGCGGGGTCACCCTGTTGAGTGACCCATAAGTGACATCTGCTCACTCTTCGTATTCGGGGGGTCGTTGGTTCAATGGGGCGAAGTCAGTGGGCCTCGATGTGAGGAGCCTCGACGATGACCGTTCAATTCGACCGGCACTATCTGGTCGAACTCCAGGTTTCGGCAGAGCGTGTATCGCAGCTGCGGCGGATAATCGCCGCGCACCTCCGCCATTGGAGTCTCGAACTTCATATCCGGCCGGTGTGCCGCGGTGTGGAGGAGCTGCTGACCAATGTCCACCGGCATGTCGGTGACGACAACAACTGTGTCGTCGAACTCCGCTGGTCCGGGCGGCATCTCACGGTCTCTGTCGCCGACAACGGCTCCGAGATGCCGCGGCTGCTCAGCACCGGCGGCGGCGGCCTCAGCCGCGTCATGGCCCTGAGCGACAGCTGGGGCACCTGCCGCACGGCCGAGGGCAAAGTCGTCTGGTTCACCCGGTACGCGAAGGAGCCGCGCACCGTCGTCCTGGTGCCGCTGCCGCCGCTGCCCGGTGCGGGCGAGTTCCGTCGTCCGCCCGTCGCCGTTCCGGAACCCGTTCCCGAAACCGCGACGGCATCCGACTCCGCCCCCGCTCTCGTCTGAACCGGGCCACCAGGACCGGTACTGCCGACTTCCGTACCCGCTGAACGCTTCACCTCCCGGCGCGGACGGCGTGCGCACCGCACGCATGGTCCGCGCCGGTCGGGTGTCCGCCCGGCAGGGCCCGCGTTGCGGCACGGCGCGCGGCGCTGCACGGTCGAAGTACCGAGGCAAGGAGGCCACAGTCATGCCCATCGCGACGGTCAACCCCGCGAACGGCGAGACGCTCAGAACGTTCGACGCACTGGGAGAGGCGGAGATCGAGCAGAAGCTCGATGCCGCCGACACCGCGTTCCGGCAGTACCGCACCACCGGATTCGACGAGCGGGCCGGTCTGCTGAATCTGGCCGCCGGTCTTCTGGACGAGGACGTACAGGACATCGCGCGCACCATGACCACCGAAATGGGCAAGCCCGTCAAGGCGGCCCGAGCGGAGGCCGCCAAGTGCGCGAAGGCGATGCGCTGGTACGCGGCCCACGCCGAAGAACTCCTCGCGGACGAGCATCCGCCGGCGGACGATGTGCAGGACTCCGGTGCCTCCAGGGCCTTTGTCCGCTACCGCCCGCTGGGCGCCGTCCTCGCCGTGATGCCGTGGAACTTCCCGCTCTGGCAGGTCGTACGATTCGCCGCCCCCGCGCTGATGGCCGGGAACGTCGGCCTGCTCAAGCACGCGTCGAACGTCCCGCAGACGGCGATGTATCTGGAAGGTCTGTTCCGCCGGGCCGGATTCCCCGCGGGATGCTTCCAGACACTGCTGGTGGGATCCGGAGCGGTCGAGTCGATCCTCCGCGACCGCCGGGTCGCCGCCGCCACCCTCACCGGCAGCGAGCCGGCCGGCCGCTCGGTCGCGTCGATCGCCGGCGACGAGGTGAAGCGCACCGTGCTGGAACTGGGTGGCAGCGACCCGTATCTCGTCATGCCGTCGGCCGATGTCGCCAGGGCCGCCCGTACCGCCGTGACCGCCCGGGTGCAGAACAATGGCCAGTCCTGCATCGCCGCCAAACGGTTCATCGTGCACACGGAGGTGTACGACGAGTTCGCCGAGCGGTTCACCGTGGGCATGCGCGGTCTGACGGTCGGCGACCCGCTGCAGGAATCCACCGACGTCGGACCACTTTCCAGCGAACAGGGCCGTGCCGACCTGGAGGAGCTGGTGGACGACGCGGTACGGAAGGGCGCGAGGGTGCTCTGCGGAGGCGGCCGGCCCGACGACCTGGGCCCGGAGCTGGAGCGGGGCTGGTTCTACGCCCCCACGGTCCTCACCGGGATCACGACCGGCATGCGCATCCACCGCGAGGAGACCTTCGGCCCCGTCGCCACGCTCTACCGCGTCGAAGGGCTGGACGAAGCCGTGGCGCTCGCCAACGACAGCCCCTTCGGACTCAGCTCCAACGTATGGACCCGCGACGCGGACGAGGCCCGTCGCTGTGTGCGCGATCTGGAGGCGGGTGGTGTCTTCTTCAACGGCATGACGGCGTCCCATCCCGCGCTGCCCTTCGGCGGCGTGAAGCGCTCCGGCTACGGACGTGAACTCTCCGGGCACGGCATCCGCGAATTCTGCAACGCGACCACGGTCTGGTACGGCCCCGATCCCGTCGGCGCCACGTCCTAGGAGACACAACATGAGTCGTGCCGCCCACCCGGCAGTGACGCCCGGCCCCTCGGACGAAGAGATCGCGGCCCTCGACGCGCACTGGCGGGCCGCCAACTATCTGGCCGTGGGCCAGATCTATCTGATGGCCAACCCGCTCCTGACCCGGCCACTCACCCGGGAGCACATCAAACCGCGCCTGCTCGGCCACTGGGGCACTTCACCCGGACTGAACCTGGTCCACACCCATCTCAACCGCGTCATCAAATCCCGCGGCATCCAAGGCCTGTGCGTATGGGGACCTGGCCATGGCGGACCCGCCGTTCTCGCCAACTCCTGGCTGGAGGGCAGCTACTCGGAGACGTACCCCGACGTCAGCCGTGACGCCCAGGGCATGGGGCTGCTGTTCAAACAGTTCTCCTTCCCCGGCGGGGTGCCCAGCCATGTTGCACCGGAGACTCCCGGCTCCATTCACGAGGGCGGCGAACTCGGCTACGCCCTCACCCATGCCTACGGTGCCGCCCTCGACCACCCGGACCTGCTCGTCACCTGCGTCATCGGCGACGGGGAGGCCGAGACCGGACCACTCGCCGCGTCCTGGCACTCCAACAAATTCCTCGACCCGGTGCACGACGGAGCCGTCCTCCCGATCCTCCACCTCAACGGCTACAAGATCGCCAACCCGACCGTTCTCGCCCGCCTCCCCGAGCCGGAACTCGACGCCCTGCTGCGCGGCTACGGGCACGACCCCCTGTATGTCGGCGGCGACGATCCCCTCACCGTCCACCGGGCGATGGCCGCCGCGATGGACCGGGCCGTAGACCGCATCCGGGAGCTCCAGGCCGCCGCCCGTACCGGCGGCGACACCGAGCGCCCGCACTGGCCGATGATCGTGCTGCGCACCCCCAAGGGCTGGACCGGCCCGGCCGAGGTCGACGGGGTGCCCGTCGAAGGCACCTGGCGCGCACACCAGGTCCCGCTGCCCGGCGTCCGGGACAACCCCGAACATCTGCACCAGTTGGAGGTGTGGATGCGCTCCTACCGGCCGGAGGAACTCTTCGACACATCGGGGCGCCCCACTGCCCAGGTGCTCGACTGCGTGCCCGAAGGCACCGCCCGACTCGGCGCGACCCCGTACGCCAACGGCGGTCTGCTCCTGCGCGATCTGCCCATCCCGCCGCTGGACGACCACGCCGTCGAGGTCGACAAGCCCGGCACCGTGCTGCACGAGCCGACGCGGGTGCTCGGCGGCCTGCTGGAGGCCGTCATGGCCGCCACCTCCGAACGCCGAGACTTCCGGGTCGTGGGCCCCGACGAAACCGCGTCGAACCGGCTCGACGCCATCTACGAGTCCACCGGCAAGGCATGGCAGGAGCGGATCCTGCCGACCGACGAGCACCTCTCCCGCGACGGACGTGTCATGGAGGTGCTCTCCGAGCATCTGTGCCAGGGCTGGCTGGAGGGGTACCTCCTCACCGGCCGCCACGGTCTCTTCTCCTGCTACGAGGCGTTCGCCCACATCGTCGACTCGATGGTCAACCAGCACATCAAATGGCTCAGGACATCCCGCCGGCTGGCCTGGCGCCGCCCCATCGCCTCGCTCAACTATCTGCTCACCTCGCACGTCTGGCGCCAGGACCACAACGGGTTCTCCCACCAGGACCCGGGTTTCGTCGACCACATCCTCAACAAGAGCCCCGAAGTCGTACGGGTCTATCTGCCGCCGGACACCAACACCCTGCTCTCCGTCGCCGACCATGCGCTGCGCAGCCGGGACTACGTCAATGTGATCGTGGCGGGCAAACAGCCGAGCTTCGACTGGCTCACCATGGACGAGGCCCGGGCGCACTGTGCCCGTGGAGCGGGTGTGTGGGAGTGGGCGGGCACGGAGGACGGCAGCCGCGAACCCGACGTGGTGCTCGCCTGCGCCGGTGACGTACCCACGCTGGAGACTCTGGCGGCAGCCGATCTGTTGCGCAGGCATCTGCCGGAACTGTCGGTACGGGTGGTGAATGTGGTCGACATGACGCGGCTGCTGCCCCACGGGGAACACCCGCACGGCATGCCGGACTCCGAGTACGACGCGGTGTTCACCAGGAACACCCCGGTGATCTTCGCCTACCACGGCTATCCGTGGCTGATCCACCGGCTCGCCTACCGGCGGGCCGGCCATGCCCATCTGCATGTGCGGGGCTACAAGGAGGAGGGCACCACCACCACGCCCTTCGACATGGTGGTGCGCAATGACCTGGACCGCTACCGGCTGGTCATGGATGCCATCGACCGGGTGCCCGGCCTCGGCGTCCGTGCCGTGGCGGTACGCCAGGCGATGGCGGATGTCCGTACCCGACACCACGCCTGGATCCGTGAACACGGCACGGACCTGCCCGAGGTGGCCGACTGGACCTGGAGCGGCTGACACCGCCCCGGGTTCCTGCGGCGTGGGCTCAGCGGCCGACAGCCTTTGCCAGCTGGGCCTTCGTCATGTGGGACCGTCCGTGGACGTTCTTCCTCTTCGCCTCTTCGTAGAGCTGGTCGCGAGTAGGCCCCTCGGCTCCGCTGTGGGAGCGCAGACCGCCGCGCCGCGAGGACGACATGTCCTCGATGGAGGTACGGCTCGCGGTCCTCGACTCGCCGGCGCGGGCGCGCTCCTTGTTGACCGTACGGGCCGCGATCTCCTCGGCCCGTTCCTCGCTGACCCCGCGCTCCTGCGCGCTCTCCTTGATGTGTTCGTACTGCCGTTCCCGTTTGGCGTTCGATCCGCGTGGCATGGTGCGCTCCTCTCCCTGGGGCCCCAGGACTCGGCCCGGGGCTCGATCGGGCCCTCCCCAGTCTCCCAGCGGCCCCCGGGGCCCGCATGCCTGCGACGTACCCGATGCGGCGTACGGCGCGCTGCCGCCCTGTTCAGTAGCGCAGGGCCGCCGCGATCCGCCCGTACTCCGCGAGCGAGTCGTCCGCGAGGAAGACCACGTCGGTGCCGCTGTCCAGCGCCGCCTCGACGAGCTCGTCCACCACGTCCTCTCGGACCGAGCCGTCCGTGAGGTCCGCCGCTTCACCGCTCACCGGTTCGAGGTGCTCGTCCGTCACCCGCACCGTCTGCTGGAAGTGCTCCTCCACCGCGACCAGTCCGGCGCGGCCCTCCCGTACCGCGGCCCACACCTCGTCGAGACCACCGGCGAAGGCACGACGGCCGCGCGCTTCGTCCAGTCTGCCGTCGATCTCCGCCGCGAACCGCTGCTGCCGCTCGTCGAGCGCCGGCCGCAGCTCCTTGAGCAGGCCGGCCGGTGTCGTGTCGGCCGGTACGCCCTTGGTGACCCGTCCCACGGCCGACTTGGCGCCCTCGCCGACCTCGTCCAGCAGGGCGAGCGCGGGGGCGAGGCCGATCAGATACAGCGGGCGCGGGTCCGTGGCCAGTACCGCGCGCAGCTTCTCGTCGGCGGTGCGCAGGAAGTTGCGCGTCTCCTCGTCGCTGAAGGTGCTCGGGGTGTCGCCGATCCGCTCCTCGCGCTGCGGGTTCGGTGCCTCCCTCGGAGCCGTCAGCGGGAATCCGCCGGTCTGCTCCTCGTGCAGGGCGTCCGTCGTGCCGCTCCACAGGGCGGCGTGCTCGGCCGACACGGTGAGCGCCCAGAACGGCTGGGCCTGGGCCTTCGCCGCGACCAGGTTGCGGGTCAGATAGGTGTCGCTGAGAACCACCCGCTCGGGTGCAGCACGGGGAAGCTGCCAGATCTGGTGCTCGTCGGCGGTGACGAGGACGACCAGGGCGTCCAGGGCCCGGCGGAGGTCCACCTCGTCGACCGCCCGGTCGAGCCGCTCCTTGATGGCGTTACGGGCCTCGCGGGTGACCGCGGGATCGGCTTCCAGCCGACTGACGGCCTCGGACACCAGGTTGCGCAGCCGAACGGCGTCCTGGGCGTTGTCCGGAGCGCGGCGGTGTGTCGGCATGGTCAGGGACAGGGCCGGATAGGGCTTGGCCACCCGCAGTTCCTGCAACAGGCCGGCGGTCAGGGCGTCCGCATCCATCGTTCTCTCCCAGGGGCTTCGGCTGGCATCCGCTCCTGAGTGAAGCGGGTGAATTCGACGAGTCAATTCATACCTTTTGATCCTAATATGGGCGAGTTCTTCAATGTTGGTCTCAGGAGGTACGCACGATGTCCACGCTCACCGTGTGGAAGTTCCAGTCGGCCGAGGGCGCGGAGACCGTGGAGACCATGCTCAAGTCCCTCCAGAAGGAGGGGCTGATCAAGATCCTCGACGCGGCCGTGGTCAGCTGGCCCGCCGACCGGGCGAAGCCCAGGACCAAGCAGTTGATCAACCTCGTCGGTGCCGGCGCACTGAGCGGCACGTTCTGGGGAATGCTGTTCGGGCTGATCTTCCTGATGCCGCTGCTGGGCGCCGCGATCGGTGCGGCGGCCGGGGCGCTGGGTGGCAAGCTGGCCGATGTCGGCATCGACGACGACTTCATCGCCGAGGTCAAGAAGAAGGTGACGCCCGGGACTTCTGCCCTGTTCCTGCTGACCGTGAACGAGGTGCCCGACCGGATCAGCGACGCCCTGCCCGACGGCGGCGCCGAACTGCTCCACAGCAACCTGGACAAGCAGAGCGAGGCGCGGCTGCGCGAGATCTTCGGCGAGGACGCGGCCTGACCGACCGGGGAGCCCGGCGGTCCGGGTTTCCCGCACCGTCTCTGCCTCACCCCCATTTTCCTCATCTCTCCCTACCTCTCCATCTCCCTTACGCCCTTCCGAGCAGACGGAGCGTCCGTGAACCCGACCAGCCCCTTGCGGCACGCCCTCGGCGGCCGCGCAGCCCGCAACCTGACCCCAGCCGTGCTGGCCGTGTCGATCATCGCCGGTACCGCCGCCTGCGGCGGCTCCGGCACCTCCTCGCAGGGCACGGCCAGGAGCACCCGTACGGTGTCCCCGGAACCGGCCATGACCCGGTCCGCGAGCGCCAGTCCACGTACCCAGCAGGAATTCGCGGCCTCGGTCTCCGCCGCCGCCGAGCGCAACCGGCAGCAGGCGGCCAAGCAGGTCGCAGGCGTCAAAGGACGGGGCAACGCGGTCAAGGACGTCTCGGTGACGGGGTTGCCGGTCGTGAAGTCGGAGCAGTTCCGCAGCGCCCTTGTCCGCGTCACCAATCGCACGGACAAGGCCGCCTTCTACGCCGTCAAGGTGGAGTTCGTCGACTCGTCCCAGAAGGTGCTCGACACCGTGGTGCTCGGCTTCGCGGACGTCCCGCCCGGCCGGACCGTCAGTCAGCACGCCAACAGCCGCAAGGCGGCCGGCGTCAAGACGTTTCCCCGGATCGCCCAGGCCGAGCGCAGCTGACGGCCGGGCCGGGTGAGCGCCGCCGCCGAAGCCGTCACCGATGCCCTGCGCGAACTGCACACGCGGTTCGCCGGGCTGCGGGACGGCCAACTCGCCGACTACATCCCGCAACTGGCGCTGGCCGAACCGGATGCGTTCGGACTGGCGCTGATCAGCATGGACGGTCATCGTTACAGCACCGGTGACGCCGATGTCCCGTTCACCATGCAGTCCGTGTCGAAACCGTTCGTCTACGCCCTCGCCCTGTCCGTCCTCGGGCTCGACGAGGTGGGGCGCTGGGTGAACGCCGAGCCCAGTGGCGAGGCGTTCAACGCCATCAGTCTGGAACCGGCCACAGGGCGGCCCGACAACGCCATGGTCAATGCGGGCGCCATCGTCACCACCGCGCTGATCCCGGACACCCCCGACGCCCCCGGATTCGACCGCATCCTCGACTGCCTGAGCCGGTTCGCCGGACGGCAGCTGGACGTCGACGAGCAGGTGTACGCCTCCGAGGCCGTCACCGGCGACCGGAACCGCGCCCTCGCCTATCTGATCCGCAGCGCCGGCCCACTGCCCGTCGACCCGGTGGCGGCGATGGAGACGTACTTCAGACAGTGCGCGGTACGGGTCACCACGCTGGACCTCGCCGCGATGGCCGCGACCCTCGCGCACGGCGGTGTCAACCCGCTCACCGGCGTCGAGGTGGTGCCGGAGCCGGTCGCGGCCCAAGTGCTGGCGGTGATGGCAACCTGCGGCATGTACGACGCCTCGGGCGACTGGCTGCTACGGGTCGGGCTGCCGGCGAAGAGCGGTGTGTCCGGCGGACTGATCGCCTCGGGCCCCGCCCGGTTCGGGCTGGCGACGTACAGCCCACTGCTGGATCCGACCGGCACCTCCGTTCGGGGGCGCGCCGCGCTCGGGGCCCTGTCGGAGCGGCTCGGCCTCCATCTGATGCACAATCCGGCACTGGCCGGGTCCACCGTCACCCTGGTCACGACCGCCGACGATCTGCCGTCCGCCCAGGCCGGGCCGTGGGAGCGCGCCCGGCGTGAACGGGTCGCGGTCGTCGCCGCCCAGGGCGCTCTCGACTTCACCGCGGCCGAACGGGTGCTGTACGCCCTGGACGAGGCGCGACCGCAGGAGACGGGGGCCGCGGTGCTGGATCTGCGGCAGGTGACCGACATCGACCCGGTGGCCCGGGCGGTGCTGCAGAGCGGACTCGGCCGGCTCGTGGAAGGCGGCGTGCGCACCGCCGTGGCCGACCCGGCGGGCCACCTCGTCCTGCTCCCCGGCGCCGGGGAGCAGGGCGAGCGCACAGCCCTTCGGCCCTTCGACTCCCGTGAGGAGGCCGTGGCCTGGTGCGCGAGCGGCCTGGCCGACTGAAACGGGGAAGGAGCTGGTCCGGGTCCGTTCCCTCTACCAGATGGACTCGACCCATTCCGGGTGATCGACAAACGGGTTCCGGTTGTGCTGGTACTTGTCGAATATGACGTCGTTGCGCCGCTTCTCGAAGCTGTCCGGCGGGTCCTCCTGGCTCCACGCCTTCAGTACCGAGAGGCGGCCGATGTACGGTGCGGAGCCGTTGGACACACTGTCGTTGGGTTCGAGGTCGGGGAAGGCGTCGTCGCCCTCGTAGCGCACCGCCATGTAGAGGATCATGCGGGCCACATCTCCCTTGACCGCGTCGCGCGGTTCGAAGGAGTTGCTGTCGGTGTAGCTGCCCGGTGCGCCGCTGACCGCGCTGCCACCGTTGTCGAAGTCCTTGTTGCCGCGGATGGAATTGACGGTGACATCCTCCGGGCGCAGGTGGTGGATGTCGGTGCCGGGGCCGGTGGCGGTGCCGAAGTCGCCGTGGGACTTGGCCCATACGTGCTCGCGGTTCCACTGGCCGACCGAGCCGCCGTTGTCGCTCTTGGGCTCGGAGCGCCCGGAGTAGAGGAGGATCACGTTCGAGGGGTTGGAGGGGTCCTCGTCCGTGTTCTTGAGCGCGTCCCAGACCTGGCTGTAGGAGATCTTGGTCTGGCTGCTGATGATTGTGTGCAGAGCGGTTTTGAGCGCGGTTCCGGACTTGCCGAGCGCGTCCTGGTAGTACGTGTCGTCGAGAGCGCCGAGCGGTGTCGCGGCGACCGGCGCGGCCCGGGGTGTGGCGGCGGGCGCGGCGGCCGCGGTGCCGGCGAGTACCGCGAACGCGGCAAGGGTCGCCAGCAGGGGGCGCCGGTAATGAAGGTGACGACGGGACATGGGGGTGTCCTCTCCGAAAATGCGGGCACCACGAAGCCGTCACAAGGTGGGGGGCGGCGCCGCAGCGGTCGTGTGGTACGTGGTCAGCGGGAGCCTTCCACACGCACCGTGACCATGGTGTGAACGCTGTGTACCTATCATGTGCAGGTCAAGTGAGCGGCTGTCCGTGGCGCCGGGAGGGGATCGGAGAGGCATCGGATGCGGCGGGCCGGGCACGGGGCGAGAATGACCGAAAGGACGAGGAGGCGGCATGAGCGACGAGCCCGAATCCGTATCCGCAGCTCGGGGAGTGACTCCCGACAGCCTCTTGCACACCGGCGGGAGCGACAATCCGTCGGCAGAGGACCTGGTGCTCGCCTCCGGGCGAGACCTGACTCCGAAGAATCTTCAGTGGGCGGAGCGCAGGCTCGCCCGGGAGGGCCGGTCGGCGATCGACAAGGCGCTGCCGTAGCGCATGGCCCGGCAGTCGGCGCGGGGAGTGTGTGGGCGCTCCCCGCAGCTCGGCTAGCCTGGGTGGACAATGAACCGTTTGACTACGTCAGGGGCGGGGTATGACCTCGCCCGCTTCCCCGAGGACCCGCGCGACCCGTTCCGTGCCTGGGACGCTGCCGATGAGTATCTGTTGCGGCGGCTGGAGGGAACCGACGAGTCGGCACCGGTCGACCTGTCGGGCGCCGTGGTCGTGGTGGGCGACCGCTGGGGGGCCCTGAGCACCGTGCTGGCCGGGCACCGCCCCGTACAGATCACCGACTCCTACCTGGCGCAGCGCGCGACTCTGGCGAATCTGGACCGCAACGGCGTGGACGCGGATGCCGTACGCCTCCTGTCGGCCAGGGACACACCGCCGGACCGTATCGACGTCCTGCTGGTACGTGTCCCGAAGAGCCTCGCGCTCCTGGAGGACCAGCTCCACCGGCTCGCGCCGGCCGTCCATGCGGGCACCGTCGTCATCGGCACCGGCATGGTCAAGGAGATCCACACCTCCACCCTCAAACTCTTCGAGCGGATCATCGGCCCGACCCGTACCTCCCTCGCGGTCAAGAAGGCCCGGCTCATCTTCTGCACCCCGGACCCGGCCCTGGCCCGCACGCCGAGCCCCTGGCCGCACCGCTACGACCTGCCCGAGGGCGTCGGTCCGGTCTCCGGCCGGACGGTCACCAACCATGCCGGGATCTTCTGCGCCGAGCGCCTCGACATCGGCACCCGCTTCTTCCTCGGTCATCTCCCCGCGCGCAGCGGCCCCGACCGGGTAGTCGACCTCGGCTGCGGAAACGGGGTCGTCGGGCTGTCCGCCGCGCTGGCCAATCCCGAAGCGACGGTCACCTTCATCGACGAGTCGTACCAGGCGGTCGCCTCCGCCGAGGAGACCTTCCGGGCCAACGCCGGTCCGGACGCCAAGGCCGACTTCGTGGTCGGCGACGGGCTGGCACAGCTGCCGCCGGCCAGTGTGGACCTGGTGCTCAACAACCCGCCGTTCCACTCCCACCAGGCAACCACCGACGCAACGGCCCGCAACATGTTCCACGGGGCGCGCGCCGCACTGCGGCAGGGCGGCGAGCTGTGGGTCGTCGGCAATCGGCACCTCGGCTACCACACCCAGCTGCGCCGGACCTTCGGCAACTGCACCACGGTCGCGGGCGACCCGAAGTTCGTCGTCCTGCGCGCCGTCAAGCGCTGACGCCCGCCGGAGACGTCCTGGCCCTTCCGGATTCTTGCAACACGTTCTACTGTGTGCGCCGCCGCACACGGGCGACGCGACCGCGAGACTCCTGGAGGGGCCGTGCACCTCGAATACACGCCTGAACAGCAGCAGTTGCGCGCCGAACTGCGTACGTACTTCGCCGGACTGGTCCCCGACAACGCCTACGCGCGCTACGCCGACCCCTCCTCACAGAAGAACTTCTACCGTGAGACGATCCGCCGCCTCGGTACCGACGGCTGGCTCGGCGTCGGCTGGCCGACGGAGTACGGCGGACGCGGACTGTCGCCGATGGAACAGTTCATCTTCTTCGACGAGGCCGCCCAGGCGGGCGTTCCGCTGCCGCTGATGGCCCTCAACACCGTCGGCCCGACGATCATGCAGTTCGGCACCGACGAACAGAAGGACTACTTCCTGCCGAAGGTCCTTGCCGGCGAGATCGACTTCGCGATCGGATACAGCGAACCCGACGCGGGCACAGACCTTGCCGCGCTCAAGACCCGGGCCGTGCGCGACGGCGACGACTATGTCGTCAACGGGCAGAAGATCTGGACGACCAACGGCGACACGGCCGACTGGGTCTGGCTCGCCGTCCGCACCGATCCGGACGCCCCGCCCCACAAGGGCATCACCATGCTCCTCGTCCCGACGAGCGACCCCGGCTATTCCTGCACCGTCATCAACACCCTCGCCTCGCACGACACCACCGCCAGCTACTACGAGAACATCCGCGTCCCCGTCTCCCGCCGCGTCGGCGACGAGAACAAGGGCTGGCGGCTCATCACCAACCAGCTCAACCATGAACGCGTCACCCTCGCCGCCCACGGCACCATGGCCGTCCGCGCCCTCCACAACGTCCAGCGCTGGGCGGCGGACACCCGGCTCACCGACGGCCGCCGCGTCATCGACCTCGGCTGGGTCCGCGCCCTCCTGGCCCGCACCCACACCAGGCTCGACGCCATGAAGCTCCTCAACTGGCAGATGGTGTCCGCGGTCCAGAACGGAACCCTCACCCCGCAGGACGCCTCCGCCGTCAAGGTCTACGGCTCCGAGGCACGCCGTGACGCCTACGCCTGGCTGATGGAGGTCGTCGGCTCGGCGGGACCGCTGAAGGAAGGGTCGGCAGGCGCCGTACTGCACGGCGAGCTCGAACGCGGATACCGGTCCGCCGTCATCTTCACCTTCGGCGGCGGCAACAATGAGATCCAGCGGGAGATCATCTCGTGGATCGGCCTGGGGATGCCGCGCGTACGGCGGTGAGCGGGTGCGACCACAGATTTTGGTTGTCACATACCGGGGATAGTTGGCACTGAATGGATTCGCGTAAGCATCCAGCTGTGACTCAGCACGCTAACTGTCGTGTCAGCACGACATCTGTCGTCCAGGGTGAGCATCGATCTCGCGGCTGATTCAGCCGGGACACGGTGGTTGGAACCTGGTCTTGATTGTTGGCACCGAGGCTTGATGGCTAACGCCGAGGCCGCGGTCCCGTCCCTATCGACGCTCGTGGTCTTCGCCAGAGCCCGTAATCCCCCAGGTCCTGGCTGCGTGAGCCACTAGGTTGGTGTGCGTGGAGACGCGGGGGCAGAGGCATCGGTATGTGGGTCCGGCGGAGCTGAAGGCGCTCGTCCGGACGGGTGGCGAGGGTCGGAGCATCCGTTCGTCGGCGGACTTCGGCGAGTGGGTCTCTGCGCTGCTGGATGAGTTGGCCGAGCCGTTCACGTTCGTCGTCGACAGCGGCGGGGTGCTGCGACTGGCTCCGCGCCGCAGCGAGCACGTGGTGTGTGCTGGCGGTGGAGAGGTGTTGAGCGCTGGCGAGATGAGCTTCCGTGAGGAGTCCGGGCGGTGGGTGGTCGAGGAGGTAAGCAACCAGTCGACCGGCTACTGCCCGGACGTCGGCTCATGGCCGGCCGTGGCCGAGGCCCTGGAGCGGATCGGGATCCATTACCCGTCCGGGTTCACGCACGAGGTGGTCTTCCGCCGATGCCGCTCCTGCCGGGAGCTCAACATCGTGCGAGAGGAGGACTTCGTCTGCGTCTTCTGCGGCGAGGATCTGCCGCGGGAGTGGAACGTCAGGGAGCCCGGGTGACTGGTCAGACAGCGAAGATCGCATCGCGTTGCGAGTGCGGCAGCATGGCGGTGCGACAGGTGAACCAGTTCATCCTTCGCGATGAGTTGTGGTGGGACTCGGAGTTCTCTTGCGGGTCCTGCGGCACCTACCTGTGCGAACACGCCGGTCCGGGACCAGCACCTGATGATGTCCGGGAGGCTCTACTCGCAGCGCACGGACCTGTCAGGCTGCGGTTGGTCGATCCGCTTCCCAGTCTCGTCCCAGCTTTGAAGGTCCTTCGGGAGGTCTCAGCGGCCTCGTTGTCGCGGGCTCGTGAGCTGGTCGGGGAACTGAGCCACGATGGCCTCGCGGGGACGTTGTCGGAGATGGAGTTCCTGAAGGCCCGGCTGCAGGTGCGCGGGGTTCACGTCGACATCGATCGGTAGCTGTCCCCGGAGGAACCTGGAGGTCAGCTGCGGATCCGGCGGTGCCACCAGGGGAGGTCCGTTGGTGTTAAGGGATTGTTCAACGTGCGCGCGAGAAACCGGGCGTCGAGAGGCTCGACGGCCTTGCGGAGTTCGCGCCGCGCCTTGGCACTGATCGTTCGCATGGCTGCTTCGAGCAGGGTGCGGGCGTGCATGTCGCGCCAGCCTGTCGTGCCTTCGCAGGAGAGTTCCACGGACGGATAGGACCGCCGTACGGTCTGGGACCAGGCCCGGAAGGCGTGAGCCACGTCTCCCGAGTAGAGCCCGTTCTTCCGCTCGAACCGGCCGATCTGACGGTTCGTGGCGGCTGAGAGGCCGCGGATGACGGCTCGGGTGCCGCGGTTGATGCGGTGGGGCAGCTGCGCCCGGATCTCGCCCGGTGACCGGCGAGGCATGGAGAGACGCATCGATCTTCGTGGCGAGATCCTCCGCGTGCCGGATGAGGAGTTGCCGCAGAGCCGTGTTGTGGCGGCCGAGCTGGCTGGTCGTGGGCCGGATGGTGCACCCGGTCGAACGGGCCAGCCGGATGGGCGAGAGGTGGAGGCGGTGGGCGAGTCTCAGTAGATAGCCGCCCAGGGACTCCCCATCGAGCGGGTCCAGGCTCCGTGCCAGTGGTCGCGCCCTCGGGCTGGCGAGTGCTTCATCCATCAGCGGTCGGCCTGTCACCGTGGTCAGCGAAGACCGTGTTGCGTGGTCTGCCGGCCCTCTTCCGTGGTTGCTGTGGAGGTTTGACGTTCGGTGGGACCTCCGGGATCTCACCGGCCTGCGGATCGAGGTCGGCGAGATTGCCCAGGCGGATGGAGGTGCGGGCCCTCTTCCCGGTACGACCGCCGGTCGCCCGCCTGTGGCCGCCCCTCCTTGCCGACCGTTCCGCCCCGCACCAGGCAGTCCCCGGTCTCGGCGCACTTCTCCCGAACCCACGCAACGGTGATGTCCTCGACCTCGTCGCGGACGTAGATCGCAAAGCCATACTTTACCGCCCGCCTGTAGCAGGGTTGGCACATCCCGTTCCGAAGCGGCTTGTACGGGTTCCTGCACTCCCGGCAGACCTTGGTCACCCCCGGTTCCTCAGAGATGTTGATCTCGCGCTCCATGCGGGCAGGGCAGGGGCCGGCTCTGACAGCGCCGTCCCGGCCGCAGTCGGCTCAGATCCCTGTGGACCAAGCGACTACACCGCCGATCCTCTCCGTGAGGCGGGCCAAGGGGGCAGCCTCTGCGGACGCGGACTCTGAGCACCCGAGTTGTCCGTTCGGGCCAACTACCGCACTCAGTGAGCCTCTTCCAACCTGACGGGTGGTTGGGTCTGCGCCCCGGTGGCGGGCATGAAGAAAGCTCCTCGTAGATGGGTTCACGACCAAGATCACCAGTCCGTCAGGAGCTCTCGTGCTTGTCTACCCGCCTGCCATCGATCTGTCCAGCGGCACCCTGTAGCGTCTTGCCGGTCTGCTCGCGGGCCACCGGCGCCAGATCGGCTCCCGCTGGCGCCGTCTTACCTGTGGCCGGCAGGCCCTGCTCGTCCTCGCGCACCTGCGCTGCGGTGACACCTACGCCCGCCTCGCGGCGGGTTTCCACATCGGGATCGCGACGGTCTGCCGCTACATACGCGAAATCGTCGAACTCCTGGCCTCGCTCGCTCCGACGCTGGAGCAGGCCATGGACACGGTCCGCAGGAAGGCGTACGTGATCCTCGACGGCACGCTCCTGCCGATCGACCGTATCGCCGCCGACCGCCCGTACTACTCGGGGAAGAAGAAGCATCACGGCATGAACGTGCAGGTTCTCGCCGACCCAGCCGGACGCCTGATCTGGGCATTGGACGCACTGCCGGGAGCCACGCACGACCTGACCGCGGCCCGGACCCACGACATCCCGGCCGCTCTGACCGCCGGCGACATCAAGTGCGGGGCGGACAAGGCGTATCTGGGTGCGAGCCCCAGCATCCGTGTCCCGTTTCGGGGCAGGAACCTGCGCGGCTGGCGCCGGCGTCACAACCGGGACCGCCAAGATCCGCAGCCTCGTCGAACGCGCCATGGCGATCCTGAAGAGCTGGCGGGTCCTTCGGAAGCTCCGTTGCACCACCACCCGGATCACCGCCGTCGTCAGAGCCGTCGCCACCCTCGAACTCGCCATCTGATCAAGATGGAGAGCGTTCAAATCGGTAGGTCAGGTCACCGAGATTTGCCACTTGCCGTGTTCGGACAGGGTGACGTATCCGTGCTGCGGAAGGCGCAGGGTGCCCTTCTGGTTGACAGCGGAGGTGAAGCGGATCAGCTGCTTCCCACCGTTGGCCGGCGTGTAGATGATGGTGCCGGGGGAGTCGATGAAGTCGTAGTGCACAACCGGGGCGTATTCGAAGTACGGCTTGAGGCTGAAATAGCCGAAGGTCTGGGTTCCCTTTCCCCGGGCTGTTTTGGTCGGGAGCTGAGGCAGCGCGCCGCTGTCCACGATGCGCACCTTCCACCGGCCCAGGCCACTGGCGGCCTCGTTGCCCACCATGATTCGCCAGATGGCGAGGGCGTCGCAGTCGGCCGGCAGGACGATGTGCGACGGCCCAGTCCGGCCGATGGTGACGAGCGTGTCATGGGCCCGCTGATGATAGGGACCCTTGCGCACGGTCGACAGGTTGAAGCTCGTGGTGAAGCCCGCGCGGAACTCCAAAAAGGACCGGATTTCCGTCCCCTGCGCCCGGTATCTCGACAATCCGGCTGCGCCAGTCGGACCATTTAGCGGACGTGGTGCTGCCCACGTTCCCTCCCCTGCGTCGGTCGCGAAGCGCTCGGGAGTCATGGTGGCACGCGGACCCGGGCTGCGGCTCCGCTCCAGTCCGACGGGGGCCAGCTGTCGCTCAGGAGAAGAACCTGGCATCGCCGACGCCGGGGCGGACTCCGCCTTCGGAAGACCGGCTTCCGTACGCGGCGGGTTACCGACCGAGGAGGTTCAAGGGGTTTCGCGTCCTCGTCCCTGTTGAACCAGCCGTCAGGTTGAAAGAGGCTCTATAGCACGAGCCTGGACTCTTTCGCTACTCGGGGCTGCTGAGTCCGGGACTTGGGGAGTCGGGCCTGCCGAGACTGGCTGGAAGGATGCTCGTCGCTTGATCGCACTGGGCGGCAAGGCAGGCGGCATGCGCCGCGATACGGTGAAGCAGCTCGCGTTTGGCGCCCTTGCAGTTTGCGGGTGTGCGCATCTGATTAATTGAGGCGACCACTTGTTGAGTGCTGCGGCCTGATTTCCGCAAGGAATTCAGAATGGTGCTGTGGAGGTGGTCTTTGTGTGTGGTTTCGACCCAGATAAGAACGGTTGCTGCTTCTTGGCTGGGCGATGTGCGGCCCTGGCGGAACGTGTCGAGTCCGTTGCAGAGTTCGATCCAATGCGCATGCGGCAGGTGCCAGGGCTGGAGCGCTTCACGGCGGCGTTGATAATCGATGCGGGGGAAGGTGTCGTCGAGGCAGCGGGCGAGGGACTCAACGGACTGATGGAACGCTGGCCACAGGCTGCGGGGCGAGAGTTCTCGCTTGAGTACCTTCTGGCTGTTGTGCTGTGTTCCATGGCACGTGAAGTGCTTGCGCGCATTGGGGCCACGTGCCGCCGCCGCTCATTTCAGCGAGTTTGAGGGATGCCACTCGGCGCAAGTGCCGTTCCTCCCAACTGCTGTGATCGTCCCACTGGCTCAACAGGTCTGCGGCACCGCGACGTGGAGAACCACGACTGGTCCAACAATCCCTTTACGCCGAATCCGGGAACCGGTCCGCTACCCATGCCGTTCATTCCGGTCTTCTAGGGCGGATGCGCGACGGCGTGGGGCCTTATTCGGTACGCGCGGTATGATCCCGCCGGTGGCATAGGTGCCCAAAAGGCACGCGGGCGGGAAATTGAACGGAAACGGGTAGGGGAAATGAGAACTGCAGAATCCGAATTCCGCTTCAATGCGAACATTCGCGTGGAGGCCGTGTTCGAGCTTCCTGATGCGGCTTCGGATCTGCGGAAAATGACCGAGGGGTGGTTCGAGGACGCGCTCGCCGAACTGGCCGGCGCCGATCTGAACCCCTTCGCGGCATCCCTGGACCTCACGGGACGCTCGAATGTGCTGAGGAAGAGCGGAATTCCCTTCGGGGAACCCGGCGAACTCTGGGGGTCCTTCGCGGTGACCCGCAACACGGCGAAGGGGCGGAAGATCTCTTCCAGCGTGTGGTCCCCCCGTGGCTGGCAGAAGTTCCTCCAGGGCGTCGAGGACGTTCCGTTGGGGGCGGATGTCCGTCTGTGCCGGCTCGGCGCGGACGGATATCCGGGCAGCCCGTGGATCACCCTTTCCATGAGGCGTCAGTACGACGCCCCCGAGTGGGTGACCTTCGCGGTCGACGGTTTGAGCCAGGAATTCGCCGCGCCGGACACGTCGCCGGCGGTCCAGCAGCGCTGGAGGAATTTCCTGGACCGCCGGCTGGAAGTGGCGGGAGCCGAAGGGCGGGCGTGTCTGTACGGCTGCATCGCGGACGATGTCGAGGTGGCGACCGGGCGCAGCGCCTTCGAAGTGGCGCTCGGCGTCTTCCCGTACGAGACGCTGCCGGAGCTGAACCACGAGCTCCGGGGCTACTCCTGGATCACCGTCTGCTCACCGGGTGTCGCCCGACAGCTCGGTGGCCAGGGCGGAGTGGAGTCCAGGGGAGCGTTCTCGGCGGTGAAGCCGTTGCCCGGTGGTGGCCTGCTCCTGCAGGCCACCGGGGACATGCGCGCGTACGGTTCCGAGCGCGTCCGGGCGGTGTACGAAGCGCTCCGGCCCGTCCTCCCGGCCGGAGAGGCGCTCTCCTACATCACCCACCAGAACATCCGCCTGGTCTTCGAGGGCTGACGCGCGAACCCTCGCGGCAGCTGACTCCGCGTCGGATCAGCGGTCGGTGCGCAGTACCTCGCGGAGGGTCTGCGCGAACTCCGACGGAGCCCCGTGCCGGACGAACTCGCCACCCAGGAAACCACCGTGATTGCCGGGGAAGACCGCGGGCCCGGTGCCCAGCCGCGCCGCGATCTCCGCCGCGGCGCGGGCGGCGAACTCTCCGTCGGACTCCTTGCCCGCTGCGACGACGACGCGTCGAGGCGGCCTGGAGCGCGGCGAAGTCGGGCCCATAGCCCGTACAGCCGAGCATGTTCTGACCCAGCAGCGGGTCGTCGCGGGAGCCATCGTCCTGGGCGGGCAGCCCGAAGTCGGCCGGTGCGGGGACGGGCTCCTCGTTCCCGTTGTCCGGGAAGGGGCCCTTCCGGCTCGTCATCGCGATGAACTTCGCCATCGCGGCTCCCGTTCCGTCGCGCAGATAGGTCGCGTGGATGTCCGCCGTGTCTACGCCGGTGCGGACGACGACGGAGTAGCCGGAGCATGGGGAGACCGGTGCCGAGCGAGACGTCCTCTTGGCCGGAGTAGCGGGCAAGCAGGGCGGTGACGGCGGCTGCGAGGATCGCGGTCGAGGCGATGCCGTGGCTCCGGCTCAGCTCCGCGAGGGCGGCGGCGGGGGCTGGCAGCTCGCGCTCGTGCGTGGCGGTGCCGCTTGACGGATCACAGGGCGCGGCCGGTGATCCGGCAGGTCCAATGGCGGGACACCGTCCAGCCGGTCCCGCCAGAAGTCAGTCTGAGCGGGGACCGTCCGGGGCACCGGGCGAGGCACCACCGGATTGATCATCATGGCGCCGAGCGCGGCGTGTGTCGGAGCGAGTGCGGCCGCCACGTACAGCGCGGCCCAGCCCGACACCCCGGGGAGCAGGGCCATGGCCGGCAGAGTGCCGAGACCGGCGCACACCGGCAGCCCCGAGCAGCAGAAGTCGTACACACAGACCGAGCTCAGGGAGCAGGGCCCGGAAGACAGCCGCGCGGCATCGGCGAAGAGCACCCAGACCAGCGTGACCTCGGCGAGTGCCCGCACGGTCCCGGGTGAGGGGGCCAGGTCCAGTACTCCGATTCCTTCGCCCAGCAGCACGGGGGCGCGGTGCCGCGGGACCTCATTCGTGGGCGATGACGGCGACGGGTGCGGTGGAGTGATGGAGGACCGCGTGAGTGATCGGGCCGACGTGCGCGCCGATCGGGGACCGGCGGATGCGACGGCCGACGACTATGAGGCCCGCTTCGGAACCTGTATCCAGGAGTTGCTCGGAAGCATGTCCGATCGGCACCTGTGCGTCGAGGGTGACCGCCGGGTACATGTCCCGCCAGGGCTTCAGCATGTCGTCCAGGCCGGTGTTCATGCTTTGAGCGATCTGCGCGTTGACTTCCGGACTGTACGCGAATCCCGACCCGGCCAGTGGGGGCAGCATCCAGCTGTGCAGCGCACGGAGTCTGCAGGCCCGCCGTGATGCCACGTCGAATGCGAAGGCGAGGAGAGCATCGCAGGGTCGGCTGATGTCGATGCCCACGACCACGTCACGGTCCGAGTGGAGGCCCCGGGCGTGCGGGATCGCGTCCTCCGTCGCGCGTACCAGGACAACGGGCCGCTCCACGGCGTGGATGACTGCCATGCCGACCGAACCGAGGAAGAAACCCGTGAGCGTGCCCAGTCCTCGGGAGCCGAGGACCAGCATGCCCGCGGTGGCCGTGACACCGGCAAGAGAGTCAGCCGGCCGACCGTCGAACGACTGGGTGCTGATGTCCAGCTGGGGGTGCTTCTCCCGAAGCTCGTCGGAGGCGTCGCGCAGCAGGGCCTTTACCCACTCGCGGGCCACATCGGACCTGGCGGCAGGAATGCCGGGTGGCGATGACCGTTCCTCGGCATGCACAAGGTGCAGCGGCACGCTGCGAAGGAGCGCCTCCCTCGCGGCCCAATGGGCCGCCGCGGCGCTTTCTGCGGATCCGTCGAGCCCGACGACAATGCGTGGGTCCATGATGACCTCCCTCGGACTGGCCCTGGCTTGCGGTCAGGGGGCGCGCCTCGCCCATTTGTCCGAAGACGGCGTTTCCGGGACGGAGACCACCCGCGGGCCACGAACTCGTGTACTTGTCGATGTGGCATGGCCTTCTCCCGCCGCCTCCCGCCGCTAGGTGCCCGTTCGTACATCGACCGGCATGTCGTCCTGCTCGTAGCTGAGCCGATTGATCACGTCCACGACTCCGTCGACGCTCCGGCACAGACGCAGGACGATGGGGACGAGGCTGTGCCGTTCCACGGTGCCACTGAGGGTCACGAGACCATCGGCTACTTCGACGGTCAGCGACGACGGACTGAGCCGGAGCGTGTGGGTCAGGACGTCTTCGAGGATCTCCTCCTGGATTGCACGGTCCCTGCGCAGGAAGAGTTGCAGGAGGTCGCTGCGGCTCAGGACTCCGATGAGCCGGCCCTCGCCGTCGACGACCGGGAGTCGCTTGACCTTGCGCTTCTCCATGATGCGGGCCGCGCGGACGACGCTCCACTCGGGCGCCGCAGTGATCGCCGGGTGGCTCATGAGACCAACGGCGGTGTTCGCGCCGCTCCCGGAACTGCGCCTGCGCAGCAGGTCGGCTTCGGAGACGACGCCTACGGGACACTCCTTCTCGTCCACGACGGGCACGGCGGTGACGCCGAATTCGTCGAGGAGCCGGGCGATCTCCTTGAACGAGGTGCCGCGCTGCACGCTGACGGCTGCGGGTGTCATGAGGTCGGAGACACTGCGATGCCTCATCGTCGCACTCCTTCACGCCGGAACTTCGGCGTCGAACCGAGCCGTCACGTCCACGACTCCCGGCACCGTGCGCGAAAGGCGGTCGGCTCCTTTCGCCCCCTGGCGTGGGCACTCGGCGGTCGCCGGTGTTACGCGCTGGTCCGTGATCCGGCGCCAGGTCGTCCACGGCGTATTCGACGGACGCGTGTCCACTACGGGCAGGGCCGATACATGGTTGTGGTCCAGGATCCGGATGACCGGCTCGAGTGACGCCTCGGGGGCGGCCGTCGACACATCCCGGGTCATGACCTCGGAGACAGTGCGATGCATCATGGTCCGAATTCCCCTTCGCTCGGGGGCGTCAGTCGTGGGCGATGACGGCCACGGGGGCGGTGGCGTGATGCAGGACGGCATGGGCCACCGGTCCGAGGTGCGCACCCAGAGGAGAGCGGCGCAGGTGTCGGCCGACGACGACGAGGTCCGCGCCTGCCGCGGCCTGGACGAGTTGACCGCCCGCGGAGCCCATGAACGCCGTCTGGTCCACGCTCACGGACGGGAATTCGTGGCGCCAGGGCAGCAGCAGTTCGTCCAGCAGCTGCGCGGCACTTCGGCCTGCTGCCCGTTCGTCGTAGGAGTCGATGAACGGGAAGGACCTGTAGGCGGGCGGAAGCTTCCAGCCGTGGATCGCCCGCAAGGCGCAACCGCGGCGGGCGGCCTCTTCGAAGGCGAAGGCGAGAACCTTGTCGGGTGCGTCGTGGGTGTCGACACCCACGACGATCTCGCCGTACGGGGTGGGATCGGCGTGCTTCGGTTCATCCGCGACCCGCACGAGGACCACGGGCGTATCGGTGGCCACGAGTGTCGCCGTGCCCACCGCGCCGACGAGAAAGCCCACCAGACTGCCCAGGCCGCGGGAACCCAGGACGAGCAGGCCGACGTCGGCAGCTTCGACAGCCAGGGCTGCTGCCGGCCTGCCGGAAAGGCACCGGGCGGTGATCTCCAGGCGTGGGTGCCGGCGGCGTACCTCCCCCAGGGCCTCGGTGAGCGCCTCGTCGGCCCATCGGCCTGCCGTCTCGCGGCCCAGCCGTGGAACGGCGGGGCTGATGGGCCAGTCGATGACGTGGACGAGTCTCAGCGGCACCTGCCGCAAGGACGCCTCCTGGGCGCCCCAAGCGACAGCCGCCCGGCTCTCGGGAGAGCCATCGACACCGACGGTCACGGGGTCTTTCATGGCGGGCACCTCCTGCGCGCCGCAGGTCTGCGCTCTGTTCCGAGCCCCGCCCGGCGGAGCAGGGGCGGAGGTGGGGCCTTGTGGCCTGTTGTGGGGCCGACCAGCCCCACTACGCCGTGGGGGCCTCCTGAAGGAGGAGAGCCGTCTGCTCGCTGAGTGCCTCGGCGAGGTCGAGGAAGTCCGGCGAATCCATCTCCAGTCTCTCCCGAAGCTCTCGTCGGGTGCGAGAGCGGCGCGGCCGGTGCCGGGCACCACCACGCCGGTGGCTGTCTTACCTCTGGCAGCCTGATCGTGTGGCGACCGTTCCGCCTCACCCCCTGAGTTCCGACGCGTGGTCGGGAACATACGTCTGAAGGTCCCTCGGCGGCCGTTGGTACCCGGTGGCCGGCGGCCGCGGGGGCAGCTCGATCACCGGTGCAGTCACTGTCCCGTACGGCACGGTCGACAACAGATGGGCGATCATGTTCAGCCGGGCCCGGCGTTTGTCGTCGCTCTCGACGACATACCAGGGAGCCTCCGAGATGTCCGTATGGACGAACATCTCGTCCTTCGCCCGCGAGTACGCCTCCCATCGGGTGATCGATTCCAGATCCATCGGCGAGAGCTTCCACCGGCGGGTGGGATCCTGCAGTCGACGTCGGAACCGCTCCTCCTGCACCGCGTCACTCACGGAGAACCAGTATTTACGCAGCAGAATGCCGTCCTCCACCAGCATCCGCTCGAAGATCGGGCACTGGCGAAGGAACCGCTGGTGTTCCTCCATGGTGCAAAAACCCATGACGCGTTCGACGCCCGCGCGGTTGTACCAGCTCCGGTCGAGCAGAACCACTTCCCCCGCAGCCGGCAGGTACTCGGCGTAGCGCTGGAAATACCACTGGCTGCGCTCGCGCTCGGTCGGCCGCGGCAGCGCGACGATGCGCGCAACGCGGGGATTGAGGTGTTCGGTGACGCGCTTGATCGTGCTGCCCTTGCCTGCCGCGTCACGCCCCTCGAACACCACGACGAGCCGTGCGCCTTCCGCCCGCACCCACTCCTGGAGCTTCACGAGTTCGGTCTGGAGTCGGTACAGCTCCCGTTCGTACAGCGAGCGCGGCAGCTTTCCGGGCTTGCCCGCGCTTTTCTCGTCTGCCATGGGACGACGTTACGGAGGAGACCACGTTCAAAGTCAAGCATCAGCGCCGAACGGCGGTGAGCCACGACGCCATGGGCCTACGCGAACGCATCACGCAGAGGATGATGTCGCTGCGGTGTCGCGGCTGCTCCTGCGGACGAGGAGCGGGGCGTGGCGCGACGGCGGACAGCCCTCCGCAGTGGCCGTAGCGCAACGGCTCGTCCGGCAGGTCTCCGGTCGCGGTGGCCGGAGTCTTCGGAGGAGGACCCGGTCCCTGCCCCGACGCGCGTCCCGCCGGACCCTGCCCCATCAGGGCCCGCATGCGCCACGAGGAGATCTGGGGTACTCCTCGAAAGTGAAGAAGCCGTGTTCGGCGCAGATGCTCACACCATCGGTGACCCCTCACCGTCGCCTGCCTGGTTTCGGACCAGGACACACGGACGACAGCAGTCCGGACAAGCGGGCTCGTTCACGTCGTTCCAGCTTCTTACGAGACGGAGGCAGTCGTCATGGAGCCAGTTGTCACCGTGGGCCTCGACGGCTCACCCGAGAGTCTTGCCGCTGCCCGTTGGGCCGCGGACGAAGCCGAGAGGCGCAGACTCACGCTGCGCCTGTTGCACGCGTGGCCTCTGCTGGTGCCGGATACGCCGGGCATTCCTGCGGCGACGGATCAGAACTACTGGGCGAAGCGGATTGTGCACAACGCGCGGGCCGAGCTCCAGGCGCGCCACCCCGGCCTCCCTGTCGTCGGCGAGCTGATTGCCGACGACGCCCAGCACGCACTGCTGCGAGCGGCATCGGAGTCCGAGATGATCGTGCTCGGTTCGCGAGGGCTGATGCCTGTCGAAAGTTATTTCCTGGGAGACATCAGCATGTCCGTCGTGGCACGGGCCGAGAGGCCGGTGGTCCTGGTGCGGGCCGAAGCGAGCGGAGAAGGGCCACAGTCCGTCCCAGCTGCCGCAGGCGGCGTAGTGGTGGCACTGAAACTGCACGGCTCCCACGACGACCTGCTCGCATTCGCCTTCGGTACCGCAGCAGCGCGGGGCATGCCTCTTCGGGCCGTCCATGGCCAGAGTCTGCCGCTCGATGCCTATGTGCCCTGGGGTGTGGATCACGATGTGACGGAAGAAATCACTCACGACGCGCAGAAGCGCCTCAGCCAGACCCTCCGCCCCTGGCGTGAGAAGTTCCCCCTCGTGGAGGTGGCCGAGAGCATCGCACTCGAAAGCCCCGCCAAGGCCGTCGTACGGGCCGCCGAGGGCGCCGGGCTGCTGGTCGTCGGCCGACGCAAGCACCGTTCCGCCCTGGCGTCACACCTGGGCCCCGTAGCCCAAGCTGCCATCCATCACGCGCGGTGCCCAGTCGCCGTCGTCCCCCGTGCCTGATACGAGCAACCGCACGGAAGGTTCCGGACGCTGAGACTCGTCAGTGCCGCCCCTGCGGAGGGGACGATGCCCCCGCCGGTGGCAGCGCCTGAGGTGAGGGCCATATTCGTACGCATTCGGGATATGGAATCGGCTTGGCGCGGAAGGCCGGCGGGCACCATATCCGGGGTGATTGCGGACGGCGTCGGCATTCCTGTCGCCAGCATCGGGTCGGCCGGCACCCTGCCGCCCAGCAGGACCGCCACATGGTGGGAGGCGCGAGCGACATGGTGAATGCCGATCCCGGGCTCTTCGGGCCCGAATCCGTCACCTGGCAGATGCATGGCGACCCGATGATGTGGGTCGCCGGGGTGCGTGCGCTCTACCTCCAGGCGCTGCATCCGCGCGCCGTACGCGGCGTCATGCAGAACTCCGACTTCCGCAAGGACGCCTGGGGGCGGCTGATGCGTACGGCCGGCTTCGTCGGAACGATCACCTACGGCACCACTGAAGCGGCCGAGAAGGCGGGTGCCAGGGTCCGCAGGATCCACCGGCTCCTCAAGGTCACCGACCCGGTGACCGGGGAGACGTACGGCGTCGACGAACCCGAGCTGCTGCTGTGGGTGCACTGCGCCGAGGTCGACTCCTACCTCCAGGTCGAACGCCGCTCCGGCTTCCCGCTCACCGACGCCCAGGCCGACCGCTACATCGACGAGCACCGCCACAGCGCGCGTCTCGTCGGCCTCGACCCCGCCGACGTGCCGGCCGGCACCGCGCAGCTCGCCGCCTACTTCGAACGGGTGCGGCCACAACTCGCCGCATCCCCGGAGGCGTTGGACGTGGACGACTTCCTGCGCCGTCCCCCCGTTCATCCGCTGCTCGTACCGGCGCGCGCACTGATGTGGCGGCGCGTCGCGGCACTCGCCTACCAGTCACTGCCCCCGTACGCCCACGAGCTCTACGGCAGACCCGTGGGGCCCGTGCGCACCGTCGACCTCCGCCTGCGCACCGCCGGAACCGCCCTGCGCTGCATTCCCTCCCGGCTTCGCTGGCAACTCCCGCCCGGTCACATTCTGAACGCGATGGCCCGACTCGGCCCCGGCAGCCGCCCCACCCCGTACAAACTGCGCAGCCAGGCCGCCATACTGGACGGGCCGGGGAGGGCACAGGGGTAGGCGAAGCGACGGGGGCGACAGCAGGCGATGGCGGACACCAGGCTGATCCAGAGCCGGTACCGACTGCTCGATCTGATCGGGCGCGGAGGCATGGGCGAGGTGTGGCGAGCCTGCGACGAGTCGCTCGGCCGCCACGTGGCCGTCAAATGCCTCAAGCCGATGGGGCCCCAGCACGACCAGTCCTTCACCCGCATCCTGCGTGAACGCTTCCGCCGCGAGGCCCGCGTCGCCGCCGCGCTCCAGCACCGCGGCGTCACCGTCGTCCACGACTTCGGTGAGCACGAGGGCGTTCTCTACCTGGTGATGGAACTCCTCGACGGCCGTAACCTCAGCCAGCTCCTGGAGGACAACAAGCAGCATCCGCTGCCGGTGCCCGACATCGTCGACATCGCCGAACAGGTCGCCGACGCCCTCGGCTACACCCACCAGCAGGGCATCGTGCACCGCGACCTCAAGCCCGCCAACATCATGCGGCTGGCCGACGGCACGGTGAAGATCTGCGACTTCGGCATCGCCAGGCTCGGCCACGACATCGGCTTCACCTCCCGCCTCACCGGTACGGGCATCGCCATGGGCACCCCGCACTACATGTCGCCCGAACAGATCAGCGGCGGCCATGTCGACCACCGCAGCGACCTGTACTCACTGGGCTGCGTCCTGTACGAGATCGCCACCGGAGCACCGCCGTTCGACCTCGAAGACGCCTGGGCCGTGCTCGTCGGACACCGTGACACCCAGCCCGAGCCACTGCGCACCCACCGGGCCGAACTCCCCGGATTCTTCGACCGTGTCGTCCTGGAACTGCTGGCCAAGACCCCGGAGGAGCGGCCCGTCGACGCGGGCGACCTGCGGCAGCGGATCGCCGTCGGCCGCACCGGCGAGCAGCCGCAGCTCCAGCCTTCGGGACAGGTACGGCTCGCGCCGCCCGTTCCCGTCGTGCGGCCCGGGCAGGAGCTGCCGGCCTGGACCCGCGGCATGACCACCGGACACAAGGCGTCCGGCGCCCTCGGGCTCGCGCCGCCCGACCACTTGGCGGACCTCACCGGCGAGTGGACCACCGGCACCGACATGCGATACCTCACCGGAGAACTGCCACAGGTCAGGGCCGAGCGGCCGACCCCGTCGCCGGAACTGCTCTCCATCCTCGCCAACCGGCACAGCGCGGGCCTCAACCTCGGCAGGCTCGGCCACTGGGAGGAGGCCGGCGAAGTACACCGTGCGGTCGCCGCCGAACGCGAGCACGCCCTCGGCCCCGACCACCCCGACACCCTCTCCAGCCGGTACGAGGTCGGCTTCACCCTCAGCCGCACCGGGCGCGCGTCGGACGCCCTGCGGGAGTTCGGCCGGGTCGCCCAGGGGCGCGAACGCACCCTGGGACCCGACCATCCGGAGACCCTCGCGGCCCGCCAGGAGATGGCGTACGTCCTGGGCCAGCTCGGCCGGCACTTCGAGGCCCATCAGGTGTACGCGACGGTCCTCGCCTCCAGGGAACGGTCGATGGGCCCCGACCACCCCGACACCCTGCGCTGCCGCCACAACCTCGCCTTCAACCTCAGCAGGCTCGGACGCCTGGAGGACTCGTACCGGATGGCCAGGGACGTGGCGTCGGCCCGTTCCCGCCTGCTCGGTGCCGACCACCCCGACACCCTGGTCACGCTCTACGAAGTGGCGTACACGCTCGGCCGGCTGGGACGCTGGACGGAGGCCCTGCAGACCTACCGCGAAGTCGCCCAGGCCCGGTCGAGGTCGCTCGGCGCCGACCATCCCGACACGCTCTGCGCCCGCTACGAGGTCGGCATCAGCCTCGGCCGCCTGGGCCGCAGCGCGGAGGCCCTGGAGCTGTACCGCGCCCTCGTCGACGACCGGACCAGGGTGGGCGGTCCCGCCGACCCCGAGACGCTCCGCGCCCGCCACGGCCTCGGCGTCAATCTGGGCCGCCTCGCCCGCTGGGAGGAAGCGCTCGCCGAGGCGCGCGACGTGTGCGCGGTCCGCGAACGCGTCCTCGGCCCAGACCACCCCGACACCCTCGTCAGTCGCCGCGAGGTCGCCGTCGGCCTCGGCTGGCTCGGCCGCTGGGCCGACGCCCTCACCGTCTACCGCCAGGTCGCCGCGGCCCGCGAACGGGTCCTCGGCGCCGACCACCCCGACACCCTCGCCGCCCGCAACGACGAGGCACACTGCCTGGAGCAGCTCGGCCGGGGACCGGAGGCCGTAGAGCTGTACCGCCGGGTCGCGGCGCTGCGCCGCGGGCGGGGAGTACCTCCGCACCGACCGGACGCCACCGCCTCTGGTCAGGGGTGATCGTCCCGTGCTACGAAGGGTCATGCCCGCACCCGACAGCTATGACGCAGTGATTGTGGGCGGCGGCCACAACGGTCTGGTCGCCGCCGCCTACCTCGCTCGCGCCGGACAGTCCGTCCTGGTCCTGGAACGCCTCGCCACCACCGGCGGAGCGGCCGTTTCGACCCGCCCCTTCGACGGGGTCGACGCCCGACTGTCGCGCTACTCGTACCTCGTGTCCCTGCTGCCGCAGAAGATCGTCCGCGATCTCGGCCTGGACTTCGCCGTACGCAAGCGGACCGTCTCCTCGTACACCCCGACCGTGCGCGGCGGCCGCGCCACCGGGCTGCTCGTCGGCGGGGACCGCACCCGGGAATCCTTCGCCGCACTCACCGGCTCGGACCGGGAGTACGAGGCGTGGCAGCGCTTCTACGGCATGACGCGACGCGTCGCCGAGCGGGCCTTCCCGACACTCACCGAACCTCTGCCGACGCGGGACGCGCTGCGCGAGCGGATCGGTGACAAGGAGGCCTGGCGGACACTGTTCGAGGAGCCCATCGGTGTCGCCGTCGAGAAGAACTTCCATGACGACCTCGTACGCGGAGTCGTTTTCACCGATGCCCTGATCGGCACCTTCGCCGATGCGCACGATCCGTCCCTGCTCCAGAACCGCTGCTTCCTCTACCACGTCATCGGCGGCGGTACCGGCGACTGGGACGTCCCGGTCGGCGGCATGGGTGCGCTCACCGACGCCCTCGCCCGTGCCGCCTGCGAGGCCGGCGCTCAGATCCGCCTACGGCACGAGGCGACCCGTATCGAGACCGACGGAGCACGGGCCGAGATCACCGTCCGCTCACCCGAGGCGGAGCACGTCGTTTCGGCCCGCAAGGTCCTCGTCAACGCCTCGCCGCAGGCGCTCGCGGCCCTCCTGAGGGACGAGCCGCCCACCCCGGCCGAGGGCGCGCAGCTGAAGGTGAACATGCTGCTCACCCGGCTGCCCCGACTGCGTGACCGCTCAGTCGACCCGCGCGAGGCCTTCGCCGGCACGTTCCACATCGCCGAGGGGTACGGGCAGCTCGCCGACGCCTACCGGGACGCGGCGGCGGGCCGGCTGCCCGCCGCCCCGCCGTCCGAGATCTACTGCCACTCGCTGACCGACCCGTCGATCCTCGGCCCCGACCTCGCCGCCCGCGGCTACCAGACCCTCACCCTCTTCGGCCTGCACACCCCCGCCCGGCTCTTCGCCGCCGACAACGCGGCGACGCGCACCGAGCTGCTGACGGCCACGCTCGCCGAACTCGACGCGCACCTGGACGAGCCGATCACCGACTGCCTGGCACGCGACGAGAACGGCGAGCCGTGCATCGAGGCCAAGACACCGCTCGACCTCGAACAGGACCTGCGGCTGCCCGGCGGCCACATCTTCCACCGGGACCTCGCCTTCCCGTACGCCACCGAATCCACCGGCCGGTGGGGTGTGGAGACGGCGCACGCCAATGTTCTGCTGTGTGGGGCGGGCGCCGTACGCGGCGGTGGAGTCAGCGGGGTTCCCGGCCACAACGCCGCGATGGTGGCGCTGGGCCGGTGACCGGGCCGCGCTATCGACCGAACACGCCGCGCAGCGCGCCGACCTTGCGCGGCAGGTCGTACTCCGCGCCGCCCTCGTGCCCGTTGTACGTGAACACCTCTATCTCGGCCGGACCCGCATAGCGGTGATACGCGGCGAACACCGTGGACGACGGACAGATCCGGTCCATCAGACCGACCGAGAACCACGCCGGGGCACTCGCCCGTGCCGCGAAGTTGACCCCGTCGAAGTAGGACAGGGTCTCCATCGCCTCGTCGATCCGGAAGCGGTGCCCGGACAGCCAGCGGGCGATCTCCGCGTACGGCCCGGCGTCCGTGATCTGCGAGGCACGCCGGTAGTGGCAGAGGAACGGCACATCGGCGACGGCCGCCGCGATGTCGTCCCGCAGCCCGGCGACGGCCAGGGCGAGCCCGCCGCCCTGGCTGCCCCCGAGCACCGCGACCCGGGACGCGTCCACCGCCTCGTGGGCCTTCGCCGCGTCCACCGCCCGCACCGCGTCCGTGATCAGCCGCCGGTAGTACTGGCGGTACGGGTCCTCGATGCCGCGGGTCAGGAAGCCGGGCGAGGACGAGCCGTGCCCGTCGGGGCCGATGTCAGGGGTGTCCGCGGTGTTCTTGCCGCCGCCACCCTGGCCCCGGTTGTCCATGACCAGATGTGCGTAGCCGAGTGCGCTCCAGGTCAGCCAGGAGTACGGAATGCCCCGGCCGCCGTTGTAGCCGATGTACTGGACCACGGCGGGCAGCGGACCCGAGCGTGCCTTCGGCAGCATCAGCCATGCCTTCACGGGCTGCCCGCCCCAGCCGCGGAACGTCACATCGAGCACATCGACGGTCGCGAATCCGGCGTCGTACGGGACGAACTCGGCGTCCAGGGGGTGGCGGGCCGTCTCGGTGAGCGTTTTTTCCCAGAAGGCGTCGAAGTCGGCCGGCTCCTCCGGTTCCGGCCGGTAGTCGCGCAGCCGGTCCAGGGGCATGTCGAACAGCAAGGGTCTAGCTCCTCTTCAGGGTGAGGTTGAGGGTTGCACCGTGGCGTCCAGTGGTGTCGGCGGTGATCCGGATGCCCTTGCCGGTGGGTGCGGCGCTGACACCCGGATCGGCGGAGACGACGCGCAGCCCGCGCTGCGCCAGGTCGAGGACGACCGAGGTCCGCAGCTGTGTCGGGTCGGAAAGCGACACCTCCACCGTCCTTCCCTCCGGTCGTACGAGCACCGAGGCGGGTCCGTCCGAGGTCAGGTCCTGTGCGGTGCCCGCGGTCCAGAAGTTCGCGGCGACCAGACCATCCGCGCAGCGGCGTACCGCATGCACAGCGCTGGAGCGGGCGATCAGCTTCACCGGAGGCGCGGACGACCACTGCTTCGTGCGCTCGGCGGAGGCTGCCGGGGCCTGCAGCCAGAAGTAGCCCGCCCCGCTCGGTGCGGTGCCGTGGTCCTGCCACAGCGTCAGATACGGGCGGGTGACCGGGGTGTCCGTGCCGTACTTGAGGTTGATCTCGCGCCAGGTCGCGGTGCGGTCCTCACGCAGGCCGTGGAGCGTGGCGGGCTCGGGGAAGACGTAGCCGCCGGTCCCGGCGACATGCAGCCACCGCACCTGGTCGAGCTCTGCCGACCAGCCGGCGTCCGTGGGCGCGGCCGTGCCATTGACGAGCAGGGCCGCCTTCGGGTCGCGGAGCTTCCGGTTCTCCACGACCGTCTCGGCCGTGCCCGCGTCGGAGGTGATGCCCGAGCCGACACAGGCGATCACGTCGTCCAGGCAGAACCAGCTCTTCAGACCGTGCAGCGAACTTCCGTATGCGCGCAGCTCCATGCCGTACGCACCGAGCGTCGTCCCGGGCAGTGCGGTGCCGCCCGCCCAGTCAGCCGTACTGGTGGTGCGCTGCCCCGCCGCGTCCGCGGGTCGGCCGGCGATGACGGTGGTGCCGGGCAGCCGGGTCGGGTCGACGGTCGGCCAGTAGTCCTCGCTGTAGTGCCCGAGGTCGTCGGTGTAGAGCAGGACCATGCCGTCGGAGAGGTGCCAGGCGTGCAGATTCTCGTTCTGGATCGACTCGTAGTTGTAGATCCGGGACGAGTACGCGGAGATGCCCAGCGCGAAGGACGGCCGGTGGTGGGCCGCCTTGTCCATCCGCGGGTGCTGCTTGTGCGCGACCAGCGGACCACGCGCAGGGACCGGGGAAGCGATGACCTGCCGGGCGGCGACGAGCGAGGCGAGGTCGGTGACGGCCAGGAAGTCCCGGTAGGTGTCCTCGGCGATCCACTGCTTGACCAGGGCGGTGAACCGGTCGGCCGTCTTGCCGGGGAAGCTCGGGATCAGTCGCACCACCGCCTCGATGACCGTCTGCGCCGAGACATGGCCCTGCTTGCTGGGGCGGGCTATCTCGCGCCCGCACACCGATGCCATCACATCGCCGCGCGCCAGCAGCGGGTCGAAACCGTCGTCGATCCAGCTGCGGACGTTGTCGAGATCGGGGTCGGTGACCGTCCACGCCGTACCCGCGAGCAGGTTCAGCAGCCGGGAGAGATTGTTGAGCAGCTCCTTGCCGTACCCCCCGTTGTACGGGTGCTTGTAGTGCTGGAGGAACGAACCGTCGGAATAGAAGCCCTCGCCGGTACCCTCCGCCGCCGCGCCCTCGTCGTTGAAGGCGAGGACACTGTTGGCACCCGAACCCTCGACGTCCGAAAGAGCGTCACGGACCCGGGCCAGATCGCCGCCGTTGTCGCTGAGCACGGCGTTGACGGCGACGACGGTGGAGATCCACACCCGGTTGGCGCCGGTCGCGATCTGCCGGTCGGCCCGCCAGAGGTTCGGGTCGGGCGTGTAGTGCCGGACAGCGGTGTTGATCCGGCCCAGCCGCTCCGTCCCGAGCGCGTCGTACAGCAGCACGGACGCGTCGTTGAGGGCGAGGGCGGAGCCGATCTCCCAGTCCCAGTCGTTGTCGAACCGGGTGTGGCCGGGGCCGTACCGGTTCGTCAGCATCCAGTCGATGCCCGCCAGCAGCAGATCGCGCAGCGCGGTGTCACCGTACTGAGGGGTGCCGGGCACGGCCCACGCGGTCGCGACCGTGGCGAGCCGCTTGAACGATGTCGTGACGTGGTTGGAGAGCGTGGTGCTGGTCAGATCGGGGAACAGCCCGTCGGTACGGGTCGGGTCGAGACCCTTCGCCGAGGTGGTGGCGGCCTTGCCGATCCTGGCCACGGCCGCCGCGATCTGCGGGTCCGTCAGGTCGAGCCCCGGGCCTCCTGTGAGCAGGGTGTGCCAGCGGGTGCGCAGGGAGGCGGCGTCATCGACGACGGCGTTCCCGGCCGCCGCGTTCCCGGCCGCCGCGTGCGCGGTGGCCGCGGTGAGCGTGATCGGCAGGGCGGCGGCTGCGCCGAGCACCGCCGCCCCGGCGAGAACGCTGCGTCGGGTGGTTCCCGAAGTGGTGCCTGGGTTCATGATGCGGCCCTCACAGAAGGTGTCGGCGGTCGACGGCCGCGGCCAGCGCGGCATGACCGGCGGGGTTGGGGTGCAGTCCGTCGCCGCTGTCGTACGCGGGCAGCATCCGCGACGGTTGTTCCGCGTTGTGCAGTGCCGCGTCGAAGTCGGCGACGGCGTCGAAGACCCGGCCGGTCCGGACCGCCGCGTTGACCTGCTGCCGTACCGCTTCCAGCTCCGGCGTCCAGCGGGTCCAGCCCCCGAACGGGGTGATGGTCGCGCCGACCACCCGCAGCCCGGCGTTACGGGCGCGAAGCACCAGCTGTCGGTACCCGGCCAGAACCCGCGCCGGATCGGTCTGACTCGGCGGCTGCTGGAGGTCGTTGACGCCGAGATGGACGAGTACGGTCCGCAGCCCCGGAAGCGACAGCACATCGCGGTCGAAGCGTGCCTGTCCGCTCGGCCCGAACCGGGCGTCGTCCAGCAGCACCCGGTTGCCGCTGATGCCGAGATTGGCGACGGCCGAACCGGGAAGGCGCCTGGCCAGCTGGTCGGGCCAGCGCAGATCGGCGTCGTCGGGTGTGCCGACGCCCTCCGCTATGGAGTCGCCGAGCACCGCGATCACCGGTCCGTGCGCACCCGTCACCTCGACACCCGTCAGCAGGAACACCGATGGGGTGCGCACGCCGTCCACGGTGTGCGAGGCATGGGTGTTGCGGTGGAAGGACAGCGGCCCGGTGGGGCCGGGGAGCCGGGTCTCCACCGTCAGAACCGCCGCTTCGGTGGCACGCAGACCGGCGACCGGGTCACTGGTCAGCGAGGCGCCCGCGGCGATCCACGCCTGCCGCCGCCCGCCGAACGTCACCGGCCGGCCGCCCGCCGTCACAGGGCCGATCAGGACCGGAACCGTGCCGAAGGCGTGCCCGTAGCGCAGCCGGACCGTTCCGCCCGCCGACAGCCGTACGTTGGCGGTGAACGTGCCGTCGCTCAGACCGGCGCTCGCCACCGTGTCGGTGACGGTCGGCGCGGTCTGCGCGGTCGCCCAGGACGTCGTCCAGCGCGACCGGCCCATGCCGCTGTTCGACGCCTCGGCGGCCTGTGCGCCCGGCGCCGTCGCGGCGACCGCCGCCAGACCTGCGGCCGCTGTCAGTACCCCGCGTCTCGCGGGTCCCCGCCCGCTCACTGGGGGCACGCACCGGTCGGCGTGTACTCGCTGCCGTAGGTGCCGACCGAGTCGCCACCGGTGTTGCCGCTCATCGTGTTGGTGCACACCGGACCCTGCGGGGTGCGCATGAACTTGATGCCGCCGCCCGCGTTACCGGTGATGGTGTTGCCGTAGACACTGGTGTCGATGCCGTCGGTCGCGGTGTCGCCGCCGAGCCGGATGCCCGCGCCGACGTTGTCGTGAATGGTGTTGTAGCGGAAGATGTTGCCGCTGCCGCGCGCGTCCAGACCGCCGGAGCTGGAGTCCTTCTGACCGCTGCAGTCGTTGTACTCGACGTAGTTGTTGGTCGAGTTCTCCTTCACGTCGACGCACTCGTTGCCCTGGGTGGCGATGGTGTTGTGATGGATGCGGTTGTTCTTGCTGATGTCGGGGGACGCGTCCGGGGCGCCGTTCGCCCCCTGCTGCTCGGGGGCCGTGCCGAGGTAGATGCCCTCGCCGTTCTTGCCGCCACCGCCGAACTTGAAGTCGGCGACCCCGCAGTTGGTGATCGTGTTGTCGGAGATGTCCGCCCCGGTCACCAGATAGCGCACCCGAAGGCACTCGTCGGCGGCGTTCTTCAGCGTCATCCCGGTGATCCGCAGCGCGCCCACCCCGTTACCGGGAGTCGTGCTCATGACATAGATGAGTTTCAGGCGGTACCCCGACACGTCGCCGGCCGACCCGTGCAGCCCGTCCACGGTGAAGCCGCTGAGCGTCGTCGAGTCGTGCTGCACCTGGATGATCCGTGCGTCGCCGGCCCCCTTCACCACGGCGTTCGCCGGGCCGGTGATGGTGACACCGGAGCGCTTGGTCACGACGTCCTGCTTGTACGTACCGGCGGCGAGGTTGACCACCGCGCCCGTCGGCGCCAG
Organism: Streptomyces atratus; assembly: GCF_014648655.1. GTDB lineage: Bacteria > Actinomycetota > Actinomycetes > Streptomycetales > Streptomycetaceae > Streptomyces > Streptomyces atratus. The sequence goes on from NZ_BMRN01000009.1 coordinate 266,688, forward strand.
GTCGACCGCCTTCTGGATGGTGGCGAGCGGGGCGCCCGCCGACGTACCGGCGTTGGAGTCGCTGCCGGACGGCGACACGTAGTACGCGGTGGCGGCCTCGGCGGCTACCGAAGGCGGGGGGAAGGCGAGCGGTGCGCCGGCGGCGAGCGCGGCGACGAGGGTGGTGCGCAGTACACGGCTCATGGGGTGTGCCTCCTGGGGTCTGCGAAGGACAGGGCGAGCAGTACGGGGATGCTGGGGCCGAGGAGCAGGGGTCCCAGCGGTACGACGAGGGAGATCAGCGCGGCGGAGACCACCGCGCCGAGCAGTGCGGTGCCACGGGCCGCCGAGCCGAAGCCGAGGGCCAGCGCACCGCGCGACCAGGTGCGGACCGTGCCGTGCGGCGAGCGGCCCGCCTCGGCCGCGAGCGCCACATGGTGGATCGTGAGCGCGGCCGCGATGCCCACCTGCGCGGCGAGCAGCACGAACGTCCACGGCTCCGGACGGCCCAGCAGATGGACGATGTTGGCGGCCAGGACGATGCCCGCCGCGGTGGACGCCAGGCTGTGGCGCCACAGGGACCGCCAGTACTGCGGGAAGGCGGCGAAGGTGTTGGTGAAGCAGCGGCTGTCACCCTCCACCCGCCACCGCTGGAGGGCGTGCCCCATTGCGGCGAGCGCGGGGAGCCAGGTCACGACACCGAGCGACAGCAGGGTGAAGGCAGCCCCGGCGGCCGCCGGGTAGGCCACGAACTCCAGCCGCCGCAGCAGCGTCGGCCAGCCGGACGAGAGGGTTGCCTGCATGATCAGCCGACCTTTCCTGTGTACGGCTCCGGGACATCGAGCAGCACGCGGCCGTCCAGCTCCAGCCGGGTGGCCGCCACCACATACGGGGCGCAGTTGTCGCCGCCTAGCAGCACTGCCGCCGCATCGGCCGAGACGGCGGCGGTACGGATGCGACGGGCGACGGGGGAGAGGAGCACGGTCTCCTCACCGAAGGTGACGCCCTCGCCCTCCACGCACACGACCCGCTCGGCGGCGACCGGTCCGCCGCCCGGGGTGATCGCGGTGAGGAAGAGACCGGTCGACGTCCGCGCGGTCGCCGCACGCAGCGTGTGCAGCGTGCGGGTGAGGCGCAGCTCCGGCGTACTCGACGTCGGATTGGCCTCGACCTCCGTGGCCTCGGAGATGAACGGACCGTCGAGCGGCGCGAACTGCCGCACCAGCGCCGAGGCCGCCCCGGACCGGATCAGCCGGCTGCCGTCCGGCTGCGGCTCGGTCGGCCGGTCGGTCTGGAGCAGGAACGTCCATTCCCGCTCCACGTCCGCCTCGGTGAGGTCCAGCAGCACGAGCCGCCCCGACGGGGTGAACACCAGCGTCCGGTCCAGCCGCCGGACGCCGAGGCCGGGGTCGTACATCGCCGCGATCTCCGCCGTGGCATGCGCCCAGCCGCAGTCGGGGGCGGCGAGCACATCACGCTGCCGGGCCTGCCGCTCGTACGGGATGTCCTTGTAGACGTGATAGCGGTCCTCGTCCGCGTACCCCTGTCCGTCCACCAGCAGCAGGTTGTGGTGCGCGGCCCGCTTGCGGTTGCTGTAGCCCTCGTCGACCGCGAGGAACGCACCCTGCGAGACCAGCACGAACGAACCCGAATCGGGGTGGTGGTGCCCCTGGTTGAGGGTCTCCCAGCCCCGCTCGGCCCGGTGCTTCGCCGACGTCTCCCACGCCTTGTGGCCACCTCCGGGGCTTGCCTTGAACGAGACGAGCGTGGCGTCGTCGTCCCAGCCGGTACGGGCCGCGAGCAGACCGAGATCCGGGAAGAAGGCCCTGGTCTCGGTGGGGCGGGCGCCGGCCACGGATGGGTCGTACCAGAGGTATTCGAGGTAGGCCTCCGGAAGGATCCCGGGCCGCACCCCGCTCTCCGCGGCTTCCTGCCACAGCAGTTCACCCGAGGCGAGATCGCCCATCCACTGCGCCTCCGGAATGCCGTACTGGGCCGCGAGACGGTAGTACAGACCGGCGCTGTGCCCGCTGCGCCGGTCGTGGCAGTCGCCGTGGTCGACATTGAACGCGAAGCCGGGGGCGGTCTGGTGCAGCCGGTAGCGGAAGGTACGGGAGAGGAAACCGCCCCGCCCCCACCAGTCGATGCCTTCCGCCTCCTGGAGGAGATCCAGATGGATGGCGAGGAAGGGCACGCCGTAGCGCCAGTACACGACACCTTCGGCGTGCGAGCCGTCCTCGGGCATCAGATCGAGGACCGTGCCGAGGTTGTCCCTGGCACGCTCGGTCCACTCCTCCTTGCCCAGCACATATCCGGCCGTTGCCAGACCCGCGTAACAGATCCAGTTGTGGTTCTGCCAGTACGACGACGACCACCAGCCGCCCTCGCTCGCCACCGCGAACTCGTACATCCGCCGCCCCTGGAGCAGCAGCTTGTACCGCAGCAGTGCCCGCACTCCGTCCGGCAGATCGTCGCCGATCCACCGGTACGCGAGCGACAGATGGTGCAGCAGCCAGCCCGCGTCCAGATCGTGGTCCGGCATATGGGCCTTGCCCCAGTGCGGCAGCCGCACCGCGGCCTCGATCCAGCGGCGGCTCTCCGCCAGATGGGCCGGGTCGCCGCCGACCCGGTAGGCCAGCGCCGGGTTGGAGGCGGCCGGGCCCAGCCAGGTGATGCTGGCCAGAGGGTGCGTACGGGGCGGGGTCAGCCCGCGGTGGCGGGCGGCCTCCTCGTACAACCGCGCCTCCTGCGCGGGGCGCGGACCGGGCGGCGGGGTCGCCGAGAGCAACAAGGGTCAGTCCTCCGTCCGGAACCGTGCGGTGCTGTCGTCGGCCAGCGAGACCGTCAGAAGTCCGTCACCGTCCAGCTGTACGCCGGTGACGGCGGGGCCCGCCGACGCCGCCTGATACACCGAGGCGAAGGTGATCCGGTCCGACTTCGCGGTGAAGTCGACCCGGGTACGCATGCGCTGCGGATCGTCGGCCGGACCGGGGCCCGGCCGGGTGACCGGACGCACGGCCGCGCCGGGGGTGTGGGTGTGCCAGCCGTGCAGGGTCTCGTCGCCGTACCAGGTGGTGCGCACCGGACCCGCGGCCTGGAGCTGGATGTCCAGCGCGACTCCGGGACGCAGCTGCGCGGTGAGCTGCCGCTCGTCCTCGGCTGTCACGGTCAGCAGGTCGACCAGATAGCTGTCGCCGAGCGCGACCTGCCGCACCGCGCGCACACCTTCGTACGCCGTCGTCACCTCGGCCGTGACGCGGGAGCCGTCCGAGCCGAGCAACTTCCCGGTGCACTCGGCCTGCTCCGCGCCGTCCACCCGGAAGGTGGGGTGGGCCTCGGTCGATGCGTAAAGATCACGGAACTCGGCGTGAGCGTAAGGCACTTGACCGGGGTCGGGCTGCCACGGGGTGGTGTTCCCGTACAGATACAGCGACAGTTTGTCGCGGTGCCCGTGCGAGCCGCCGTGCGGACCGAAGTCCAGCAGTGCGTGGACGCCCGCGTGGTGCAGCACCGCGTAGCCGGCGGTGGGGAACACCGTGACCGGCGTCGGCACCGGACGCTCCGGCAGCGGGGGGCCCGCGAACCATCCGCCCAGCTCGCGGTCGAGCCCGTCGTCATGTGCGCCGAGTTCGTCCCGAGCCCGCCCTGCCACCGCATCGAGAGCGGGGCAGGGAACCAACTGCTGTGCCAGTGCGACAAGTTCGAGCCACTCCAGCGCGAGCGGACCGCGCAGATACGGGCCGTCGTGCAGCGCGGGCAGAATACCGCCCGCAGTGGCGATCGTCGCCAGTACGTCCGTCATCGCGGCCAGTACGTCCACCACATCGGACGGAACGGCCGCGGGGTCGATGGAGCGCAGCGCCAACAGCGCGGCCCGCAGCACGAATCCGTGGTAATAGGTGCTGCCCTCCCACTCCCAGCCGTCTTCGGCGACCGCGACCCGCAGATGCGCGTACAGCCCGTGCTCGCCCTCCAGCCACTGCTTGGCGCCGTCCCACTCCTGGCCGCGGGCCGCGGCGGCGCCCCGGCTCGCCGCCACACCCGCGGCGTTGAGCCACGCGGTGTAGTTGGAGGCGAGGTGGCCCTGACCGGTCAGCACGTCCCGGGCGTCCAGCGCCGCCCGCTCCAGGCCGTCGAGGAGTGGCAGCAACGCCGCCAGATGCTCCGTGGACTCCTCGGCCAGTGTGATCACGGTGTGCCCGACATTGACCGCCCAGATCGCGTCGGTCAGCGCCTGATGGAAGAGTCGGCCGCGCAGCATCCAGGTCTGTGCCTCGCCGTGCTGCTCGGTGGCGAGCTCGGCGTACAGACCGGCGTACTCGACGAGCCGCTCCACCGCCTGAGCACGCTCGCCCCGGTGGGCGAGCACCCGCAGGTGCCGCGCCCACGCCTGGTGCGACAGCACCAGCCAGGCGCCGCGCACCGCCTCGTCGTCCACCCGGCAGCCGTACGCACACCGTGCACCGCCCGCCGGGAAGACTCCGGCGAGCAGGTCACCGTGGTCGAGTTCCATACCGTGCGCCGGGCAGACGTACGCGTGCCACCAGCCGCCCCGCTCCCGGGCGATCTTCCTCAACGCGGCCACACGCCACCGTCGATGTCCACCGTGGTGGCGGTGAGGAAGCCGGACGACGGCGACGCCAGATGCACGACCGCGGCGGCGACATCCTCCGGGGTACCGGCCCGGCCGACCGGGATGCCCGCCTCCATCGCCTGCTGCGCCTCGGGCGCGGTGAACGTGTCGTGGAAGGCAGTGCCCTTGATGAAGCCGGGCGCCACGGTGTTGACCGTGATGCCGGTACCGCCGAGCTCCTTGGCCAGGCCCTTGGTGAAGCCGCGGACACCGGCCTTGGCTGCCGCGTAGGCGACCGAGCCGGGGCCGCCGCCGTTGTGCGCGGCCAGCGAGGACATGGTGATGACGCGCCCGGCCGCCGACTGCGTCAGATGCGGCAGTGCGGCCCGCACGGTGCGGAATGTCGATGTCAGATTCGTGGAGATGACCTGCTCGAAGTGGTCGTCGGACATCTCGGCGATCGTGGCCCGGCCGACCAGATGGCCCGCGTTGCAGACCAGCACGTCCAGGCCGCCGAGGAAGCCGGTCGCCTCCTCGACGAGCCGGTCCACATCGCCCGTCACGGTGACATCGGCCTTGAACGCCTTGGCCCTGCGGCCCAGTGCCTCGATCGCGGAGACCGTCTTCGCGGCCTCGTCGGCGGAGGAGTGGTAATGGACGGCGACATCGGCGCCGGCCTCGGCAAGAGCGACAGCGATGGCGCGGCCGATTCCGTGGCCCGCCCCTGTCACCAGTGCGCGGGAGCCGTTGAGATCAGCAGACATGAAGTGAAAACCTTTCGATGACCGGCCGCTCGGGGCCGGAACCGGTCACTTGAGACCGGCAGTTGCGAATCCCTGCACGAAATAGCGCTGGCCGATGAGGAAGAGAACGACCATGGGCAGGGTGGCCAGCGTGGTGCCGGCCATCAGGAAGTGCCACTGGGGGCCGTTCTCCGTCTTGAAGACGGAGAGCCCGACCTGGATCACCCGCAGGCTGTCCGTGCGGGTCACCAGCAGTGGCCACAGGAAGTTGTTCCACGACGACTCGAAGGTCAGCAGCGCCACCGTGGTGAGCGCGGGCTTGACCTGCGGCGTCATGATCCGGGCGTAGATCCGGAACTCGCCCAGACCGTCGAGCCTGGCGGCCTCCTCCAGCTCGACCGGAAGGTCCAGATAGAACTGGCGGAAGAGGAAGACGGCGAACGGGGTGACGGCGCCGGGAATGATGAGCGCCCACCAGGAGTCCAGCCAGCCGCTGCCGCCCTGGCCGAAGATGTCGTTCCCGCCGGCCAGCGGCATGAAGCGGACGATCAGGAACTCGGGCAGCACCTTGGTGTATGTCGGGATCATCAGTGCGGCGATGAAGGCGTAGAAGATGACCTCGCTGCCCCGGAACCTGATCCGCGCCAGCGCGTATCCGGCCATCGACGCCACCAGCACATTGATGACGGTGTGGCTGAACGCGATGATGAAGCTGTTGCGTGCGTACGTCGCGAACGGCGCCGCCTTCAGCGCGTCGACGTAGTTGCCGAACTCCCAGTGCTCCGGGAGCAGTCCGGCATCCTGCGAGGCGATCTCCACCGGAGTCTTGAGCGAGGTGAGCACCATCCACACGAACGGTGCCACCATCAGCAGTGAGACGACGGTGAGCGTCAGATAGAGCGCGATCCGGCCGACGGAGAGCGGCTTGCCCTTCGTCCGGGGCCGGTCATTCCCCACAACCCCGTGCCTTTGCAGCTCAGTTGTGGCCACGGGTGCCTCCCATGATCCGCCGGTTGACCAGGGTGAAGCCCATCAGCAGTACGAACAGCACCAGTGACTGCGCGGAGGCGTAGCCGATGCGGAACTCCCGGAAGGCGGACTTGTAGATCTCGAACGTCATCATCGTGGTGCTGTTGGCCGGGCCGCCGTCGGTCAGGATGTAGATCTGGTCGAACGACTGGAACGCGCTGATCATCGATGTGATGAGCACGAAGAACGTCGCGGGCTTCAGCAGCGGCAGAGTGATCGAGAAGAACTGCCGCACCTTGGACGCGCCGTCCACCGAAGCCGCCTCGTACAGCTCCTTCGGCAGGGACTGCAGCGCGGCCAAGTAGATGAGCATCTTCATGCCGATGCCCTGCCAGATGCCGACCAGGATCACCGAAGGCATCGCCCACGATGTCGACGACAGCCAGGCCGGGCCTTGGATCCCGAGGAACGACAGAAGCGTGTTCAGCAGCCCGTTGCCCGGGTTGTAGATCCACAACCAGACCAGGGCGATCGCGACGGTCGCCGTCACCTGGGGAATGAAGACCGCGGTACGGAAGATGCCCCGCGCCTTCAGCCCGGTGTGCAGCGCCAGGGCCACGAGCAGCCCGAGCATCATGCCGAACGGCACGGTGAAGAGGGTGTAGACGACGGTGTTGACGATGGACTTGCGGAACACCGCGTCGCCCAGCATGTCCCGGAAGTTGTCCAGGCCCACGAACTGCGGCGCCGTCAGCACGTCGTACTTCGTGAAGGCCAGAACCACCGATGCGACGACCGGCAGGCCGATCCAGAGCGAGGCATGCAGCAGCGCGGGCGCCACCATCAGCATGCCGGCGCGCTGCCTGCGGCGCCCCGGTCCCGTCGGGGCCCGGCCGGTGCGCCTCTTGGAGACCGTGCGCCCGGCCGGGGCGGAGGGCGGCGCGGGACGCGCCTTCGATACGGATGTCGCTCCCACAGTGACGGGTCCTTACATCCGGCCGATTGCGGCCTCGGCGAGCCGGCCGAGTTCCGCGATGGCGTCCTTCGCCGACTGGTTGCCCACGATCGCGGGCTCCAGCGTGGGCTTGATCTTTTCGCGGATCTCCATCCAGGCAGCGGTGCCGCCCTCCGAGCACGCGTGGCCCATGCTCTGCAGGGAGAGATCGACGAACTTGTTCTCCTTCACATAGCTGGAGTCGCTGAGATCCTTCAGACCGGGCACCGAACCGCGCTGCTTGGCCGCACCGAGGATCGACTCGGGTGTCGCGAGGTACTCGACGAGGGCACGGGCCGCTGCCGGGTGCTTGGAACTGGCGGACTGGGTGACCAGCGTGCCGCCCTGGAGCATCGCGGGCTTGCGGTTGGCGAGGATGAACGCCCCGAGCTTGTCGTCCTTGATCAGGTCCGGCGTCTGTTCGCCGACCTGCCTCCACAGCGCACTGGTGGTCATCATCATCGACGCCTTACCGGTCTGTACGTTGGTCGGGGCGCCGGTGTCCGTCTTCTTGGCGTAGACGGCGGAGCCGTCCTTGATCAGGTCCTTGAAGAACTGCAGCGCCTCGACCCCGCGGGCGTCGGTGAACAGCACCTTCTTGCCGTCTTCACTGAACAGCTGGCCACCGTTGGCGAAGAGAAAGGTCTCCCAGCACTGGCGCAGATTGATGGAGAACGGGTCGAACCCGATCCGGCCGTCCTTGGTCAGCTGCTTGGCCACGGCGCGCAGTTCGGCCCAGTTCGCCGGGGTCTTCTTGATCCCGGCCTCGGCGAAGTGGTCCTTGCGGTAAACGACGATGCGGGTGTCGAGGACGACGGGCAGTGCGTACAACTTGCCGTCGTACCGGGACGGTTCGAGGACCCGCTTCTCGTAGTCGTGCGCGGTGGCGAACTTCTCGGGCAGCTCCGCGATCGCCTTCTTCGCGGCGAACGGCGGGATCCAGCCCACGCCCATCATCAGCACGTCGGGCAGCAGACCGCCCGCGAGCCCCGTGGTGATCTTCTCGTTGAGCTGATCGTACGTGGTGTAGTCCACGTTCACCTTGACGTCCGGGTACTTCTTCCGGAACCCGCCCAGGATCTCCTTCTCCAACAGCGTCTTGCCGTCGGCACCTTCGTAGATCGGGGTGAGCAGCGTGATCTCGCCTTCGGCGGGGCCGTCGGCGGAGCCGGCCGTCGAAGTGCCGGTGCCGCACGCACTGAGGGCGGCGGCAGCGGTGCCGGCACCGATGGCAGCAAGCAGCGACCGTCTTTTGAGTTCCATGGGACACCCCTTTTGAGGTGGAGATTTAGATTGTGGATCGATCCAGCGATGGCAACCCAGCCATGGCTGAGATGCGCTGGTAAATCGATGCACTGATGCTAGGAACGCGCCGAGAGGAACGTCAACAGCTGATGCGCATGAATTTTCAGGGATGTTAACGGGTGTACCGGTGAACAGGATCCAGTAAATCGATACACTGGTAAGGTCAGATGCGTTCCGAACCGGAGGTGGCATGAGCGGGGTAACGATCCATCAGGTCGCGGAGGCCGCGGGGGTCTCCGCGAGCACGGTCTCCAACGTCCTCAACGGGCGTACGGACCGTATGCAGGCGGCCACGCTGGCCCGCGTGGAGCAGGTGATCGAGCAGCTCAGCTACCGGCCCAACCGCGCGGCCCGGATGCTGCGAACGGGCCGCATCAAGGTCATCGGTCTCATCGTGCCGTCCGTCGCCAACCCGTTCTGGGGGGCGCTCGCCCGTGAGCTGGAGGCCATCGCGCTCGCCGAGGGCTATCACGTACTGCTCTGCAACAGCGAGCGCGATCCCGCCCGCGAGCTCAAGTACGGCGAGGAGCTGCTCGCGGACGGGGTCAGCGGAGTGGTGCTCTGCTCCTCGCTTCCCTCACTCGACCATGTGACACCGCTGCTCAGCCGCGGACTGAAGATGGTCGCCTTCGACCGCACCGCACAGGCGGGCGATCCGCCGTCGCTGGCCTCCATCAGCGTCGACAACGCGATGGGTGCCGAGCTCGCCACCCGTCATCTGATCGAACTCGGCCACCGCCGACTGGCATTCGTCTCCGGCTCGGTCAACAGCGTCAACCGCCGTGAGCGGCTGCGCGGTTTCCGGGCCGCCCTGGAGTCCGCCGGTCTCGACCCGGCCGACGCGATCGTCTGGCCCGGCGCCGACACCGCCGAGTTCGGTGACAAGGACGCCGCCGAACTGGGGCGGAACGCCGCCAGGGAACTCCTCGGCGGACCGCGCCCGCCCACCGCGTTCGTCGCCATCAACGACATGTGCGCGATCGGGATCTGCCGGGGCGCCAAGGATGCCGGACGCAGCGCGGGGCAGGACGTCTCCGTGGTCGGCTTCGACGACATACTCCTCGCAGACCTCTTCGAGCCCCCGCTCACGACGGTCCGCCAGCCGCTGCCGGAGATGGCCGCGGAGACGTTCCAGCAACTGCGGGCGCGGATCGACTCCGCGCCTGCGGCGGGACGGTCGCTGCTCATCCGGCCGAGACTGGTCGTACGGGAGTCGACGGCCCCGGCCGACGTGGCCGCCACGGTCCCCGGGCCGAGCGGAGCCGGGCAGCGGGTGGCGGGCCGGACGGCATAGGGCGCCGACGCTCAGGCCCCGACCGACGTCTGCGCTCCCCGCGCCGGGGTGCCACGGCACCGGCGAGGCGCGACGGGGCCGTATTCCGTATCGGCAGTTGCTACTTGGTGGCGGTGCGCGCGGTGTCCTGGGAAGTGCGTCGCACGAGGCGTCGCGTTCAGGGGCTGGCGAGTTCGAGCACGGTGATGCCGGCGAGCACGACAGCGCCGGCGATGAGGCGCAGACGGCCGAAGCGCTCGTGGAAGAGGAGCGTGGCGATCAGCGCCGCGATGAGGATGCTGGTCTCACGCAGGGCGGCGACGGTTGCGAGGTCGCCGTGGGCTTGCGCCCAGATGACGAGGCCATAGGCGAGCAAGGAGATGGCGCCGCCTGCCAGACCGATCCCGCAGACCGGCTTGAGCTGCGCGAACAGGGGTCGGCCGCGTCGGGCGAGTGCCACGCTGACCGCCGACCGGCTGCTCGCCGCGGCCACCGCGCTGAACGCCGCGCCCCGCATCGTGGTCGCGGCGGCCGGCCTCTCCGCCGCCGTGGCCGCCGACGCCGCGTACCGCCTGCGTGCCCTCGGGTGCATCGTCGACGCCCCGGCCGACTTCCTCACCGCTCAACTCGCCGCCGCCCAACTGCCCCCGGGTGCAGTGTGCCTGGCCATCAGTCACACCGGAGCCACCCGCAGTACCGTCGACACTGCCCGTCGCGCCCGCCACGCAGGGGCCGAGGTCATCGGCCTGACCAGCTATGCCCAGTCGCCCCTGAGCGAGACCAGTACGCACACTCTCGTCGCCGGGGGGCAGGACCTCGTCTTCGGGCTGGAAACCACGGCCAGCCGGATTGCCCATCTCGTCACCGTCGACGCCCTCACCCAGACCCTTCTCACCCTTCGCGCAACCACAGCGGAACAGACCCTCCACCTCTCCGCCGACGTCACCGCCGACCATTCCTACTGACCCGGCCGTCGATGCGACACGCAAGAGCGCGGCGATCAGGGATCGCCGCGCCCTCGTGTCCAGGACGGCAGCGGCGGGGCGCGGCGCAGCTCGCCACGTTGTAGACCGCGTTGCTCTTCGCGTTCTGACCGTCGGTGTTGTAGTCGTCGGGTTGATGTGGGGTCCAGGCACGAATGGGCCCTCTGATGTCACCCGTCCCGGCGGAGTGCGAGGTGGTCCAGGCGTGGATTCGGTGCGTTACATATCTCCGCGCAGGTCGATGTTCTGAAACAAGGTTGGGGCGACAGCTGCGACGTGAGGCATGAGTCGGCGATGGGAGTATCTGCAGCTGGTTGCTTGCGTCGCCACAGGGTTCGACCGTTATCGATATGTTACGGGCGTTACAGTATGGCGAAAATGCACCTGACGTGTAACGTGCGGGCATCCGGTCGGCGGTGAACCAACCGCACGGCAGTTCCGCGAGAGGGGTCCGTGTTGCACACCCGCCCAGTCCGCCGCGCAGTAGCGGCCACTGCACTGTTGATCGCATCGTCCACGGCGCTGTCCGCATGTGGAAAAGATGGCGCCGTCGGTGGCGCTGCCGCTCCCGCAGGCGATGTCACCGTCGCAGGTGTGCATGTCACCCGCGACGCGAAACTCCACGCCTCCCTGCCCGCGGCCGTCAGGTCCAGCGGTACGGTCCGGGTGGCCACCGACGTACCGTATGCGCCGTTCATCATGTTCAAGACCGAGGGGCAGCCCGAGCTCACCGGGCTCGACTACGACCTCGGCCAGGCGCTCGGCGCCAAGCTGGGGGTTCGATTCGCCTTCACCGCCCAGAAGTTCGACGGCATCGTGCCCGCCATCCAGGCCGGCAAGTTCGACGCGGTCATCTCGGCCATGACCGACACCAAGGAACGCCAGCGGGTCCTGGACTTCGTGGACTACTCCGTATCGGGCTCGGGAATCCTCGTGGTCAAGGGGAACCCGGACCGGATCACACGGCTCGGTGATCTCTGCGGCAAGAAGGTCGGTACCGAGGCGGCCACCCATCAGCTGGAAGTGCTGCAGGCTCATCAGGTCAAGTGCGCCGAAGCGGGCAGGGACGCCATCTCCATTCAGACGTTCCCGAAGGATTCCGACGCCCAACTCGCCCTGCGATCAAGGAAGGTGGTCGCCGACCTGCTGACGAAGCCCGGCGCAGGCTGGACGGCGAAGACCGCCGACGGCGGCCGAGCCTTCGAGGTCGTCGAGGACCCCGCCGCGAGCGGCGGCTACGAGGCAACCCCCAACGGCATCGGTGTCAGCAAACAGCTTCCCGGGCTGACCGACGCGATCCAGAAGGTTGTACAGGCGCTCATCGACGACGGCACGCTCGGCAAGATCTGCGACAAGTACGGCGCCGCCTCCATCGCGGTGAAGCAGGCCACCAAGAACGCGGCGGTGTCCTGACATGGCAGCCCTCACACCCGCCGGGGCCGTATGCGGCGCCCGGGCCACCGCACCGCATGCCGGGGAGAGCCGCACCGTCGTACCGATCCGGCACTGGGGCCGATGGCTGGCCGCCGCGGCTGCCCTCACCTCCCTCGTCGGCCTGATCGGCTCCCTCGCCGGGAACAAGAACCTGCACTGGGACATCGTCGGGCACTACGTCTTCGCCGACCTCGTGTTCAACGGCCTGGCCACCACCCTGTGGCTCACCGCCGCAGCCATGGCCGTCGGCCTCGGGCTGGGCGTTCTCGTAGCCGTGATGCGCCTGTCGTCCAACCCAGTGCTCCGCACCCTGGCCAACGCGTTCGTCTGGATCTTCCGCGGCACCCCGCTCCTGGTCCAGATCATCTTCTGGGGGTACGCGGGCGCCCTCTACAAACACATCCTGATCGGCATCCCGTTCACCCACATCACCTTCCTGGACATGGACACCAACACGGTGCTCACCCCCGCGGTCGCCGCACTCCTGGCACTGGGACTGAACGAGGCGGCGTACGCGAGCGAGATCGTTCGCGCGGGTATCCAGTCCGTCGACGCGGGACAGGCGGAGGCCGCACACTCGCTCGGCATGCGACCGGCCCTGACCACCCGGCGCATCGTGCTGCCCCAGGCCATGCGGGTCATCATCCCTCCGCTGGGGAACGAGACGATCAACATGCTCAAGATGACCGCTCTGGTCTCGGTGATCTCCGCCCACGACCTGATGTCCAACATCCAGGACGTGTACGCCCAGAACTACCAGGTCATCCCCATGCTCGTGGTCGCCAGCATCTGGTACCTGATCCTCGTCACGGCACTGGGCCTGCCGCAGTCCTGGCTGGAGCGCCGCTACGGCCGTGGCACGGCACCCGCCACCCCTGCCACCGGGCCGCTGCAACGCCTCGTCACGGGCGCCGCACTCCGGATCTCCCGCACCGGCCCCGCCGCATCGACCGACTCGAAGGGATGAGAGATGAGAGTGGAAACGCCGATGGTGCACGCCGAGGGCGTGCGTAAACACTTCGGGAAGGTCTCCGTGCTCCGGGGTATCGACCTGAGCGTCGAACGCGGCCGCGTCTGCTGCCTGCTGGGCCCCTCCGGCTCGGGGAAGTCCACGTTCCTGCGCTGCATCAACCATCTGGAGAAGATCGACGGAGGCAGCCTTTCCGTCGACGGTGCCCCGGTCGGCCACCGGCAGCAGGGCAACCGGCTGTACGAGCTGAAGGAACGCGAGATCGCCCGCGCCCGCCGCGACATCGGGATGGTGTTCCAGCGATTCAATCTCTTTCCGCACATGACGGCGCTGGAGAACGTCATGGAGGCGCCCGTGAAGGTCGCGGGCGTCACCAGGGCCGAGGCACGTGCCGACGCCCTGCGGCTGCTGGACCGGGTAGGCCTCGCCGACCGTGCCGAGCGCTATCCGGCCCAGCTGTCCGGCGGCCAACAGCAACGCGTCGCGATCGCAAGAGCGCTCGCGATGAAGCCCAAACTGATGCTCTTCGACGAACCGACGTCGGCTCTGGACCCGGAACTGGTCGGGGAAGTGCTCGACGTGATGCGGCAGTTGGCCGCGGAAGGGATGACGATGGTCGTCGTCACACACGAGATCGGATTCGCCCGGGAGGTCGCGGACACGGCCGTCTTCATGGACGGCGGTGTCGTGGTCGAGGCCGGTGACCCCCGGCAGGTACTCGGCGATCCCCAGCAGGAACGCACCCGTACCTTCCTGTCGAAGGTCCTGTGATGCCCGAGATACGACAGCGGGGCACGGCAGCCCTGCTGCTCCCCGACGCCCTCGCCCTCCAGCCCCGCTACCTGGCGGACCTGGAACATCTGGTGTCCATCGACTCCGGCTCGTACAGCCCGGAAGGAGTCAATCGCATCGCGGCATGGACCGTGCGACGCCTGACCGGCCTGGGGTTCGAGGTGGACCGGTCGCCCGTCACGGCCCCGGGCCGGGACACGCACTTCGGTGACGTGGTGGTGGGTCGGCTGCGCGGCCGGCTCCTCGCCGAACAGGGCGGACGGCGCATCCTTCTCGCCGGACACCTGGACACCGTCTTCGACGACGGGACGGCGGCGCAGCGTCCCTTCACCCGTAACGGCCCGCTCGCCCACGGCCCCGGAGTCAGCGACGACAAGGGCGGCCTGCTGGCCGGCCTCACCGCCGTGGAACTCCTGCTGCGCCGCGGGATGACGGACTTCGCGGAGATCGTCTTCCTCGCCACCCCCGACGAGGAGATCGGCTCCCCGGCCAGCCGCCGGGTGACCGCGGAGCTCGCCGCGGCCGTCGACTACGGGCTGGGCCTGGAGTGCGCCCGGGAGAACGGCGACCTCGTCATCGCCCGCAAGGGGGTGGCGGACTTCCTGATCACCGTCACGGGACGGGCCGCCCACGCCGGCATCGAACCGGAACGCGGAGCGAACGCCGCGCTCGCCGCCGCACAGCTGCTCATCGTCTGCCAGCAGATGAACGGACGGTGGGGCGACGTCACGGTCAATGTGGGGGTGATCCGGGCCGGCAGTCGTATCAACATCGTCTGTCCCGAGGCCGAGTTGCATGTGGAGGTACGCTCCTCGACCGGATCGGGTATCCAGCGCGCCCGGCAGGCCATCGAGGCCGCCGCCGCCCACCTGACCGTACCGGGCACCACGGCCACCGTGCGGCAGACAGAAGCATGTCCGGCCATGGAGGACACCCCGGCGGCCCGCGCTGTGTTCGCCCACGCGCGGGAAGCCGGGGCAGAGCTCGGCCTCGACCTGGGAGCCGCTGCCACCGGCGGCGTCGGCGACGCCAACACCATTGCCGGAGCCGGGGTGCCGACGCTCGACGGCCTCGGCCCGGTCGGTGGCGGTGACCACAGCCCGCAGGAGTGGCTGGACGTGACGACGGTCCCGCCCAGGGTCGCCCTGCTTGCGGCACTGATCACAGCTCTCGGCTCCACGGCGACAGCCGACCCGGATACCCGGAGCACGCCGATCCGCGTAATCTGAACCCCTTTGGAAAGGTGGCCCGGCCCATGTCCTCACTCGCCGAAGAGATCCGGCAACGGTTCGGTGACCTCAGCCCCGCCGAACGCAAGGTGGCCCGGGTGCTTCTCGCCGGTTACCCATCGGCCGGTTTCGAGACGGTGGCCACGCTCGCCGAACGTGCCGCGGTGAGCGCGCCCACGGTGATCCGTTTCGTCAACCGGCTCGGTTACAAGGGGTTCCCCGACTTCCAGGCGGCGCTGCGGGAGGAGCTGGAGGAACGCAGCGCCTCACCTCTGCAGCTCTACAGCACAAGGGGATACGGCACCACGTCACCCGGGGCACCGGACGAGGAGGGGCGGGACAACGCGCACCCCGAGGGCAGCCAGGACGTCTTCAGCTCCGAGGTCGTCCGTACGCTGCGGGAGCTCCCGCCCCACGACGTGCAGGCGGCGATCTCCCTGCTCTGCCATCCCAAGCGCCGCATCATCCTGGCCGGCGGCCGGTTCACGCATCTGCTGGCGCAGTACCTGGGGCTGCACCTCATGCAACTGCGCGACGACGTGGTCATCCTGCCGGACCGCGACGTGGAGCGGACCGCGGTCCTGGCGGGTCTCGGCCGAAGGGACGTCCTCGTGGTCTTCGACTACCGGCGCTACGAACCGGACAAGATCGTCATCGCCGAGATGGCCGCGCAGTGCGGAAGCAAGGTCGTCCTGTTCACCGACGCCTGGCTCTCGCCGGTGACCAGCCTCGCCGACGTCGTCCTGCCCAGTCATGTCGCCGCGCCTTCGCCGTACGACAGCATGGTCCCGACGCTGGCCACCGTCGAGACGGTGCTCGCCGGGGTGCTCAGGCAGCTTGGCGAGGAAGGGCGCAGCCACTTGGAGCACAGCGAGGACGTGTCCCGCAGGGCAGGTATCCAGCCGGACGACTCCCAGCCTGTTTGAGACGGTGGCTCACCGGGTGCGCTGTCGAGTACACGCCTGCACGCTCAGACGCGATTGACGCGGTACACGTCCCGTACACAGAGGTTGAGGACCGTGGTGGCCACGATGGCACCGGCACAGACCAGGAGCACGGTCCGATCGGCCCAGGCATGTGCGGCGAGCGCGGTGACGAGGTAGCCGAGCGGGATGGCGATGCGCTCCCCGACACCGTTGAACGAACTCATGCGGCCCAGCTCCTCCCGGGGCACGTGCTGTTGGAGCGCGGTGTTCCACGCCACGATGGCGACATCGAGCCCCACGCCCGCGAGCACGGCACTGAGCAGTACCCAGGGCAGGTCCAGGCCCGATCCCAATGCCGCCGGTGGCAGGCAGAGCCCGGAGCCGGTGACGACGGCAACGGCCAGCAGACGGCGGGGCTTCCAGCGCAGGCACACCACCGTCCCCGCAAGCAGTCCGAACGCGAACGCGCCCTGGACGAGCCCCCAGAAGCGCGCCCCCGAGTAGTGCTCGGCGGCGATGACCGGGCCGAGGAGCTGAAAGCCGGCCAGCCATGCGGCGACCACGACCGTTCCGGCGGCGGTGTACGTCCACAGCCAGGTGCGGGAGCGGAAGCCGGACCAGCCCGCCCGCAGGTCGGCCAGGGCGCTGCCCGTCGTGACCGGCGCGCCCAGCCGCAGGCCGAGCAGCAGGAGCGCTGCGACCAGGAAGGTGATTGCATCCCACGACAGGGCCCACGCCGGGCCGCCGACCGCGACGATCAGACCTCCGACGACGGGGCCGAGCACCTTGACGGCATTGTTCGGAAGCCGGACCAGCGCATTGGCCTGCTGCAGGTGCTGCGCCGCGACGAGTTGCCCCACCACACCGATCGCGGCCGGCGCGGTGAAGGCCACGGCGACCCCCGACGCGAAGCCGCACGCGGCGATCGAAGCGGTCGTCGCATGGTGCGTGGCCACCAGCACGGCGAGCATCCCCTGCGCGGCCGCGGACAGGAGATTGCTCAGAAACAGAATCCGGCTGCGCGACAGACGATCCGCGAGGACGCCGCCCGCGACGGTGAAGACAATCGTCGGTACGGAGTTCGTGGCCAGCACGATGCCGAGGGACCCGGCTCCGCCGCCCTGTCCGATCACCGCATAGGCGAGGGCGAGGGGAGCCATCGCGGACCCGGTCGCCGAAATGAGATTGGCGAGGACGAACCGCCGGAAAGCGGCAACTCGCAGTGGCCCCAAGGGAGTTGTCGGTTGCTCGATCGCGACTTTCATGTTCCTCCTGTAGTCGCCCGGCGGGATCCTGTCCTGCTCTCGGAAGCAGTCGAAGCGGTGAGTGTACGGCCGCCCGCATCCGGGTCGGTCCGCGCTCCGCGGCTCCTGGGACCGTCCCGGCCGGCGAGCCAGCTCGGTGCCTGGGCGGTGGTGAGGGGGCGGTCGCAGCCGGTCGCGGCGGATCCCATTCGTGCCAACCCGCTGACCGCGGAAGGTCATCCCCCTGCCATCACCTGCAACGCTTCGCTCAGTACAGCCCCGCCGCAGCACACGTGCCCTCCGCTCGTCACACGCGTTGCTCCGCCAGGTCGAGCCAGTGCTCGACGTCACCCGGCGCGAAGTGCCTGATGGCCCAGTCGACCATGCGCAGACTCATATGCGCCCAGGAGGGACGCAGGACATCGTCGGGCAGGCCGTCCAGAATCTCGTCGAGGCGGCTCGTGACGCCCGGGGCCTGCTCGTTCGCATGCAGCCCGAAGCGCAGGGTGACCAGGTCGAAACGGCGGTCGCCCCGGCCGGCGCCGTCCCAGTCGATGACGCCGGTGACCGAACCGTCGAGGGCGAGCAGGTTGCCGTGGTGAAAGTCGTGGTGCACGACGTCGTGCCCGCGCAGTTGGTGTGGGAGATCGGCCCCGACCGACGTGACCCGGTGCTCCAGGGCACCACTGCGCCGGCTGTGCCGACGCAGTGGCCCGTGAAGACAGTAGCCGGGGCCGTCGTCGAGCAGATACAGGTTCATCGACGGGACATCCGTACGTCCGGCCAACAGCCCCGCCTGCGACTCGTTCAGGGCCAGTGCCTGATCCAGACCATGGTGGTCCAGACACTTCACCGGTGTGCCCGGCAGGCACTCCTGGACCAGAGCGACCGCGTGATCCACCTGGACCGCCAACTCCGTCGACGGGCAGGGATACCTCTGCGCTCGCAGCACTTCGCACACCGCCAACGGTCCCGCCCGCAGATCCTTGAGCTGCGTATCCGGCCGCCACTTCAGAACGGACCGATGGCCGTCGGGCCACCGCACGTACGCGGCACCGACCTCCCCTCCCGGACAGGGTCCCTCCACCACCAGCCGGACACCTGCCTCGACGTGGAGAGCCTCTGCCACCCGGTCGGCATCAAGTCGCTCGGCGCGCGTCCAGTTCTGCGGAGATGTGGTCATCGGAGCATTCTCCGTCGAAGGAACCCGCCCCGTGGACGGGGGTGTCGATGCCGCGCTGCCGGCCCGGACGGTCCGACGCCGAGAAAATGCCTTGCCCACGGTGCCGCGCAGGCCCCACCATCGGCCCATGGAATCGATCACCGCCCCGCTGTCGCCGATCTCCGCCGCCCGCTCGGTGCGCGGCCGGCAGCAGCCCGGCCGACTGCGGAGACCGACTGCCGAACGCGCGTGATCGCCGTCCTGGTCGCGGGACTTCTGGCCGGGTACGGCATTGCCATACCGGTGGGGGCGGTCGGGACCTACTTGGTGGGCCTCACAGCCCGGACGTCCCTGAGGACGGGGGTCTGCGCGGCCCTGGGTGTCGCAACCGCCGACGGTCTCTACGCGGTCGCCGCGGTGGTGGGGGGTTCCTCGCTCACGCATGTGCTCACGCCGGTCATGCCGCCCCTGCGATGGGCGTCGGCACTGGTGCTGATCGCGCTGGCGGTCCGCGGCGGTACGGTGGCGATCGTGCGGTACCGGGGGCGGCGGACAGCGGCCCGGATCGGGACGGACCCTGTCAGTCCGGCACGGTCCTACCTGATGCTGCTCGGGATGACCATGATGAACCCCGCCACTGTCATCTACTTCGCGGCGCTCGTGCTCGGCAGCCGTACCACCGCCGACGCCGACCTCCTGGAACGGGTGGTGTTCGTACTGGCCGCCTTTGTGGCGTCGGCCAGTTGGCAGCTGCTGCTCGCCGGTGGGGGAGCGCTGCTCGGCCGGGCGGTGACGAGCAGCCGAGGGCAGCTCGTCACCGCTCTGGTCTCCAGCGTCCTCATCACGGCACTCGCCGTCCAGCTGCTGTGACCGTGCCGGGGAAGGGGGACGGCCCTTCCCCGGCACGGCCGGCCAATGGCTCGACTGCCCGCCTCAGTCCGCCGAGGCCGTCCATCCCAGCGCCTCGATGCCCGTGGCATCCCCGGACCGGCTCTCGTCGAAGACCGTCCGGTTGCCGTCCTCGACCCGGACGGCGTTCACGTACACCCCGCGCCCGACGTACCGCTGATCCGTGGCGTACCGCCACCGCAGCCGCACCTCCTTACCGCGCCATGCGGCGAGGTCCGCGTCGAGACGGTGCCAGACCCGGCCGGACCAGCCGGAGACCGAGCCCGTCGGATGCGGTTCGGGCTCGGTGTGGTGTTGACCGGCCATCGGTACGGTGGTGAACGGCACCGCCTGCCAGGTCGACCCTGCGTCCGCCGACGCCTCCAGGAAGAGGAAATCGGACCCGGGCTCGGTGTCCCACCACAGGGCCGAGCTCAGCCGGGCCCGCGACGACGCGAGACGCAGCGCGGGCAGCGTGAGCGTGGCGCCGGTGCCGCTCACCAGTCCCGAGAACCACGCCGTACGCCCCCGGGCGGGACGGACCGCGACGGCGCGCGCCATCTGGTTGGCGGTGGCGACGCGCGGCGCGCTTCCGGAGCGCCAACTGCGCACCGGATGCACCGAGTTGCCGAGGACGATCAGGAACGAGTCCGTCGTGGGGTCCAGGACAAGACTGGTGCCGGTGAAACCGGTGTGGCCCGCGGTACGAGGGGTTGCCATGGCCCCCATGTACCAGTGCTGGTAGAGCTCGAATCCGAGTCCGTGCGCATCGCCGGGGAACGCGGTGTTGAAGTCCGTGAACAGCAGGTCCACCGATTCCGCGGAGAGAATCCTCGCGCGGCCGTAGATCCCGCCGTTGAGCAGTGTACGGGCGAGGATCGCGAGGTCCCAGGCACAGGAGAACACTCCGGCGTGGCCCGCCACGCCGTCCAGACTGTACGCGTTCTCGTCGTGCACCTCGCCCCAGACCAGCCCGCGGTCGAGGCCGGACCAAGGGAGCCGGGCATCCTCGGTTGCGGCGATCTTCGGCCTCCAGGAGGCCGGCGGATTGTACCGAGTGCGGTGCATGCCGAGCGGAGCAGTGATCTGCTCACGGAGCAGGACATCCTCCGTGCGGCCGGTGATCTTCTCCAGGACCAGTTGCAGCGAGATCAGATTGAGGTCGGAGTAGAGGTAGACCGTGCCGGGCGGGTTGGCAGGCACCTCGTTCCAGAGCAGCTCCAGCTTCCCCTCCCGCGTAGGTGCCTTGTACAGCGGAATCCAGGCGCGGAAGCCCGACGTATGCGTGAGCAACTGACGGATCGTGATGTCCTGCTTGCCGCCGCCGGCGAAATCGGGCAGATACGAGGCAACCTTCGCCTCCAGCTCCAGCGTTCCGCGCTCGATCTGCTGCACGGCCAGGATCGAGGTGAACAGCTTCGACACCGAAGCCAGGTCGAAGACCGTGTCCTCGGCCATGGCGATCTGCTGGTCGGGCGGGAACTCCACCCCCGTGTCGGTCTTCTCGTCGTACGCCGCGTAGCGCACGGCCTTGCCGATCGGGTGGTGCAGTGCCACCGTGCCACCCCGCCCGGCGAGCAGCACCGCACCTGCGTACCAAGGGTGCTTGGGGGAGTTGGAGAGGAACTTCTCCGCATCGACGACCAATTGATCCAAAGGTCCCTGCAACAACCCGGCGCGGGCGGCGGATCCGCGCCGCAGCGTGCGGGCCTGCCCGGATGCCGTGCTCGTCCCGATCCCTGTGTGCATACCCGACGACCTTGCCCCCGACTCCATGGCCGACGCCCGTTCCGCGAATGGAATCGGCGCCAGGGCGAGTGCTCCGCCCAGGGCCAGCATCCCACCGCCCAGCCTGCGTCGGCTGATCCCTCTGCCGGCCGCGTCCTCGGTCATCCGGAACCCCTTCCTGCTGCGCGAAAGTAACTTTCGAAATTTCGTCCGACGATGAAACTTCCTGCCGCCGCAGAGATTACTGTCACCACTGCTGTCGCGGAGGCCCCCGGCGTCACAAAGAATCTGACACTTCATCAGGAAATCTCTTCCCTCGGATGTCCGACTGCGGCATCCTGCGCCCCATGGAGACGGAGCTGAGCAAGAAACTGGGAGTCGAGCACGCCATCTTCGGCTTCACGCCGTTCCCCGCGGTGGCCGCGGCCATCACCCGGGCCGGCGGATTCGGCGTACTCGGCGCGGTCCGCTACACCGCCCCCGACGACCTCGCACGCGACCTGGACTGGATGCAGGAGCACACCGACGGCAAGCCGTACGGTCTCGATGTCGTCATGCCCGCGAAGAAGGTGGAGGGGGTGACCGAGGCCGACATCGAGGCGATGATCCCGGCCGGACACCGCCAGTTCGTCCAGGAGACCCTGGCCAAGCACGGCGTACCGGAACTCGCCGAGGGCGAGGCGTCCGGCTGGCGTATCACCGGATGGATGGAGGAAGTCGCCCGCAACCAGCTCGACGTCGCCTTCGACCACCCCATCAAACTCCTCGCCAACGCCCTCGGGTCGCCGCCTGCCGACGTCGTCCGACGCGCCCACGATCAGGATGTTCTCGTCGCCGCGCTCGCCGGAAGTGCCAGACACGCCCGCCACCACGCGGACGCGGGCATCGACGTCGTCGTCGCCCAGGGGTATGAGGCGGGCGGCCACACCGGTGAGATCGCCTCCATGGTCCTGGTCCCGGACGTGGTCGACGCCGTGGGGCAGCTTCCCGTCCTCGCCGCCGGCGGCATCGGCAGCGGCGAGCAGATCGCCGCCGGACTCGCCCTCGGCGCCCAGGGCGTGTGGCTCGGCTCCCTCTGGCTGACCACGCAAGAGGCGGACCTCCACTCCCGCGCGCTGACCCGCAAGCTCCTTGCCGCGGGCTCCGGCGACACCGTCCGCTCCCGCGCGCTCACCGGTAAACCCGCACGCCAGCTCCGTACCGAATGGACCGACGCCTGGGACGACCCGTCGGGTCCCGGCACCCTGCCCATGCCGCTCCAGGGGCTGCTGGTCGCCGAAGCCGTCTCCCGTATTCAGAAGTACGAGACCGGTGCGCTGCTCGGCACCCCCGTCGGCCAGATCGTCGGCCGGATGAACAGCGAACGCAGCGTTCAGGCCGTCTTCGACGATCTGACCCGCGGCTTCGAACGAGCAGTGGACCGGATCAACCGCATCGCCGGACGGAGCGCCTCATGACCCCGCCGCCCAACGGCTTCTGGGCCCAGGCCACCGCCGATCCTGGCCGTACGGTTCTGATCGCACCCGACGGCGAGAGCTGGACGGCGGGCCGGCTCCACGCCGCAGCCAACCGCCTGGTCCACGGACTGCGCGCGGCCGGGCTCCGACGGGGCGACGCCTTCGCGGTCGTCCTGCCCAACGGCGTCGAGTTCTTCACCGCCTACCTCGCCGCCTCCCAGGCCGGTTTCTATCTCGTACCCGTCAACCACCACTTCGTCGGCCCCGAGATCGCCTGGATCGTCGCCGACTCCGGAGCCAAGGTGCTCATCGCCCACGAGCGGTTCGCCCAGGCGGCGACCGCGGCCGCGGACGAGGCCGAGCTTCCGGCCGGCCACCGCTATGCCGTAGGCACGGTCGACGGCTTCCGCCCGTACGCCGAACTGCTCGAAGGACAGTCCGACGCACCCCCCGAGGCCCGCACCCTCGGCTGGGTCATGAACTACACCTCGGGAACCACCGGCCGCCCGCGCGGCATCCGCCGTCCGCTCCCCGGCAAGCTCCCCGAGGAGAGCCACCTCGGCGGATTCCTCGGCATCTTCGGCGTCAAACCCTTCGACGACAACGTCCATCTCGTCTGCTCGCCGCTCTACCACACGGCCGTCCTCCAATTCGCGGGAGCGTCCCTGCACATCGGGCACCCGCTGGTCGTGATGGACAAGTGGACGCCCGAAGAGATGCTGCGCCTCATCGACACTCACCGCTGCACCCACACGCACATGGTCCCGACCCAGTTCCACCGCCTCCTCGCCCTCCCCGACGAGGTGAAGCGGGGATACGACGTCACGGCCATGCGCCACGCCATCCACGGCGCAGCACCCTGCCCCGACCACGTCAAACGGGCCATGATCGACTGGTGGGGGCGGTGCGTCGAGGAGTACTACGCGGCCAGCGAGGGCGGCGGCGCATTCGCCACCGCCGAGGACTGGCTGAAGAAACCGGGCACGGTCGGCAGGGCCTGGCCGATCAGCGAACTCGCCGTCTTCGACGACGACGGCAACCGCCTGCCGGCCGGTGAGCTCGGCACCGTCTACATGAAGATGAACACCGGCGGCTTCAGCTACCACAAGGACGAGACCAAGACGAGGAAGAACCGCATCGGCGACTTCTTCACCGTCGGCGACCTCGGCATCCTCGACGAGGACGGCTACCTCTTCCTCCGCGACCGCAAGATCGACATGATCATCTCCGGTGGTGTCAACATCTACCCCGCCGAGATCGAGAGTGCCCTCCTCAGCCACCCCGCGGTCGCCGACGTGGCCGTGTTCGGCATTCCGCATCCCGACTGGGGCGAGGAGGTCAAGGCGGTCGTCGAACCGGCCGGGACACACGGGGCGGGGGAAGCGCTGGCCGCCGAGATCCTGCGCCACTGCGAACACCATCTGGCCGGGTACAAGCGCCCCAGGAGCATCGACTTCATCGAGGAGATGCCCCGCGATCCCAACGGCAAGCTGTACAAGAGGCGGCTGCGCGATCCGTACTGGGAGGGCCACCAGCGGGCACTGTGAGCCACCGTCCGAAGCCCGTTGCCCGTCGAACGCTCCCGGTCGGCCGAGGCAGCGGGCTGCCCTTGCCGAACGGACGGCGTCCACGCGATCATGACCGCAGCTACAGTGATCCGGCTGTCGAACGATATAGGAGTCCGGCGGGGCCGAGATCACTCCGGGGGAGCCGTGGTCATTTGAGCCCTGTCCGGGGAAGACCGCGGCGGAGCGAGCCCGCGGGTGTCACCAAGGCGCGAACTCACCTCCGCGTGGAGTTCTGACGGACAGTCACCGACGTAACCCTCGGCGCAGGAGCGGGGACGAGGTGTGGGCCAGGGGACCCCGATGCGTCATCGGTCCGTGCCCGGGGCGCGCGGCAGCCCGAAAACGAGTGGCATGTCCTCGTGCGCTCCACATAGCTTGTGCGCTCGTGACCGATTCCCACAAGCGCTCATCGAGTGGCTCGCCTGCGACGACGGCCGATCGTCCGCCGACGCACTCCGAAACCGCTGAGGGACTGTTCTCCAGAACGTACGCGGCCGCCACGTCCGGTTTCGCCGCGGTGATGTTCCTGACCGGGCTCGCCGCGCTGGCCGTGGTCCCCACACTGCCGACGGCCGCCCGGGACCTGGACGGGGTGCCGCTCTTCCCGCTGGTGGCGGGATGCTTCGTGGCGGCGAGTCTGCTGGGCGGGGTACTGGGCGGTCATTGGGCGGACCGTTCCGGGGCGCAACGTCCGCTGGCGGCGGGCATGGTGCTGGCCGTGGCCACCCTGCTCGTCTCGGCCGCCAGCACCTCGATCTGGCAACTGGCAGCCGGGCGCTTCCTGGACGGACTGGCGGGCGGGATGGTCGCCGTGTCGATCAATGCCGCCATCGGCCAGGCCTACCCCGACCGGCTTCGGTCGCGCGCTCTGGCGTTGATGAGTGCCTGCTGGATCATTCCGTCGCTGGTCGGCCCCCCGCTGGCCGGACTGGTCGCCGAATGGTGGTCCTGGCGCGCGGTGTTCTACGGTCTGGCCGCCCTGACCGTGCTGCCGGCGCTGGCCGTGGTGGCCGTGCTGCGCGGCTGTTCCTCGCCGGCCGCGCCCGCGCAGTCGGGAGACAGACCGTCGCGCCCTGCGCTGATGGTCGCGACAGCGGTGAGCGTGGGCGCGGCGCTGGGGCAGTACGGCTCCTCTGGCTGGGACCTGCGCCACCTGCTCTTCGCGGTGGGAGGGCTCGCCCTGCTGGTGGTGTTCACGCCGCGGCTGCTGCCGCCGGGCACTTGGTGTGCCGTGCGCGGCCTGCCGGCCACGGTGCTGCTGCGCGGGCTGAGTTCAGGGGTGTTCTTCACACTGGAGGCACTCGTACCGCTGATGCTGGTCACCGACCGGGACGTGGCCCCCGTGGTGACGGGCCTGGCCTTCACGGGTGCTGCCGTGGCCTGGGCCGCCTCCTCCTGGGTGCAGAGCCGTCTGCTGGAGCGCGTCCCCCGGCACCGCCTGGTCGTGGCCGGTGCGCTGGTGCTGGCGGTAGCGGTCGTGGTCGCCGCCGTGGGGACGCTTCCTGTGATGCCCGCGTCCCTTGCCGCATCCGCGATGGTCGTCGCGGCCGTCGGCATGGGCCTGCTCGCTCCTTCGCTCACCGTGCTGTCGCTCTCCCACGCCCCGTCCGGCCGGCAGGGCTGTGCCAGCAGCGCGATGCAGACCAGTCAGAACCTGGGCCAGATAACGGTTCTGGGCGTTTCTTCCACCTTGTTCAACGCCTGTGTGGGCGCCGGCTCGACCGAACCCGTCGGCTACTGCGCCGCCTTCGGGCTGCTGCTCGCGCCGTGCATCCTGGCGACCCTGCTCGCCACTCGCGCCCGCGCCCGCGGCGCGTGAGCGAAGCGCATCTCCTCCGGACAGCTCCAACCCGGCTTCGGCACGGCCCATATGGTGCCGCTCGCGATCGGCCCCTCACCGCCCCACGGGCGGGCAAGGACCGATCGCGCCTCACGGAACCACCGTCGTTCGTGCACCCGTACCACCCGCAGCGCGGGCGAGCGCAGAGTGTCCTTCGCGCAGAATCGGGACGTCACCCACCGCTCACCCGAGTACAGCTCGGTCCGGTCGCTGTAGTGCGGCGAATTCGGTTTGGAGGACTGGGAGTACGTGAGCCAGGTGCGTGCCACCGGGCATCTGGACCCGGTCCAGCCGACCGCCTGGATGCAACTGGATCCGGCCGACACGTCCGTACAGGAACCGGCGGCCGCGTCCCACACCGGGTCGATTTTGTTCCGGATGCCGAGGGACTCCGTACCACCGCCGAGCGGGAAGCGCTCCCCGTCGCGCAGGACCGTCCGGTATTGCCCCAGCGGTGCGTCCAGGGCAATCCCGGCCGCCCGCAGTTCGCCCCGACCGGTACCCGACCCCTTGACCACCGGGTTCCGGCCCCACAGGATCACGCCATGACAGGTGTACGGAGCAGCACAGTCGACGGCGTCGTGGCCCGCAGCGCCCGGCGTACCCCCGCGAGCACCGCCCTGCGGTACGCGGAGAGGTCCTGGACCTACGCGGAACTCGACACGGCCGTCAGTACCGCGGCGGCGGTCCTCACCGGCGAGCACGGGCTGTACCCCGGCGACCGGGTCGCCTCCTACGCGCACAACTCCGACGCGTATCTGATCGGCTACCTCGCCTGTGCCCGCGCGGGCCTGGTCCATGTGCCGGTCAACCAGAACCTCGCCGGTGACGACCTCACGTACATCCTCGACCAGTCCGGCAGCGCGCTCGTCCTCACCGACGCGGACCTCGCCGACCGGATTCCGGCCGCGTTCTCCGTACGCGCGCTGCGTGACGCGCCGGACTCCCTCCTCGACGCCATCGCCACCCCGCGTCCCTTCGCCCCGGAGCGCGAACCGGCCGCGGGAGACCTCGTCCAGCTGCTCTACACCTCGGGCACCACCGCACTCCCCAAGGGCGCGATGATGACCCACGGCGCGCTCGTCCACGAGTACGTCAGCGCGATCACCGCGCTCGATCTGCGCGCCACCGACCGGCCGGTCCACTCACTGCCGCTCTACCACTCCGCGCAGATGCATGTGTTCCTGCTGCCCTACCTCGCGGTCGGTGCAGAGAACGTCATCCTCGACGCACCGGATGTGAACCAGATCTTCGACCTCGTCGAGACGGGGCGGGCCGACAGCGTCTTCGCCCCGCCGACCGTCTGGATCGGCATCTCCCAGCACCCCGGCTTCACCACCCGCGAACTCGGCGGGCTGCGCAAGGCGTACTACGGCGCGTCGATCATGCCCGTGCCCGTACTGGAAAGGCTCCGCGACCGGCTGCCCGCGCTCGCCTTCTACAACTGCTTCGGACAGAGCGAGATCGGCCCGCTCGCCACCGTCCTCGGACCGGACGAGCACGAGGGCCGGATGGACTCCTGCGGCAGGCCCGTCCTCTTCGTCGAGGCCCGGGTCGTGGACGAGGACGGCAAGGAGGTCCCCGACGGCACGGCCGGTGAAGTGGTCTACCGCTCGCCCCAGTTGTGCGAGGGCTACTGGGACAAGCCCGAGGAGACCGCGGAAGCCTTCCGCGACGACTGGTTCCACTCCGGCGACCTCGCCGTGCGTGACGCGGAGGGCTTCTTCACGGTCGTCGACCGGGTGAAGGACGTCATCAATTCCGGCGGTGTCCTCGTCGCCTCCCGTCAGGTCGAGGACGCCCTCTACACCCACCCCGCCGTTGCCGAGGTCGCGGTGGTCGGGCTTCCCGACGACCGCTGGATCGAGGCCGTCACCGCCGTCGTCGTCCTGCGCGATGAAGCGACACAGTCCGAACTCATCGACCACGCCCGTGAGCGGCTCGCTCATTTCAAGGCCCCGAAGAAGGTCCTTTTCGTGGAGGAGCTGCCGCGCAATGCGAGCGGCAAGATCCTCAAGCGGGAGCTGCGCGACCGGTTCGCGCGGGGCCGCTGAGCCTGCCTGATTTCCTCCGGTCGCATGATGGTCCGGCGTGGCGAAGACTGGGTGTGTTCGGGCAAGCGACGACAGCAGGGGGCGCGCGGTCGTGCGGAGCCCGCGGCAGCCCGCGCCGGATCGGTGATCACTGTGACGACTTCCCCCTTCGGGTCGGACGACCCGTTCTCCGACCTCTTCAACCGCTTCTTCGGCATGAGTCCGGCGGCCTCTCCGCCGGCCGTGCAACGCGTGCCCATCGGCCGCCTCCTCAGCGACTCCTCGCACGAGCTGCTGGCGGCTGCCGGCGGCCGGGCCGCCGGGGACGGATCCGACCTGGACACCGAACATCTGCTGTGGGCCGCCACTCAGGTGGCGCCGGCCCGCGGCATGCTGGAACGGGCCGGCGTCGATCCGGACAAGCTGGCGGCGGACCTGCAGGAGGTGCTGCCCTCGGGCAGCGGGAACGGGGAGCCCGCCCTGACGCCTGCCGCGAAACGGGCTCTGCTGGCAGCTCACGCTCGGTCCCAGGCAAGCGGCGCGTCGTACATCGGCCCCGAGCACATCCTCAGCGCGCTGCTGGAGGACCCGAGTTTCGGTGCCGCGCAGATGCTGCGCTCCGAGGGGACTTCCCCGCAGACGTTGCGCGAGGGCTTCGGCGGCCGGCAGCCCGCGACCGGCGGCCACAGCAGCACCCCGACCCTTGACGACTACGGGCGGGACCTGACCGAGGAGGCCCGCAGCGGGCGACTCGATCCTGTGGTCGGCCGGGCCGACGAGATCGAGCAGACAGTGGAGATCCTCTCCCGCCGGTCCAAGAACAATCCCGTGCTCATCGGCGATCCCGGCGTCGGCAAGACCGCCATCGTGGAGGGGCTTGCACAGCGGATCGTCTCCGGTGACGTGCCCAAGGCCCTGCAGGACAGGCGGGTCGTCTCACTCGACATGGCCGGACTCGTCGCAGGCTCCAAGTACCGCGGCGAATTCGAGGAGCGGCTCAAGAAGGTGATCGACGAGGTCACCGCTGCGGAGAAGAACATCATCCTGTTCATCGACGAGCTGCACACCGTGGTCGGCGCCGGGAGCGGAGGCGAAGGCGCCATGGACGCCGGGAACATTCTCAAGCCCGCGCTGGCCCGCGGAGATCTCAGTCTCGTCGGCGCGACCACCATCGACGAGTACCGCAAGAACATCGAGAAGGACGCCGCCCTCGAACGCCGCTTCCAGCCCGTGATGGTGCGCGAGCCGACCGTGGACGAGACCGTCGAGATCCTGCGGGGGCTGCGCGACTCGTACGAGGCGCATCACCAGGTGCGCATCACCGACGAGGCCATCGACGCCGCAGCCGCGCTGTCCGACCGCTACGTCACCGACCGTTTCCTGCCGGACAAGGCCATCGACCTCATCGACCAGGCGGGGGCAAGGGTGGCGCTGCGCGGTGTGGGCGGCAGCACCGAGGCCGCCGACCTCAAGGACCGGCTCACCATGCTGAACCGGGAGAAGGACCAAGCGGTCGGCAACGAGGACTTCGAGCGTGCGGCCGAGATCAAATCGCTCATCCAGGAGACGGAGAGCCGGCTCGCCGATCTCGGTGGGGAACGGGCCGAGGTCGGCGACGTCACTGCCGAAGACATTGCCGAAGTGCTGTCCAGGCGCACCGGTATCCCCGTCTCACAGCTCACCGAGACCGAGCGCGAGCGGCTGATGAAGCTCGAAGAGGCGCTCCACAAGCGCGTGATCGGCCAGGACGAGGCGGTCACCGCCGTGGCCCAGGCCGTGCGTCGTGGCCGGGCGGGCATGGGCGACCCCGGCCGTCCCACCGGCAGCTTCCTCTTCCTCGGCCCCACCGGCGTCGGCAAGACCGAACTCGCCAAGGCAGTCGCGGAGTTGCTGTTCGGCGAGGAGGACCGGATGGTCCGCTTCGACATGAGTGAGTTCCAGGAGAAGCACACCGTCTCCCGGCTTGTGGGATCCCCGCCCGGATATATTGGCTACGAGGAGGCCGGACAGCTCACCGAGGCGGTACGCCGCAAGCCCTACAGCGTCCTGCTCTTTGACGAGGTGGAGAAGGCCCACCCGGACGTCTTCAATCTGCTGCTCCAGGTCATGGACGACGGGCGGCTCACGGACGCGCAGGGCCGCACGGTCGACTTCCGCAACACCGTGATCATCATGACCAGCAACATCGCGTCGAAGCACATCCTGGACCACTCGGGCTCGGTGGACGAGATCAGGGACGACCTCATGGCCGAGCTGCGGGCGCATTTCCGGCCCGAATTCCTCAACAGGATCGATGAGATCGTCGTCTTCCACGCCCTGACCCGGAAGGACCTGATCCGGATCGTCGACCTGCTGCTGGAGCGCAGCCGCCGCAGACTGCACGCGCAGAAGATCAACCTGGAAGTCACCGAGACGGCCAAGGAGTTGCTGGCCAACCTCGGCTACCAGCCCGAGTTCGGCGCCCGGCCGCTGCGCCGCACGATTCAGTCCGAGCTGGACAACCGGCTGTCGAACATGCTGCTCGACGGGACACTCAACCCCGGCGACACAGTCGTCTGCGACGCCCGGGACGGCGAGCTCGCCTGCACCATCGCCGGTTCGTAAGGCTGAGGAGCCCGCAGCCGCAGGCTCCAAGTGGAATCACACGACTGGAGCGAACGGCCGCACGAGCCCGGAAAGGCCCGAACACGAGCCCGGGAAGGGCCGAAAGAGAGGCCTAACGCTCCCCGCGCTCGTCCACGATCCGCCTGAACTTGCCGACCGACCTCTCCAGCGTCTCGGGATCGACGATCTCGACCCCGACCGACACCCCGATCCCGTCCTTGACGGCCGCCGTGATCGACTCCGCGGCGGCCGCCCGCTGCTCCGGTGTCGCCCCGGCCCGTGCCTCCGCCCGTACGGTCAGTGCGTCGAGGCGGCCCTCGCGGGTCAGCCGCAGCTGGAAGTGCGGCGCCACCCCCGGCGTGCGCAGCACAATCTCCTCGATCTGGGTGGGGAAGAGATTCACCCCGCGCAGGATCACCAGATCGTCGCTGCGTCCGGTCACCTTTTCCATCCGCCGGAACACCCGCGCCGTGCCCGGCAGCAGCCGGGTCAGGTCCCTCGTCCGATAGCGGATCACCGGCATGGCCTCCTTGGTGAGCGAGGTGAAGACCAGCTCGCCCTCCTCGCCCGGAGGCAGCACCTCGCCGGTGAACGGATCGACGACCTCCGGATAGAAGTGGTCCTCCCAGATGTGCAGCCCGTCCTTGGTCTCCACGCACTCCTGCGCGACACCGGGCCCCATCACCTCCGAAAGACCGTAGATGTCGACCGCGTGGATCGCGAACCGTTCCTCGATCTCGCGCCGCATCTCCTCCGTCCACGGCTCGGCACCGAAGATCCCGACCTTCAGGGAGGTCGCCCGCGGATCGACGCCCTGCCGCTCGAACTCGTCGAGGAGCGTCAGCATGTACGACGGCGTCACCATGATGATCTCGGGCCGGAAGTCCTGGATCAGCTGTACCTGGCGGGCCGTCATGCCACCGGACGCCGGGATGACCGTACAGCCGAGCCGTTCCGCCCCGTAGTGCGCCCCCAGGCCGCCGGTGAACAGCCCGTACCCGTAAGCCACATGGACCTTGTGCCCGGGACGGCCGCCGGCGGCCCGGATCGAGCGGGCGACCACGTCCGCCCAGGTATCCAGGTCCCGCTGGGTGTAACCGACGACGGTGGGACGGCCCGTCGTCCCGCTGGACGCATGGATCCTCCGTACGCGGTCCTCGGGGACGGCGAACATGCCGAAGGGGTAGTTGTCCCGCAGATCCGCCTTGGTCGTGAAGGGGAAGCGGGCGAGATCGGCGAGCGTACGGCAGTCGTCCGGGTGCAGACCGGCCTTGTCGAACGCGCTCCGGTAGTGGCCGACGTTCTTGTACGCGTGGTGCAGCGTGGCCCGCAACCGCTTCAACTGGAGTGCCTCCAGCTCCTCGCGGCCCAGTCGTTCCGCAGCGTCCAGCAGAGCCGTCATCCGGATCTCCCTCTTCCGTGCAGGCGACCGATCATTCGGTCGATCTTTCGGTAGTAGTAATTCAGGATCTTCCGCCACATGGCAAGAGGGGCGACGCAGCCCATCGGGATCACGGCTTCGCTCATACCGAACACGGCCGCGCCACCCGGCCGGCCCTGTTTGGATGGCGTGCATGCCGACCTTCCACGCATACGACGGGACCGAACTCGCCTACCGCCTTCTGGGGAAGGGCGCACCGCTGATCTGTCTGCCCGGCGGGCCGATGCGGGCCGGTGCGTACCTGGGGGACCTCGGCGGACTCTCCGCCCGACGCCGGCTCGTGGTGCCGGATCTGCGCGGCACCGGGGACTCCGCGGTGCCGGACGACCCGTCGACGTACCGCTGCGACCGGCTGGTCGACGACGTCGAGGCGCTGCGCGAACATCTCGGCGAGGAACGCATCGACCTGCTCGCCCACTCCGCTTCCGCCAACCTGGCCGCGCTCTACGCTGCCCGATACCCGGAGCGGCTGCGTACGCTCACGCTCGTCACCCCCGGCACCCGGGCGGTGGGCATCGACGTCACCGGCCAGGACTGGTGCGAGGCGAGTGAACTCCGGTGTGACGAACCGTGGTACGCGGAAGCCCGGGCCGCTTTGGACGACTTTCTCGCGGGTCGCGCCTTTGACCAGGTCCGCGCCGCTGTCGCACCGTTCGCCTACGGACGCTGGGACGACGCCACCCGGGCCCATGCCGCGGCAGCACCCGGACAGACCAACTCCGAGGCCGCAACGGTCTATTACCAGGAAGGCGTCTTCGACCCGGCCGCCACGAACGCCGCACTGGCGGCGGTCGCCGCACCAGTACTCGTCCTCGCGGGGGAGTACGACGCGGGACCGACCCCGGACCGCGCCGCCGAACTGGTGGCGCTCTTCCCGAACGCCGAGTTCGTCGTGCAACGCGGCGCGGCGCACTTCCCATGGCTGGACGATCCGGGTGCCTTCGTCCGTACGGTCAACGCCTTCCTCGATCCGGAAGTGCTCAGCGTGCAGGCCGGTGGCACACGGCTTGCCTACCGGGTATGGGGGGATCCGTCGGCGCCGCCGGTCGTGCTCGTCCATGGTCGCGGCGGCGACAGCAGGACCTGGACCGAGATCGCCGAACGCCTGGCCGCCGAACACCGGGTGTACGCATTCGACTTCCGTGGGCACGGCCTCAGCGACTGGCCCGGCCGCTACTCCTTCGAGCTGTTCCGGGACGATCTGCACGCTTTCCTGGAGGCCCGGAACCTGGCAGGCGCCACCGTGGTCGGACACTCCATGGGCGCCGCTGCCGCCTATCTGCTCGCCGAGCAGGAGCCCGGACTGATCGGCCGGCTCGTCCTGGAGGAGGTCCCGCCGCCGTTCCCGCTCGACCCGCCGCGAGGCCCCGTCGAACGGCCCGACGAGGAACTGGACTTCGACTGGTCCGTGGTGCCGTCGACCAACGCCCAGCTGAACGAACCGGACCCGGCCGGCCGGGAACGCCTCGGCGAGATCACCGCCCCGACCCTCGTCATCGGTGGCGGCCCCGCCAGCCAGATCGCCCAGGACAAGCTGGTCTGGATGGCGGGACGGATACCCCGTGGCCGCTTCGTCACCATCGAGGCCGGACACCTCGTGCACACCGAAAGGCCGGACGAATTCCTCACGGAGCTGCGGTCGTTCGGTCTGGTCTGACGCATTCCCCGGGCGCTCGCCGACAGGGTCAGGTCCGGTGCAGCAGGGTGGTCAGGACCTCGTGGAGGGTGGCCTCGGCGTCGGCCGCGGAACCCGTCGACCGCCAGGCCACGAAGCCGTCGGGACGCACCAGCACGGCGCCTTCGGGCGTCGTGCCGTGGATCTCGGCCCAGTCGGCCCCGTTCTCCGGCTCCAGATCGGCTCCCGGGCCGATGCCGTACGCCTGGAGCTGTAGCGAAAGGCGGGCGGCGACCCGTGCCGCCGCCCGCCGCCACGTCACGTCCTCACCGTCGGTGAGCAGCACGAGGGTGCGCTCGTACAGATCCAGAGTGGACTTGCGATCACCGGCCTGACGGACCCACAGATGGGGTGCTCGACTGCCGGGTCGACCGTTCAGCTGCATTCCCTGCGGCACCACGGGCTGCTGCGGATCGGCACCCAGCACGGCGCCGCGGACATAGCGGTAGCCCAGTGCCACGGTGAGCATGCCGCCCTGCTTCCCGCCGCCCACGCCCGGCGCCGCCGCGTATCCCGGGTGGCTGTGCTCGCTGGAGCGCGCCGAGGCCCGCGCGCTCGTCGCCTGAGCCACCGGCAGCCGCTCCGCCTCGTATGTGTCCAGTAGACCCGGGCCCGCCTCGCCCCTGAGTACCGTGGCGAGCTTCCAGGCCAGGTTGTGCGCGTCCTGGATGCCGGTGTTGGAGCCGAACGCCCCGGTTGGGGACATCTCATGGGCCGAGTCCCCGGCGAGGAAGACCCTGCCGGACGCGTACCGCTCGGCGACCCGCTCCGCGGCGTGCCACGGGGCCTTGCCGGTGATCTCGATGTCGATGTCCGCAGCGCCGACCGCCGTACGGATGTGCTCGGCACACCGCTCGTCGGTGAAGTCCTCCAGGGTTTCGCCCAGTTGGGGCTGCCACGGCGCGTGGAACACCCACTCCGTCCTGTTGTCCACCGGCAACAGGGCCCCGTCCGCTGCGGGGTTGGTCAGATAGCAGACGATGAAGCGTCGGTCACCCACTACATCGGCGAGCTGCCGGGAGCGGAAGGTGATGCTCACGTTGTGGAAGAGATCGCCCGGCCCGGTCCGGTCGATGTGCAGCTGCTCACGGATGGGGCTGCGCGGCCCGTCGGCCGCGATGAGGTAGTCCGCGCGCACACTGATGTGCTCTCCGGTCTCCCGGTTCTTCAGTGCCGCGTCCACTTCCGACCCGTTCTGGTCGAAGCTCTGCATCTCGGTGGAGAACCGCAGGTCCCCGCCCTGTTCACGGGCCAGTTTCACCAGCACGGGTTCCAGATCGTTCTGGCTGCACAGACACCAGCCGGCCGGGCTGAAACGGGCGAGTCCGCCACCCGGGTCGATCTCCTTGAACAGCCACTTCTGGTCGTCCCCGGTGAGCGAGCCGGCTTGCAGAATGCCGTGGTTGTCGGCGAGGACCTCGGCCGCCTCCCGGATGCCCTGCTCGGCGCCCGCCGTGCGGAAGATTTCCATCGTGCGCACGTTGTTGCCGCGTCCGCGAGGATGTGTCGAGGTGGATCGGTGCTTCTCGACCAGCAGATGCTCGATGCCGAGCCGGCCGAGGAAAAGTGAGGCGGACAGGCCCACCAGGGAGCCGCCCACGATGAGGACCGGTACGCGGAGGTCGACGTTCTCGTTCATCAGTTGCTCCAGCTCGGACGCTGTTCGGATGCATTGTTCAATGCCCTTGTCGGAGCGGTTCGGACGGTCGCTCACCTGAACGGTTCATAAATCTCGCGCCACCCGGACCAGCGTTTCACGATCGGTCACGGAGACGATGCCCGCGGTCACGGGGCGGACCGACGACGTCCGCCGGGAGAGTCCCCGCTCCGAATCCACTCGCCAACCGACGGTTGACGGCATGCCATCCGGCGTGACCACGAAACTGTCTCGAAGGAGATCGAAAGATGACCACCACCCTCTCGGAACGGATCTCCCAGTCCGCCTTCGACGGTTCCAGGTTGCGTGTCGTTCTGCTGCTGGACCTGTACGAAGGGGCCCAGAAGCAGTTCCTGGAGGCGTATGAGCACCTGCGCAATCAGGTGGCATCCGTCCCCGGGCACATCAGCGACCAGCTGTGCCAGTCCATCGAGAACCCCTCCCAGTGGCTGATCACCAGCGAGTGGGAGAGCGCACCGCCGTTCCTCGCCTGGGTGAACAGCGAAGAGCACGTCGCGACGGTCCAGCCGCTGCACAGCTGCGTACGCGACACCCGTTCGCTGCGCTTCAGCGTCCTGCGGGAGACCGGCAAGGCGTTCGAGCTGGCGCCCGATGCGGCCAAGGGCCGCCTGCAGGCGTCACCTCGGCTGGGCGACGGGGTGGTGCGCCACGCGCTCACCTTCACCGTCAAGCCGGGCACAGAGGACATCGTGGCGAAGATCCTGGCCGATTACGAGTCCCCGAAAGCCCGTGTCGACGAAGGCACCCGACTGCGCCGCACTTCGCTCTTCATGCACGGAAACCGCGTCGTACGGGCGGTCGAGGTCGAGGGCGACCTCCTAGCGGCCCTGCGGCACGTCGCCCGGCAGCCCGAGGTCAGGGCCGTCGAAGAGGCCATCAACCCGTACCTGGAGCAGGACCGGGACCTCGGCGACCCGGACTCCGCCCGGATGTTCTTCACCCGAGCGGCACTCCCGACGGTCCACCACGTGACCGCGGGCCGGCACAAGGCCGAGGACATCCGCCGACACGCACTCTTCTACCAGGCCAAGGAGGGCTGCGGCATGGCACTTGCCCGGCTGCTCGCCAGCCATGACGAGGAGGCGGCCGACGACCCGGCGAGCATCATCGACAGCAGCACCATCTTCCAACGCGACGACGTCGTCGTCCGCCTCCTCGAAGCGGTCGGCCCGATCGACGCGAAGCCGGCCCAGGTGGTCGGCATCGACGGCCCCGGCAAGGTGGCCAGGCTCGGACGCCTCCTCGACGGCGGCGCGAATGCCGTGCCCACGACCGAGCAGGGTATCCCGCACTTCCTGACGGAGTCCGAGATGACCCTGATCACGGATCGGCAGGCCATGGATTCCTGAATCGCGCATCCGCACCCTGGGGGGTTCTCGCTCAACCCGTCATCACAACGCGCAATGCGCCAGGAGGAAAGCAGTCATGACCATGCACCGGCCACGCATCGTGGACCTCAGCGAGACGCAGCCCAACCGCAGGCGCGGAGGCGACCTTCGCGCCATGCTCACGCCGACGGCCGTGGGAGCCACCAGCGGTTTCATGGGGCTGGCCATCGTTCAGCCCGGCGACCGCATCGGCGAGCACTACCACCCGTACTCCGAGGAGTTCGTGTACGTCGTGAACGGTCTCCTGGAGGTGGATCTGGACGGCGAACCGCACCGGATGCGGCCCGACCAGGGCCTGCTGATCCCTCCCCATGTACGCCACCGATTCCGAAACGTGGGCGACGTCGAGGCCCGTATGGTCTTCCACCTCGGCCCCCTCGCCCCGCGCCCGGAACTCGGCCACGTCGACACAGAGCGCACGGAGTCCGGCGAGGGCGTCGCGCCGCCGGAACGAACGGAGGCCGCCTCATGACCCGCCGCGTGGGGGTCACCGGTGTCGGCGTCGTGGCCCCCGGCGGCATCGGCGCACCGGCCTTCTGGGACCTCCTCGCGAACGGACGCACCGCCACCCGGGGCATCACGCTCTTCGACCCGGCCGGCTTCCGCTCCCGCATCGCCGCCGAGTGCGACTTCGACCCGGCGGCGCACGGACTGGACGCGGACCAGGTCGCCAAGTCGGACCGGTACGTCCAGTTCGCGATGGTTGCCGCCAGGGAGGCCCTCGGTGACGCGGGGCTCGACCCGGAGAAGGTGGATCCCTGGCGGATGGGTGTGTCGCTGGGCACCGCGGTCGGCGGCACCACCCGACTGGAGCACGACTATGTCGCCGTCAGCGGCAGCGGCGCCCGCTGGGATGTCGACCACCGGCCGGCCGGTCCGCATCTGGAGCGGGCCTTCTCACCCAGCTCCCTCGCCTCGGCGGTGGCCGAACAGGTCGGCGCGCACGGCCCGGTGCAGACCGTCTCCACGGGCTGCACCTCCGGTCTCGACGCGATCGGGTACGCCTTCCACTCCATCGAGGAGGGCCGCGTCGACGTCTGCATCGCCGGGGCGTCCGACTCACCGATCACCCCGATCACGGTGGCGTGCTTCGACGCGATCAAGGCCACCTCGGCGAACAACGACGACCCCGAACACGCCTCCCGGCCGTTCGATTCGCGCCGCGACGGCTTCGTCATGGGCGAGGGCGGAGCGGTGCTCGTGCTGGAGGAGCTGGAGCACGCCCGGGCCCGAGGCGCGACCGTGTATTGCGAGATCGCGGGCTACGCCACCTTCGGCAATGCCTACCACATGACCGGGCTGACCCCCGAAGGGCTGGAGATGGCCGAGGCGATCAACCGAGCCCTCGACCACGCCCGCATGGACGGCTCGCAGATCGACTACGTCAACGCGCACGGCTCGGGCACCAAGCAGAACGACCGGCACGAGACGGCCGCCGTGAAGCGGGCACTGGGCGCGCACGCCTACGACGTGTCGATGAGCTCGATCAAGTCCATGGTCGGCCACTCCCTGGGGGCGATCGGGGCCATTGAGATCGCCGCCTGCGTACTCGCCCTGGTCCACCAGACGGTGCCGCCGACGGCGAACTACGAGAGCCCGGACCCGGAGTGTGACCTCGACTACGTGCCGCGCACCGCACGTCCCCTGAAGCTGCGCAGCGTGCTCTCGGTCGGCAGCGGGTTCGGCGGCTTCCAATCCGCGGTGGCCCTGACGAGAACAGGTGGGAGGACACCATGAAAACCCGTAAAGCGCGGCGCACCGTAGTCACCGGTATCGGTGTCGTCGCACCCAACGGCACCAACACCGAGGCCTTCTGGAAGAGGACGCATGAAGGGATCAGCGTCCTCGACCGGGTCACCCGCGAGGGGTGCGAGCAGCTTCCGCTGCGGGTCGCGGGCGAGGTGCGGGGCTTCGAGGCGGCGGAGCTGATCGAAGAGCGCTTCATCGTCCAGACCGACCGGTTCACGCATTTCGCGATGGCCGCCGCGGACATCGCGCTGGACGACGCCAGGCTCGGCCGCGCCGACTACGAGGATTCGCCCTTCGACATCGGTGTGGTGACCGCTGCCGGCTCCGGTGGCGGCGAGTTCGGCCAGCGGGAACTCCAACGGCTGTGGGGACAGGGATCCACCTACGTGGGTCCGTACCAGTCCATCGCCTGGTTCTATGCCGCCAGCACCGGCCAGATCTCGATCCGTGGCGGCTTCAAGGGGCCGTGCGCGGTTGTGGCCAGCGACGAAGCGGGCGGTCTGGATGCGCTGGCGCATGCGGCCCGTTCGATCCGCCGCGGTACCGAAGCGGTGGTGGTCGGCGCGGCCGAGGCACCACTGGCGCCCTACTCGGTCGTCTGCCAGCTCGGGTACGAGGACCTGAGCACCCGTGACGACCCCGCCCGCGCCTACCGGCCGTTCACCTCGGACGCATGCGGCTTCGTGCCGGCCGAGGGCGGCGCCATGCTGGTGGTCGAGGAGGAGCAGTCGGCCCGTCGGCGCGGGGCCCGTATCCGGGCCGAAGTTGCCGGGCACGCTGCCACGTTCACCGGGGCGGCCCGGTGGGAGGAGTCCCGGGAGGGCCTCGCCCAGGCGATCATCGGTGCCCTGCGGGAGGCCGACTGCGCGCCGGACGAGATCGACGTCGTCTTCGCGGACGCGCTCGGCGTACCGGCGGCCGACAGCGCCGAGGCGCTTGCGATCGCGGACGCACTCGGTGCGCACGGCCGACAGGTACCGGTGACGGCGCCCAAGAGCGGCATCGGGCGCGCCTACTGCGGTGCGCCGGTGCTGGATGTGGCCGCCGCCGTGCTCTCCATGGAGAACGCGCTGATACCGCCCACCCCGAACGTATTCGATGTGTGCCACGACCTCGATGTGGTCACCGGCCAGGCGCGCCCCGCGGAACTGCGGACGGCGCTCGTGCTCAGCCGCGGGCTCATGGGCTCGAACGCGGCGATGGTGCTGCGGCGCCCCACCGACATCCAAGTGTGAGTAAGGAGAAGTCCTCATGACCGATCGACTGACCTACACGGAACTCGCCGTCCTGATGAAGAAGGGCGCCGGACTCACCGTCGACCCGCGGGACATGGAGAAGCGCCCCGGGTCCGCCTTCGACGAGTTCGGCCTCGACTCGCTCGGCCTTCTCGGCATCGTGGGCGTGCTGGAGAACCGGCACGGAAGGGCGCTGCCGGCAGATGCCGACCGCTGCAAGACCCCCCAGGAATTCCTCGACCTGGTCAACACCACCCTCATGACTGGAGCCTGAAGTGTCCGGACACACCGAGAACGAGATCACCATCGCCGCCCCCCTGGACCTCGTCTGGGACGTGACGAATGATCTGGAGAACTGGCCGCGGCTGTTCAGTGAGTACGCTGCGGTCGAAGTCATCGAACGGGACGGCGACAGCACGACGTTCCGCCTGACCATGCACCCCGACGAGAACGACAAGGTCTGGAGCTGGGTCTCCGAGCGGACCGTCGACCGCGCCGCACGCACGGTCCGCGCCCGCCGCGTCGAGCCGGGCCCGTTCCAGCACATGAACATCCGGTGGGAGTACTCGGAAGTCCCCGGCGGTACGAAGATGCGCTGGTCCCAGGAGTTCGCGATGCGGCCCGACGCGCCCGTCGACGACGCGTGGATGACCGACAACATCAACCGCAACTCCAAGGTCCAGATGGAGCTCATCCGGGACAAGATCGAGCAGCGCGCCCGGGAGCGCCGTACCGCCTCGGTGTCTGCCGGCTGACCAGCCGTCCGCCCACGACTCGCCGCCCGGCCGCCCGGCCGGGCGGCCGGGCCGGGAACCAGAAAGGCATCCCACGATGCACCACGCTCTGATCGTCGCCCGGATGGCGCCGGGTTCGGCGCCGGACATCGCCGAGCTGTTCGCCGCCTCCGACAGCACTGAACTGCCGCACCTCGTCG
This sequence comes from Streptomyces atratus, assembly GCF_014648655.1. Lineage (GTDB taxonomy): Bacteria > Actinomycetota > Actinomycetes > Streptomycetales > Streptomycetaceae > Streptomyces > Streptomyces atratus. The sequence continues at coordinate 307,482 of NZ_BMRN01000009.1, forward strand.
GAGTCACCAGGCGCAAGCTCTTCCAGTTCGGCGACGTCTATCTGCACCTGATCGAATCGGACCGTCCGCCGGGTCCCGAGATCGCCAAGGTGACGGAGCACCCGGCGTTCAAGGACATCAGCGACAAGCTCACCGCATATGTGAGCGCGTACGACCCGAAGACCTGGCGCGGCCCCAAGGACGCCATGGCCCACGAGTTCTACCGGTGGGAGCGCGGCACCACTGCTTGAGATGGCAAATCGCCCCGGGGCCGGCCGACTGGCCGGCCCCGGGGCGATTTCCGTTGTTCCCGGCAGGGTTCGCCGGGCAGGGAGATCAGTCGGGGACCACGCATTCGAACGCGTGGAGGTAGGGGTTGACCGGGACGACCCTGCCGATCAGCAGCCCGGCATCCGAGATCCGGGTCACCAGGCTCTCCCTGGTGTGCTTCGCACCGCCGACATTGAGGAGCAGCAGCAGGTCCATCGCGGTGGTGAACCGCATCGACGGGGTGTCGTCGACGAGGTTCTCGATGACGACGACCCTGGCTCCGGGGCGGGCTGCCGCGACGACATTGCGCAACGTCCTGCGCGTGCTGTCGTCGTCCCACTCCAGGATGTTCTTGATGATGTAGAGATCGGCCTTGACGGGGATGGCCTCGCGGCAGTCCCCGGCCACGATACGGGTCCGGTCGACGAGCGGTCCCTCGTCCCGCAGCCGGGCGTCGGCCCGTGCCACCACACCCGGCAGGTCCATCAGAGTACCGCGGAGCGACGGGTGCTTCTCCAGCAGGCTGGCCAGCACGTGTCCCTGGCCGCCGCCGATGTCGGCGACCGAGGACACCCCGGTGAGGTCGAGGAGTTCGGCGACATCCAGCGCGGACTGCATGCTGGAGGTGGTCATGGCCCGGTTGAAGATCTGGGCCGAGTCGTGGGCGTCCTGGTGGAGGTAGTCGAAGAACCCCTTGCCGTGCACGTCCGCGAAGACGCTCTTGCCGGTGCGCACCGCCTCGTCGAGGCGCGGCCAGACGTCCCAGGTCCAGGGCTCGGTGCACCACAGGGAGATGTTGCGCAGGCTGTTCGGGTCGTCCTCGCGCAGCAGGCGGGACATCTCGGTGTGGCTGAAGTATCCGTCCGGGGTCTCGGAGAAGATCCCGTAGCAGGACAGCGCGCGCAGCAGCCGGCGCAGCGGCACCGGCTCGGTCTTCACCAGCGTCGCGAGCTCCTCTGCGGTCGCGGGCGTCTCGCCCAGCGCGTCGGCGACACCCAGCCGGGCCGCGGCGCGCACGGCGGCCGCGCGGGCCGCCCCGAAGACGATCTCGCGCAGCTGCATGGCCGGCTGAGGGGGCGTGACGGGGTGCGGGAGGGCGGCGTGTACGGGGGGCGGTGTGGGGGTGGGACTCACAGTGGTCATGCTGTTTCGCTTCTCCTAGTGCGGGGGTGCACCGGTCAGCACATCCCGGCCGGTGTGGACTTCTTGCAGACGTTGGCGACGAAGGTGTTGTTCTTGCCCGTGTCGTTGTTGGCCAGGTCGGCCGGCTTGTTGCCGAGCGCGACATTGGCGCTGATGGTGTGGCCGGTGTTCTTCGTGCCCACGAAGCTCTTGAACAGCACGACGCCTCCGGAGAGCGGCGTGGCGCCCACGTTGTTGCTGATCGTGTTCGAGCGGACCTGGGTGTCCGCGGCGCCGGTGAGCACGATGCCGGAACCCTGGATGGCGGGCAGGCGTTCGGTCTTGGCGCAGTACTTGTTGTTGTCGGTGATCTGGTTGGACTGGATCGTCATGGCTCCGGCCTGCGGTTTGCCCTCGTCGCCCACGATGAAGGCACCGCTGCAGTTGCCGGTGAAGGTGTTGTCGTGGACCGACAGGTTTCTCACGCGCCTGGCGGTGAAACCGATCCGGTTGTCCGCCAGTGTGTTCTCCTGGATCTCGGTGCCGCGGGTGTCGGTGGCGCCGCCCTCCTCGTCCACGGTGTTCGCGACGAAGAGGCCCGCGTCGCCGTTGGCGCGGGCGGTGTTGCCCGTGAACCGGCCGCGGGTGGAGCGCTCCTGGGCGATGCCCCAGACACCGTTGTGCTCGGAGGTCACGCGCCGGACGGTCAGCCGGTCCGTCCAGGAGGCCCAGACGCCGTTCTTCTTGAATCCGGAGACGGTGAGCGAATCGATGCTCACGCCGTCGACGGTCCGACCCTTCTTGCCCAGGACGCAGATGCCGCTGCCGGCCTTCGCGCAGGCGTCGGTGGACTGCGTCTTTCCCGTCGGGGGCTTGATGACGGTTCGGCCGCCGAGGCCGCGCAGGGTCAGGCCCTTCTTGTCGATCAGGACGGTCTCGCGGTACGTGCCGGGCATGACGACGACCGTGTCGCCGGGCTTGGCGGCGTTCACCGCCTTCTGGATCGACCCGCCGGCGTGCACCACACGCGGGCTCGCGACGGTGGTGGACGGAACTGCCGTCCCGAATACCGCGGCCGAGACGACGAGTCCCGCGGCCGAGACGGTCGCGACAGAGACAAGGCTCATGATGTGTCGTTTCCTCATGAGCCGACGCTATGGGCGATTTCCCCCTATTGCCACATAGAGGTGAGCGGTCGGGTACACAGCGTGCCCGAATGGCTCAGTCCGGGGCTACCACCCGGTGTGCGGAGCCGATGCGCGACGGCGCACTCGGGTGATCCGGTCCGGAGCCCGTGCAGGTGTTCCTCGGGTGCACCTGGCCGGGCGCCATCCGGGTGGCTTTCGGTGCTCGGTTTCCGGTCTCAGCCCTCGGGTCCGCGCCGGGGGGCGACGACCGAGCGGGCCCACCGGTAGTCGGCCTTGCCGCTCGGTGAGCGCTGGATCCGTGGGGTGATCACCAGCCGGCGGGGGATCTTGTAGCCGGCCAGACGGGTCCTGCAGTGCGCCTGGACGTCGTCGAGCGAGGGCTCGGCCGCCCCTTCGCGCAGCTGCACCACCGCCGCGACATGATTTCCCCACCGTTCGTCGGGCACCCCGGCGACCAGTGCGTCGTACACATCCGGATGGGCCTTCAGCGCCTGCTCGACCTCTTCGGGGTACACCTTCTCGCCCCCGGTGTTGATGCACTGTGAACCCCGGCCGAGCACTGTGACGATGCCGTCCGCGTCGACGGTCGCCATGTCACCGAGCAGGACCCAGCGCTCGTCGCCCCTGCGGAAGAACGTCTCCGCGGTCTTCTGCGGGTCGTTGTAGTACCCGAGCGGCACATGGCCGCGCTGGGCGATCCGCCCCGGCTCGCCCGGAGCAACCGGCTCGTAGGTCGCCGGATCGACCACCGCCGTACGGGAGTTGACCTGGAGCCGGAACCCCTTCTCCGGGCCCGAGTCGGCCGTTGCCGTACCGTTGAACCCGGACTCCGACGAGCCGAAGTTGTTCAGCAGCATCACCGTCGGCACCAGTGCCTGGAACTCCGCACGCACCGAGTCCGACATGATCGCACCCGAGCTGGAGATGGAGAACATCGATGAACAGTCGGTGCCCTTCAGCGGTCCCTTCAGTGCGTCGATCAGCGGCCGCAGCATCGCATCGCCCACCAGGGACACGCTGGTGACCTTCTCCTTCTCGATCGTACGGAGCACCTCCTGGGGTACGAACTTGCGATGGATCACGACCCGCTGCCCGAAGTTGAAACCGATGAACGCGGTGAGTGTCGAGGTGCCGTGCATCAGTGGGGGAGTGGGGAAGAAGGTGATCCCGTCACCGCCGGCGGCCACCCGCTCGGCCAGCTCCTGCGGGGTCTTCACCGGCTCACCGGTCGGCGCACCGCCGCCGAGGCCGGAGAAGAAGAGGTCCTCCTGGCGCCACATCACACCCTTGGGCATTCCGGTCGTGCCACCGGTGTAGATGATGAACTGGTCGCCGGCCGACCGCGGCGCGAAGCCGCGCTCCGGGCTCCCGGCCGCCTCGGCGTCCGTGAACGCCACGGAGTCCGGCCCGTGGACGCGCGCCACCGGTGCCCCCACCCGGATCAGGTGACGGAGGGTCGGGGCCTTCGGTGCCGCGGCCGAGACCCGTTCGTCGAACTCGGCGTCGAAGACCAGCGCCGCCAGATCCGCATCACGGTAGAGGTAGACCAACTCCTCTTCCACGTAACGATAGTTGACATTGACAGGGACGATACGGGCCTTGAGGCAGGCCAGCACCGTCTGGAGGTACTCGACTCCGTTGTAGAGATGCAGCCCCAGATGCTCGCCGGGGGTGATGCCCGCCTCGATCAGATGGTGGGCGATGCGGTTGGCGGCCGCGTCCAGCTCCGCGTACGTCAGGCGGCGCTCCGCACCCGTACCGGGGTGATCGAGGTAGACGAGCGCCTCGCGTTCCGGGACCGCGTCGACGACCGACTCGAACAGGTCGGCAAGGTTGTACTCCACCGTTCCTCCTGACCCCGGATGCTGACTGGCTCGGCGGTCATTAGAGCGCCGGGAGGCACAAGTGGGAAGGGGTGCCGTCGAAGAAATCTGACTGACTGTCAGAAAACTATTGAACTGGACCCCCGCCTACTGCAACCTGTTCTAGGTCTTGAGACGGGAGGCAGGCAATGGGTGGTACGGAACACCTCACCGTGCAGCGCGAGGGCGCCACGCTGGTGCTCACCTTGAACAGGCCGGAGGCGAAGAACGCACTCTCGCTGCCGATGCTGGTCGGGCTGTACGACGGCTGGCTGGCGGCGGACGAGGACGACACCGTTCGCTCGGTGGTCCTCACCGGCGCGGGCGGCTGCTTCTGTGCCGGCATGGACCTCAAAGCCCTGGCGGGCAAGGGGATGGATGGCGAGCAGTACCGCGACCGGATGACCGCCGACCCCGATCTGCACTGGAAGGCGATGCTGCGTCATCATCGCCCCCGCAAACCGGTCATCGCCGCGGTCGAGGGCCACTGCGTGGCGGGCGGAACCGAGATCCTGCAGGGCACCGACATCCGTATCGCCGGTGCGAGCGCCACCTTCGGGCTCTTCGAGGTCAAACGCGGACTGTTCCCCATCGGCGGCTCGACGGTGCGGCTGCCCCGCCAGATCGCCCGCACCCACGCCCTCGAAATGCTCCTCACCGGACGCCCGTACAGCGCCGACGAAGCGGCCCGCATCGGGCTGATCGGCAGAGTCGTCCCCGACGGCACCGCACTGGAACAGGCCCTCGACGTCGCCGAGCGGATCAATGCCTGCGGCCCGCTCGCCGTCGAGGCCGTCAAGGCCTCCGTGTACGAGACCGCCGAAATGACCGAGACCGACGGGCTCGCCGCCGAACTGAAGCGTGGCTGGCCGGTCTTCGCGACCGCCGACGCCAAGGAAGGCGCCCGCGCCTTCGCCGAGAAGCGCCCGCCCGTCTACCGGCGCGCCTGAAGCCAAGGAGACAATCGTGCCCGACGTCCTCAGCGCACCACTGGTGGTCGAGTTCCCCTTCACCCGCTCTCTCGGCCCGGTCCAGAGCGCCTTCCTCACCGGGCTGCGCGAACGGACCGTGCTCGGCGTGCGGACCGGCGACGGAAAGGTCCTGGTTCCGCCCGTCGAGTACGACCCCGTCACCGCCGAGGAACTGCGCGAACTGACCGAGGTCGCCACCACCGGCACCGTCACCGCCTGGGCCTGGAACCCGGCCCCGCGCCGCGACCAGCCCCTGGCCACCCCGTTCGGCTGGGTGCTGGTCAAGCTGGACGGGGCCGACACAGCCCTGCTCCATGTCCTCGACGCGCCGGGACCCGAAGCCGTGAACACCGGTATGCGGGTCCGGATCCGCTGGGCCCCACAGCGCACCGGTGCCATCACGGACATCGCCTGCTTCGAACCGTACGACGGCGAGGCGACGGCCGAAAGCACTCCGCACAGCGGCGAGTTCGCCGACCCCATCACCGGCATCGTCACCCCGGCCCGCCTCGACTACACATACACCCCCGGCCGAGCCCAGAGCGCGTACCTCAATGCCCTCGCCGAGCAGCGCATCGTCGGCGAGCGCTGCCTGTCCTGCCGCAAGGTGTACGTCCCGCCCCGCGGCGCCTGCCCCACCTGTGGCGTCGCCACCGCCGAACAGGTCGAGGTCGGCCCGCGCGGCACCGTCACCACGTACTGCATCGTCAACATCAAGGCCAAGAACGCCATGAACGACGCCATCGAGGTCCCGTACGTCTACGCCCACATCGCCCTAGACGGCGCAGGCCTCGCCCTGCACGGGCGGATCGGCGGCATCCCGTACGACCAGGTGCGGATGGGTCTGCGGGTCGAGCCCGTCTGGACCGAGGGCGGCCGCCACCCCGACCACTACCGGCCCACCGGAGAGCCGGACGCCGCCTACGACGCTTACAAGGAGCTGCTGTAGATGCGAGACGTAGCGATCGTCGCCTTCGCACAGACGGATCATCGGCGGCGCACCGACGAACTCTCCGAAGTCGAAATGGTCATGCCGGTCCTGCACCAGGTCCTCGACGCGACCGGCCTCAGGGCACGCGACATCGGCTTCACCTGCTCGGGATCCAGCGACTACCTCGCCGGCCGCGCCTTCTCCTTCACCATGGCCCTCGACGGCGTCGGCGCCCACCCGCCGATCTCCGAGTCCCATGTGGAGATGGACGGCGCCTGGGCGCTGTACGAGGCATGGGTGAAGATCCAGACGGGCGAGGCCGACACCGCGCTCGTCTACTCCTACGGAAAGTCCTCGCCCGGTGAGGTGCGCGACGTCCTCACCCGCCAGCTCGACCCGTACTACGTCGGCCCGCTTTGGCCGGACTCCGTCGCACTTGCCGCACTTCAGGCGCAGGCGCTGATCGACGCGGGCGACACCGATGAGGCCGCCCTCGCCGCGATCGCCACCCGCAGCCGCGCCGCCGCCGCGGACAACCCGCACGCCCAGATCGCCGGGCCGGTCCCGGCCGGCGAATACGTCGTACAGCCGCTGCGGACCGGTGACTGCCCGCCGATAGGAGACGGTGCGGCGGCTGTGATCCTCGCCGCCGGCGACACCGCACGGGCGCTGTGCCCCCGTCCCGCCTGGATCCGCGGTATCGACCACCGCATCGAGCCCCACAGCCTCGGGGTCCGGAGGCTGACCGAATCGCCGTCCACCCGGCTCGCTGCCGAACACGCCGGGGTCTTCGAACGACCCGTGGACACCGCCGAGTTGCACGCCCCGTTCACCTCCCAGGAGGTGGTGCTGCGCAAGGCACTCGGGCTCGACGGCAGCGTCACCGTCAACCCGTCCGGCGGTGCGCTCGCCGCCAACCCCGTCATGGCCGCCGGGCTGATCCGCCTCGGCGAGGCCGCGGCCCGTATCCACCGCGGGGAGTCCGACAGAGCACTCGCCCACGCCACCTCCGGGCCCTGCCTGCAACAGAACCTGGTCGCCGTCCTCGAAGGAGAGAGTGCTCATGCCTAAGGAGCCCGTGGCCGTCGTCGGCATCGGTCAGACCAAGCACGTCTCCGCCCGCCGGGACGTCTCCATCGCCGGACTCGTCCGCGAGGCCGCCGTCCGTGCGCTGGAGGACGCGGGGCTGACCTGGGCGGACATCGACGCCGTCGTCATCGGCAAGGCACCCGACTTCTTCGAGGGCCTGATGATGCCGGAGCTCTATCTCGCCGACGCCCTCGGCGCGGTCGGCAAACCGATGCTCAGAGTGCACACCGCGGGCTCGGTCGGCGGCTCCACTGCACTCGTCGCCGCCAATCTGGTGTCCGCGAGGGTGCACCGTACCGTCCTCACGCTCGCCTTCGAGAAGCAGTCGGAGTCAAACGCCATGTGGGGCCTGTCGCTTCCCATCCCGTTCCAGCAGCCGCTGCTGGCGGGCGCGGGCGGCTTCTTCGCTCCGCACGTCCGGGCCTACATGCGCCGTACCGGAGCGCCGGAAACGGTCGGCTCCCTCGTCGCGTACAAGGACCGTCGCAACGCGCTCAAGAATCCGTACGCGCACATCCATGACCCGGACATCACCCTGGAGAAGGTCCAGTCCGCACCGATGCTCTGGGACCCGATCCGCTACTCGGAGACCTGCCCGTCCTCCGACGGGGCCTGCGCGATGATCCTCACCGACCGTGCCGGTGCGGACCGTTCGCCGCATCCGCCCGCCTGGGTGCACGGCGGCGCGATGCGCAGTGAACCGACGCTCTTCGCCGGCAAGGACTTCGTCTCGCCGCAGGCGGGCAAGGACTGCGCCGCCGATGTGTACCGGCAGGCGGGGATCGGCGACCCCCGAAGGGAGATCGACGCCGTCGAGATGTACGTGCCGTTCTCCTGGTACGAACCGATGTGGCTGGAGAACCTCGGCTTCGCCGACGAGGGCGAGGGCTGGAAGCTCACCGAGTCCGGGGTCACCGAACTCGACGGAGATCTGCCCGTGAATCCCTCGGGCGGGGTGCTCTCCACCAATCCCATCGGCGCCTCCGGCATGATCCGCTTCGCCGAAGCCGCGTTGCAGGTACGGGGACAGGCGGGCGAGCACCAGGTGACGGGGGCGCGAAAGGCGCTCGGCCATGCGTATGGCGGCGGGGCGCAGTTCTTCTCCATGTGGCTGGTCGGAGCCGAGCCTCCCACCCGCTGACCGCGGTCCGTCCCGGACCGGTGGAAGCCCCGCCCGCGGCCTGTCCCAGGCCGCCGTCGGTGGCTGGGCTTTGGCCGGGGACGACAAGCGGGAGGAGCCGACGTGACCGAGAGCGCCACCAGCCGGCAGCCCTTTGCGGGCTGGGACAAGTCGGACCTCGATCTCAGCAACGCGGACCGGCACTCGGGCAGTCAGGGCGCGGGCGATGTCCAGATCGCCTTTGTCGAAGGATTCATCGCGATGCGCAACGCCGGAAAACCCGGCAGCCCGTCGCTGATCTTCACCCCGGTCGAATGGCGAGCCTTCGTGGTGAACGCCCGCGACGGCGAGTTCGACCGCACCTGAGGACCGGACACCCGGCCCAACTCTTCACGCCACAGCAGCGCTCCGGCACCCAACCGTCGTCAACAGCAAAGTAGTTGAGCTGTGTGTGTCTGCGCTGCACACCTCCAGGTGGGGCCTCTGTGGTTCCTCCGCAAGTGCCCAGCGCCGTGTCATCCGCGGTTCGTACTCAGCCGACCTCGCCGCCGAGCACGGAGTCTGGATCCGCGACGCCATCAACGCCTGGGGCAACGAACTCGGCATCCCCCTCAATCCGGCAGCAAGGCCCGCAACAGGGTCGACATCGCTGGACACGACCGCGGCCTCACCGCGGCTGGCATAGGCGGCGGCCTTACCGGCAAGGGATGCCTCCATCGCCATCGTCGACGGCCCGGTCAAGGACATGGCCGGCGTCGACCCCCCGACCGTGCGGAAACGTGCATGGGACTGGTGGCAGGTCGTACTCCAGACCTGCCTCGAAGCAGACGGGGCGATCTGCGTCATACAGACCTGCCGGCACGAAGGCGACCTCTCCGGCTGCATTCTCGCCGAAGCGAACGAGTGGCACGTCATCGAACTGCCTGCCGTCGCCGAGTTGGCCACCGACATCCTCGGTGGCCAACTCGGCGAACCCCTTCCGCCTGGCCTCTGCAACGCATACTCGGACGCGCCCCCGGATCAGGGGGCCACCTGCCGGCTTGTCGGCGCGAGGGCCGCCTCCGCGAGGTCCGCCTTCGTAAGGTTTGTGCCCCTGCTGGTCGGGAACGTGAGGTCCGCGTGCGCGAGATTCGCGTTCCCGAGCTCGGCGCGGTTGAGATCCGCGTCCGAGAGATTCGCGCCCATAAGCCTGGCAGCCGAAGTTCCGCCCCTATGAGCTTCGCTCCCGCCTCTTACGTCCACCGTGCCGAGTAGTCATGCCGCTTCATTCCGACACCCTGTGGGCGCTAATCAGCGGAACCCGGTTCCTATATGTCGTGCCGGCCTATGGAAGGCCGCGAGTGGCGCAATTGGTTTCCCTTATTACAATAGCTTCTTTGCCTCGGCGACATGGCAGTGGCAGTCCAGGGATAAGGAATCCCTTGTTGCCGTTCCTGTGCTGTGTAACGCTGTCAAAAGGCTGATGCGGACGAGTCCGGAGGGGCGATGGGATGGCTGGCGTCAGCCGCAAATCCCGTTGCGTGCTAAGGGGGCGACTGTTCGCCCGTTCATGCGGAGTCGGCTCGAAATATCCGCCAAGTCAGAGGGTCTCGGTGCGAGGTTATTCGCTCGTTTCGAGGTGCTGCCGACATCGCACCAACGGTATTACAGCGCAGTCCTGAGCCTGTTGTGTGTGGCTGTGTGCATGAAATGCACCGCCGCGACATTCTGAGGAGGAATCATGAAAAGAAAATCGGCTCGCGTGAAGAGCCTGCGCCTGATCGTCGGTTCACCACTCTTGGCATCTCTTGCGCTGTCGTCGGGCGTTGCCTTCGCCTCTTCGGGGTCGCCGCCATCGCAAGGTGAGGTGTCCGCCGGGACTCTGACGCCACAACAGCAGCCGGACAAGATCAGTGATGTAACCAAGCTGCGCTGCAAGAGTGGTGTGGTCCGCACTCAGCGCGGCATTCTGGCCTGCAAGGCATCGCCGAAGGCCGTGACGAAGGTCATCGTGATCAAGGAGCCGCGCAGGATCAGCGCCAACACCAACTTCAGCCAGAACACCAACGTCAACCAGAACACCAACATCAACCAAAACACCAACATCAACCAAAACACCAACGTTAACCAGAACACCAACGTCAACCAGCTCCCGGTCCCGAACCCGGTCCCGAACCCGGTCCCGAACCCGGTCCCGAACCCGGTCCCGAACCCGGTCCCGAACCCGGTCCCGAACCCGGTCCCGAACCCGGTCC
>NZ_BMRN01000010.1 GCF_014648655.1 Streptomyces atratus
GACCGCGGCGATGCCCGGTGTACAGCGTCGAGGCGTACGGGAAGCCCTTGGTCGTGGAGTACACGTCGTCGTAACGGGCGTACCAGAGAATCTCCGGCAGGTCCGTACGGTTCGTGGCGTTGGCCACGACGGCGGCGCTGGAGTTGCTGAAACCGTAGAAGCCGGACCAGTACCCCTTGGCCTTGACCGTCTTGTCGAACGACCGGATGTAGGCGAGCACCGTGTTCACACAGGAGGTGTTCTTCGGGTCGAAGTACTCCATGTCGAGGTAGACCGGGCTGCCCGGCTTCATGCCGAGGGCGGCCTCCTTCGCCACGGCGTCGTTGGCGTCGGTGACGGCCAGCGAGGTGGCATTGGCGGCGGTCATCTTCTCGGGGTTGGCGCTCGTCTGGCACGGCGGCTGCGCACCGACGTACAGCGGGACCAGCTTCCATCCGGTGGCGCTGACGGACTTCACCCAGGAAGCGGTGAGGTTGGGCTGGGCGCAGCCGCGGTTCTTCCCGCCGACGTACACGGCGGCACCGTGGTAGACGGAGGAGCTGTACCAGCCCTTCATGGTGGTCAGCGACGGTGCGGTGCAGGTGTCGAAGACATGCCCGGTGTAGATCTTCGGCGCGGGCCTGGAGACCGTGGTGGCGGTGGCGGCCTCGGCGGCGAACGCGCCACCGGCGAGAACGGCCACGCCTGCCACGGCCATGGAAACGCGGCGACGCTTCTTGGATATGCGGTGAGAAGGCACAGAGACCTCAACAGTGCTCGAAAGAAGTGAGAGGCCGACGGGGCAGGCGAGTCGTCAGCCGCCCCGGCGGCAGATCACGGTCTCATGCCGGAGTCGGCCTTCGCCCCTGGCTGCGGTCTCCGCGACAATCCATTGCGGAAGCTTGGCGTGTCCATTACCCGGCCTCGTCGCGACCGTCGCCGGCTCCGCCGTCCCGTCAGCCGCCGTGCACCTCCGCCTGGCGGTCGAGGCGGCGGCGCAGCTCCACCGGCAGCGGATGGTGCGGCCCGTACGCCCGCTCCGTGTCGTACAGCAGCCCCTGCAGCTGTACGCGCGCCGCCACATGGTCGCCGACCGCGAGCAGCAGGTGCCCGATGCGGTTGCGGATCTCGAAGGAGCGGGCCGGGTCGTTGCCCATGGCGTGGTGGTTCTCGTAGTACGGGAGAACGGCGCGGTACTCCGCGAGCGCGGCGGCCGGTTCGCCGAGCTGCTCCAGGCACTGGGCCGCGTCGTAGCGGAACTGGAGGGTCTGGACGTCGGACGGGCCGGCCTCCGCCGCGCGGTCGTCGGCGAGGCGGCGCAGTTCGGGCAGGGCGCGGCGGTACTGGCCGTCGTCCATCAGCGTCGCCGCGTACTGCTTGCGCAGGATGCGGACCACGGCGGAGTCCTCACCGTGCTGTTCGGCCGCGACCGGGAGGATGGAGCCGAGGATGTCCACGGCCTGGGTGATGCGGCCCTCGCCGAGCAGCTTCTTGACGTCGTCGACGGCGGCGGCGACATCGGGCCGGGCTGCGGCAGGGGCGGGCGGGGCCGGAGGCGGCGGGGTGGTCGTGCGGTCGGGCCACGGGGCGTGCGGGCGCAGGAAGGGGCGGGTCGGGTCGAGCGGTCCTGTCGGGAGCCCGGTGCCCCGGGTGGGGAGCAGCGGGGCGAGGTGTTCGTACACCTCCTGGGCGCCGGACGGGCGGTGCTGCGGGTCCTTGGCCAGCAGCCGCAGCACCAGCGCTTCGAGCGGTTCGGGGATGTCGGGCCGGATCCGGCGGACCGGGAGCGGTGGCTCGTAGAGGTGGCGGTGCAGCACACCGAGGGCGGTCGACCCCGCGAACGGCACATCGCCGCTGAGCAGTTCATGAAGGAGCACACCGAGTGCGTAAAGATCGGTGTACGGGCCGACAGCACCGCCCATCGCCTGCTCGGGAGCCATGTATGCCGGAGAGCCGATCGGCGAACCGGTGTGGGTGAGACGGGTGGTGTCGGTGTCCAGGACGGAGGCGACGCCCAGGTCGAGGACGGTGACGGTGCCGTCCGGACGCACCATCACATTGCGGGGCTTGAGGTCGCGGTGGACGATCGGCACCGCGTGCACGGCACAGAGGACGGCACAGAGCTGGGCGGCGACCGCCACGGACCACTGCCAGGGGTACGGGTCGTGCTCGGCGAGATGGTCGGCGAGGTCGGCGCCCTCCACGTACTGCATGACGAGGTACAGGTCGTCGCCGTCGCTGCCCGCGTCGTGGACGGTGACCAGGCCCGGGTGGTCGACCTGGGCGGTGACCCGGCACTCGCGGACGAAGCGGCGGCGCAGCTCGCCCGCGGCCTCGCTGCCGATGGGGCCGGTGACCCGGTCGGGGCGGAGCAGCTTCACCGCGACCCGGCGGTCCAGTCGCTGGTCGTAGGCCGTCCAGACCTGACCCATGCCGCCCTGGCCGAGGATGGTCGCCAGCTGGTACCGCCCGCCGATGAGGCGTCCGCTCACCGTCCCTCCTCCTTGCGGAGGTAGTCGCTCAACTCGTCGAGCTCGGCGCGGACCTGGTCGATGCGCTGAGGCTGGGGGTGCGGTTGGGGGTTCGGCTGGGAATGCGGCTGGGGGTGCGGTTGAGGGTGAGCCGAAGGGTGCGGCTGGGGCTGCTGGTACTGCTGCGGTGATACAACGGGCGGCTGCATCGGCTGCCTTGCCTGCATCGGCTGACGCAGCGGCGGCTGCTGTACGGGCATGGGCGTGGGGGCGGGCACACGCGTCGGCACCGTGGGCGCGTATCCGTACCCCGGCGCCGAGGGCGCGTAACCGCCCATGAGGTTGCGCTTCGTGAGCTGTTCGTAGTGACGGATGTCCCCGACCAGGTAGTAGGCGGAAGCGGCCGCCATCGCCAGCAACAGCAGCGGTATGAGGACGTTGTCGATGCCTGTGGGCTCGTCATTGCCGTCCCTGCCGAGGATCGGCAGGAGCACACAGACGAACACGAACCCGGCCCCGGTCAGCCACCAGTCGGACGTCCGGCGACGCACGATCGCGAGGCGGAGCAGCGGGCTCCACAGCAGCAGTCCGAGCGAGCACACCGAGAGCAGGACGAACAGCACACGCATCGAGACGATCCAGGCCCGGCTGGGAACCCGGCGCGGCGGCGTCGGCGGATGACCCGGGGCGTACATGGCTGCTCCTGGAGACCTGGTCGTGAACGTCCGCGCACACGCTCCGTGTACGCAGATCCGAGCGTAAAGGGCGACACCGACAACCGGCCCCGGGTTGTACGGAACCGTTGTGGTTCAGCTCACTTCGGCGCGACCGTGCCGTCCGTCAGTCCGTCGTACATCCCCTGGACCAGTTGTCCGCCGAGCCGGCCGGCCAGCCGGAGCGCGTCCTCGAACTCGGCCAGGGCACGGAACCGTTCCCCGTACCTCTGCTGCTCCGCGAGCGGTAGCCGGGGCAGTTGAAGGCGGCGGGCGTCCAGCCGGGTGGCGGTGGAGGCGTAACTGCTGGCCTGGCGGTTGTTGGCGGTGCCACGCAGGAAACCGGCGAGGAACCAGGGGTCGAGGGCGGTCGGATCAGGGCGCAGCAACTGGAGGTTGCGGCCCAGTGCGGCGCCCGCGGTGGCGTCGTCGACGACGCGGGCGACGGATCCGCCGCCGAGCACGGGAACGACGACATCGCCCGGTTCGACGAGGACCGGCTCCTCGGGGGGCCCGTCGACAGGGAGGCTCCCCGAAGGGGCGGTGGAGGCGAGGACGTCGTGTTCCGTGAGGACAGGGACCGGGCCGGTGCCGGAGCCGCCGGTGCGGAGCTGGAGTGCGCCGGCGCGGGCGAGTTCGCCGACGGTGGTGAGCGGCCAGTGGGCCGGGGCGGAGAGGGTCACGGCCGGAGGGGTGAGGGTGCCGGTGAGACCGAGCGTCTCGGTGAGCCGTTCCCGTACGCGGATCAGTTCGGCCGGTCCGCCCGCGGCCGCCGGGGGCGGCAGATGCCGGGCGGGGGCCAGGTCCACGTCGTCGTCGAGGAGTTCGATGACGGGGACGGCTCGGCTGACGCCCGGGCGGCCCCCGAGCGGGTGGCCGGGGTCGGTCCGGTCCGCCCGGCCGGACCCGCCCGTGCCTGCCCTCTCGTCCCCACCCTCGCCCCTGTCCTCGAACGACTGCCAGGCGTCGAGCACGGCGCTGTGCACCGCCTGCCAGTCGAGCCGGTCGCGTCCGCCTGACGGGGCAGCGGCCGCCGGGCCCGCCGAGGGGGATTCGGCGGGTTCGGCGGCGTCGACGAGCAGCAGTTCGGGCGAGGGATGCAGGCCACTGCCCGGCTTGCGCAGCACCCAGAGGTGGAGCGGGATGCCGTACGGGGGTGCGGCGCCGGCGGGGAGCGCGACGACGGCGCGCAGGGCGCCGCGGCGCAGCAGATCGGCGCGGATCCGGCGGCCGGAACGACGCGACGCGGCGGCCGGGGGCATCAGGAGTACGGCGGTACCGCCCTCGCGCAGATGGGCCAGGGCGTGCTGGACCCAGGCGAGTTCGGACTCGGTACGGGCCGGGAAGCCGTACTCCCAGCGCGGGTCGTAGGCGAGCTCGTCGTGACCCCAGTTGCGCTCGTTGAACGGCGGGTGGCACAGCACGGCATCGGCGGCAAGCCGCGGGAAGGCGTCGGCGCGCAGAGTGTCGCCGGTCCGTACCGCGAGGGCGCACCTGTCGTCGGGGTCGGCGAGCAGGGCGAGCCTCAGTGCGGTGAGCGCGGCAAGGTCGGGGTCGGTCTCCTGCGCGTACAGGGCGGTCGGGCGGCCGACGGCGCGCAGCAGGGCGCCGGTGCCCGCGGCGGGGTCGAGGACCGTGCGGACGGGCTGTTTCCCGGTCTCCACCAGGGCTGCCATCAGTTCGGCGAGTCCGGGCGGGGTGAGCGTGTACTGGCGCGGGTTGGCATCCAGTTGGCGGCCGAGCAGGAACTCGAAGGTCTGCCGGGCCCCGGTCTCGGCAGCGAGTTCCGCGACGCCGCGGAGCAGCGGAATGGACGGAAGCAGTTCCGCGCGGCTGGGGGTGTGAACCGCCCGTCCGGCTTCCGCGGCCGGCCCGAAGCAGGCGGCGAGCACGTCGTTGAGGGCGAGGGACAGCACACCGGCCATCCGCTCGTCCGACACGGCGGTGATCTCGGGCCAGACGGTGGGGCTCTTCCGCAGGAGCAGCAGGGCGCAGCCCGCGTGGACCAAGGCGGGGACCGCGCCGGCCGGGTGTCCTGCGAGTTGCTGCCAGACCCGTTCACGGAGTGGGACCTCGGCGAGTTTCCCCTGGTCGCGCAGCCACTGCTCAACCTCTGGCAGCGCAAAGGACGGGCTCGTCTCAGTGCCGCCGACGGGCTTGGGGAAGTCGGCATGGCGACGGCGCCAGTTGCTGACGGCGGCTCGCCCCACACCCGCGAGCCGGGCGATCCCGGCCGCGGTCACCTCTGTCGCGTTCTCCGGCACTGGCTGTCTCCCTGGTCCTGATCCTGGCGGTCCCGGCGGTCCTGGCGGCCCTGGCGCTCGTCCCCGTACTTGTTTGTCAGCGAGCATACCGAGCGCGTTCACGCGAAATCGATTCACAGCGTGCATCAACCCATTCTGCGTGAATCGTGTTGACTCGGTTCACAAGCTCTGCTCTTATTGACCCGTCGCTACACGAGAGCGACGCACGGAACCGCTCACCACCCAACTCTGCATTTGCCGGAGGGCACAGCCATGTCCCAGTTCACGCAGCCGCCGCAGTCCCCGCAGCCCCAGCAGCCGTACGCCCCCGCCCAGACGCCGGGCGTGCACCCGGCCCGAAACGGACTGGGCATCGCCGCTCTCGTCCTGGGTGTCATCGGCGCCGTCTCGGGCCTGATCCCGTTCCTGTTCTGGCTGGCGGGCATCCTCGGCATCATCGCCCTGATCCTGGGCCTGGCCGGCCGGGGCCGGGCCAAGCGCGGCGAGGCCACCAACAAGGGCATGACGACCTTCGGCGCCGTCCTCGGTCTGATCTCGCTGATCCTCGCGGTGGTGGGCGCGGTAATCACGTTCAAGGCCGTGGACGATGCGGTGAACGACCTCAACAAAACGGTGTCGGACACCGCAGCCTCCGCGAAGCCGAAGCCCGGCAGCGACTCCGCGAAGGACAGGGACGCGGCGCCGAAGAAGAAGGACACGGGCAAGGCGCTGGAGGCCGGTGACTCGGCCGTGTACGACGACGATCTGACGGTCACGGTCGGCGACGCCACCTCGTACACCCCGGACGCGTACGCCGCCGGGCACACCAAGGGCAACAAGGCCTACCGGGTCGCCGTCGCCATCGAGAACGCGGGCAAGGAGAAGTTCGACTCCGCACTCGTCAACGTCACGGCCCGCGCCGGCCAGGACGGTGTGGACGCCGAGCAGATCTTCGACGGCAAGGTCGGCGAGGGCTTCAGCGGCACGGTCCTGCCGGGCAAGAAGGTCACGGTCCAGTTCGCCTTCGACACCCCTGCGGACGCCAAGAACCTGACCGTCGAGGTCAACCCCGGGTTTACGTACGACGCCACCCAGTGGGACCTGAAGCTCTGACCTTCCCCCTCGACCGGAGCCGACCACCATGCGCCCACTCGCCCGCACCGCGGCAGCCGCTCTCTGTACCGTGACAGCGCTCGGCCCCACAGCGGCCTGTGACACGTTCTTCGACGATGCCCGAAGCGCCGCTCCCTATGCGCGGCTGACCGGCCCCGAGATCGTCAACAAGGCCCTCGCGGCGACCCGGGGCGCCAAGTCGGTACGTATGACGGTGGAGACGACCTCCCCCGAGGGCCCGGTCGAGGCGTTCGTCGCCACGGACGTCAGGGGCGAGTGCACGGTCACGCTGTCCATGGGCGTGGCGGGCACGATGGAGCTGGTGCGGACGGGCGGCACGGTCTACACCCTGTCCGACGCCGCGATGCTGCGCTCGGCCCCCGCCTCGCAGGCCAGGAAGCTCACGGGCCGCTGGGTGAAGCCGGCCACCGGCGACCGGCACGCGAAGCTGGCCGAGCGCTACTGCGACCGGAAGGAGTTCCTCGACCTCCTCGCGTCGAAGAGCGGAACGGCCCGCAAGGGGAAGCCGGCGACGCTCGACTCCGTACCCACCCTGACCGTCACCGGCAGGACGGACGACGGGACATGGACGGCGAGCATCGCCACAGAGGGCAAGCCCTACCTCCTGAGGACACGCCTGACGGACGGCGCACGCGGCAACGGCCGCCCCCTCACCGTCGAGTTCTCCGAGTTCGACAAGCCGTTCACGGCGAAGAAGCCGAAGATCTCACCCGCCTGACCCGCCCGACACCAAGGAACCCGCCCTCACCCGGGCGGGTTCCGTCTGCGCGTTCACACCCGGTGCCGCACCCACACATTGGGCTCCACGTACACCGCGTAACCCCGCTGCACCGAACAGCGCACCGGAGTCAGCGCACCCGGCACCTCCACATCGCCCGCCTCGTCGAACGGCAGCCCGGTCCACTTCCGCCACTGTTCGAGTGACCCGGTCACCCGCATCGACTCCGCCGCGATTCCCACGATCTCGCCGCCCGCCCGCACATGGACGCGCAACCAGGGGTCGTGCGGCAGCCCGTCTTCCCGGGTCCGGTACGCGTACTCCTCGATCGGTGCCCGCATCTCCAGGTGTTTGGCGTTCGGCCGTACCGGCGCGACAACCTCACCGAATCCGAGCCGCCCGGCGTTCTCCCGCATCGCGGTGAGCATCCGGCCGGAGATCCCCCGCCCCCGGCGGTCCCCGGCCACGGCGATCTCGATCGCGCTGACCGTGTCCGGCACCCGCCCGTCCCGCAGATCCGCGAAGGCCCACAGCAACACCTGGTCCCAACCGGCGTCGGGCAGCTCCCCGCGCGGAACATCCACCGCCGTCAGTGCGAACGGCACGCTGAACCCCCGTGCGACGACCGTGCCGTCCGGCTCCGTCGCCACGAGCGAGTACTCCGGCAGCTCGGCGGCGATCCGCCCGAAGTACTGCCGCCCAACAGGGTCGTGCTGTATGAACTCCGGCCAGGCATCAGGCATCAGGAGTGCCGCGTCGGCAAGCTCGGGCCGCCGGGCGAGTGTGGTTATGGTCAGGTCCATCCCGTACACACTAATGCGGTGACGGCAGGGGCGGCCGGATCCGTCCGGCACCGTCAGAGGCTGGGACGCGACCGGGGACCCTGGGCTCCACGACACACGATCACCCGCCGCACTGCTCCAGCATGGTCCGCTTGTCCGCGGTCGTCACCGGCAGTTCGTACTTCAGGGACACCTGCGCGAACCGCACCGCGTACGAGCAGCGGACCGGCTTGTACGGCGGCAGCCAGGAGGCGGGGCCCGAGTCCCGCTTGGCGTTGTTGGCCGGGCCGTCGACCGGGATGAGGTTGAGCGGGTCGTTGGCGATCTGCTGCCGCTTGGCCTCGTTCCAGCGTGCGGCGCCCATCTGCCAGTCGTACGAGAGAGGCATGACGTGGTCGATCTGCACCTTGGCGGCCTGCTGCTTGCGCCAGTCGATCGTCGAGCCGGTGTACGGGTCCTTGAGGGTCATCGACACGACCACACAGTCCGAACCGGACCGGAACTTCACGTCCTTGCCGTCCCTGGCGAGGAGGTCGTTACGGGTGTCGCAGCCGTTCCTCGCGAGCGGTATCCCGTCGACCGAGTCCTTCCACGCGTAGCCGAACTTGTCGCGCGCGTACCCGGTCTTCGGCCCCCGCCCCTTCGTCGCCACCTTCTCGATGATCTTCCGCCCGGCCGCCCTGTCCGCCTCGGAGGTGAGCGGTGCGAGCCCCGGCTTCATACCGTCGGCGTTGTCGAGCGGACTGGCACCGAATCCGGTGACGGTCTGTCCGCCACCCTCCCCCTCGGAGGACGAGGGCTCGGGGTCGCAGCCGGCCAGGGACAGCACAGCCGCCACGCTGAGGGCGGGCAGCATCACTCGGTACGCACGGGGAGATATCACTCGAAGCCGTCCTGACGGGGAGAAAGCCGAACCAGGGAATCGTACGGATGTCTTCCCCGCTGACGGACATTCATGAGCGCGCGCCCGGCCGGATGCGGCCGGAATCACACCGTCCGACCCCGCCGGCCGGTCGGCCGCATCGGCAGTCTCCCCAACAGGTCGCGGGAACGCGGCGGTCCCGGCCGGCTCCGAACCGGCGAACCGCTGGAGGTTCGCGACAGCGGGCCGGGGCAGCCGGTGTTCCGGCGCCCCGACCACGATGCCTGCTCGGGGCGCGGGTTACACCTCGTGAACGAACTCGCCGACGGCTTCGGAGTCGATGACCACATCGTCGGCAAGACCGTGTGGCTCGTGTTCAAGACGCCCGTCGCCGCCCTCACCCCGTAAAGGGGCCTGGCCCCGCCGGACATCCGACGGGGCCGATCCGCGCAACGTTCCAGGAACTACGACCCCAGGATCGTAGTGAGGAACTCCCCCGTCCACGCCAGCAGTTCGCGGCCGACGACCGGCTTGCCGCCGATCCTGCCGGTGGTGGGGCGGGGTACCAGGATCTGGTGGACGGCCGGCTTGATGATCGTCTTCGGGTAGAGGCGCTTCAGGCGGAGCTCCTGCGATTCGCGCAGCTCGACCGGGGCGAACCGGATGTTCGAGCCCTGGAGCACGATCTCGCCGACGCCGCAGGCGCGGGCCAGCATGCGCAGGCCGGCGACCAGGAGGAGGTTCTCGACCGGCTCGGGGAGCTTGCCGTAGCGGTCGGTGAGTTCCTCGCGGACCGCCCTGATGTCGTCCTCCGTGTTGGCGGAGGCGATGGCGCGGTACGCCTGGAGGCGCAGCCGCTCTCCGGGGGCGTAGTCGTGGGGAACATGTGCGTCGACCGGGAGCTCGATCTTGACCTCCAGGGGAGGCTCCTCCTCCACGCCGCCTTCGAGGGAGGCCCGGTAGTCGGCGACCGCCTCGCCCACCATGCGTACGTACAGGTCGAAGCCGACGCCCGCGATGTGGCCGGACTGCTCGCCGCCCAGGAGGTTTCCGGCGCCGCGGATCTCCAGGTCCTTCATCGCCACGTACATGCCCGCGCCCATCTCGGTGTGCTGGGCGATCGTGGCCAGGCGCTCGTGGGCCGTCTCGGTGAGCGGCTTCTCCGGGGGGTAGAGGAAGTACGCGTAGCCGCGTTCGCGGCCCCGGCCGACGCGGCCGCGCAGCTGGTGGAGCTGGGAGAGGCCGAAGTTGTCGCCGCGCTCCACGATCAGGGTGTTGGCGTTGGAGATGTCGATGCCGGACTCGACGATCGTCGTGGAGACCAGGACGTCGAACTTCTTCTCCCAGAAGTCCACCACCACCTGTTCCAGGGCCTGTTCGGACATCTGACCGTGGGCGGTCGCGATCCTCGCCTCGGGGACGATCTCGCGCAGGCGCGCGGCGGCGCGGTCGATCGACTCGACGCGGTTGTGGATGTAGAACGCCTGGCCCTCGCGGAGCAGTTCACGGCGGATCGCCGCGCCGATCTGCTTCTCCTCGTACGGGCCGACGAAGGTGAGGACCGGGTGGCGCTCCTCGGGGGGCGTGGTGATCGTCGACATCTCGCGGATGCCCGTCACGGCCATTTCGAGCGTACGGGGGATGGGTGTCGCGGACATGGTGAGGACGTCCACGTTGGCGCGGAGCTTCTTCAGCTGCTCCTTGTGCTCGACGCCGAAGCGCTGCTCCTCGTCGACGATGACCAGGCCCAGGTCCTTGAACCTCGTCTCGTTGGAGAAGAGGCGGTGGGTACCGATGACCAGGTCGACGGAGCCCTCACGGAGTCCTTCCAGGGTCGACTTGGACTCGGACTCGGACTGGAAGCGGCTCAGCGCCCGTACGCTGACCGGGAATTGGGAGTAGCGCTCGGTGAACGTTCCGTAGTGCTGCTGGACCAGGAGGGTCGTGGGCACGAGGACGGCGACCTGCTTGCCGTCCTGGACCGCCTTGAAGGCCGCCCGTACCGCGATCTCCGTCTTGCCGTAGCCGACGTCGCCGCAGATCAGCCGGTCCATCGGGACGGACTTCTCCATGTCCTCCTTGACCTCGGCGATGGTGGTGAGCTGGTCGGGCGTCTCCGCGTACGGGAAGGCGTCCTCCAGTTCGCGCTGCCACGGGGTGTCGGGGCCGAAGACATGGCCGGGGGCCGCCATCCGGGCCGAGTACAGCTTGATCAGGTCGGCGGCGATCTCCTTGACGGCCTTCTTGGCGCGCGCCTTGGTCTTCGTCCAGTCGGCGCCGCCGAGCCGGTGCAGGGTGGGCGCCTCGCCGCCGACGTACTTGGTGACCTGTTCCAGCTGGTCGGTCGGGATGTAGAGGCGGTCGCCGGGCTGGCCGCGCTTGGCGGGGGCGTACTCGACGAGGAGGTACTCGCGGGTGGCGCCCTGCACGGTGCGCTGCACCATCTCGATGTAGCGGCCCACGCCGTGCTGTTCGTGGACGATGTAGTCGCCGGTCTCCAGCGTCAGCGGGTCGATCGTCTTGCGGCGGCGGGCCGGCATCCGGCCCAGGTCCTTGGTGGCGGTGCGCTGGCCGGTCAGATCCGTCTCGGTGAGGACGGCGAGTTTGAGCGCCGGGTCGACGAAGCCCTGGTCGATCGCGCCGCAGGAGACGTGGACCAGCGACGGGGAGATCTCCGCCAGGTCGGGGTCCAGGCGGGCCGCGATGCCCTCGCCGCTCAGCACCTCGACGGTACGGGAGGCGAGCCCCTGGCCCTCGGTGACGTACACCGTGCGCCAGCCGTCGGCGATCCAGCCCTTGGTGTCGGCGAGCGCGCGGGCGGTGTCGCCGCGGTACGACTCCGGGGCGTGCATCGTGAGCTTGAGGGTGTCCTCGTCGAGCTCGTCGTCCGCGGCGAACGGGGAGACCGACCACCACATCATCTCCAGCTCGCGGGCCCGGTCACGGACGTCCGCGATGCCCCGCAGGGAGGCCGCGCCGACATCGATCGGGGCCTCGCCTCCGCCCGCGGTGGCCGCCCAGGACGCCTGGAGGAACTCCTGGCTGGTGGCGACCAGGTCCGCCGCCCTGGTGCGGACCCGCTCCGGGTCGCAGACCAGCGCCATCGAGCCCTTGGGCAGCACGTCGAGCAGCAGCTCCATGTCGTCGACGAGAACCGGGGCGAGGGACTCCATGCCCTCCACCGCGATCCCCTCGGCGATCTTGCCGAGCAGTTCGCCCAGCTCCGGGTGGAGTTCGGCGAGGGCGGCGGCCCGCTCCCGCACCTCGTCGGTGAGCAGCAACTCGCGGCAGGGCGGTGCCCACAGCCCGTGCTGGGCGATCTCCAGCGACCGCTGGTCGGCGATCTTGAAGTAGCGGATCTCCTCGACGTCGTCGCCCCAGAACTCCACTCGAAGGGGGTGCTCCTCGGTCGGCGGGAAGACGTCCAGGATGCCGCCGCGCACGGCGAACTCGCCGCGCTTCTCGACCAGTTCGACCCTGGAGTACGCGGCTGCCGCGAGCGCGTCGACCGTCTTGCCGAGGTCGGCGCTCTGTCCGATGCGCAGCGCTACGGGTTCCAGGTCGCCGAGCCCCTTGACCTGCGGCTGGAGCACGGAGCGGACCGGCGCGACGACGACCTTGACCGGGCCGGTCTCCGGGTCGTCCGCCCTCGGGTGCGCCAGGCGGCGCAGCACGGCGAGGCGGCGGCCCACGGTGTCGGAGCGGGGCGAGAGCCGCTCGTGCGGCAGGGTCTCCCAGGACGGGAACTCGGCGATCGTGTCCGGCGGCAGCAGGGTGCGCAGCGCGGCCGCCAGGTCCTCGGCCTCCCGGCCGGTCGCGGTGACGGCGAGCACGGTCCGCCCGGCCTCACGGGCCAGCGCGGCCACGGCGAAGGGGCGGGCAGCGGGCGGACCGACAAGGTCGACGTGCATCCGGTGGCCGTCGGTGGCGGCCTTCACCGCTTCGGAGAGTGCCGGGTCACGTACGACGACATCCAGCAGGCCGTGCAGGCTCATGAAGGGCTTCCGTCCGGGTAACGAGGGCGAGGTCTGACAGCCGGCTGCTGCCAGGGGGCAACGCGAAGGGCAACACGAAGGACCCGACACGTCTCACGGGCCGGGGGTTCCAGCGTACGACTCCGCTGTGACAGCCGCGCCCGCAATCCGGCTCCGCGGGTCGGATCCGGCCCGGTCCGTGCGCCGGGCACGCGCCGGGACGGCGGCCCTGCCCCGCGCGCCCACGGTCCGCGCCCCGGGCCGTACGGACACGGATCCGGCCCCGGAGTGTTTGGAGGAACACCCCGGGGCCGGATCCGTCATCCTACGTCGGTCGTCACCCTCGCTAATCCGTGGCGATCGCGTTCAGGACGTTCATCCTGCCCGCCCGGAACGCCGGGACCAGGGCCGCGAACAGGCCGACGAAGGCCGAGGCGACGAAAACCGTGAGGATCGTCGGCCACGGGATCTCCAGGACACCGAGACCCTCCAGTGCCAGCAGCTTCTGGGCCGCTGTGCCCCAGCCCATGCCGAGGCCGAGGCCGAGCAGGGCACCGAAGACCGCGATGACCACGGACTCCAGGCGGATCATCCGGCGCAGCTGGCGGCGGGAGAGGCCGATGGCACGCATCAGGCCGATCTCACGGGTCCGCTCGACCACCGACAGGGCCAGGGTGTTCACCACACCGAGCACCGCGACGATGATCGCGAGCGCCAACAGGCCGTAGACGATGTTCAGCAGCTGGCCGATCTGGTCCTTCAGCTGCTGCTTGAAGTCGGCCTGGTTCTTCACCTCGTACTGCGGGTACTTGACGAGAGCGTCCTTGAGGGCGGCGTACGCCTCCTTCTCCTTGCCGTCCTCGGCCTTCGCGAACATCATCATGTTCTCCGGCAGGCTGTCGGCGGGGACGTACTGCGCGGCGGTCGCGATGTTGATGTACATCGCGCCCTTGTCGATGTTCACGTCGTCCGAGGTGATCGCGGCAAGCCTCAGCTTCGCGGTCTCGCCGCCCTTGAACGCGACGGTGAGCCGGTCGCCGACCTTGAGGTGGTGCTTGGTGGCGTACGTGTCGCCGACGGACATGGCGTCCTTGTCGTACGCGTCGGCCAGCTTCCCGGCGACCGTCTCGCGCCGGACATCCTCCTGGTAGGTGGGATCGACTGCGGCCAGGGCCTTGTTCTCGGTGGTGCCGTCGGGGGCCGTGAGCCCGGCGCCGACGACCTTGTAGCCGGTGAGGTGTTCGATGTCCGGCACGGACTCCAGGGACTTCACCGCCTGGTCCACGAGGAGCGTCGGGTTGCCGCCGGCCGGCTCGACGATGAAGTCGGCGCCGACCGACTTGTCGAGTTCCTCGGTGGCCGAGGCGACCATGGAGGAACCGACGACGGAGAGGCAGGCCACCAGGGCCAGGCCGATCATCAGGGCGGCGCCGGTCGCTCCGGTGCGGCGCGGGTTGCGCAGGGCGTTGCGCTCCGCGAGCCGTCCGACGGGGCCGAACATCCGCAGCATGAGCGCGCTCAGCACCCGGACCACGAAGCCGGCCAGCAGCGGGCCGATCACGATGAAGCCGATCAGGGTGAGGACCACGCCCACACCGAGGAAGAGCGAACCCTCGCTCGACTTGTCGGCCCGGGTCGCGGCGAGGAGCGCGGCGCCACCGGCGAGGGTGAGGACCAGCCCGATCGCGGCCCGGACCCGGCCCGCGCGGCCGTCCGCCGGGGTTCCGGCGTCGCGCAGGGCGGCCATCGGTGAGATCTTCCCGGCCCGGCGGGCCGGGATGTACGCGGCGACGACCGTGACGACGATGCCGAGCGCGAGGCCGACCACCGGGGTCGTCCAGGCGACCGTGAGGTCCTTGGTGGACAGGTCCATGCCCATGGCACCCATGAGCTTCATCAGGCCCACGGCGAGGCCGACACCGGCGCCGACGCCGAGGACGGAGCCGACGATGCCGAGGAACAGCGCCTCGATCAGCACGGACCGGTTGACCTGCTTGCGGCTGGAGCCGATGGCCCGCATCAGGCCGATCTCGCGGGTGCGCTGGGCGACCAGCATCGAGAAGGTGTTGACGATCAGGAAGATGCCGACGAGGAAGGCGATCCCGGCGAAGCCGAGCATCGCGTACTTCATGACGTCGAGGAAGGAGCCCATCGAGTCCTTGTTGGCGTCCGCGGCCTCCTTCTGCGTCTGGAGCTTGTACGCGGAGGTGTCGCCGAGCGCCGTGGCGACGTTCCGCTTCAACTGTGCGTCGGTGACGCCGGATTCGGCGGTGACGGAGATGAGGCTGAAGACGTCGGGCCTGCCGAGCAGCTTCGTCTGCGCGGTGACGGTGTCGAAGTAGACGATCGCCGCACCGGGGTTGGTGACCTTGAAGGTGGCGATGCCGCTGATCTTCGCGTTGATGTCGCCGGTGGCGGCGATGGTGCGCAGCTCGTCACCGATCTTCAGGTCGTGCTTGTCGGCGGTGTCGGCGTCGACCATCACCTCGGTCGGGCCGCGCGGTGCGTGGCCGGAGGTGATCTCCATCGAACGCAGTTCGTTCTTCGTCCAGTTGCCCGCGATCGTCGGGGCGCCCGTCGTCGAGCCCATGTTCTTGTTGTGGCTGTCGACGACGGTGACGGACATGCTGTTGACCGCGCCCTCGGCGTCCTTCACACCGGTGGCCTTGCCGACCTGCTCGACGGCGGAGGCGGGCAGCGTCACGGGCTTGCCGTTCCCCGGGAGCCGGTCGTTGTCCTCGGGACTTCTGGGGCTGACGGTGACATCGGCCGACGTCGCGGCGAAGAGTTTGTCGAACGTGGTGTTCATGGTGTCGGTGAAGACGAGCGTGCCGCACACGAACGCCACCGACAGCAGGACCGCGACGGCGGAGAGCGCCATTCGTCCCTTGTGCGCGAAGAAGTTGCGCCTCGATGTCTTCCAGACGGTCATGACGTCCGCCCGCGCGAGTCGAAGTCCTTCATGCGGTCGAGGACCTGGTCGGCCGTCGGGCTCAGCATCTCGTCGACGATGCGTCCGTCGGCCAGGTACAGCACCCGGTCCGCGTAGGAGGCGGCGACGGGGTCGTGGGTGACCATGACGATGGTCTGGCCCAGCTCGTCGACCGACCTGCGCAGGAAGCTCAGCACCTCGGCACCGGCCCGCGAGTCCAGGTTCCCGGTGGGCTCGTCACCGAAGATGATCTCCGGCCGGGCGGCGAGCGCCCTGGCCACCGCGACGCGCTGCTGCTGGCCGCCGGAGAGCTCGGTGGGCCGGTGCTTCAGCCGCTCGGCGAGACCGACCGTCTCCACGACCTGCCGCAGCCAGGCCGCGTCGGGCTTGCGGCCCGCGATGTCCATCGGCAGCGTGATGTTCTCCAGGGCGTTCAGCGTCGGGAGCAGGTTGAACGCCTGGAAGATGAAGCCGATCCGGTCCCGGCGGAGCTGGGTGAGCTTCTTGTCCTTGAGCCCGGTGATCTCGGTCTCGTCGAGATGGATCTGACCCGAGGTCACGGTGTCCAGGCCGGCCAGGCAGTGCATCAGGGTCGACTTGCCGGAGCCGGACGGTCCCATGATCGCCGTGAACTGCCCGCGGGCGATGTCCACATCGACATGGTCGAGCGCGACGACCCGGGTCTCCCCCGCCCCGTACGCCTTGACGACCTGTCGCGCTCGCGCAGCGACGGCCGTACGCCCTCCAGTGCCCCCGTGCCTGGGAATGGTTACAGCCGTTGTCACGGTTTTTCTCCTATGTCGGTCAGCTGTTGGTCAGCATTTTTCGGTCAACGTTCGGGATGTCGCGGGTGTACCTGTGAAGTCTGGTGTTCCGAGGGGGGCCGGCGCCCTGGTGCACAGCGCAGTCTTCGGGTGGGGTTTCCCCCACCCCGCCCCCTGCGGTCAGCCGCATTCGCGGTGGGAATCAGCCGCTTTCCGCGGTGTAGGAACACGTTAAGGAACGGGCCCCCGCCGTCACGTCCTCCGCCGGGAGGAACCACCCCTGGGCAAAACTGAGGAGCGCCCCCTAGGGGTCTCGGCCCCCGGGTGGGGACCCGTCTCAGGGACTGGACCCATGGGTGCACGCGCCGGGGTCCGCAGAGGTCTTCGGACACATCCCCCGACAGCGGCACTCTCCCCGCCGGGATCCACGGGTGAGACAGTGTCCCGAGAAAATACGTGCAGAGGGAAGGAATCTTGGTGAGCAGCGCGGGCGGCAATACCGAAGCGGCGTCCGGGCCCGGGGTCGGCCCGGCCCCCTCCCCCGCGGCGCCGCGCGGACGCGGCCCGGTGGTTGCCGCCCTGATGCTCGGCATGGCCCTGGCGGCCATCGACGGCACCATCGTCTCGACCGCCGTTCCGCAGATCGTCGGCGACCTCGGCGGCTTCTCCGTCTTCTCGTGGCTGTTCTCCGGCTATCTGCTGGCCGTGACGGTATCCCTGCCGGTGTACGGGAAGCTCTCCGACACCTTCGGCCGCAAGCCGGTCCTGATCGCCGGCATCGTCCTGTTCCTGTTCGGTTCGGTGCTCTGCGCCGCCGCCTGGAACATGGCCGCGCTGATCGCCTTCCGGGTCGTCCAGGGCCTGGGCGGCGGCGCCCTGCAAGGCACCGTGCAGACCATCGCCGCGGACCTGTATCCGCTCAAGGAACGCCCGAAGATCCAGGCCAAGCTGTCGACCGTATGGGCCACGTCGGCGGTCGCGGGGCCGGTGATCGGCGGGCTGTTCGCGGTGTACGCCGACTGGCGCTGGATCTTCCTGATCAACCTGCCGGTCGGGGCCCTCGCGCTCTGGCTCGTCGTACGCCACCTCCACGAGCCGGCCCGCACCCGCCGGGCGGCCGGCGCGCCCCGCCCCCGCATCGACTGGGCGGGCGCCCTCGCCGTCTTCGCCACCGGCACCCTGCTGCTGACCGCGCTCGTCCAGGGCGGGGTCGCCTGGCCCTGGTTCTCCGCCCCGTCCCTCGGGCTGCTGGCCGGCAGCGTCGTGCTCGGCGCGCTGACCGTCGTCATCGAGCGGCGGGCCGCCGAGCCGGTCATTCCCGGCTGGGTCTGGCGACGGCGGACCATCGCCTCGGTCAATCTGGCGCTGGGGGCGATGGGGCTGCTGATGGTCGCCCCCACGGTCTTCCTGCCGACGTACGCCCAGTCGGTGCTGGGTCTCGGCCCGATCGCCGCCGGTTTCGTGCTGTCCGTGATGACCCTGAGCTGGCCGGTGTCGGCGGCCTTCTCCAACCGCGTCTACAACCGCATCGGCTTCCGCCGCACCGCGATCATCGGCATGAGCTGCGCCCTGCTGATACTGCTCGCCTTCCCGCTGCTGCCGTATCCGGGCGAGCCCTGGCAGCCCGCCCTGATCATGCTGCTGCTCGGTGCGGCGCTCGGGCTGTTCCAGCTGCCGCTGATCGTCGGGGTCCAGTCGACGGTCGGCTGGGCCGAGCGCGGCACGACGACCGCCTCCGTACTCTTCTGCCGCCAGGTCGGCCAGAGCGTCGGCGCCGCGCTCTTCGGGGCCGTCGCCAACGGGATCCTCGCCTCCCGGCTGGCCGCCGCCCCGGTCCCCGGGCTGCCGGGCGACCTGGACGCGATCTCGCACGCCCTGGACGACCCGGGCAGGCTCTCGGCCGCGGCGACGGACCATCTGCGGCGGGCCGTCGACGCCGCCGTCGACCACGTCTACCTGGGTGCCGCCGGGGCTGCGGCGCTCGCCCTGCTGGTGCTGGTCTTCGTGGCCCCGCGCCGTTTCCCGGTGCTGACCGAGGAGCCCGGGAACGACGCCCCGGCGCCGTAGACGTCCGCATCGCGCTGCGGGACAAAGGGGCCCCATTCGGCAAGACCTCATGCAACTGAGCCATTACTGTGGGTAGTTCCGGCCAACCCCTCCCCAACTGCCGTACCCGCGAGTAATGTTCGCGCTTCCGACAGCACAGCCGCACTCCTGCCTTGCCGTCCAACCCAGGACCCGAGCCACGCAAGGAGCAGCACCCAGATGTCGTACGGAAGTCCGCCCCCGTCCCCGTACTCCTCCTGGCCCGGACGGCTGCCGAAGCCGTCCCGGCGGCATCAGCCCCCGCCTCCGCATGACCCCGAACACCTGCCGCCCTGGCAGAGTTCAAAGCCCTCACCGCCCCCGGAACGGCCGAGCGCTCCCACCACCCCCGTGCCCGCCCCGGGCCGTCACGGCGATCTGCGCCGGCTGCGCACCGCGTACCGGCTGCTGCGGCGCATCACGACCCTGACCGCACTCGGCTACTTCGGCGTCTTCCTGCTGCTCTCCGGATTCGCCAAGGACCTGATGGACCGTCCCCTGTTCGGCGGTCTCAACATCGGCCTGGCGCTGGGGCTCTGTCAGCTCCCCGTGACACTGCTCGCCGTCGTCATGTACGAGCGGACCGCCCGGAGCACGGTCGATCCGCTCGCCGCACGGCTCCGAAGAACAGGAGCGGCCCAGTGAACGGATTCGAGAATTCCGCACAGTCGATGTCCCTGGTGGCCTTCCTCGCCGTGGCCACCGTGGCCCTGCTGCTCTGTGTGATGACCGGTCCGGACCGCGACGACCTCGACGAGTTCTACGCCGGCCCCCGCTCGCTCTCGCCCCTGCGCAGCGGCCTCGCACTCGCGGGCGACTATCTCTCCGCGGCCACGGTTCTCGGCACCACCGGCATCATCGCCCTCACCGGCTACGACGGGATGATCCTCGCCCTGAGCATCACCCTCTCGCTCGTCCTGCTGATGTTCCTGCTGGCCGAACCGCTGCGCAACGCGGGCGGGTTCACCATGGGCGACCTGCTCGTGCGCCGCGCCCCCGGCCGCGCGGTCCGTATCACCGCCTGCGCGGCCACCATCGCCGCGCTCGTTCCGATGATGGTCGTCCAGCTCGCGAGCAGCGGCGATCTGCTCTCCTTCATCCTGGGGTTCGACAGCTCCGGATTCCGCACCGGCGCCATCATCGGGCTCGGCATCCTGATGATCGGTTACGCGGCGATCGGTGGCATGAAGGGCACCGCGCTGATCCAGATCGTGAAGACCGTGGTCCTCTTCGTCGCCGCGTTCACCATCTCCGTACTGATCATGAACCGCTTCGACTGGGACACCAGCGCCCTGCTCTCGGCCGCCCGGGCAGGCAGCGGCGAGGGGGCCGCGTATCTGCGCTCGGGGCTCCAGTTCGACGGCAGCGGACTCGACATGGTCAGCTCCGAACTGACCGTGGTGCTCGGCGCCGCCTGTCTGCCACACGTCACCATGCACATGACGATCGCCCGCTCCACGCAGGCCGTCCGCCGCTCGCTGTCCTGGGCGGTCGCCGTGGTCGCCGGGATCTGTCTCCTGCTCGTCGTGATCGGTTTCGGTGCGGGGGCGCTCGTCGGCCACGACCGCATCACCGCCGCCGGGGCGTCCGGAAACAGTTCGATCCTCCAGATCAGCGGTGTGGTGGCGGGCGGTGGCCGGCTGGGCGCGCTGGTCGTCACGACGATGACGACGGCGATCTTCCTGACTTTGCTCGCCTCGGTCGCCGGAATGATCCTGGCCTGCGCGAACTCCCTCGCGCACGATCTCTTCGCGCACGGTCTGCACGGGGTGCGCGACCCGGACAGGAAGCCGCTGCCGGGCCTGTCCGAAATGCGTACGGCACAGGCCGCGGCAGTCGTCGTCGGGCTGCTCGCCACCACACTCGCCGTCGTGGCCAGGCACTGGAACGTACAGGCGCTGGCGACGCTCTCGTTCTGTGTCGGTGCGTCGGCGCTGGCCCCGGCGCTCGTCTACAGCATGTTCTGGCGACGCTTCACCCGTACCGGACTGCTCAGCACCCTGATCGTCGGCACCGTCACCGTCATGGTGCTGATCACCGGCACCAATCTCGTCTCGGGCTCACCGTCCTCGGTCTTCCCCGAGTACGACTTCAACTGGTTCCCGTTCACCACGACCGGGCTCGTCTCCATCCCGGCCGGTTTCCTGGCGGGATGGCTGGGAACGGTGCTCGAGCGGCGCACGGCAGCCGAAGAACGCCGACAGTACGAGGCCGAGGAACCACGAATCCTGGCGGGCGCACCGCAGAAAACGGCGGCCCGCCCCTGAAGAACCTCCGTGTCCGAGGGCGAAGGCCCCGGCGGTCGGTCTCAGTCCTCCGCCGGGGTCACCCGCCCGGTGAGCGCCGCGAGTGAGTTCCGCACGTGCGCCATGTGCGCCTGGACCTCCTCGCGGCCCTCCTCGTGCTCCCGCAGGATCCGCTCCGTCTCCCGGACCACCCGCTCCTCACGGACCCTGGCCGCCGCGATCAGCTCAGCACCCTGCGCCTCGGCGTCCTCCTGGCCGTGCCGTGCGGCCTCCTCGGTCCGAGCCAGCGCCCGCCGCGCCTCGGCCAGTCGGACCTCCGCCTGCTCGGTCAGCTCGTCGTGGTGCGCGGCCTGCGCGGCCTCGGCCTCCGCCACCTCACGTTCGGCCGTCTTCCACCGCTCGGAGTGCTCCTGTTCCTGATGCGCGAGGACGCTCGCGGTACGGCGACGCGTCTCGGCCATCGCGGACTCCGCCTGCTCCCGCACCTCCGCGGCCTCCTTGCGGGCCTCGGCGACGGCCTCCTCGGCGGTTCCCCCGGCCGCGATCAGCATGTTGTCGGCGTACTTCTCGGCCGCTGCCCGCATCGCCTCACAGTCCGCGCGCGCCGACTCGCGGAGCCTGCGGCCCGCCTCGTCCGCCGCGTCCCGCAGCGCCTGCGCCTCCTCCTGGGCGGCGCCCCGTACGTCCCGGGCCTCGCTCTCGGCGAGCGCCAGGATCTGCCGGGCGCGCTCACCGAGCGATTCGTAGGTCTGCGGGGCGAGACCGGCGACGACCTCGTTCAGCCGGACCGCCTCGGCCGAGAGCTGCTCCACCTGCACGGTCAGCCGCGACACCTGCTCCCGTGCCACGTCCCGCTCCGCCGACAACTCGGCCATGGTGCGGTCCACCTGCTCAGGACGGTAACCACGTCCGCGTACGCCGACGAAGCCGAGCGCGGACACCGGTGCAGAACTCATCCTTGAAGCCTCTTTCCGACTCTCCGAACCACCAGCAATACGTCAAGGATGCGGCAATTGACACAGAAGTCGGAATCGTTTCACTGCTTTCCGGACGGAAGCGACGGGCATCACAGGCGGTACAGAGCGCGGCGCCCGGCCCCCATCTCGGGGGAGCCGGGCGCCGTCCGCGGAAGCCTGCCGGGTCAGATCAGCCCGTCCCACATCTGTTCGAGGAGTACCGACCACCAGCTCTCCGGCGACGCCAGCGCCGCCGCGTCCAGCGCGACCAGCTGGGCCTGGAAGTCGACCGTCCAGCGGCCCGCCTGCTCCGGGTTGAGCCCGAAGCGCAGCCGCCACATCCGGCCGAGCAGCGCCATCGAGCGCTGGAACTCCGGCAGCCCGGTATTCACGAACTGCGGCGCCACGGACTGACTGTGCCCGCCCGCGGGGGAACCCGCCTCGACCGGCACCGCCACGATGTTCGCGGTGCCGTACTGGACGCAGATCGCCCGCCCGAAGTCGGACCCCATGACGAGGTACGACCCCGCGTCCGGGGCGGCCTGCACCTGCCGCTGCGCGGCCAGCTCGGCCAGCGTCGGCACCACCGGCTGGCCCGGCTGCGCCCAGAAGAACGGCCCGAAGTCGGCGGGCAGCCCCGCCCACACCAGCGTCCGTGCCACGGCCTCGGGCACTCCCTGACGGGACACCGCGCGCTGGTCGAAGCGGAGGATGCCCTGCGGACCGAAGGCCTGCACCATCTCCTGGGCGATGGCCTCCGGCGGCACCGGCGGCGCGGGCGGCATCTGCGGCAACGGAGCCCGAACCGGCGCGGGACGAGCCGGCCCGTCCGCGACCTGGTGCAGCTCACCCTGATGGGTGAGCAGATGCTGCATGCCCTGCTGGCGGCTGGCGTGATCGGTGCCGTACGGGGCGACGCTGGTGATCCGCACCTGCGGCCAGGTCTCACGGATCATCCGCGCGCAGTAGCCGCCGGGCAGCTCGCACGACTCCAGCTCGGTGTGCAGCTCGATGACCTGCTGCGGAGGCACGTTCATGGCCCGCAGCTCGTGCAGCATCTGCCACTCGGGGTGCGGAGTGCCGGGCGCCGAGCGGCGGATCAGCTGCTGTTCGCTGCCGTCGGGCGCGCGGTAGCGCAGCACGGCCTGGTAACCGGGGCCGACGGTCGGCTGACCGGTCGGCGCCTGCGGATATCCGTACGCCGGGGGCGGCGGGGTGTGCGGATTCGGCGGTACGGGACCGGGGGCGCCACCCTGCGGCATTCCCGGCGGACCGGGCGGACCGGGAGGCTGCGGCGCGGACGGCCCGACCTGGCCGGGGCCCGCGAGCATCGTCGCGGCGTGGTGCACACCGCCACCCGGCGGAGGCGTCGAACCAGGAGGAGCGGGAGGCGCCGGGGGCCCGGGCGGGCCGGGCGGCTGCGGGGCTCCAGGCACCCCGGGCGGACCCGGAGGCTGCGGCGCACCCGGACCACCCATGCTCGGGTCCGCCAGCATCGTCGCCGCATGATGCACACCGCCACCCGGCGGAGGCGTCGAACCAGGAGGAGCGGGAGGCGCCGGGGGCCCGGGCGGGCCGGGCGGCTGCGGCGCTCCAGGCACCCCGGGCGGACCCTGCTGGGGGACGAGCTGCGTCGGCAGGTACCCGCCCGCCGGAGCGCCGGGCGCACCCGGTCCCGAGGGCGGTGGCACGGGCGCACCCGGCCTGGCGCCCGGGGTGCCGGGGGCACCGGGCGGCGGCGGGGTCGTCGAACCGCCTCCGCGCGCACCGCGCGGCGGCACGACGGCCTTGCTGGTGGCCGCATCCGCGATGTCACCGGCGCCGGGGCCGGGAACGCTCGGGGCACTCGGCGCATTCGGGGCAGGTGTTCCGGGTGCGGGTGTGCCGACCCCCTGCTGGTCCAGGCCGGGGGCGATCGCCGTCGGGGGCAGCCGGCTGCCACCGGACATCAGGGCGGTCGGCGCATCGGCCGGTACGACCGGCGGCGGGGTGCCGTCGTCGTCGGAGCCCGAGAGCGGCGGTGCGAA
Source organism: Streptomyces atratus (assembly GCF_014648655.1). Classification (GTDB taxonomy): domain Bacteria; phylum Actinomycetota; class Actinomycetes; order Streptomycetales; family Streptomycetaceae; genus Streptomyces; species Streptomyces atratus. The sequence goes on from NZ_BMRN01000010.1 coordinate 23,887, forward strand.
CACCGTGGCCGGCAGGGGCACCGCACCGTCGTCGGAGCCCGCGTTGGTGTCGGTCCCGGCCCAGGGGGTCGACCCGACGGGCACGTTCGGCGGGGATACCGGAACGCCGTCGTTGGCGGTGGGCTCGTACGCGACCGGCCCGCCCGGCGAACCCTGAGCAGCCGCGGGCGCGGGAGCAGCAGGGGCGATGGGGGGCGGAGGGGCCGAAGGAGCCCCGTCCCCGCCCCGGTCCGCCCGACGGTCCGGTATGCCCAGCTTGTCGGCCGCCTCCTGGAGCCACTCCGGGGGGCTCAACAGGAAGGATGTCTGGTTCAGATCGATACGCTGCGGCGGCTCCGGAGCAGCCGGTGCCGCATCCTGTGCGCCGTACTCCTCCTCGTACCGCCGGATCACCTCGCCCACCGGCAGCCCCGGCCACAGGGTGGCCTCACCACTGTCCCTGGCAATCACCAGCCGCTGCCGGCCGCCGTCCGAGACGGGACCCTCGGCACGGTCCTCGCCCCACGCCACGAAGCCCAGTTCGAACTCCCGTACCCGCACCTCGCGGTGCTGGTACGCGGGCACATCGCCGTTGATCCACTCGTCCGCGCGCTCCTGCGCCTGCGCAAAGGTCACCATCGCGCTCACCCCTCCACCGGGACGGCCCGCGCGAAGCCACCGTCCACCATCAGGTTCGCCACGGTCTCCAGCTCCGGCGGATTGCCCGCCAGACGCTGCAGGAAGGCGTCGAAGTCGCCACCGCACGGCAGCAGCAGCCGGTCCACCCGCTCCTGCACGTTCCAGCCGTCCTGGTCCCGGGCGTCGTCGTACGCGCAGAACCAGACCGAACCGACACCGTTGCCCTTCACCTTCACCGCGAGGATGCCGCCCTGGACGAAGCCGACGCCCAGGTAGTCCTTGGTGAGGTGGTCCCGCAGGCACTTGTTGACGTACACCAGGTCATTCACGGCGGCCTCCTCGCGCACCGTGAAGAACGGCTGGTCGACCAGGAGACCGAGCTCCGCGTCGAGCGCCGCACCGACCGGGGCCGAGCCGCCCGCCGCCTTGAGGAAGGAACGGTAGGCACCGGGCAGCCGGTAGCCGAGGTCCTCCTCGACGCCCAGGATCTGCTGCTCGCTCACCGCGACGGCGCCCTTGGGCAGCCGGAAGTGCGCGGGCCGGGTCTCCTGCAGCGGGCGGGTGCCGCGCTTGTTCTGGTCGACCGCGGTGGCGGCGAGGCCGCCGTGATGCCTGAGCAGCGCCTTGACCTCGACCGGGATCAGCTCCATGCGCCGACCGCCGGGTACGTGGTGCCAGGTCCAGCCGTGCGGGGTGGCGACGGCGGGAATCGTGTCCCACAGCTCATGGCCGCTCGCCGCCAGCGCCGCGTTGGCCGAGACGTAGTCGGTGAGCCGCAGTTCGTCGACGCCGAAACCCTGCGGGGGCTCGGCGATCTCGGCGGCGGCGCGCGCGTACGGCGCGAAGTCCGGGCTGCCGTTCTCGTCCATGCGCACACCTCTGGGGTGGCGGGACGCCCGGACCGGGTCCGGGAAATGCACGAGCTGCCCGGCGTAGGCCGCGTTCGGTGGCGCGGCTTGCTGCCCGAGCCGACCTGTCGTCATGGCGGTTGCCCCCTGCTGCGTCTGACTGGTGAGGACCGACCTGCCCAAGGGGGCGGTCCGGGCACAGCCTATGCGGTGGCGCAAGAGCGGGTCTCGCCCCTACGCCACCCCTCTCCTCTTCCGTCACGAACCGTCACAGCGACGTGACTGACGAGCGATGCTCCCACCACTGCCGGGTGACACGGAGACGCGTTTCCCCGCCCCAGCTTCCCCACCAGCCGGGACATTTGGCAGGCTGTCACCGAACTCGGGGGCGTGCACATCGCGCAGCTACCGCTGCGGGCACGGGAGGGAAAGCACCATGCACAGCGCACAACCAGTCACATCCGGGGATCCACGCCTCAGCTGGAGCAACACCGGAACCAGCCTCACACCCCGGCTGCACCACCGCCGCGACGGCATCCTGCCCGCGGTGGCCGCAGCACTGTCCGTACGCGGTGAGACGCTCACCTGCACGGCGGGCAAGGGCGACCAGCCGCCCGTACTGCACCCGCTGGTCCAGGACTTCCTCGACACCCTCACCAGCGGCCAGCGTGAACGCTTCACCGGCCGCTGCCCCGAGGCGATACTGCTCTCCCGCCAGCTCACCGCGGCCGAAGCCGGCCGTTCCAAGCGGGCCCAGCGCAAGCCGCTGACCAACGGCGAGGCCCGCCGCGCCCTGAAGCACTCGCGGCTCACCGCACGGCGCATCCGTGAGGACGGCGACCCGATGCACGGCAGTTACGCGCCGCCGTGCCGCTCCTGCGAGGCGATGCTCGCCCACTTCGGCGTACGACCCGTCGACCTCACGACCACCGGGGCGGCGACCACCGCCGAGAAGGGCTGACCGCGCGCCGATGCACGACCGAACCGACCTACCCGAACAGACGGGCCCAGCGGACCGCGACCGCCACTCCTCGACCCGCTTTCCCGTCGCCGTCGACGCCGCCCTGCGCGCCGCGGGCTGGCAGCCCGGCCGCTGGGACATCCGGCAGGCCGAGGAGTGGGCCGACGCGCTGCGCTCGCACGCGTCGCCCGCCGGTCATCAGCACGCGGTCTTCCCGGCAGCCGTGGAGGCATGGGCGGAGTTCGGCGGACTGCGCATCACGGCTTCCGCGCCGGGCCGACAGATCGCGCCGGCCTCGGTGCGCATCGATCCGCTGAGCGGACTGCATCTCGCCCGCACTCTCGGCGACCTCGGCCGGGCACTGGAGACCGAGGTCAGCCCGCTGGGCGAGGAGGGGGACGGGCAGGCCGTCCTCGCGATCGACACACAGGGGCGGGTGTACAGCATCGATCACACCGGGGACTGGTACCTCGGCCCGGACATCGACCAGGCGCTGGCAACGCTGGTCGGCGGCATCCAGCCGGAGCGCCTCGTCTCGGGCTGAGCGGCCTGATGCCGACGCAGCCCGCCTGGCGATCCAGGACGGAGCGAGGCCGCAGGGCGGATCAGGCCGCCCCTTGTCCGGCAACCCACCCTCCCGGTTCCGTCCTCGAACGCCGGACGGGCCAAAATCGCCCGCCTGGCGATCCAGGACGAAGCGAGGCCGCAGGAGGCGGATCAGGCCGCCCCCCGGTCCGGCAGTACCGCCGACACCCGGAAGCCGCCCGCATCCGTCGGGCCGGAGACGAAGACGCCGCCGAGGCCCAGCACCCGCTCCCGCATGCCGACCAGCCCGTTGCCCCCGCTCGGCAGCCCCGCGTCCGCCGTGGCGGCGTCCGACGGGCCGTTCTCCACCTGCATCGCGACTTCCGAGCCCCGGTGCGCAAGCCGCACCCACGCCTTCGCACCCGCCGCGTGCTTGTGCACGTTCGTCAGGGCCTCCTGCACCACCCGGTACGCCGTCTGCTCGACCTCGGGCGCGTACGGGCGGGCCTCGCCGTCCACCGAGAGTTCCACGGTCATGCCGGCCGCCCTGGATTCCCCGACCAGGGTCTCCACCTCGCGCAGCCGCGGCCCGTCCTCCGTGGCGGCGGCCGCCGCGGCCGCCGCCGCCCGGCCGACCGAGGCGAGCGGCGGCTTCGCGGACCGGGCCGCCACGGGCTCCCCGCTCCGCAGCACCCCGAGCATCTCGCGGAGCTCGGTCAGCGCCTGGCGGCCCATGTCGCCGACCAGGGCGGCGTTCCGTACCGCTTTCGCCGGGTCCTTCGGCGCGACGGCCTGGAGCGCGGCGGCGTGCACGACCATCAGGCTGACCCGGTGGGCGACCACGTCGTGCATCTCGCGGGCGATCCGGTGGCGCTCCTCCGTACGTGCCCACTCGGCCCGCTCCTCGGCCCGGTCGGCGAGCAGCGACAGCTCCCTCTCCAGCGAGTCCGCCCGCTCCCGAAGGCTCTCCATCAGCCGCCGCCTGGCCCCTATGTAGAGGCCGAACAGCACAGGCGGTGCGGTGAGCCCGAGCGACATGAAGAGGGATATCAGCGGTACGTACCAGTCGTCGCGCCCGAAGTCGGTCTGCTGGGAGACGCTCTGCCGCAGCCGCACGTACGTGACGATGAACGTCCCCATGAAGGACATCCCCATCAGCACCGCGGTGATTCTTCGCGGCACGTCGGAGGCGGCCAGCGTGTAGAGGCCGACCAGGCCCATCAGGAAGCCCATCTCAGCGGGCGTCGTCGCGATCGACACCAGCACCACGGCGATAGGCCAGCGCCGCCGCACCACCAGCACGGCCCCCGCGAGCAGCCCGAACACGACGCCGACCGGCACCGGCAGCCCGGTGTCCCCGGCGAACTCCACCCCTTCCAGTGCGCATTCCAGCGCCGACAGGAGCGCGAGCCCCACGTCCAGGGCGACACCGCGCCGCCGCTCCCACCACCAATAGCCGCGGGTGGTCGTACCCGTGGCTTCCCGGTATGCCCCCGTTGCGGTCATGCCGTCCAGCCTACGGGCGGGCGCACCTCATTTTCGGGCGACCTGGACAGCACCTGGTGCGTTCGAACGCGGGACAAAACGATCGACGGTCGCCGGAAATGGCGAATCCAGCACACTTTGAACCCGGACGTTCACATTCCGGACGACGCTCACCGTATGACGGAAACCACAGGCAGGTACGCCGATTTCGAGGGCCTCCGCGAGCAGGCGATCGCCCTGCGCCGCGAGGGCCTCAGTCGCCGGCAGATCCGGGACCGGCTCCACGTCCACAACAACGACATCCTCAACCGGCTCCTGGTGGGCGAGCCCGCCCCGGAGTGGACGAAGCGCCCGAACGCCATGGACGACCTTCGACAACAGGCCAGGGAGCTACGACTCCGGGGCATGACGTACGACCAGATCCAAGTGCAACTCGGCTGCTCCAAGAGTTCGATCTCACTATGGGTGCGGGACCTGCCGAAGCCCGCTCGAAGCCGCGCCCCCGTCGAGCAGGCGCGCCTCGCCGGGCGGCTCCGTTGGGACCATGAACTGGCCATGCGGGACGTCGAGCGACAACAGACGAAGGCAGACGCAAAGGGCGAGGTCGGCATCATGACGAACCGAGAGCTCTTCGTCGCCGGAGTCGTTCTGTACTGGGCAGAGGGAACCAAGGACAAGACTTACGACCGACGAGAAACTGTCACGTTCGTCAACAGCGACCCCGACGTGATCCACGTCTACCTTGCCTGGCTTTCGCTTCTCGGCATCGAGCCGGAGCGCCTGCGCTACCGGCTCATGATCCACGAAACGGCGGACGTGGAGGCGGCCAAGCAGTTCTGGGCGGATCTGGTCGGCGTCGATACGTCGGTCTTCCAGAAGACAACACTCAAGAAGCACAACCCCAAAACCGTCCGAAAGAACGTGGGAGACACCTACCGGGGTTGCCTGGTCGTCCGAGTCTCGCAAGGAGCTGACTTGTACCGTCGCATCGAAGGCTGGTGGTACGGCATAGTAGGGGCTGCAAAGCGAGCCGATCAAGAAAATCGGACATAGCAGCCATCCCGGGTCGTCTAAGGGCAAGACGCCAGATTTTGGTTCTGGTCATGGAGGTTCGAATCCTTCCCCGGGAGCCCATGGGTGCGGGCCCCGACCACCACGGTCGGGGCCCGCACCCATGTCGGCCCGCGGGTGCCCCGGTATCCTTCGGGTGTCCACCACCCGAAGCCGAAGGGCATTTCCGTGAGCTCCGACCGCCCGGCAGCCGTCGTCGTCCTCGCAGCGGGTGAGGGCACCCGCATGAAGTCGAAGACCCCAAAGGTTCTGCACGAGATCTCCGGGCGCTCGCTCGTCGGACATGTCGTCGCCTCCTCCCGCGAGCTGGACCCAGAACACCTCGTCGTGGTCGTCGGCCACGAGAGCGAGCAGGTCAGCGCGCATCTCACCGCCGTCGACGACCGGTTGCGGACCGCCTACCAGGCCCAGCAGAAGGGCACCGGAAACGCGGTGCGCGTCGGTCTCGACGAGCTCGGCGGGACCGTCGAGGGCACCGTGATCGTCGTCTGCGGCGACACCCCGCTGCTCTCCGGCGAGACACTCACCGCGCTCGCCGCCACCCACACGGCCGACTCCAACGCCGTCACCGTGCTGACGGCCGAGGTCCCGGACTCCACCGGTTACGGCCGGATCGTCCGCGACCCGGCCAGCGGTGCGGTCACCGAGATCGTCGAGCACAAGGACGCCACCGACGCCCAGCGCGCGATCCGGGAGATCAACTCCGGGGTGTTCGCCTTCGACGGCCGGCTGCTCACGGACGCCCTCGGCAAGGTCCGTACCGACAACAGCCAGGGCGAGGAGTACCTCACCGATGTGCTCTCCATCCTGCGCGAGGCCGGACACCGGGTCGGCGCCCACGTCGCCGACGACCACCGCGAGATCCTCGGCATCAACAACCGGGTCCAGCTGGCCGAGGCCCGGCGGCTGCTGAACCAGCGGCTGCTGGAGCGGGCCATGCTCGCCGGTGTGACCGTCGTGGACCCGGCGTCCACACTGATCGACGCCACCGTCACCTACGAGCGGGACGCGATCGTGCACCCGGGCACCCAGCTGCTCGGCAGCACCCATCTCGCCGAGGACGCCGAGGTCGGCCCCAACAGCCGGCTCACGGACACCGTTGTGCACGCGGGCGCACGCGTGGACAACACGGTCGCGGACCGGGCCGAGGTCGGCGAGGGCGCGACGGTCGGCCCGTACGCCTATCTGCGGCCCGGCACCAGGCTCGGCCCGAAGGCCAAGGCCGGCACTTATGTGGAGATGAAGAACGCCACGATCGGCGAGGGCACCAAGGTCCCGCACCTGAGCTATGTCGGCGACGCGACGATCGGCGATCACACCAACATCGGTGCCGCCAGCGTCTTCGTGAACTACGACGGCGTGGCCAAGCACCACACGACGATCGGCTCACACTGCCGTACCGGGTCGGACAATATGTTTGTGGCGCCTGTCACGGTCGGGGACGGCGTCTACACCGCCGCCGGTTCGGTCATCACCAAGGACGTACCGTCCGGTTCGCTGGCTGTCGCCCGCGGCCAGCAAAGGAATATCGAGGGTTGGGTGGCCCGCAAGCGTCCGGGAAGTGCCGCCGCGCAGGCGGCTCAGGCCGCCACCCAGGAGCACGACGGCGAAAGCTGACCGGAAACAGGTACGTCTCGTACGGCGTACCGTGATAGATGCTCACCCCATTTCGGCTGGCTCGTTGCACATCGGGACACATGCGTGCAGCGCCAGGAACACGTCTGAGGAGACTGTGCTGTGACCGGGATCAAGACGACCGGCGAGAAGAAACTGATGCTCTTCTCCGGCCGCGCCCACCCCGAGCTGGCCGAGGAGGTTGCGCACCAACTGGGTGTCGGCCTCGTGCCGACGAAGGCCTTCGATTTCGCCAACGGTGAGATCTACGTCCGCTTCCAGGAGTCCGCACGCGGCGCCGACTGCTTCCTGATCCAGAGCCACACGGCTCCGATCAACAAGTGGATCATGGAACAGCTGATCATGCTGGACGCGCTGAAGCGCGCCTCGGCCCGCTCCATCACGGTGATCGTGCCGTTCTACGGCTACGCCCGCCAGGACAAGAAGCACCGTGGCCGCGAGCCGATCTCGGCCCGCCTGGTCGCCGACCTGATGAAGGCCGCGGGTGCCGACCGCATCCTCACGGTCGACCTGCACACCGACCAGATCCAGGGCTTCTTCGACGGCCCGGTCGACCACCTCTTCGCGCTGCCGATCCTGGCCGACTACGTCGGTGCCAAGGTCGACCGCTCGAAGCTGACGATCGTCTCCCCGGACGCCGGCCGCGTGCGCGTCGCCGACCGCTGGTGCGACCGCCTGGACGCCCCGCTGGCGATCGTCCACAAGCGCCGCGACAAGGACGTCGCCAACCAGGTGACCGTCCACGAGGTCGTCGGCAACGTCAAGGGCCGGGTCTGTGTCCTGGTCGACGACATGATCGACACCGGTGGCACCATCTGCGCCGCCGCCGACGCCCTGTTCGCGCACGGCGCCGAGGACGTCATAGTGACGGCCACGCACGGTGTGCTCTCCGGTCCGGCCGCGGACCGTCTGAAGAACTCCAAGGTCAGCGAGTTCGTCTTCACGGACACCCTGCCGACCCCGGGTGAGCTGGAGCTCGACAAGATCACGGTGCTCTCGATCGCCCCGACGATCGCCCGCGCGGTGCGCGAGGTCTTCGAGGACGGCTCGGTCACCAGCCTCTTCGAAGAGCAGTAAGCAGCACAGCACGGAAGATCCACTTTGGGGTGCGGCCTCCCCGCCGGGTAGACTCAGCGAGTTGCTCGGCGAGGGAGGCCGTACTCATGTGTACGGCGGTCCGTTATCGACGCGCTCTTCGTAGCAGGCCTGTCGTGGGCCGGGTGACCGTCCAAGTTTCGTCACCATACGAGGAGTGCAGTCATGGCTGAGGTCAAGCTCGCCGCCCAGGTCCGTACCGAGTTCGGCAAGGGCGCTGCCCGTCGCACCCGCCGCGCCAACCTGGTTCCCGCGGTCGTCTACGGCCACGGTGCCGAGCCGGTTCACATCAACCTGCCGGGCCACGACCTGATGATGGCGCTCAAGACCGCCAACGTCCTGATCGGTCTGGAGATCGACGGCAAGGACGCCCTGGTCATCCCCAAGGCCGTGCAGCGCAACCCGCTCAAGGGCGACATCGAGCACGTCGACCTGCTGACCGTCAAGCGCGGCGAGAAGGTCAACGTCGAGATCGCCGTGCACGTCGAGGGCGAGCTGGCCCCGGGCGGCAACCTCCTGGAGTACGTGCAGAACACCCTGCTCGTCGAGGCCGAGGCCACCCACATCCCCGAGTCCGTCACGGTCTCCGTCGCGGGCCTGGACGCCGGCGACTCGATCCTCGCCAAGGACATCCCGCTGCCCAAGGGCTCCGTGCTGGCCGGTGACGAGGACGCCGTCGTGCTCCAGATCGTCGCCGCGCAGGCCGAGGAGCCGGCCGCCGAGGCCGAGGGCACCGAGGCCTGAGCCTCGCCTTCCCTGCTTCACTGACGGGGCGGCGGTTCCTTCTTCGAAGGCCGCCGCCCCGTTTCCCTGTAACCGGGCCATCCGGAACCATCCGTACGCGAGGAGACCGAGCGCAGATGTCCGACGCCACCGAACCCTGGCTCATCGTGGGCCTCGGCAACCCCGGTCCCGAGTACGCGGCGAACCGGCACAACGTCGGTTTCATGGTCGCCGACCTCCTCGCCGAGCGGATCGGCGGGAAGTTCAAGCGTGCGCAGAAGGCCCAGGCCCAGGTCGTCGAGGGCCGCATGGGCCCGCCGGGACCGGAGAACCGCCGGGTGATCCTGGCCAAGCCGATGTCGTACATGAACCTCTCCGGCGGCCCCGTCACCGCGCTGCGCGACTTCTACAAGGTGCCGACCGACCACATCGTGGCGATCCACGACGAGCTGGACATCGACTACGGGACACTCCGGCTGAAGCTGGGCGGCGGCGACAACGGGCACAACGGGCTCAAGTCGATGACCAAGTCGATGGGCGCCGACTACCACCGGGTCCGGTTCGGGATCGGCCGGCCGCCGGGCCGGATGCAGGTCGCGGACTTCGTGCTGAAGGACTTCTCGTCCACCGAGCGCAAGGAGCTCGCCTACCTCGTGGACCGGGCCGCCGACTCGGTGGAGTGCCTGCTCGCGGAGGGTCTGGAGCGCGCGCAGAGCGCGTACAACTCCTGACATCCGCAGCAACGGTCGCGGTGCGTACAACTCTGACATTCCCGCCGGTACCCCAGCGTTTTTCGGCCATAAGTTGACCGCGAGCGTTGCTCTGCCCAAGGATCGCTCCCCATGAAGCGGAGCTCCTCCCACCGCGCCCTGGTCTACGCCCGCAGCGCCGCCATGGGCTGTATCGTCCTGCTGCTGCTCGTCGCGGGCGTGCTGTCCTCCTGGAGTTCGGCGCACCACATCGTTCTGGCCAAGGGCCGTGAGCACGGCACGATGACCGTCACGGGCTGCGGCGCCGATGTCTGCACCGGACCGTTCGCGCCGTCCGGTCAGGCCGCCGCGCGCCCCCGGGTGACGATCGAGAAGTCCGTCGCGGCGCGGAGGGGCGACAGCTTCCCCGTCGTCGTGAAGCCCGGCACGGACGATGTCGTACGCACCGGAACGCCCGGCTTCCTGCATGCCTGGGTGCCGCTGGGCGGTGCGCTGTTGCTGGCCGCCCTGGTCATCGGCGGCGGTCTGCGGCTGCCCCGGATCGCCTGGGGCACCGGGGTCGCGGGCGCGACCCTGCTGGTGGCGACGTTCATCGCCCTCTGAGCAGGGCCGCACCCGCGTCCGGGGGGGGCTCAGCCGGTGTTGCGCAGACCCGCGGCGACACCGTTCACGGTGAGCAGCAAGGCCCTGGCGAGCAGCGGGTCCGCTTCCTCGCCACGTGCCGCCGCCTCGCGCTGGCGGGCCAGCAGCGAGACCTGGAGATAGGAGATCGGGTCCAGGTAGGCGTCCCGGATGGCGAAGGTCTGCTGGAGCACCGGGCTGGTGCCGAGCAGTTCGGTGCCGCCGGTGACCCTCAGGACCTCCTGGACGGTGAGCGCGTGCTCGGCCTCGATGTCGGCGAAGACGTGCTTCAGCTCGTCCGGGACGAGTGTGTCGACATAGTGGCGGGCGATCCGCAGATCGGTCTTGGCGAGCGTCATCTCCACGTTCGAGATGAAGTTCCGGAAGAAGTGCCACTGCTCGTGCATCTCGTCCAGAACGGTGTCCAGACCGGCCTCGCGCAGCGCCTTGAGCCCGGAGCCGACGCCGTACCAGCCGGGCACGATCTGCCGTGACTGGGTCCAGCCGAAGACCCACGGGATGGCCCGCAGCCCGTCCAGGCCGGCGCCGGAGTCCGGGCGCCGCGACGGGCGCGACCCGAGGTGCAGCTCGGCGAGCTGGTCGACCGGGGTGGAGGCGAAGAAGTACGCGGGCAGGTCCGGGTCCTCGACCAGCTTGCGGTACGCGGCGTGCGCGGCGTCGGAGACGGTGTCCATCGCCGCGTCCCAGCGGGCCAGGGCCTCGTCGGACTGGCGGGGCGCGGTGTGCAGCGCGGAGGCCTGGAGGGTGGCCGCGACGGTCAGCTCCAGGTTCTCCCGGGCGAGCGCCGGGATGAGGTACTTGTCGGAGATGACCTCGCCCTGCTCGGTGACCTTGATCTCGCCTTCGAGGGTGCCCCAGGGCTGCGCGAGGATCGCGTCGTGGGAGGGGCCGCCGCCGCGGCCGACGGTGCCGCCGCGGCCGTGGAAGAGCCGCAGCCGTACGCCGTAGCGGTGGGCGACGTCACGCAGTCGGCGCTGCGCCCGGTGGATCTCCCACTGCGAGGTGGTGATGCCGCCGAACTTGGAGGAGTCGGAGTACCCGAGCATGACCTCCTGCACATCGCCACGCAGCGAGACGAGGCGGCGGTAGGACGGGTCGGCGAGCATTTCGTCGAGGATGACGTCTGCGGCGCGCAGCTCGTCGGTGGTTTCCAGGAGCGGCACGATGCCGATCTCGGCCCAGCCGCTGTGCAGGTCGAGCAGTCCGGCCTCGCGGGCCAGGACTGCGGCCGCGAAGACGTCGTCGGCGCCCTGGCACATCGAGATGATGTACGACTCGATGACCTCGGGGCCGAACCGTTCGAAGGCTTCCTTGATGGTGTGGAAGACGCCGAGGGTCTTCTCGCCCGCGGCGTCCAGCGGGGCCGGGGTCGGGGCGAGCGGGCGGCGCGAGCGCAGCTCCTTGGCGAGCAGCTTCTGCCGGTAGTCGCGCGGCATGTCGGCGTAGCGCCAGGACTCCTCGCCGAGCCGGTCGAAGAGCTGGCCGAGGGCGTGGTGGTGGGCGTCCGCGTGCTCGCGTACGTCCATGGTGGCGAGCTGGAGACCGAACGCGGCGAGCGTGCGGATCGTGCGGTCCATCCGCCCGTCGGCGAACAGGCCGCCGCGGTGCTCGCGCAGCGAGGTCTGGATGAGTTCCAGGTCGGCGATGAGCTCGGCGGTGCCGAGGTAGTCGCAGCCGGGGCGGTGCGGAGTGCCGCCGGCGAGGCGCTCGCGGGTGTTGACGAGCTTCTGCCGGATGCAGGTGGCCTTGAGGCGGTACGGCTCCTCGGCGTTCAGCCGCTTGTAGCGCGGGCTGATCTCGGGGAGGCGCTCCAGGTCGGCCTGGAGCGAGGTCAGCAGCTCGTCGGTGGCGCCGGTGTAGCGGATGGAGTTGGAGAGCTGGGCGCGCAGGTGGTCGACGAGTTCCAGGGCGTCGGTGATGCCGTGCTCGTGCTGGAGGATCAGCACCTCCCGGGTGACGGCGGGTGTCACGTTGGGGTTGCCGTCGCGGTCGCCGCCGATCCACGTACCGAAGGTGAGGGGGCGGGTGCCCGCGGGCAGCTCGACGCCGACCCGCTCCAGCTCGGCCGCCAGGTCTTCGAGTACGTCCCCGACGGCGCCCGTGTGCAGCTCGTCGAGGTAGTAGATGGCGTTACGGGCCTCGTCGGCCGGCTCGGGCCGGACCACGCGCAGCTCGTCGGTCTGCCAGATGAGGTCGATGTTCTCGGCGAGCCGCAGATCCTGGCGGCGTCGGTCGGCGTCGATGACGGGCGTCTCCAGCAGCTCGGCGATGCGGCGGAGCTTGTTCAGCACGGAGCGCCGCGCGGCCTCGGTCGGGTGCGCGGTGAAGACGGGCCGTACGTTGAGGTTCTTGACGGTCTCGCGCAGGTGGACCGGGTCCGCGTCCTTCAGCCGGTCGGCGGTACGGGCGAGGAGACCGCCCTCGGCGGCCCGCCGGTCACGCATCTCGTGGGCGCGGTGGACCTGCTCGGTGACGTTGGCGAGGTGGAAGTAGGTGGAGAAGGCGCGCACGAGCTGCGCGGCGGTCTCCAGGTCCGTGTCGCCGAGGAGTTCGGCCGCGGCCTCTCCGTCGCTGCGGGTCAGGGCGCGGACCCGCTCGACGAGGTCGAGGAGCTCCTGGCCCTCCTGGCGTACGAGGGTCTCGCCCAGCAGATCACCGAGGCGGCGGATGTCGGCGCGCAGCTCGGGGCTGGCGGCGGGGGTCTGGTCGGCACTGCTCACGGTGTGCGGCTCCTTGCAGTGGTTGAGCACGGGGATCTCCGGGGCCTGGTGCTGACGACACCCCGGGAAGCAGAGTGCGGACCGCGCTGTCCGACCCCACCAGGATAGGTGTCCACGCCGTCGGCACCGCTCGGGCCCCGACCGGGTTTCCCGTTCACGGGCGGCCCGTCGCGCTCTCGTGCAGCGGGCCTCCGCGCTGCCATACTTACGTAGCCGTAGGTTACGGATGCGTAGCCAGAGCTGTCCGTCGTATTCCTCATCCCCAGGGGACTCCCCATGAACACCAGCCCCGCTGTGATCGACGACACCCAGCCATCGGCGGCCGACTGTCAGGTCCTGCCCTCCGCCACGCTCGGCGGGGACAACAAACGGTCGGTCGAACAGATCGCCCTTCTGCTGTTCATCGTGGTGCCGTTCGTGGCGCTGGTCGCCGCAGTGCCGCTGGCCTGGGGCCGAGGCGTGAGCGGGCTCGATCTGGGTCTGCTCGTGGCGATGTACTTCGTCGGCTGCCACGGCATCACGATCGGCTTCCACCGCTATTTCACCCATGGCTCCTTCAAGGCGAAGCGCCCGCTCCGCATCGCTCTGGCCGTCGCGGGTTCGCTGGCCGTGGAGGGCCCGCTGGTGCGCTGGGTGGCCGACCACCGCAAGCACCACCGCTTCTCCGACGCGGAGGGCGACCCGCACTCGCCGTGGCGTTTCGGCGAGAGCCTCCCCGCTCTGATGAAGGGCTTGTGGTGGGCGCACATCGGCTGGATGTTCGACGAGGAGCAGACCTCGCAGCAGAAGTACGCCCCCGACCTGGTCAAGGACCCGGCGACCCGCGGGATCTCCCGCCACTTCCTGACTCTCACGATCGTGTCGCTGGCGTTCCCGCCGCTGGTCGGCGGTCTGGTGACGATGTCGTGGTGGGGCGCGGCGACCGCCTTCTTCTGGGGTTCTCTCGTACGGGTGGCCCTGCTGCACCACGTCACCTGGTCGATCAACTCCATCTGCCACGCGGTCGGCAAGCGTCCCTTCAAGTCCCGTGACCGGTCCGGCAACGTGTGGTGGCTCGCGGTCCTGTCCTGCGGCGAGTCCTGGCACAACCTGCACCACGCGGACCCGACGAGCGCGCGCCACGGCGTGATGAAGGGCCAGATCGATTCGAGCGCCCGGTTGATCCGCTGGTTCGAGAAACTGGGCTGGGCGTACGACGTGCGCTGGCCGGACTCCGCCCGGATCGACTCCCGCCGTATCGACTCCCGGCGCGAGTCCGCGCACGCCGACGCGGCATGATTGACGACGTGGCGACCGACGGCAGCACGAGCAACGAGAAGAACCGTCCCTCCTCCACCCGGCGTACCCGCCGCGTGAGGATGACCGGCAAGGAACGCCGCGAGCAGTTGCTGGACATCGGCCGCACCCTCTTCGCCGACAAGGGTTTCGAGGGCACCTCGGTCGAGGAGATCGCGGCCCGGGCCGGCGTCTCCAAGCCGGTCGTCTACGAGCACTTCGGCGGCAAGGAGGGCCTGTACGCCGTCGTGGTCGACCGCGAGATGCGCCAGCTGCTCGACATGGTCACCGGCGCCCTGACCGCGGGCCACCCCCGCGAACTCCTGGAGCAGGCGGCGTTCGCCCTGCTCGACTACATCGAGACGTACACGGACGGCTTCCGCATCCTGGTCCGTGACTCCCCCGTCGCCCAGTCGACGGGCACCTTCGCCTCCCTCATCAGCGACATCGCCACCCAGGTGGAAGACATCCTGGGCCTGGAGTTCAAGGCCCGCGGCTTCGACCCGAAGCTGGCCCCGCTGTACGCCCAGGCACTGGTCGGCATGGTCGCCCTGACCGGCCAGTGGTGGGTCAACGCCCGCAAGCCGAAGAAGGCGGAGGTCGCGGCCCATCTGGTGAACCTGGCCTGGCACGGCCTGGAGAACCTCGAGGCGAAGCCGCGGCTGGTGGGGCACCGCAAGAGCTGAGGTGCGGCGCGCAAGGGCCGGCCCGAGCGGTCGGCCGGATCGGGCCGCCGATGGAGTGGACCGCACCAGCTGGTTCGACCCACTCCGCGTTGCCCCGGAGGCGGTCGCGTCAGACAGTCCGGTCCAGCCCACTGCCCTTGGCTCCGCCAAGAAACGCAGCAAACGCGTCGCCGGGTGTAGCCGGCACAGGGCTGTGCGCGACCTTCGAATCCCGGATACCGGTCATGCCTGCCACGAAGGCCACCTCGACGCAGTCCCTGTCACCCGAGCTGTAAGTGCTCGTGGCCCAGCGCGATCCGCGCGAGTCGGCCGGCGCTCTCACGTCAGCTCCTCGCCCTGCACACCGATCACGAACGCGGTGAACGCTTCCGCAGTCACAGGGAGCACGGGCCCCTGCGTTGCTTTCGAGTCCCGGACCGCGACCCACAACCTGGCGAATGCGACCTCCACACACTCGTTGTCAGCTGCGCTATAGCTGCTCTTCGTCCAGTCCGCAGCAGCGAACCGAGCATCGGTTGGTGCGTTTTTCATCGGATCAGCTCCTGTCATGCTGCGGCCAGCAGTTCGACGCTGTTCGACGTATCGGCCGCTTGGGATCGCAAGTAGTCAAACATCAGCTTGTAGCTCTGCACTTCGGTGGGGGCGTCGAGATACAAGCCGCGCTTGTGTAGTTCGAGGTAGACCACGTTCATGCTGTTGAGCGGATTCTTCTCGTCGTCCCGTCCAAGGATCAGGAAGTGTCCGCCGGACCCTGCGGCGTGAGCGCCCGCGGCAAACTTGAGCACCTGGATGTCCACGTTGGGACGCTGGGCCATGGCGCTCAGGTGATCGATCTGCGCGGACATCACGTCCGGACCCCGACAGGGCGGCGGAGAACAGCGTCGTCAGGGCAGTGCGACCGCGGCGGACGCGCCCCCGCCGGACCAGGAGGACGGACGTGGGCTGCTGATCGTCGACGCGCTGGCCACCGGGTGGGGCCAGCGGCACGCATGTGGCGGTCTCCTCGTCTGGGCCGAGGTCGACACCGGACCGGCGTCACACCATCTGATGACGCCGCTCGATTCCGGCCGACACCACGAGGTAACAGGTTCAGAATCCCATCCGTGGGAGAGCACATGACTACCGAGCAGGGCGGATACACGGTGGGCGATCTGTTCACCTTGCCCGAGCTTCCGCCGCACACCGAGCTACTCGACGGGAGTCTGGTGTTCGCCAGTCCGCAGCAGATCTTCCACAGCACGATGGTCGATCTCCTGGTGACCGGCATACGGCGCGCGACGCCCCCGAAACTGAAAGTCCGCCGTGACATGACCGTGGTCCTCGACCGGCACAACGGCCCAGAACCCGATATCTCGATCATTCGCGCCGAGATCGAGCTGGGCCCGGACGAGACTCTCTACCGGGCCGCCGACGTCCTTCTCGCCGTCGAGGTCGTCTCCCCTGACTCCGAGGCCCGCGACCGCGATACCAAGCCGCAGAAGTACGCCGCCGCCGGTATCCCGAACTTCTGGCTGGTCGAGATGGCCGGCACCGACCGGCACGCGGTGGTGCGGGTCTACGAGCTGGACCCGGTGTCCAAGACGTACGCCCTGACCGGAATCCACCACGACCGCCTCAAGACGGGTGTCCCGTTCCCGATCGACATCGACATCACGCGGGACGCGCTCGATCAGCTCTGAGTCCAGGGCGCAGCCCGCTGCGTCCGGCGACCAAACTGGAACGGCTCATCATCCGCGACCCCCTCTGCATTGAGGACGCCTCCTATGTGCGGACCGGCTCGCCCCCGTGCCATGACCGCGCTGAGGAACCTCGCCGTCGGCGCCCACCGCCTTGCCGACCGCAACAGCCTTGCCGACTAAATTCGCTGGGGCGGCCGCAGCCTGGACCGCCCCTGCGACATCCTCGAACTCCCACATGGTTCTTGAAATGGCCGCACCTGCCAGCCTGTCCGGGCCGACCGTCGACGGAACCGGTCGTCCCCGCTGGGACGGCACGTTGGATCCCGGTCTGCCCGGAATATGCGCGGGTGGGCCGAGGGGGCTGATCGATTTCCGCGATGCCAACCGAGCGATGCCCTCCGAGCGAGGGGCGCCGAGCACGCGGGCCGGGTCTGGGATCGATGGCAGGAGGTAGCCTCCCATCATCCGGCTGCGGACGACGAGTCAGTGTTCTTCTACCGTCGCCTCGCCGCCGCAGGAACCAGGGCCTCGTACGAAACGTCACAGGAGGCCGCCGACTACCATGCCCAGCCGGCCGTCCGCGCCTGGGCCGAGGTCGCGCCGACAATGGCCCGGCCAGATATCGCGGACCACTTCTCCTTCGGCTGGAACGCGGTCGGTATCGGCCAACGCAGCCGCGAGGAATACGTCGCGACATACGAGTTCAGCCTCTTGCCTTCACGCAACGTGCTGACTCCAGGTGGATGGTGGTACGAACTGGACGAAGCACCCTTGCACGGCGCGTGTCACAGTCGCGCCGAGTGCGTCCACGAGCCAGACGTCGGCGAGGGGCGCCGGGGTGTCCAGTCCTATCTCCTTGCACTGCCCGCAGACACGCTGCTCGTCAACGTACGCTGCCACGTCTGACCTCGCAGAACGCCCTACTGGACCCGTCCCACCCATTTCTCGGGCACGAGCGGTACCGGCATCAGATAGCAGGCGAACGCAAGTTGGACCATGAGTTCGAACACCAGAGGTTCGGCCGTGCTGGCGGCCAGACACGGCCAGATGAACACCAGCATCGGAGCCACCAGTGCCCCCCGAAACCGGCCCGGCACCATTTTTCTGTGCCCCAAGCCCGCCAGGACCGCGAGAAGGATCGTCGGAAGGCCGACGAGGGCGAGCATGCCAAGGCTGATCCCAACGATCTGCACGATGGAGTCTTCCCACGGAACCAAAAGCGCGATAATCACCCACGCTGCGGTGTGCAGGAGCACGTACGTCAGGACGCATCGACCTATTCGCCCCCATATCCGCCGGGCACCAGGAACAGCAGATCTTTCTGCTATCTGCACTTTTTTACCCCTTCACGCTTCGCCCGCCCGTCCCAGACCTGTTGATCTTTCCAGGCCGCATGGCTACGGGGCCAAGGCCAAAGGGGCTGGCCACACCGCAGTACTGCACCCGCCCTCGCACAGCTGATTGTTGATCGTCCGCGAGCGCACGCGCACGCCATCGCTCCACAAGCACCGGCCCGGTTCTCCCTACCCCGCGGAATCCTCGTACGCGAGCGCGGCCCGCCGCTATGTACGGGCGGCATCGCAGCCCTCGGGCCTGCCGCCGGACACTCCGGTACGACTGAGCCCTGTCGCTCGTCAGGCGACCCGCTCCAGGAACTCCAGCCGGTTCCCCACCGGATCGTGGCTGAAGAAGCGCCGGTGCCCCGGCAGTTCGCCGTCCCAGCGCACCTCGGCGCCGTGCTTCTCCAGCCGCGCCGCGAACGCCTCGATGTCCGTGACGCGCAGGCCCGGGTGGGCCTTCCTCGCCGGGCGGAAGCCGGGCTCGATACCCAGGTGGAGCTGGACCGGACCGGCCTGGAACCAGCAGCCGCCGCGGACCGCGAGGGCGGGGGGTTTGGCGATTTCCGTCATGCCGAGGGTGTCCACGTAGTACGTGCGCAGCGCGTCCTGTGAGCCTTCGGGGGCGGCCAGTTGGACGTGGTCGACGGCGGCGATCACCGCGTCTCCTTGCGGGCCACGGCGAAGATGCGGCGAAACGGGAACACCGTGCCGTGCGGGCCCTTGGGGTAGGCGGTGCGGAGCCGGTCGCGGTATTCGGCGAGGAACGCTTCGCGGGCCTCGGGGTCGTCGGCGAGGGCCGTCAGGACGGGGCGCAGGCCGGTGCCCTTCACCCAGTCGAGTACCGGGTCCTCGCCGGGCAGCAGATGCAGATACGTGGTCTCCCAGACGTCAGCCGTGATGCCGGGGGCCGTCAGCGCGTCGAGGTAGGCGGCAGGGCTGAGCACCGCGTCGGCGTGGCGCAGCTCGCCGGCCAGACGGTCGCGCCAGCGCGGGGACCCGGCGAGTTCCCGCATCAGGACATGGCTGGGCTGGTCGAAGTTGCCGGGGACCTGAAAGGCGAAGGTGCCGCCGGGGGTGATCGCGTCCAGCCAGGCCGGAAAGCGGGCGGTGTGGCCGGGGACCCACTGGAGCAGGGCGTTGGAGAAGATCAGGTCGTGATGCTCGGCGGGGGTCCAGGTCGTGGCGTCGGCCTCGGCGAAGTCGAGGTGGGGGCCGGCGTGGGCGCGGGCCCGTTCGAGCATCTGCGAGGAGTTGTCGTAGCCGGTGATCCGGGCCCCGGGCCAGCGGTCGGCGAGCAGGACGGTGACGTTGCCCGCTCCGCAGCCGAGGTCGGCGATACGGGGCGCGGGGGCGGCCGGGAGGTCGGGGATGCGGGCGAGGAGGTCGAGGGAGGGGCGGGTGCGGTGGTCGGCGTGGCGCAGGTACTGCTGCGGGTCCCAGGTGGGTGTGGTCATGGGTTCAGGATCACGTCAGAGATATCTTGATGTCAAGACACTTGAATTCAAGAGACTTCATGTCGACAGACCCTCTACACTGATCCACGTGACTCCACCCACGCGTAGACGCGCGGGCTTCCTGCGTAATTGGCTAGGCCGCATCGCAGAGGGCCAGCCCGGCCCTGTTGAGAACGTTCAGTGCGCCGACGTGGTCCGCGTGGGCCGTGAACCCGCACGCCGAGCACTTGAACCTCGCTTGGGTGACACGGTTCTCCTTCGCGACGTGCCCGCAGTCGGGGCAGGTGCGGGAGGTGTTGCGGGGGTCCACCGGGATCATGATCCGACCGGCGCTTTCAGCCTTGTTCGTGAGGATCGCGAGGAACACCCCCCAACCCGTGTCGAGGATTCTGCGGTTGAGTCCGGCCTTGGCGGCCCGCTGGTTCGGAAGGAACACACCGGGCCGGTCCGGGGCGGGCTTCGGCTTGGGGGCGCGGGTCATGCTCGCGACGTTGAGGCGCTCGTGGGCGATCACGTCGTGATCGCGGACCAGTGCGCGCGCGGTCTTCTGGGCGTGGTCGACGCGCTGACGGCGGATCTTCGCATGCAGCTTCGCCACCCTGCGGACAGCGGCCCGGTGCGCCTTCGTGCGGCGCCGGGTGCGCTTGGGGAACGTCGCCAGGTGCCGCTGCGCTGCGGCGAGTTCCCCGGCAGCGGCTCCGAGGAAGCGAGGGTTGGGGATGTGCTCGCCGTCGCTGGTGGTGAGGAAGTGCGTCACACCCATGTCGATGCCGACCATCACACCTGTGGACGGGAGGGGCTCGGCGGGCACCTCGTCGCAGGAGAGGACCACGTACCACCGGTTGCCCTCGCGCTTGACACCGATCGTCTTCACCCGGCCCTGCACGGGCCGGTACTGGTGCACACGCACATGCCCGATTCCTTGCAGGCGGACACGGGTGACAGGGTCGTGCGGGGTGGGGTCCCAGCGGCATCCGTCGCCGTCCTTCGGGAACACCACCGTGTCGAAGTGGCCGACGCCCTTGAACCGTGGGTATCCCGGGGTCTGCCCGGCCTTGACGCGGCGGAAGAACGCGGCGAACGCCTTGTCCAGGCGACGCAAGGTCGCCTGCTGCGAGGAGAACGACCAACGCCCCTGACGTTCCGGATCGAACGCCCGGATCTCCTTGAGCTGTGCCGACTGGGCACCGTATTTGACCGAAGTCTTCGAGCTGTGCCGGTAGGCGTCCCGACGCTCCTGCAACGCCGCGTTGTAGAGCGAGCAGTGATCCCGCAGCATCTCGCCCAGGGCAACCGCCTGCCGGGCTGTCGGGCGCATCAGGAACCTGTACGCGCGGATCACGCCTTGCGCCTCCGCTCCACGCGCAGGGCCTCAGCCAGAAGGATGCACGCAGCGGCGTTGATCGAGATGCCCGTCTCGTCGGCGTACTCCTCGACCTGCCGCTTCAAGTCCGGGGGCACGCGCAGATTGAGCGACTCCCGGCGATCACCTCTAGCCACAACCAAAACGCTACCAGAAGTGACGGTGAGTCAGGGTTGGAATCAGACGCTGCGCTGCTCCGCAACGCGGTCGCGGATTCGATTCCCCCACCGGCCGGGGCCGGTGGTCCCCTCGAAAGGATTCTGATGGAGGACGAGGTCGACCGACTGGTCGCTGCATGGCGCCGCGAGCGCCCCGACCTCGACGTGGAACCACTCGAGGTGCTCAGCCGCGTATCCCGCCTGGCACGCCATCTGGACCGGGCCCGCCGGATCGCCTTCTCCGAGCACAATCTGGAGCCGTGGGAGTTCGATGTACTGACATCGCTGCGCCGCGCGGGTGACCCTTATCAGCTGTCCCCCGGCCAGCTGCTCACCCAGACCCTGGTCACCTCGGGCACGATGACCAACCGTATCGACCGGCTGACCAAGAAGAACCTCGTCGAGCGGCTCCCCGACCCCAGCGACCGCCGCGGCGTACTGGTCCGGCTCACCGCCGAGGGGCGCGACAGGGCCGACGAGTCGCTGGCCGGCCTGCTCGCCCAGGAACGCGCCATCCTGGCCGAGCTCTCCGCCCACCAGCGCGGTGAACTGGCCAGCCTGCTACGCCAGTTGACCGCTCCGTTCGACAACGTCCCCGGCTAGGACCCGGGTCGGCTCCAGATCGACCGGTCCGACCCCCGCCCGCCGGGCCAGCGCGACCGCGGCCAGCGTGGAGTGCACGCCGAGCTTCCCCAGCACGTTCTGCATGTGCGTACGCACCGTGTGCGGGGAGAGGTAGAGCCGCTCCGCCACTGCCTTGCGGCCCAGGCCCGCCACCATGCAGCGCAGCACCTCGCGCTCGCGCGGGGTCAGTGACTCGACCAGCTCCTCGCTCTCGGTGCGGTGCTTGCGCGCCGCCGTCAGCTCCCGCAGCACGCCCGTGAGCAGGGCCGGGGGCAGATGTGTCTCGTCCCGCAGCACCCCCCGGATGACCGTGAGCAGCCGTTGCAGCGAGCAGTCCTTGGCGACCCAGCCCGAGGCCCCGGCCTGCAGCGCCAGCGCGGCCCGGAGCGGGTCGTCCTTCTCGGCGAGCACCACCGTATGCACGGAAGGCTGACCCGAACGGACCCCGGCGACCAGCGAGATGCCGTCCACCGGGCCGTTCTCCCCGCTGCGGGGGACCGGGACGGGTGCCCGGCGGCCCCTCGCCGCGGCCAGGATGCCCAGTTCGGCATCGACCAGCATCACGTCATAGCCTCGCCCCTCGGCGGCCGCCCGTTCCAGACATCGCAGCGCGGCGGGGCCACTGCCCGCCGCCGCCACATCGACGTCCGGCTCGGCCGCGAGCGCCGCTGCGAGCGACTCGGCGAAAATGCGGTGGTCGTCCACCACGAGAACCCGGATACGAACCACAGGCACCCCCAAGCTGCCTCTGTTGCTGGGCCACCCCCGGCCCGCCGAAGGGACGGAACGGCGCGGGTACGGCCGCCCGGATCGGGGAGATGGACCGCAGTCCCACGACCGCCGCCGTGTTTCGACCGCAACCCGCCCCGGGCGCCGTACCCGACTGTCTCGTACCCCTGAATCAGCACCGGCCCCCACCGGTGCTGTGCATCAGGGTACGGCCGGGGCGCCGGGGCGGAAGGCAATTCGCAGAACTGACAGGCTCTGCTCCGTAGGCTGTGTTACATGTTCCGTCTTGAGACAGAAGTGGACAAAGGGCGGCGCACCCTGCTCAGCCGGCGACTGCGCGACGACAACACAGCCGGCTCCCCTGAGCTCCGCGTGCTGCGCACCGACCCCGCCGGGCAGGAACTCCCCCTGGAAGTGTGGGCGCTGGACGAGCTGGGCGCCATCGCCGGTGGTCTGACCGGCCGCACCTGGGCGCACTGGCTTCATGTGGACCAGCTCTGGGTCGGCGCCCGCCATCGCGGCTGCGGCCTCGGCTCACGGCTGCTCGCCGAGGCGGAACGGGTGGCCGGGGCCGATCGGGCCTGCACCCGCTCCCGGCTGGAGACCTGGGGTTTCCAGGCTCCGGACTTCTACCGGAAGCGGGGCTACGAGGTGAGCGGGCGGGTCGAGAACTACCCGCCCGGAGTCACCGAATTCATCCTGACCAAGGATCTCAGCTGAGACGTCGGGCACCCGTCGAAGGAACGGCGGGGAAGATCCGCGGCGCCGCGTACCCCGCCGAAGCGAACGCCTCCAGCACGGACTTGGCGACCGTGTCCGCCTGCACCTCGTCCACCAGCACGATCGCCGAGCCGCCGAAGCCACCGCCGGTCATCCGCGCACCGAGCGCCCCGGCCCCGCCCGCCGCCGACACCACCAGGTCCAACTCCGGGCAGGAGACCCGCAGATCGTCGCGGAGCGAGACGTGCCCCGCGTCGAGGACCGGGCCCGCGGCCCGCACATCGCCCGCGTCGAGCAGCGCGATGACCTGCTCCACCCGCTCGTTGTCGCTGACCACATGGCGTACGTAACGCACCACGGACTCGTCGACCCCGGCCTCGGCCAGGGTGTCCAGGGCCGCGCCGAGACCCTCGTACGGCAGCTCGCGCAGCGTTCGCAGGCCGAGCGCGGCGGCCCCCGCCTCGCAGCCGGCCCGCCGCTCGGCGTACGCGCCGTCGCCGAGCTCGTGCTTGACCCGGGTGTCCACGACCAGCAGCCGCAGCCCGTGGGCGGCCAGGTCGAAGGGGACCTGGCGCTGGGTGAGGTCGCGGGTGTCGAGGTACAGCGCGTGGCCCTCGGTGCAGCAGGCGGACGCCATCTGGTCCATGACCCCGCACGGCACGCCGACGAACACGTTCTCGGCGCGCTGGCCGATGACCGCCAGCTCCGAGGCGGAGAGCCCCAGTTCGAAGAGGTCGTTCAGAGCCAGCGCGGTGACGACTTCGAGGGCCGCGGAGGAGGAGAGCCCGGCTCCGGTGGGAACGGTGGAGGTCAGCTGTATGTCCGCCCCGGTGACCGGGTGACCGGCCTCGCGCAGCGCCCAGACGACTCCGGCCGGGTACGCCGCCCAGCCGTGCCCCTGGTGCGGGGCCAGCTCGTCGACCCGGAGCCGGACGACACCACCCGGTACGTCGGTCGAGTGGAGTCGCAGCTCGCCGTCGGTGCGGCGGGCGACGGCGGCCCGCGCGGTGTGCGGCAGCGCGAGCGGCATCACGAAACCGTCGTTGAAGTCGGTGTACTCGCCGATCAGATTCACTCGGCCGGGTGCCGCCCAGACCCCTTCGGGGGCACTCCCGTACAGCTCGGTGAAGGCGGCGGTCAGCTCACTGTTCTCGGTCATGGGGTGGTGAGCTCCTCTCGGCGGGCGAACGTCCAGGCGTCGGAGACGATTCCGGTCAGGTCCGCGCGCGACGGCGTCCAGCCGAGGCGCTCCCTGGCGGTGGCGGCGGAGGCGACCAGCACAGCCGGGTCACCGGCGCGGCGCGGGGCCGCGGTTTCGGGGACCGGGTGGCCGGTGACCTCACGGACGGTCTCGATGACCTCGCGCACCGAGAAGCCGTTGCCGTTGCCGAGGTTGCAGATCAGGTGCTCACCCTCGGTGGCCGCGTCCAGGGCCAGCAGGTGGGCCTCGGCGAGATCGGCGACATGGATGTAGTCGCGGACGCAGGTGCCGTCGGGGGTCGGGTAGTCGTCGCCGTACACGGAGATCGACTCGCGCTGTCCGAGGGCGACCTGGAGGACCAGCGGAATGAGGTGCGACTCGGGACTGTGCCGCTCCCCGCAACTGCCGTACGCCCCGGCCACGTTGAAGTAGCGCAGCGAGACGGCGGCCAGTCCGTGCGCGGCCGCCTCACCGGTGATCATGTGGTCGACGGCGAGCTTGGTGGCGCCGTAGGGGTTGGTGGGCGCGGTCGCGTCGGACTCCGTGATGGGAGTGGTGACCGGTTCGCCATAGGTCGCGGCGGTGGAGGAGAAGACCAGGGTCCGCACCCCGGCGTCCCGCATCGCGGCGAGCAGCGCCACTGAGCCCCCGACGTTGTTCACCCAGTACTTCTCCGGGTCCACGACGGACTCGCCGACCTGCGAGTACGCGGCGAAGTGCAGCACCCCGTCGTAGGAGGGGTCCAGCCACTTCGCCGCGTCCTGGATGCGGCCCTCGATGAACTCGGCCCCGGCCGGGACGCCCTCCCGGAACCCGGTCGAGAGGTCGTCGAGGACGGTGACCGCGTGACCGGCCTCCAGCAGATGCTGGGCGACCACGCTGCCGACATAACCCGCGCCACCCGTGACCAGGTACTTCTTCTGGGGCTTGCTCACTCGCTCGCTACCTCTCGCAGTCGCTGGGCCGCGGCCTCCGGCGGCACGTCGTTGATGAACACGTTCATGCCGGATTCGGAACCCGCGAGGAACTTCAGCTTGCCGGAGGTGCGTCGGATGGTGAAAAGCTCCAGATGGAGCCCGAAGTCCTGCCGTCCCGGGACACCGAACGGTGCCTGGTGCCAGGCCGAGATGTACGGGGTCGGCGGCTCGCCGGGGCCGAAGATCCGGTCGAATCGCCTCAAGAGTTCCAGATAGATCTGTGGGAACTCCGCGCGCGCGGCCTCGTCGAGTTCCCTCAGATCGGGGACGCGACGGCGGGGGTGGAGGTGGACCTCGTACGGCCAGTGCGCCGCGTACGGCACGAAGGCGACCCAGTGCTCGCCACCGATGACGATCCGCGAGCCGTCCTTCTCCTCGCGGGCCACGACGTCGTCGAAGAGGTTGCGGCCGGTCTCGGCGCGGTGGGCCTCCATCGAACGGAGCATCAGCTCGGTGCGCGGGGTGACGAAGGGATAGCCGTAGATCTGTCCGTGCGGATGGCCGAGCGTGACGCCGATCTCGGCGCCCCGGTTCTCGAAGCAGAACACCTGCTTGACCTGCGGCAGCTCGGCGAGTTCGGCGGTGCGGTCGGTCCATGCCTCCAGGACCAGGGCGGCCTGGTCCTCGGTGAGGTCCGCGAACGACGCGTCGTGGTCCGCGGTGAAGCAGACGACCTCGCAGCGGCCGGAGTCACCGGCGAGCGAGGGGAAGCGGTTCTCGAAGACGGCGACGTCGTAGTCCGCCTCGGGGATCTCGCTCAGCCGGCCGTCCCGCGAGGGGCAGAGCGGGCACTCGTCGGCCGGCGGGTGGTAGATGCGGCCCTGGCGGTGCGAGGCGATGGCGACGCTGTCGCCGAGGAACGGGTCACGGCGGATCTCGGACGAGGTCGAGACGGCGTCGAGGGGCCGCCGGTCGACGGCGTCGCGCACGACGTCGTCACGACTGTCGTAGTAGAGCAGCTCCCGGCCGTCGGCAAGCGTCGTAACCGTCTTCTTCACCAGGTTCCTCCAAACATAACCAAACACAATGAACCACAAATCAACAGACGCGTCAATGACGCCGACGGGGCGTGTGCGGGCAGGATCTCTAGCACCTCCTGCCTGGATTTACCGGCCAGACGATCGCAATCAAACAAAGAACCCCAGGAAAAGTGTTCAGTTTTTGAACACAAGAGCGTAGTTTCCTTCGAGTTCAGTTCGCGCAGCGAAGGAAGCAGGCCTCGATGAAGTCCGGTGTCCGGGGTCCGGGGCCGAACTGGCCGGACTGGTCTACGGGACCGAGTCCCCGGACGCCGAGGAGGCGTCGGCCGAGGGCGACAGCGCCTGGCACCGCAAGCCGGCCCTGCTGGGCTGGGGGCGCGATCGTCCTCGCCGCCCCGCGCTGCGCCCCGTACTCGTTCTGATCAAAGGGACCCACCATGCCCGACCTGCACAAGGAAGTCTCCGAACCGGAGCAGAAGTCCGCGACCGCGCCCTGACTCTTCGACATCCGGCGGATCACCGGCGGCCTCTTCGTGATCCACGGCGGGATCGTCACCGGACCGGGACTCCGCTTCCTACGTCCGGCGAACCCACAGATCACAGCCGCCTGGACAGTCGCACTCAAGCCGTAACTTCACGGCCTTGACCTATGGCCCGCACGTTCGCCTCCGGTGCTCACCGCTTTGTCCGACTCCACCCGGCGGCTACCGGGCACTCCGCGCCCGGTAGCGCGACGCTGCGGCGCTCCGCGCCACCCACCAAGGACACGATTCCTCCCGGGACGCACGCCCCAGGGTTCCTCGCGGGAATCCGCTGAAACTGCGCCCGGCGCAGGTTCCGTCCGACGGCCCGGACCCGGCGGACGGCTGACGTACCGCATTCAGCAGGGGCCCGGCGGCGTCACCCGATGCCGCCGGGCCCCTGCTTGTCCAGCGGCACGGCCCGGTCCAGCAGCCCCGTGCGGGCCGCGAGCGCCGCGGCCTCCAGCCGGGAGCCGACGCCCAGCTTCATCAGCACCCGCTGCACATGGGTACGCGCGGTGCTCGACGCGATCCGCATCCCGGCCGCGATCAGCCGTGTGTCCTCGCCCTCGGCGACCCGGATCAGGACCTCGACCTCGCGCGGGGTGAGCATCTGCAGCAGCCGCTGCCCCTCGTCGTCCGGCGCCGCGGCCGGATTGAGCAGCTCGGCGAAGGCGCCCTGGAGCAGTTGCGGCGCCACCGCGGCCTCTCCGGCTCGCGCCTTGACCATCGCCCGTTCGACGCCCTCCATGCGCTCGTCGTGCCGGACATATCCCGCGGCGCCCGCCGCGAAGGCCGCCGCGATCCCGCGCGGGCTGGGCACGGGCCCGAGCACCACCACGGCCACCTGAGGGCGCTCGCGCCGGATCCGTACGATCGGGTCGAATGCGCCGGGTTCGGCAGGTGCCGCGGTGCCGAACAGACAGACCTCCGGAGCCCTGCTGACCACCAGCTCCGCCGCTCCCGATGTCGGCGCTGCCGCCGCGAGCACCCGGTGGCCCCGCAGTTTCAACGCCGAGGCGAGCGCCTCGGCGAGCAGTCGGTGATCATCGACCACCATGAGCCGCACGCCCATCGAGCACACCCCCATAGCACCGGCGCCAGGCCCCCCGGCCCGCCCTGACCCGGCAAGTTACACGCTTGTTCGACGTTCCGGACCCGTTACCCGGCAGAAGGCCCCCGGAGTGTCGGATTATGTGCCATTCAGGTCTGCTCTACAGGCGGAAAACGATCGGCCCTGCCGGTCGAATGATCGACCGGCAGGGCCGGGTCACAGGTACTGCGTACGGATCAACTGGTGCCGAAGGCCACAGCCAGGTATTCCTTGCCGTTCAAGGAGCTTCCGTTCATCGCGCTGATCATCGTCTGGGAGATGTACAGCCGGCCGGCGGAGTAGAGCATTTCGGTGTAGTCCCCAAAGAAGCTGCTCTCGGCCTCGCGGACGGACCTCTCGCTCGGGTTCTCCATCAGCACGGTCTGCTTGAAGGTGGCGCCGTCGATGGAGATGATCTGGCCGCCCTTGTCGTACGGGGGCGTCTTGTACGCGATGATGTTGCCGCCGTCCATGCGGAGGGGAAACACCGTGTAGCGGTCGCCCGCATCGGCCCGGTCACTGGTCGGCTTGCCCGTGGTGAGGTCGAAGGAGACGATCTCGTTGGTGTCGCCGTACTCGCCGGTGCCCTCGTGGTCCTCGGTCGGCACGTAGATGCGGTTGTTGCCGACGGCCAGCCTCTGGCAGCTCTCGACCTCGGTGGAGGTACAACGCGCGGCGTACTTCTCGCCGTCCGCCGCGATCCTGGTGAGCAGTTTGCCTGTGGAGGCGTCGATCGAGAAGAAGTCCGAGATACCGCTGCCGTCACCGGCGGTGTCGCCGACATCGGCCGCGACGACCAGCGGCTTGGTGGAGACGATGCTCGCGTAGTCGACACCGGGCGGCATCTTGTAGGAGGAGAGCGGGGCGCCGGTGGTCGGGTTCAGCGCCTGGATGACGAGCTGCGGGTCGTCGTACGTACCGCACGTGCGGACGACGGCGAGCGCCTCGCCACCGGCGTAGCCCGCGTCGTAGCAGCCGTCGGCGGAGACCTTGGGCTTCCAGCGCTCGGCGCCGGTGTTCAGGTCGAACGCCGCGCCGCCCTCGGTGCCGGCCGCGGCGACCGTGGTGCCGCTGAGCGTGATTTCCTTGTACCTGAGCGGCGCGTCACCGCTGGTGGCGGCGGTCACCGACTTGCTCCACATCAGCTTGCCGGTGTTCAGGTCGATCGCGCCGACCTGGTTGCACGGCTGGTACTTCTCGGCCTTGGTCGGCTTGGCCTCCTCGAAGGCAATGGCCGTCTTGTAGTCCTTGGACATGTGCCGGGAGGCGGCGCAGACCTGGCCCGCCAGCGGGATGGACCACAGCTTGGTGCCCTTGGCCGCGTCATAGCCGACGATCTCGTTCAAGCCGGTCTTCACATACGCCTTGTCGGTCATCCAGGAACCGTCGACCTTGGTGACGTCATTGACCTTCGGCTCCGGCAGTTGGAAGGCGGCCTTGGACTTGGGGTCCGCCGGTGCCTTCTCCTTGCCGCCGCCACCGACAGCGCCGCCCTGGCCGCCGTCCTTGCCCTCGGTGGTGCCACCGCTGGACTGGGACGCCTTGTCCTTCTTGCCGTCGTCACCGCCGCTGGAGGAGAACCAGATGCCCGCGCCGACTATCAGCACGACGGCGACCGATGCGGCGACGATGATCTGCATCTGGGTGGTGAACTTCTTGCCCCCGTTCCCGTTCTGCTGCGGCGGGTACGGCTGCTGCATCGGGGTGGTCTGGTAGCCGTACCCCTGCTGCGGCGGCTGGCCGGGCGGCAGGCCCTGCGGGAATCCGTAACCCTGCTGCGGCTGGCCGGGCACGGGCGCCTGCGGATAGCCGTAACCGGGCTGCGGGGGCTGGCCCTGCGGGTAGCCGTAGCCCGGCTGCGGCGGCTGGCCCTGCGGGTAGCCGTAACCGGGGCCCGGCTGCTGCGGCGGGCCCGCGGGCGGCGGGGTCTGCGGGGCACCGAATCCGCCCGCCGGCGGGGTGGCCGGCTGTTTGCCGAACGGGTCGGCGGGCGGCGGGTTCGGTGCGCCGAACCCGCCCGGCGGGGGGTCCTGCGGGGCACCGAATCCGCCCTGGGGCGGCTCGTTGGACGGCTGGGGGGGCTGCGTCATGGCGTACGTACCTCTGGGGAAAGGGAGTTGGTCATTCGGGGCCGTCGAAAGCCTTGGTGAGCCGTCAGTCGCCGAAGGCCATCATGGTCTTCGTCTCCAGCTCTTCCTTGTCGTTCCGCGCGCTGACCCGTCCGCTCGCGATGAAGGAACGGCCGTCCGCGTAGACGACCTTCGACTCGTAGAAGGTGCTCTCGATCTCGGCCGTCGACGCGGGGTGCTTCAGCAGCATCCGCGGGGTGCCGCCGGTCGGTGCGAGGGTGGCGATCCCGCCGCCCTTGTTGTAACCGGCCTCCACGTAGAGCAGCACATTGCCGCCCTCCATGCGCAGCGGCTTCACCATGCTGTCGGCCGGTGCCGCGGCCTTCCACTTGGACTTGCCGGTGTTCAGGTCGAATGCCACGACCTTGTTCGTACGGGCGGTGCCGCTGGAGTCCGGC
Organism: Streptomyces atratus; assembly: GCF_014648655.1. Classification (GTDB taxonomy): domain Bacteria; phylum Actinomycetota; class Actinomycetes; order Streptomycetales; family Streptomycetaceae; genus Streptomyces; species Streptomyces atratus. The sequence continues at coordinate 54,247 of NZ_BMRN01000010.1, forward strand.
GAGGTCGACATGTAGAACGTGTTGGCATCGGCGGCGACACCGGTGCAACCGTCCAGGGACTTGCCGAAGATGGCGAAGGTGCTGCCGCAGTCCGGCGAGAACTTGTCGCCCTTGTCACTGACGACTCCGGAGCGGAACGAGCCGTTCTCCTTCAGCGCGAGGATGCTCCACTCCTTGTCCTTCTTCAGGGAGACCACCAGCGGGCTCACCGAGTAGACCCGGTCGATCTCCCATCCGCGCTTGATCCGGTACGTCCACCTGGGCTTCCCCGTGACCGGGTCGAGCTTCTGGATCTGATGCTGCGGATTGTCGATGTCGTCGGTGCGGCAACTGGAGGCTGCGATCAGCCTGGGCCCGCCGGCGAAGGCGAACGGCTGGCAGTCGCCCGGCTGCTTGCCGAACAGTTCCTTGCCGTCGCTGACCCGGTAGGCGTTGGAGTTGCCGGTGCGCCCGACCGTCACGGTGTCGCCACTGATGGCCAACGATATGTCCGACATCATGTCCCAGATGCCGTTCTGCTTGATCGACTTCTTCCAGCCGGCCTTGCCGGTGTTGAGGTCGATCATCTGGAGGTCCGCGCAGTCCGCCTTGTCGGTGGTGCCGTTCTCGACCCCGATGACGATCTTGCCGTCGGTGGTGGGCTGCGAGGGCGCCGCACACAGGTCGGCGGGCAGCTTCAGCGTCCACTTCTGCTTGCCGTCGGCCACGGAGTATCCGGAGACCGCGCGGTACATGCCCTTGACGACGGTGTCGCCCACGACCCAGGGGCCGTGCACGTCCGAGCCGTTGCGCGGCAGTTCGGCGTCGTTCTTCTGCAGCCAGAGAACCTTCGCCTCGCCCTCCTTGCGACCGGCGTTGAGGTCGTCCTCGGCCTCGCGGCCGTCTCCGTTGCCGTCACCCTCGTTGACGGAGGGCGAGCCGCTCGGCCTGGCGTCGCCGCTCTTCTGCGCGACAGGCTTCTTGTCGTCGCTCCCGCGCGTGGCGATGAAGATGCCGCCGCCGATCACCAGGAGCGCGACGGCCGCGGCGCCGACTATCAACGCGGGCTTGCGTTTGGAGGAGTTGCCGCCGCCCTGACCGGGGGCCGGTGCGCCGGGGTACTGCTGCTGCGGGTAGCCGTAACCGGGCTGCGTCGGCTGACCGTACGGACCGGGCTGCTGCCCGTACGGACCCGGCTGCTGGTTGTACGGACCGGGCTGCTGGGCATACGGGCCCGGCTGCTGCTGGTTGTACGGACCGGGCTGCTGGGGGTAGCCGTAACCGGGGGCCTGGCCCGGCGCCTGACCGGGCGTCTGCGGGGAGCCGTAGCCGGGCGGCGGACCCTGGGGCGGCTGAGGACTCCCCTGCGGCGGCTCCTGCGGTGCGCCGAATCCCCCCTGCGGCGGTTGCTGGCTGGGCGGCTGGGTCATCAGCACGTCCCCCTTCGTGCGGTCCGGTGCCCGATCCGGTCTCCCCCGCGATTCCGCAGGGCTCGAAAGGGTCCGACAAGACCCCCGAACTCCACGGAAAGGAGCGAATCGGGCATGGATCCCGCAGTGTTACGACAGTCGAGCGGGGCTTCTTTGTACCACCCGCAACACCCCGCCCACCGGGGCGGTCCACCCCCTGTTCCCAAGGGAGAACCGGCCCGTGATGCCCCCGTTACGCCTCGGGCCGTCAGCTGCCGAAGCCCACGATCGACCTCATCGACTTCTCCGCCTCGTCGTCGATCCCGCTGATCCTCGCCTGCACAAGGAAAGAGCGCCCGTTCGCATAGGCGACCCGGGAAAGGGAGAAGTCTCTTTCGACCGCGGAGGCCGCCGCCGGGTGCCGCAGCACCATCTGCGGCGTACCACCCGTCGGCGGGAGGGATGCGATACCGCCGCCCTTGTTCTTCTCCGCCGCCACATACATCAGCAGCCTGCCGCCCTCCACCCGCATCGGCATCATGGTCTGACCGGCCGGCGCCGCGGCCTTCCACTTGGTCCGACCGGTGTTCAGGTCGAAGGCCACGACCTTGTTGGCGGGACGGCGAGCCGCCGGGTCGGGCTTCGTCGCCAGGTAGACCGCCCGGTCGTCGGCCGTCACGCCGAGGCAGTTGTCAAGACTCTTGCCATCGGTGAGGAGGTCCTCGTCGCACTCCGTCACGTAGTCCTCGGTGCCACCAGCCAGTTGGGAGCGGTAGGTGCCGTTCTCGTTGAGCACGAGGATGGCCCACTTGTCGTCCTGCTTCAGCGAGACGACCGGTGGGCTCGCCGAGTAGAACTGCGCGACCTGCCAGCCCTTCTTGACCTTGTACGTCCACTGGACCTTGCCGGTGACCGGATCGACCCGCTGCACCTGCTGTTCCTTGTGGTCGTCGGCCGCCGTCTGACAGCTGGTGGCGGCGATCCCTTCGGGGCCGCTCGCGAAGCCGAACGGCTGGCAGTTCCCCGGCAGTTCGCCCCAGAGCACCTTGCCGTCACTGACCCGGAAGGCATCCGTCCTGGTGGTGCGCCCCACGGTCACGGTGTCGCCGTTGATCGCCATCGCGACGTGGGAGAGCCCGTCCCAGGCGCCCTGGCGTTTGTAGGTCTTGTGCCAGCCGGCCTTGCCGGTCGTGAGGTCGACCATCTGGAGCGCGTCGCAGAACGCCTGGTCCCCGTGGCCGGACTTGATCCCGAGGACGATCTTGCCGTCGGCGGTGGCCTGCGAGGGCGCCGCGCACAGATTCGACGGCATGCGAAGGCTCCACTTCTGGTGGCCGTCGGTGACCGAATAGCCGGAGAGCGTGTGCAACATGGCCTTGACGATGGTGTCGCCGACGATCCAGGGGCCGTACACGTCCGAGCCGTTGAGCGGCAGATCGACGCCGCCCTCCTGGAGCCAGAGAACCTTCGCCTCGCCCGGCCCGCGCTTGGCGTTGAGCGCGTCGGCCTCCGCGCGGAGGTCGTGCGTGCCCTGGTCCTGGTCCTTGGCCTTGCCCTTGCCGTCGCCCCCGCCGCCGGTGGAGTCCGGCCCGGGGTCGCCGCTCGCCTCTGCCGTGGGCTTCGACCCGTCGTCGCCCCCGCTCGTGACGAACCAGATGCCACCGCCGGCCAGCAGCACCACCGCGAGCGCGGCAGCGATGACCGCACCGCGCCGCCCCCGGAAGAACCCTCCACCGCCGGGCTCCGGCTGTGACTGCGGGCCGAATCCGGGCTGTGGGGGCGCGTTGTACGGTCCCGGCTGCGGGGGCGCGCCGTACGGACCGGGCTGCGGGACGCCGTACGGCCCCGGCTGTGCGGGCGCGCCGTACGGGCCTGCGGCCTGACCGGGTGTGCCGTACGGGCCCGGGGCCTGGCCGGGCGGCGGCGGCGCGGAGCCGTACCCGGGTGGTGACGGGGGCGGCTGAACCGGCGTCGGCGGCGGATCGTACGGAGCCCCGAAGCCCCCCTGTGGCGGTTGCTGGCCGGGCGGCTGGGTCATCAGCACGTCCCCCTTCGTGCGGACCGGTCCGGCATCTGTACCTGCGCCGGGCGAGCTTTCTTTCTATCACCCGCCCCACAGGCCACACCGGTCACACCGAAAGCGCCTCAGCGATCAGGCGTCCTCGGCCAGTTCCAGCCAGCGCATCTCCAACTCATCGCGCTCAGAGACCAGTTCGCGCAGCTCCGCGTCCAGCTTCGCCACCTTCTCGAAGTCCGTGGCGTGCTCCGCGATCTGTGCGTGCAGCGCGGTCTCCCGCGTCGACATCTTGTCGAGCTGCCGCTCCACCTTCTGCAGTTCCTTCTTCGCCGCACGTGCGGCCTGTGGGGAGACGCTCGCGGCCGGCGCGGCCTTCTCCTTCGCCGCCGCGGGTGCGGCGGAGGGGGTGGCCGCCTCCTCCATCCGCTGCCTGCGCTCCAGGTACTCATCGATCCCGCGCGGCAGCATCCGCAGCGTGCGGTCGCCGAGCAGCGCCATCACCCGGTCCGTGGTCCGCTCGATGAAGAACCGGTCGTGGGAGATCACGATCATCGATCCGGGCCAGCCGTCGAGGAGGTCCTCCAGCTGGGTCAGGGTCTCGATGTCGAGGTCGTTGGTGGGCTCGTCGAGGAAGAGGACGTTCGGCTCGTCCATCAGCAGGCGCAGGATCTGGAGCCGGCGCCGCTCACCGCCCGAGAGGTCACCGACCGGGGTCCACTGCTTCTCCTTCGAGAAGCCGAACTGCTCGCAGAGCTGGCCCGCGGTCATCTCCCGGCCCTTGCCCAGGTCGACCCGGTCCCGTACCTGCTGGACCGCTTCGAGCACCCGCAGGTTCGGGTTGAGCTCGTGGACCTCCTGGGAGAGGTAGGCCAGCCTGACGGTCTTGCCGACGACGACCTTTCCGGCGGCGGGCTGCGCGTCGCCCTGTGTGCGGGCCGCCTCGGCGAGCGCCCGCAGCAGCGAGGTCTTGCCCGCGCCGTTGACCCCGACCAGACCGATCCGGTCACCGGGGCCGAGCTGCCAGGTGAGGTGGGTGAGCAGCGTCTTGGGACCCGCCTGGACGGTCACGTCCTCCAGGTCGAAGACGGTCTTGCCGAGCCGCGCGTTGGCGAACTTCATCAGCTCGCTGGTGTCGCGCGGCGGCGGCACGTCGGCGATCAGTTCATTGGCCGCCTCGATGCGGTAGCGCGGCTTGGAGGTACGGGCGGGGGCACCGCGGCGCAGCCAGGCCAGCTCCTTGCGCATCAGGTTCTGCCGCTTGGACTCCTCGGTCGCGGCGATGCGCTCCCGCTCGGCCCGCGCGAAGACGTAGTCGCTGTAGCCGCCCTCGTACTCGTGGACCGTGCCGCGCTGGACGTCCCACATGCGCGTACAGACCTGGTCGAGGAACCAGCGGTCGTGGGTGACGCAGACGAGCGCCGAGCGGCGTGCCCGCAGGTGGCCGGCCAGCCAGGAGATGCCCTCGACGTCGAGGTGGTTGGTCGGCTCGTCGAGGACGATCAGGTCCTGCTCGGCGATGAGCAGCTTGGCCAGCGCGATCCGGCGCCGCTCGCCGCCGGAGAGCGGGGCGATGACGGTGTCCAGACCGTGCTCGAAGCCCGGCAGGGCGAGCCCTCCGAAGAGTCCGGTGAGCACATCGCGGATCTTCGCGCTGCCCGCCCACTCGTGGTCGGCGAGGTCGCCGATCACCTCGTGGCGGATGGTCGCCTCGGGGTCGAGCGAGTCGTGCTGGGTGAGGACGCCGAGGCGCAGCCCGCCGCTGTGGGTGACACGGCCGCTGTCCGCCTCCTCCAGCCTGGCGAGCATCCGGATGAGGGTCGTCTTGCCGTCGCCGTTACGGCCCACGACACCGATCCGGTCCCCCTCGGACACGCCGAGGGACACGCCATCGAGCAGGGCACGGGTGCCGTACACCTTGCTGACCTGCTCGACATTGACCAGATTGACGGCCATTTCACTCCTGCCTGGGGGATCGATCGACGTCCCAGGGTAGTCGGCTCGCGGCTGCGATAGCGTGCGGCAATCGATCAAGGGGCGGGGGCCCGGTCGGAAGATCTTCGGACATCTCAGGGGTGGGGACTTCAGTGGGGACTTCGACGGTGCGTGACACCGTGCGGAATGCCGGTCGAGGGCCGGTGCGGGGCATGGTCGCGGCGGCACTGCTGGCGACGCTGGTGCTGGCGGGCTGTTCGTCGGCGTCGCAGGATGCGGGGGCCGTGGCCGAGAAGCCGACAGGCGGGAAGCCGTCGCAGAAGGCCGGGACGGCCGGGAGGACCGCCGCCGAGGGCGGCACGGTCGGCGGCTCCGGCTCGGCCTGCCCGCTGCCCGTCACCTTCGACCTCGCGGCGTCCTGGAAGCCGAAGGCCGTCGACGTCGATCCGGACTCCGAGCTCGGCGCCGCACTGGGCGTGCAGGGCCAGGTCACCATGGTCTGCGAGATCGACGCGAAGCCGGCGGGGAACATCGGTTATCTGCGGGTGTGGCAGGGCAAGAAGTCCGATCGCAGCCCGCGCCAGGTCCTGGAGGCGTTCATCGCCGACGAGGACGGCGCCGGAAAGGTCACGTACACCGAGACCAGGGCCGGTGACCTGGCCGCAGCCGAGGTCGGCTACACGGTCAGGAGCAAGCTGCTGGACGAGCTCAAGAAGGAGCGGGCCTTCGCCGTCGCCACCCCGGACGGGCCGGTCGTGATCCATCTGGGCGGGATGGACTCCGAGGAGCACGAGGCGATGCTCCCGGCGTACGAGCTGGCCAGGAAGAGCCTGCGGCTCGGCTGACCGGGCGGCGGTGCCGCCCGGCCGGCCCGGCTCACAGGACCGTGGCGCCCGGCGCCGGGGACACCGCGGCCCGTGCGTTTCTGCATGTTCCCGAGGTGATCAGCGCCTCGGCCACCTTCCGCGCCGACTCCGCGTCCGCCACCAGGAACGCGGTGGTCGGCCCGGAGCCCGAGACCAGGGCGGCCAGGGCACCGGCCTCGGTGCCGGCGGCGAGGGTGTCGGCGAGGGACGGGCGCAGGGACAGCGCGGCGGGCTGGAGTTCGTTGCTCAGGGCGCCCGCGAGAGCCGTGGCATCACCGGTCCGAAGCGCGTCCAGGAGCGCGGCGGACGCGGCGGGATCCGGGACGTCCGTACCGGCTGTGAGCCGGTCGAACTCGCCGTAGACGGCCGGGGTGGAGAGCCCGCCGTCGGCGACCGCGAAGACCCAGTGGAAGGTTCCGCCGACATCGATCGCGGTCAGCTGCTCGCCGCGTCCGACACCGAGAGCCGCGCCGCCGACGAGGCTGAACGGCACGTCACTGCCCAGCTCCGCGCAGATGGCGAGGAGCTCCTCCCGGCCGGCACCGGTGGACCAGAGGGTGTCGCAGGCCAGCAGGGCGGCCGCACCGTCGGCGCTGCCGCCCGCCATGCCGCCCGCGACGGGGATGTCCTTGGCGATGTGGATGTGCACATCGGGTGCGATGCCGTGCCGCTCGGCCAGTGCGATCGCGGCGCGGGCGGCGAGGTTCGTCGCGTCCAGCGGGACCTTGGCGGCGTCCGGGCCCGAGCAGGTGATGCGCAGTTCGTCGGCGGGGGTGACGGTGACCTCGTCGTACAGGCCGACGGCGAGGAAGACATTGGCCAGGTCGTGGAAGCCGTCGGGGCGCGGGGCGCCGACCGCCAGCTGGACGTTGACCTTGGCGGGTACGCGGACGGTGACGCTCACTCGCCACTCCCGGAGGGCTTGTTCTCGGCAATGGCGGCGAACTCCTCGACGGTCAGCGCCTCGCCGCGGGCCTGCGGCGAGATCCCGGCCGCGACCAGGGCCGCTTCCGCGGCGGGCGCGGAGCCCGCCCAGCCGGCCAGGGCCGCCCGCAGCGTCTTGCGGCGCTGGGCGAAGGCCGCGTCGACGACCGCGAAGACCTCGGTCCTGCTCGCGCTCGTCATGATCGGCTCGGTGCGCCGGACCAGCGACACCAGACCGGAGTCGACGTTCGGGGCGGGCCAGAAGACATTGCGGCCGATGGACCCGGCCCGCTTGACGTCCGCGTACCAGTTGGCCTTCACCGACGGCACGCCGTAGACCTTGTTGCCCGGCCTGGCGGCCAGCCGGTCGGCGACCTCGGCCTGGACCATGACGAGGGTCCGCTCGATGGACGGGAAGCGCTCCAGCATGGTCAGCAGGACCGGCACGGCGACGTTGTACGGAAGGTTCGCGACCAGCGCGGTCGGCGCCGGGCCCGGCAGCTCCCGGACCAGCATCGCGTCGGAGTGCACCAGGGCGAACCGGTCGGCGCGCCCCGGCATCCGGGCGGCGACCGTGGCCGGCAGGGCGCCCGCCAGCACGTCGTCGATCTCGACGGCGACGACCCGGTCCGCCGCCTCCAGCAGGGCCAGGGTCAACGAGCCGAGCCCCGGACCGACCTCGACGACGACGTCGTCCGGGCGGACTTCCGCCGTCCGCACGATCCTGCGGACCGTGTTGGCGTCGATGACGAAGTTCTGACCGCGCTGCTTGGTCGGGCGTACGCCCAGCTTGGCGGCCAGCTCGCGGATGTCTGCGGGGCCCAGGAGGGCATCGGGCTCAGTGGTGCTCACCCGGTAAGCCTACGGCCGCGGCGCGGCCGGGGGCTCGCCCCCGTTGCGCGTACGGCCTCCCGCTCCGCCGCCGGTGCTACCTCCGCGCCCGGACGAAGATCTTGTCGCCGTTGGCGAGCGAGCTGCCGAGGGCAGGGGTGACGGTGTCGTGGGCGGTGATGGTGACGCCCTGGTCGGCGAGGAGTTCGTCGACGTCGTCCGCGAAGGTGTGCACGGTGCGGGGCGTGCCGTCGACGTCGAGCGTCACCGCCTTGTCGCAGGCCACGAACGCGGTGGTGCCACCGGCCAGGAACGCGACGACGAGGGCCTGCGGGACGAGACGGCGCAGGCTCTCGGGGCGGACGGGGACCTTGCGCCGCCGGGCGGCCCGGCGCGCCGCCGCCCGGCCGCCGTCGGTGCCGGGGAGGGCCGGCCGGCCGGGCCGCAGGGGCGTATCGACGACTGTCGGGGCGCGGATCGCCCAGGCGGCGAGCGTCAGCTGCTCATGAAGCGGTACGGATGCGGCGGCCGGAAGACGGGTGGGCGGCATCGCCACCGCCGTACGCCCCCTGCCGCGTGCTGCACGGTGACTGCCCTTCGAATTGCTCACGACGCTCCAGAGGATCCGATCGGCCGGCTCGCCTGATGGCGCCCGGGACGATAGCGGAGCGTCGATGACTCTCCAAAACGCCTCAACTACACACCGTAGCCTCGGAGTCGGCCGATACCGGCCAGTACCGGTCAGTAGTCGAATGCGCGGGCGGTGTTGTCGGAGATGGCCGACGCCAGAGTGTCCTCGTCCACGCCCTTCACCTCCGCCATGGCACGCAGCGTGACCGGAATGAGGTAGGGCGCGTTGGGCCGTCCGCGGTACGGGGCGGGGGTCAGGAACGGTGCGTCCGTCTCGACCAGAACCAGTTCCATCGGCGCGACGGCCAGTGCGTCACGCAGCGGCTGGGCGTTCTTGAAGGTGACATTGCCCGCGAACGACATGAAGTACCCGGCGTCCGCGCAGATCCGGGCCATGTCGGCGTCGCCGGAGTAGCAGTGGAACACGGTCCGCTCGGGAGCACCCGCGTCGGCGAGGATGCGCAGCACATCCGCGTGCGCCTCGCGATCGTGGATGACCAGCGCCTTGCCGTGCCGTTTGGCGATCTCGATGTGGGCCCGGAAGGACTCCTCCTGCGCGGCCATTCCCTCGGGGCCGGTACGGAAGCGGTCGAGACCGGTCTCGCCGACACCGCGTACGTGGTCGAGTGCGGCCAGCGCGTCGATCTCCGCGAGAGCCTCGTGCAGCGCCGCCCGGCCGCCCCCCTCACGCGCCCCCTGCCGCGACCGGCCATCGGGGTCGCCGTGCACGATGCGCGGCGCCTCGTTGGGGTGGAGGGCCACCGCCGCGTGCACGTTCGCATGCGCGGCGGCGGTCTCGGCGGCCCAGCGCGAACCGGCCACGTCACAGCCCACCTGGATCACGGTGGTCACATTGACCGCCGCGGCCCTGGCCAGGCCCTCCTCGACAGTTGCGTCCTGCATGTCCAGGTGGGTGTGCGAATCGGCGACCGGTACCCGGAGGGGTTCGGGCAGCGGCGGGGCTTCGGAACGGCTCATGACGACGATCGTACGAGGACCGCGCCGGTGGCCTTACTTGCGGTGGAACGGGTGCAGCAGGTCGGACAGGTGCCAGTGATGCCCCGCACCCGCGGGTGCGACGGTCGCGGCCACGGCCTCGCCCTCCCGGGCGCCGATGTCCTCGATCGCCGGCCGCGTCGACGCGGAGTTGCGGAGCAGCTGCTGGACGGTCGAGACCCGGCCGGCCCTCATGATCCGGACCACGTGTCCGCCGCAGTTCGTGCAGGTCGGCGTGGAAAGGGGTGAGGGCACCCGTTCTCCGTCCGCCTTGTATATGACGAAAGCGTTGTTGGAACCGTCCACGTGGTGCTCTATTTCGAAGGCCTGCTCCCAGCCGTGTCCACACCTCATGCAGGCGAAGGCATACGCCTCATGCACGGTGGTTGCTGCGATCTCGCTCATGCCCGCTCCTTCGTCCGTTCGGACAAGCACGCCGGAGAATGCGTCCCTGGTCCAGTGGACGCCCATACCGACGGGAGCGCATCAGGCCCTGTCGAGTGTTGAAGCGGATTTGGCCTTCTCGTGGCAGAAAGGCCCGGTGCGCGGCTCGCGCTTTGCCATCTACGACAATCCTTTGCCCTCGGCCGGGCCGGTCCGCGCCGCATTCTTTGCCGCAACGACCGCATCGAAGACTTCGCGCTTGGGCAGCCCCGCATCCGCGGCAACAGCGGCAATGGCCTCCTTGCGCCGCTCCCCCGCCTCCTCGCGCACCTGCACCCTGCGTACCAGCTCCGCGGCGTCCAGTTCTTCGGGTCCGGAGTCGGCCGCGCCCTCGACGACCACGGTGATCTCACCGCGTACCCCTTCGGCCGCCCAGACCGCCAGCTCGCCCAGCGGGCCGCGCTTCACTTCCTCGTACGTCTTGGTCAGTTCCCGGCACACGGCCGCCCGGCGGTCGGCGCCGAAGACCTCGGCCATCGCCGCGAGGGTGTCGTCGAGCCGGTGCGGGGCCTCGAAGAAGACCATGGTGCGGCGCTCGTCGGCGACCTCGCGCAGTCTGCCGAGCCGTTCGCCCGCCTTTCGCGGCAGGAAGCCCTCGAAGCAGAACCGGTCGACGGGCAGCGCGGACAGGGCGAGAGCCGTGAGCACCGCGGACGGGCCGGGGACCGCGGTGACCTTGATGTCCCTCTCCACAGCCGCGGCCACGAGCCGGTAGCCGGGATCGGAGACGGACGGCATCCCGGCGTCCGTGACCAGCAGCACGCGGGCGCCGCCGCTCAGCGCCTCGACGAGTTCGGGCGTACGGGCCGACTCGTTGCCCTCGAAGTAGGAGACGACCCGCCCCGTGGTGTGGACGCCGAGCGCCTGCGTGAGACGGCGCAGCCGTCGGGTGTCCTCGGCGGCGACCACATCGGCCGTCTCCAGTTCAGCGGCGAGGCGTGGCGGGGCGTCCGCCACATCGCCGATGGGGGTTCCTGCGAGTACCAGCGTTCCAGTCGTTCCAGTCACATGAGTCATCCTCCCAGCACGGGCGACAGCGCTCGCACAGACGCGTTCCCTACGATGGCGCGGTGACGAGTACTGCGCCCGAAGCCCAGCAGGGCCAAGACGCCGGGGAACCGCACGGCGAAGAGCCGACATCCTGGCAACAGCGGCTGCGCCGCTTCGGCCATTCGCCCCGGTCCGGAATCGGGCTGCGTGAACGGCTGATTCCGCCGTACACCCGCCCCGGCGCCCAGTTGTGGTCGGTGCTCGGGATCTCTCCGCCCATGGCCGAGCGCCTGGTCCGGTGGTCCGCCTGGGGCGGCCCGCTGCTGGTGGCACTGGTCGCCGGGGTGCTGCGGTTCTGGAACCTGGGCAGCCCGCACGCGCTGATATTCGACGAGACGTACTACGCCAAGGATTCCTGGGCGCTGATCAACCAGGGGTACGAGGGGAACTGGCCCAAGGACATCGACAAGCTGATCCTCGACGATCCGTCGAAGGTGCACATCCCGGTGGATCCGGGCTATGTGGTGCACCCGCCGGTCGGTAAGTGGATCATCGGGATCGGTGAGCAGATCTTCGGTTTCACGCCGTTCGGCTGGCGGTTCATGGTGGCGGTGCTCGGCACGCTGTCGGTGCTGATGCTGTGCCGGATCGGGCGGCGGATGTTCCGCTCGACGTTCCTGGGGTGCCTGGCCGGCACGCTGCTCGCCGTCGACGGTCTGCACTTCGTCATGAGCCGCGCCGCGCTGCTCGACCTGGTGCTGATGTTCTTCGTCCTGGCGGCGTTCGGCGCCCTGCTGATCGACCGCGACTGGGCGCGACGCCGCCTCGCCGCCGCTCTGCCGGTCGACGAGGAGGGTGTGCTGCGCCCCGATGCCGAGGTCGCGGAGAATCTGCGTCTGGGCTGGCGTCCGTGGCGGCTCACCGCCGGTCTGATGCTGGGGCTGGCCTTCGCCACCAAGTGGAACGGCCTGTACATCCTGGCCGGCTTCGGTCTGATGACGGTGCTGTGGGATGTGGGCGCGCGCCGGACCGCGGGTGCGGTTCGCCCGTACACGGCGGTGCTGAAGCGGGATCTGCTGCCGGCGTTCGTCTCGACGGTCCCGGTCACGATCCTCACGTACCTCGTCTCCTGGACCGGCTGGATCGTCACCGACAAGGGCTACTACCGGAACTGGGCTCAGACCGACGGCAGGGGCGGCAACTGGACGTGGTTGCCGGACTGGCTGCGCAGTCTGTGGCACTACGAGTACCAGGTCTACGAATTCCATGTGAATCTGACGTCCGGCCACACCTACCAGTCCAATCCGTGGAGCTGGATCGTGCTCGGCCGGCCCGTCTCGTACTTCTGGGAGGAGCAGCCGGGCTGCGCGGCCTCGGAGACCGGCAAGTGCTCCCGCGAGGTGCTGGCCATCGGGACGCCGCTGCTGTGGTGGGCGGCGTGCTTCGCCCTGGTGTACGTGCTGTGGCGCTGGTTCTTCCGGCGCGACTGGCGGGCGGGGGCGATCGCCTGCGGTGTGGCGGCGGGCTGGCTGCCCTGGTTCTTCTACCAGGAGCGGACGATCTTCCTCTTCTACGCGGTCGTGTTCGTGCCGTTCCTGTGTCTGGCGGTCACGATGATGATCGGCGCGATGCTGGGTCCGGCGGCGGGGACCGGGGCCGAACGGGAACTCGGCCTGGCTGCCGGCGATCCGTCGGGGGAACGGCGGCGGACGCTGGGGGCGATCGCGGCGGGCGTGCTGGTATTGCTGATCATCTGGAATTTCATTTATTTCTGGCCTATTTATACGGGAACGCCCATTCCCGACGGCTCCTGGCGGGACCGAATGTGGCTGGATACCTGGATCTAGCTGGGCAGGAGCACCAAGAGGCCGCAGTCATCGACTGCGGCCTCTTGGTGAGTTGGCCATCATCGGTACCCATCGGGGGCCCGCGGACGGCCCGCGGACGGCCCGGCGGTCGGCCCAGGGAACGGCTCTGACACCCGCGTGACACCTGACACCGTCACGGGGGCCGTGACACCCAAACCCTTAGGCGGGAGCGAGTGTCACTATCCTGCGACAGCGAAGATCGATTCATTGCCAACGAAGTTTGGCTGCAGGGCGAGGGTTGATGAGCCGCCGTATATCCCAAGGTGTCCTGGTCGTCGGGTCGATCGGCGCTCTGATCAACATCGTGGACGCGATCGGGCCGGGGCGTCTGGAGCCGCACGATGCCTTCGCCGCGCTGGTCGTGCTCGGTGCGGGTGGTGAACTACTCAAGGAGCGGCGGCCCAGGGCCGCGAAGGCGCTGTACGCCGTGGCGTCGGTGCTGCTGGTGGTTGCCGGATCCGTCGCGGGGGCCAGCGCGTGGGCCTCGTTCTTCAGGGGCGCGGCCTATGACTGGCTCGACCTCGGACTCGGGGTTCTGGTCATGCTCTACGTGGCCGTCGGCGCGGGTCAGCTACTCGCGCACCTGTCCCGCAGAGCATCGAAGTCTCTTGACTTCCGCTCCCCGCCCTAAAGGACGGGGATTCCTGCCACGGTCTGCTGACCGTCTCGGTGGGTTCCTGCTTCTTCGCGCTGTGCCGGGAGCCGAAGTCCCGGTCTTACCTGCGCTCGACAGGCTGACACCGCCAGTCCGGCGGCCAGTGCGACGTTGACTGCCGCGTTGATGTCCCGGTCCAGAACCACCCCGCACGTCCGGCACTGCCAGACGCGGACGTGCAGGGGTTTGGGACCGTCCTTGACGCCGCAGGCCGAACAGACCTGGCTGGTGGGCTCGAAACGCCCGATACGGATGAAGACCCGCCCGTACAGGGCGGCCTTGTACTCCAGCATCGCGACGAACGACGCCCATCCCGCGTCGTGCACGGACTTGGCCAGACGTGTGCGGGCGAGCCCGTTGACCGCCAGGTCCTCCACGGCCACCGCTTGGTTGTCGCGGATGATCTGTGTGGAGAGCTGGTGGTGGAACTCGCGCCGCGCATCGGCCGCCTGCGCATGCGCGCGGGCGACCTTGACCCGGGCCTTCTCCCGGTTCTTCGACCCCTTCGCCTTACGGGACAGACCGCGCTGCTCCCGTTTGAGTTTCTTCTCCGCCCGGCGCAGGAACCGGGGGCTGCTGATCTTGGTCCCGTCGGAGAGGACCGCGAAGTGTCCAAGGCCGAGGTCGATGCCGACGACCGGTTCCACGGCGGGCAGCGTTTCGGGTTCGGTTTCCACGACGAAGGACGCGAAGTACCTTCCGGCCGCGTCCTTGATCACAGTCACTGTCGAGGGGGCCGAGGGCAGAACACGGGACCACTTCACCCGCACAGCGCCGATTTTCGGTAACGACAGGTCCCCGCCGGGGGTGATCTTCCACCGGGCGTTCCTGGTGAAGCGGATCGACTGCCGACTGTCCTTACGGGACTTGAACCGGGGTTCTGCGATCTTCGGCCCCTTGCGGGTGCCCTTCAGCGAGGCGAAGAAGTTCGTGTATGCGGTGTCCAGGTCCCGCAGGGACTGTTGGAGCACCACGGCGGACACCTCGCCGAGCCAGGCACGGGCCCGGGTCTTCTTCGCCTCGGTGATGACCTGTTTGGACAGGTTCCCGGCCTTCGGGTAGGGCAGGCCCTGTTCATGGGCGTCCTTGCGGGTGCGCAACGCGTCGTTGAAAACGACGCGGGCGCACCCGAACGCCCGGGCCAGCGCGGCACGCTGAGGACCGTTCGGGTACACGCGGAAGGTGTACCGAAGCTGCATACCGAACACCGTAATACAGTTGGTTTATGGCCGAGTATCAGAACATTCGTACTGGTCGTCACTGTGCTTTTGCCCTCCATGCACATTTGGTTTTTGTGACGAAGTACCGGCACAGGGTCTTCGAGGACGTGCACCTGACGCGTATGGAGGAGGTCATGCGGGCCGTGTGTGAGGACTTCGAATGCGAGCTGGTGGAGTTCAACGGCGAGGACAACCACGTACATCTGCTGGTGAACTTCCCCCCGAAAGTGGCCCTGTCCAAGCTGGTCAACTCGCTAAAGGGCGTCAGCTCACGCCGGCTCCGCCAGGAGTACCCGGAACTGGTCCGACACTACTGGCGGGCTCAGCGTCTGTGGTCCGGCTCCTACTTCGCCGGCTCGGTGGGTGGGGCTCCGCTGTCCATCGTCCGTCAGTACATCGAGCAGCAGAACCGTCCGCTCTAGCCTGCCGGTCAGAGCAGCGCTCAGAATCGCTTCACCACTGCGATTAGTTCCGGTAGCAAGCCAGGCCGCCCCACTGCTTGAGCTTGTTGATGCAGCGTTCGACGGGCATCCGCTGGGGCGGACGCCCTCTCAAGATCGCAGCCTGACCAACCCGGCGAACCAATGCGGTCACGGCACTAGCCGCCGCAGGTCAGGTCCTTCGCGGGCAGCCGGCCCGTGGTCAAGTACCGCGTGACGCCGGCGTCCGCACAGGACGGGCCGGCCACCACCACGCCGTGGCCCTCACCGCCGGCCACCGTGACCATCCGCGCACCGTGCAGCGCCCGCCGCATGCCCTGCGCCATGGCCAGCGTCGCCTGCGGGTCCCACTGGTTCTGCACGATCAGCGCGTTGACGTCGTTGCTCACCACGGTGGCCGGCTCGCTTCCCGCCGACTTCCAGAACGCGCACGGCTGAATGTTGGCCCCCAGGTCGCCGGCCAGCGGGTACTTGGCCCGGTCTCGGATCGCGTCCCGGCGGTACTGCTCGGGGTTGCGCGGCCAGCTGCGGGTGTCGCCGCAGAAGACGGCCCACACGACGGCGGACGGGTTGTCCGCCGGAACGTCCGCACCGAACGCCCCCGCGTCGGCGGACCGGACCGGGACGGAGTCGGGCACCGCCGACGCGGTCGGCGTGGCCGGCGCGGGCGGTCCGCCCGCGGCCGCGGCCTTCAACGCGACGATCCACGGGGTGACGGTAGCGACGTGGACGAACGCACCGTACTCGGAACGGATGGCGCCACCGCTGAGCGCCCCGCCCTTCGTCGGGACGGGCGTGCGGTCGGCGCGGGCGATGAGCTCCCAGTACGTCTTCCGGACCTCCGCCGGAGTCGGGCCCAGCCCGTACGTGGCGTTGCGCGCGGCGGCCCACTCGGTCCACCGGGTGAAGGCGAGTTCGGCCCCCGCCGACCACCCCCGGAACAGCCCTCGCCACGCGAGCGTCGGATCGAGCGCGCTGTCGAGCACGAACCGGTCCGAATGCCGGGGGAACATCTGCGTGTAGACGGCGCCCAGGTACGTGCCGTACGAGTACCCGAAGTAGGAGATCTTCCTCTCTCCCAGTGCCGCCCGGACGACGTCCATGTCCCGTGCCGTGTTGCGGGTGGTGATGTGCGGCAGCACGTCCCCCGCTTTGGCCCAGCACTTGTCGGCCACCGTCCGGGCCCGGGCCACGTCCTTCGCGAACGTCCTTGCGGTGTAGGGGTGCTGGAAGGTCTGTTCGTCGCCCGTCAGGTCGCAGCCGATCGGCGAGCTCTGCCCGACCCCGCGCGGGTCGAAGCCGATCAGGTCGAACCGCTCTCGTACCTCCGCCGGCAGCAGCGGCTCCATCTCCACGGGCATGGTCAGCCCCGGACCGCCCGGGCCCCCGGGATTCATCAGCAGCACGCCGTGCCGCTCCTTCGCACTGCCCGCCTTGATCCGCGATATCGCGAGGTCGATCTTCCGGCCCCCGGGGTCGCTGTAGTCCAGCGGCACCTTGACCTTCGCGCACTCGAACCCCGCCGGCCGGTCTGTATCGCAGCGCTCCCAACGGAGTTTCTGCTGCGCGTACTGCTGGAGCGGATCCCCCGCCGCGATCGCCGTCACGGGGGTGAGCGCTGCCGTCACGACCGTCACCGCGCCGACCGTCAGCACGGAAATCGTTCGTCCGCCTCGTAGAGCCATGCCAGTCCTCTGTACAGAATCAGTGTCTCGGATCGCCTCCAGTCTCTGTTCCGCCCCACTCGTACCTCGTACGGCTCGGGGATGGGCCCGTGATCCAACTCGTGGCGTACGGCGACGCATCGACCTCCTGCTGGAGTCCTGCTCCTTGTCGTTCACCGGTCAGGGTGGGTGGCCGGTCGGCCACCTGCCGGCCGTCACGCCGTGGACACCCCGGCCCGCAGCGCGGCGATGGCACAGGCGGCCGCAGCGCCGACGGCGCGGCCGATCGCTGTGTCGTCGGCGCCCGGGCAAGAGCGGGTGAACACGGTTGCCGCGTTCCGGCATCCGCCGGGGTGGGTGACGATGCCGACCTCGTTGCGCACCACGCCGACCGGGCTGCCGCTCCTCGCGACCGCCCACACCGGCGGACGGACGCCAACGACAAGGCGGTGCCCTTCCGTTGACGCCCCATCACCGCCCGCACCCACACGCAGTCAGCAGGGGCCCGGTGCGATCGGCCCATGCAGTGGTTCGGCCGTGTCGCGGGCGGTGGTAGGGGTGGAGCGGCGCGGGTCGAGCGCCCGACCGGTGGCCAAGTTCTTGTCGGCGGCGAGCTCCGGGAGCGGCGGTGGCGGGCCAGGCCGGCGCGTCGGCCCACTCGGCGCGGCCTCCCTGTCTTCCGGCTTGTCGGATCAGCACGCGGATCCCCCGCCCCCCTAGGGGTTAGGGGAGGGATGCCCGGCGTCGCGCGTCCAGCCAGATCCAAGCCACACCCGCGTCATTCCATGGACAGCACACCAGGTCTTCGGTGTGCGCGGCGCACTGCCCAAGCATCTGCGGGCGACCGTGGACGTGGCGAGCGGGTGTGGTCTCCGACAGGGCGAGGTGTTCGGGCTCTCCGAAGACGAGCTGGACTACGAAGACGGCCGGCTCGCGAAGACGGCGCAGTAGGCGTTGAACGGCCCCGTCCGGCAGGGAAACCGCTGGTCGGGGCCGTCTGCGCCGCCATGCGCGAGGCTTCATTCATTTCTGGCCCATTTACTACGGGGACGCCCATTCCCGACGGGTCCTTGCGGGACCGAATGTGGCTGGATACCTGGATTTGACCGGCACACCTTGACTTGACCGTCATATTCATGCCGCATGTATCGCGTTCCTATAACAAACATCTCGACTGTCACCGCCGTCCCGTAGTGTGCCCGGCAGCATCCCCTTGAACGCGTTCAAGGGGAACTCCTGGGGAGGGGGACTGCAGGGATGCGCAGTGGAGCGAAGGTTGCGATGGTCGGCGGAGTGTTCGCGGTCGTGGTCGGCGGGGTGGGCTACGGGGCGTACAACGTCCTGAACGGGCTGAGCGGTGGCGGCGACGGCACGGACAGCAAGTCCACCTCTGCCGAAGTGAAGACGGGGCCGGTCACCAAGGCGGAGATCGACGACGCGTCGAAGAAGTTCCTCAAGGCCTGGGCGAGCGGTGACGCGGCCGCCGCGTCCCAGCTCACCAACAACGCGGCCGAGGCCGAAACGGCCCTGACCGGCTACCGCGAGAGCGCCCATGTCACCAAGGCGGTGATCACTCCGGGCCCGGCGGTCGGCACGAAGGTGCCGTACACGGTGAAGGCGACCGTGTCGTTCGAGGGGAAGTCCAAGCCCTGGTCGTACTCCTCCGAACTGACCGTGGTGCGCGGCCTGACCACCGGCAGGGCGCTGGTCGGCTGGGCCCCCACCGTGATCCACCCGGATCTCACGGCCGGTGCGTCGCTCAAGACGGGTGAGGCGTCGACGCCGTCGATCGAGGCCGTCGACCGCAACAACAAGGTGCTCACCAAGGAGAAGTACCCCTCCCTGGGCTCGATCCTGGACACGCTGCGCGAGAAGTACGGGGAGAAGGCGGGCGGCACCGCGGGCATCGAGACCTGGATCGAGAGCGCGGACGCGAACGGCCCGGACAAGACCCTGCTGACCCTCACCAAGGGCCGGCCGGGCAAGCTGCAGACCACGCTGGACGCGAACGCGCAGGCGGCGGCCGAGGTGGCCGTGAAGAAGTTCAGCCAGGCCTCGGTGGTCGCGGTCCGGCCGTCCACGGGCGCGATCCGCGCGGTCGCCAACAATCCGGCCACCGGATTCAACGCGGCGATGCAGGGCAAGCAGGCGCCCGGTTCGACGATGAAGATCGTGACGGCGGCGATGCTGATCGAGAAGGGCCTCGCCTCGGCCAACCAGAAGATCGAGTGCCCGCCGACCGCGACGTACTACGGCCGCACCTTCAAGAACCTGGACGGCTTCTCCATTCCCGACGGCACTCTGACGACCAGCTTCGCCCGGTCCTGCAACACCGCCTTCATCAAGCTGATCGACGACACGAAGGACGATGCCGCACTCGCCAAGGAGGCACGCGACGTCTTCGGGATCGGCCTGGACTGGCAGACCGGTGTCGTGTCCGTCGACGGCAGCGTGCCCGAGGAGACCGGAGGCGAGGCGGCCGCCCAGTACATCGGGCAGGGCACGGTCCAGATGAACGCCCTCAACATGGCGTCCATCACCGCCACCGCGAAGAACGGCACCTTCCGCCAGCCGATCCTCGTGGACCGGTCCCTGGACGGTCGGCCGATCGCCACCGCCTCCCGGTCGCTGTCTCCGTCCGTCTCCCAGCAGCTCACCAACATGATGCGCCAGACGGCGAGTTGGGGCACCGGGAAGGCCGCGATGGCCTCGGTCGGGGGCGACAAGGGCGCCAAGACGGGCTCGGCGGAGGTGGACGGCCAGGCCACGTCCAACAGTTGGTTCACCGGCTTCAGCAACGACCTGGCCGCAGCGGCGGTCGTCCAGTCCGGCGGCCACGGCGGGGACGCGGCGGGACCGGTGGTGGCGGCGGTACTGCGCGCGGGGTCGTGACGCGTCCCCGCGTACGGAACGTCGTCGCGCGGCCCCCGCGGTGTTCGCTAGCGTGCGGGGCATGAGCACTTCCGATGCCACCGCTGCCGCAGAAGCCCACCCCCGATTCGCCGAGGCCCTGCGGGAACTGGGCCTCGATGTCGAGATCCGCCGGTTCCCGGAGGCCACCCGCACCGCCGCCGAAGCCGCTGCCGCGATCGGCTGCGAGCTCAGCGAGATCGTCAAGTCCCTGATCTTCGAGGCCGACGGCGTCCCGGTGCTGGTCCTGATGGACGGCGCCTCGCGCGTCGATGTCGAACTCGTGCGCGAGGAACTGGGGGCCGGGAAGGTCAAGCGGGCCGGGGCCGATCTGGTCCGGGAGACGACCGGGTACGCGATCGGTGGCGTGCCGCCCTTCGGCCACCGTACGAAGACCCGGGTGCTGGCCGACCGCGGTCTGCTGGACCACGACGTGGTGTGGGCGGCGGCGGGCACCCCGCACACCGTCTTCCCGCTCGACCCCAAGTCGCTGATCGGGCACGCCGGCGGAACCGTGGTGGATGTGCGCGAGCAGTCGAAGTGACACCGCTGGTCGCGTTCGCGGTCCTGGTCGCGGCCGTCACGCACGCCAGTTGGAACGCGATCGCGCACGCGATCAAGGACCAGCTCCTCTCCTTCACCCTGATCTCCGGCGGCGGTCTGCTGATCGGCGCGGCTGCCGCCTGCTTCGTCCCGCTCCCGGCCGCCGGGGCCTGGCCGTACCTGCTGGTCTCGGCCGCGCTCCATGTGGCGTACATGCTGCTGCTGATGCGTTCGTTCACCCTGGGCGACTTCGGGCAGATGTACCCGATCGCCCGGGGTACGGCGCCGCTGGTGGTGACGCTCCTCGCCGCGGTCTTCGTCGGCGAGCACCCCGACGGCTGGGCCACCGCCGGAGTCGCGGTGGCCTCGGCGGGGCTGGTCGGGCTGGCCCTCTGGGGCATCAGGGGCTCCGGCAGGCGCCCCGACTGGCCGGCCCTGCTGGCCGCCCTCGCGACCGGCCTGGCCATCGCCGGGTACACCACGATCGACGGGGTCGGGGTGCGTGCCTCGGGTACCCCGCTCGGCTATGTCGCCTGGCTGATGATCCTGGAGGGTCTGGCCATCCCGGCCTATGCGCTGTACCGCCGCCGCGCCGAACTCCTGCCCGCCCTCGGCCCATTCGCCGTACGCGGGCTGCTGGGCGCGGCCCTGTCGGTGACGGCGTACGGCCTCGTCCTGTGGGCCCAGACCCGGGCAGCACTGGCACCGATCGCGGCCCTGCGGGAATCGTCGATCATCGTCGGAGCGGCCATCGGGACGCTGTTCTTCAAGGAGCGGTTCGGCGCACCGCGGATCGCGGCGGCGGGGCTGATGGTGGTCGGCATCGGGCTGATGCTGCACACGAGTTGAGCACGACGACCCTGCGGCTCCGCCCCTTGTTCAATCGGGGTGCACGGAGAGGGTGTACGTGAAGTCGGTGTCGGGGACGACGACGAGGAACGGGTTGCCGCCCTTGATGTGTGCCTGGGCCGCGTGCTGTCCCTGCCGGTCCTCGTACCAGGCACGGAGCTCGGCGGGGCGGTCGGGCGTCCGACCGCCGCGCCGGCCGACCTGCCGGAGTTCGCCACCGCAGGGCGGGAGTCGGTGGCAGGCAGCTCGCGGGCCGACGCGGCGGAAACCGATGCTCCGGGTCTCGCCGCGCTCAGCTCGCCGGGACCGGCGCCAGGCGGGCCGGCGGTTCCTCGGTGGCCGGGGCCGCCGGGGCCGTCGGCCTGGCGGCCGGGCGCAGGAGCACGGCGCAGGCGAGGGCGGCCAGCAGGGCGAGCGAGGCCGAGACGGTCAGGCACAGCCGCATGCCGTCGAGGAAGGAGTCACCCAGGGCGGTCAGGGCCGGTCCGGTGGCGGCGTCCAGGTCGAGCCCGGCCACGGCGCCGAGTCCCTGCTCGCGGGCGGTGTCGAGGACGCGGGCACCGGCCTCGGCGGGCACCCCCGCGTCGGCGAGGCGGCCGGGCAGCGCGTCGAGGGCCCGGGTGGTCAGCAGGGCGCCGAGCACGGCGGGGCCGAGGGCTCCACCGACCTGGCGGAAGGCGTTGTTCCCGGCGGCGGCCATCCCGGCCAGGTGGTACGGGACGGAGGACACCGCGGAGGCGGTCATCGGGGTGAGCACGGCGCCCATGCCGAGGCCCAGCAGGGCCAGCCGCCAGACGATCGAGCCGTAGGAGGTGTGGGCGTCGACGCCGGTCAGCGAGACCATCGCGCCCGCCACGACGACCAGGCCCGTGGTGATCAGGATCCGGGGGGAGACCCGGTGCATCAGGCGTCCGATGGGCGCGCCGACAACGAGGGCCACCCCGGACACCATCACCATCCGCAGCGCCGCCTCGATCGTGGTCAGGTGCTGGACCATGCCGAAGTAGAGACTCAGCACGAAGAAGAAGCCGATCAGCCCGAGGAAGCTGATCATGGCGACCAGGGCGGTGGCGGTGAAGGCCGGGCTGCGGAACAGCGCCAGGTCGAGCATCGGGCTCGCGCTGCGGCGCTCCACGGCGACGAACACGGCCGCGGATACCGCGCCGAGCACCAGGGCCGTCACCACGGCGGGCTCGCCGAAGCCGTCAGCGCCGCCCTCGATCACGCCGTAGACGACCGCGGTGACCGCGACGGCCGCACTGATCTGTCCGGGCCAGTCGAGCCGGCGGCCGTGCGGGGCGCGCGAGTCGGGCAGCAGGAACGCCGCGACGACCAGCACGATCAGGGAGACCGGCACGGGCAGGAGGAAGATCCAGCGCCACGCGACGTGCTCCAGCAGCGCACCCGCGATCAGCGGGCCCACGGCGAGCGAGGCCATCAGGGACATGACCCACAGGCCGATGAACCTGCCCCGTTCCCGGTGGTCGGGGACCGCGTGGCTGATCAGGGCCAGCGTCGTGGGCAGCAGCGCCGCCGCCCCCAGCCCGGAGACGGCCTGCCCGGCCCACAGGGCCTGCACCGAGTCCGAGGACAGCGAGATCGCCGCGCCCAGCGCACAGAAGGCCATGCCCGCCTGGAAGACCCGCTTGCGGCCGTGGACGTCGCCCCACACCCCGGTGGTCAGGATCAGCGCGGCCATCGGCAGCACGAAGGCGTCCGAGACCCAGGACAGCTGGGACGTGGAGGCGCCCAGAGCCCGCTGGACGGCCGGCAGGCTCACCGACACGGTGGTCACGGGGAGGTAGGCGACGAAGACGCCCAGGCAGGCCATGACGAGCGTGACGCCCCGCCCTGATCTGTCCTGTGTCATTGCGGAATTCACGAAAAGGTTCCTTCTGCTGCGGGGGTGGGTGCCGCGCGGGCACCGGCTGCGATGTGAGCACCGCCGTCCGGCGTGCGCCCGCTCCCGGGCGCACCGGCGTACCACCGCGTTCCGCGCGGTCCGCCGGATCACCCGCAAAGCCGCCGACCAGCTTCGCCCCGACCGTCGATGAATCCCCAAGCGATCCCGGCGAACGTCATGGAACCTCCGGATGGAGCGCCGCCCATGTGACCATTCATCCATGCCTGACGATCTGGACCGCAAAATCATCCATGGGCTGAACTGCTCGCCGCGGGTCTCCTTCCGCCGCCTCAGCGAGGTCGTCGGGGTGTCCGAACAGACCGTGGCGCGCCGCTACAGCGCCCTGCGCCGCGGCGGCGTCGTCCGCGTCGTCGGGCTGAGCAGCCCCGCCGCCCACGGCCGGTCCGAGTGGATCGCGCGGCTGCGCTGCCGCCCGGACGCCGTGGGGCCGCTCGCGGATTCCCTGGCCCGCAGGCCGGAGGTCGCGTACACGAGCATCGCGTCGGGCGGTTCGGAGATCATCTGCATCATCCGTTCGCCCGCCGGGACCGCCGGCGACGACGTGCTGCTGAGGCGGCTTCCCCGGGCGGCCTCGGTCCTCGACCTGAACGTCGATCTTCTCGTCCACGCCTTCGGTTCCCCGGACACGGCCGGCTGGACCGGGCGGGAGGGCTCGCTCACCGACGAGCAGGTGCGGCTGCTGACCGCGGAGCGCCCCATCCCCGCCGGGCCCCCGCTCACCCCGACCGAGGAGGACCGCCCGCTCCTCGAAGCGCTGGCGGAGGACGGCCGCGCCTCCCACACCCGGCTCGCGGAGGCCACCGGCTGGTCCAAGCCGCGCGTGGCCCGTCGGCTGGAGGCCCTCGAAGCGACCGGCTCGCTGGTCTACGACATCGACACCGTGCCCGAACGCCTCGGCTACGAGCTCAACGCCACCCTCTGGCTCCAGGTCGACCTGCCCCGGCTCCAGGAGATCGGCGAGGAGCTCAGCGGGCACGACGAGTGCGCCTTCGCCGCTGCCATCAGCGGCAAGCACAACATCATGGCCGTGGTCATCTGCAAGGACACCCCGGACTTCTACCGCTACCTCAGCGGCCGCTTCGCCCGTACCGAGGGCATCAGGGGCTACGAGATCAGTGTGCGCGTGCGCCGTCTCAAGCAGGCCGCCTCCCTCATCCTCAACGGGCGGCTCGTCCACCCCGCGCTCGCCTGACCCGGGCGCGGGGCGGACCGGGCCCGTATCGGTCGGGACGCGCTCAGGCCACGGCCCGCCGGGGCTCGTCGTCGGCGCCCTCGCCCGCCGTGAACTCCTCGCCCTCCGGCCGCCCCTTCTTCGGGAGCAGGAAGGTCATGGCCAGGAATGCGACCAGCAGGCAGGCCTGCGCGATCAGCGCGTGCCGGAAGCCGGACGCGAAGTCGCCGCTCCTGGCGTCGGCGAAGAACACGGAGCCGAAGACGGCCACCCCGATCGAGCCGCCGATCGACTGGACCGCGGAGTGCACGCCGGAGGCGGAGCCGATCTCGTGGTCGTCGACGGCCGCGAGGATGAAGCTGAACAACGCCGCGATGACCATGCCCGCGCCGATGCCCGAGACGACGACGCCGGGGGCGATGTCCCAGATGGAGAACGAGCCGCCCAGGCGGCCGAGTTCGCGCTGCTCGTCCTGCCGCTGATGTCCGGCGCGCAGGCGCACAGCAGGGAGGTGGCGGTGAGTGATCGTGGCCCCCGCCGAGCACTGGGAGGCCATGGCGTACGAGCACGTGGCCCCGGTCATCCAGGGCGTCACCGAGGCCGCGGCCGACCTCTCCCCGCAGGACCGGGCCGTGGTGGCGGCGTTCCTGCGGCGAGTGGTCGGCGTCTACGACGGGGCGACCGGCCGCTGACCGAACACGGCCAAGGGCCTACTCCCCCGAAACCGCCTGGCGGAAGCCGTAGTTCGTCGCCGTGAGCCCGCCGTCCACCCGTAGCGTCGTCCCCGTGATCCAGGCCGCGTCGCGCGAGGCGAGGAAGGCGACGGCGGACGCGATGTCGTCCGGCTCGCCGACCCGGCCGAGCGGGTAGAGGCCGCTCACCCGGGACAGTTCCGCGTCGCGGCCCGCCCAGGCGTCGGTGCGGATCGTGCCGGGTGCGACCAGGTTGACGCGTACGCCGCGCGGTCCCGCATGGCCCGCCAGGGTACGGGTCAGGCTGCCCAGGCCCGCCTTGGCCGCGCTGTAGGCGTGATTGCCGAAGGCCTGTTCGCCGTTGACCGAGCCGATGTTGACGATCGCGCCCCGGCCGGAGGCCACCAGGTGCGGGAGGGCGGCGCGGGCACAGCGGTACGGGCCGGTGAGTGTGATGTCCAGGTCGCGCTGCCAGACCTCGTCGGGCTCGTCCTCGAAGAGCGGGACGTCGCCGGTACAGGCGTACGCGTTGTTCACCAGCACGTCGAGCGAGCCGAAAGCGGCGACCGCGTGGGCGACCGCGGCCTCGACCGCCGCCCGGTCGGCGACGTCGCAGGGCAGCGACTCGGCCGTCGCGCCCGTCTCGCGTATCTCCGCGGCAGTACGTCCTGCGCGGTCGCCGTCCAGGTCGGTGACCAGGACGCGCGCGCCCTCCGAGGCCAGTCGGCGGGCCGTGGCCGCACCGATGCCCTGGCCCGCTCCGGTGATGAGTACGCCGTAACCGTCGAACCGTGAACCAGCAGAGTGAGGAGGAGTCATAGCGCCGACCGTACTGCCCTGACCAGGGCCTGCGCACGGGGATCGGCGGTGACTCCCTTCTGCAGACCGTTCGTCACATAGCCCAGCGCGACACCGGATTCGGGGTCGGCGAATCCGAGCGAGCCACCCCGGCCGGGGTGGCCGAACGAGCCGGGGGCCAGCAGCGGGGCCGCCGGGCCGTGCAGCATGTAGCCGAGGCCGAAGCGGGTGCTGACGACCAGGACCCGGTCGGGGCCCGCCGACTCCTCGGTGCGGGCGAGGGTGAGCGTGGCCGGGGCGAACAGTCGGTGGCCGTCGACCGGGCCGATCATCGCGGCGTAGCAGCGGGCCAGCGCGCGGGCGGTGGCGATGCCGTTGGAGGCGGGGAGTTCGGCCACCCGGTAGGCGGGGTCGTTCTCGTCGGGGAGGGGGTCGATGGCCCCGAAGGCGCGGCGGGTGAGGGACTGCGGGTCGCGGTACGCCTCGACGACGGACCGCTTGGGGCGCATCCTCAGGGCTCCGCCGTTGCCCGCGTCGGCCGGGGGTTCGACGGGCCCGATCCGGCCCACCCGGTGCGCCTCGTCCGCCGGGAGGCCGAACCAGAAGTCCAGGCCGAGCGGGCGGGCGATCTCCTCGGCGACCCAGCGGCCGACGGTGCGGCCGGTGACCCGGCGCACCAGTTCGCCTATGAGCCAGCTGTAGGTCTGGGCGTGGTAGCCGTGGTCGGTGCCGGGTTCCCACTGAGGGCGCTGGGCCGCGACGGCCCGGGGCCCAGAGATCCCGTCGGCCGCCTCGGAGGGGGTCAGCGGGCAGTCGAGGGCGGGTATGCCGGCCCGGTGGGCGAGGAGGTGGCGGACGAGCACACGTTCCTTGCCGGCCGCCTTGAACTCCGGCCAGTACGTGCCGACCGGGGCGTCGAGGTCCACCTGGCCGCGCTGGTGCAGCATCAGCGGTACGGCGGCGGCAATGCCCTTGCCCGCCGAGCGGACGATCTGCACGGTGTCGACGGCCCATGGTTCGACGCCGTCGACGTCTCTCGTACCGGCCCACAGATCGACGACCTTGCGCCCGTCCCGGTAGACCGCGACGGCCGCACCGCGTTCGCCGCGCTGCTCGAAGTTACGGACGAAAGCATCCCGGACCGGTTCGAATCCGGCCGCCACCGTGCCCCGTACGTCCACGCCTGCTCCTGCGCTCCCGCTCATCCCCCCATGGTGCATCCCGCCGCAGGTCGGACGCGGGGCGGGTCACCCCATGTTCACAGTCACGGAACGCGGGTCGAAGCCGAAGGGCAGCTCCAGACGGTGGGTGCGCATCAGTTCCTCGTCGCAGAGCAGGTCCTGGGTACGGTCGTCGGCGGCGATGACGCCCTCGCTCAGGACGACCGCGCGCGGGCAGAGCTCCAGGGCGTACGGCAGGTCGTGCGTGACCATGAGCACAGTGACGTCCAGGGACCGCAGGATGTCGGCGAGTTCGCGCCGCGAGGCCGGGTCCAGGTTGGAGGACGGCTCGTCCAGCACCAGGATCTCCGGCCTCATGGCGAGGACGGTGGCGACGGCGACGCGGCGGCGCTGGCCGAAGGAAAGGTGGTGCGGCGGCCGGTTCGCGTACTCCTCCATGCCGACCTGCCGCAGGGCTTCGGTGACGCGTTCCTCCAGTTCGGCGCCGCGCAGCCCGGAGGCGGCGGGACCGAAGGCGACGTCCTCGCGGACGGTGGGCATGAAGAGCTGGTCGTCGGGGTCCTGGAAGACGATGCCGACGCGGCGGCGGATCTCGGCGAGGTTGCGCTTCTCGACCGGGAGACCGGCGACCCGGACGGTGCCCGCACCGGCGTCGAGGATGCCGTTGAGGTGGAGGACGAGGGTGGTCTTGCCGGCTCCGTTCGGGCCCAGCAGGGCGACGCGCTCGCCTCGGGCGACCGTCAGGTTCACCCCGAAGAGCGCCTGGTGACCGTCGGGGTAGGCGTAGGCGAGGCCACTGACTTCCAGGGACGGCGCGGGGGCGGTGGGCATGCTCATACGGTCCATCCCAGCAGACAGATGATGAGGGCGAGTACGGGGAGTGCCGAGGCATGCGCCCACTGGGTCCTGGAGGCCGTCACCTCGTCGATGACCGGCATGGAACCGGCGTAGCCGCGGCTGACCATCGCGAGGTGGACGCGTTCGCCGCGCTCGTACGACCTGATGAAGAGCGCGCCCGCCGATTTGGCCAGGACACCCCACTGCCGTATCCCGCGGGCCTCGAAGCCGCGGGAGCGGCGGGCGATCGACATCCGGCGCATCTCGTCGGTGATCACATCGCCGTACCGGATCATGAAGGAGGCGATCTGGACGAGCAGCGGCGGCAGCTTGAGCCGCTGGAGGCCGAGCAGCAGCGAGCGCAGTTCGGTGGTGGAGGCGAGGAGCACGGACGCGGCGACGCCGAGGGTGCCCTTGGCGAGGACGTTCCAGGCGCCCCAGAGGCCGGGAACACTGACCGAGAGGCCGAGGACGTGGGTATGTTCGCCGGGCACCACGAACGGCATGAGCAGCGCGAACGCCACGAACGGCACCTCGATGAGCAGCCGCTTGAGCAGGAGGAGCGCGGGGATGCGGGCCAGCGCGGTGACGGCACCGATCAGCGCCGCGTACAGCGCGAACGCCCACACCGCCTCGCGCGGCGTCGAGACGACGACCACGACGAAGCAGAAGGCGGCGGCGAGCTTGCAGTGCGGCGGCAGGTCGTGGACGGGCGAGTGCCCGTGCCGATAGAGCCTGTGTGCATGTCCGGCGCCCATGGTCAGACGGTCTTCCCGGTGCGCGGGGTGCCGACGGGCGCGTCCGGCGTGCGACGGCGGCGGACCACGTAGAAGACTCCGCTGCCGACCACGATCGTGGCACCGACACCGATCACTCCGGCGAGGCCGCCCGAGATCCGGGCGTCGGAGACGTCCTTGACGCCGTAGTCGGCGAGCGGGGAGTCCTTGGCGGCGTGCTCCTCGGTCTTCTTGTCGATGCCCTGGTCGGCGGCGACCTTCTCCAGGCCGTCGGGGCTGGCGGAGGCGTAGAAGGAGACGAAGCCCGCCAGGACGAGGGCGATGACCAGGCCGGTGGCCCGGATTCCCCGGGTGGAGCGGGCGGCGACGGGGGCGACGGGCTGCCGGGCGGGGGCGTCGACGAGCTCGCCGTCGACCCGGAGCTTGAGCGGGGCGGTGAGTCCGCGGGCTCCGTGGACCAGATCGGGCCGTACGGCGATGACGGCGCCGACGGTCAGGGCGGTGATCACGGCTTCGCCGATACCGATCAGTACGTGGACCCCGACCATGGCGGTGAAGACCTTGCCGATCGGTATGTCGGTGGTGCCGCCGATCCAGTAGATCAGCGTGAAGACGCAGGCCGAGGCCGGTACGGAGACCAGAGCGGCGACGAAGGAAGCGGCCGTCATGGAGCGGCGGGTGCGCGGCAGCACGCCGACCAGCCCGCGGAAGAGGGCGTACGCGACGACGGTGGTCGTGATGCCCATGTCGAGCACGTTCACGCCGAGCGCGGTGAGGCCGCCGTCGGCGAAGAGGATGCCCTGCATGAGCAGGACGACGGAGATACAGAGCACCCCTGTGTAGGGCCCGACCAGGATCGCGGCGAGCGCACCGCCCAGCAGATGCCCGCTGGTGCCCGCCGCGACCGGGAAGTTCAGCATCTGTACGGCGAAGATGAACGCGGCGACCAGGCCGGCGAGCGGCGCGGTGCGTTCATCGAGTTCACGGCGGGCGCCCCGCAGGCTGACGGCGACGGCACCCGCGGCGACGACTCCAGCAGCGGCGGAGACGGGTGCGTTGATGAATCCGTCGGGTACATGCATGGAGGGGGCTCCGCTTCCTGCGTTACTGCGTAGCTGCGCGGGGTCATGAACCTCTCAATGATAGGTCCTTGTTGCAAATCATTCGCAAGAGCGCATGCATAACAGCTGTGCAACCTCGGCCACCCCGGCACTCCCACCGCACCAACCGGCCAAATATGGGACATTGGAGGGTACGAATAGGCAAAGAGGAGGAGTCGGCTATGTCCCCAGTGATCGAAGAGCACACCGAAGCCCGGCTCATCACCGAGGCCACCGACACCTTCGCAGTCCCCGTCGACCTGCGGTACGACGCCACCTCCGACCCGCGAACCGTCCATGTCGCCTTCCCCGGCGGCACCGACTGGGCCTTCGGCCGCGACCTGCTGGAGGGCGGGATGCGCTCCCCCGCCGGGCGCGGTCCCATCCGGATATGGCCCTGCGGCCGGGCTCAGCTGGTCGTGGAGAAGCACTCGGCGGACGGCGTCGAGGTGGTGCAGTTCGACAATGCGTCGATGAACCGCTTCCTGCACCGCATCCACGACGAGAGCGGGCCCGAGGCCGTGCGGACGGTGCCCACCCGGACGTGACGGCATGAATGAGCCCCCGTGCCGCTCGCACGGGGGCTCATCGTCGCCCCGGTCCCCCGTCCCACAGGTAACCGGCGCATCCGGGGCCGCGCTCCGCTCGGACGCGGCCCCGGGGCTCGTCAAGGAATCAGACCCGGGCCAGCTCGCGCTCGCCCTGGGCGTCACCGCGGCCTTCGCCGTCGGACGGCGCCCCGCCGAGCTCCTTGCGCAGCCCCTCGCCCTCCACGTCCACGTTCGGCAGGAGCCGGTCCAGCCAGCGCGGCAGCCACCAGGCACGCTTGCCGAGCAGGGCGAGGACCGCGGGCACGATCGCCATCCGGACCACGAACGCGTCGAAGAAGACGGCGATGGCGAGCGAGAAGCCGATCATCTTGACCATCTGCTCACTGGAGCCGATGAAGCCGGCGAAGACCGCCATCATGATCACGGCCGCGGCCGTGACGACCCGGGCGCCGTGCCTGAAGCCGGTGACGATCGCCTGGCCGGGCTTCTCGCCGTGGACGTACGCCTCCCGCATCCGGGTCACGAGGAAGACCTCGTAGTCCATGGCGAGGCCGAAGACCACACCCACCATGAAGATCGGCATCATGGACATGATCGGGCCGGTCTGTTCCACGCCGAAGAGCGAGCCGAGCCAGCCCCACTGGAAGACGGCTACGACAGCGCCCAGGGCCGCGACGACCGAGAGCAGGAAGCCGAGGGCCGCCTTCAGCGGCACCAGCACCGACCGGAAGACCAGCATCAGCAGCAGGAAGGCCAGGCCGACGACGAGCGCCAGGTACGGCAGCAGCGCGTCGTTCATCTTCTGCGAGAAGTCGATGTTCATCGCCGTGGAGCCGGTGACCAGGACCTCGGCGCCCGTGTCGGACTTGATGTCCTTGCCCGAGTCACGGATCGCGTGGACCACGCTCTCGGTCTCGGTGGAGCTCGGCCGGTCCTTCGGGACGACGGTGATCATCGCGGTGTCGCCGGCCTTGTTGAACTGGGCCGGGGTGACGGCGACGACGCCCGGGATGCCGGAGATCTCGTCGGAGACCTGCTTGGCGGCGGTCTTGCCGTCGGAGCTCTTCGCGGTGTCGACGACGACCATCAGCGGCCCGTTGAAGCCGGGGCCGAAGCCGTCGGAGAGCAGGTCGTAGGCGCGCCGCTGGGTGGTGCTGGTGGGCTGGGAGCCGTCGTCGGGCAGGCCCATCTCCAGGGACGCGGCCGGCACGGCGATCGCACCGAGGCCGATGACTCCGACCAGCAGCACCCACACCGGCTTGCGCAGTACGAACCGCGCCCAGCGGGTGCCCATGTTCGGCTTCGCCTCGGGCCGGTTCCCGGCCTCGGCGGCCTTGCGCGCCTTGCGCCCCATGACCCGCTTGCCCGCGAAGCCCAGCATGGCCGGAACCAGGGTGAGCGCGATGAGGACGGCGATCACGACCGTACCGGCCGCGGCGAAGCCCATCTTCGACAGCATCGGGATGTTGACGACGGCGAGGCCGACCAGGGCGATGACGACGGTGAGGCCGGCGAAGACGACCGCGGAACCGGCCGTGCCGACGGCCCGTCCGGCCGCTTCCTCGCGCTCCCGGCCCTCGGCCAGCTCGGCGCGGTAGCGGGAGACGATGAACAGCGCATAGTCGATGCCGACCGCGAGGCCGATCATCATCGCGAGGGTGGACGTGGTGGAGCCCAGGTCGAGCACGTTCGCCAGGGCCGTGATCGTCGAGACACCGATGCCGACCCCGATCAGGGCGGTGAGCAGCGGCAGCCCGGCGGCGATCAGCGAGCCGAAGGTGATGACCAGCACCACCGCGGCGATCGCGACACCGATGACCTCGGTGATCCCGGTCTCCGGCATCACCTGGAGCGCGTCACCGCCGATCTCCACGGTCATCCCGCTCTTCTGCGCCGTGTGGCCCGCGTCCTTGAGGGCGTCCCTGGTCGCGTCGGTCAGCTCCATCGAGTTGACCTTGTAGGACACGGAGACGTACGCCGTGGAGCCGTTCTTGCTGACGGCGCCCGCGGTGTACGGGTCGGTGACCGAGGCGATCTGGTCCGAGCCGGACTTCAGCTCACCGGCGATCTTGTTGACCTCGGCCTTGTTCGCCGGGTCCGTCATCTTCTGGCCGTCGGGGGCCTTGAAGACCACACGTGCGGTCGCGCCGTCGGCGCTGGAGTCGGGGAAGCGCTGTTCCAGCAGGTCGAAGGCATTCTGCGCCTCCGTACCCGGGATCGAGAAGGAGCTGGAGGTGGCGGTGGACGCGGAGGCCGCGCCGAATCCGGCGAGTGCCAGCAGTGCCACCCAGATCAGGGCGACATAGCGGCGGCGCCGGAAGGCGAGCCGTCCGAGCTTGTAGAGGAATGTGGCCACGGAGGCGTACTCCCGGTCAGGTCGTGTGAGTGGAAAAGGGCGTGAGGAACCGGCCCGACGACGAGAGCGGCGTGTCAGGTGAGTCTTGGGGAGGGGGCCGTGCGAAGGGGACGGGAGGGGGCGGACTCCGGAGCCGGCTGGAGATGCTGCGCGAGCCCGGCCAGGATCTTCAGCCGACTCCGAGTGCGGGGAGGATCACGGAGTCGACGTAGTCGGTGAGGAACTCCTGGTCGACGGGGCGGTCCTCGACCAGCTGCCGAGCGGTGAAGGCACCGATCAGCATGTGCGATACATATTTCAGCGCCGGATGGTCCGGACGCAGTTCTCCCCGGTCCACGGCTCGGCGCAGCAATGTGTTGAGGCCGGTCATCTCCGGCTCGATCAGCAGTTCGCGCAGGGCCTGGAGCAGATCGGGATTCTCGTGGACGGCATGGCTCAGAGCCCGCATCAGCGCGGAGTTCTTCTCCATCTGGCAGTCGTTTGTACGGCTCAGTGCGGCGTGGAAGTCACCGCGCAGCGATCCGGTGTCGATCTCTGCGAGGGACACCGGCTTGTTGTTCCGCAGGGCCTTGACGACCAGCTCGGGCTTGCTCCCCCACTGGCGGTAGAGGGTGGCCTTGCTGGAACGGGTGCGGGCGGCGATGGCGTCCATGGTCAGGGCGTCGTAGCCGACTTCGCGGAGCAGGTCGAGCACGGCGGCGTACAGCTCGCCCTCGCGCTCGGGCGTGAGCCGGGTGCGCGCCATGTGCCGACCTCCTGTTCGCGCTTCCGTCCGTGACTCCCGTACAGCAGCCAATCGAACGAAACTGTTTCGTACACATCGACAGTACTGCGCCGCCCAGCGAAACGAAATCGTTTCGCTTGTGTTCCGCACCACAAGTTGCCGGGGCCCTCCCGCGCGGAAAGCATTGGAGGGTGAGTGACGACGTCGCGTATCTCCGTTTCCCGCATCTCCACGAGGATCTGCTCTGCTTCGCGGCCGAGGACGACCTCTGGGTCGCTCCCCTCGCCGCCGAGGGGCAGCGGCCCGGCCGCGCGTGGCGGCTGACCGTCGACCGGACCCGGGTCAGCCACCCACGGTTCTCCCCCGACGGAAGCCGTATCGCGTACACGACCTGGCGCAGCCTCGACCCCGAGATCCATCTCGCGCCGGTCGAGGGCGGGCCGGCCCGCAGGCTCACCTACTGGGGGTCGACGGACGCCCGGGTCTGCGGCTGGACACCCGACCCCCCGGACGCTTCCCAGATTCTCGCCGTGTCCTCGCACAACCAGCCGTTCTCGCATGTCTCCTGGGCCTACACGGTCCCCACGGACGGCGGCCCCGGCGGCAGACTCCCCTGGGGACCGGTCTCCGACATCGCCGTCGCCGACATCGACGGCGAACGGCGCACCCTGCTGCTGACCGGCAAACCTCCGCACGAACCGGCCTCCTGGAAGCGGTACCGGGGCGGTGCCATGGGGCGGCTGTGGCTGCACGGCGAGCGGCTGCTCCCGGACATCGGCGGCCACCTCGACTCGCCCATGTTCGTCGGCGGCCGGATCGCGTTCCTCTCCGACCACGAGGGCGTCGGCAATCTGTACTCCTGCCTGCCCGACGGCAGCGATCTGCGCCGCCACACGGACCACGACGCCTTCTACGCCCGGCACGCCTCCAGCGACGGCAGCCGGATCGTGTACCAGTGCGCGGGCGATGTGTGGCTGGTGGACGACCTGGAGTCGCCGGACGCGATGCCGCGGAAGCTGGAGGTACGGCTCGGCGGGCCGCGTGCCGGACGGCGTACGTACCAGGTGCCGGCCGCCAGCAATGTCGACTCACTGTCCGTGGACGAGACGGGCCGGGCCAGCGCCGTCTCCGTGCGCGGCAGCCTGTACTGGCTCACCCACCGCGACGGCCCCGCCCGGACGATCGCCGGCACCCCGGGGGTCCGGGTCCGGCTGCCCGAGATGCTCGGCAGCGGCGGCCAGGTCGCCTACGTCACGGACGCGGACGGCGAGGACGCGATCGAGATCGCCTACCTGCCGCGCGCCAGCGGCGACCGCGAGCCGCGCCGACTGGCCTCCGGACAGATCGGCAGGGTCCATGAGCTGATCTCCGACCCGGACGGCGAACGGCTGGCGATCGCCACGAACGACGGGCGGCTGCTGCTCCTGGACACGGACGAGGAGTCCACCGGCGAACCCACCGAACTGATCCAGTCCGTCAACGGACCGGTCCGGGACATGGCGTTCTCACCGGACGGCGCCTGGCTGACCTGGTCGCACCCCGGGATCGGCCGTTCGTTGCGGCAGATCAAGCTGGCGCGCATCCTGGGAACCGGCGCCCCGGTGATCGTCGATGTCACCAACGGCCGCTTCGAGGACGAGAATCCCGTCTTCACCGGCGACGGACGCTACCTCGCCTTCCTTTCCTGGCGTGGCTTCGACCCGGTGTACGACGTCCACACCGGGGACCTCTCCTTCCCGCTGGGCTGCCGCCCGTACCTGGTGCCGCTCTCCTCGGCCACGCCCTCCCCGTTCGCCCTGTCCCCGGAGGGGCGTCCGGCGGCGGGCGGTCTCGACCCGGCCGACGACGTCGTCGTCGAGGCCGGTACGGGCGAGGGGCCGTCCACGGTCACGGTCGAGTTCGAGGGTCTGGAGAACCGGGTGACACCGTTCCCGGTCTCCGCGTCGAAGTACTCGGCCCTTCGTCCGGTCAGCGGTGGCGGGCTCGTCTGGCTGCGCTGGCCGATCTCGGGCGCGCTCGGCGAGACATTCGCCAACCCGGCGGACATGTCGGGTCGCCCGACGCTCGAACACTTCAACATCTCCAAGGCCAGGAAGACCGAACTCGTCGGCCATCTGGACTGGTTCGCGGTCAGCGGCGACGCGACGCGGCTGGTCGTCATGGACGAGGGCGAGCTGCGCGCCGTCCCCGCCACCGAGACCGGCGACAGCGACTCGACGGTCTACATCGATCTGCGCCGCATCCTGCACGAGGTCGACCCGGCGGCGGAGTGGCGGCAGGCGTACGGGGAGGCCGGGCGCATCATCCGCTCCTACTTCTGGGAGCCGGAGATGTGCGGCATCGACTGGGACGCCGTACTCGACCAGTACCGACCGCTGGTCGAACGGGTCGCCTCCCCCGACGAGTTCGCCGATCTGATGCGCGAGGTCCTGGGCGAGCTGGGCACCTCGCACGCGTATGTGGCACCGGCCCGCCGCAACGAGGGCCCGCCGCACTACCAGCGGGCGATCGGGATGCTCGGCGCGAACCTGGTGTGCCGGGACGGCGACTGGACGATCCGGCGCATCCTGCCCGGTGACTCCTCCGACTCCAAGGCCCGTTCCCCGCTGGCCGGTACGGGCATCCGGGAGGGCGCGGTCCTCACCCATGTCGACGGCCGTCCGGTCGACCCGGTGACGGGCCCGTACCCCCTCCTCTCCGCAGCAGGCGGCACCACGGTCGAGCTGACCTTCCGCCCCGCCGAAGGGGGCGGCCACTCCCGCCGCGTCGCGATCATCCCCCTGGTCGACGAACGCCCCCTGCGCTACCAGGACTGGGTGGCCAAACGCCGTGAAGTCGTACGGGATTTGAGCGGCGGCAAGTGCGGGTATCTGCACATCCCCGACATGGGCGGCTCGGGCTGGGCCCAGTTCAACCGGGACCTGCGCGGGGAGGTCTCCCGCCCGGCCCTGATCGTCGACGTACGCGGCAACGCGGGCGGCCACATCAGCGAGTTGGTGGTCGAGAAGCTCACCCGCACGATCCTCGGCTGGGACCTGACGCGCAACGCCCAGCCGGTCAGTTACGCCTCCAACGCCCCCCGGGGCCCGGTGGTCGCCCTGGCCGACGAGGCGACGTCCTCCGACGGCGACATGATCACCGCCGTGTTCCGCCTGCTGAAACTGGGCCCGGTGGTGGGCCAGCGGACGTGGGGCGGCGTGGTCGGCATGACCGGCCGGCACCGGCTGGGCGACGGCACGGTGATCACGGTGCCGATGAACGCGGCCTGGTTCGACACGTACGGCTGGTCGATCGAGAACTACGGCGTCGAACCGGACCTGGAAGCCCTGCGCACCCCGCTCGACTGGGCCGAGGGCCGGTACGCGGTGCTGGACGACGGGGTACGAGTGGCGCTGGACCTGCTCGCCGCACACCCGGCGGCGACCCCGCCGACGTACGACAACGTC
The DNA here is from genome assembly GCF_014648655.1 of Streptomyces atratus. Lineage (GTDB taxonomy): Bacteria > Actinomycetota > Actinomycetes > Streptomycetales > Streptomycetaceae > Streptomyces > Streptomyces atratus. Next base: position 90,931 of record NZ_BMRN01000010.1, read on the forward strand.
CCGGACCGGCAGCGTCCGCCCCTGCCGCCGCGGTAAAGGGCTCCCGCGACGGCACACCGTTCAGCGCTCAGCGCGTCGGCCCGGCTCCGGGTCCGCCGAGGCCGACGCCCGTTTCGGGTCTGCCGGGACCGGGAGGCTCGTACACCGGCGAGCCCCACGAGGCGGGCGCCCTCAACTCGCACCAGACCGTCTTCCCGCACGGCCCCTGCTCCACGCCCCACCGCAGCGCCAACGCGTCCACGAGCGACAGCCCCCGCCCCGACTCGTCGCCCCCGGCAGTGGCCCGGAGAGCCGGCCAGGCGCACGGCTCGGGATCGCTCAGCTCGACGCGGATACGGCCGACGCACGTACCGCTGACCCGTAGCGTGACCGGTGTCCCCTCACCGAGATGCACGATCACATTGGTCAGCAACTCACTGACGCAGAGCAGCAGATCGGGCGAATCAGCACCACCGCACCGCTCCCGCAGGGTGCGCCGCATCTCCGGTACGGCCTTCGGCACGGCGAGCAGGTCCACCGTGAGTGGCAGCGGGGTCATCCACCGGCCGCCGAGCGCAGCACCTCGGCCAGCCGACGCGCGGTCTGCGCAGTGCAGTTGCCGAGCGCGACCAGCGGCGGCCGGATCGTCCACCCGGCCAGGGTCAGCGGATCGACGCCGAGCGACGGCAGGGCGATGCCGTGGGCCGTGAGCGCGGCGCGGAGCGCGTCGATGGCCGGGCCGATGTCGTAGTCGGGGGCGTCCTGTGTGTCATCCATGAGGGTCATCCACCTTTCATTGCACACTGTGACGAACCACTCACACACTGCCGCGCAGGGCTCTACCTTGAAAGGGTTTCCCGCTCCACAACGCACAGCGCGAAAGGTGGTCAAGAGTGGCTACGCGCAAGGAGATCGACGGCTCGGCGGGTGTCCCGCAGTTCTACGGCAAGGAACTCCGCTTCAAACGGGAGGCGGCGGGCCTCACCCTGGAGAAGCTGGTGGACGGCAGCTTCTACGGCATCACGTACTTGAGCGAGATCGAGCACGGCCATCGCCGGATGCCGAAGGACCTGGCCCAGCACGTGGACCGGGTGCTGGCTACGGACGGCTTCTTCCAGCGGCGGTGCGAGGACGTGCGGAAGGCCAGGCGCAAAGGTCACGCGGAGTATTTCGAGCGTGTACTGGAGGCGGAGAAGCACGCCGAAACCATCGAGCAGTGGTCCCCGGCCGTCTTCCCTGGCCTGCTCCAGACAGAGCCTTACGCGCGGGCCCTGTTCCGCGCCGAGCGGACGCCTGAGCTTCCGCAGGAGATCGACGAGAAGGTCAACGCGCGGCTGGCACGGGCACAGCTCTTCGAGACGGACCACCGGACACCGCAGTACTGGGTGGTCCTGCACGAGTCCCTGCTGCGATTGCCGATCCTGCCGCAGCAGCAGTTGGCGGAGCAGCTCGATCACGTCGCCGCCCTCATCAGACGCGGCCGGATCTTTACGCAGATCCTTCCGTGGAACACGGGAGCGCACGCCCTCATGCTGGGCAACGCCATGGTTCTGGACTTCGCGGACGCTCCTCCGTTGGTCTACATGGAGGGTCAGCACCACGGCAACACCGTCGACGATCCGAGCCTCGTGAAGCAGTATCGGAGGTCGTACGATCTCCTGAGGGCCGCCGCTTTGCCGCCGGAGGCGTCCCTCGCCATGATCGAGGAAGCGGCAGAGGATTACCGAAATGGTGTGCAAACCAGTCGACTTGAGCGCCGCTACCTGGCGTAAGAGCAGCCACAGCAACACCTCCGGCGGCGACTGCCTCGAAGTCGCGGACGGCCACCCCGGCATCGTCCCCGTCCGCGACTCCAAGCGCCCCGCAGGTCCGGCACTCGTCATCACCGCATCCGCCTGGACGCCGTTCGTCGAGTCCGTCAAGACGGCCTGACCGCAGCGCGGCTGTTTCGCCTCCGTGCGCGGCATTTCGCCCATCCGATCCCGCCCCGCCTTCGAGCCCCGCTCGGACGCGTCACGAGCGTCCGGTCCCGGCCCTCGCCCATCCACTCCCGGGCCTTCCCTGCCCGAGTACGAACATCTTGCGTGTCATAGCTCAGACGCGAGGATCGCCAGACGAAGCAAAGCGGCGAAGGCCAGTCCGGCTGGGAACGCGTACCCCCAGCTACGCAGCCACTCGGCCTTCACGAACGCCCACGAGAGCAGTGCCGTCACGACGGAGAAGGCCAGCCCGATGCCGCCCGCGAATCGGGCGTTGGTGACAGCCTGGCCGCCCCAGGGGGGAGCCGCGCTGGACGCGCTCCTCCCCACCCGACGCACGTTGCGGATCAAAGCCCGCACCCGCAAGAACTCCACCCTTGACGGGGCCTGTCGCGTTCGGCGAAGGCACGGGCCGTGTGATGTTGGCGCAGAGCGAGTCGCTGGGATGCGCTGCTGACCAACCTGCCCTCAGACGAGGCCGACACGGGACTGTGCCGCACCATGCCCCGGATGAGGTGGGGGGAGTGGCCGGCCCCGGTCTGGATTGGCATGAGCAGTGATTGCAGCCCCGCGAGCGGGCCGGTGACCGCCCCGCCGACCCCCAGGAGGGGTGAGGTCTTCGACGGCCGGGCCGACGGGGTCATTCAGTGCCGCGGTGCCGAATTCAGGACATCGCGCTTGGCCAGCGTCTCCGCTCCGGCTCCCATGAGCGTGACCTTGCCGGAGTGAACAGTGTCCAGTTGCTCGACCTGCTTGCCGTACCACTCAATGGCGGTCAGCAAGAACCCTGACGTGGCCGTGCCCGGGCCGGCTGCGGAACCTGGGTGCTGGAACACCATGCCCAGCCGTGCCGTCCCCTCGACGCAGCGGACCACGCACACGGCCACGTCGCCCGCAGCGCCGGTAACGCCCGGTGTCACGGACTCGATGGATTCGATGCTCAGGGCCGCTTTCTGCGGCACGTTATCCAGCACGTCGGTGTGCCTCCTCGACGAAGTGCGCGATCTGCTCGGGGGCGAGCTTCGGAACATCGTATTCAAGGAGCGGATCGATGTCCCCGTTGCCGATCTTGCGTGGCACGTGGATGCCCATCTCGGAGAGGATCTCCCGGGCTACCGCCGATGGCACCTGCACGGATGCGCGGGACGACAGCTCCGCCGGACTCAGCTCGACCGGCCATTCGGCCTCCCGCGCGATGTACCCCTGGTGCACCGGGACCCCGTCCAGCGCGCCGCGCGGATAGATCTCGACGATGGCGTCGCCGAACCGTTCGGCCTGCGCCGCGAACACGCTGGCGACGCCCGGGTCGGACGAGGTTGGTGTGATGCCGTGCCGCTGCACACCGGGGCTGCCCTCGAAACCTGTGGTGGTTCCGCAGAACAAATGCGGAGGGCACGGTGACAGGCCGAGCGGGTCGGTCCAGGTGTGCGGATTCAGGACATACGTCGACGGGTTCGGCGCCGGGACGAGGCCGAGCGGGTCCGGGGTGAGGTATCGGGCCGTCTCCGGATCGTAATGCCGGAAGTAGTAGTGCAGCCCTGTCTCAGGGTCGTAGTACTGGCCGGGGAAGCGCAGTGGCGTGTACGCGGTACTGTCAGATGCCCATGTGGTGGTACCCCACAGGGTCCGGCGGCTGCGCCAGGCGATACCGCCTTGCATGTGTCGACCAGGTCCCAGTGGAGCACAAACAGCCAGGCTCGCCTTCTTCAGGCCGCTGGCGATGCGGACTTCGTGGATGGCGGCCCCGGACAGATCAACCCCTACGACGGCGTCACAGCAGGTCCTGGCCAGCTCGCTCAACCAAGGCAGGTGCCTCGCATTCAGGTGGGCGTGAGTCCACGCTCACTCTGCCGTGCCGTTGATCGCCCCCGCGATACGCGGGGCGAATTCCTCCATGTACTCGCGGTGTTCCACGTGGATCACGGATTCCGGGATTTCCCCCAGGGGTGAGAGATCGACACCGTCGAGCTTCCCGCAACCGTCGAGATCGGTAAGCGCGTGCAGGAGCGCCTCCAGGGCCACTCGGGACTCCTCGTGCGGGGCCAGCATGGCGATCAGGTCCCCTACCACTCTGGCTTGGGTGCGGGAGAGCAGGTTCACGAAGTCCTGAACGCGGTCGCTCGCCTCCGTACGCACCGCTTCGTCGAGACTCAGAAGGTCTCGGAGGAAGTCGACATAATACGTGCTTTCCATACGTCCCGTCTTCCAGTTCAGTGCGGGTACGGCACCGGCAGATGGCTGGGCCACGGAATGTGGGTGTCGTTGATCGCCGTCTCATTATAGTTCGGACTGTTCTGGTTTCCGGGGCCCGCGCCGCTTCGTCCCCGCGCAGCACGGCCATGGGGTTCGACTTACCGGAACGGAACGAACCGTGCAGATACGTGGCCTTTGAGGTGTGCCGTCCAGAGCGGCCTCCACGGGAGAATCGGGACTATTCTTCCCAGTTAATGATCCAGCGAGATTCAATGAAATATTGACGAAGCGATGCTTCGTCTTCGGCCCACGAATCACCACCCCCTTGACGGAAATCTCGATCTACAGCGGTAATGATGAGGTAGCTGGGTGGATCATCAGGTAGTTCCTGGATTCTTACGAATCTCCCCGCTTCTTCACCAGAAACGATTCTCCCAATGGAGTCGATTTTAATCACTGCGACCTTACCTATCGCGGCTTTACTCGATCAGTGGAACGCGGGAGAACGCGTAAGCACGCGAAGCTCCTGACGGACATGGTGATCTTGGTCGAGAACCGTCTATCAGGAGCTTCGCCGTTCCGTACAGCCCATCCCGACAACGACCCGCACCACCAGCTTGGAAAAGGCTCAGTTCACGCCGAAAGAAATCCTCCGCGCCAGGACAGCTTCAATGAATTTCTGAGGTGGCAGGTATTTGTGATACTTGACGTAGTGGTAAGCGAGATCCGGCGCGATTAGCAATTCTCCACCTGCGGAATAGACGCGCACTTCCGCGGCCCCCAGTGCAATCCAGGCTCCATCCGCTTCGGCGCGATAGGGGTATGAGGGCTTACCGTTCTCATGAGGCAACGAGCAGGCGTGCCACCCGCGCATCCTTGCGGAAGAATGGTCTCGGGCAAGGAGAATGAAGGAGTCAAGAAAGCCTTCCGGTACATCACCCTCCGGGAAATCGTTGTCGCCACCGAGCCATCCAATATTCAGCGCATTTGCGCCAGGCGGGATGGTTTCAGCTGCATAGACGTAAGGAGATAGATCGCTATACGTGGTCACGTCGCCTCGTCCTCCAAGAATCACACTTCGGCATGCTGCCCAGTGGATATTTCCCATGTTGGGTCTCAATAATTCAGAGAGGTTCACTGGCAGTAACATTCCTGGGTGCCCCGAGAATCTTTAGCCCATCAGGCTTGAATGGGGTGTGGTTTGGGGCGTCACTTACCCCCAGGATCATTGATCCACTCGGCGAGGAGGTCTGTGAACTCCTCGTCCGAGATGACGCTTCCGCCGAAGTTGAACCCTTGCCAGGCGAGTGCCCGCTGAAGAACATCTATTGGAATTCCGAATGCGCTGCGGAAGGCTCCCACGAAAGAAACCGGACCGAACGCAGGGCCGAGGACCTCCTTCGCCAGCCTTCCAAGGTCCGTCGCACCCAATCCTTGATTATGCGCCGCCCGGAGATCGTCAGTGGCGCGCTGTATGAAATCGTTTCCCATGGATGTGCCTTGCTTTTTTTGGAATGGTTAATGAGAAGGTGGTCTGAATATTACACCGACGTTGCTATAGTCTCCATGTGGTCCCCTCAGCTCCACTATTTCGACATCGGTGAATCCATGACGCGCGGCCATCTTACCGGTAAAGGTGGTTCGTGCAGCATCCTCAAGGGCCCGCATGTCGCCGGGTGGTGCATTTCGGGCGGCGGAATTGAAAGAATCCAAATTGTCTCGTAGTGTCCCGCCATTCTGCCAGTAACCCTTGACGCCCTGCACGTCATTTCCGAAGCTTCTTATGGCGTTGTCGAACATCTCTGAACCACGTGGAGTGTCCGGGCCCTTCTCGATGACCAAGCTCATGATCCCCTTGGAGTCCAGATCGGCCACGATCCCCTTCCCGCTGGGATAGATGTCCATGTACGGGCAGGGCGCAAGTCCGAGAGGGTCGGACCACGCATGTGGATTCTTGACGTACGCAACCGGATGAGGGCTGGGTGACAGGCCGAGTGGGTCGGATGAGAGATAGCGTGCGGTTTCCGGGTCGTAATATCGAAAAAGATTGTAATGCAGACTCGTCTCTGCGTCGAAATACTGCCCTGGGAATCGCAGCGGTGTGTAAGTTGAACTTGCACTATTCCAGGTGGTTGTTCCCCATAGCGTGGTACGCGTCCACCACGCCAATTGCCCTGAGTCGTCGATAAGTTCCTTTGGGGTTCCGATGAAATCTGTGACGATGGAGAAGAAGCGTTCGTCTATGATTTGCTGAGGATCGTCGGGAGAAATTATCCGCTCAGTTTGTGTGAGTGGGTGAAGGTCGTTGTGTTCCCAGGTCAATGTGACTGCGTATGGCATGTTCTGGCTACGCGTCACTTGCTCGCAAAGGGTGCTGTCATCCCAGGCGAAGGTGACTTCCTCCCGGAGGAACTTTCCGTCCATGCCGACGTGCTGCTTGCATATGCGGCGTCCCAGAGGGTCGTACCTGTAGTGCCATTTTGTGCCATCTGGCGTGGTAACAGAGGTAAGGCGGTCTTCTGCATCCCATTCGTATCGCCAGGTGTCAGGTTTGCGGGAGAGACGGGTCTTCTGGCGGAGGGTGATGCGGCCGAGGGCGTCGTTTTCGTAGCGGATGGTGCCGGCGCGGGTGATGGCTGTGCCGGAGTAAGTGCGGGTGCCGACGGCTTCTTGGCCCGGGTGTGATGTGGGCCAGGAGGCTTCGGTCTGGTTTCCGGCTGCGTCGTAGGCGTAGCGCTCCGTCCAATTCGCGGCGTGAACGGCGGTGACGCGGCCGGCGGTGTCGAGGTCGAAGGTTTTGGGGCCGGAGAGTTGGTCAGTGAGGCCGGTGAGGTGGCCGTCGGCGCGGTAGGTGTAGTCGCGACGTTGGACGCTGCGGTTGTCCGGGCCGGTGATGCGCTGAGCGGTGAGGCGGCCTATGGGGTCGTACTGGTTGGCCAGGGTGAGGGTGTCGCCGATGTGACGGGCGGTTTCCTGGCCTGCTGCGTCGTGTTCGAAGGTGAGGTTGCGGCCGGAGGCGGTGAGGGAGGTGCGTCGGCCTGCGGCGTCGTAGGTCCAGGTGCTGTAGGCACCGCTGGGTGTTCTGCGGCTGGTACATCGGCCGAGGGCGTCGTACTCGTACGACATGGTGCGGCCGTCGACGGTTTCCGATTTGAGGCGGCCGTGCCGGTCGCGAAGGTAGGTGAGGGTCGTGTCCGGGCCGGTCGCCTCGGCGAGTTGGTCGAAGATGTCGTATTCGAAGGTGGTGACCGCGCCTGCGGCGTCCTTGGAGATGATGCGGTCGAGGTCGTCCCGCTGGTAGCGGATGGTCTGGCCGAGGGCGTCGGTGCGTGCGGTGAGACGGCCCGCCGCATCGCATTGGTAGGTGATTGTGCGGTTGTCGAAGTCGGTCTCGGATATGAGATGGCCGACCGTGTCGTAGGCGTATTGCCAGGTCAGACCTTGAGGGTTGAGGACCTGGGTGAGTCGGAGTTCGTGGTCGTGGGCGAACTCGTAGCGCACGCCGTCCGGCCCGGTGCGGGCGGTCATGAGATCGAAGTGGGTGTACTCAAATTGGGAGACGGAACCCATGGCATCGGTGTGCGTGAGGCAGTTGCCCTCGCCGTCGTACGCCCATGACTGCGTGGTGCCGTCTGCGTCGGTACGGCGGGACAGTTTGCCTTCGACCGTCCATTCGAGGCGGGTGGTCGCGCCGAGAGGGTCGGTGAGGACGACGGGACGGCCGAGAGCGTCCCGGACGACACGGGTGGTGGCGCCCAATGGGTCGGTGATCTCGATGGGAAGGCCGACCGCGTCACTGCTGATGCGGGTGGTGTTGCCGAGTGCATCCGTCATGGATGTGAGGTGTCCGGCCTCGTCGTACGTGTAGGCCGTCGTCGCGCCGGAGGCGTCGGTGACCGAGGTGCGGTTGCCGCGCTCGTCGTAGGTCTGCCGGGTGACCAGGCCGTCTGCTCCCCGGATTCGTAGCGGTAGGCCGAGGGCGTTGTAGTCGGCGGTCAGTTCCCGCCCGTCCGGACGGACTACCGAGGTGAGGTGGCCGTGCTCGTCATAGGTGGACCTGGTGACGTGCCCCAGCGGGTCGGTAACGGACAGCAGTCGGTGGTAGCGGTCGTGCTCGTAGCGGGTGACCGCTCCCAGGGCGTTGATCTCGGCGACGACCTGGGAGCGGTCGTTGACCGTGTATCGCTTGGTGTGGCCGAGGCCGTCGGTCATGGACGTCATGCGCAGGCCGGTGTCGGGGTCGGTGTCGCCCCAGGTGAAGTGGGCTTCGAGGTGTCCGTTGGTGCCGGTCTGGTAGACGCAGCGGTCGTGTTCGTCGTAGACGTACTCGTACCGGCTTCCGTTGGTGTCCGTCCAGGAGGTGATGCGGCCCAGTTCGTCGTAGCCGAAGCGCAGCGGCTTGTCGGAGGAGCTGGTGACTTCGGTGAGGTGGCCGTCGGTGTAGCCGTAGCGGAGAATTTCCTGGTCGGTGCCGTCGGGGGCGGCGCCTGCCAGGTGCAGGGCGGTGACCCGGCCGTCGTTCGTGGTGAGTTTCAGGTGGTAGCCGCCGTGGTGCACGATCGACGTCGGGGCGCCGGTCTCGTCGTACTCGAAGGTGATCCATCGGCCGTTGCGGTCGTCGATCTGGGCCAGGAGTGCCAGCTCCCCGTTGGGGTGGTCGACGAAGTGCCGGACGCGGCCGGTTTCCGGGTCGGTGATGGTGTAGCCGTCGTCCACCCGGTCCAGGGGCCAGCGTCGGCCGTGCGTGGGCATGACGGGGGCGCCGGGTGCGGGGTGCGGGTAGGCGAGCAGGCTGCCTTCGGCGCAGCTGAACACCACGCCTTCTGCGTCGATCTCCAGGCGCTGGTCGACTGTGCTCGACCAGCCTGATCCGAACCAGCGGCCGGCTCGGTACGAGGAGTCGAAGACGCGTTCAAAGACAAGAGGCAGTGATCCCGGCAGCGTGATGTCCGTCTGCGGGAGCAGCATGCGTCCGGTCGCGACGTCGACGGGGTCTCCGGCGCACTTGACGTCGCTGCATTTCTTGGCGTTGGAGTCGGGGTTCTTTTCGTGGCCGTGCCGGTTCTTGCCCTTGGGGTGTTTGAGGAGGTCCTTCATGCCGGCCCGTAGGCCGCCCTTGATCAGGCCGCCGCCCTTGGTGCCGATCATTTCGGGGACGAGTCGGCCGATGAATTCGGAGGGGTCGCCTTTGGCGGCGTCCCAGGCGTTCTTGAGGGCTCGGTCGGGGTTGGCGGCGGTGGAGACGAGGCCGGCGAGCGTCATGTGGACGCCCTTCACATACTCGGCCGGGTGCGTCAGGTTGTAGGGGTCGGTCGGATTGACCGAGCGGACGAAGTTCACCAGTCCTGCGGTGCCTTTGACGACTCCGCCGCCGAAGTGGGCCAACTCGATGCCCTGGCCGACTTCGTAGTCGATGAACTCCTGCTTGGCACGGTTCAGTCCGGTGGGTTCCTTCGGGGCGTGTGCCATCGCAGTGGTGATCGCGCTCTTGGCCGCTTCGGCGGCCTCGTTGCGCGCCCGGCGGGCGTGTTCCAGGATCTCCTGTGCATGCTGCCGTTTGGCCACGCTCGGATCGGAGAACGTCCCTGGGTGCGGGAGCGGGTGATCGGTGTTGCGTACCGCGTTGTACGCTGCCGCCTTCTCCCGGAACGCGGCAGCGGCCGTCTCGTAGTCCTGCTTGCCCTCCTTGTAGAGAGCGATCGCCTCGCGGGCTTTGGCCTGTGCACTGGTGACCGTCCCGGCGTACGTCTCCAACGCCGTGGCCGCGTCCTCGAATGCGTCCGCCGCACGCAACCAGTCGGTGGGCAGCGTCTGGAACTTCTCCCGGAACGCGTCGGCGGCTTCCCCCTTCCAGTGACCGGAGTCGAGCTTCTTCATCCCGCCGCCGACGAGATCGAACGCCTTTTGGAAGTCCCGGAGGTTCTTCACCGCCGCGCTGATCTTCTCCGGCCTGCCGTGGATCAGCTCGTTGGCTTCCTCGGTCTGTCCGAGCTGTTTCTCCCCGACCTCCGCCCCGAGCGAGGACGCGGTCTCATCCCCCTAGTCCTCGACCGCATCCGCCCACTGATCAGCGCCGACCTTCTCCAGACCGGAGCCGAGCACGTCGGTGCCCTTGTCGATCCCCTCGCCGACAAGCTCCTTGCCCTTGTCGACCAGCTTGCCCGCACCGTCGTAGAGATCTCCGCCGAGCTTCCCCCAGTCCACCATCAGCGGCTCTCCCCCCACCGCGGCTGCTCGGCCTGACGAATCGTCTCCTGCGACGGATCAAGCTGCTCCTTCAGCCGCTCATCCGCCGCCGCCCGCACCGCCGGATCCACCAGCCCGGACCGTTCCATCGCGTCGAGTCCGGCGTCCTCCACGTCGTAGGCGGTGTCCTTCCAGGTCTGCTTCACCTCTTCCCCCGCCTTCAACATCGACTCCCCGCTGAAGTCCGGGTCGTCATACATGGACTGGTTGCGGATCGTGTCCCAGCTCATGCCCTTCACCTCGTCCTCGGACAGGTGCGGGTTCCCGTTCAGGGAGTTCACGCCGATCTTGAACGAGTCCTTGACGTACTGCTCCTGCTCCGCGAAAGAACCCGCCGACAACCCGACCCCCAAGGCGAAGTTGTTGCCCTTCTGCGTCAGCGCCCGCACACCCCACTCCCAGCGGTTGCAGAACGTCTCGAACTCCGACGTCAGCCCGCCATGCCCCAACTCCAGCCCCGACAAAGCGAGATCCGAGAACCCCCGGCCCATCGACGCCTGCCCGATCATGCCGAGATCCTTCAACTCGGCATGCGCCAGATCGATCCCCTTCGCGATCGCAGCCAACGCCTCCGGCGGCACCTGAAGATCAGCACTCTCTCCGCTCATCGCATCCCCCCGAGATCCACAGCAACCGCATCCGGCACGATCCCCGCCACCGGCGGAAACAACATCCCGCCGTCTTCACTGCCCGCATCCAACGCCACCCCCGCCGGCCCCGGCAACATCGGCACCATCACATCCAACAACCGCGCACCCAAAACTGCCTGGTACACCCACTCCCGCTCGGCATCCCCACGAGCCCGCGCAAACCGGGCCAACGCCTCCTCGTCCGAGAACGCACAGATCCAACGAACCCCGTTCTGCTCCGCCGACCACAAATCCCCGAACTCATCCAGCGGCACCAGCACCGCCGTACGCCGGAACTCACCCAGTAACACAGCAAACTCATGCCGAGCCGCCGCCGTCGGATCATCCTGTGGTGTCGCGGCAGGGACAGGTTCCGGTACCTCACGCGGTGCCGACGGCACGTCGGGCGCCGCAGGCCAGTCGGCCAAGTCAGCAATCTTCGAACGCCGGACACGCGGCTCCGCTACGTCATCCCCGTTATCGAACACGCGTCGAATGCTGTCACGGCACGCTTCCCAGGAGCAACGAGCAAAAGCAGCCAGCCAGTCATGGCCCGGACCCGGTCCAGCTCCACACCCACACAGATGGGCAGCCACAGCAATGGCGACGGCGGCAACTGCCTGGAAGTCGCGGACGGGCACCCCGGCATGTCTCCGTCCGTGACTCCAAGCGCCCGAGGGCCCGGTGCTCGTTCTCCCCGCGTCCGTGTGGACGCCGTTCGTCGAGTCCGTCAAGACGGCCTGACCACCGCCTCCTCGGCACTACCGACCCGGCCACACGGGTTCACCGCCCCGGACCGGCCGAGTCGCGGCAACGCGGTCAGGCTCCGCTGACGGCAGGCAGCTCCGAGTGGTCCGTCCGCAGCACGGCGCGCACCAGGGCGCGGCCTCGTGCGGCCGTCCGGACGCGGAGGGCGCTGTCGTCGTCGGGGCGGGGGCCGTCGACCGGGCGGGCGCAGTCACGACAGGTGCCCTCGTGCGGTATCGGGCGACCGCACTCGTCGCACTCGGCCCAGCGCGGCATGGCCGGGCCGGGCGGCTCGGGCGTCGAGCACTCGGGGATCGAGGGCTCAGGAGGTGGGGGCAGCTTCCGGACCAGGCGGTTGCGCAGGATCGCCGAGGCGGAGTGGATACGGGCAGGCAGCCCGCCCAGGAGGGCCCCGGCGAGGTCTCGGTGGTCGTAGCCGCGTTCCAGCCAGGCGGAGACCAGCGGCGCAAGGGCGAGCGCCGTGCCGAGCCGCAGGCGCGGTTCCGGACGGATCACCCGGAACAGCGTGGCGACGGCCGCGCCGCGGGCGTCGGCGGTCGAGGGATCGACATGGCCCCGGCCGGGCCCGGCCCCGAAGACCTCGTTGACCGTGAGTACATCCCGGGCCGCGGGCACCTCCGGCACCGTGAGCGTCTTCGGCATGAGGGACGTCTCCACTGGATCGCCCGTTCCCGTGGCAGCCCCGCCGCCGCGAACCTCGGCCGCCTCGCACGCGTCGGCCGCGCTCGGCCGCTGACGCCGACCGGGGAGGGAGGGTCTTTTCCCACGGTTCTTTACGGGGTTGGCGCCCCGGCCACCGACGATCGGCTCACCGGAACCCGGACGGCTGATACCCGGCACGACCTGGCGTACAAGAGCCGTACCCGAAACGGGCTGCGGAGTGTCGTAGACATGGGCTTCGCTGACGAAAGTCCCGTCGCTGCGACGGACCTTGTGGACCCGGTAGTACCCGAAGGCCGTCAGCTCCCGCAGGGCCTTCGCGACCGCGAGACGGCCCTGCGGACTCGCGTCGGCCATCCGCCGGCCGTCCTCGGACCAGCCGTCAGGACGGGAAAGAAGGTCGGCCAGAAGGCCGCGGGCGGTGTAGGACAACCGCCGGTCCTGCAACAGCGCGTTGGGTAGAACCGTGAAACCGCGCGTATGGCGGCTACGATGAATCTGCATGAGGAGGGTTGTCTCCTTGTGCCAGGCCCCGGAGCGTTGGCGCGCTGCCGGGGTCACCTTATTGAGTTCGAGGTGACAGAACGTACCACGTTCGACACGTTCGGTTTCCCTGTCGGGCCAACCCCCCTTGAACGCGGACCGGTTGGAGAGCGCCCCCGCGAACCACTCGCCTTCCGTCGCGGACCGCAACGAACCCGAACCGGCCTGAGCCAGCCCGGCCCAGTCCGCCCAGTGCACCGGCCGGCTCCATCCGCCCGGCCGTGTCCCCCTCTCGGCAGGAGCAACAACGTGCACCAGCTCACGTACGACGACATCAAGGCCGCCACCGACCGGATAACCGGGCACGTCCGCCCGGTCGCGGTCGCCCCCGTCGACCCGGGAACCATCCGCGCGGCGCACGGCGCGGCCCTCGACGACCGACCTGCGGAACCCTGCGAGGCCTGGTTCGCGCTGGAGTTCATGCAGCACACCGGCTCCTTCAAGGCACGCGGCGCGCAGAACTTCATCCAGGCCCACCGCGAGGCCAAAACCCTGCCGGACGCGGGCGTGACCATCGCCTCCGGCGGCAACGCCGGGCTGGCCTGCGCGTGGGCCGCCCAGCAGCAGGGCGTGCGCGCCACGGTGTTCCTGCCGACCGTCGCCCCAGCGGTGAAGGTGGCCAAGCTGCGCGACTTCGGGGCGGACGTGCGGGTGGTCGGCGCGGAGTACGCCGAAGCCCTCGAAGCGTGCGAGGAGTTCGCCGCCTCGTCCGGCGCGCTCGCCGCGCACGCCTACGACCACCCGCTGATCGCCGCCGGGGCCGGCACCCTGCTGGAGGAGATCCACGCCCGGATCCCCGGTCTGGACACCGTGGTGGTCGCGGTCGGTGGTGGCGGCCTGTTCGCCGGAGTGGCCACCGCTGCCCGGCACCACGGAATCCGCACGGTCGCCGTCGAGCCGGAGAACTGCCGGGCGCTGAACGCCGCCATCGAGGCCGGTCGCCCGGTCGACGTCCCCGTCGACTCGGTCGCCGTCGACGCCCTCGGCGCCCGCCGTGCCACCGCGCTGGCCCTGGACGCCGCCCGCCAGGACGATGTCCGCTCCGTCCTCGTACCGGACGGCGAAATCGTCCGCGCCCGCCAGGAGTTGTGGGACCAACGCCGCGTCGCTGTCGAGCACGCCGCCGCCACCGCACTGGCCGCGCTCACCGCCCCGGACCTTCCGGCCGGGCCGACAGCGCCGAACCTCGGCTACCGGCCGGGCAGCGGCGAGCGAGTCGCCGTCGTGCTGTGCGGGGCGAACACCGACCCGAGCGACCTGGTGCACCCGGCCGAGAACTGATATCCGGTGGCCGGCCCGGCCATGACGGCAGCCCCGCAGGTCAAACGGTCTCCTGAGGGCCGCCACCTTGTCACCGAAGGCGTCCCTCTCCGTGATCGAGGAAGCGGCAGAGGAGAACCGAAATGGTGTGCAGCCGGATCGACTTGAGCACCGCGACCTGGCGCAGGAGCAGCTACAGCAATTCCTCCGGCGGCGGCGACTGCCTCGAAGTCGCCGACGGTCACACCGGCATCGTCCCCGTCCGCGACTCCAAGCGCCCCGAAGGACCGGCCCTCGCCATCGCCGCGTCCGCCTGGACCCCGTTCGTCGAGTCCGTCAAGCCATCCCGACCCGCCGCAACGTCGTCAAGAACCCTCCGGGCAGCCCTGGTTCGTGGGCATAGGCGGGACGTGAGCCGAACGTCAGCGGTGAGCCGAAGCGTGGGAACGCCGCTCAGACCCCGCCACGAAGCCGAATCCAGCAGATTGATCACAACCCGATGCGTGCCGTGGGTTGCGGACAGTGGTGTTGCGCGCCGGGTGGGACGGCCGGGCTGACCATCGGGTCAACGGCCAGGACTGTCTCACCCGGCGCTCCAGGAGTCCGGCGCGCCGCCCCGGGGCTACCGGGTCGGCTTGTTCCGAGGAAAGGAGATCGTCACTTGACGTCGACGTAGTCGCCGGCCGCGGTCGCGCCGCCGGTCGTGTTCGTCTCACCGAAGGTCCATCGCCAGTAGCCGTCGGCGGAGGCGGTGACCGTGGTCTTCAGGGCGCCGGTCGAGCTCGCCTTCACGATCTTGACCGTGTTGTACGTGCTGGTACCGGCTTTGCGGAACTGGAGCTTGGCCGCCTTGCCACCGAAGCCGGTGTAACTGTGCTTCACCCAGTCCGCGCGGGTGATCTTGCCGGTGACGGTGAGCTTGCCGCCCTTGGCGACGGGCTCGGGCGAGGCGTCGACGGTGACCTTCGCCGCACGCTTGACCCGCACGGTGGGCGAGAGAGGCAGATACTCCTCGCTCTTGAGCCCGCCCTTCGCGTTCCAGATGCGTACCCAGACGGCGCTCTTCCAGGTCGTGGCGTCGTTGTTCGAGTCGAGGGTGTATCGCGGGTCGATGTGCAGCTCGCCCTCGCAGTCGGCGGCCACGGAGCCGTCCTCACAGGCGGTGAGCACCGTGTAGATGGCCCCGCGCTCCGAGGCCTTGGCGGGGGTGGTGTCGTGGTACAGCAACAGGGAGGTGTTCACGTCGGACTGCTTGAGGCCGGACGGCCACGACACGCGGTACGTGAATGTGGGGGAGACCTCTGCGGACGTACCCACGATGATGGACTTGCCCTTGTTCAGGACCAGGTTCGACACCTTGACGCCGGTGTCCGCCGCCTGCGCGGACGGCGCGGTGAATGCCCCCAGGGCGAGCGTTCCCGCGACCACGACCGCGAAGCCGGATCTGCCTGCGCGCATGCGCAACCTCTTGTTGGTGAGGGACTGGTATGAGTCCGGTAAGGGAAGAATGGATCGCCGCAGGCTAACAGCCCCCGAACGGGGTCCGGTTCGAGGGTGCCGGGCTCGAACCACCGGCCCGACAGCCTCGTGACGGGCGAAGCCGAGACGGATGACCTTCTCGGGATCAAACCCCTGCAGGGCGCCAATCGCCACGGCCCGGCGGCCCGGCAGGAACGAGGCCCTCCTCGGGCCGCAACAAGCCGACGGGGAACCGGAAAGGGCGCGCCCGGTATCCGGGCGCGCCCTCAAGCAGGCAACGCGCAGTGTCGCGAATCGCGTCAGCGGTCGAAGCGCTCGCGGGTGTCGTCCGCAGCGTCCCGGACCCTGTCACGGCCCTGCTGGGCCTTGTTACGGCCCTGCTGCGACGTCTTCGGGGCCCGCCCGGACGCGCCCTGCGTCGGGGCGCGGCCCGCGTCCTTGCCCTCGTTCTGCTTGCGCTTCGCCTGGTCGGCGAGCTCCTGCGCCTTGTCCTTGAACTGGTCTGCGATACCCATGCCGTTCACTCCTAGTGGGTGCGTGGGGGACGGCCTGTAACGGCCTCGACCAGAGTTACATGCCCCGACATTCATCGCATTTCGATCACTTACTCTGTGTACGCACCGCCCGCGCATCCTGGTCCGCCGCGCCCCCCGCGCCTACGAGTCCCTTGCTCACGCCCTCCAGCCGCGCTCCGAACCGCCGCATCTCGCGCTGTCCGACGACACCGATCACCGCGGGAAGGCAGCCCCGCACGGACTGCATCCCGCGCAGCCACCACTGCGCGTACACATGCGCCGACCGCCGCTCGATACCGGCCACGATCCGGTCGACCGCCGGGCCCAGCGGATATGTCCGGTTCGACGGCCAGGGCAGCCGCTGCCGCAGTTCCCGCATCACGTCGTCCTGGTCGGCGCCCCGCACCATGTCCGTGTCGGTCCAGGACAGATAGCCGACCCCGACCTTCACCCCGCGGTGGCCGACCTCGGCCCGCAGGCTGTGCGCGAACGCCTCCACGCCCGACTTGGACGCGCAGTACGCGGTCATCATCGGCGCCGGGGTGATCGCCGCGAGCGAGGCGATCTGCAGGAAGTATCCGCGACTCTCCATGAGCACCGGCAGGAAGGCCCGCCCCGTCACCGCGCCGCCGATCAGATTGACCTCGATGACCCGGCGCCATGCCTCCGGGTCCGAGTCGACGAACGGACCGCCCGACGCGACTCCGGCGTTGGCGACGACGACGTCGACCTTCCCGAACCGCTCCTTGACCTGCTCGGCGACGCGCGCCATCGCCTCGTGGTCGGTGACGTCCGCGAACCAGTGGTCGCTCTCCGAGTACAGCCGCTCGGAGACCTTCTTCAGCTCGTCCGGTTCCAGGCCGACCAGCGCGAGCTTGGCTCCGCGCGCCGAGAGCTTGCGCGCCAGCAGTTCGCCCACGCCACGCGCCGCGCCCGTGACGACGACGACCTGTCCTTCGAGACTCCGCCTGTCGCTCATGCGACATCCTCCTTCTCGGCCGTACCGTCCACACCGTCCGCGCCGCCCGCCGGGACGTACGCGGTGACGAGCTCCCGGATCTTCGCGGTGACCGCCTCCGGCGCCTCCACCGGTGTCATGTGGCCCATGCCCGCCAGCTCGGTGAGCCCCAGGCAGTCGGGCAGCGCCGCCGCGATGGCACGGGCGTGCACGAGCGGCGTCAGCCGGTCCTCCGTACCCGCGATCACCGCCGTGGGCACCCGCAACTCCCGTACCCCCGCTTCGAGATCGAGCTCGGCGAGGACATGCCCCCAGGCAATCCTGGCCGCCCGCGGGCAGGCGTGCACGATCCTGGCGCAGATCTCGACCCGTTCGGGTGCCGAACCCGCTCCCATCGTGCCGTACTTGAGTATCCGCCTGGAGACCGGTGTGACGGGCCCGAGCGGGGCACGCGCCCCGAGAATCGCGCGGGTCATCCGGGTACGGACGGCCCCGGCCCGCAACGGCACCACCAACGACTCGGCGGTCAGCCGCGAACTGCCGGTGCTGCACAGCAGTACGGCGGCCGCGTGCTCACGCAGCCCGGCCCGCCGCGAGGCGGCCATCATCGTCATCCCGCCCATGGAGTGCCCGGCGAGCACGGCCCGCTCACCCGGTTCGAGGGCGGTGGCCAGTACCGCTTCGAGGTCGTCGGCGAGGGCGTCCGTGCTGTACCCGTCGCGGTGGGCCGCGGGCGAACGGCCGTGGCCCCGCTGGTCGTAGACGACGACCCGGTGGTCCACCGCGAGGTCCCGGATCTGCGCGGCCCAGAAATGGGTGTTGCAGGTCCAGCCGTGCGACAGAACCACCGCGGGGGCGCGGTCCTGCCCGTGCACCTCGACATGGATCCGGGCGCCGTCGGCAGAGATCGCGGTCAGTTCGCGCGCGGGGACCGGCGGGGCGTCGTCGCGCCGCAGCAGCCGGCTCATCCCACGATCTCCTCGACGACGGACCGCTCGGGGGCAGCGGCCTGCTTCGGTACCCGGACGACCTCGTACTCCGCGAGATCGACCGACCGCGTCACCTTGCGGAGTTCCGAAGTGGTGCCCGGCCAGACCGTCGTGTTGCGACCGCTCGCGTCCAGGTACCAGCTGGTGCAGCCACCGGTGTTCCACACGGTGCGCTTCATCCGCTCCTGCACCCGGCGGTTCCAGGCCCCGACCGCCGAGGGCCGCGCGTCGAGTGCGACACGGCCGCCCAGCACGTTCAGCCGGCGCAGATAGTCGGCCATGTAGTTCAGCTGGGACTCGATCACGAGGATCATCGAGGAGTTCCCGAGCCCCGTGTTGGGGCCGATGATCGTCATCCAGTTGGGGAAGCCGGTCACGCTCGCACCGCGCAGCGCCTGCATGCCGTCCTTCCAGGATTCCGCGAGCGTGATGCCTTCCGCGCCCACCACCCGGTCGGCGATCGGCATGTCGGTCACATGGAAGCCGGTGCCGAAGATGATCGCGTCGACCTCGGCCTCGGTACCGTCGGAGGCGACGACCGTGGAGCCGCGGACCTCGGCCAGGCCGGAGGCGACCACCTCCACATTGGGCTGGGCGAGCGCCGGGTAGTAGGCGCTGGAGAGCAGGATGCGCTTGCAGCCGATGCGGTACGAGGGGGTCAGCTTGGCCCGCAGCGCCGGGTCCTTGATGGACCGCGCCATGTTGGACTTGGCTATCGTCTCGACCAGGCCCAGCTCGTTCGGGTGCTTGGTGAAGGCGCTGACCTGCAACTCCCTTATGCCCCAGAGCAGTCCGCGGCGCGCGGTACCGGTGAGGGGGAGCGTGCGGTGCAGCCAGCGCTCGGCGCCGCTGATCCTGCGGTCCATGCGCGGCATGACCCACGGCGGGGTGCGCTGGAAGAGCGTCAGCTCGGCGGCCTTCGGCTGGATCGAGGGCACGATCTGGATGGCGGAGGCTCCGGTGCCGATCACCGCGACGCGCTTGCCGGTCAGGTCGTAGTCGTGGTCCCAGCGGGCCGAGTGGAAGACCTTGCCGGGGAAGCCGTCGAGCCCGGGTATGTCCGGCATCTTCGGGTCGGAGAGCGGGCCGGTCGCGGAGACGACGACATCGGCGGTGAACGTGGCCCCGCCCGCGGTCTCGATGACCCAGTGGAGCTCGTCGCGCTCCCAACGCATCATCATCACTTCATGGCCCAGCCTGATGTGCGGGCGCAGCCCGAAGGTGTCCGCGACATGCTCCAGGTAGGCACGGATGTGCTCCTGGCCTGAAAAGGTGCGCGGCCACTCGGGGTTGGGGGCGAACGAGAACGAGTAGAGGTGGGACGGTACGTCGCAGGCGCAGCCCGGATAGGTGTTGTCACGCCAGGTGCCGCCGACCGAGTCGGCCCGTTCCAGGACGACGAAGTCCGTGATGCCTTCGCGGCGCAGCCGGACCGCGGCCCCGAGGCCCCCGAATCCGGATCCGATCACCGCCACTCGTACGTGCTCGTGCTGGGCCATGCTGCCGCCTCCCGCGGTACGTCACACGACTCTGCCAGCAATCACTGGCATTGTTGGGAGAGTAGAGCAGCTCCGTACCGATGGGTAGGGGTGCGACGAGGGGAAGTTACCGGCGGTAGAACATAGGGTGCGGGTGTGGCTGAGGGACGCGAGCACCGTGAATACCGGATGGAGGAGCTGGCCAAGGAGGCCGGCATCCCCGTGCGGACCGTGCGCTTCTACCGGGAGCGCGGCCTGATCTCACCACCCCGCCGCGAGGGGCGCATCGCCTGGTACGACGACCACCACCTGGCCCGGCTGCGCACCATCGCGGGCCTGCTGGAGCGCGGCCACACCCTCACCGGCATCGCCGATCTCGCCCGCACCTTCGAGAGCGGCCGCGATGTCGCCGAGGTGCTGGGCCTGGGCGAACCGACCGAGGAAACCCCGGTCCGCCTCACCCCCGAACGGCTCGCGGACTACTTCGAGGGCGAGGTCACCCCCGAGAATCTGGCCGCCGCCCTCGACCTGGGATATCTGGCC
The DNA here is from genome assembly GCF_014648655.1 of Streptomyces atratus. Lineage (GTDB taxonomy): Bacteria > Actinomycetota > Actinomycetes > Streptomycetales > Streptomycetaceae > Streptomyces > Streptomyces atratus. The sequence goes on from NZ_BMRN01000010.1 coordinate 111,150, forward strand.
ACCGACGGCGACGAGATCGTCCACATGAGCCGACGCCTCCTGGAGGTGTCGGCCGAGCTGGTACGGGAAGGGGTGCCGCTCGCCACGGTGCTCTCGGCCGCCCGCCGGGTCCGCGAGCACGCGGACGCGCTCGCCGAACTCTTCGTGAGCGCCCTCGAAGCCCACAGCGATGAAAGGGAACCGCCCCAACTGCGCCCGCTGGCCCGCGCGGTGGTGGACGCCGAGCTCTCCATGGCCCTGGACCGCCGTCTGCGACACGAGAACACCGACCGCCCACCGCGGGGACCCGCCTCCTGACGGGGGACGAGCCAAGGGCCCCACCGCACACGCCTGGCGGAGGGACCCTGATCAGCGCCCGCCCACCGCGGGGACCCGCCTCCTGACGGGGGACGAGCCGAGGGCCCCACCGCACACGCCTGGCGGAGGGACCCTGATCAGCACACCCCCCGCATGCCCTACAGGTCGAAGACCACCGTGACCGGCGCATGATCGCTCCACCGCTCGCCGTGCGTCGCGGCCCGCTCGACCCAGCCCTTCACCGCGCGCCCGGCCAGCCCCGGCGTCGCCACCTGGTAGTCGATCCGCCAGCCCGTGTCGTTGTCGAAGGCCCGCCCGCGGTAGGACCACCACGAGTACGGCCCCTCCTCCTCCGGGTGCAGCGCCCGTATGACATCGACGTACTCGGCCTCGCCGAAGACCCGGGTCAGCCACTCCCGCTCCTCGGGGAGGAAGCCGGAGTTCTTCTTGTTGCCCTTCCAGTTCTTCAGATCGGCCTCCTGGTGGGCGATGTTCCAGTCACCGCACACCACGACCTCACGACCGCCGGCCGCCGCCCGCTTCCTGAGGCCCTTCAAGTAGGGGAGAAACGCGGCCATGAACCGTTCCTTCTCGTCCTGCTTCTCCGTGCCGACCTCACCTGAGGGCAGATACAGGCTCGCGACCGTGACACCGGGCAGGTCGACCTCGATGTAGCGGCCGCTCGCGTCGAACTCCTCGCTCCCGGCGATCCCGAAGCCGCCGAACCCGATCTGCACGCGCTCGGGCGCCCGCCTCGCGTAGAGGGAGACACCGGCCCGCCCCTTGGCAGCGGCCGGTGCGTGCACGACGTGCCAGCCCTCGGGGTCGCGCACCTTGTCGGGCAGTTGCTGCGGCTCGGCCCGCACCTCCTGCAGGCAGATCACATCGGCTTCGGTCCGGGCCAGCCACTCGACGAAGCCCTTCTTGGCGGCGGCGCGGAGCCCATTTACATTGACGGTGGTCACAGTGAGCATTACGGCACGATACCGACATCCAGTGGACGCATATCTGTACCATTGCTCGCATGAATATCCATCCTCGGTCCTTCGATCACGCCGATGCCGTCAAACTCAACGACCAGGTGCAGCTCGAGTACGCCGAGCGATACGGCGACGAGGGCGACGTCACACCGCTCGACGCGTCGATGTTCGAGCCGCCGAACGGTCTGTATCTCCTCGCCTACGACGCGCAGGACCGCCCGGTCGCCACCGGCGGCTGGCGCTCCCAGGAACAGAACGACGAGGGCTACTCCGACGGCGACGCCGAGATCAAGCGGATGTTCGTGATACCCGAGGGCCGCGGCAACGGGCTGGCGCGCCGCATCCTGGCCGCCCTGGAGGCCGACGCGCGGGCGGCGGGCCGTGGTCGCATGGTGCTGGAGACCGGGGACAAGCAGCCCGAGGCGATCGCGCTGTACACGTCCAGCGGTTACACCCCATGCGAGAAATTCGGCCACTACCGCACGTACGAGAACAGCATCTGCCTCGCGAAACCGCTGCGGTAGCAGGTCTCACCGCCCCGGGCCTCAGGCCCCGGCCGCGTACCGCCAGAACTCCCGCATCACCGCGGGCGGGGTCGGTCCGGCCATTTCCAGCTGAGTGAGCAGGACGGTGACCGTGCCGGTGGACGGGGTGAGGTGCGCCGCCGTTCCGGTGCCGCCCACCCAGCCGTAGCGTCCCGGTACGTTCCAGGGGTCGATGGCCTCGACATCGACCGAGCCGCCGAAGCCCCAGCCCTGCCCCTCCAGGAACAGCGTGCTGTCGTCACGCTGCGCCTGCGTCAGATGGTCGGTGGTCATCTGCCGCACCGACTCGGCCGACAACAGCCGCCGTCCGTCGGCACTGCCCTCGGCGAGCAGCATCCGGGCGAAGGAGTACCAGTCGTCCACGGTCGAGACCAGCCCGCCGGCACCGGACGGAAACACCGGCACGCTGCTCCACTGCCCGTCGGGCGCATCGACCAGTTGGAGACCGCCGCCGCCCTCCGGGTCGGTCCGGTAGTAGCTGGTGAACCGGTCGAGCTTGTCGGCCGGTACCGCGAATCCGGTGTCGGCCATACCCAGCGGCGCGAACAGTCGCTCGGCCAGGAACTCGGGCAGCGGACGGCCCGAGACCCTGGCGATCAGCACGCCCAGGATGTCGGAGCAGGTGTTGTACAGCCAGGCCTCGCCCGGCTGGTGCAGCAGCGGAATGCGCGACAGGGTGGCCATCCACGCGTCCGGCGCCTCGATGAACCGGGGCTGCGGCGGTCCTTGTTTCAGCTCGCTGAACAGCAGTCCGACCACCGGCAGCGAGAAGTCGGACGGGAATCCGCACCCGGCCCGGAAGGTGAGCAGGTCGGCCACCGTGATCGCTCTGGCAGCCGGGACCACGTCGTCGACCGGGGAGGCCGGGGTGCGGACCACCTTCGGTGCCGCCAGTTCCGGCAGCCATTGCCCGACCGGGTCGTCCAGTGCGATCCGGCCGTCCTCGACCAGCATCATGACGGCCGCGGCGATGACGGGCTTGGTGATGGATGCGATGCGGAAGATCGAGTCCCTGGCCATCGGGGCCGTGCCGTCCGCATCGGCGGAGCCGACCGCCGTCACCTCGACCCGGTCACCATGGGCGACCAGGCCCACGGCTCCCGGCGCCGCCCCACCGCCGACATGCTTCTCCAGGAGGTCGTGCAGATTGCTCATCGGTCCACCCTCTCGCCAGTGCGCTCGGAAGCAGGACTGCCGCACCGCCCCGGACTCATCGGTCCCGGACGTCACTCCCTCCGGCTCAGCACACCCGCCCGACACCCACGTAGAAGCCGCTGCGTTCCCGCACCGGTGCGGGCTCCTGCTGGTACCACTCCGTGGCGAACACCAACCCGGGCTCGACGAGGCCCAGGCCGTCGAAGAAGGGCCCGACCTCGCTTCGGGTACGCATCCGCAGTGGAATCGCCCCCTTCCTGTACGCGGTCTCGGTCTCCTGCTGGAGCTCGGGATGCCGGTCGGCCGTGCCGTAAGAGAGCACCAGGAAGCTGCCCGCGGGCAGGGCGTCGACCAGGGTGCGGGACGAGATCGACGACCAGGTCGCGGAGGCGTTCGATGCCTACCTGTCCGACCGACTGGCGGAACCAGGACCGCTGCGCGAGTCCCTGGCCGCTGGGCGCGGTGCCCGGGTGGTGCTGGGCACGGTCGCACTCGGTGCCCTCGCAACGGCGCTCGCACCACCCGGCGTTGCCGCCATCTGCTGGATCCGGGGCGCGATCACGTTGATCGATGTCACCTGGCTGTGGGCCGCTCGCCGCCATTGACGGTCCGTGAGGACCCTTCCCCTCATGGGTCCGTCGCGAAAGGCGGGCCCGGAACGACAAGATCCCGCCCGATCTTTCGATCGGACGGGATCTTGTGTGTGCGGTGGACCTGTGGGGATTTGAACCCCAGACCCCCTCGATGCGAACGAGGTGCGCTACCAGACTGCGCCACAGGCCCTTGCAACGAGTGAAACTTTAGCACCCCCGCGGGGGTGCTCGGAAATCCGGTCCGCGCTGGTCAACCGAGTCGGTGTCGCAGCAGGGCCCGAAGGGGCTCACTCGTTGGCGGCACGGGGGCGTTCCCCGTCCTCGTACTGGTCGAAGAGCGGGGTCCGGCCGCGGTCGCGGGTGCGGCGGGACTGGCTGGTGCGCTGGCGCGGCGCCGGGTCGACGGGGGGTGCCACGGGGTGCGAGGTGCCCGTCTGGGTGGGCTCGGCGGTGCTGGAGCGGGCCGCGCTCCAGGTCTCCGGGTTGCCGACCTCGACGCCGCCCGTGGCGCGCGGGGCGACCGGCGCGGTGACGTACGTCGGCAGGGGGACCGGGACCGGCTCCCAGCTGTCGCCCTGGACCCGGCCGCGTTCGCGCTGCTGGTCGACCCATTCCGCATGGTCCGTCTGCTCGACCAGGGCGCGGCGGCCGGCCTCCTGCGGGGAGACCACCGGTGCGGGCTCGGGCTCGGGCTCGGGGCGGCGCCCTTCGGGCTCCTCGTCGGCCTCGGCGGGGGCCGCCGCGGCCGGCTGGTGCCTGCGGGAACGGCTTTCGCGCAGATGCTGCGCCGCCACTTCGGCCCGGCGCCGGTCCATGGTGAAGGCGAACCGGCGTCGCTCCTGGGCGCGCAGATGCACGATGTACGTGCTCAGCAGCACCGCCGGAACCGCGGGTGCCCAGAGGAAGCCGAGGCCGCCGACCGCCGCAACGACCGCGCCGAGGGTGAAGGCGAGGAAGAGGACGACGGTGGTACGCCGACGGCGCGCGAGGACCTGGAGTCGCTGGGCGCGCCGGACGCGCTCGGCGTCCGTCCCGCCGGTGCGCGGGCGCGCGCGCCGCGCGGCACCGGGTTCGGGGCGTTCCCGGCCCGGGCGCGCCGGGTCGTACACCCGGGCTTCGGTATGCGCCTCAGGCGCGGCGAAGGCCCGGACGTCCACGGAATCCATTCGGTCCGTGACGACGTCCGGGTCGGCGTCGGGCCCCGCCTCCTCGGTGCTGCGCTCCCGCAGCTCCTTGGCATACCGGCGCTCCATGGCCGCCCGTCCGGACAGCAGCCGGATGGCGGTGCTGAAGCGTTCCGTCGGACGGGCTTCATTGAGCTCGTCCTGCCTGCGGAGCCACATCGGCACCAAGTAGGCGGCCCAGGCCCCGACGATGACTGCGTAGATGAGGCCGCTGCTGCTCACGTCTCACACCGTAGAGGGGTTTGCGCGGGGGCATCCGCCAATTGGCCCGGTGTGTCGCACGATCCGGCTGATATCAAGGACTTTTTTTGTGATTGTTCAGATCAGCAGTGGGTGTTTGCGCGTTCGTTTGCCGTCACATGCCGATCAATATCGAACACTTATTTTATTTCCCGTGGCGTTCCGGGTCGTGCCTGGTGCCAGCGCCGGAGCAGCCCGTCGGGTACTTCCTCCGCAGTGAGCGCGTAGATCAGATGGTCCCGCCAGGCACCGTCGATGTGGAGATAGCGCGGACGCAGACCTTCCTCGCGGAACCCCAGTTTCTCGACGACCCTTCTGCTGGGCCCGTTCTCCGGCCGAATGCACACCTCGATGCGGTGCAGTCCGACCCTGCGGAAGCAGTGGTCGACCGCGAGGGCGACCGCGGTCGGCATCACACCGCGGCCCGCGACGTCCTGGTCGACCCAGTAGCCGATGTGACCCGAACACATCGAGCCCCAGGTGATCCCGGCGACCGTCAGCTGACCGACCAGACGGCCCTCGTACTCGATGGCGAAGGGCAGCATCCGGCCGGCGGCGGCCTCGGAGCGCAGATGACGGACCATCTGGCGGTAGGTGGGGCGCTGGGCCACCGGGCCGCCCGGGGCGGGCGGCGGCACGGTCGCCTCCCAGGGGCGCAGCCACTCACGGTTGCGTCGGTTGACCTCGCGCCACATGCGCTGGTCGCGCATCTTCACCGGACGGAGGGTGATCTCGCCGTCGTTGAGGACCACCGGCCAGGTCGGGACGTTCAGCTCGGGCTCCCGGGTCGGGGGTGATCGCCGCCGCGAAGCTGGTCGACGGCGTGCACCAGAAGACGTGCGAGGACGGCGAGGCCGTCACGCACCCCGCCGGTGGAGCCCGGCAGGTTCACGATGAGTGTGTGGCCGGCGACACCCGCGAGGCCACGGGAGAGCGCGGCGGTGGGCACCTTGTCGCGGCCTTCGGCACGGATCGCCTCGGGGATGCCGGGGATCTCGTGGTCGAGGACGCGGCGGGTGGCGTCGGGGGTGCGGTCGGTGGGCGAGATGCCCGTACCGCCGGTCGTGACGATGACGTCGTACCCGGCGGCCACCCCGTCGCGCAGCGCCTGTTCGACCGGGTCGCCGTCGGGCACGACCCGGGGGCCGTCGACGGCGAAACCGAGCTGCGTGAGCGCCTCGGAGATCAAGGGGCCGCCCTTGTCCGCGTAGACCCCGGCAAAGGCCCGGTTCGATGCGGTGACGACGAGAGCGGCGTACGGGGCGGTCAGTGCGCCGCCGAGCGGAGGCTCGGCCTGCCGGCCGTCACCGGACTGCCCGGTTCTGGACGCCGCGTCCTCGTCCGGCCCGCCGGGGGGCACCGCGCCGGGCGCGGTCATGCGTCGGCTCCATCCGGTGCGGTGCGCCGGTACTCGCCGGACTTGCCGCCCGACTTCGACTCGACCCGTACGTCCGTGATGACCGCCGCCTTGTCGACCGCCTTGATCATGTCGATCACGGTGAGCGCGGCGACCGAGACGGCGGTCAGGGCCTCCATCTCGACGCCGGTGCGGTCGGTGGTCTTCACCGTGGCGGTGATCTCCACCGCGTCGTCGGCGACGCTCAGGCCGACCTCTACGCCCGAGACGGCGAGCGGGTGGCAGAGCGGGATCAGTTCGGGGGTGCGTTTGGCGCCCATGATTCCGGCGATGCGGGCGGTGGCGAGGGCGTCGCCCTTGGGGACTCCTTCGCCGCGGAGCAGCTCGACGACGCGCGGCGAGACGAGGACCCGGCCGCTCGCGCGGGCCACCCGCGCGGTGACGTCCTTCTCCGAGACGTCGACCATACGGGCCGCGCCCGCCTCGTCGATGTGCGTCAGCCTGTTCTGCGTACTCAACTAACTCCGCCTCGCGGTAGGGCGCCGGTTGCCCGCTCGGCCCGCACCGGGGTGCGGGCCCGGGGCCCGGGGGTGTCCCCGGGAAGGCACAGCGGCAGATACCGTACCGCCACCGCCCGGGGATCAGCGGAGCAGGATCACCTCGGTGTCCGCGCCGGGCTCGGCGGAGATGACGTCCTCGGGCAGCACGATCAGCGCATCCGCCTGGGCGAGAGCGGCGATCAGATGCGATCCGGAGCCGCCGACGGGGGTGACGGTGCCTGCCTCCGCGTCGTACGTACCGCGCAGGAACTGGCGCCTGCCGGACGGCGAGGTGAGTGCCTTGTCGGTGTTCAGCTTGGCCCGGACGGTGGGGCGGTTCACGTCCTGAAGCCCCATCAGGGCGCGGATCGCGGGGCGTACGAACAGCTCGAAGGAGACGTACGACGAGACGGGGTTGCCCGGGAGCGCCAGCAGTGGCGTGTGTTCGGGGCCGATCCAGCCGAAGCCCTGCGGCTTGCCGGGCTGCATGGCGAGCTTGCGGAAGTCGATGCCGCTGCCGGGCTCGTCCTCGTCGCCCACCGACGACAGGGCTTCCTTGACGACGTCGTACGCGCCGACGCTGACGCCTCCGGTGGTGACGACGATGTCGGCGCGGATCAGCTGGTCCTCGATCGTGGCGCGGAGCGTGTCGGCGTCGTCGGTGACGGCGCCGACCCGGTAGGCGATCGCTCCGGCGTCCCGGGCGGCGGCCGTGAGCGCGAAGCTGTTCGAGTCGTAGATCCGGCCGCCGGTCAGCTCCTCGCCGGGCTGCACCAGTTCGCTGCCGGTCGAGATGACGACGACGCGCGGCCGGGGCCGTACCTTCACCGTCGAGCGGCCGATCGCGGCGAGCAGCCCGATCTGCGGCGGTCCGATCACCGATCCGGCGCGCAGGGCCAGATCGCCCGGCTTGACGTCGCTGCCACGGGCCCTGACATGGGCGCGAGCCTCGACGGGGCGGTGCACGCGGACCTCGCCGCCCGCGCCCTCGGGGGCGGCGCGGTGGGCACGCATGGTGTCGGCGGGGCCGCCGCCCGTCCCGCCGTCGGTCCACTCGACCGGGATCACGGCCTCGGCGCCGGCCGGCAGCGGGGCGCCGGTCATGATGCGGGCGGCCTCGCCCGGGCCGACGCTCCGGTCACCGGGCAGCCCGTCGCTGCCCGCCGCGATGTCACCGATGACGGTGAGCACCGCGGGGAACTCCTCGTCCGCGCCCTCGACATCGGCCACACGGACCGCGTACCCGTCCATCGAGCTGTTGTCGAAGGGCGGCAGGGCGATCTGCACGATGACGTCCTCGACGAGGACGCAGCCCTGCGCGTCGTGCAGTTGCAGCTCGATGGGTTCGAGCGGTCGCACTGCGCCGAGAATGTCTGCCAGATGCTCGTCCACCGACCAGATCGTCTTGCTCAAAGTGCTACATCTCCTCGGTGACGTAACTGCGGAGCCAGGTCCGGAAGTCCGGGCCCAGGTCTTCACGTTCGCACGCGAGTCTGACAATGGCACGGAGATAATCGCCCCGGTCACCGGTGTCATAGCGGCGCCCCTTGAAGACGACGCCGTGCACGGGACCGCCGATCTTCTCGTCCTCGGCGAGGAGTTGAAGGGCGTCGGTGAGCTGGATCTCGCCGCCGCGGCCCGGCTCGGTCTTACGCAGTATGTCGAAGACGGCCGGGTCCAGGACATAGCGGCCGATGATGGCGAGGTTGCTGGGCGCCTCGGCCGTGTCGGGCTTCTCGACCAGGCCGGTGACGCGCACCACATCGCCCTGGGCGGTGGGCTCGACGGCCGCGCAGCCATACATGTGGATCTGCTCCGGCGCGACCTCCATCAGCGCGATGACACTGCCGCCCTCGCGCTCCTGGATGTCGACCATGCGGGCCAGCAGCGGGTCGCGCGGGTCGATCAGGTCGTCGCCGAGGAGGACCGCGAACGGCTGGTCGCCGACGTGCGGTGCGGCGCACAGCACGGCGTGGCCGAGACCGCGCGGGTCGCCCTGCCGGACGTAGTGCATGGTGGCCAGGTCGCTCGACTCCTGCACCTTCTGGAGCCGTTCGGCATCTCCCTTGCGGGTGAGCGCGGACTCCAGTTCGTAATTGCGGTCGAAGTGGTCCTCGAGGGGGCGCTTGTTGCGGCCGGTGATCATCAGGACGTCGGAGAGGCCGGCGGTCACCGCTTCCTCGACGACGTACTGGATCGCAGGCTTGTCGACGACAGGCAGCATCTCCTTGGGAGTGGCTTTGGTGGCCGGCAGGAAGCGGGTACCGAGGCCTGCGGCCGGGATGACAGCCTTGCTGATCCTGGGGTGCGACTGAGTCATGCGCAGAACCATAACCGGCGCGTATGGGCGGAAGATGAGACTCCGGTTAACTTTGTACGCCTATATGTGCATACAAGAGATTCAAAGGTGCCCGTTGAACACCGACATGTCCCAAAAGACGCTTCTCAGACGCAAACTGCTGGCCGCGCGGCGCCTTCTGACCAGGGAAGACGTGGAAAACGCCGCGACGGTTCTGTCCCGGGGCGCATTGAGTCTTCCGGAGCTCTCCGGGGCGCGCACCGTCGCCGCCTACGTCTCGGTGGGGAGCGAGCCGGGCACCCGCGCCCTGCTGGACGCGCTGCGTGAGCGGGGCGTACGGGTGCTGCTGCCGGTGCTCCTCGCGGACAACGATCTGGACTGGGCGCCGTACGAAGGAGCCGATCGTCTGGTCCGGGCCGGCCGTGGGCTCCTGGAGCCGGACGGGGAGCGCCTCGGCCCCGACGCGGTCCTGGACGCCGACGCGGTCCTGCTGCCGGGCCTCGCGGTGGACGCGCGCGGCATGCGGCTCGGTCGTGGCGGCGGCAGTTACGACCGGGTGCTGGCCCGGCTCGCCGCGGCGGGGGCGCATCCGGCGCTGGTCGTCCTGCTCTACGACGACGAGGTGGTCGCGCAGGTCCCTGAGGAACCGCACGACCACCCCGTCGACGTGGTGGTGACGCCTGCCGTGATCCGCCGGATGGGCCCTACGGTTTGAGGGTCAGGGTGTCGGTCGTCGACTTGGCGACGGCGTTCGTCCCGAAGGACCAGTCGAGCAGCTCACCGTTGACCCACTTGTCGGTCTGATCGGTGTAGTGCGCGCTGAACGCGTGCCCGGAAGCGCCGGTGAGGTTGATCCAGCGGGACTTGTCCCAGTCCCCCACGTTGACGACCATCCGCATCGACGGAACCCAGACGACGTCGTAGCCGCCCGCCGCGTTCCAGCCGGTGGCGTTCACCGCGGCCTCGCCGCCGCCGAGGTCCCACGGGCCGCGGTTGAGGATCCGCTGGAGCAGACCGGGGCCCTCGGTGCCGAGGGTCTGGTTCTTCAGGGTCAGCTGGTGCAGCCGGCCCCAGCTCCAGGTGCTGATGTCCTTGCCGAGCTTGGCGGTCAGCTCCCAGCGGGCGTCCTCCATGGCACGGGCGAAGAGTTCGTCCCGGTTGTCGGTCGCCTCGTCCCGGCCGCTCGCCGGCGACTTCCACCAGTCACTGTTCCGGTCGTCCATCAGGTCGGCGACGACCTGGTACCAGCGGTCACCGCCGTCCGGCTGCGCCGTGTCCGCATCGCGCCGGCCGCACTCGCGCACCAGCTTGTGCTGCTCGTCGACCGGGCCGGAGGTGTCGGCCCGGGGCACATTGAGGCACTCGCCCTTGACCCGCAGCTCCTTGGGCAGCTTGTCGCCGAAGGCCAGCTTGAGGATGTTGCGCCAGACCGCGTTGAAGTACGCGGCCGCAGCCGAGTCGGGCTCCTGGGTGTAGTCCCAGCCCTCCAGGAGCTTCTGTGCCTCGCGAACGCTCTTGTCCGAGACATTGATCTTCATCAGCTCGGGCACCAGCAGCGCGGCGATCTCGCTGGTGTTGTCCATCTGCATCTTCTGCATGTCTTCGGTCGAGATCTTCCCGCCGTCCTTGATCTTCGCCTCGATGAGGTCGCTGATCCGCTGGCTGCGGGTGCCGTAGCCCCAGTCCTCGGTGAGGAGGTTGGGATAGTCCTCGCCGACGACGGCCTGGTTGGCGGTGACGATGTAGCCGCGCTTCGGGTTGTACTCGTAGGGCAGCTCGTCGAACGGGACCGGGTCCTTCTTCCAGCCGTACGCCGAGGACCAGCCGGGGCTGGGCATCGTTCCGTCGCCCTGGACGCGGACCGGAATCTTCCCGGGGGCCTGATAGCCGATGTTGCCCTTGGTGTCGGCGTAGATGAGGTTCTGCGAGGGAACCTCGAAGTGCTCGGCCGCCGCCTGGAAGCTCTTGAAGTCCTTGGCCCGGTTGAGCTCGAAGACCGCGTCCATGGACTTGCCGGGTTCCAGCGCGGTCCACTTCAGGGCGACCGCGTAGCCGTCGGCCCGGTCCGGAGCCGCGTTGGCGACGGGGGCCTTCTGGCCGACCTTCTCCAGCTCGCTGCTGCGGTCGGAGACCAGCGGACCGTTGTTGGTCTCGCGGATGGTGATCTCCCGGCTCTTGCCGCCCGCGACCTTGATGGTCTCCTTGCGGACGGTGAACGGCTTGACCTTGCCGTCGTAGAGATAGCCGTCGGTGGAGACCTTCTCCAGGAAGAGGTCGGTGACGTCCGCCCCGAGGTTGGTGAAGCCCCAGGCGATGTCCTGGTTGTGGCCGATTATCACGCCGGGCATGCCGGAGAAGGTGTAGCCGGCGGTGTCGTACTGGCACTTCGCCGTGATCTCGCGGCAGTGCAGCCCCATCTGGTACCAGAGCGAGGGCAGCTGCGGCGCCAGGTGCGGGTCGTTGGCGAGCAGCGGCTTAGTGGTCGTCGTGTATTTGCCGGAGACCACCCAGGAGTTGGACCCGATGCCGTTGCCGTTCGGGCCGAGCAGCGCCGGGATCTGGTCGAGCGTGTCGGAGAGCGAGGAGAGCTGGGTGTTCACGCCCTCGGTGGCGCCCTGCACGGTGTCCGAGCCGAGGCCGGACGACGACGGCGTCGCGTCCGGGTCGAACTTCCCGGTGACCGAGGAGATCGCGCCCCCGTCGACGATCGGCTTGTGCTTCTTGTACGGGTAGGGCGGGTAGAGGTCCTCGATCTGCTTCGCGTCGAGCCTGCTGGTCATCAGCGAGCGGTCGATCTCTTCCTGCATGTTGCCGCGCAGGTCCCAGGCCATCGCCTTGAGCCAGGCGACCGAGTCGACCGGGGTCCACTCGGCCGGCTTGTAGTCGTTGGTGAGGCCGAGGGCGGCGTACTCGACGGAGATGTCCTTGCCGTCGCGCCCCTTGAGGTAGGCGTTCACGCCGTCCGCGTACGCCTGGAGATTCTTCTTGGTGTCCGTGGACAGGACGTTGTCGTACTCCTCCTGTGCGATCTTGCGCCAGCCGAGCGTGCGCAGGAAGGAGTCCGTCTCGACCTGTCCGGAGCCGAACATCTCGGAGAGCCTGCCCGCCGTCATGTGGCGGCGGACGTCCATCTCCCAGAAGCGGTCCTGCGCCTGCACGAAGCCCTGGGCGCGGAAGAGGTCGGCATCGGAGTCCGCGTACAGCTGCGGGATTCCGTAGCTGTCGCGCTTGACGTCGACGTTGCCGTCGAGGCCGTCGAGCTTGATGGAACCGGTCGTCTGCGGGTACGAGGCCCGCACGGTCGATACGGACCAGAACGCGCCGTAGCCGATACCCGCGACAAGCGCCAGCACCAGAACGATCACGATCAGGCGGGCACGTCGCCCCTTCTTCCTGCCGGTCTTCGCACCGGCGGAACCGGTGGTGCCGGAAGAGGCGGTTGTGTTGGCGGGCATCGCTGTCCTTCGAGGGGCAGGTGGTCCTGGGAGTGCAGGAGCAACCATAGGCGCAGCGCCTGCACGGCTCTGACGCGGCATCGGCATGGCTCGAATTGCGCAGCGATCGTACGAATGATCGAGCGCGTCAAGAAAGCGTTAAAGATTAGGTAAGGTAACGAAGTATGGGCCGCCAACGGCCGATGCCGAGGGTCGAATTCGGCAGGCGTACGCAGGGAAGGAACGGCCACTGACTGTCCACACGCTCAACGAACTCCTGCTCGTCTGCTCACTCGTCCTGCTCGTCGCCGTGGCGGCGGTGCGCATCTCGTCCCGCAGCGGGCTCCCCAGCCTGCTCCTGTACCTCGGCATCGGGATCGCCATAGGGCAGGACGGCATCTTCGACGTCAAGTTCAACAATGCGGAACTGACTCAGGTGATCGGCTATGCCGCACTTGTCGTGATCCTCGCCGAGGGCGGCCTGGGCACGAAGTGGAAAGAGATCAAACCCGCACTGCCGGCTGCCGCGATGCTCTCGATCGTCGGCGTCGCTGTGAGCGTCGGCGTCACCGCGGCCGGGGCACACTACCTGGTCGGCCTGGACTGGCGGCAGTCGCTGATCATCGGCGCGGTCGTCTCGTCGACGGACGCCGCCGCGGTCTTCTCCGTGCTGCGCAAGGTGCCGCTGCCCGCTCGGGTCACCGGGGTACTGGAGGCCGAGTCCGGCTTCAACGACGCGCCCGTCGTGATCCTCGTGGTGGCCTTCTCCACCAGGGGACCGGTGGAGAGCTGGTATGTACTGGTCGGCGAGATAGCCCTGGAGCTCGCGATCGGTGCGGCCGTCGGTCTCGCCGTCGGCTGGCTCGGCTCGTTCGGACTGCGTCATGTGGCACTGCCCGCGTCCGGTCTGTATCCGATCGCCGTGATGGCGATCGCGGTGTCCGCGTACGCGGCGGGCGCCCTGGCCCACGGCAGCGGCTTCCTCGCCGTCTATCTGGCCGCGATGATCCTCGGCAACGCCAAACTGCCGCACTGGCCCGCCACCCGCGGCTTCGCCGACGGGCTCGGCTGGCTGGCCCAGATCGGCATGTTCGTGCTGCTCGGACTCCTGGTCACCCCGCACGATCTGTACGACGACTTCTGGCCCGCGGTCATCGTGGGACTGGTACTGACCGTGGTGGCACGTCCGCTGGAGGTCTTCATCTCGCTGGCGCCGTTCCGGCTGCCCTGGCAGGAGAAGGCGTTCATGTCCTGGGCGGGGCTGCGCGGCGCCGTACCCATCATCCTGGCGACCATTCCGATGGTGTCCGGAGTCGAGGGCTCCACCCGGGTCTTCAACATCGTCTTCGTGCTCGTCGTGGTGTACACCCTCATCCAGGGACCGACCCTGCCCTGGATGGCGAAGGCCCTGAAGATCGCCGACGATCCGGCCGAGGCCGCCGACCTGGGCATCGAGTCGGCGCCGCTGGAGCGGCTGCGCGGCCATCTGCTGTCGGTGGCGATCCCCGGGAAGTCGAAGATGCACGGCGTGGAGGTCGGGGAGCTGCGGCTGCCCGCCGGGGCCGCGGTCACCCTGGTCGTACGGGACCAGAAGAGCTTCGTACCGGCGCCGTCGACCGTGCTGCGGCGCGGCGACGAACTGCTGGTGGTCACCACCGACCCGGTGCGCGACGCGGCGGAGGAGCGGCTGCGCGCGGTCGGCGAGGGCGGCAAGCTCGCGGGCTGGCTCGGGACGAGCGGCAGCGGTGGCAAGAGCCTTGCAGGGCCTCACGTGGCACATGACGTTGCGCACGCGCTGAAGGCCGCGAAGAAGCTGGGGAGGGCCGACGGGCCGAAAACGCATCGCTGAGAGGATCGCGAGGGCTGCGCGCTGTCGATCCGAGGCGGGGGTGGGCTCCTTGCGCACAATCAGAGGTGTGCAAGGACGTCCACCTGTATCATGAAGGAAACCTGATCGGCCTCCGTAGTGGGGTCGGCCAACCCGATCGACCAACCCGAACGACCAACTCTGCCTGATGCAGAGCTGGCGCGACCGTATGGCGGTCGTGGCGTCCTCCGCCTCTGCTGAGCGCCCGGCATCTACCGCAGTTCCGCGCGAAGAGGACAGCTCTCGGCAGCACCCGCACGAGCCTGCACCACCTGTGCCGGTCCGGACCTGCGGGAGCTCGGCCACCAGGCGGCAGAAAGGCATGGACCGTGGCGTCCACGGTCTCCGACCGCCCCGGTTACGGGCAGTTGCTGCGCACCCCCGGTGCGTGGACGTTTCTCCTGCCGGGCTTCGCCGCACGGCAGCCGTTCGCGATGCTGACAATCGGCATCGTGCTACTGGTTCAGCACACCACCGGCTCTTACGGCAGCGCGGGCTCCGTCGCTGCCGTGACCGGTGTCTCCATGGCCCTGTTCGCACCGCAGACCGGCAAACTCGCCGACCGTTTCGGCCAGCGCGCCGTGCTGCTGCCCGGTGTCCTGGTGCACGCGGCGTCCGTGTCGGCGCTCACGGCGCTGGCGCTGGCGGACGCGCCCCTGTGGGCCCTGTTCACGGCGGCCGTGCCGACCGGTGCGTCCGTTCCGCAGATCGGCCCGATGGTGCGGGCCCGCTGGGCGGCCGTACTGGGCGCGGCACCGGGCCGCAAGGCCTCACCGCTGATGTCCACCGCGGCCGCCTTCGAATCGGTGACGGACGAGTTCACCTTCGTCATCGGCCCGGTGCTCGCCACCGCACTGTGCACGGGAGTGCACCCGGCGGCCGGTCTGATCACGGAGGCCGGGCTGACCTTGGCCGGTGGACTGCTCTTCGCCGCGCAGCGCCGCACACAGCCCGCGGTGCGCAGCACCGAGTCCGGTACCTCCCGGCGGCATGTGTCCGCCCTGTCCGTACCGGGTGTACGAGTGCTCGCGGTGGCCTTCCTGGGCATCGGCGCGGTCTTCGGCGGCATGCAGGTCTCGCTGACCGCCTTCGCCGAGGAGATCGGCCGGCCCGGCGCGAACGGTCTGCTGTACGGGGTCTTCGCGGCCGGCAACATGCTGGCCGGGATCGCCTGCGGCGCCATTGCCTGGAAGAGCGGGCCGCGGCGGCGTCTGATCGTCGGGTACGCGGCGCTGACCCTGACCGCGTCCGGACTGTGGGCCGTGCACTCCGTGCCCCTGCTGGCCGGGCTCGGACTGCTGGTCGGACTCTCCATCGCCCCGGCCCTGATCAGCGGCTACACGCTCGTCGAGGCGCTGGTGCCGGGGTCCGCCCGGACCGAGGCGTTCACCTGGCTGACGGGCTCGGTCGCCCTCGGCCAGGCGGCCGCGGTGACGGTCGCCGGGCGGCTCGCCGACGCCCACGGCGCGAGCACCGGTTTCGTGGTGCCGCTGGTGGGAACCGTACTGGCGCTGGTCACCCTGGTGTCACTGCGTTCGCGACTGACACCGGCCCGCGCGACCATCACGGCCGCACGCGGCACGGTTCACCGCGACCCTGTCGCGGCCGGAGAATGACGATTCATACGCTCGCATCAGCGGAATACGTCAGTGTGACCCCTCCGCCACATCATGTGGCAGCTTTTCACTCGGGCCGACGGCCCTCATGACGGCCGAGCCCTGACCGCTGCCCTCCGGGCAGGTGACAGACATAACTGCAAACAGCGGCCCGTAGCAGCTACCATTGACGACTGTTAGCACTCATCGAGTGAGAGTGCCAGGAGGAAGACAAGTGCCGACCTATCAGTACCAGTGCACCGAATGTGGCGAGGGCCTCGAGGCGGTGCAGAAGTTCACCGACGATGCCCTGACCGTGTGCCCGAGCTGCGAAGGACGCCTGAAGAAGGTGTTCTCGGCGGTCGGCATTGTCTTCAAGGGGTCCGGTTTCTACCGGAACGACAGCCGTGGCTCCTCGTCGAGCAGCACGCCGACGTCGGCCTCGGCGAAGGCGTCCGGTTCCGCTTCGTCCGATTCATCGTCGTCGAAGGGATCGGACACGAAGTCGTCCGCTTCCTCCTCGTCCGCCGCGTCTTCCTCTTCTTCGTCCTCTTCGTCCTCTTCGTCTTCGACGAGTGGCACGTCGGCCGCCTGAGCCGAACCGCACTTCCCCGAGGACCCCGCCGATCCGACCGGCGGGGTCCTCGGCGTTTTCCCGCGCCGCTAGTGTGATCGCATGGCGAACGCAGAGATCGGTGTCATCGGCGGCTCGGGCTTGTACTCCTTCTTGGAGGACGTCACGGAGGTGCGTGTGGACACCCCGTACGGACGGCCGAGCGACTCTCTGTTCCTCGGCGAGGTCGGCGGCCGCCGGGTCGCCTTCCTGCCCCGCCACGGACGCGGCCACCATCTGCCGCCGCACCGCATCAACTACCGGGCCAACCTGTGGGCGCTGCGCTCCGTCGGCGTACGTCAGGTGCTCGGCCCGTGCGCGGTGGGCGGCCTGCGTCCGGAGTACGGGCCGGGCACCCTGCTCGTGCCCGACCAGTTGGTGGACCGCACCAAGGCCCGGACGCAGACGTACTACGACGGGGAGATCCGGGCCGATGGCGCGGAGTCGAACGTCCTGCATCTGGGCTTCGCCGACCCGTACTGCCCCGATGGGCGCAGGGCCGCGCTGGCGGCGGCTCGCGCGAAGAGCTGGGAGCCGGTGGACGGCGGGACGCTGGTGGTGGTCGAGGGGCCGCGCTTCTCGACCCGGGCCGAGTCGCGCTGGCATGCGGCGATGGGCTGGTCGGTGGTCGGGATGACCGGGCACCCGGAGGCGGTCCTCGCCCGTGAACTGGGCCTCTGCTACACGACGATGACGCTGGTGACGGACCTCGACGCGGGTGCTGAGGCCGGGGAGGGCGTCTCGCACGGGGAGGTCCTGAAGGTGTTCGCGGCCAACGTGGACCGACTGCGCGCGGTGCTCTTCGACGTGGTGGCCGCGCTGCCTGCGCAGGCGGACCGCGACTGCCCGTGCTCGCATGCGCTGGACGGGCTCGAGACGGGGATCGAGCTTCCTTAGCGGGGTGGGTGACGGTTGCGGCATGGGTGGGTGACGGGGTTATCCACAACGCCGGGGCCGTCCACAGGCCTCGGCGGGAAACTCGTGGCCGGTGGATCGTGAGGGGTGTTCGCCCGAAACTCTTCACGGCAGGTGGTGTTGGCCATGTTCCCGTCGTCCCAGTCGTCCCAGTCGTCCCAGTCGTCCCAGTCGTTCCCGTCGTCCCCGTGTGTGCCCTCTGAACGATCCGCTCCGGCCATGACTCCAGGGCCTCCGGCGTCGGCTCCCCCGCCCTGTGGCGTGCCCGCGTTCGAGCCGTTGCGGGTGCGCGGAAGTGGTGGGCACCGGCTGCGGCGGGCTCTGTGGCGGCAGCGTCGCGCGCTGGCCGCCGGGCTGGCCCTGACGGCTGCCGCGCTGGCCGCGACGGGGCTGGGCGGGAGCGCCGCGGGCGGCGATGCGGCGCATGGGGCAGGGGCGGGGAGTACGGCCGGGTCGGCGCCGGAGCGGGCGCGGCGTCCGGTCCCCTTGGTGTCCGCGCCGGTCCGGATCGCGGATGCGGGGACGGTGCGGCTGTTGCGGCCGGGGGACCGCGTCGACGTGATCGCCGCCGAGGGGACCGGAGCCGACGCCCGGGTGCTGGCGAAGGGCGCGCGGGTGGCAGACGTACCGCAGACCTCGGCCGAGGGTCCCGCGGAGGACGGTGCGCTGATCGTGCTGTCGGTCCCCCGGGGCACCGCCGCATCGCTGGCCGGAGCGGGTATCTCGGCCAGGCTGGCGGTGACCCTGTGCTGATTCGTACTGATGAGCTGTCAAATCACCGGACCAAAGGCGCAGATCGGGTGTTTCCATCGCTTACTGCCGTAAGTTGCGGAGGAGTTTGCTCCGCCTACGGCACATGCGAAGGAAGGCTCACCCGTGAGCGAGAAGAAGAAGGTCAGTCTGCTGGAAGGATTCAAAGCCTTCCTGCTGCGCGGCAATGTGATCGACCTGGCGATCGCCGTCGTGATCGGCGCCGCGTTCACACAGATCGTGAACGCTTTCGTCAAGGGCGTCATCAACCCCCTGGTCGGTGCGTTCGGCACCAAGGACCTGGAGAGCTACAGCTCCTGCCTCAAGGGGCCCTGCGTCACAAACCCGAAGACGGGCGAGGTGACCGAGGGCATCCGGATCCTGTGGGGCTCGGTGCTCAGCGCCACTCTCAGCTTTGTGATCACGGCGGCCGTCGTCTACTTCCTGATGGTGCTGCCCATGGCCAAGTACCTTGCCGGGCGGGCGGCCATGCAGGCCGCGAAGGAGGGCGTGCAGGAGACGCTGGAGGTCAGCGAGCTGGAGGTGCTGAAGGAGATCCGCGACGCCCTCGTCTCACAGCGTGGCGGCCCGGGGGGGCGGGACCTTTGGGCAGGACCCCGGCCGAGGTCACGACCAGTAGCGGGAGGCGCGGCGGGAAGACCGCAAGCAGCGTCGTCGGACCACCACGGAGCGGGGGCTCAGATGTGGTGGGGCGGCTTCTCATCGAGAAAGCGCGCCAGATCGGCGGCGCTGCCGCCGGCCGGGGCCCGCTCGCCCCACCCTCGGTCCGTATCGTCCGCGGACTGCTGGTCCAGCGGATCGTCGAAGACCAGAGCCGGTTTGGGTTTCTTCTGTTCCGGCTGGGTCGGCTTCGAATCGCGCGGGCCGGGGGCGGGGGCGGTGCTCATACCTCAAGGGTACGGCTGTGGTCAGCGGTCCTTCGGGTCGAGCGCCCACAGCCCGAGGACGACGAGGAACGACAGACAGAGGAAGCCGGCACCCCACCAGGCCGTGCCGGTGTTGCCCTCCATCCACGCGTCGACGACGACGGTCAGGCCCCAGAGCTGTCCGATGACGACGGTCATCGCCAGGGCCAGCCGGGCCGTCAGTTTCGAGGAGCGTTCGGGTTCCTGGTCGGTGCCGGCACCCGGGCCAGGGCCGGTGTGGCGGACCCGGGGGTCGCCGTAGCCGCTGGTGGCACGGATCTGCGGATAGCGTTCGTGGACGGGGCGGTTGAGTTCGGGGCGGGCGCTGCCCGGGCGGTACTCCGGATAGTCGGGGGACTCCTGGTCACGGGACTGCCGGGCGTCGGTCATGTCCGCCTGCCGGGGGTCTCGGCCTCGGCGGCCCGGGGTGCCTCCGCGCCTGTGCCTCTGACCGCGGGGCAACCGATGCGGGACGCAAGGTCCGGACGGTCAGCGCTGAGCCGGCGGCACAGGCCGTGCTCGATGCTCTCGCCCGAGCGGGTCGTGCCGACCGCCCAGATGCTGCCGTCGGTCTGCTCGGTGAGCACCACCTTGGGCAGTGCGCGGGGCGGTGGCCCGGCGGTGACCTCGCCGGTGCGGGCGTCGAAGACGCCCTCGTGGCAGGGGCAGTACAGCTCACCTTCGGGGCCGCGGTCCTTGCGCCAGAGCACGGCACAGGCGAGATGGGTACAGATCGCGGAGTAGCCGACAAGGGTGCCGTCGTCGAGCCGGACGGCGACCGCCCGGTCGTCTTCGTCCGGGTAGCGGAAGGCGATGGACTCACCGGGAAGAAGCTGGGCGGTGATCTTCTTCGGCGCGGGTGCCTTGGCGTCGTCGGGGTCGCCGTGACGCGGAAGGATTCCGCCGGCCACGCCGAGGCCGGCGACGGCAAGTCCGCCCGAGACGGTCGCGACGATCCGGAGGTAGTCGCGCCGGGTGGCGAGGGCGCCGGCGGCGATCCGGTCGTGCAGGGCTTTGCGCGGATCCCCGGAGGGCGGCTGGTCGGTGGCGCTCATCGGCGGACGTCCTTCCCGTTGATCTCGACGACAGGAAGGCCGCCGGGCACCGGCCACTGGACCTTGTCGGCGGGTACGACCATGGCGACGCCGGTGCGGACCTCGCTCCGGCCGAAGACGAAGGTGTCGGCGACCTGGACGCCGGGACGCTCGGCCTGGAGCTCCTCGACAGTTCCGTAGAACAGCGCTCCCGTCGGGCAGACGGTCGCGCACATGGGGGCGAGGCCATAGGCGGTGCGGTCGTAGCAGAGGTTGCATTTCATCTGCAGCTTCGCCTGCAGATCGATCTTCGGAACGCCGAAGGGGCAGGCGTTGACACAGTTGGCGCAGCCGATGCAGCGGGTGGTGTCCGCCTGCTGCACCACACCGTCGGCGGTCACCAGGATCGCGTCGGCAGGGCAGACCTCGGCGCACGGAGCGACCGGGTCCTCACAGTGCATGCAGACCGTGGGAAGGGAGGCCACGGACTGGCCCTCGTCGGTGTAGTCGAGATGGATCATCGACTTGCCGCGGTGCGAGTCGCATTCCCGGCAGGCGGAGACACAGGCCTGGCATCCGATGCAGCGCCCCGGGTCGATGAAGATCGTTCTGCCCATCATGCGGCGATCAGCCCCTCTCCGAGGTGCCACGGCCCTGGGGGGACGTGGGCGGCAGCGGGTCGGTACGGGAGACCTGGGCCTCCGGGTAGGCCGCATGGCCAGGCGCGACAGGAGGTGCGGGGACCTCGTCGATCGTTTCGGCGTGCTCGATACGGCAGGCGCACACCTTGTATTCGGGGATCTTGGAGCGGGGGTCGAGGGCGTCGATGGTCAGGGCGTTGGCCGAGGTGGGGACGGGCCAGTGGTACGGGATGAAGACGGTGTCGGGGCGGATCGCCTCGGTGACCAGGGCGGGGAAGACCTCGCTGCCGCGCCGGGTGACGACGCGGACCGGTTCGCCGTTGCGGAAGCCGTGGGAGGGGTGGAGTTCGGCCCAGGGGCGCGGGGTCTGTTCGACGAGGCCGCCGAGCCGGCGGGTCTGGTTGCCGGAGAGGAAGTGGGCGACGGTACGCCCGGTGGTCAGCGACATGGGGTGCTGGTCGTCGTACGGGTCCATCGGCGGGTGCCACTCGACGACCTGCAGATGGATCTTGCCGTCGGGATGGTAGGTCTTCCCGTCCTCGAAGAGGCGGGGGGTGCCGGGGTGGTCGGTGGAGGGGCAGGGCCAGACGATCCCGCCGGTCTCCTCCAGCCGTTCGTAGGTGATGCCGTAGTAGTCGTTGACGGTGCCGGCGGAAGCGGTCCGCAGTTCGTCGAAGACCTCGCGGGAGTCGGCGAAGGCGAATTTGTCGCCCGCACCCAGGCGCTTGGCGAGTTCGCACATCACCCAGGTGTCGGTCCGTACGCCGGGGGGCGGGTCCTGGGCCTTGTTGTGCTTGACCACCCGGGCCTCGGCGTTGGCCATCACCCCTTCGTCCTCGGCCCAGGTGGTGACGGGGAAGACGACATGTGCGTTGGCAGCGGTCTCGGAAAGGAAGAAATCGAATTGGGCATGGAACTCTGTGGCGTCGTACCCCTCCTTGACCACCCCGTAGTTGGGAAGGGAGACGAAGGGGTTGTTGCAGATGCCGATCAGTCCGCGGATCTCGCGGCGCTGCATCTGCCAGACCATTTCCATCATCGAGGTGCCTGCGGGTGGGAGCTCGGACTCCTCGATGCCCCAGATCTCGCAGATCTGTCTGCGGTGCTCCTCGTTCATGATCGAGCGGCCGCCGGGAAGGAGGTCGGCTTTCTGGCCGTGCTCGCGGCCGCCCTGCCCGTTGCCCTGGCCGGTGAGGGTGCCGTAACCGGCACCGGGCTTGCCGATGTGGCCGGTGGCGGTGCAGAGGTTGATCACGCTGAGGCAGTTCTCGACGCCCTGCGAGTGGTGCTCGATGCCGCGGGCGTGCCAGGCCATGGCCTTGGGGGCGCGGGCGAAGGCGCGGGCGACCTGGACGATCTGCTGGGCGGGGATGCCGCAGATCTCGGCGGCCCGGGACGGCGGGTACTCGCCGGCCTTGGCCTTCACCTCCTCCCAGCCGGTGGTGTGGGCGGCGAGATAGGCTTCGTCGGTCAGGCCCTCCTCGATGACCACATTCAGTACGGAGTTGAAGAACGCCGAGTCGGTGCCGGGCTTGAGCGCGACATGGATGTCGGCCGTGCGGGCGATCGCGGTCTGGCGCGGGTCGACGACGATCAGGCTTGCGCCGCGGTCCCGGGCTCCCCACACGTACTGGGTCATCACGGGGAAGCACTCGCCGACGTTGGAGCCTGCGATCAGCAGGCAGTCGGTGAGCAGCATGTCGGAGAAGGGGTTGCCGGCCCGGTCGATACCGAAAGCGAGTTTGTTGGCGCCCGCGGCGCTGACCATGCAGAGCCGGCCGTTGTAGTCGACATGCCGGGACTTGAGGGCGACCCGGGCGAATTTGCCGACCAGATAGGTCTTTTCGGAGAAGAGGCTGGCGCCGCCCAGGAGCCCGAAGGCGTCGTTCCCGTAACTCTGCTGGATGCGCTTGATCTCGGAGGCGGTGAAGTCGAGTGCCTGGTCCCAGGAGACCTCGCGGAAGTCCTCGTCGCGGGAGCGGCGCAGGAGCGGCGCGGTGAGCCGGTCGGGGTGGTTGACCTGCTGATACGCGTTGATGCCCTTGGGGCACAGTCGCATCCGGTTGATGTCGTGGTTGCGGGGTTCGACGCCGAAGACCTTGCCTCCACGGTCGACGCGCAGATACATCCCGCACTGGACCCCGCAGAAGCAGCAGTGGGTGGGGACGAGCGTCTCGCCCTCCTGGTCGGCGTGCCACCGGTCGGCGGGGATACCTCCCGCGTCCCGGAAGGCCCGGGTGCCGGGCGGAGCGAGGGAGAGGTCGAGAGGGACGGCCGTACGGGGGTCGGCTGCTCGCGGATCCGAGGTCACTTGAAGCCCTTCTTCACCTGGGAGAGGTAGGCGCTGCCGCGCAGCACCCGCTTGCAGCGCGGGCAGTATTCGGCCCACTCGTCGAAGCCGAGGCCGAGGTCGCGCATGGTGCCGCGGAGGTTCTCGACGTACGGCCCGGTATCGATGGGCTCCTCGCAGCGGCGGCAGCCGAAGACCTCCTGGTTCTGCCGGGCGGTGTATTTGAACAGCTGCATGCCGACTGCGGCCGGGCGCTGGACGATGTGGAAGAACTTCCCGAACGGGATGTAGATGAGGGTGAAGACCACCGACATCATGTGGAGGATCGCCAGGAATTCGTATCCCCCGCCGTGCAGGAAGATCGACGAGAAGGTGAGCAGCAGACCTGTCACGGAGATGACGATCAGGGCGATCAGCGGCACCAGGTCGTAGGCGAAGCGCTGGCCGGTGATGGCGCCCCGGTCCTTCATCCGCCGCCAGAAGAAGTACGAGGCGCCGGGGATGACAAGCACGGCGGCGATGTCCAGGCCGTGGAACATCAGCCAGCCCAGGATGTCCAGGGAATCGAAGCCGATGATCTTGAAGCCCCAGATGCGCATCTCGTAGCCGGGGCCCGAGCCGGAACCGGAGGTGAAGGTGAACCAGCCCCAGGTCAGCGGGAAGGTGATCAGGGAGGCGAGGATGCAGCCCCAGAAGATCAGTTGGTGGGCGGCCCAGCGGGCGTAGGAGCGGGCGCCGAGGAATTTCTGGAAGCCCAGATAGGTGGCGATCATCCTGGGCAGGGCGGTGGGGGCCTGGCGGAAGTTGGCCACGGAGAAGAAGGTCCGCCACCCCTGCTTGAACAGGCGCCGGGCACCGGGCGCGGAAACCCAGACCGTGTAGCGGTAGGCGACGCCGAAGGCCAGGAAGACGGTGGCGACGGCGTACGGAAGAAGGGCGGAGTCGAAGTTTTCCAGAAGCCGGCTGCCGAACACGATCGCGAGGATCAGCAGGGCGGAGACGATGACGCCGGCCGCGGTCGCGCGGGCGGTGACGGACCGGGGCGCGGCGGCCCCGGGGGGCGGCGGGGCGGCGGGCACTCCGGCAAAGTCAGCGCGTGCACCAGGAGCGGGCTGGGCGGCGGAGACGTCTGGTGGCTCGGTCACCCCGTCACCGTAGGGTCACACGGGGTGATTGGTCCTGTTTTGCGGCTCTGCGGGGTGAGCCCGTTCGCCCGACCGGCTCGAAGCCAGTCGGGCGGCTCGCAGTGCGTCAGACGGCCCGCAGTCCGTGGGACGTGAAGATCTCGCAAGCCAAGGCGGTCTGCTCGGGGGTGGGTGACGGGGTGTCGTGCAGGGTGAAGGACTTGCCCAGCGCCTGCCACTTCGCCTCGCCGAGTTTGTGGAAGGGGAGGACATCGACACGGGAGACATTGCCGAGGGAGGCGGCGAACGAAGCGACACCGTCGACGTTGGCCGGATCGTCGGTCAGTCCCGGCACCAGTACGAAGCGGACGTGCACCTCTTTGCCGAGGTCGGCGAGGCGGCGGGCGAAGTCCAGGGTCGGCTCCAGCGGCCGGCCGGTGACCTTGCGGTATGTGGCTCGGTCCCAGGACTTGATGTCGAGCAGGACCAGATCGACGTCGCGCAGCAGTGCGTCGGTGGCGCGGGCGCCCAGGAAGCCGGAGGTGTCCAGGGCGGTGTGCAGCCCCAGCCCGTGCTTGAAGCGGTGGAAGAGCTCACCGGCGAAGACCGGCTGCAGCAGTGGTTCGCCGCCGCTGATGGTGGCGCCGCCGCCCGCGGCCCGGATGAACGTCGTGCACTTGCCCGCTTCGGCGACGAGGTCGTCCACCGACATCCGGGTGCCGCTGCGCATCCGCAGGGTGTCGATGTTGTGGCAGTAGAGGCAAGTCAGTGGACAGCCGGCCAGGAAGGCGACGAAGCGGGTGCCCGGGCCGTCGATGCCCGTCGACAGGTCCCAGGAGTGGACCGCTCCGGAGACCGGCCGACGGGTGGCCGCACCCGCCGGAGTGACGGAGGTGCCGATGTTGTCCATGTCGCCGGCGTTGTCGATGTTGTCGATGTTGTCGAGGAGTGTGGCCATGGCAGGGCCTCCTGTGCAGGCGGGGCGTTCGGTGGCCGGGCGCGACGGGCGCGGAGCGCGCGGCGCCGGGGCCCTACGGGGGATGGGCTCCCGACGCCGCGCGGTTCAGGGGGCTCGGAGCGATCGGGGAGGATCAGAGCGAGCCGTGGAAGGTGCGGTTGATGACGTCGAGCTGCTGCTCGCGGGTCAGCCGCACGAAGTTGACCGCGTATCCGGAGACCCGGATGGTCAGCTGCGGGTAGCGCTCCGGGTGCTCCATGGCGTCTTCCAGAGTCGCCTTGTCGAGCACGTTGACGTTCATGTGGAAGCCGTCGCTCGCCATGAATCCGTCCAGCACGCCGGCGAGGTTCTGGATCCGCTCCTCGGGGGTGCGGCCGAGTGCGTCCGGCGTGATGGTGTTGGTCAGCGAGATGCCGTCCTCGGCGTCGTCGTACGGCAGCTTGGCGACCGACAGGGCGGAGGCGATGTAGCCGTGCTCGTCGCGCCCGTTCATCGGGTTGGCACCCGGGGCGAACGGGGCGCCGGAGCGGCGGCCGTCCGGGGTGTTGCCGGTCTTCTTGCCGTAGACGACGTTGGAGGTGATGGTCAGCACCGACTGAGTGTGCACCGCGCCCCGGTACGTCGCGTGCTTGCGGACCTTCTCCATGAAGTCGTGGACGATGCCGCGGGCAAGGGCGTCGGCACGGTCGTCGTTGTTGCCGTACGCAGGGTAGTCGCCCTCGATCTCGTAGTCCGTCGCGAGACCCGTCTCGTCCCGGATCACCCTGACCCGGGCGTGCTTGATGGCCGAGAGCGAGTCGGCGGCGACCGACAGACCTGCGATGCCGCAGGCCATGGTGCGCAGGATCTCCTGGTCGTGGAGGGCCATCTCCAGGCGCTCGTACGCGTACTTGTCATGCATGTAGTGGATGACATTGAGCGCGTGCACATACGTCCTGGCCAGCCAGTCGAGCATCGCGTCGTACCGCTGGGCGACAGTCGCGTGGTCGAGGTACTCGTCGGTGACCGGCTCGAAGCCGCTCACCACGAGCTTGCCCGTCCTCTCGTCACGGCCGCCGTTGATCGCGTACAGCAGCGCCTTGGCGACGTTCACACGGGCGCCGAAGAACTGCATCTGCCTGCCCACCGCCATCGCGGAGACGCAGCAGGCGATCGCCGTGTCGTCTCCGTACTTCGGGCGCATCAGCTCGTCCGACTCGAACTGGAGCGCCGAGGTGTCGATGGCGGCCTTCGAGGCGAACTCCTTGAATCCGGAGGGGAGTCGCTGCGACCAGAAGACCGTGAGGTTCGGCTCGGGGGCCGGGCCCAGGTTGTAGAGGGTCTGCAGGGCCCGGAAGGTCGTACGGGAGACGAGCGGGCGGCCGTCCTCACCGATGCCGGCCATCGACCAGGTGACCCAGGTCGGGTCGCCGGAGTACAGCTCGTTGTACTCCGGGGTGCGCAGGAAGCGGACGATACGGAGCTTGATGACGAAGTCGTCGATGAACTCCTGTGCCCGCTCCTCCGTGATGAGTCCGCGCTCGATGTCGCGCTGGAGGTAGACGTCGAGGAAGTTGTCGATGCGGCCGATCGACATGGCCGCGCCGTTCTGCTCCTTCACGGCACCGAGGTAGCCGAAGTACAGCCACTGCACGGCCTCACGACCGGTACGGGCGGGCCCCGATATGTCGTGGCCGTACGACATCGCCATCGCCTTGAGCTCCTTCAGGGCCTTGATCTGCTCGGCGATCTCCTCACGGTCCCTGATGACGTGCTCGGTCGGCCACTGCTCGCCGAGGGCGGCCCTGCCGTCCTCCTTGGCCGCGATCAGCCGGTCGACGCCGTAGAGGGCGACGCGGCGGTAGTCGCCGATGATGCGGCCGCGGCCGTAGGCGTCCGGCAGTCCGGTGATGATGCCGGAGGTGCGGCAGGCTCGGATTTCGGGTGTGTACGCGTCGAAGACGCCCTCGTTGTGAGTCTTGCGGAGACGGGTGTAGATCTCCCTGACCTCGGGGTCGGCCTCGTAGCCGTACGCGTTCAGAGCACCCTCGACCATCCGCCAGCCCCCGTTCGGCATGATGGCTCGCCTGAGTGGGGCATCGGTCTGGAGCCCGACGATCAAATCGCGGTCGGCGTCGATGTACCCCGGCTCGAAGGCATCGATCCGGGACGGGGTCTTCACGTCCACGTCGTGGATGCCGCGGGCGATCTCGTCCGGGAACATCGAGAGGAGCTTCTCCCAGACCGCGGTGGTCCTGGCAGTGGGGCCGGTGAGGAAGGAACTGTCGCCCTCGTACGGGGTGTAGTTCTGCTGGACGAAGTCACGGACGTCGATCGCGTCGCGCCACAGCCCGCCCCTGAAACCGTCCCAGGCCCCGCTGTCCGTCGTCGCCTCTGCCGCAGTCGCCGTCATGGCCCGCACCTTCCGAGATCGTCCGTGCGCCTCATTGCCGCTGCGTCCATTGCACTCCCGATTTCCGCAGTCCCGGGCCCGCAATGGTCCCTGTCGAAGGGCCCAAGGTCCCGTCAGATAACGGATCTGACCCGGCATCACCCTGCTGACCTGCGATTTCTCCGAGGACTTTGGACCCTCGTTCGCTTGTGAATACTTTCACAAGAATTTTCCGATGCACGCCCGACTCGCGCCCGGGGCGCGCCCCCCCTGGGCGCCGCCGATCCTCGTCTGGTGTGCTGGTCCCCATGCCTGGAATGACCGCCCGCAGCCGCGCCGAGAGACATCGCGCTTCGACCCCGCTGGAACTCTTCTTCGACCTCTGCTTCGTCGTCGCCGTGGCGCAGGCCGGCGGGCGGCTGCTGCATGCCGTCGCCGAGGGCCACGCCGCCACCGGAATCGTCAGCTACGCGGCTGTCTTCTTCGCGATCTGGTGGGCCTGGGTCAACTTCACCTGGTTCGCCTCGGCCTACGACACCGACGACCCGCTGTACCGCGTAGTCACGTTCGTCCAGATCACCGGTGTGCTCATCTTCGCCGCCGGGGTGCCGCGCGCCTTCGACGCGGGCGACTGGACGATCGGCGTCGTCGGCTACGTCGTGATGCGGCTCGCCCTCACCAGCCAGTGGCTGCGCGCCGCGTACTGTACCCGGGGCGCAGAGCGGCGCGTCGCGCTGCGGTACGCCGTCGGGATCACCGTGGTGCAGCTGGGCTGGATCGCCATGCTGCTGCTGACCGACGACACGGGCGGAGCGCGTGCGGCCGTCTTCGCCGTGCTCGTGCTCGCCGAGATGTCCGTTCCGGCGATCGCCGAGCGCGACCGCCCGACGAGCTGGCATCCGCGCCATATCGGTGAGCGGTACGGCCTGTTCACGATCATCGTGCTGGGCGAGACGATCGCGGCGGCCACGGTCGCGGTCCAGGAGGCGTTGGACGAACACCGAGCGTTCGGTGAGCTGCTGCCGATCGCCGTGGGCGGGCTGCTGATCGTCTTCTCCGCCTGGTGGATCTATTTCGCCGTGCCGATCCATGACTACCTCCGAGGCAGCAGGGAAGCGTTCATCTGGGGATACGGGCACTACCTGATCTTCGGCTCCGCGGCGGCGATCGGCGCGGGCATCGAGGTCGCGGTGGAGGAGGCCGTGGGCAAGGCCCACGTCTCGGACACGGTGGCCGCCGCCGCGGTGACCGTGCCCTCCGCACTCTTCCTGCTGACGGTGTGGGCGCTGCACGCCCGCCACTTCAAACGCGATCTCGCGGAGCAACTGTCGCTCCCTGTGGCCGCGCTGGCCATTCTGGCCTGTACGTTCGCCGGGGAGTGGGCGGTGCTCGCGGCCGGCCTGGTGGCGGCGGCGACCGTGATCGTGGAGGTGGCGCTGTCCCGACGGCCCGCTGTGAGGGATGAGCACACGGGGCGGTGAGCGATGAGTCGTGAGTGGCAAATCGTGAGTGGTGAGTGGTGAGTCCAGTGAGGAGCACGCAATGACGGAAGAACCACAGGAGTCGGCAGAGCGCTCCGTAGCGCAGCACACATCGCCCATATCGTCAGGGCCGCTCGACGCACTGACCGATGTCACCGGGCCGCTCGACGCGCTGACCGATGTCACTGGGCTGCGCGTCGGCCATGCGCAGGTGACGGGCGCGGGCGCACTGAGCGGCACCACCGTGGTCCTCGCCCCCGAGGGCGGTGCGATCGCGGCCGTCGACGTACGCGGCGGCGGCCCCGGCACCCGGGAGACGGACGCGCTCGATCCGCGCAATCTGGTGCAGCGCGTGGATGCCGTCGTCCTGACGGGCGGCAGCGCGTACGGCCTGGATGCGGCGTCCGGCGTGATGGCCTGGCTGGAGGAACGGGGGCGCGGGGTGCGGGTCGGCCCCGATCCGGCTCAAGTGGTGCCGGTGGTCCCCGCCGCATGCATCTTCGACCTGGGGCGGGGCGGTGACTGGCGGGCCCGCCCGGACGCCTCGACCGGCCGCGCGGCGGTGGAGGACGCGGCGGATACGGAGCCGGGGGCGCCGGTCGTCGAAGGAGGTGTCGGCGCCGGCACGGGCGCGGTCGCCGGGCAGCTCAAGGGCGGGGTGGGCACGGCGAGCGTGCGGCTGGCGTCCGGGATCACGGTGGGCGCGCTCGTCGTGGTGAACGCGGCAGGTTCGGTCGTCGATCCGCGCACCGGAGTGCTGTACGGGGAGTACGGCGCCGCAAAACCGCCGGTGTACCCCGCGCCCGAGGTCCACCTGGCCGCGCAGCAACGCCTGGCCGAGGCACGGGAGGCGGACGCGCGGCCCCCGCTCAACACCACCCTCGCCGTCGTCGCCACGGACGCCGATCTCACCCGGGCCCAGGCGCAGAAGCTCGCGGGTACGGCGCACGACGGACTGGCGCGCGCCGTCCGCCCCGTGCATCTGCTGACCGACGGGGACACCGTTTTCGCGCTGGCCACCGGCGTCCGGGCGCTGGATCCGCAGAACCCGATCGCGCTCAACGACCTGCTGGCGGCCGGTGCGGACACCCTGACCCGTGCCATCGTGAAGGCTGTCCGGGCAGCTCAGAGCGTCAACGGCCGCCCCGGCGGCGGCAGCTATCCCGCGTACAGCGACCTCTACGGAGCTCGCGGGAACCCCTCACGGCCGTCGCCGGGCAGCCACCCGGACCCCGGCTCGCCTCCTGGGTAAGGAAGTTCGGACGAACCACCAGGAACCATCTGTGTGTGTCATACGTTTTCCTGAACCCCGGTCACGATGTCGGACCCAGGGACTACGTTAAGCACGCACCAAGTAACACGCGGCGACGGCCTGGAGACAGCACCTTGAGCGATCCGTACGAGACAACCGAGCAGCACCTCGAGCGACTCCTGCGACGGGCACTCAACTCTTTCGACCTGCCCGACAGTACGGTCGAGAGACTCGGTACCGCACTCGCCCACAGCAGTTCCCTGCACTCCTCGCACCACAGTTCCGTACTTCACCGCGAGACCTACCGGCATACGTATCTGCTGTCCGACGGCACCCCCTTCACCCTGTGGGAGCTGGTGCACAGCGGTCCGCGGAGCACGAGAAACCCGCAGCCGGGGACGGAGCCCGACCTCCGGCACCACGAGCTGTACGACGACGAGGCCGACATCCAAGTCGCGGCTGCCCGGCTGACCGGCGGCTTCGGTGAGGTCCCGGTGTTCGGGGACGACGGGCCGCATGCCGACCTGGAGATACTCACGGTTCTGATGGCGGCTCCCCCGGTCCCGCTGCCCCGGATGTACGCCCCGGACAATTCCGCCGACCACGCCCGCCGTGTCCTGCGCCGCGCGGAGAACAGCGACGGCCCCGGTGAGGAGACCGCCCGGCTGCTGCGCGCCGCCTTCGCCCACCACATCACCCAGGTCTTCGGCCGGCAGTGCCGGGTGGACGGGCGGGACGCCGGATTCACGCTCTACGAGCACGCCTTCCTGCTCCTCGACGGCAGCGAGACGAGCCTGTGGGAGGTCGAGCACACAGCCACGCCGGACGGCCGCCACATGTGCGAGGTGTACGGCGACGAGGACGCCGCACGCGGAGCCATGGAGAGCCGCACACGCATCTGCTGACCGAGGGGGAGGGCGGGAGCCCACGCTCGCGCCCGCACACGCAGGTGCCCGCACCCCCGAGGGGTGCGGGCACCGTCGCGCTTCAGGGCATCACGGCGTCAGCGCGGGCTCCTTGCCGAGCTCGACCTCGGGCTCGGCAACGGTGTCCATGCCCTCGTCGCCGCCCTCCACGTGCTGCCGCGGCCGCGCGGGCAGCGCGAACATCACCAGGAAGATCACTGCGAGCACCCCTGCCACCCACCAGAGCGAGTGCTGGAACGCCTCCGCGAACGCCGGGCCCACCTCCTGCGGCGCCGGCCGGTCGCTGATCGAGCCGAAGAAGACGACCGAGACCAGTCCGAGCCCGAGCGCATTGCCCATCTGCTGCACGGTGTTGATCAGCCCGGAGGCCGAACCCGAGTGCTCCTTCGGCACCTCGGACAGCACCGCGTCCGTCAGCGGGGCCACGATCAGGCCCATGCCGGTGCCCATGACCACCAGCGGCAGGGCCATCTGCCAGGACGTGATTCCCATGCCGTACCGGTCGGACTCCCAGATGTAGAGCAGCAGGCCGGCGATCATCAGCAGTGCGCCCGCCTGGAGGACCTTGCGGCCGAAGCGGGGCACCAGCTTCTGTACGGAGATCCCGGCGGCGAACGAGACGGCGACCGAGAACGGGATACCGGTCGTGCCGGCCCGCAGCTCGCTCCAGCCGAGACCCATCTGCATGTAGAGCGTCCAGACCAGGAAGAAGATGCCGAGACCGATGCCGAAGGTCAGCTGCACGGCGATGCCCGCCGCGAAGCTCTTGACCCGGAACAGCGACAGCTCGACCAGCGGCGAACCGTCCTTGCTCGCCTTCTTCCGCTCGAACACCACCAGGACCAGGAACACCAGGAGGCTGCCGACCATCGACACATAGCCCCAGACCGGCCAGCCCAGCTCGCGCCCGCGGGTGAGCGGGTAGATGAGCATCAGCAGTGCCAGCGTCACCAGGGCGACACCGATCAGGTCGAGCCGGAGCGCCTTGGGGGCCTTTGACTCGGTGATGAACTTCCGGCCCAGGATCAGGCCCGCGATGCCGACCGGCAGGTTGATCAGGAAGATCGGACGCCACTCGAGACCTGCGATGTTCCACTCGGTGAGCAGCGCGCCCAGCAGCGGTCCCGAGACGGCGCCGAGGCCGACTATCGCGCCGAAGAGACCGAAGACCTTTCCGCGCTCGTGCGCCGGGAAGGTGGCGTGCACGATCGACAGCACCTGCGGAACCATCAGCGCGGCGGTGCCGCCCTGGAGGATGCGGGAGGCGACCAGCATCTCCGGGTTCGCGGCGAAGCCGCAGAGCGCGGAGGCCAGCGTGAAGCCGCCGATACCGATGAGGAAGAGCCGCTTGCGGCCGTAGATGTCGCCGAGCCGGCCGCCGGTGATCAAACCGGCCGCGAAGGCCAGGGCGTATCCGGCGGTGATCCACTGGATCGAGCTGAACGAGGCACCGGTGTCGCTCTTGATGCTCGGGATGGCGATGTTGACGATCGTGACGTCGACCAGGTCCATGAAGGCCGCGGTCATCACGATGGCGAGCGCGAACCAGCGTCGCCGGTCCGACGGGTCCGAGGACACCGTGGGCCCGGATGCCGTGGACGGCAGAGATGCGGAAGAAGTCATATGAAGAAGCTAAACGGCCATTAGGTCAGCTCATGACCCAATAGATGGGCATCCTGATGGGATGACCCACACCCCGGCACGAGGCTGAGCCCATGACCGACACCCCGGCACGACTGCTGAATCTGCTGTCGCTCCTCCAGACGCCCCGCGAGTGGCCGGGCAGCGAGCTCGCCGAGCGGCTCGACGTCAGCCCGCGCACCATCCGCCGCGACATCGACCGGCTCCGCGATCTCGGCTATCCGGTCGAGGCCTCGCGCGGATCGGTCGGCGGCTACCGCCTCGTCGCGGGCACCGCCATGCCGCCGCTGCTCCTCGACGACGAGGAGGCGGTGGCCATCGCGGTGGGCCTGCGGGCGGGCGCCGGCCATGCCATCGAGGGGGTCGACGAGGCGTCCGTACGGGCTCTGGCGAAGCTGGAGCAGGTGCTGCCGTCGCGGTTGCGGCACCGGGTCTCGACCCTCCAGAACGCGACGATGCCGCTGACCCGCGGCGACGGCTCGACGATCGATCCGCACACACTGACGGTGATGGCGGCGGCGGTCACCGGGCGGGAGCGGCTGCGGTTCGCCTACCGTGCGGGTGACGGCGCCGAGACGAAGCGGCAGGCCGAGCCGTACCGACTGGTGAGCACGGGGTGGCGCTGGTATCTCGTCGCGTACGACCTGGGGCGCGAGGACTGGCGTACGTTCCGGGTCGACCGGGTCAGCGAGCCGTTCGCGACCGGGGCCCGGTTCACACCGCGTGAGCTGCCGACGGGTGATGCGGCGGAGTTCCTCAGCAGCTCCATCGCCCGGCGGCAGCCGGAGCTGGCGGTCGATGTGAGCTTCGCAGCCCCGGCGGACTTCGTGTCCGCGCGGCTGCCGGCCTCGATCGGCCCGTTGGAGCGGACCGGCGAGAACAGCTGCCGGCTGCGGGCGGTCCTGTCGGACTCGCTGGAGTGGGTGGCGCTCCGACTGGCACTGGTGGACTGCGAGTTCACCGCGCACGAGCCACCACAGCTGGTGGAGTACCTGAGTCATCTGGGCGCCCGGCTGACCCGCGCGACAGCACACTGACGCGTCGCCGCCCGAACGACGACCGACCCGGCCGCCGCCGAACGCACAGAAAGAATGAGCCCCGGCGCCAGGGGGGGTGGGCGCCGGGACTCAGTTCAGGGGGTCACGCGAAGCGACCTATTTCGGAGGTTACTGGACGATGGCTCACGCCGCAGCGTCAAAACCCGTGTCGTGGGCCATTCGCTTCAGTTCGAGCAGCGCGTGCTTCTCGATCTGGCGGATCCGCTCACGGGTCAGTCCGTGCTGTTTGCCCACCTCGGTGAGGGTCCGCTCACGGCCGTCCTCGATGCCGTACCGCATACGGATGATCGATGCGGTGCGGTTGTCGAGCTTGCCGATCAGGTCCTCCAGCTCCTCGCTGCGCAGCAGCGTCATCACCGACTGCTCGGGCGACACCGCGGAGGTGTCCTCCAG
This sequence comes from Streptomyces atratus, assembly GCF_014648655.1. Taxonomy (GTDB): domain Bacteria; phylum Actinomycetota; class Actinomycetes; order Streptomycetales; family Streptomycetaceae; genus Streptomyces; species Streptomyces atratus. The sequence goes on from NZ_BMRN01000010.1 coordinate 145,608, forward strand.
CAGGTCACCGAACTGCGTCTCACCCTCGTCGTCCACGGACATGTTGAGGCTGACCGGGTCACGGGCCCAGTCCAGGACGTCACCCACACGCTCCGGCGTGGTGTCCAGCTCGGCGGCTATTTCCGTGTGCTCCGGCTCACGCCCGTGCTCACGGTTGAACTCGCGCTGCACCCGTCGGATCCGGCCGAGCTCCTCCACCAGGTGAACGGGGAGCCGGATCGTACGGGACTGGTCGGCTATGGAACGGGTGATGGCCTGACGGATCCACCACGTCGCATACGTGGAGAACTTGAAGCCCTTGGCGTAGTCGAACTTCTCGACCGCGCGCACCAGGCCCGCGTTGCCCTCCTGGATCAGGTCGAGCAGGGGCAGCCCGGCCCGCGGATAGCGGCGGGCGACGGCAACGACGAGCCGGAGGTTGGAACGGATGAATATGTCCTTGGCGCGCTCGCCCTCGGCGACCAGCGCCTCCAGCTCCTCGCGCGTGGCTCCACCGGCTTCGCTCTCCACCGCACCGCCGAGAATCTGCCGTGCGTAAACACCCGCCTCGACGATTTGCGACAGCTCGACCTCCTTTGCGGCATCGAGCAGCGGGGTACGCGCGATCTCGTCCAGGTACATGCCGACCAGGTCGCGATCGGCGATCTCCCCGCTCGAGGCGCGAACACTGCTTGCCCGGCTGGTCCCGCCGGTGGCGGACGAACGACGGGCGACGGCACGGGTTGCCATGCGTGCTCCCTTGCTGAGTAGGTCGCGACACCCTCTCGGGTGCCCTGCATCCGATGGAAACAACGACTGGAATCCGGACAGAATTCCCATGCCTGGCATTCATTTTCGCGATCATGCAGTACCCTGTCGCGCCGCGAAGGGAGTACACATGCCGAGCATCCAGACGAAAGTGCAGGTCAGGACGGGCACCGAAGGTGATTTGGTAGCGCTCACGGACATCTACAACCATTACGTACGTGAGACCGCGCTCACATTCGATACGGCCCCCTTTACACCCGAACAGCGGCTGCCGTGGCTTCGTTCCCATCCTGAAGACGGCCCGCACCGTCTTCTGGTTGCTCAGGATGTCCGCATTGTCGGCCCTGCCTCGGTCCTGGGGTACGCCACCAGCAGCGCCTTCCGTCCCAAGGCCGCGTACGCGACCTCGGTCGAGGTGAGCGTGTACTGCGCCCCGTGGGCCACCGGCCGCGGCATCGGCACGCTCCTCTACTCATCCCTGTTCGAGGCACTCGCCGGCGAGGACGTGCATCGCGCGTACGCGGGCATCACCCAGCCCAACGACGCGTCGGCCCGGCTGCACGAGCGCTTCGGTTTCCGCCATGTCGGTACGTACGCCGAGGTGGGCCGGAAGTTCGGCACGTACTGGGACGTGGCCTGGTACGAGAAGCGGCTGGGGCCACAGCCCTAGGGCCCGGCCCGGTCGCGGCCTAGGTCCACGGCCCGTTACGCACCGCGGACGCCGCGCCTAGCGTGCTGCCGTATGAACGACACAACGAGCAGGGACGGCACAACCAGCAAAAACGGCACACCCGACACGACCACCGGTGCCACCGACGACACCACGGGCACGCTCGACGAGGCGCTGGAACGTCTCCACACCGCGGGCCCCGAACGGAACGGCTGGCTGAGCAATCACGGTCCGATGGCCGTCGAGGCGCTGGTCCGGCACGGTCAGGCACCGGCCGTCCACCGGTGGCTCGACCACTACAGCCACAAGCTGGAGGACATGCCGGACACCGCGTCCCGGGTGACCGCGGAGAACTGGCGCGAGGCCCTGGGCGACCCGCGCCGGATCGCGGACTGGACTGAGTACTTCGAGCGGGAGACGGCCGAGCGCCCCTGGCGGGATGTCCTGACCGAGTGGTGGCCGCGGCTGCTGCCCGGCATCGCGGCGGGCGCCACCCACCCCGTGATCCGGGTCGGCCACTGCGTACGCACTCTGCTCGCCGGCGAGGCGAGCGCGCCCCGGATCACCGAGCTCGCCCACGGCCTCGGCTACTGGGCCGCCCGCCACCAGCCGCTTCCCACGCTGACACCGCTGGCGCCCGCACCGAGCGCCGCGTCCGCGCTGGACGCCGTACCGCCGGTGCCCGAGCAGAGCGGCGGCATCCGGGACCGGCTGGCGCAGCTCACCGCGTTCCCGGTGTGGCCGCAGCGGTTCACCGACGACCCGGACGAGGCGCGGGCCCGGCTGGAGGAACTGGTGCGGGCCGCGACCCACCGCTACGCCACGCACGGGCACGGCGAACCGATCATGCTGGTGCATGCCGCGACCGCACCCAATGCCGTGCTGCGCACGCTGCCCGCACTCCCCCGCGCACTGTGGGTGCCGAGCCTGCAGGCCGCCTGGGCGGCGAGCGCCGCGGTCACCGCCGCGTACGGCCCGGCCGAGCCGGCCCCGTACACACCAGCGACAGCGTCGGCCGAGGAGCTCTTCGCGCGGGCGGTGGCGCACGGCGACGATCACACCATCAAGTTCACGGACACCGCACTGGACATCGGCGATGCGACGGCCCTCGCCGCCGCACTCCGCTCGATCGAACTGAATCCGCCGGCCCTGTGACAGGACCTCGGACGGAGCTCAGCCGAACTGCACCGACCGCTTCGCAAGTCCCATCCAGAATCCGTCGATGACGCTGCGGCCCCGGTCCAGCTCACCCTCCGAGGCGCCGAGTGCCACGAAGAGCGGCGCGAAGTGCTCGGTGCGCGGGTGGGCCAGCCGGCCGGCCGGGGACTTGCGCTCGAAGTCCAGCAGCGCGTCGATGTCCTGCGCCTGGAGCGCCCGGTTCCCCCAGTCGTCGAACTCCGCCGACCAGCCGGGGGTGCCGCCGCCCGCATGCCGCAGGGCGGCCAGGTTGTGGGTGAAGAAGCCGCTGCCGACGATCAGGACGCCCTCGTCGCGCAGCGGCGCGAGCTTGCGCCCGATGTCCATCAGCTTCTGCGGGTCCAGCGTCGGCATGGAGATCTGGAGCACGGGGATGTCGGCGCCGGGGAACATCTCGACCAGCGGGACGTACGCCCCGTGGTCGAGCCCGCGGTCCGGGATGTCCTGGACCGGCGTACCGGCTCCGCGCAGCAGTTTGCGTACGTTCTCCGCCAGCGCCGGGGCGCCCGGGGCCGCGTACTGCACCTGGTAGTAGTGCTCGGGGAAGCCCCAGAAGTCGTAGACGAGCGGGACGGCCTCCGTCGCGCCGAGGGCGAGCGGGGCCTCCTCCCAGTGCGCGGAGACCATCAGGATCGCGCGGGGGCGTGGCAACTGCGCGGACCAGGCGGCCAGTTCGCCCGGCCAGACCGGGTCGTCGGCCAGCGGCGGTGCGCCGTGGGAGAGATAGAGGGCGGGCATGCGTTCCGCGGTGACAGTCATGGCACTCCCCATCCGCTGCTGATCGAGGTAAGTCTTTTAGAGGTCTCTTTGAAAAGGAAGGATTCTTTAATCTTCAAGCTCCTACCTCCCGAGACCTTAGCTCTATCTAGTTAAACTTTCAAGAAAAGGTCGTACAGTGGAGTACATGACCACGGCATCCCCCGGCGAGCCCCGCTGGCTCTCCGACGAAGAGCAGAGCGTCTGGCGTGCATATCTCCACGCCACCACGCTGATGGAGGACCACCTCGACCGCCAGCTGCAGCGCGATGCCGGCATGCCGCACATCTATTACGGACTGCTCGTCCAGCTCTCCCAGGCGCCCCGCCGCCAAAAGCGGATGACCGAGCTCGCCAAGGACGCCAAGATCACCCGCTCCCGGCTCTCGCATGCCGTCGCGCGGCTGGAGAAGAGCGGCTGGGTGCGCCGCGAGGACTGCCCGTCCGACAAGCGCGGCCAGAACGCGGTCCTCACCGACGAGGGCTACGAGATGCTCCGCCGGTCCGCGCCGGGCCATGTCAGCGCCGTACGCCAGGCGATGTTCGACCGGCTCACACCCGAGCAGATGCGTTCGCTCGGCGAGATCATGCAGGTCGTCGCCACCGGACTGCAGCCGGAAGGCACGGACGCGGACCTGCCCTGGCTGCGCTGAGCAGTCGTCGAACGCGGCTCTGCCCCGGTTCCGCCGAGCGGAACCGGGGCAGAGCCGCGTTCACATCACTTCACGTCACGCATTGCGCGACCCGCATCGGTGTTCAGCCCTCAGTGGGCGACGACCGGGACCTTGAACTCGTCCTCGACGCCGTCGGCGTCGCCCGAGCCAGAGGCTCCGGTCACCGCGGTCGCCGAGGGACGGCCGGCATTGATGAAGGTCACCGCGATCGCGAAGGCCACCACCAGGATGCCGACGGCCCACCAGATGGCGCCGGTGAAGCCGTGCACCATCGACTGGAGCTTCAGCAGCTCCGGGTCGGTGGCGCCGAGTGCGGCGTGCGAGGTGGCGTACGCCGTCGCGGCCGACGCGGCAATGGTGTTCAGCAGCGCCGTACCGATCGCGCCGCCCACCTGCTGCGAGGTGTTGACCATCGCGGAGGCGACACCCGAGTCCCTCGGCTCGACACCGTGCGTGGCCAGCGACATGGCCGGCATGAACGCCGTACCCATGCCGAGCCCCAGCAGGAGCTGTGCGGGCAGGATCAGCGTGGTGTAGGAGGAGCCGATCTCCAGCTGCGTCAGCAGCAGCATGCCGACGGCAGCGGTCAGGAAGCCGGGGCCCATGAGCTTGCGTGCCGGAACCCGGGTCATCAGCCGGGCACCGATCTGCGTCGAGCCGGTGATCATGCCCGCGATCATCGGGAGGAAGGCGAAGCCCGTCCTGATCGGCGAGTAGCCCTTCACGACCTGCAGGTAGTACGTCAGGAAGAGGAACAGCCCGAACATCGCGATGATGGCCAGACCCAGCGAGAGGTAGACGCCACCGCGGTTGCGGTCCAGCACGACGCGCAGCGGCAGCAACGGCGACTTGACCCGGGCCTCGGTCAGGACGAATGCGAGGAGCAGCACACCGGACGCGACGAACATGCCGATGGTCAGCGCGTCCGACCAGCCGGCGGACTCGGCGCGGGTGAATCCGTACACCAGAGAGACCAGGCCCAGCGCGGACAGGACGACGCCCGGGATGTCGAGCGACGAGCGGTTACGGCTGCCGGCCGGCTCACGGATCACGAAGTACGCGCCCGCGGCCGCGACTATCGCGAACGGGATGTTGACGAAGAACGTCCAGCGCCAGTTCAGCGCCTGGGTGAGGAAGCCACCGAGGATCAGGCCGACGGCGCCGCCGCCACCGGCGATCGCACCGTAGATGCCGAACGCCTTGGCGCGCTCCTTGCCATCGGTGAACATCACGGCGAGCAGCGACAGGGCCGCAGGAGCGAGCAGCGCGCCGAAGACACCCTGGAGCGCGCGCGAGCCGAACAGCATGCCCTGGTTCTGGGCCACGCCACCGAGCGCGGAGGCCAGCGCGAAGCCGATCAGGCCGACGACGAAGGTGCGCTTGCGCCCCCAGAGGTCGGCGATCCGGCCGCCGAAGAGCAGCAGCCCTCCGAAGGCGAGGGCATAGGCCGTGATGACCCACTGCTTGTTGGCATCGGTGATGCCCAGGGCCGTCTGGGCGTGCGGCAGAGCGATGTTCACGATCGTGGAATCGAGCACGACCATCAGTTGCGCAAGGGCGATGAACGCCAGCGCTTTCCAGCGGCTGGGGTCCGGGAGTCGGATATCAGCTGTTTTTGACATGGAGGCATCCACCTAAGGACGCGCGTGGGCGCGCGAAGTCGTGAACCGAGAGGTCGGCGAACGGGCAGTCGGTCGAGGGCGGTCGGCGAGACGACCGTCGGCGCAAGGGAGCGCGGTGAAAAGGAACGCGGTGAAAGGGAAGGGATGGTCAAGGCGTGGCGGGCGCGCCACCGGGCACCCCGCTCAGGGGCCCGGTGCGGGCGTCATGGCCGGCGCCGCAGATCCTCCAAGGTCGCAGCCGTTCCGGGCAGTTGGGACCGGGCCGGAGCCTCCAGCCCGTCCAGGAGCAGCTGTAGGTGGCGGTGGGTGAACCGGTCGATGTCCAGGCAGCCGGTGCCGGGCAGTGGCCGAGTGAGCTGGGAGAGGGCGACCAGCACGTCACCGACGGCGATGTCGGTACGCAGGCGCCCCGCGGACATGGCGCGCGCCACGAGCCCTTCGACGGCCTCTTCGAGGCGCCGACGCTCGGCGAGCAATTCGGGATGGTTCTTGTCGAAGCTGCCGGACAGCATCGGACACAGCGCCCCGATCCGTTCGTCGGCCGCCGCGTGCACAAAGCGGCTGAGCGCGGCGAAGGGATCGGCCTCTTCGGCCGTCGCTTCCTCCGCACGGTCGGTGGTGCGGGAGGTGACCGAGAGCACGACCTCGTGTGTCAGCGCGGCCCGGTCGGGGAAGTTCCGGTAGAGCGTGGCGTTGCCGACGCCGGCGCGGCGGGCGACCTCGTCGAGCGGCACATCCGGCCCGAACTCGACGAACATCTCGCGCGCGGCCGTCACGATCCGCTCCCGGTTGCGCAGTGCGTCGGCCCTCGGACGGGTCGTCCGGGGCCGCACTGCTCCCGTGGCGGTGCGGGTGACGGTATCCACGACGGCTACCCCTGCCTTCCGGCTCTTCCGGCCCTCATCACGACGCCGTTGGTCATTGCGACGCCCTTCGTTCTTCATGGCGACCCCTTCCCGTAACCGGGGACCATCTCCCCGCTTCACGGGGACACAGGTTCAAACGGGGAAAGGATCCCCGGTTATTTCCCACCACAATGTGACCTGACCCACACCCCCGGAACGGGAAAACCAACCGATCGGCGCACCCAGCGAGCGGTGCCGCACCACCCGTCACAGGCTGATCCGCAGAGGGCAGTCGGGGTCGGCCGGCTGCCGCGGACCCCGAGGCGCCTATATGCAGAAGACCCGCCACCGGATACGCAGGCACCGCCACCCGATCGCTCTCGGCTCGGCAACAGCCCTGGTCATTGCCGCAACGACCACGGCCAGCAGCAATCTCCCGATACCCAGCCGGACCTCGGCCGGCCCGGTGACCGCGGCCCGTCCGGCGGGGATCGCCCCGTGCCGGATACCGGTGACCATGGGCGTACAGATGTCGGAAGGCATACCGACTCCGGCGGGCTACGCCCGCTCCACGGGCAGGATTCGCGCCCTCAACCTGATGATCGACTTCCCGGACGCGCCGGGCCCCGGGCCGGCGATGGACCGGTACGCCGAATTCTTTCCGCAGACCACCAAGTGGTTCCGGACCGGTTCGTACGGGCGGCTCACCTACACCCCCGACGCCCCCGTGAAGTCCTGGCTGCGGATGCCACTGCCGTTCTCGGAGTACGGGATAGACCGCGGATCACCGTACGAGCCGGGCTACCACCGCCTCGCCGAGGACATAGTCGCCGCAGCCGACCCGAAGGTCGACTTCAGCACGTACGACCTGGTCAACATCCTGGTCACCCCGAACGCCGGACCCTCCGCCCTGGACACCGTCCTGTCCGTGACGTTCTCCGGCAATGCCGACGCACCGCACGCGGACGGTGTCCCGCTCACCAACGCGTCCTTCATCTACAGCCGCCAGGACGACGGCTCCGGGTCGTACGCACAGACCGGATACCGCGTCCTGCCGCACGAGAACGGCCACATCTTCGGCCTTCCCGACCTCTACACCCTGGAGGGCGGCGGCTCGGTAGGGCACTGGGACATCATGTCCGAGGACTGGGGGGTCAACAACGATCTGCTGGGCTGGCACAAGTGGAAGCTCGGCTGGCTGGACAACAAGCAGATCAGCTGTGCCTCCAAGCCCGGCACCAGCGACCACGTCCTGGAACCACTGGCCACCAAGGGCGGCACGAAGCTGGCGTTCATACCGCTGAGCAGTGAGTCCGGCTACGCGGTGGAGGTACGGACCCGGGCGGGCAACGACCAGGCGGTCTGCCGGCCCGGCGTGCTGATCTACAAGGTGAGCTCGGACGTCGACACCGGTCAGGGACCGGTGTCCGTGGCGGACAGCACCAAGGGCAGCAGCGGCTGCACCCGGCAGCCCAATGTGCACGCCGAGCTCTCCGACGCCCCCTACGAGCCGGGCGAGACCTTCACCGACCGGGCCAGTGGGATACGCATATCCGTGATCGACAAAGACGACAAGGGGGACTACCGCGTCCGGATCACTCGCCCCTGACCACAATGATCACTCGCCCCGACCGCCCGTGATCACTCTCTCCCGCCCAACGGAGTCCACTCATCCGACCGCCCGCGATCACTCGCCCGACCGCCCGTGATCACTCGCCCCGACCGCCCGCCGCACCTCCGCCTCGACAGACCCGCGCAACTCCCGCTTGAGGATCTTCCCGGTCGGATTCCGGGGCAGCGGTTCATCGCGTACGAGCACATGGGCCGGGACCTTGAACGCGGCCAGACTCCGCCCGACGTGCGCCCGCAGTTCCTCGACCGTGACCGTGGCACCGGCCCGCAGCCGGACGACGGCGGCGACCTCCTCGCCCAGGACCGGATGCGCCACTCCCAGCACCGCCGCGTCCTCGACGTCCGGGTGGTCGTGCAGCGCCGCCTCGACCTCCACGCAGTACACGTTCTCCCCGCCGCGGATCACCATGTCCTTGATCCGGTCGACGACACTGACCCGCCCCTCGTGCACCACCGCGAGATCACCGGTCCGGAACCAGCCGTCGGTGAACGCCTGCGCGGTCGCCGCCTCGTCCCGCCAGTAGCCGCGGACCAGGGACTGGCCACGCAGCCACAGCTCACCGACCTCGCCCTCGGTCAGCGGCTCGCCCGCAGGACCGGCGATCCGCACCTCGGTGGCGGGCGTCGGACGGCCGACGCCGGCGGGGTGGAGCCGGTATTCGGCGCCGAAGTTCGCCAGGACGCCACCGCTGGTCTCGGTCAGGCCGTAGCCGTTGCGGGGCTCGATCCGGTCGCCGTGGCGGGCGGTCAGCTGCGCGACGAGGTCGGGCGGGGCGGCGGCCCCGCCGGTGCTCAGCATCTGGAGGCTCTCCAGGCCGTCGCCCGCGTGCTCGGCCGCGGCGAGCAACTGGAGCGCGGTCGCCGGGACGCCCGCGTAGTGTGTGACGCGGTGCTCACGGATCAGCCGCAGCGCCTCCTCGGCATCCCACTTCCGCATCAGGACGAGCGTGCCGCCCGCCGCCATCGCCGCGTAGAAACCGGTGAACGCGGCGACATGGAAGAACGGGAACGTCAGCAGCGACACCGGGGCGGGCCCCTGCCCCGGGATGATCCCGCGCCCGAGCATGGAGGCGGCCGCGTGGTAGCGCGGGTTGAGTGCGGCCCCCACCTGGGCGAGATGCGTGGCGACCGCGCCCTTGGGCCGGCCGGTGGTGCCGGAGGTGTAGATGATCGTCGCGTCGTCCTCGGGCAGGATCTCCACCTCGGGGGGCGCGGCGAGCGGATCGGGCGCGGGCAGGTCCTCGTACCGCTCGACGCCGTCCGGAACCGCCCCCTCCTCATGGAAGACGACCACGCGCGCCCCGTTCTTCGCCGCCCACCCGGCGACCCTGGGCAGACGCTCGCCGTCCACCAGGAGCACCCTCGGCTCGGAGTCGTCCAGCGCGTACGTGAACTCGTCCTCGGTCCACCAGGCATTGAGCGGTACGGCGACCAGACCGGCCAGCTGCGCGGCCCAGAAGGCGATCTGCCACTCCGGGTGGTTACGCATCGCGACGACGGCCCGGTCACCCCGGCGGAGCCCGTACGTCCCGGTCATCCGGCACGCGAGCGCGGACGCGGCGGCGAAGAACTCGGCGTACGAGTAGCTGCGCTCCCCCGCGATCAGGAACGGCCGGTCCCCGAAGGCCCAGGTGGCCTCCACGAACTCACGGAGCGTCCTGGGACCGTCCGCGTACACGAGCGAGCCCGCATTGACCCCGTCCTCCACCCGCACCACGGCGAACGGCGCTCCCGGCCCGGTGAGCGCGGCTTCGATACGAGCGACGGCATCCGCGGCGGCCTCTGCGTCAGCGGCCGATGCCTGGGCATCCGGGTCGGGGGTGGCGGGGGTCGGGTCGGTGTGCGGCACGAACGACCTCTCTAAGCGCTTGCTCAGTACATTCGCGACGGTATGCCCGCCCCCGCCCCTCGTCAAGACAACCGTCCGGCCCCCGTCTCCCCTCGGCCGAGATCCCGCCCGACGAGGTTCAAACGGAGTCATCCGGACGAGGCGCGAGGGCGCCGCGAGACGGCACCCGAACGACATGGGCGAAGTCCTCGGGCACCCCGGTCCGCTCCATCCCGTCGTCGCGGTAGCGCCATTCGAACGGCAGGCCGTGCGCGGTCATGACATCGGGACCGTCCATGAGCTGGAAGTGCAGGTGCGGCTCGGAGGAGTTTCCGGAGTTTCCGCACTCGGCAATCTCCTGACCGCCCGTCACCCGGTCGCCCACAGCCACCCGGAGGGAGCCGCGCCGCAGATGGGCGCAGACCGCATACACGCCATTCCCGAGGTCCAGCAGGATGTAGTTCCCCAAGAGGTGGCAGGGCCACCCCAGGCTGCGAACGAATCCCTCCACGAAGAGGTAGGCGAAGCCGGGCAGGGACGACCGGGACAGATGATCGCGCTGCCTGCTCGCGGTCGCCACGACGACCCCATCGCCCGGCGCCAGCACCGGCATGCCGAAGGCGGGATAGAGCCCGGGACTCCGCCCGAACGGCCGGAGCCGGCGGAACGGCGGCGCCGCGGGCGAGTCCGCTTCGCCCGGGGCCGGGTCGTACTTCAGGTCGACGGCGTATGTCTGCGCGTGGCTGTGCACATGGCTGGGGACCTTCGTGCCGGGACCATTGAGCACCATCCAGCGACCGGCCACGGGCACCTGAACCGGCACCGGCACCTGCCCCCGGGGCGGACCCTGGCTGCGCGCCAGGGTCCAGCGCATGAGCCCGCCGACAGCGAGCAGCGCGACGCCGGTGTACCAGAGAGGACCCAGGCCCTGCTTGTTCACCACGACGCACAGCACCCCGGCACCGAAGATCAGGCCGTGCCGCTTCCACACTCCCAACAGCATGCGCACTCCATCCGTAAGCCGCTTGCGGCACCTCGGTTGACGACGCGTCCGGCCACGCAGGTGCACGCTGGACTCACGGCGATCTCGCCGAGAACGTCGACCCCGCCTGCTGGTACACCCCCACCGACTTTACCTTTCATTGACCATCGCTTTACAGTCACCGGACGTCCTTCGCGAGAGGAAGAGACCCCCCGAAAGGCCAGGATTCGAATCCCCACCCCCCGGTACGGGCCGCACCCACCCGCTACACTGTTCGCGGCGGCACGGCCCTCACCGGCTGGACCACCACAACCCTGTCGGCAGTCCATCTGAATCCCACCGCCCACCCGGGCCGGGCTCCGGACACGCTTTCCGACAGATCCCCGCCTCGCCTTCGTGGGATCTGTCGAAAACTCTCGAGACGCAGGTCACCGGCTTGGCTCTCTGGGAGTGAAAACGACCTCCCCCGGAATTCAAAACGCCCCCAGCGTGCACGCCCCTCCAGGCTGACCAGACCTACACGGGGATGACGTGTTCCAAGGCTGCACACCGGCCCCGCGTTCACCCAGTCACCCCCAAGGCCGTCCAGGCCGTAGCCACCACGCACAACCTCGCCGTCGCCTGGTGAGGAGCTACGCGAGGTTCCCCTCGTAGCGTGGAGTCCGTGACAGCAGGGGATTAGTTGTCATGGCAGAGACAGGGCCTCGACGTAGTCGCGTTGCGTCCGGTTTGTGATCATCCGAGGCCGAGGAGTGCGAGGGGCCATCGGGGATCGCGGGCGTTGCCTCGCAGGCCCGCGACGCAGCGTTGGAGCACAACGGTCTCTTAAAGCGGGTCGCCGCAACTCCTACAGGTGTCTTCGCCATCGTCGTACATAACGCCGCAGCAGTACGTGGGGCCGCCGCTGACTTCATAACAAGCGCTGCACATCTGAGACTCGTCGTCCCAGTCAGTCGCGTTCTCGACGGGATCGTCACACCCTGTACAGACAAGCGCTGTCACCGCGCGTCACCCCAGCAATCGGAGGAGGTAAACGGAGAGCAGTAATCGCTGTCGTGTCGCTCGGAGTAGTTGCTCATGTTGGCTGTCGGCTTACCGCAGTTCGGACACGTGGGGTGTTCACCCGGACATGTGCGATTGTTGTGCCCACCGAGTCCACATACCCTGCATGCCATGACGACAGAGTAGATGAACCTCAGCCGTCGGACCCAAGGCTTCGGCAAAGACTGGATGACGTCCGGTTTGTGATCATGCGAGGCCGAGGAACGCGAGGGGTCGGCAGGCGTTGCGTGCGTTGCGGCGGAGGCCGGCGGCCATGTTCTTGACGCTGCCCAGGCGCATGGCGCCGATGGCGAGATTGCGCCAGGTCGCCATCGCCCGGGGTGCATTGCCTGTCCGCAGTTGGGAGGCGTCCTCGGCGAAGGTGGTGTCGCGGACGTGGTGCAGGGCCTCGATCTTCCAGTGGTCCCGGACCAGCTGTGCGAGCCGGGCGGGGGCGGCCTGCTCGGCGGTCAGGCTGGTCACCGCGTAGACGGTGGTCTTGCCGGTCTTGCGGTCGGTGCGGCGGCGCTTGATCTGGACGGCCTGGCAGGCGCCCGGAAAGAGCAGGTTGTTCACGGTGGCGACCTTGATTCGGCGGATCTCCGCGCGGCCGTGGCCGCTGCCGCGCGTGCGGCCCTGGAGAGGGATGCCCTTCCAGGGAAGGGACTTCAGCTGCTTGCGCAGTTTCTTCTGATTGCCCTTGACGATCGCGATGTAGTGGGCCCGGCGGCCCAGAAGGTAGCCGGCGTGCTCGCGCTGGGTATGCAGTGCGTCGCTGGTGACGACCGTCCCGGCCAGGTCGGCGACGGTGTCCAGCAGCGGCTGGAAGCAAGCGGTCTCGCCGGTCTTCTCGCCGACGTCGAGCTGGGCCAGGACCAGGCCGGTGTTGTGCTCCACCGCCGCAAGAAGGTGGATCTTCCGTCCCCTCGCCCTGGCCGCGCCGCGCAGGGACTTGCCATCCACGGACAGTCCGCGCAACCCGGAGCCGGCGAGACAGCGGTCGGCGAGCCAGCCGCCCACCGCCCGGTCCAGGGCGTCGCCGTCGACGCGCGCGAGCAGGCGGCGCACCGTCGTCTCGGCCGGCACCAGCCGCCTGGGCAGCACCGGATCGGGGCGCACACCGAGCCGATCCAGCACCTGGGGCGGCGCGTCCGCGATCCACTCGCCGACCGCCAGCAGCGAAGTCGCCCCCGCCAGCACCGCGCACGCGGCCAGGGCGAGGACAACGGCGAACGCGTGCCGCACACCGCGAGGGTCCCGTGGGTCCGGCACCTCGGCCAGCCGTTCCAGCAGGCCCGCCACCTCCCCGGGCCCGACGCCGGGCTGCTCGCGGAGCTGGTCAAGGGCAGGCGGAATCGGCAATGACGCGTCGGCAGGCACGGTCTTCCAGGCAGGTCACGGGGCGTAGAGAACTCCATGATCTTGGAAATCCGTGCCTGTCCTGCCTCCGGGACGCCCGCCGGTCAACGAACCGTCACAAACCGGACCAGGGCTGACTACGCCGAAGCCCTGATGGCGGAGAAGCGTCGGAAATTCACGGCGGAGTTTCGTGAGGGGGCGGTACGCATCGGGACGGAGACCGGGAAGCCGGTCCCCGAGGTCGCTCAGAACCGGGGGACCAACGAGACGCCCTGGCGAGCTGGGTGTCGCGGGCAAAGCGGGCCGAGAAGGCCACGCCGGAGGGCGAAGACGCGTTGAACGCCCGGCTGATGGCGGAGAACGCGGTACTGAAGAAGGAGAACAAGGAGCTGGGGATGGAGCGTGATGTCCTTAAACGCTGCATGGTCCTGTGGGTGAAGTAGCTGTGGCGGACCCGGCCGCCGTGGCTGGGGGTGATCAGCGACAACAGGACCGGGCACGGCATCCCGCACACCGTCTCTGCCGCGCTCTTGGCGTGAGCGAGTCATGGTTCCACAAGTGGTGCGACCGCAGGCCCACCGTGCGTGAACTGCGCAGACAGCGGCTGGCCAACGAGATCAAGGAGATCTTCATCCTGCTGGTCCGCAAGGGCTGGCGGGTCTCGATGAACACCGTCGCGAAGCCGATGGCCGAACTCGGCCTCGTCGCCGGAGCGGTCAGACGCCGAAGCGGGCTGGCCAGGCCGGGGAAACGGCCGGCTGCACCGGACTTCGTCCAGCGGGACTTCACCGCCGAGGAACCCGATCTCGCCTGGGCGGGCGACACGACGGAGATCGCCACCGAGGAGGGCAAGCCCTACCTCGCCACGGTGATCGACCTGTTCTCCCGGCGCCTGCTCAGCTATGCGATGAGTGCCCACCACGACGCGGACCTGGTCGTGGCCGCGCTGAACATTGCAGCGGCCACCCGCAGCGGTGACGTCCGTGGCGTGATGTTCCATTCCGACCGCGGCAGCGAGGGTGGATTCAACGGGTCGTCGCAACACCTGATCGTGGAGGTGTTGCATGGCAAGACCAGTGGGATGGATGACGACGTTGACGGGGCGTCCGGCGATGTGTTCGCCGGGGCGGCCTCCGGTCCGTCGGGATGTGGAGCGGGCGTTTTGGGTGAAGATCGCCGGGGTCCTGACAGCGAGGACGCGGCGATCGCGTGCAGCGTGTCGGGGCCGGTTGGTTCACGGTGGTTCCGCGAGCGTGGCGGCATGCCGTCGATCCAGCTCAGCCCGCCATCGGGCAGGTACCTGTCGTTCGCAGAGCGTGAGGAGATCGCGCTACTCATGGCCCAGGGCGAGGGGTGCGCGAGATCGCGCGTCGGCTGGGCAGGTCACCGTCGACCGTCTCGCGGGAGCTGCGGCGCAACGTAGGCACACGTGGCGGCCAGCTCAACTACCGGGCCTCGATTGCACAATTGATACAGGTCAATGCGGAAGTACGGCGGACTCCATGCCGGATTTCTGTGAGGCCCGCGAGCAGCACCACCGCCCCAGAGGCGATCCGACCTGCATTCTCCACGACGGCATGGAGCAGAGCCGCGTGGCCCACAGAGCTACACCACTCAGCGGGACGCAACCAGGAGCCGTACTCAGCCGTTGTCAGTGGCATGCGGTAGACGTTGTGCCGTCAACGTGTCGGGGAGATGACGCGAACGGCCGCCAGTTACCGTCCCGTCGGCGCCCCCAAGTCATGGAGGACGGTGCGCCTGCGCCGTTCAAGAGTCCACCGGAGGACGCAATACGTGGGTTGCCAAGTCGGGCAGCGTCGTCCATTGAGGCGGAAAACATGAGACTTTGGGAGGACGTGACCTCTCGACCCAGGGCAGGCATAGTCGACGCAGTGGCGTTGGCTACGCCCGAGCCTTCCCGTCCGACCGAATACATGGGGTGTCGCCCCTTGCGGCGTCCGACCTACAGGAACAGCGACAGAGGGGAGACTTCCGCCCTCTATCATCCGTTGCACGCTACACCTTTAAGGGTGCCATCGCGTCTCCACGCCGAAATAGCTGCACCCTTAAGGGTTCAACAACCCGTAGATCACGTGCTCAAATAGTGAAGGATATGTGGCCATGGCGCCTTGGGGGGGCGGGCCACACAGCAGGTGGGGGCAAGATCATGAAGTACGGTCACGCGAGCGACATCAGGCGCGGTGCTTTTGTTCGGGTACCGGGCGGTCCAGGGATCGGCAAGATTGGGGAGGTAGACGGGGAACGCGTCCGCGTCGACTACTTCGAGTCGCCGGTTTCGGTCATCGCACAGTCGCAGTGGGTTGCGAATCAACTGATCCATCGGGTGCTCCTGGAGCGCGAGGAGCGCATCTGGTGGAGGAGCCCGAACGGGTCTTGGAACGCGGGGCGGATAGTTCACGCCAGTGAGCGTGAGTACATCGTGCGGTTTCCTAACGCGGACTACGATCTCCCGGTTACCGTAGGCGATCTTTATGTCCGCTGGGATCGTCCGGTGCAGGACCCCGTGGCCAATCTCGCAGTGCGCGGAGGCAGTACGGCTCCCTTCCGGGAGGGCCGACTGCCGATGTTGCGCAGTCTGGTGCAGCAACGTGGCGCGTGCGCGGGTATGGGCGCTTTTTTGTCCTCTTCGGTGGAGATTTACCCGCATCAGGTCGAGGCCGCTTTGACGGTGTTGTCTGACCCCGTACAGCGTTATCTGCTGGCCGACGAGGTAGGCCTGGGCAAGACGATCGAGGCGGGATACGTGATCCGGCAGGTCCTGCTGGATGATCCGGCTGCGCGGGTGTTGATCGTCTCTCCCGCGGCGCTGCGCCGGCAGTGGCTGCGGGAACTTCAGGAGAAGTTCCACACCGGGGACTTCCCGCTGGAGCGACTGGTCGTCACCTCGCATGAGACACCGCATGAATGGCAGGCTTACGCGGGTTTTGCGCTCGTTGTCGTGGATGAGGCGCACGCTCTGGTGCAGTCGGGCCCGCAGCAGTCGCCGTATCGGGAACTTTGTGCGCTTGCGCACTCCGCGGAGCGATTGCTGCTGCTGTCTGCGACGCCCGTCACCTCTCACTACCTGACCAACCTGGGCCTGCTGCACTTGCTGGATCCCGAACTGTACCGGTGGGATCGACAGAAAGAGTTCGAGCAGCGTTATGTGATGCGCTCGGCCCTAGCTGACAGTGTCCAGTCGCTTGATCCGGATTTGAACTACGTGATCCGCGACAGCCTCGAGGACATCGCCAAGTTGCTCCCAGACAGCGACACTCGTTATCACCAACTTGCTCAGGATGTCCTGGCGTTGCTGGACGACGAAGACGAGTTGGTTGATGGCGCGCTGCGGGGCGAGTTCAGCTACCGGGTCGCGCAGGTGCGCGCGCATCTCAGCGAGACCTACCGCATTCACCGGCGGGTGATCCGGCATCGCCGCGAGGCGGTACTGCGGGAGAGCACCGACCCGGACGCAGTGGGATTGGCGTATGCGGTGCGAGGCCGGAAGCAGCCCACGCTCATCCACGCTCCCTCAGGCACCGGCGAAGCAGGGGAAGAGTTGGTCCTGCGCTGGTGGAGTCAGGTGCGCGACCATCTGGACAACGAGGAAACCACCGACAACCACAGCGCTGCCTATGGCATGGTCCTGGCGGTCCTTGCGGCACGGGCGACGGTGTGGCCGGGGGACGTCGTGGACGTACTGCGGTGGCGCGTGCACACCGATCAGGCCGCTGCGCAGCGAGCCGGCTTGAGTACGCGGGAAGTGGCCCTGCTGGCCGTGGCCCCGGTGCTGGCTGAGGAGCGCAGCCTGCTGAGCAGCGTGGAAGAACAAGACCACTCCCCTGCCCGACAGGACCTGCAGGCGATCGTCGATGCCCTGCTGCCGCACCTGCGCCGGCTGAAGAAGTCGGTCATCTTCTGCGGACCGGGGCCGTTGGCCGGTCACCTGGCCGAATATCTACGCAACTGCTTCGGCCGTCTGACGGTGGCCGAACACACGCACCGCCAAGGGCCAGGACCTTCCGCGGATGCGCTGACCGCGTGGTCGATAGCCACGGGACAGGCGCTGCTCCTTGCAGACGACTCCGCCGAGGACGGTCTGAACCTGCAGGTAGCCGATGGCGTCTTCCATCTGCGGCTGCCTTGGTCCGCCAACCAGTTGGAACAGCGAATGGGGCGGGTCGACCGCTACCCCGGTGCACAAGGGGCAGGAGCGGACGTGCCCGCCACGCAGTTCCGTCTGGCAGACGAGAGCGGCAGCGACGGCTCTTTCACCGAGGCGTGGGCGACGTTGTTGACCGAGGGCTACCAGGTTTTTGATGTCTCCACCTCGACTTTGCAGGATGCCATTGCCCAGTCCCTTGAAGAGGTGTGGGCGCATGCCTTTGTCTCCGGCCCGGAAGGGCTGCTGGCGCAGCGGGACAGGGTGCGGGGACGACTACGTGAGGAGCAGCATGAGATCGCCAAGATGGACCTTCTGGAGTCCATCCATGCAGCGGGCCAGGGGCTGCGCAGCGTGCCGGCATCCTTGATCGAAGCGGAAACGGACTGGGGCCAGATCCAGTCGGCGCTGTTGGGCTACACCGCTGCGGACGACGGAGGGATCAAGCTGCCGCACGTGACGCGCTCGGTGGACGGCGCAGCGGCGGTGCAGTTCAGCGTGCGGACTGCGCACCCCATGCTGGCGCCTCGGCACTGGCAGCAGGTACAGCAGCGGATCAGTGATGACGCGTTGGCACTCGGCTTGTTCAACCGTTCACCGGCACTGCGGCATCCTGGCACGCGGCTGTTCCGGCTGGGCAACCCGCTGGTAGACCTGCTCAGTGAAGCGGTCCTCAACGACGACCTGGGCCAAAGCGCCGTCTTTCGCCGGATCGACCGAGCGATGCCTTGTGGTGAGGAGCCCCAGCCGTACTACGGCTTCGACTTTCTCGTTGAAGCCGATGTCACGGCCGCCCTGTCGTGTGTGGAAGACAGCCCGGATGCCGCGCGTGCCCTGCACCGGCAGGCGGACCGCATCCTGGCTCCCTTCGTGCGTCGGGTATGGGTGGAAGGGGGAACCAACCGGGCGGTAACCCACCCGGCGCAGCGCGACTGGCTGGATCGGCCCTACGACAAGAACAAGGGCGACCGCAACTACAACAGCACACGCGCCGATGAGTACTTCGCTCTGTTCGGCGGCCAGGAGGCTGCCGCCTCCATGGCCCGCGAGGCTGCCGAGACTGCGCTGGCGTTCTTGCGCCAGCACACAGATCTGTCGGCCACCTGCGAAGAAGCCCAACAGCAGGCCCTGGAGGTAGCAGCGGTCCTCAATGCTCAGTGCGGGGCGCGGCGCGCCGCCGGACACCTGGTGGGAGACACCGAAGGTCTGGTGACCGATGCGGCCATTTTGCAGACCTTGGCCACTGGTTTGTCCCGTCCTGTGATCCGCATCGTCGCTGCGGCGTGTGTCGTACGGCGTGGTTTGGAGTATGTACAGAAATGAGCAAAGACGAATGGGGGCAGGCCCGGTACCTGTTTGCCGCGTGGCCGACCATCACCTTGGCTCTTACGCAGGAAGGGACAGTGCGCCGGTTGGGCGACACGCTGGCCGGCCTGCACAGCGGCGACAGCGGATGGCGCGACGTCGTCACACTGACGCATCAGATTCTGTTGCGGGCACAAGCACTGGGCAACACCGACCGATTGCCAGTCCCGCTGCGGGCCGGGTTGCCGACGCTCGAGCAGTGGCGGGAGGGCGGCTGTGATGCGCTCTTCGACGACGAAAGAGTCTTGCTCCGGGGCGTGACGTGGGCACCGGCCGAAGAATCTGCCACGGCACAGGAAGCAGGGCTTGACCAGGTCCAGCATGCCGTCTTGGGAACCGACTCCCCGATGCGGCGCGCGTTGGACCACACGCCGGCCGACCCCTTCTGGACCCATGTGTGGGACTACCACCATTATTTGTCGCGGGGCCAGCAACAGGCTGCTCGTTCAATCGCCATGATGCCACCGGGGGAAACCGCGATCGTGTGCCTGCCCACCGGGCACGGCAAGACACCGGTGGCTCTGGCAGCGTGCATGCTGACCAGCGCCCATGGCGGCGTGTCGGTGCTCGTGGTCCCCACGGTGGTGCTGGCCATCGACATGGAACGCAGAATCCGTAGCCTGCTGGGCCGCAACGATCCCCAAGCTGCCCAGCGCCGGTATGCCTATGTCGGCTCGCTCGATGCTGCCGCCAAGCAAGAAATGCGCGACAGCATCGTCTCCGGACGCCAACCCCTCGTGGTGGCCTCCCCCGAGGCCGTGACCATGGGGCTGCAGGCAGCTTTGCTGGAGGCCGCCAAAGCAGGCCATCTCAACTATCTCGTTTTGGACGAGGCCCACCTGGTCGAGCAGTGGGGCAACGACTTCCGCACAGCGTTCCAATCCCTGGCCGCGCAGCGCCGCTCCTGGATGACGGCGGCACTGCCGGGGCGGGCGCCGCGCACCGTTGCCATGAGCGCCACCCTCACGCAGCAGCAGGTGCGTACCCTGGAGAACCTCTTCGCCCGCCCTCGGCGGGCAAAAATGGTGTGGGCCTCGGAATTGCGACAAGAGCCGGCCTACTTCTTGGATTCGTTCCCCTCCGAGGAGGAGCGCACAGAGGCCGTGCTGGAGGCTGTCACCCGCCTACCCAAGCCCATGGCGCTGTATGTGGCGCGGCGCGACGACGCCAAGCTGTGGCTGCAGCGACTACGCGACGCCGGGTTGCACCGGGTGGCCACGGTGCATGGTGCTTCGACCGAAGACGAGCGGCGGGCTGCTTTGTCCGGGTGGGCGGGACGCAACGATGACACGCCTGTCTCGACACGGTTCGACGTCATCGTGGGTACCTCCGCCTTCGGACTCGGAGTCGACCTTGGTGATGTGCGCACGGTGATCCACGCGTGCCTGCCGGAAACGGTGGATCGCTACTACCAAGAAGTCGGGCGCGGCGGCCGTGACGGCAGCCCCTCTTTGGCCTATCTCGCCACCTGCCCCTCAGACCGCCAGATCGCGCACAGCCTCAACCGCCAAAAGCTCATCTCCGCCCCCACCGCCTGGGAGCGCTGGTATGAAGGCATGTTCCTGAAGCGCCCTCCCACAGAGGGCACCTTGTATCGGCTGAACCTGACGCACCGGCCGGCGCGCCTTGCCGAGGGATACAAGCGCCATCGCAGTTGGAACGAACAGATCCTCAACTTCATGGTCCGTGCCGGGCTGATCGAGATCTCCCCGCCCCAAGCCCCACAACGCGCACACGGCGAGGACGACCGTGCATGGGAGCAACGGCTGACGTCGTTCTACGAGCAGGCACCCGACCTGGTCGATGTCGACCTCAAGGACGGACAGACGAATAATCCCGAGTATTTTGCTGCCGCCATCGACCGTGTGCGCGTAGACATCAAGGTGGCCCAGGACCGTGCCCTGATGCGGATGGAGCAACTGCTGCTGCGTGAGCGGTGCCTGGCCGATGACCTGGCGCCGTACTACACCGTCAACGGCTACTACACGATGCCGGCATGCCGCGGATGTCCTGCCTGCCGTCGGCACGGCCTGCCGCCCGCCGGCCCCGGAACGCTGTATCGCACTCCTTTGTCCCCGGACCCGGACATTGCCGAATGGCCACGCGACACCGCGCCGCTCACCCCTTTTCACCCCCACAGCCCCGGTCTGTGCCTGTACTGGCGCAGCAGCGAAGAACGCCGCACGGAACTGATGCCCCTGTTGATACGACTGGCACGGGCCGGGGTGTCCTATTTCGGCGGTCCCGGTCTGGACGCCACCCAGGCGTTCCAGATCCAGGAAGAGGCCGGCTCGACTGCTGTGGTGTTCGACTACGACGACAGTCTTGTCCACGAGGTTCGTGGACTGATGGTGTGGGTGGAGAAGGAAGACGCATCCGTCGTGGATGCCGACGTATGGTCGCGCATGTCGGACGACGAACCTGTGTATCTGCTGCATCCGGAGAAGGCGGAAGATCCTGACAGACTCGGCCGCCTCCTCCTCGACACCCATGCGGCCACGCTTCCCCTTCCGCATGCGAGAAAAGGTCTCTGACTATGCAGTTGCTGAACGTCCCCACCCCACCCCCGGGAATCGTCTGGACCTTGGTGCGTTTCATGGCGGCAGAGGGAAAACCCACGCCCAAAAAGACGATCACCATGTACCTGGAGCCCGGGGAAGCCGAAGCAAAAACCACCGGCCCCGTGCATCACTCCTTGAGCACGCTCAAAGATCTGGGCCTGGCGGTCCGGTCCGAAGATGACGACTGGTCGCTCGCCGGTGGGCTGGAAGAAATGGACGTGGATGACTATGCGCGGTTCCAAAGGGTGGCACGCACGGCTGTTTTGGGCGTTAAGGGGGAGGTGCCGGATCCGCCCGATGACATCCGCCGCGCCCTTGTCTGGATCTTGACGAGAGATCCGTTTACAGAGTCTTTCAACTGGGCGACCATCGATCAGTTGTACAACCGCTCAGCACCCGATGGTCAACTGGTGCTGGCGAACGACACTCGGTGGCCCTCCTTGGCCGCTTGGGGCACCGCACTGGGCCTGCTTGCGCCTGCATCTCACACGGCCAGCCGGCATGTGCCGGATTGCACGCGTGCCGTGCGTCAGGTGCTTAGCGATGGACTGGAAGTTGGCCGCCCCTCCGATTCCATGAGCGCCTTGCAGTTGCTACGCCGCCAGCTGCCGGTGCTGCCAGGGGGTGCACTGGCTACGTCACTGGGTTATGCACTTGATGCTCCGAAGGTCGCAGGTGCCGCCCTTTCCTTTGCCCTGGCGCGCGGCGAACACGAAGGTTGGCTGCTCTTGGGCCAGGACTCGGACGCCTCCGTGGTCATCAACCTCCACGACCCGGAACGGACTTCTGTCCGTATTTGTTCATCCATCACCCTGCTGGAGGGCGACGATGCCTAAGCTGCGCGACTACGTCTGCTGGGACATCGAACGGGTCGTCTCGACGATCCAGACCGAGGCAGTGGTGGCCTCATCCGCCGTGTTCTTGGCGACCCATACACCCCTCCAGATCCAGCGCGCCGAGATCAGCGGAAGGACGTTCAACAACACCGGCCAGATGGTCAGCGAGAAGGATGTCCTGAAGGATTTCCTGGGACGTAAGACGGCAACGGGGACCGTGCTCCTACCGATCGTCGGCGAGTCCGGGTCCGGAAAGTCCCATCTGGTCCGCTGGGTGCGGGAGAACCTCCCGGCGTCGAGCAAACGCAAAGTCATCTACCTCGAGAAGTCCAAGACCAGCCTGCGGCACGTGATCGAGTCACTGCTGGAGGGTGTCGAAGACGAGGAGATCTCGAAGATCCGCGCGGATGTACGCAGCTCCACCAGCAGCATGGATGCCCCCGCGTTGACTCTGCGACTCATCAATGAGTTGATGCTCGCACTTGCGGGGACCACTTCTGCCGGGCTGCGGGGCCGGCAGCGGCAACTGGCCGGCCCGAAGGGTCTGGCGCTGATCCTGCAGGACCCGGTCCTCCAGGAGCAGATGCTGGAGAAGGGGAAGTTCGTTCCACGCTTCGCCGAGCACATGCTCAGCGACCGCGGTTCGGATGCTGAGCGCCCTCCCCACTTCAGCGTTGACGACCTGCCGCTCAGCATCGCCTCGTCCATGGACGGAGTTGCCGCACCAACCAGGGTCATGCTCAGACTGCTGCTGTCGAAGCCCGAGATGCGCGACACGGCCGTGGACCTGCTCAACGAGTATTGGGAGAAGTCGGTCCAGGCCACCTCTTCCCTCGGCGGCGGTCGCGTCCTGGATGCGATGAAGAAGGTGCGTGAAATTTACGCACAGCAGGGCAAGGAGATCGTCCTGCTGGTCGAGGACTTTGCTTTGATTCAGGGGGTCCAGGGCGATCTGCTGGATGCGATCACCGAGACGTCGCAGCGCGAGGGCCGCACCGTGCTCGCCCCGATGCGCACGCTCATGGCCATCACCAGCGGTTACTTCCACGATCTACCGGAGACAGCCGGCACCCGCATAGAGGCCTCCACAGGCGGCCACGTCTACAACCTGGACCTCGTCCTGAACGACCACGACAGCGAGGAAGCCATCGCTTCCTTCGCCGGCCGTTACCTCAACGCAGCCCGGGTGGGACGCAAGGAGTTGGAGGCACACGCCGGGGAGTCGGTGCCCAACCGGTGCGAAGACTGCCCAGTCCAGACCGCGTGTCACGACGCGTTCGGCAAGTCAATCGAAGGTTACGGGCTGTATCCGTTCAACCTTTCTGCGCTACGGCGGACCGTTCACGCAATCGCTCCGACCGGGCAGCCGCTCGCCTTTGTACCGCGGAGGGTTCTCAGTCGGGCCCTGATTCCTGTCCTGACCGAGGGTTACGACAGCATCCAAGAGGGCTCGTTCCCCGACGAACAGTTCCGCAGCCGCTTCAAGAGCAACCGCGACGCCAACGACCTTCCACTGGCAAGCCGAGTGCGGGAACAGATCGAGGATCTCGACCAGGTTGATGGCGCACGCCGTGAGAAACTTTTGGAGTTTTGGGCCGACAGCCCCACCGAACTAGTCAATCTCGACTCGGGTGTCGCTACCGCCTTCTCTCTGCCTGATCTTCCCGTCGACTCCAGTCGCGCGAAGCCACTCGCACCGGCATCTCGATCGACGTCCGTGAAGCGTCCCGTGGCCGACCCGCCAGTCGACGGTGACTCGCCTCTGCCACGGGGCCTGCAAAAGCGTCTGGAGCTGGTGGAGAGTTGGAGCACCGGTGATGCCGGCCTGCCGACGACGGAAGCCTCCGCCGTGCGTTCGATGGTCTCGCGAGCTGCCTTCTACCGTCAGGATTGGCTGCACCCGCCGGTGAAGCCGCTTGGCGTGAATGATGCTGAAAAGGCAGGCTGGACCAACAAGGCGAACACCGTCTCCATCGAGCAGGCCGCGGCTGAAGCGCTGTCCCGAGGTGACTCGCCGGTCATCTTCAAGCGCACCCCCACCAACGCAGAATTCTTCAAAAGCCTGATCTCCCTGAGTGCTGAGTCCGCAGTTGGGGTGCGGCCTCAGGACGTCGTGCGCCTGTCGAGCATGGCTGACCGCTATGCCCGCGTCTTGCGTGAACGCGTCACTGAGCAGTCCCAGGTCGGCGATGATGACCTGGTAGCGGGTCTACGTGTGTCGCTGATGGGCGCCGCGCTCGCCGGCCACGCTCATCCTGGCACGCCGCTGGCGCAGTTGTATGCTGCTGCCTTCCACCCCGGCCAATCCTGGTCGCGATCCGATGCTTCGTCCCGTACACCGCTATGGCAGACGAGTCTGGCTAGTCATCTGGCCAAGCGAGGCACTCTGGTGGACAAGTTGCGCGGAGCGCTCGGTGTGGGGCAGGGAACGGGCGCAGTGCAGGTCATCGACGCGGCCCGGGCACGGCCCCTGCTGCGTCGTGCCGCCGAGCAATGGGTTTTGGATGACCTCGAGTTGCCCAGGTGGGCGCAGGAGGCTGCGCAGCCGCTGACAGGGTGGCGCGTACTGGTGCCCGCTCAGCATGCTCAGTTGGCTTCTCTCCTGCAGGAACTACGACAGTGGTTCCCGCGGGGAGAGCGCTCGACTGACATGCTGAGCCAACTGGATGCCTCGCTGCGAGTGGCGGCAGAGTTGGGCCTGGAAGGCGGCAACCAGGTTCCAGCAATTCGCCAACTGTTTAAGAAGATCGAGGACGCTGATTGGGCCAGTTTGACGGCCCTGGAACGGGACCTGACCAAGCTCACCCTCGACCTTGAGGTGCCTGCCGCGATATCCGCCGCGCTGCAGGGCGTCGTCCCGATCAGGGATCCCCACCTGGCAGACATGCATCAACTGCTTCAGCAGGCGGATGCGTTCCTTGGTGATGCGTTGCAGGCGGCCGAAGCGCGCGGGCAGACAGCCGCTAGCACCGCCAGTCAGCAAATGGAAGGGTTGATGGACGCCTGGCAGCAAATCGCTCAGGACGCCCAGGTGGCTTCGGAGGGCGAGGCATGAGCACATCGGTTCTGGACAAGGCGCGCGCTCTTCAAAATCAGGCGCGGCACATTGCCGAAGCGCAGAAGGATGCCGCCCAGCAGGAGCGCGTGGTGCGGCGCATCGAAGAGGTACGCAGCGCGCTGGAGAAGGCCACCGGGCAGGTGGAAGTTGCTGCGCTCCTCAAGGAGCGCACGGGGCAGTCGGTAAACCTGGCGTCCCTGGTGAGCGCGTATGAGCGTTTTGAGAACAAATCGCGTGGTGGCCTTCCGGCCGACCGGGTGTTCACGGAAGCCCAAAAAGCCCTCGCGGCCTGCACCAAGGAGTTCGCTTCCGTGATCCGGGAGGCCTGGGTGGTATGGGCGCGGGTATGTGTGAGCGGTGTGTCATCGGTGCGTTTCGCGGCCCTGGCTCCGGCGGAACGCCGTGAGGCGGAGGCATTGCTGCAGGACATGCGCCGGCATGCCGAGCGCAAGACCGTCGACGGTACTGTGATCCGTGCCTTTTATACCGCTTACGCGGATGTGGCGCGCCTTTTGGAGCACGCGCCCAGCGATGTGCCAGCGGAACTCGCCCAGTTGATTGAGCGGATCGACGGAGGTGGGCTGACGCTACGCGACCTGAGCACGGGTGACATTGCGTTGCTACGTGAATACGATCAGGACGCTTGGATCTCTGTCACCCGGAAGGCGGATTGACGGTCGGTGGCTTCGCAAACGGTTCCCAGTCGCGCTCTGCTTGGACGTGCGCTCACGGTGCTTGAAGATCTCGAGTTGCCGTTGCTGTCCTGGGGGGTGACGGAGGGGGCCTTGACGCACGATGAGGTGGTGCGCGCGCTGTGGAAGCTGGCCGAAGAGGCCCCTGAGGCTGCTCAGATGGGGGGCGAGGGACTGCTGGAAAGCCTGGTGCAGCGGCATCTGCTATTCCGCTTGCCCAGCGGTCCCGAACGCTACCGCACGCGTCTGGCAGAGGGTGTGCGGCTGACCGCGACCTTGCGCCAGTCTTTTGCCCCGCGGGGTTTTCGGCCCGGGTCGTCGCAACTCCCGGAGCGGTGGTGGGAGCAGGGCCGGCGTTTGGTGGCGGACTACCGTCTGCACGTGGCCGAACGCCGTTATCCCAAGCGGAACATACTCGCCGCCGACGCGATAGCCGAGATGGCCCAGGTGCCCGGGTGGACGAACCTGCACGCCGAGGTGGCGCGCAGCCAGATCGGCAGCTACTCCCTGTCCCGGTTTCAAGTCGACGCTACCAAAGCGGTGCTGCAGGGCCTGCAAGCTGCCGACTCACGCGGCATCGTGGTCAGTGCCGGCACCGGCAGTGGCAAAACGCTGGCGTTCTATCTGCCCGACTTTGCGGCCCTGGCGCACGATCAGCGCCGCAACGCGGTGCATACCCTGGCGCTGTATCCGCGGGTGGAGTTGTTGCGGGACCAGTTGCAAGACGCAGTGGCAGGAAATCTCCGGCTGATGCAGCAAGGCTTGAGCGCGCCGCGCATCGGCGTGCTGTATGCCAAGACCCCGTGGGAGGCGACAAATCTTACTCAGCCTGACGCCAAACGCGGGGGTGCAGCCTGGCCGGTGTTGGGGAATGGATTCGTCTGCCCCTACCTGGAGTGCCCCTCGTGTGATGGCGGCCAGTTGGTGTGGTCTCGTCGCGACATCGAGCAGCAGCGGGAAGTGCTGCAGTGTGCGCAGTGTCGACGCCAGTTGCCGGCGGGGATGGTGGCGCTGACGCGGCAGTCGCTGCGCCAGGACGCTCCAAAGTTGCTCTTCACCACTACCGAGATGCTCAACCGGGCCAGTTCCGGATCGGCGCTGGGGCGGGTGCTGGGCTGGGTGCCGGGGGCGGGGCCGCGGGTGGTGCTGCTGGACGAAGTACACACGCACTCCGGCTCGACCGGCGCGCAGACCGCCTTGTTGTTGCGGCGATGGCGCCATGCCCGGCGCACCCCGGTGACGTTTGTGGGGCTGAGTGCCACGCTGCGCCATGCCGATCAGTTCATGGCGCAACTGACTGGTCTGGCGCCGGAGAAGGTCACCTTGATCGAGCCGCATCCGGCCGATATGGAGAGCGAGGGACGCGAGTACGCGCTGGCGCTGCGGGGCGATCCCGTCTCGGGCGTGAGTTTGCTGTCGGTGGCGATCCAGACCGCCATGCTGCAGGGTCGACTCCTTGACCACAACACCCCTTTGCAGCAGTCCCTTCACGGCAGCCGGGGCTTTTTGTTCACCGATGACCTGGACGTCACCAACCGGTTGTACGACGACTTGCGGGATGCCGAAGGCGGCCAGAAAGGTCGGCAAGGGCAGCGCAGGCCCCTCAAGCCGGTGTTGGCGGCGCTACGCAGTCCGGACCTGCCCGCACAGGATGTCCGGTATGCGTTGGGCCAGTCGTGGAACCTTCCCGAACGGATCGGGCATCACCTCAGCCAAGACCTGACTCAGAGGCCGCTAACGATCGGGCGGACCTCATCGCAGGACGCCGGTGTGGATGCAGAGGCCCATCTGGTCGTGGCGACGGCGTCACTCGAGGTGGGCTTCAACGATCCCCGCGTCGGATTGGTACTGCAGCACAAGGCCCCCCATGACGCTGCTTCCTTCCTTCAACGACGTGGGCGTGCCGGGCGTGAGCGTGGCACGCGGCCATTGACGGTGGTGACGCTGTCCGACTTCGGGCGGGACCGGTTGGCCTACCAGGGCTACGACGCGCTGTTCTCCCCCGAGGTTGCCGCGCGGACTCTGCCGTTGGGTAACCGCCACATCGTCAAAATTCAGGGTGCGCAGGCGCTGGTGGACTGGCTGGGCATCCGGTTGCGTCAGCGCAGGATCGAGGTGGATGCGCGGCATCTTCTGACCGGGATGGCTACTCCGACGCCGGGTGAGAAGTATTCGCGGGCCCGGGACCAGATACGGGTTGATCTTGCTGCTTTGCTGGACGGCGACGATAGGTTGCTAGCCGAACTGACCGTGCACCTGCAGCGGTCATTGGCACTGGATGACGACGGTGTGCTGGCGCTGCTGTGGGAACAGCCGCGGTCGCTGATGCTCGCGGTCGCGCCGACCATCCTGCGGCGCCTTCAGGTGGGCGACGATGCTGTGCACAACGATGCCGGAGCAGCTTCGTCCGCATTCTTGCCGGAGTTCATCACTCGCTCGCTGTTCGATCCACTGAATCTGCCCGAGGTGGAGTTCGAACTTCCCTTCCCCACCGACGGCGAGGAACGGTTGCCGGTGGGACGGGCGCTAGCGGAAGCAGTCCCCGGCCGGGTCAGCCGCCGCTACGGCTACCA
Organism: Streptomyces atratus; assembly: GCF_014648655.1. Classification (GTDB taxonomy): domain Bacteria; phylum Actinomycetota; class Actinomycetes; order Streptomycetales; family Streptomycetaceae; genus Streptomyces; species Streptomyces atratus. The sequence goes on from NZ_BMRN01000010.1 coordinate 174,207, forward strand.
AAGCGACCGTCACCGCACCTGGCTGGCGGTGCCAGCTGGCACGAGTGACGCCACCATCGATTTGAAGAAGATCGTCAAGCTCGATTTTCCGCAGGGCCGGTGGAACAGCGGCCGAGGAGATGTGGGGACGCTGCTAGTCACGCGTCCCCACACGTTGATCCTTGCCGCACCTGATGAAGATGTGGCCAGCCACTCCCAAGGGCGTCCAGTGTGGGCGAGCGAGTTTGTACGCAACTGGTCGGGCGGCCCCATCGAGGCCACCGTGCCGGAGTTGGCTGCCTGGCAAGGCCGCATTGCGCGGGTGGGCTTTGCCACGCACGCGTCGGGCAACCCCATCGAAGTGCGGCGCATGACCTACGGTGCCGAATGCGATGTCGCGCGTGGCACGCCGGTGAAACGGGAACGGGTGTCGGTCCGTTACACCCTGGATGGCGAAGCCGCCGCTATGGGGTTTGCCTCCATTGTCGACGCGCTCCAGGTCGGGGTTACGGCTTTGGATGTCACTGCGCCACGGATCGTGGAGCATCTTCACTCACGGCAGTGGCGGACGAAGGCGTTCACCCGCATCGTCGCTGAGGATCCGCGTATCAGCGCGCACGCCAATGTGTTCCAGCGGGGTTGGCTGGCGCTGGTCTACCTGGCCGCATTCGCCGTGCGGGGGCTACACAAGGAGACACCGGAGGCAATCCATGCGGCTCTGACCGGTGGGGCGTGGCGTGAGCAGGTGGAGCAGGTCATCCAGATGCTGTACCGGCAAGACCCGACAGCCGGTGGTCCACAAGCAACGGGTGGCGGAGCTGCCGACAGGGTGACAGCAGATCTGGAAGCGCTCAGCCAGCAGCCAGATGTGGCGCAGGCCATGGATGAGGCGGGTGCACTGCTGTTTTCTGCGGAGGTTGCGTCGGCCACCAGCGATCTGGCCCGTCGCACCTACCGTGACACGCTGGCCGCGGCCATTCTGGAGGCTGTGTTGCGTATATGCCCCGATGCCCAGGACGGTGACGTGACGCTCGATGTGGTGGCCGGCAGCGACGACATCGACACGATCTGGATCAGTGAGACGTCGGAAGGTGGCCTGGGCATCATTGAGGCTCTGGCCTACCGCTACGGCGAAGATCCGGCCCGCTTTTGGACGCTGGTGGCGTCTGCGTTGCGGCCCAACGCCCATGAGTACACCGATCGGCGGCTGACGGACCTGCTGCGGCATGTCATGGATGAGGAGCCGGGCGGGGAGTTGGCCCACGCAATGGGACAGGTGCGGGCTGCGCAGTCGGCAGGCAAAGCGACGAAGGCGCTAGAGCAGGTCCGCACGGCATGGTCGGGGTTGGATGGCGCGCCTCGACATGCTGATGTGGCGGCGTTGGCGACGCGGTTGCTGCGTCCGGGCTCGGATCGGATGACGGATGCCTCCGCATGGGCGCTGATTCAAGCCTGGGATGGTCTGGAAGAGGCCCTCGGTATCGAGGTCGATGCCCGGGTGGTGGCGTATGCGGCGGGGGCCGGTGGGTTGCCGCTGCCGCGGCCTTTGACGTCGGATCAGGCGTTCAGCATGCTGTGGCCGCGTGGTGATCAGGCCCGCAACCATCACCTGGAGTCGTATCAGCCCTACCGGGACAGTGAGCGGCCGGCCGTACTGGATCGGCTGCTGGTAGCGGCGGTGCATGCGCAGGATGTGCCGCGGATCGACGGCACGGCCAAGGACTGGGTTGAGCAGTATCAGAAGATGCTGGCCCAGGTCAGGGAAGTAGATGTGGTGCTGCCTCTGAACCGGCCGGAGGCGCTGCGTACGGTGATGCTGCAGGTGCCGCTCGTAAACGTGGACCGCGACGTGATGAGCCTGTTTGGAGAAGTTACTCAAGTGAGCCGCGATCCCGAGCACGTGCTGGTGCGATGCGTCATCAAGGAGTCGGAGCAGTGATCACGCCGCGGACTCTGCGCACCAATGCGCGCAGCGCGTTGCGCGCGGACTCGCTGATCCGCACGGCGTTGTTGGCGCAGTTGGCCGGTGGGCAGGGCGAGCTGTGGCTGGTGTCGGCGTGGATCAGCGATGTGGAGTTGGTAGACAACTCCGATGGCTCCTTCGACTATCTGCTCGGCGAGGACCCGCCAGAGCGCTGCCGTTTGTCGGATCTGCTGGTGCTGCTGGCACGGGCCGGGATGACAGTGCGTGTGGTGACTCGGCCGACCATGGCCAATGATGCCTTCGTGCAACGCTTGCACGCGGGGGCGGACTCCACCTGTGACTTGCGGGTGGTCGAAGACGACGACGTTCATGAAAAGTGTTTGGTGGGTCCGGGATGGATCTTCCAGGGCTCGATGAACTTCACTCGCAACGGCCTGGCCCGTAACAAGGAACAGATCACGTATGCCGTGGACGAGCGCGCCGCTGCGCAGGCTCTGGTGGAGTTTCAGCACGAGTGGGAGCAGGCGTGAAGAGCGCTAAGGAGACCCAGACAGGCCAGGACGGGACGCTTAAGGCGTTCGTCGATCTGTTTCTCAATCCGGTGCACAACGCCGCGGGCAAGCATCCGGAATGGTGCGCGGTGTTCCGGGACAGTGCCCTCCAGGCCCAACGGGCACCCCTGGTGCTGCCGCGCCTGTGGGATGCAACAACTGAGTCCGCCTATTACGTGATCGCCCGGCGGCCGAACGAGGCAGCCGTGGTACGTGATCTTCTGGTGGCTTTCGCCGGCCCGTCCATTGTGAAGGTCGGCTATGACGTTCCCATAGACCTGGATGACGCTGATGTGATCGAGGCGGCTATTGCCGCCCGTTACGGGCTTGCCAGCACGTTCAAGCTGCGGGCTCCGCGCGACAAGCGCAAGGAGTTGCACGGGGCGCTGACGCGGATGCTGGCGTTGGTGGAGCACAGTCCGCAGCGCGCGTGGTCGGCGCCCAAGCCGTTGGGCCGGTTGCTGACGGATTTTGAATCAGCGCTGGTGGGCGGTGCTCCTCAGGTGGTCACGGAGATTTTGGAACAGATAGGCCGGCAGGGCGGTCTGTCGGTGGCCAACCTCAAACATCTTCAGATCAAGCGGCTGGCGGTGCTGGGCCGGGCTCAGGAGTTGCTTAACCTGCCGGGGTTGCGAGAGATCCTGTTGCAGGACCCTCCCCGGGCCGTGAAGGACATGGTCCTCAGCGCCATCTATTCCACCTGCATCGAGCCTGCGTTGGCCGAGGGATCTTTGGAGGAGGCCTGTGCGGCGCTGGCGCAGCCGCAGGTGCCGATAGCGTTGCTGGCCGAAGAAAATCCGGTGCACTTCAGTGATGCAGCCGCAGCGGCCCTACTGGTCGGGTTGCTGGCACGCGGGCAGGAAACGGAGTTGGCCCGCGCCACTTCGGCCTTGGATGCGGTGCAGCGGTCGTCGGCGGTGCCGGCCGGCATGGACTCCTACCGCGCGACTGCTTCTGGCACCACTGCAGAAGAGGCAGACCTGGCAGCGGATGCCAGCGCCGCACGCTCCGCCCGCACAGCAGAAGCACCCCACACCGGTGGCGTGGCGTGGCTGCCGGCATCGTGGGAAGAACTGCTCGCAGCCGTGGCCGACGCAGACAAGGCCGCGCTGCAGGTCTGCCGGGACATGGAGGCCGGCGGCAGCACCGAGTTGCCCTTGGCTGCAGATGCCAGCGTGGATGCGACTTTGGCCGACCTGCTGTCCGGTTTGAGTGATGCGGGCTACGAGAACGTGTGGCGGTACGCCCTGTCTCCGTTCTTGCAGGAGGTCGCCCGCAGCGCTACCTCCCTACCGTTGACTCTGTCGCAGATCACCGCCAGCAGTATCGGCCAGCGGCGCGATCCAGCGAATTTGGCTGTGCTTGATCTGCTGCTGGAATTGTTCTTGCGTACGTCGCCGTCCGCGGACGACTACGACGAGTTCCTTGAGTATCTGACCATGCGGGTGCAGGAGTGGGTTGCCTCGGAGACCGCCAGCCAGACACTGGACTTCGTCGACCGGTTGGCCGCCTTCGCCACCCCGGATCCGCAAATCCGCGCGCAGGCCGCACTGGAGTTGCTTGCCCCGCTGAATCGGCACGCCCAGCGACTCGACGAAGCGTGCCTGGCCTCGGCGCATTCCCTGTCCGATGAGTTGGAGTTGGGCCTTGTCTGGCCCGCCTGGCAGGCGGAGTCCAGCAGCGAGAGCGCCGTCACCATCTTGCCGGCGCATGTGCTGGTGTATGGCATGGATGCAGGCGTGCTGGAGCGCGTGCAGCAGTGGATGGCGGATCACTACCCTCAAGTAAAGATGTCGCTGTCCGGGGACAAGGTGGGCTCCAGCCGACTGCGGGAGGTAGCGCGCCATGCGGACTTCAGCCTGCTGATCACGCAGTGCGCCACCCATGCCGCCACCAATTTCATCAGCCAGCATGCGCAAGCGGTGGTGTATCCGAGGGGGGCCGGGTCGGTATCCGTGGTGCGTGCCATCGTGGATGCGCTGCAGGATCGCTCCGCCCAACTGGCAGCTGCCGAGGACGGGCGCAAGCACGGCAGATGAGGGGCATTCACCGTGTCCGATCCAGGCACGGTGAACCCAGTCGGCCGGTCAGCCCCGTACGGTGCGCACCAGCAGGTCGGTGAGCAGGCGGATGTCGTTGGGGGTGTTTTGCAGGCCGTTCCAGCGGCGCTGTTCGCCGTCGGGGAAGCGCCACATGCCAGAGGTCCAGGCGGTGACCGGCATCAGGCTGAGGATGGCGTTGCGGACGCGGTCGCAGTCGACGTCTTCGGCCGCCATGCCGTCGGTGAGGCTGTCCATGACGAAGCCCATGGCTTGGATGCCTGCTCCGTGGGTGAGGCGGGACTGGCGGGGCGGGAGTTTCCAGGCGTCGCTGAAGGTTTCCTGCACGATGGTCCAAAAGGAGCGCAGGTGCAGGAGCATGCGTTCGACGTCGCCGGAGCCGTCTTCGGGGTTGCGGTACTGGTACAGGGCCCCTTCGAAGAGGCTGTGCTCCAGCATGCGCAGCAGGCTGGTGTCCTTGATGTTGCCGTGGGGGGAGGTGGGACTGGCGACGCGGCCGTAGAAGGGCCCCTTGCCGTCGGTGTTGAGGCGGGTCATCAACTGGGCCGGCAGGCGCTTGCGGGCGTAGGAGGGAGGGAGGTGTCCGCTGGTTTCGGGCAGCAGTTCGTGGATGAGGCCCTTGGGGAGCGGTTTGGTGGAGTTGACCAGGATGAACTGGGAACGCTGGTCTTGTTGATCGTCGGCGATGAATCCGACGGCGGCGACGGGGAATTCGGCCAGGTCCGCGTCGCGGATGGCGGCGCTGCGCTGCTGACCGTCCACAATCAGGGCGGGCTTTCCCTCATCGGGAAGGGATTCGTCGACGGGGATGACCAATTCTCCCGGGACGGAGTAGTCGACGCCGGCAGCTCGGCGTGCTCCGGTCTCGAACCTGACGGACTCGTCGAACGCCAGGACCAGGGCGTTGGGGAGCATGGCGTTGTCGGACTCGAGGTAGCGGCGGATGCCCCGGATGTGGCTGAGGACTTCGGGCCGCTGGTAGCCCTGCAGGCTGCTGCTGTCGTCCCGCCGGACGCGGGAGACGGCGGCGAACCTGTGGATCTTCTTTCCGTCGACAGCGAAGCAGTAGATTTTTCTGTCTCCCTGACGCACTTCAAGTGCGGGGAGCCTGAGTTCATAGCGGTCGGCCATCGCATCTCCTGACATGGTTAAAAAGTAGAGGGCGGATTTTACCCGAAGGTGAGTGATCGCATTTTCGCTTCGAGCACGGTCAAATTATGGAATCCGCGACGCTTGTTTCGCTCACTCCCCCGGAATATCACGATCTCAATTCCGTGCTTCTTGCACAGGGCGCAGGGGCAGATGCGCCAAGGCGCATCGCTCAGGGTGCGCTCGTACACTTCGAGGTAGCTTTTCTTTTTCGGCCCGAGTACGAGGGATTCGTAGGTTCCGAGGGCAGTCAGAACCTCCTCTTTGGAGGTTTCCTCGCGATCGAATTCGCGCAGGGCGCGCAGGCTGGCTCGCTCGGCGGTGATTGCTTCTGCCTGCGAAACGTTCCCGGACAGGATGAGCCGCTTGAGTGCGGGGTTTCCGTCGACCTGGGGGACTCTGATCGCCGTGTAGGAGTCGGTAGCCGAGTGGTAGTTGTTGCGGTCATCCATGAAGGCCTGACGGAAAGCGGAGGTACTGTCGAAGCTGGTCACGCCGTGGCGGGCGAACTGTTCCATGCTGTCCACCCGGTTGATGCCGAGGAGATGCAGTTCCGTTTCCGGGGAGCGGATGTCGTCGATGGCGCGCAGGCAGGCGAGGATTTCGTGTGATTTGAGGGGGACCATGCCACCCAGTGCGATGCGCCGGTAACCCATCTTCTGCAACTGCTTCACGCTGTGCGCGTAGCTTTGCGGGCCCCAACCCTGCGCTGCACCGACCGGTTCGAAGCGCGCGCCTGATTTTTGTGTTGCGGTGATAAATTCTTCGGCGAGTTCCAAGGAGATTTGCTGCCGGGTGATCCAGGCGTCCTCGGGTTGTGTATCGGACTCTTCGGGAATGTATCCGAAGATGATGTGGTCAATGCTGATGCCCGCATCGAATCCGCAGCGGCCGTAGAAGTCCATGACTTCGTCCACCTCGTAGGGCGGGCGCTCTTCGTCGATGTAGTTGAAGGCGCCGCAGTCGCCGATGGTGGCGCAGGCTTCGGGGAGGCGGAAAAAGGTCCTCACGCCCAAGCGGTAGAAACGCTCACGCTGCGGGGTGGAGTACTTTCCCGCCCCCTTCACGGACCCGTCGACAACCGCCTTGCTGACGAGGATCCCGTCGTAGGGGATCGGCGTCACGGCCTGGTGAGCGTAGACGTCGTCGCGTTGGCGTACTCGGTAGGGCGAGTACTCGTCGTTGACGAAGTCGTAGGTGGGACTCACCAGGTCCTGGCTGTCAGGGAAATAGAATTTCACGCGGCCTTTGCCTTTTCCTGCACATAGATACGGAGGAGGTAGTTCGAGAGCGTGCTGATGTGGCGCGGGTTGTTCTGAAGTTCGTTCCAGGGGGTATTCAGGTCCGGCCAGCGCCCTTCGGTCCAGCGGCAGTGCGGAACGATCAGGGCGAGTTCGGCCTGTGCCTGCTCGAGCGCGTGGGGGGAGTGGGGGTGGATGGCCATCATCACGCGGTCCATGAGGCGTCCCATAGAACGGATACCCACGCCGTGCATCAGCCGACTGCGGGTCGCAGGCAGGCCCCATGCTTCGGGGAAGGTGTCGCGGACGGCGCTCCAGTAGATGACGAGGATCTGCCGGATGGTGGCGGTGTCGACGGTGCCGTTGGACAGGTTCTTGTAGGGGAAGAAGACGCCCGAGGGGGAATTGAGGGATTCCTGGATGGCCGTGGTGAGGCTGTTGTCGGTGACGACGGCCTCCACTTTTTGTTCGGCAGTGGTGGAGGGGCGGCGCACCAGTCCGCGGAAGGGTGAGTCTTTGTCGTGGTTGAGGGCTTCGACCAGGACGGAGGGCAGTTTGCGAGCGGACAGTTTGGTCGGCAGGACCGTGCCGACCTCGGGAAGCAACTCGGTGACGAGGTTGGTCGGCAGCGGGGAGACCGTGTTCACGCGCAGGAACTGGTCTCGCTGGGTTTCCAGGTCTTCGGCGACAAAGCCGGCAATGGTCACGGCCAGGCGGGAGTTGCTGGTGCGGGCCAGAGCGAGGCTGCGCTGCTGGCCATCGACGATCCAGGCCGGACGGGGGGCATCGGGGGAATCCGGCAGAGGGATCTCCAGCGTCCCGGAGGTGCACAGGCCGTCGCTGCTGCTCGGGCCGGGGCTGGACTTGAACCGCACGCTGGAGGGCAGGGCGAGGATCAGTCCATTGGGGAAGAGGACCTCATCACCGTCAAGGTACTCCAGGATCTGCTTGACGTGCTGCTTCTTCTCGGGGCGCTGATAGCCGATGAGTTTGCCCGCTTCGTCCCGAGAGATCCGCGCCACGTCGGCGACCTGGCGCACCTCTTCGGCCGCCAACGTGAACACATACAGCGGGATCGTGGGGTGCTGCTCGATCCGCAGGGCCCGACGCTTAAGCACAGTGAAAGTCATCAGCGGCCAATCGTTGATGTGTACAGGTCTGCGAAGCGCTTCTGTTCACAGGCCATCCCCTTGTCTCTGAAGAGACGCAGTAGACGAGTGCGGGAGGAGTCGGGGTGGAGGGCCTTCATCTCTTTGATGAAGGCGATCACCAGCTCGTCCGACATAGGTGTGCGGGCGTAACGTTCGGGCCGGGCCGCCTGAGAGGCCCAGGCATCCCAACGCGCCTGTGCCTCAGGGCTGATGAGGCGGCCCGGCGTGCAGTGCTCGAGCCAGGAGGCTGCCATGCGGGTGTTCAAGCTGGTGAGGGTTCCGCCGAGGGCCTGCCGCAGGGCGGCATTGGCCGGCACACGCAGCACCCCGTCCAGATCGCAGGCCCCCCCGATCAGCACCACCTCGGCGTCGGCGGCCGCGAGCCCGCGCAAGTCCCGCTGCATGGCCTGGGCGTAGGTCTCTGACAGCACCACCAGTGCCCGTCCGGCGGCCGCGGCGATCTTAGACAGATCGCTGGTGCCATCCAGGTGTTGCAGGTGATCCCACCACCGGGATGCCTCAGGACTGGAGAAAGCCACGGAATCTGCGTGGCGTGGTACGAAAGTCGCTGCATACGACGGCGCCAGGCTGGAGACTTGCCGTAGGCCCAGGCCGGCCGAGGCTACATAGAGGCGAGGGACAAACCCTGCTCGAACTGCGGCGTCGGTGAGAGCGAGCGCACGCCGCCACTGATCCCCCTGGTAGAGGTCTTGCAGTTTCGCCTGCCGGCCCTGGACTGCCTGCAGGCGACGTGCCCATTCCGCGGCTCGCTGCGGCAGGTCGCCGGTGGGCAGGGTGCGGGCTTGCAGGTCCGCGGGGGGCGGTGAGGCCTTCCGGTCCGTGCACGTGACCACGATGGGCAACTCGTTCACTGCGACTCGACCCCTGGCTTCCGTAACTCGATTTTTGTTGTGGTTACTGTAGCCGGTAGTTAGGGGGGTAGGCTGCACCTGCCTCAACTGAGGAAACTGGACTGCAGATAGGGGAGTGACAGCATGGACCGTCCCGCGATCGTGTTGCTGAGCGGCGGCCTGGACTCGACCACGGTGCTGGCCATCGCCAAGGACCAGGGATTCACTCCCTACGCACTCAGCTTCCGCTACGGCCAGCGGCACAGCATCGAGTTGGAGGCGGCTCAGCGCGTGGCGCAGACCCAAGGCGTGGCCCGGCACGTCATTGCCGACATCGATCTGCGGGTCTTCGGCGGCTCTGCCCTGACCTCCGACATCGAGGTGCCCAAGCACGAGACGCTGGAGGACGTCGAGGAGGGTGGGGTGCCGATCACGTATGTGCCGGCCCGCAACACGATCTTCCTCTCATTCGCGCTGGCGTTCGCCGAGACGGTCGGTGCCAGCGACATCTTCACCGGGGTCACAGCCGTGGACTACAGCGGCTACCCCGACTGCCGCCCCGAGTACATGGAGGCCTTCGCTACCATGGCCAACCTGGCCACCCGAGCCGGGGTGGAAGGAACCTCCCAGATCACCCTGCATTCCCCCCTGATCGCGCTGTCCAAGGCCGACATCGTGCGCGAGGGCCTGCGACTGGGCGTGGACTACTCCCTTACTTCCTCCTGCTACGACCCCGACGAGCAGGGGCGGGCCTGCGGTAAGTGCGACACCTGCCTGCTGCGCCTGAAGGGCTTCGCTGAAGCCGGCGTGAAGGACCCCGTCCGGTATCAGAGCGTCTGAGCATGACCTATCTGATCAAGGAAATCTTCTACACCCTGCAGGGAGAAGGCAGCCACGCAGGGCGTCCGGCGGTCTTCTGCCGCTTCTCCCGCTGCAACCTGTGGACGGGCCGGGAACAGGACAGGGCCCGCGCCATCTGCCAGTTCTGCGACACCGACTTCGTCGGCACCGACGGTGAAGGTGGCGGCCGCTTTCGCACCCCGCAGGACCTGGCCGATGCCGTGGAGGCCGCCTGGCCCACGACCGATCGAGCCCACCGGTTCGTGGTGTGCACCGGCGGAGAGCCCCTGCTGCAACTGGATGAGGAAGCCATCGAGGCTCTGCACGAGCGCGGCTTCGAAGTCGCAGTGGAAACCAACGGCACTCGCCCGGCCCCACGAGGAATCGACTGGCTGTGCGTCAGCCCCAAGATCGGCTCCACCCTGGTCCTCACCCAGGGCGACGAACTGAAACTGGTCTACCCGCAGGCCGGCGGTGACCCCGCCCAGTTCGAAGAACTGGACTTCCGGCACTTCAGGCTGCAACCGCTGGATGACGCTCACCGTGAAGCCCATACCCGTGCCACCGTCGAATACTGCATGAAGAACCCGCGCTGGACTCTCTCCCTCCAGACGCACAAGTATCTGGGAATTCAGTAATGGAAATCTTTCGCGAGTTCACCTTCGAAGCAGCACACCGCCTGCCGCGCGTACCTGAGGGCCACAAGTGTGCCCGCCTCCACGGCCACTCCTACAAGGTGATCGTGCACGTCGAAGCCCCCGTCGATGCAGAACTGGGCTGGGTGATGGACTTCGGCGACATCAAGCGGGCCTTCAAGGCCATCGATGCTCAACTCGACCACTACTACCTGAACGACATCGAAGGCCTGGACAACCCCACCAGCGAGAACCTGACCCGCTGGATCTGGGACCGGCTGATCGGCGAACTTCCCGCGCTGTCCGCGATCACCGTGCGGGAAACCTGCACCTCCGGTTGCACCTATCGAGGCGTGTAAGGCATGCACGACATCCAAAACGAACCCGACCGCCGCGGCATTGCCATCGACGAGGTGGGTATCAGCGGCCTGCGTTACCCCCTCACCTTCGACGACGGCTACACACGACAGCAGGGCATTGCTGACATCAGCGCCACCGTCGGCCTGCAAGCCGACCGGCGCGGCACCCACATGAGCCGCATGATCGCGCTCGTGCACGAGGAAGTCTCCACGCTGACCCCGCAGGAGTTCCCCATCGCCCTCAAGCGTGGCCTCGCCCTGCTCGATGCACCGGCTCTCACCCTCACTCTGTCCCTGCCCATCGCCACCGCTGTCACCGCCCCCGCCAGCCAGCGGGAATCCTGGCAGACCCACGACGTCACCGTCACCGGCCGCATCACCGCTTCCGGATGCACTGTCACCACCTCGGTGACCACGCACGTCACCAGCCTGTGCCCCTGCTCCAAAGCCATCTCCGACTACGGCGCCCACAACCAGCGCAGCGAGATCACCCTGGAGATCACCGGCACCAACGACACCCCTTATCCCCTGCCCGTCCACGAGATCATCCAACTGCTGCGCGCCACTGGCTCCGCTCCCGTCATCCCACTTATCAAGCGGCCTGATGAACGCGTCGTCACCATGCAGGCTTACGACCACCCCGTCTTTGTCGAAGACATCATCCGGGACATAAGCCTCACCTGCCGGGGTAAAGGACTCACCCACACCGTCACGGCGAAGAACCTGGAAAGCATCCACAGCCACGACGCCATCGCCACCCTCACCTACAACCACTGCTGACCCGCCACAGGCGGCCCCGACCGCCACCACGAAACGATCAATGTGGCGACTGCCCGCCCGGGTCGCACCAACCAACGGTCCGGTCACCGCCAAGGCGAGAAGCCAACCCCCGTGCACGAATCCAGCCCGAGCAGCACCCCTCGCGCGTCCGAACATGCCCGGCCCGCGCCAACCTCTCACGTCCCGCCGCGTGCCGTGTGCGTGCCCGCACACGGCACGCGGCGGGGCCGCCGACAGGCGCCAGGCGCTTGCGCTACATGAATCGCTCCGGCTCAGATGAAGGCTCAATCGGGGGCCTGCCCGGCGATCGCATGTTGACCACATTGGTGGTCAACCTTGGCCGCCCTTCTACCGGGTCGCTCAGGGTGGCACACCTCAGCCCGGCCCTCCCTGCATGACAGCTCACCCGTCCGATGCGTAAATATTGCTACTCAAGCAGCACCCCCTCAAGATTGAGGCATGCCGTCCTCCACTGCCCCTTGGGTCCCATGGCCCCGCTTGGACCGTCGCACCTACCTCCTCCTGCTGGACGACCAGCGTCGGCTCCTTCTGTGCGGCGGATGCTGCGGCGGCTGGACCGTCCCCCAGGTGCGCATGACAGCCAGCGCCAGCTTCCTGGAGTCAGCCACCCGGTTCCTGCAGGAGCGATTCAAAGTGGCGGCTCCACGCTATGGATCGGTGTATGGCATCCGCCAGTCGCGCAACGGTGAAGACTGGGAGTTCGACCGAGCCACGGCTACGCGGGTCTTCATCGTCCGCATCAGCGACGGCGAAGGATCGGCGATTGAGAAGCAGTCGGTCACACACGCCCGATGGAGTATCGAGGAACTGCGAAGGCGAAGAAGAGAGATCTCCCCAGAGGGGATCGTCTTACTGGTCACCGGTTACGTCGAAGGATGGATTCCCGATGGCCCCATCACTCTCCACTGAGAGTGGCGCCGCAGCGCCAGCCGACACGCCCTGGTCAGCGATCTGCTTACCTACGGGCCATCACGAGGATCCCATCTGTGTGACCGGCGAGATCGGGCCCTGGGCAGATAGCGGCGGCGCACCCTGCATCGAGTTCGATGACCACGGGCATCCTAGCTCCGGAGCATTCAGCGCATTGGGCGTCTTCTTCCTCTGAGGCAGGCGGCCTGAAACAGGACGTCTATTGGCGTAGAGGCGGCCTTGACCAAGGTCCTCCATAGCTGATGCGCTTGGGGAGTTAGGGCGTCGGACTCGGGGGGCTTCGTGATCAGGGCTGTTCTAGGTTCGATGTGTCGTGCCCGTGGTAGCAAGACGGATTCGGTCTTTCCGCTCGGTGGACGGGCGGCCCGCGCATGAGGCTCCGGCGGGGGATCACGATCGGCGTCGTGGCAGCCGGGGGTGCCGTGACAACGATGCTCGTGGGACTCGTCACGAACGCGGTGTCCGAGTCGGAGTGGCCAGGCTGGTTGGGGTGGTTACAGCGGCATGCCTGGTTCTCGTTCGCAGTGCTGGGCGGGGCCACGGTCGGGCTGACCATGCTGCTCGCCGCGCTGTCGGAGACCCGCACGCCCCTGCGGTCCCCTGAGCCGCATCAGCCGGGGAACGGGTCGGATCCTCCAGGGGCCGCCTTGGTGCTGCAGTCGCTGCCACGCGACACCGCGGCGTTCACCGACCGGAGCGCCGAACTCGAGGCGCTGGTCCGGTCCGTGAGAATCTCGCAGGAGAGCGGCTCGGCGCTGCCCGTGCATGTGATCGACGGAATGCCGGGGGTCGGCAAAACAACGTTCGCCGTGCACGCCGGCCATGTGCTGTCGGAACGATTCCCGGACGGGCAGCTGTTCGTGAACCTCAACGGGCACACGACGGGGCGCGCGCCGGTGCAGGCCACCGAGGCGCTGGCTTCGTTGCTGGCCGCGACCGGGGTGCCTGTGCAGCGGATTCCCGTCGGCGACGACGTGGGCGCGGTCGCCGAGGCGCGGGCGGCCATGTGGCGGAGTCGGCTCGCGGACAAGAAGGCGCTACTCATCCTCGACAACGCGGCCAGCTATCGCCAGTTTGAGCCTCTGCTCCCGGGCGGGAGCGGCTGTCTCGTGCTGGTGACCAGCCGGAAGCGGCTGGCGGCGTACGAGGAGGTGGTCCTGCCGGTGGCGGCGTTGCCGCCGGAGCACTCGGTCGACCTCTTCGTACGCCTCAGCGGGCGGTCGGCGGACTCGCTCGACCATGCCGTGCTCGCGGAGCTGGTGGGGCTGTGCGGGTATTTGCCGCTGGGGGTTTCGTTGCTTGCAGCGCGGCTGCGCCATCATCCGTCGTGGAGCGCCGAGGACCTGCGGGCGCGGCTGGTGGCGGCACGGGACCGACTGGGAGAACTCCGGGCCGGGGAGCGCGCAGTCGCCGCGACGTTCGACCTGTCCTACCGGGACCTCGCGCCGGAGCGGCAGCGCTTCTTCCAGCGTCTCGGCTTCTACCCTGGTACCGACCTCGACACCTATGCCGGTGCCGCGCTCGGTTCAGTCTCGGTGGCCGCGGCGCGCGAGCAGCTCGACGCGCTCTACGACGCCCATCTAATCGACGAACACCCTGGAAGCCGATACCGGCTTCATGACCTCTTACGCGACTACGCCCGCGGTCTCGCCGACGAGGGAGGCACCATGGAACAAGTTCAGGCAGTTCAGCGCGTATGCACCTACTACTTGGCCGCCCTCTCTGTCGCGAACGGACACATCCTTCGCGGTGGCGCCGCCACACCGACGCCACCAGGCGCCGCCGCGCAGGTGGAGACGCCACCCATGGAGTCCCGTACCGCGGCCCTGGGCTGGCTGGAGAACGAGCGTGCGAACGTCCTTGCCTGCATCCGGCGAGCGAACAATCTCGCGCTGCATGAACTGGTCATCTGTATGGCCGCGGCCATGGCCCCCTTCCTACGGCAGGCCGGCCCCTGGGACCAGGCCGTCAGCCTTCACCGCACGGCCGCAGAGGCCGCCCGGCACACCGGCGACCGGCACGCGCTGGCGGACGCGCTCGCCGAGGTCGGAGTCGTACGGCGCTTCATGGCCGCCTACCCTGAGGCGATCGAGGCCCTGAACGAGGCAGTGACGGAGTACGAGGCAGTCGGCGAGCGACGCGGCAAGGCGGACGCTCTGAACCAGGCGGGCATCGTCTCTTACATGATCGCGGACAACGACGCCGCGGCCCGCGCCCAGACCGAGGCCCTCGCCCTCTACCGAGACATCGGCGACCGGCTCGGCCAGGCGAACGCGCTCGCGGACCTCGGCATGGTGCGTCGACAGACAAGCCAGTTCGACGTGGCGATGGAGGAGCAGACCGAGGCCCTGTCGATCTATCGCGAGCTGGGCGACCGCTACGGAGAGGCCAACTCGCTGCGGGACCTGGGCATCGTGCACTGCCTCATGGGTGAGTATGAGCTGGCCACGCGTCGGCACCGTCAGGCGTTCGACATCTATCAGGAGCTCGACGACCGGGTCCACCAGGCGTACGCCCTCAACGAGATCGGCGTCGTACGGCGGCTGACCGGCGACCTGCCCGGGGCGCGGGAGGCCCATGCCCAGGCGCTGGAGCACTACACCGAGCTCGGCGAGCGGTTCGGGCGCGCGAACAGCGTCCGCCACCTCGGGGTGCTGGACCGCATGGAAGGCAACGTCATTGAGGCGATCCGTGTGTTGGAGGACGCCCTGGGTTCGTACCGTGATCTCGGTAGCCGTGGCGGCGAGGCCGCCACGCTGGGCGAGTTGGGTGTGGCGCACGGAATCGTCGCGGAGCAGGACCACGCTGTCGAGGCGTTCCAGCAGAGCCTGGAGATTTTGCAGGAGCTCGGCGACCGGTGCGGGGAGGCTGAGGTCCTGAACCACTGGGGGATGCTGCTGCACGCTTCTGGTGACTGGGCCGCCTCGCGGGGATATTTCGAGCAGGCGCTGGGGTTGGCTCGGGACATCCGCTGTCCGTTGGAGCAGGCGCGGGCACTGGAAGGGATCGGACGCTGCGACTGGATGGCAGACGGACCCGCGCAGGCTGAGGGCTCGCTGAGCGAAGCACTCGCCGTGTACCGGCAGTTGGGCGCGAACGGGGCCGCCGACACTCTCGAGCGGCTGCTTGCGTCGCAGGCGGGGTGAGCCGAGCTTGTGGCCGGATTGGGTATGCCATCGTAGGTAGTGGGACTGCTACGTTGCGGGCCGATCTGCCGACTCAACCGCCGTCGCACTGTTACGAGGAGCGTTGAATGCTGTCACGCACGTCCGTTCCCACGCCGCACGCCCCGGTGACGCCCGTGGCCCCGGAACCCACGCAGAGCTCGGTTGTCCTGGACCGCGTCGCCGCCCGTGTACGGCAGCGACTGGCAGCCGAGCGGACCGCGGCGAACGGTACAGGCGAAGGTGGTCACCAGGCTTCACTGATCTGGACCTGGCCCCTGTGAGCTCTCCCGCTCGATGACGCCGCGCGAGAACATCGCTCCCTTTCGGTCCTTCATTCTCAAGGTCGCCAATCGCTGCAACATCGACTGCGACTACTGCTACGTCTTCAACTCCGCGGACCAGGCGTGGCAGCGTCTACCCGCCCGGATGAGTGTGGATGTTGCCCAGGCTGCCGGGCGGAGGATCGGTGAGCACGCCGTGGCGCACGGCCTGCCGGGCGCGCATGTCGTTCTGCACGGTGGAGAGCCCCTACTCGCCGGCCCCCGACACATGGCTGACCTGCTCGGCGTCGTACGGGAAAGTGTTCCGGCCGGTGTGGAGGTACGTTTCGAGCTCCAGACCAACGGGACGCTTCTCACGGAGCCGTGGCTGGACCTCTTCGAGCGGTACGAGGTTGTCGTGGGCGTCAGCCTCGACGGGCCGCCGTCCGCGAACGATCGACATCGGCTGACCCATGCCTCCCGGTCGAGCGCCGCCTCGGCCGTACGCGGCATCGACCTCCTGCGGTCCCGACCCCACCTGTTCGCAGGAGTGCTCGCCGTTGTGGACCTGGCCAACGACCCGGTCGAGGTCCACGACTACCTGGCGTCGTTCGAGCCTCCGGTGATCGACTTCGGTCTGCCGCACGGGACGCACGACGAGCCACCGCACCGCGGCGATCCGAGCGTGCCCGAGTACGGGGTGTGGATGAGCCGCGTCTACGACGCCTGGCTTGCCCGGCCCGAAGACAGGCACGGCATACGGATGCTGGAGGACATCGTGGCGCTCAGCTCCGGCGTGCGCGGCTCGGTGGAATCCCTGGGTCTGGCCCCGCCAACGGGTGTCGTGATCGAGTCCGACGGCACGATCGAGGGCGTGGACACCCTGCGGTCCGTCGAGGAAGGCGCCTCCTGGCTGGGGCTCGACGTCTTCAGGCAGTCCTTCGACGAGGTCCTTCACCATCCAAAGCTCCTGCACCGGCAGTACGGGAAGGTCGCGCTCGCTGAACAGTGCCAGAGCTGCCCTCTGGTGGAGGTGTGCGGCGGAGGCTACCTCCCGCATCGCTTCAGCACCGCCCGTGGCTACCAGAATCCCTCCGTCTACTGCGCAGACCTGGAGTACCTCAT
Source organism: Streptomyces atratus (assembly GCF_014648655.1). Classification (GTDB taxonomy): domain Bacteria; phylum Actinomycetota; class Actinomycetes; order Streptomycetales; family Streptomycetaceae; genus Streptomyces; species Streptomyces atratus. The sequence continues at coordinate 191,230 of NZ_BMRN01000010.1, forward strand.
CCGGCATGTCCAGGGCTCCCTACGCCGGCACGGCTGGGACCCGGCGGCCCCACCCCCGTAGCCATGAGCCGTGCCGCCACGGCAGGATCATGCGTTGGAATGAGCGAGTGAAGCGATGGAAGAGCGACAGGAGATGTCGATGACCGTGACGATCCGACCCGCCGACAGGCGGGACATCGTGGCCGTAGCCGAACTGATCGAGGAGATCGAGCGGTTCTACGGATCGGCCGAGATCCAGCCGCTCGAGGAACGCCACTCCCAGGTGGAGGAGGCGCTCTTCGGCTCGCCGCCGCTGGCGTCCGCGCTCCTGGTCGAGGACGGGGCCGGCAACCTCGTCGGGCTCGCCGCCTACTCGTTCCTCTGGCCGGCGGCCGGCTCCTCCCACTCCCTGTTTCTGAAGGAGCTCTACGTCCGCGACACCCTCCGCCGCCAGGGCGTCGGCGCCCGCCTCATGGACGAGCTCCGTGCCCTGGCCGCCGCACGCCCCGGGTGCAGCCGTGTCGAGTGGATGACGGACCGCGACAACCCGAACGCGCGTGCCTTCTACAAGTCGCTGGGATTCGCGGAGTTCGATGGGAAGATCGTCTACCGGGTGGACACCAATACGGGCTGAGGGCGGGGTGCGGCTGTGCAGGAAGAACGGTGCGACCGGTGTGAATGCATCGTCGGGCTGGGATGCGCCTGCTTGCCAAACGGGGTCGTATCGGAAAGACGTGCTGTACCGCAGCACAGGCAGGAGTGGCGGCGCTTCCTCGCGGACACGATCCTGATCTCGCCGACGCGGTACGCGCACCTGCCCGGGGCCTGCGCCCACCTGACCGAGGAGTTGGTGACGGCCCCGCGCTGGGGCTGGATCCCCGAACCGCCGCACGGGCTCTGGGACCGGTTGAGCAGTAGCCACCCGGCGACCGCGACAGAGGGGAACACCACACGGCAGGCGGTACGACGGTGCGAGGAGTGTCAGTCGGCATTCGTGATGTAAGCCGCCGTGGGCGCGGTCGCGCGTGACCGACCTGGGCTCGCCAGGTGACCGCGCACAGGGCTGCAGCCGGACGCTGCAGCCCTGCGGGTTTGGGTGTGGACAGGCCTTTGCTTTCCGGTCGGTGGTCCGCGCCGTGCAGCCGCCTTTGCCCTGGTAACGGCCTTGCCGTTGGCGGCGGTAGCGGCCCTGGTGGCAAGCGCCGGTTCAGGCCAGCTATCGGGCTTGCGAAGCAGAGTTCCAGGCCGTGTCTCGGCTGGCGGCTACCCCTCCCTTCAGCAGGCGCATCACATGGAGGGTCCTGTACGTGGCGAGGAACGCGCTCGGAGTATCAACCCGGCAACCAGGGCACCTCGCGCCCTTGTCCTTGCCCAGGTTCACGCCGGGCGGGACATAGACACTGGAGCCCAGGGGCCCGTAGAGAGCGCGGGATGACTGACCGTAAGTCATGTAGGGCTTGCGCCCCTCACGATGCAACACGAATTCTGTCTGTCACCTACGTACCCCTCTTGCCCCTCTATAGGGTGAAGGGAAGAATCAGGGCGCTGAGGGGTCGGAAGATGAAGTGGGAATGAGCCTCTCAGGACCCACGCGTGGTTGCTCACGATTGTTGAGCCCAGGTGGTGTTCAACCCTTCAGGATGTGAGCACCTGTCACTACTGCCCTGCGGCAGGAGCCAGCTAGCCGAGCGAGCCCTCCGGTGGCTGTCTCCTATCCCGCCTAGGGAATCCGGGCTGGGCCGTTCTCCTGAGTGCCTCTCACAGACTGAGCTGTGGTCGGGTTCTCAAGTACCCGCACACAGGAGTCGCGTCAAGTTTTAGGGGCCGTCACACGAGGTCAGAGCTACCGTGCTCCGACGATTTTCCGGGGCCTGAGGCATCACGCTCCCGGCCTCTCTGACGCGCCCTGGGCTGCTGGCGGATCCCTCGATAACTATCAAAGCGGGCGGGACTGTGCTGTCGAGGCCCTATGGTGATCGCCATGCAGCCCACCGACAGTGGCGCCGCGTCCGCCAATCCCAGCTGGGTCGCGGTGGATATGGGTGCCCTGATTCACCAGTGCGATGCCGAGTTGGCTCAGCACGACGCCATGCTCGACCGACTGACGTCGGGAGTCGCCGCGCTGGAAGCTGAGAAGCAAGCGGTGCGCTCCGCGCGCCAGCAGGTGGTGCTCACTCGCGAGGAGGCGCTGCGCGTTCAGGAGGTGCTCCACGCGGCGGCCCGGGCTGGAGCCGCTCTTCGTAGCGGGCAGCGCGAGGGCGGGTCCAGTTTCAAGGACGTGCCGGATCCTGACGAATGCAAGGGGACCGACGCCTGCGCCGATGAGGCTGCGGACAGTTCGGATGCGGCGGCCACGTCGGCTGAAGAAGGCAGCCACACCGGCAAGGCTTCGACAGCGTTTGACGCATCGAAGCTCGGCCCTCGCGGCATGCAGGCCCTGCAGATCATCAACAGTGAGCCCACGCTGCAGTGGACCGGGAAGCTGCTCGCGGTACGGCTGGAAGGCCAGGAGGTCGAGGCCGACGGGAAGGCGCACAATCGCGCGCGGACGCTCATGGACGACCTGGCAAAGAAGCAGCTCGTGGCGAAGATGTACTCGGATGATGGTCGTCGCTGCTACTTCGTCGCGGCCGCGGCAACGGAGGCCGCCTAGAGGCACCCCAAGGCGACCGCCTCCCGCGCTGGCATGGTTCCTAGGCCGACGCATCAACGCGGGAGGCGGTCTGACGACTCTGGGCCGTACCCCCCACGCTACCGGGCAATTCCCGGGCGAGGGGCAAGTTCGGCCTGCGTTCCCTCGATCGAGAGGCCGACCCTCGCATGACAGGCGCATCATCGGACTTTTCCCGGCTATCCGACCCGGCCGGCTACTACTCCTCGCCGCTTCGCCGATGCGAGGGAATGGGCTGGTGACGGGCACCGTCATCGCCTGCGGGCCAATCGGTGTGACGCGGCCAGAGCATCTCGTCGAGCGTCTCCTCGATGCTTGCGAGCGTAAACATGTCGGGCCAAACGGTTCCGGCAAGGATGTTGGAAATAACTTGCCGGTTGACGCCGGACGCAGTCGCCAGCGCGTTGGCCGACAAGCCGCGCCGCTCCATCGCCTCCGCCAGGGCCCGGGCTACGGCCTGCCCGACCTGTGCCTGCCGGGCGTTGTCCATCACTGCGTACGGCCAGTGGCCGGACACGGCATAGTCGCGCGGCTTCTTTCCACGTCTCGTTCCTCCGGGCATGCGACCAGTGTGACGGACGGGATGCCGACTTGCGCACCCCGCCCAATCATGGGTTGCTATAACAATAGCAACCCATGATTGGACGCGCTTCCATCCCAGCCGGTTTGAAAGGAATTGGTATCTACAGTGTCGACTCGCCAGGCGGGAACACCGCCAGCCAACGGCCGCGCCAGGCTGAGGCCCGAAGAGCGGCTGATGCCGTCTCCCAAGCTGCGGGCGGAGCAGTACCTCCTAGTCACCGTGGCCGCCTGCTCGGCAGTCAACCCGGTAGGGGCCGAGGAACTGGCAGCGGCGACTGGGGTCTATGCCAAGAACTGCGGACTGGTGCCGGTGTTCATCATGAACACCGGACTGCTCACCAAGGGGCACCGGCGAGCAACGTATCTGCCCAGCGAGAAGGGTCGGTACATCGCACGTGCCTTCGCGCGCGGTGAAGCCGAAGGGCTTGGAGCGCTGAGGACGAAGTGGAGGGGGCAATGGTTCGCGCGAACAGTCAGAGACCGTTGCCGACACGGCCCCGTCTCCCGTGAGGGCCTGGTGGCCGCCCTCATGGTGGCGGCCAAAGCCGAGCCTGGGCGCATCAAGCAGGCCCACGTTCTACTCGATCTGATGGTCGCGGTCGGTCTCGTCACGGTGGAGAAGTCCGGCGAGCTGAACTATTTCGAGGGCGCCAGTCACACAGACGCCCCGCCCACAGGCGCCCAGAGCACCGACACGCCTCACGAGGCACCGCAGACTGCCAACGAGGACGACGAGCCGAGTGCAGCCGGGGAACCGTTGCCTCAGGACGAGTGTCAGTCCGGCAGCACCCGACAGCCTGACTCCGAGGGCGTGCAAGACGGTGACGAGCAGTCGCAGACGGAGGTACCTCGCCCGCGTACTGAGGCCCCCGGCGGCCAGCCGCCTGGGGGAACGGGCCCCGATCAGGATCTCTTGTCACTTCTGCTGCCACCGGTTCTGCTGGCGGACTTGACTCATCTGACTTCGGCGGAGGTCCTCGAACTCCACAGTCATCTGACGGCCGTCACGGCCCTCACCGCCAAACTCCGGGGCCATCGCGTCACCTAGGCCCCGGGACACAAAAACAGTCCGGCAGCGCCAGCTTCCTTGGCCGGTGCGGCGCTGCCGGACTCCCACCTCCACCCGACGACCCGCCCGGCAGCGCCGTGCAGGAAGGGGCTTCGGCATGTCCTCACACAAGGCGAGGAACAACCACCGTAGCGCGATCGATCGCGGGCCCGCCCACGTTCGCGCGAGTTCCGGCCCTCTTCAGGGGGTGGTCCGGCATGGCTAGGCCCACCATCCGCCGGGTGCTGCTCGAAGTCAGCCGTCAGTGGCTGCAGCAGGCAGCCGACGGCGACATGGCCATCGAGACAGTCGACCTCTACATCCAGATCAGTGAACGGTTCGACGTCTTCGCCGACGCCCAGGGTATCCACCGAATGGATGATGTCACCGGACAACTGACCGACTCGTTCATGGACGCGCCCGGCCGCGACCGCCACGACGACATCACCCTCGTTCCGAAAGACGGCACACGGCGGCAGCGCCGCTCCGCCCTCGCCTCCCTCTTCGCGCACGCCCGGGCCCTCGGCATGACCCAGGCCGTGCCCCTGCTCGACTCCCCTCCCATCCCGCGGCCGCCTCGCAGCACAGGCGCCGAACTGACCGACGCGGAAATCGAGGAACTCCAGTTCCACTCCGAACGCGGCATGCCTGCGACCCGGCATGCTGCCCTGCTGGCCCTGCTGCTGTCAGGCCTCGGCAGCGCCGAGACCGCTCAGGCGACCCCCGGCGACCTGGACCTCGCACTAGCCACCGTGACCACCGAAGGCAGCACACGCACCACCCCCAGAACCTGCCCGCTCAGCCCCTGGGCCGTCCGCGCCCTCCGTCTGCGCACCGACTACCTAGCCGAGCACCGGCCGGGCCGGCGCCGCCTCGTCACCAGCGACTCCTCCACCCCGTACGCGGCGCAGGCCAGCGTCGGTGCTGGCTTCAACGACATCGCACGGCTCTCGGGCCTCGCCACCACCGCCCGCAGGGTCGAACCCCGCGACATCACCCGCTACGTCGCCCGCCAGGTGCTGCTGCAGACCGGCCAGATCTCCGAAGTCGCCCGAAGGCTCGGTCTCTCGTCCCTAGACAACGCCGCCGACCTCGCCGGACTGGCCTGGAAGATCGGCGGAGATCCGCGATGACACCCCACAGGGCCACGCGCCCCAAGCGCACGTCCAAGACCACCCGCAAGCCCAAGAACACCCCGCCGCCGTACATCTACGGAACGATCCCCGACGACACCTTCGGAGCAAAGAGCGACCCACCAGAACCGCACGGGCCGCAAGCCCCGCACCTGATCACCGACCGCCGTTTCGCCTTTCTGATCAACAACCCGGACCTCTACACCGCGGCCGATACCCTGCCCGGGCCCCGACCGGTCGGCCGACCCCCGCACCATCCCCCCATCATCTACCTGATCTTCCTGTGCTCGATCTCCGTCTTCGGCTCCGCACGCGCGACCGCTGCCCACTTCCAGGACGAGGACTGGTGGAATCGCATCCGCTCAGCGATCCGCACACACCTGGGCGACGAGGCCGCAGATGCACTGCGGTCCGCCGGCCCCACCCGCAGCAACTGGAATCACTACTTCCGGCGGTACCTCAAGCCCGCTCACGACAAAATCCGTGACATCAGCAGCGACCTGTGGGTCGAACAGGCCCTGGCGCACGGGATGCTCTGCGAAACCACCAAGAGAACCAGCCGTGTCCGTCCCGAGCGCCAGCAGGTCATCCACGGCGACGCCACCGTCGCAAGGCCCCCCTCCGGGCACTCCAGACACGAGACGCACGACAAAAGGACCGGTGAGATCCGCCGGCACCGCGTGGACGAAGACGCCGGCATCTGCGTCGAAGGAGGCGGCAAGCAGGTCTACGGCAACAAGTTCCTCTCCACCGCCGTACGCCTGGCCTCCACCCCCCACAGCCGCGTGATCCTCGCCCTGGAATCCATCCGCCACAAATCTGTAAAGGAAGACCCAGACCGCGAATCGGAAGGTGTCGCCCTGGTCGCCATGGTCAAGCGCATCCTCAAGCGCGCCCGCGGCACCAAGGCCGTCACCTACGACGCCGCCCTACGCGGCAAGCACCGCGCACCCCTCATCGCCGAAGGCCTCGTCGTGTTCACCCCACAGCACGACGGGCTCACGCCCCAGTCGCTCCTGCGGTACAAGGACAAGGACTGCACCTGCTCCCACGACCTCTACATCGCCGAGGGCAGAGTGTGCGAGCGCCGCTTCATCGACGGCAACGAGACGCTCTACACACCTCTGCCCGTCGAAGAACTCGAGTGCCGTGACGGAAAGAACGGCACCCGCTTCTACCACCGAATCACCATCCCCTGCCCCGCCAAGACACACCACCTCCGGATCCGCGTCGACGAGACCGACGAGGACAGGCAGGTCGACCCGAAGACGAAGAAGCAGCGCTTCAACCGCACCGAGCATCTCCGCCAGGTACCTCCCCGCACCCCCGCCGGCCGCCGCCTGAAGGGCTTTCGCCAGGACAGCGAGGCCGTCCACTCCCGCTTCGACCAGGCCTACCCCCATGAGCGAGTCCCGGCATATGGCGCCCGGGGAGCCTTGTTGATCTACCTCGGCTACGCCTGGCTGAACAACTCGATCACCCGAGCACTCAACGCACTCCACTCCTGAACACCCTCCGCAGGCCGCCCCACCCCAGCACCCGGCCCCAGGACAAGATCCCCAGCCCGCCACACACCCCGTACATCGAGCACGCCACCCGCTACACTGGCGGCGGCGAGCAGACCCTCACAGGTCGATCACCAACCTGTCCAAAACATGTCAAGAATCGGCTCCATGCATTGCGCCGTTTTAGACACATTTTTGTACAGATCCCCGCCTTCGTAGCTCAGGGGATAGAGCACCGCTCTCCTAAAGCGGGTGTCGCAGGTTCGAATCCTGCCGGGGGCACCAGGGGAAAGGCCCGGACCGATCATGGTCCGGGCCTTTTTGACGGCACCATTTGACGGCAGTCGCGCCTCAGGCGTCCGGCAAGCGGCGCTTGAGCAGGCGGTCCATGTGACTGATCGCCTCCCGCTGGGTGTCGTGGACGACGTGGGTGTAGACATCCATCGTGATGCTGATCTGGCTGTGGCCGAGGATCTCCATGATGACCCTCGGCGCGACGCCGGCCGCCGTCAGCAGCGTGGCGCAGCCGTGCCGGGCATCGTGCAGCCGGACCACCCGCAGACCGGCACCGGCAGCGACCCACGTGAACGAGCGGTAGACGTTCCGCGGCTCCACCGGCCGACCGTTCCTCGTCGCGAAGATGTAGCCGCCCTCGGACCAGACGACGCCCGTATCGGCGAACGTCTCCCGCTGCCTCACCGGTGCCAGCGCAGCGGTGCGACGCACAGGGCGGGCATCGGGACGACCTTGCGGCGCCGACTCTTGGGGTCGTCGTCGTAGAGCGTGCCCCGGCGACGCTGGGTCTGGTGGCGGACGTGCAGCACCCGGTTGTCCAGGTCCACGTCGGACCAGCGCAGGCCCACCAGTTCGCCACGCCGGAGGCCCATGCAGATGGCCAGCATGAACGCGGCGTACAGCGGGTCTCGGCGCGCGGCCTCAAGGAAGGACAGGGTCTTTCAGGGACCACGGGTTGATCTCGCGCTGTTTCACGCGCGGCGGCTCGACCAGTGATGCGACGTTCCGGGCGATCAACTCCTCTCGGACCGCAGCCGTGAGCGCGGTCCGCAGCACCCGGTGCGCTTCCTTCGCCGTCGCGGCTGTCTGGGCGGTCTGTACCCGGGTGATGAACCGGCGCACGTCGGCGACGCTCAGCGGCGATCCCTATCGTGGCAACCAGGTCTCGGGCCGACGAGCCACGTTGAAGATCTGCTCAACCTCGTCCGGGGTGAGCACTGGCGTCAGTCCGGAAAGAAGCGCGTGCACCTGGGTGCCCTCCACCACGAGGACAGGGGGCGCCGCGTTCTTCACAGAAATCTTTGAAGCGCCCACAACTGCGATGACCGGTCGGACAGACACCGAGAATCCACAGCCGGAGGAAAGGGCGCGTGCTGTGCGTCGCGCCTCTCCCTCACTGGTAGCGACGTGCCGGGTGGGGGATCGATTGACGGTGATCGCACGGTCTCCGTACCAAACAGTCTTACCTTTATGGCGTTTTGAGTTGATCGTGAAGACGCCGGAGGGGCCTATGGCCAAGTGATCGATGTCCGACTTGCTTGGCCACTGGATGGCGTGCAGGATCCTCCAGCCGTGGCGCCGCAGGGAGTTCAACCGGCGACCCGTTGTGCGCTCTCCGATCAGGCCTAACGCCCAGCTTCGCCTATCTGGGTCCGGCGACCAGCGGACGAACTGCCGCTTGAGTCTGTTGGGTTCCAGTTCTGCGAGCTTCCGACGTATCGCATCTCCAGGCCTGTTTGAGGCCAAGTCGCCCTGCGGAAAAGCCATCCACCCTCCCGGATTCGGTGCCAGAGCACCACACGTTCGCCAACTTGCCAAGACGTCGCATCCGGCCACCGAGGCGGCTGTTACAGGTTTGCAGCCGCCCTATCTCCGCATCGCCGACGAACTCCGGCGGCGGATCGTGGAGCACGTGTGGGAGCCGGGAGACCGCCTGCCCTCCCGCACCCAGATCGGCCTGGCGGACATCGTGGTGCCCGCCGCTCATTGCGAGATCGTCTACGAGATCCCGATCAACCGGTAACTGACGGCATCCGCCGTAGCTGCGGCTCCCCTCGACCCGCCCGCCAGCTGCCGATTCCATTCGCCAGGATTCGCCACCCCCCACAAGGCGCTCACCAGGCACTTCTAAGTGATCTACGTCAGCCGGAGCCTGCGCCAGCCCTCAACGCCACGGTTCGCTACGGGTTTTCGCCATGATTTCGATCATGGTTCTGGTTCGGAGGCTTGATGCTCCTGGTGACTTGGGGTTTCCTCCTCGTGGAGCCGAAATGCTCCCGCCCTGCGCATAGGGCCTGGCTCCGGGCGACACCCCGAAGCCAGGCCCACATGCGGGGCTACAGGCGGGTCCGGCCGAGTAGATCGCGGCCGGGCTCGCTTGCCGCCCAACCAGCCGTCCGGACTACCTCTGGCGCATCACATAAAGTGCTCGACGCACCCCGCGATGGCAGTGACCGCCGTAAGAATCAGGGCCGCTAACTGAACCCAGTCCGGTAACTGGCTTTGTCTGCGACGCCGTCTCCGCCGTGTCGATCGCTCCATCTGATCCGATCCCATCTCTCAATGTTCCCAACAGGGTTGGGACCCACCCGATTCAGGCAGGCGTGCGGGAGAGAGAAGCATCGGACCCTCCACAAGTTAACCGGCGCTCCAGTGGCGCCAGCGGGAGTTCGGGGTGGCGAATGCTGGCGAACGAGCGCACACCAACTTCACTTCCCCCGTGTAGGGGAGGGGCCCTTGGGCTGACTCCGCCCGTGCCCCACGCGTGCCCCTTCCGCGCCCGATCGGGCGGGAAGCCACGGGGAGACACGGTGACTGGCAGGCAGCGCACAGCACAACGGCCCCTGACCGTTTCACCTGGTCAGGGGCCGTTCTGCCTGGCGGTGGGTGTGGGATTTGAACCCACGGTGACATCGCTGCCACGACGGTTTTCAAGATGGCTGAGGACTTGACTCAGCTCAAGCGCTGATAGCTTCGGGAGCGTGATCGTTTACCCGCTTTGGCATGTTGGCCACCAGAACGAGGCCGGCAACAAACACTCGACCGTTCATGTCGACGAGTGCGGCGTCTTCATCGACGAGCAGGACGGCGACGACGTGAAACTGCTCGGTATCTACTCGACACGGGAGCGGGCAGAGGAGCGCATGAAGCGAGCCCAGCTGCTGCCGGGCTTCCGGGACGAGCCGGAGTGCTTCATCCTCGACGGTTACGAACTCGATGAAGACACCTGGACCGAGGGCTTCGTGCGGATCCCACCAGGCGAATAGCGGCAGTGACTGCCGCGAGAAGTACAGCAGCAAAGTACAGCAACCCCACCAACCGCAGCCGACCGTCACCAGCCCCAGATGTCGCCACCTGGCCAGTGCCTCATTCATCCGCCGAACTGCATGGCTTGGCTGCACTCAGGACAGGTTGGGGCATCTGAACCCCCCATCTTCGATAGTTCTGTCCTGCCGGTACCTCCGCCCTACCTGCTCGCCGTGCACTATCTGCCGAAGCGCGCCATAGGCAGGGACGACACCGACCGGCTGCGTGGCGTCCTCGATCGCCACATGCCCCACCTCGGCAGGCGTCCGCCCCAGCACTGAGGTTCGGTAGGATCCGCGGGTCTTCGTACCGGGGAGGGATCATGGCCGAGGGCCGCAGCGCCGAAGGCACCGACAACAACACCGGAACCTCTGACGATGTCGTGGACGAGCAGACCGCGGTTCAGCTGGTGTACCGGCCCCAGTCCGCCGACACACTGGCCGGCCTGCGGGTCCACGAGCGGATCAAGCGGACCGGGCTACTGCTGAGGGGCGTGTTCCTCGCACTGTGGGGAGGGCAGTGGCTGCTCGCCACCGTGGGCCGCGGAAGTATCGACGCGGTCTCGACCGCTCTGTTCTTGTTCGTCGTCCTGGTGGTGTGGGGGTACCCGCGGCTGCAGGCCGCCCAGGTGCAGCGGATCACCGGATGGCAGGGCGAGTACCGCGCCACCGTGTCTCCGGCCGGGATCACCTGCCGCAGCGACCACAGCACGTTGGTCCAGAAGTGGTCCGTCTTCCAGGGCTACCGGGAGACGGCAGGTCACTTCGTCCTGCTCAGCCGGGACCCCAACATCATGTGCCTCGATGTCCTGCCCAAGCGGGGCGTGCATGAGGCCGGGGACCTCGACCGGCTACGGGCCATCCTGGACCAGCACACCACTCGCGTGTGACGCACTCGAAAGGCACCCGGCGCCGGCTGGTCGATCCGGCTGCGTCCGCTGCCGCATGGCTTTCCACCGCGCCGGGAGGTGTGAAGTTTCCCTGTTGGCAGGGTTACTGACGTTGAATTCATGCTGTCGGTCGGGACGTTCGTGGATTGATGGTCAGGCCGGTCCCGGCGAGGCAGCCGTCTGTGAGGTGGTTTCGGTACTGGATGTGCCGTAAGCCTCGTCCGATGTGCTGGATGAGGTGCTCCGGCCTGGTGAAGGCCACGTTGGAGAGCCGGCCTCGCCCGCAGCAGGGACCAGATCCCTTCGACGGTGTTGATGTGGGGCGCCGAAAGGAATCGGTGCCGGCCGGGAGGGCGGACGCTCGGCTTTTTCGGCGTGCGCACCCACTCTCGCGGGATGTCCGAGTTCTGCCGGCTCGCCGCAGGCCCGACGGGAGGGGCCGTACACGCGGCACCGTCGCCGCACGTGGTCAGTCCAGGTCGGCCTGCCACAGGTCCGGCCCGAAGACCTCGTACTGGATGTCGCGCGCGGCCACCCCGTGCTCAATCAGCCGGCTGCGCACCGCCTTCATGAACGGCAGCGGGCCACACAGGTAGTACAGGGCGTCACCGGGGATGTCGACGGCGGTGGGGTCCATCAGCCCTTCGAAGACGCCGTCCACGGGTTCCAGGCTCTGCGCGCCCTTTTCGTACCAGAGGTACATCCGGGCGTTCTTCAGTGCCAGCACGTCGTTGACCACCTGCCGGCGCAGCGGGAAGGACGCCTCGTCGAGATCGGCGTGCAGCACGGTGATCGGCAGCCCGGACTCGGCGGCCACCAGGTGGGAGAGCATCCCGGCCATGGGGGAGATGCCGATGCCCGCGCTGACAAACACCACCGGGCGCCCCGAGTCGTCGAGGACCACGTCGCCGTACGGCAGGGACAGCGTCAGGATGTCGCCCACCCCCACCGTCTCGTGCAGCAGCGTCGACATCTCGCCGTCGGGGTCATCGCCCTCGCCGCTTACCCGCTTGACCGAGAACTGGCGGTGCTCCCCGTCGTCGGCCCGGGTCAAGCTGTACTGGCGGGGCTGGAGCTTGCCGTCGGGCATCCGCATCCGCACGGTGACGTACTGGCCGGGCAGTGAGGTCTTCACCAGGCGGTCGTCGATCCGCTTGACCACGAAGGTCACCACATCGCCGGCCACCTGGACCTTCCGCACCACCTGCCAGTCCCGCCACACCGTCTCCGGCCGGACCCCCCCGGGCGCTGTACAGGCCGCGCTCCTGGTTGATCAGGGCGTTGGCCATCAGCCAGTAGACCTCGTCCCAGGCCGCGGCGACTTCCGGAGTGACCGCGTCCCCCAGGACGTCACCGATCGCCCACATCAGGTTGTCGTGAACGACCTGGTACTGGTCCGGACGGATGCCGAGCGAGGCGTGCTTGTGGGCGATCCGGCGCAGCAGCTGCTCCGGCACCCGCTCCGGCGTCTCCAGCAGCGTCGTCGCGAACGCGGCAACCGACCCGGCCAGCGCCTGCTGCTGGTGGCCGTGCACCTGATTGCCCCGGTTGAAGACACCGTCGATGAGCTCGGGATGCTCGTCGAAGAGATGCCTGTAGAAGCGCTGGGCGATCTCACCGATGTGGTCGCCGACGACCGGCAGTGTCGCGGCGACAACGGGACGCGACTTGTCCGAAAGCATCTGGCCTCCCTCGGGGCAAGAAGCGGAAATCTCCCGTCCGTCCGCTCTTGGTATCCGGTTACGACCCGTCCACCAACGCTACCCGGTCACGCCCCGTACGGCACCGCGGACCGGACCGGCCCGCCACCCTCGGAGCGCGCAACAACCTCGCCGTCTCCTGCAGTGATGCCGCAACAGAGGTACAGCAACCGGATACAGCAACGCCCGCAACTGCTTCCGGCCTTCAGCGCTCTTCAGCTCCCCCCGAGCAACCGGATTGACTCTCAGCGACCGTTCTGGACAGAGCTACGGATCAGAAGTTCCTCGTGCCACAACCGCGCCGGATGGGGCGGGGACTCACGGGGAACTGCGGCCGGCACGGACTCCGGACCGGCTTTCCCCATGCCGTCGCGCTCGGCCTCTCCGATGACCGTGGTCGTATGCCGGAGATGATGTGTCCGGTGTCCGGGGCCGCGGGGACAGTACGCTGATTCCAGCGGGATCGGGCCCGCCCGACGGATGTCCGGGAGGAGCGTCATGACTGCCGAGACGGTGGCCCCTGCGTGGATGCATGAGCAGATCACGGCGGAGCAGTACGACTCTTGGTCCGAGGAGCAGTGTGCGGGGATCGAGATCGTGGACGGGATGGTCGTCGTGAGTCCCAGTGCGTCCAAGCGGCACAACCGCCTCGCCCGGATCCTGGCGAACGCGCTGGATGCCGCGGCCGGACCGGACTGGAACGCCGACACGGACTTCGACGTCCGCCTACAGGACGTGCCGCTCACCAACCGCCGCCCGGACGTCGTGGTCTACCGCGCGGACACCATCGACATCACACCCACCCGCCCCGAGCACGTGCTGCTGGTGGCCGAGGTCGTCTCGCCGGGGTCGGAGACCACTGACCGGATTGTGAAGGTGGACCAGTACGCCAAGGCCGGTATCGCCTTCTACTGGCGGATCGAGCAGGCCGCCACCGGCGTCCCGCTGATCTACACCTACGTCCTCGACCCGGCGACCAGGAGCTACCGGACCGGCGACATGTTCACCGGTGTCGTCAAAGTTTCCGCTCCTTTCTCCGTGGAGATCGACCTCGACCGGCTCTGACCCAGCGCTCAAGCATCACCAGCGCGAGTTTCCGCGCGTGAGCGATGCGTGAGCGCACGGTCCGGCACGGGACGTCATGAGGAGGCCACGCCGCCCCCGGCCGCCGCCCCAGGGTTCGGGCTCGCGCCGTCCGGTCCTGCGAGGGGTCGCCCGGATGCACTGCGACCGGCGGCAGGTAAGGTCCGTGGAATGCCGAGAGTCAAGGTCAGCGTGATCGTTCCCGTCTACAACACCGGGAAGTACGTCGACGAGTGTGCGCCGTCGCTGCTCGGGCAGAGCCTGCCGGCCGACGAGTACGAGGTCATCTACGTCGACGACGGGTCGACGGACGACACGCTGAAGCGGCTGGAGAAGCTGACGGCCGGGCATCCGAACGTCCAGGTGCACACCCAGCCCAACTCCGGCTGGCCGGGCGCACCGCGCAACCTTGGCATGAAACACGCCAAGGGCGAGTACGTGCAGTTCGTCGACCACGACGACATGCTCGGGACCGAGGCCCTTGAGCGGCTGTACGAGCACGCGACGCGGACCCGGGCCGACGTGGTGCTCGGCAAGATGTCCAGCACGATGGTGCGGCCCCGGCGGCTGTTCCGGCAAACTCTGGACGCCTGCACGATCGAGAACGACGAACTCATGCAGAGCATGTCACCGCACAAGATGTTCCGGCGGGCCTTCGTCGAGGAACACGGGCTGCGCTTCCCCGAGGGGCCGTGGATCATGGAGGATCTGGCCTTCGTCAGCGCCGCCTACCTGAAGGCGGAACGGATCTCGGTCCTCGCCGACTACCCCTGCTACTACTGGATGAAGCGGGACGACGGCGGCAACAACACTCGCCACCGGTTCAACCCGCGGCACGGATTCTGGCCCAACCTCCGCACCGTCATCGGCCAGATCAAGGACGGCACCACCCCGTCCGACGACATCGACGCGTTGCAGAACCGGCTCCTGCACCGCCTGTACCACGTCGAGGTCCTTTCCCGGACCCGTGAGCCCGAGATCCTGCGCGAAGACCCGGCCGAGCAGCGGCAGCGCTTCGCGACGGCCCGGCAGGTGGCGCTGGAGGAGTTCCCGGCCGCCGTGCGACGAGGGCTGCCCGCGGTGAGCGGGCTGAGGGCCGAACTACTGGAACGCGGCGACTTCGACGGGGCGTTCGCGTTCGCGGAGCACGTCCGCGAGGTGAAGGCGAGCAGCGAGCTCGGCGCACCGCGCTGGCAGGACGGCTGCCTGGTCGCCGACATCACGCTGGGACTGCTGCGCGGCGACGGTGAGCCGCTGGTTCTGACGGAGCGGGACGGGAAGTGGTGGCTGGATCCGGAACTGCTGACCGGCGTACCGGGGACGGAAGACGGATGGGAGGTCCGCGACCCGTTCCGGATGGCGTACGCGGAACTGATCGTCAAGGACCGGGACCGGCAGGACTGGTGGTACCCGGAGGGCGACCTGGAAGTCCGGCTCCAGCCCATCGGGGAAGGCCGGTCGCAGCTCCTCGCCTCCGGGCGCCTGCGACTCGACCCGCAGCGGCTGGCCGGCGGCCGGCCGCTGGAGCGCGGGGTGTACGACGTGTGGGCGTTCGTCAACGTGCTGGGCATCGACCGGATGGTTCGCGTGACCGGCCACGGCACCCCGAACGGCCCGGCCACAGGCCCGGCACTGACCGGCGGTCGACTCGCACTCCCGTACTGGACCACCGGCGTGGGCCAGCTCGCCCTCGACGTGGACCAGCGCCTGCGCGGGTTCGGCCCCGACACGGCCGGCGCCGCCGCCGCGAACGCCACGCGCGGCAAGCAGTCGCTCCCGCTGCCGTACGTGGCGGCGGAGTCCGGCGTCCCGGCTCCCGTCAAGGTCACCGTGTCCGCCCTGACGGTCACCGCCGAACTGGTCCCCGCCGCCGACGGGTCGACGGCGCGGCTGCGCCTCCCCGGCCGCCTCAAGCTCCCGGCCGGACGCCACCCAGTCACCCTCCCGAAGGCGGACACGCCGGTCGCGTACGCCGTCGTCCGCGACGGCACCCTGCTCCGTCTGGAGGGTCCGGCGTACGAGGCCGACACCGGGCGCCGGATCCTCGACGCGGTCGCCGACAACCGCCAGGTCCGCCGCGTACGGCGACGGCTGGGCCGGTAGGGCCGAACCCGCACTGTGCCGGCGCGATGGCCGGGCGGTCAGGACGTCCCTTCCGCCTCCCGGAGATCGAATCCGCCCGCCACCGCACCGGTTGACGACCTGCTGCGACGGGCGAGGACGCGCCGGCGGATCGGGCACGGCCGCCGCGAGCTCGAGCACGGACCCGGACCCGGCCGTTTCGAGGGCCGCACCCGGCGCGGCCGGGCATCGCCATGTCGTCCTCGTCACCGCCGCCCGGCCCTTCCTCACTCTCCGGAGGCCCGGCCCGGGCGCAGCCTCCCCACCGGATTGGCACGTGCGGTTGCTTGCCGCATCCGGTGCCAGCGCGTGCTCAATCCTGCGGCGAGCAACACCTGCGTCCTACCGGCCCGGCCGTTTCTCGTCGCGAAGATGTATCCGTCCTCGGACCAGGCGACGCCTGTCGCCGCGAACATCTCCCGCTGCCGCAGGCGGTGCCATCACAGCGGCGCGATGCACAGGGCCGGCACAGGAACGCGACCCGGCGGCGGCTCTTGGGGTCGTCGTCGGGTCAGCCGTGCATCGCGGTGCTGTAGGCGTACAGGGCGATCACACCGGCGACGCAGGCGAGGATCACCCATGAACCGAAACTGGTGTGTTTCCCAGTGCCTTTGGACCGCGCGGCCTTCCCGGACTGCTTGGACCGCTTGGACCGCTTGGACCGCTTGGACCCCCCGGGCGCTGCCCGTCCTGGCGCGACCGGCGCCACATCGGCCGCCGTCTCGGCGAGCAGGCGACGGCAGGTCGCGGCGAGCACGCCCGTACCGGCGGAGAGGGGAACCACGGCCTCCGAACGCGCCGGAGCGGTGGTGCCGCCGTCCAGGATGCGCCCCGCGCGTACGAGAACCTCGTCCCGGCCGCCCGCCAAAGCAAGGCTGATCCACCGCCGCACATGCTCACCCCGGATGACCACACCGCCGGACCGCTCCCGGTACACGGTGTGTTCCCGCCACAATATCTCCGCCAACTCACCGGCGGTGTCTCTAAGTTGTGCGCTCACAGCGACTCCCCCTCCGCCCTGCGGCGAATCGAACAAGCATCGCACTCTAGCGACAGACGCAGAGCGGGGGTCCAGCAGTCCCCCCGTGCCCGCCCCCGGGCATGGATCCAGTACCACGGGGACACATCAGCCTGGCCACGCGGGAAGGGGCCAGGAGGCGGCGGCCTTGCGCATCGCCGCAGGTCGCGGCCAGATGTGTCCCTGTAGTACTGGCCAGTTCGACCGACTACCGCGAATGTGGTGGCGGGCGGGACGAAGGAGTTGCTGACGGGAGCGGGTCGGCCCGGCCAGGAAGTGCGCATGCGAGTCTTACCGGACCTGTATGCCGCGGCTCACCGCCGGGGGCGACGCTCCTGTCTTCGTCCCGCTCCACCCCCGGCTCGACCGGTCACGCGGCTGGAGCGAATCACTTGACCGAGGAGAAGAAAGGCCGTCGGGGGTGCCGGACGGCTCCGCGGCGGGGTGGTTGCCGCGGGGACGGGCGTCATGGCTTCGGGGTTCGGTCGGGCCGGGAGGCGGACGCCCCGTCCGCGGCCAGGTCCCCCACGGAGTCCGCGTAGTACGCCGACTCCCCCAGGTGGAAGGCGAGTTGGCGGAAGGTCCACCCCGTTCCGGGCGACTTGTCGAGCTGGTCGGGCGTCAGGGCGTCCAGACGGTTCGCCCAGATCCTGGCCAGCCGGGTGAGCCGGCTGCGCGCCTCGTCGAGGTCGGCCTCGGTGAACGGAGCGAGGTCCGCCTCGGTGGTGGTCGCCGAGGCGTGCCAGCGGTCGGGCTGTGTCTCCTCTCCTACGAGCCTGGCCTCCATCTCCGCGAGATGGTCGACCATGTGGTCGGCTACGCGGCGGATCGCCTTGTGCGGGGTGTAGATCCGGTCGTCGGCGGGGACGGGGCGGCCGTCCCAGGCGGTCCAGGTCGCGGCGAGGTCCAGGACGTGGCCCACCATGGCCGTCAGGATCTGCGCGGGGTCGCGGTCGTCCGTCGCCGGGGCGTCTTCGAGGGTGTCGGGGGCGTCATGGGTATCGGGGGCGCCGGGTACGTCGAGTACGTCCGGTGCGTGCTTCGTTTCCGTCATGGTCCGACGCTAGATCCGGGAAGCTTCGGTCCCGGCCGAACCGTTCCGGACCCTTCCGTGGTTCAGGACGAGGTGACGCCCTTCGACCTCGGACGCCGGCCCGGTGAGGCGCAGTTAGGGCACCAGTAGCCCTCCTGCTGGATGAATATCCATCCGAGCTCCTCGATGTACGGGGAGGCAACGGTCGCACTGTGCAGCACATGGCCGAACAGGTCGGTCTCGATGTCCGGCGGTGGCTCCGCGATGACCAGGTCGAACACGGCCCGTGCCCGGCAGCCGCTGCGGTCGCACGCGAGGTAGAACCGCACAGGGCCGGGTGGCTCTCCGTCTGTGGTCAGGCTCATACGACAACTATGGAGGCAGAGTCGGCCCCGCGGTGGCGTTTCCCGGCCATCGAGCCGCCTGCCCCCCGAACCCCCGCGCCTTGCGGCTGCGGGGCAGCGTGGATATCTCGCTCGCGAGCGTCTCACGGGCGATCCAGGAACCACCCGGCCCATTCGGATCGTCCGGGCCATTCGAACCACCACGGCCGCCCCGATCTCCCCGTCCGCCCCGTCCGGGGCGACCGTCCCATCTGCCCGTGCGCGTCACCTAGCCGCAGTCCGTACAGGTCATTCCCGGGCGAGCGCGCCCCGTTGTTCACCGTCGCACCGTTGGCATCTCATGGCGGCACACCGTGCCAGGGCATCGCGCCCGGAGGGAGGGATCGCGCACGACCGGCTCGCACTACCGCGCTGCGGCGGCGGCCGGGTTCAGCGCAGTTCCTCCGGGCACGGCGTGCCGGGTGACAGCTGGTAGGGCGCGGCCAGCCGGTACACGCCCGGCCGCGGCGCGAGCAGTTCCGTCCACTCGTCGCCGTCCTCGTCCTCCTCGACCTTGTTCAGACAGCCGTTGGTGTTGACGAAGGTCCGCGGGCTGTTCTCGTCCTCGCGCTGCTTGGACTCCTCGGTCTCCTGCGGCCGCTCCAGGCTCTTGCCCTTGTCGTCGACCAGGGCGAGCCAGCGCGAGTACGGGATACGGATCAGGATCCGGCCGGGCGTCTTCACATGGATGGTCAGCTCACCCGCATCCGCCCGGTCCACCGTGGCCGGCGGATCGGCCAGTGGCACCGGACTGTCGACCTCGAAGAGCCGCCAGTTGGCGTCCGACCAGACCGGCTTCAGATACGGCAGCCCCTGGTCGACCAGCTCCGCCTCCTGCACCGCGCCGGTGGAGTCCGGTGTCCCCTTGGGCAGCACCACGTAGCGCACCGCCCAGCGGTCGAGCCACTCGTGGTAGCTGGCGCTGTTCAGGGTGTCGTCGTAGAAGAGCGGGTTGCGCTCCATGTCCGCCTGCCGGTTCCAGCCACGGGCCAGATTGACGTACGGCGCGAGCGCGGACGCCTCCCGGTGGCTGCTCGCGGGCACGACCTCGACCCTGCCGCGCTCCGCGCCGGCCTCCTGCAGCTGATTGACCAGCGGGGCCAGCTCACGCGTCCAGGAGGCAGCGGGGGCGGTCCGGACGATGTCGTCGACGCCCTTGAAGCCGATCCAGAAGTTCAGTCCGACGAACGCGAGAACCAGCGCGTACCAGCGCCGGGAGCGCGGCTCCGTGTACGGCAGCGCGGCGAGCAGCACCACACCGGCGAACAGCATCGCCATCCGCGTCACGTTCGAGCCGATCTGCGAGTCGACCACATAGGTCAACAGCGTCCCGACGCCGTACACGCCGGCTGCGGTACGGACTGTCTTCCAGTCACGCGGTACGAGGACGAGGACGAGGACCGCGAAGAGGAACGGCAGCGACAGGGTCGCGATCGACATCGGCTGCGTACCGGAGAAGGGGAACAGCCACGCGGACAGTGCCACGACCGCGACCGGGGCCAGGCCCAGCGCGTACGCCCCGGGGCGCCGCTTGTTCAGGAAGAGCGCGGCGGCGACCACTCCCAGGAACAGTCCGGCCACGGGGCTGCTCGCCGTCGCGAGCCCGGCGAGCGGGGCGGCGACGGCCGCCTTCGCCCACCTCTTGTACCGCCAGCGGTGGGGCCAGCAGAACACCGCGGCCACCGCACCCACCGCGAACATCATGCCGAGCCCGAACGTCACCCGCCCCGACAGCGCGTTGCACAGATACGCGAACACCCCGGCGAGCGAGCAGGCGAGCGGATTGCGAACGGCCCGCACCCGGACCAGGATCAGCGCGGTCAGCGCCGCCGACACGGTCCCGGCGACCATCATCGTCGTACGCACGCCGAGCACCGACATCAGGTACGGCGACACGACGCTGTACGAGACGGGGTGCATACCCCCGTACCAGGCGAGGTTGTACGCCGTACCGGGGTGCCGGCCGACGAATTCGGCCCAGGCGTCCTGGGCGGCCAGGTCGCCGCCACTGTTCGCGAAGAAGAAGAACCAGAGCAGGTGGGTGACGGCGGCGGCGGCCGTCGCGATCGTCACCGGATGCCGTAGCAGTCGCTCGGCGCGGGTCCGCCGGGACGGGGCGGTGCGCGGCTCGGGGGCGTCCGGGGCGGGCGCGGCCGTCCGCGTGTTGCCGCTGCTGCCCCTCATGCCTGTGCTGTCGGCCGCCTCATGGCCGGGCTTCGGCTCCGCGGTGGTCACTACGGCTCTCCCCGTCTCCCCGTATCCGCCGGCCCGTATCCCGTACGCCTGTGAGGACGCCTTCCAAGCGTCCTTGAGTTGCTCCGGGACGCTAACACGTACGCAGTAGGGAAGAGGGTGCCGGGATCGGCACCCTCTTCCCTACCGGGCGGTTTCGGCCATCCGGCCGGTCAGCTGATGCGGGTCAGCTTTTTCCCGAACGTCGGCTCCGCCAGATCGCTCTGCAGCGCGACGGCCACCTTCACCTGGCTGGTGCCCTCACCCACGGTGAGCGTTCCGACGTGGGTGCCTGCTGCCGCCGAGTGCGGGATCGTCTTTCCGTCGTCGGTCAGTTCGAGCTTGACCGTGAGACCGGGCCAGCCGACCGCCGACACGTCCTTGGTCGCGACCACCGGGGTGCTGCCGCCCAGCCCGTCGGAGACGGTGCCGACCACATCGCCCTTCTTCACGACCTTGGCGCTCGTCAGCAGATCCTGGGTGGCGACCATGGCTTCCTTGCTCACCGCGTTGACGGTGTCGATGATGGCGGGCTTGTGCTGGCCCAGCACGGCGCCGACGATCAGCTGGTCGGTGTCGCCGACCATCTTGTGCGCGGCGAAGAGCAGGTTGCCACCGGCCTTGGTGGTGGAGCCGGTCTTGATGCCGAGCGCGCCGTTGTACGGAACGAGGGTGTTGTAGTTCCGATGGACCTTGCCCGACGGGTCGGTCCACGACGGCAGCTTGGTGATATCCATCAGCGCCGGGATCTCCACCAACTTCTGGCCCAGCTTCACCTGGTCCTCGGCCGAGCTCACCGTGGTCGCGTTGAGGCCGGACGGATCGGTGTAGGTGGTGTTCGTCATGCCGAGCGACTTGGCGGTGTCGTTCATCTTCTTGACGAACGCCTCTTCGGAACCCGCGTCCCAGCGCGCCAGCAGCCTCGCGATGTTGTTCGCGGAGGGGACCATGATCGCGGAGAGCGCCTCCTGCTCCGTGAGCTTGTCACCGGCCTTGACGGTGTTGAGCGTCGACTCGCCCTCCGAGTCCAGCTTGCCGTCCGACTCCGCCTTGGCGTCGATCTTGATGGAAGGGCCCTTCTCGCCCCTCTTCAACGGGTGGTCCTTGAGCACGATGTATGCGGTCATCGCCTTGGCCACGCTGCCGATCGGCACGGCCTTCTGCTCGCCGAACGAGTCCACCTCGCCCAGTCCGGTGGCCGCCATGTAGCCCTGGCCCTCGTCGGGCCACGGCAGCGACGGCTTGTTGCCCTTGAAGGTGTACGTCGGCTTCGCCGACATCTGGAGCTCGGGCTCCGGGAGCGGCCGCACCATCTGCACGATCGCAAAGACGATCAGCAGGAGCAGCACCAGCGGGGTCCAGATCTTGACCCGGCGGACAGCGGTACGGACCGGCGTCTGAGGCGGCGGAGGCGTGTTCGTCAGCTCGGCCAGCAGGTCGAGCGGCGGCTTCGGCGGCATCGGCTGCTGCGTGGTCCGCTCGGCTCCGGAGAGGGAGACGGCGGGCGGCGGTGTGCCGGGCCTCGCGGCGGAGGCGGCTGCCGGTGCCTCGGGCTTGCGGGGCGCGGGCGCCGGTCGTATGTCGTCCCCGCGCAGCGGCACGAACTTGCTGGTCCGCTCGGCGGCGGACTCGGGCTTCGACTCCGCGCCCGAATCCGGCTTCGAGGTGGGCGGGATGATCTTCAGCGCGGTCGTCGGCTGGTCGACCTTGGCCGCGGCGGGCGCCCTGAAGACGGCGGTCGGCTGATCGATTCCGCGCTTGTCCTCAGCGGTTTCCGGCTTGCCCGGCTTGCCTGCCTTGCTGTCCGCGTGAGCGGTGTTCGCAGCATCGGCTTCTGACGCTTCGGCGTCTTCGGAGTCTTCCGCGTCCTCGGATGCGTCATCGGACGGCTCGTCTGCGGCATCGGCATCATTCGACGCGGTCGCCTTGTCCGAGGCTCCGTCGGCCGGGGTGACCGGCTCAGACGCATCGCCCCCCGCCACGGCGTCGGTGTCCGCATCCGCGTCCGCGTCGGGCGCGCTCTCGTCCTCGGACGTGGCGGCCTTCGCGTCGTCGTCGCCCTTCGGGCCCTCGTCGCTCTGGTCGTCGTCCTTCGTCACCCACGCAGCGACCGCCGCACGCAGCCGCGTGTCGCCCTCCTCGGGCGCAGCGGCGCCAGCGGGCTCGGCGACGCCCGCGTCCTCCGAGGGCTCGGCGACCTCCACGCTCTCCGCGCTCTCCACGCCCTTCGAGGACTCGGCAGCCTCGGAGGACCCATCGGAGGACTCAGAGGCCCCCTCCGGGCCCTCAGTGACCTCCCCCGCCCCCCGGGCGTCCTCGGCACCCTCAGCGCCCTCAGCGCCCGAGGAGCCTTCCGCAGCCCCGGAGGCCTCCGGCTGCTCCGAGCCCTGACTGTCCTCGCCGCCCTCGCCGTCCCCGGACGGCCGCGCCCGGAAGACGGCCGTCGCCGAATCCGCCTTGACGCTCTCGGAGCCCTCGCCGTCGCTCGACGGGACCGGCCCCGTGCGGAAAACGGCCGTCGCCGTGTCCGTCCCGCCGCCGGCTTCGGACCCGGCGGACGGTTCACGGAAGACGGAGAGTCGCGGATCACTCTCGCTCCGAGCCGTTCCCGACGACTTCTGCTGCTTCGACCTGTCGGGGGACTCGCCCGCCACCGATGCCTCCTCCATGCGGCGCGGGGACATCCCCGCGCTGTCCGAACCATCTACCAGTGTCCCGTGTGAACCACCGGCCCGGCTGCTAGACGAGAACGACATACCTACTGGTTCCCGCATAAAGCACCCAGGCGCCCTCGACAGACCAATGTGAGAGGGGTCACCCTGTCATTCATCCACGCGGGGAGGCATGGATGGGCAGGAGCCGCAGAACAATTCCGGAGGAGCTTCTGCTGCTCGCTCTGGACCCGGCCACGGGTACCACAGCGCAGCCGCAGTCGCTCGACCTCGGCCTCGCCGGAGCTCAGCTAGTGGAGCTGGCTCTGGCAGGACGGATAGCCCCTGACGGGGATCGTATCGCCGTGGTGATGCCACGGCCGACAGGAGATCCGACTCTGGACTCCGCACTGGAACTGCTGCGCCGACGCGGCAGCCCGGTTCGGGCGGTCCACTGGATTGGCGGGCCCCGGCTGGGGCTGCGTCAGATCTACCTCGCTCATCTGGAGCGATGCGGCATGGTGCATGCCGTGGCGGGCCAGATGTGCGGAGTGCTGCCGACGACTCGCTACCAGGCGACGGACACGGCAATCAGCCGGGACATCAGATCCAGGCTGGACAGTGCGATCCGCACCGGCGTACCGCCGGACCCGCGGACCGCGGCGCTCGCCGCGCTGGCCCACGCGGTCGGACTCGGCAAGCATCTGTATCCCGGGAACGAGGGGCGTTCATCACGCTCCCGGCTCCGGGACCTGATCAGACACGACCCGATGGGCGGACTCGTGGCGCATGCCGTGATGGACGTCCAGAACGGGGCGGTCGCACAGCCACGCCGCAACCAGGCGGCCGGAGTTCCGTTGCAACCGCAAGTGCAGTCGCAATCACGCCGCAGCAGCATGGCGCACACCGCGGCCCACTAGGACCGCACCCGTCACCACACGCACCGCAGCACCGCAGCACCGCAGCACCGCAGCACCGCAGCACCGCAGCACCAACCGAATACCGCCGCACCGTCGTCCCCAAGACCCGGTTCGGGAGCCGCACCAAGCGCGGGGCAGCCGGAATCACGGCTGTCCCGCGCGCCTGCGTGTCGCCATTTCCCAGCGCGGCCGGGGGCATGGGTGGCAATCTGCTCAGCAGTAGATACGCACAGCTACAAAGCCGGAGGTGCCGTTTCCGTGCCGTCCAACGTCAATCCCACCGTCAGGCGACGCCGGTTGGGCCAGGAATTGCGCCGACTGCGCGAACTCAGGGGCATGACAGCCGAGGAGGTGGCCGAGCGGCTGCTGGTCTCGCAGTCGAAGATCAGCCGCCTGGAGAACGGCCGCCGCTCCATCAGCCAGCGCGATGTACGTGATCTCTGCGGGGTGTACGAGGTCGAGGATCACCGGATCGTCGACTCGCTCATGCAGATGGCCAAGGACTCGCGCCAGCAGGGCTGGTGGCACGCCTTCGGCGACATCCCGTACAGCGTCTACATCGGCCTGGAGACCGATGCCGAATCGCTGCGGGTGTACGAACCCCAGGTGGTCCCCGGCCTGTTGCAGACCCGGAGTTACGCCGAATCGCTGATCCAGGGCGCATTGCCTGAAGCGCCGCCTGCGGACATCGACAAGCGCGTCAGCGTCCGGGCCCGCCGCCAGGACCGGATCACCTCCCCGGAGCATCCGCTGCGGCTGTGGGCGGTGATCGACGAGTCCGCGCTGCGCCGGCTGGTCGGCGGCAAGCAGGTGATGATCGAGCAGTTGGAGCAACTGGTCGAGCTGTCGCACCTGCCGCATGTGACCGTGCAGGTGCTGCCGTTCGAGATGGGCGCGCACCCCGGCATCAACGGGCAGTACGCCATTTTGGAATTCCCGGACGCCGCGGACTCCAGTGTCGTCTATATCGAGGGTGTCACCAGCGACCTGTATCTGGAGAAAGCCAATGATGTGCAGCGGTACAGCGTCATGTACGAGCACCTGCGGGCACAGGCACTGAATGTGGAGCAGACCCGACACTTCATCAGCGACATCGTGAAGGAGTACGCCGGGCGCTCGGGCGCGTAAAACCGGACAGCCCACAAAGTCCGGTATGCGGGAAATAGAGCGATGTTACGGGAGGGTCGGCGGCAAGGTACACCGCCGCCCGTCCACAATGGAAGACCTCGGTGGTTTATACCATCCGGTCGAGTGAACGACCCCTTCACTCCAGAGACTTGGCGAGTAGCGTCGATCACGCCAACCGGAACGCTGTTGGCGTTTTCCACACGACTCTCTGAACCGGAGTGAACATGGCCATTCGTCAGGGTGCTACGGACAAGTGGACGAAGTCCTCGTATTCCGGGGGCAACGGCGCCTGCGTCGAAGTCAAGTCCCCTCTCACGCAGGCTATTGCCGTACGCGACTCGAAGGCCCCCGAGGGCCCTTCGATCACGTTCGTCCCCGCCGCGTGGAACGCCTTCGTACGTGACGTCGGCAAGGGTGCCGTCGACGCCTGACCGATGCTTTCCACCGTTCGCATCGCAGCATCGATTCCGGTGTTGCCGGTAGCCCTCTCGACCGGTCCGCCGTCCTGGCCGAGGGGGCTCGATGCCCGACCCGGAGAACGCCACCCGGAGAATGCCCGGCCCTGAGATTACTTGACCGGGAAATACCTCCCCGGAGTTCCGGGGCTCTCAGCGCAACTGATCGACGTAGAGATCCGTGCCGGGCACGGTCGGAATGAACGGCGCCACCAACTCCACCCGCCCCAGGCCGGATTCCTCGACCATCGCGTCGAGCCCGGTGAAATGCGCGTCCCAGCAGTCCTGCGGGTCCTCCTGAAGGAACCACAGCAGGGTCAGCCGGGTGTCGACGCCCTCGACCTGCTTCACATAGGTCATCCGGTCACCCGGCAGCGGCGTGGGACGGAAGACGGTCACCATCGCAGCCGGGGAGCCGCCCAGCCGCTTCGGCAGATGCCGCGAACGCAGCCATTCCAGCAGCTCGGCCCGCTGCTCAGCCCCTTTGGCATCGATCACCTGAAGGACCAGCCCGCGGTAGGGGTGGTCGAGTGCGTGGAAGTCCCGGGGCCCCGCGGCGCCGTCCCGGTAGACCGTCGCCTCGTGATCCTGGAACGACGTGAACACGTGGGTGCGGTCCTGGTAGACCCGGCCGTCCCGGTTCAACCGCTTGTTGATCCCGACGGTCCACTTCATGTGGTCGTCGTAGCGCCCGTCCGTCACCCAGTACGTGGACAGGTAGCACCCCGCGCCCACCGGCTGCGCGACCGCGGACTTCTCCGGGTAGCGCAGTTCCCGCAGTTCCCTGGTGGCGACCCAGCGGCGCCCCGCGAACATCCAGGGCATCGCCATCGCGCCCGCGTAGTAGTGGTCGTCCTCGTACCAGCGGTTGTACGCGTACTCATGGCCCGGGTGCGGTTCGACCATGGTGATCAGTGCGTGGCCGGGATGGACTCCGTACGGCCCCAGCGCGGCCAGTTCGGCGTAGGTGTCACTCCGGGTCTCGTCGCTCATGCCGTTCCCCTTCCGTACTCCGCAGCAGCGTCCTACTCTGACGCCCCGTCAGACGAACTGCCAGAGCCGGGAGGCCACCGATGTTGCTCGCGGGGAAGACCGTCATCGTGTCCGGGGTGGGCGCCGGGCTCGGGCACCAGGTCGCGGCGACGGTCGTACGGGACGGGGGCAGCGCGGTGCTCGGGGCGCGTACCACCGCGAATCTCGCCAAGTCGGCCTCGGAGATCGACCCGGAAGGCCGGCGCACCGCGCATCTGGCCACCGACATCACGGACGAGGCGCAGTGCGAGGCGCTCGCCGCACTGGCACTGGAGCGGTTCGGACAGATCGACGCGGTGGTCCATGTCGCCGCCTGGGACAGCTACTTCGGCGGAATCGAGGACGCCGACTTCGCCACCTGGCGGTCGGTCATCGACGTCAATCTGCTCGGCACGCTACGGATGACCCGCGCCTGCCTGCCCGGCCTCAAGGAGCGGGGCGGCTCGGTGGTCGTCATCGGCACGCAGTCCTCGGTGGCCGCACCGTCCCAGGTGCAGCAGGCGGCGTACGCGGCCTCGAAGGGGGCGCTCACCTCGGCGATGTACTCCATGGCACGGGAGTTCGGCCCGCACCGGATACGGGTGAACACGGTGCTGCCCGGCTGGATGTGGGGACCGCCGGTGCAGGCGTACGTACGGTTCACGGCGCACACCGAGGGTGTGCCCGAGGCCGAGGTACTGGGCAGGCTCACCGAGCGCATGGCACTTCCGGACCTTGCCACGGACGGCGATGTGGCCGAGGCCGCCGCGTTCCTGGCCTCGGACCGGGCGCGGGCGATCACCGGACAGTCCCTGCTGGTCAATGCCGGCGAGCTGATGCGGTAGGGCCGGTTCGCAGGACCAGTTCACGAGAGCGGTTCACAAGACCGGTTCACGAGGCCGGCCCTCCTCCTTCTCGGCCGCACGGGACCCGCATCCCGTGCGGTCTTTCTGCGCCCCTCGGTACTCCTGATGCTCTGCACAGCCTGACGAAGTGCCCGCTCATCGTGTGGCCGCCGTCATGTTCGCGACAACGCTTACGTGAGTCAAGAACAAGCAAAGCCGTTCGACTTGTTGATCTGCGTTCACATCCCTGATCGCGAAAATCCTTGACCGAGGGACCGGGTAGGCGGTTCAATCCCCGAAGTCCCCGCTCCCGCACGGGGCCCCGCTGAGCGGCCGTACTGGCGAAGTGCGAACCCGTTCATAAGGCGGACCCCAGGAGGGGGCACATGAACAGTCTCGACTGGGTCGTGCTCATCGGCTACTTCGGCGTGGTGATCGCGATCGGACTCTGGTCCCACAAGCGTGTGGACAACGTCAGCGACTTCTTCACGGCGGGCGGCAAGATGCCGTGGTGGCTGTCCGGCATCTCGCACCACATGTCCGGCTACAGCGCGGTGATGTTCACCGGGTACGCCGGTATCGCCTACCAGTTCGGCGTCACGTCGTTCGTGACCTGGTCGCTGCCGATCGCCATCGGCATCGGCATCGGTGCCCAGCTCTTCGCACCCCGGCTCAACCGGCTGCGCTCGCGGCTGCATGTCGCGTCCCCGCTCGAATACCTGAAGAACCGCTACAACATCCAGACCCAGCAGGCGCTCGCCTGGTCCGGTCTGCTGCTGAAGATCGTGGACGTCGGCGCCAAGTGGGCAGCCATCGCCACCCTTCTCTCCGTCTTCACGGGCATCTCGATCACGCAGGGCATCTTCATCACCGGCTGTATCACCGCCGTCTACTGCACGGTCGGCGGACTGTGGGCCGACGCGCTCACAGAACTGGGGCAGTTCGTCATCCAGCTCTTCGCCGGCGTCGCGATGCTCGTCACCGCCATGGCGAAGCTCGACGGCTTCAGCACCCTGTGGACGGTCTGGGACAAGCTGCCCGAGGGCCACACGAACCCGACGGCCGGCCCGTACACCGTGACCTTCCTGCTGGCGTACCTCTTCATCAAGACCTTCGAGTACAACGGCGGCATGTGGAACCAGGCCCAGCGCTACATGGCCACGGACTCCGCCGCCTCGGCCAGGCGCTCGGCCCGGCTCTCCGCCGTGCTGTGGCTGGTCTGGCCCACGGTCCTGTTCTTCCCGATGTGGTGCGCTCCGCTACTGGTCCACGCGCAGAAGCCGGACGCCTCCGACAGCTACGCCCTGATGACCGAGCAGCTGCTGCCGCACGGCCTGCTGGGCCTGGTCGTCGTCGGCTTCTTCTCGCACACGATGGCCATGTGCTCCTCGGACGCCAACGCCATCGCAGCCGTCTTCACCCGGGACATCGCCCCGGTCCTCTCGAAGGCGGCCCGCACCTGGAGCAGCCGCACCGGTCTGCTGGCGGCCCGGGTGTCCACGCTCGGCTTCCTCGGTCTGTCGATGGCGCTCGCCACCCAGATCAACTCGCCGACGTTCAAGGACATCATCTCCGTCGTCATCAAGTGGGTGGCCGGTCTGATGGGTCCGATCGCGATCCCGTTCATGCTGGGCCTGCTGCGCAGGTTCCGTAAGTCGGGTCCGACGGCGGCGCTCACCAGCTGGGCTGCGGGTCTGCTGGCGTTCTACTTCACCAACTACAACTTCGACGGTTCGGTGAAGACGGATGTCGCGCTGCAGTACCAGGTGGCGCTGCCGCTGGCGATCTCGCTGGTCCTCTACATCGTGATCGGCCTCATCAAGCCGGAGGACACCCCGGAGCGCGACGCGATCATCGAGCAGATCAACTCGGACGGTGACGGCTCGGATGCCCGGGCGACGGTGCCGGCTCAGGCCGGTCCGGGAGGCGCGGCGGTCACAGAGGGCGTGAAGGACTGACGCTTGCCGCTCTACGGGGTGGGGTGGGGAAAAGAACGTGACAGAGAACCGTTTCACTGTCACGTTCTTTTCCGCACCCCTGCCCTCGCCCGTGCTCCGCGTGCCGGCCGCATGGGCAGCGCGCGTCAGCCGTGAGCAGCGCGGGTCAGCCGCGCGGGTAGCGGGTCAGCCAGCCCGGTGCGGCGGCCGACGGACTGTGCAGGGCCGGGCCCTGGGTCATCTCCATGGCGAAGTCGTCGGCGAGTTCCAACAGCGTTGCCCGGCCCTCCAGTTCGGCGAGCCAGGCAGGCGGCAGCGCGGTCTCGCCGTGCAACGCGCCGAGCAGCGCCCCGCACAGGGCCCCGGTGGCCGCGGAGGGTCCACCGTGGTTGACGGCCAGCCGCAGCCCGTGCCGCACGTCCTCGCCGACCAGGGCGCAGTACACGGCAACGGCGAGGACCTCCTCGGCGGCGTCCGTGGTACCCAGCGACTCGATCAGGGCCGGTCCCGGAATGCCCTGGCGTACTGTGCCGAGCGCCTGCTTGAGCGCCTCGGTGACCTGTTCATGCCCCGGACGCTCGGCGAGCAGGGCCAGGGCGTGCTGCACGGAGCCGTCCAGGGTCTCGCCGCGGGCCAGCCCGTGCACCATGACGGCGAGGGCGCCTGCAGAGAGCAGGGCGTTGGGGTGGCCGTGGGTCTGGGCGGCGCATTCGAGGGCCAGTTGGAGGACGAGCTGGGGTTCCCAGCCGACGAGCAGCCCGAACGGGGCGGACCGGGTGAGGGCCGCCGAGTCCCGTGCGGTGGGGTTCTTCGGCTGGTCGAGGGTCCCCATGGTGGAGTCGCCGAAGCCGGTGAGGCATTCCCGGGTCGGGGCGCGGCGTGCGTAGAGCCACTCCTGCAGAGCGAGCCAGCCGTTGTCCTTGCGGCGTTCGTCGGGCCCCCAGTCCCGCTGGGTGGCGGCCCAGCGCAGATGGGCGCGGTGCACATCGGTGGGCGGATGCCAGGCGCCGGTGTCGCGGCGGACCTGGGCGCGGATCAGCCCGTCGACGGTGAACAGGTTCAGCTGGGTGACGGCGGTGACGGTGCCGCGTCCGCCGTGCGCGGGGACGAAGTCGGTGACGCCATCGGCGCCGTGTGCCGCCCGGATCTCTTCGAGCGTGAGCCTGTCGGCGCCCGCGCCGAGCGCGTCCCCGATGGCCCCGCCCAGCAGAGCGCCGCGCACCCGGCTGCGGAAGTCCTGCTGCTCGGCACGGCCCCAGACAGCTGTGGTTCGCGTGGTCACCGTGGTCACCGTGCCCCTTTCCCCGTCGGCCCGCCCGGTGCGACTGCGCAGCACTGTAATCGAATGGGAACGGTGAGCTGTGGGCCTGAACCGTATGTACGGAGTAGATCCTGCGATCACTTTTGAACGGCATTCTCCGGGGATTTCCGGGTCTCGGAACGGCAGTCGCCCATGGGCCAATCCCGTTCGACGGTCCCCGGGCCGTCGGTGGCGCAGGGCTCGTCCCGAATGCGCGCGCCCCTGCTCTCCGCGACCCGGAGCACTTCGCGCAGTGACTCGATGGCCCTGGTGAGCGCGAACCTGAGCGCGAGCTCACCGGCCGCCCGGTCGGCGAGCACGGCCCCGGCTCCCGCCACGACCGCCTCCCCGCAGTCGAGTTGATCGTCCTCCACCTCGTCGGCCAGCCGGGAGAGCCTGCTGTGGGGGTTGTCCGTGCTGAGGTAGCAGGGCCTGCCTTCGGGGGACGTCCAGGGGAGCAGACGGAGCGGGGCATCGGCCATGGCGGTTCCTTACGGCGGGGATCGGGTGGGGGAACGGCCCGCAGGGGTGGTGATTACCGTTCGTCCCCTCATCGTCACTCCCGCCGCCCTACGCTCGACAGAGGCACGCGATTGCCTGCGAACGGGGCAACAGGAAGGGGCCGACATGGCCGACGTCGGCGATGTGGACGAGGAGTCGGGGCGCGCGGCGCTGGGGCGCGCGTTGCGCTACCTGCGGGAGAAGACCGGCAGATCGCTGGGCCGGCTCGCTGAGGAGACGCGCTACGACAAGAGCTATCTGTACCGGCTGGAGATGGGCCAACGGCTCTCGAAGCTCGCCGTGATGGAGGACCTGGACCGGCACTACGAATCCGGGGGGCTGCTGGTCCAGCTGTGGAAGGTGGCCCGGAGGGAGGTCTTCAAGGACAAGTACAAGGAGTTCATGCGGCTGGAGCCGACGGCGCGGATCACGCACAAGTACACCTTGGGGATTCCTGGGCTCCTCCAGACCGAGGCAGTCGCCCGCGAATTGTTGTCCGGAGCACAGGAAACGGACGATGAGGCAGAGTTGGTGGAGGAGCAGGTCATAGCGCGGATGAGCCGCCAGCAACTGCTGCACCGCAAGCCCGCCCCTTCCGTGAGGATCATCATGGACGAGTACGCCCTGCGCCGCCCGGTGAAGGACGCGAAGGCGTGGGACGAGCAACTGGTCCATCTCATCGACATGGCGGAGACGTCGACGGTCGTACTCCAGGTTCTCCCGCTCTCTGCGGGGGCACACCACCTGATGGACGGTTCCTTGACGTTGCTGTGGCAGGAGGACGGGAGCGCCGTTGCCTACACGGAGGGCAACAGCTGCGCCGAGTTGATCGAAGATCCGGCCGAAGTATCGCGCTATCGACTGTCCTACGATCGCCTCCGGGATCTGGCGTGGCCCCCGTCGGACTCCATCGCGTTCATCAGGGGCGTCCTGGAGGAGCACCGATCATGAGCCGAATCCCCGACCTCTCCACCGCGGTGTGGCGCAAGTCCAGCTACAGCGACGGCGGCGACAACAACTGCGTCGAGGTCGCCGACAGCTACCCCGGCCTCGTCCCCGTACGCGACAGCAAGACCCCCACCGGCCCCGCACTCGTCATCACCGCCCCCGCCTGGGCCGCCTTTGTGGGGTTTGTCGCCGGTCACTGAGCCTGGCGTTCGACCTCCGCCCGTGGTCAGCCCGTTGACCACGGGCTTCGCCGTTCTCCGGACAGCAGGGCGGCCTTTACGTGATCAGGTCTGCCCGGGGCGGCGGCGGGGGCCTGCGGCCGCTGGGCGACCCGGCGGCGACGGGGCGGGCAAGGGTTGAGCGGAGAGGAGGACGAGGCCGGTGTGCGCGATCAGCGCCATCCCCGTCGTCCGTGGAGGGCGTGCGCACCGGTCTGCCGGGCCGAACCGGGTGCCGTCGGTCAGCGTCTGACGATCCGGTCGAGGACGGTGGCTATGCCGGACTTGACCGCGTCGCGGTGGTGGAGGGGTTCCGCGGGCATTTCGCTGGTGGGGCGCACGCCCCGGTCGGCAAGGATGTAGAGCAGGCGCAGGGTGCGCAGGCAGTTGCTGATGTGAGCGGGCACTGGGGTGCTGATGCGGTCGGCCCCGAAGCGGTCGGCGATCGGATCCAGCCAGCCGACGGCGTCGCGTTCGCTCAGGTCGGTGCGGGTGAGAACCCGGGCGATCGCCCGGGCCAGGCGGTCGTCCTCCATCTGGTCGTAGACGTGGTCGGTGGGCGCCATCAGCCGCGCGGCGGCGAGGTCCAGCATCCGCACCGGCGCCACCTCGGGGTGGCGACCGAAGCCGGCAAGCAGGTCCGCGCCGTGCGCCACGGCGTGAAGCCAGCCGAGCGTCTCGTCGTGTCCACGCAGGTCCTGCTCCGCCGGGTACCAGCGCTCGAACGCCTCCACCCAGCCGGCCTTGAAGTCCCCCGCGGCCACCAGCATGTCGAGCACGAGGGGCGCGAAGGTGCGGGCCTCGACCCGCGGATCGGTGAACCGGGTGGCCATCTCGTCCCCCAGCTCCAGCCTCCGGGACGTCTCGATCGCCCCGCGGGCGATCCAGGTCGCGAGGACGGTGTAGGGCGCGCCGTCCCGGACCAGTGGATCGGGATCTGCCAGGGCACGGGACAGCTCGCGAACGAGGTCGTCCATGGGCCGGTCAGCGGGCACGGCACAGTCGGCGGCCTCGACGCTCTTCCAGTCGGTCATGACGGGCAGATTAGGTCCTTGCCGTTGCCGCACGCCTGCGAATTATGTCCAGGTATCCATCTCGACCCGTCAACTGCCCGACCAGAGGCAGCAGTTCCGGCTTCTGCATCACCCTGCCCACCGAAGCCGGAAAGAGTGATGCGCAGCGGCCCGGTCCAGCGCGCGATCGCCGAAGGTCCGCGACCGGCCGAAGCCAGACCACCGGCCACGCGGCGGTCGGAACATCGGAACGAAAGCCGGCGCCAAGCCCCGGGCGCCGTCCACGGAAGCGTGATGCCGCCCGCGCGGCGCATCCGGGTTCCGGCATCCCGCCGTCGACCGCCTTGCCGCCCTCGCGGTTCCACAGTCATTGATAAAGAAACCTTGCTAAAGGAATCTTTCTAAAGATACCTTTAGATGGTGAGTGGAGACCAAGCCGATCAGGCACGCGAAGCATGTAAAACCCGTGAGCCCCACGAGCAGCGCACCGGCGTGCCGGATACGCCGGTGCGGGAGACCGTGCTCAGCGACCCCCGCGCATTGCGCGCGTACGCGCACCCCACGAGGATGCGGCTCGTCGGAATGCTGCGCCGGGAGGGACCCTCCACGGCCACCAGGGCCGCCGAGCTGATCGGCGAGTCCGTCGCCAGCTGCTCCTACCACCTGCGCATGCTCGCCAAGTACGGGCTGGTCGAGCAGGCCGGCGGTGGGCAGGGCCGGGAGAAGCCGTGGCGGGCCGTCGCCAAGTACACGTCGTGGCCGGCGCACTCCGACGATACGGCCGTGGACGAGGCGGCGGTGGCGCTGAGCACAACGGTGGCCGAGCTGTACTTCGAACGCCTGACGCGTGCCATGGAACAGCGTCATCGGCTGCCGCGCGAGTGGCGGGAGGCGGAGGAGTTCGGCGATCACCAGTTGTATCTGACCGCCGACGAACTGGTCGAGCTGCGCGAGCGGATCAGGGAACTACTGGGGGCGTACGACGGGCGCAACGACGATCCGGCGCTGCGGCCCGAGGGCGCGCGCATCGTGGAGTTCCTGCGGATCGCCCACGTGGCTCCCGAGGACGCGTTGTGAAGCGGCCTCGAGCGCTGATACCCGCGCTGCTGCGGGACCGGGCGTTCCGGCGGTACTGGACGGGACAGGCAGTCTCGCTGGCGGGGGACCAGATATCACTGATCGCCATCCCGCTCGCCGCCGTGCTCGTCCTGGGGGCGGACGCGGCGGAGATGGGCTGGCTGAAGGCCGTCGAGCTGCTGCCCGCGCTGCTGTTCAACCTTCCGGCGGGGGCCTGGGCCGACCGGTGCGGGCGGCGCAGGGACGTCATGATCGCCACCGATCTGGCACGAGCCGTGCTGCTGGTCTCGCTCCCGGTGGCGTACGCGCTGGACGCCCTCACGCTCTGGCAGCTGTACGGCGTGGCCTTCGGGATCGGTGCGCTGACGGTGCTGTTCGAGGTGTGCAACGCGACACTGTTCGTGTCGCTGGTGCCGACCGAGCAGTTCGTGGAGGGTAATTCCCTGGTCAACGGCAGCCGCTCGATGGCCTGGCTCGCGGGTCCCGGTGCGGGCGGCGTGCTTGTGCAGATCCTGACCGCGCCCGTGGCGCTGCTCGCGGACGCACTCACGTACGTCGTCTCGGCCGGGCAGCTCGCGCGCGTCCGGTCCATGGAGCCGCCGCCAGTCGAGCGGGCCAAGGGACACTTCACGGCGGGGATGCGCTGGGTGTTCCGGGAGCCCTCGATGCGCGCGATGTTCATTGCGTCGGGCAATGTGCAGTTCTTCAACTACATCTTCCACACCCTCTTCGTGCTTTACGCGACACGTCACCTGGGCCTCAGTGCAGGCATGTTCGGAGCCGTGCTCAGTGTCGCGGCGGTGGGTGGGCTGATCGGGGCGGCGATCAGCGGGGCGGTCGTCCGGACGATCGGCGTCGGGCCGTCCATCGTCGCGGGCTTCGCCCTCTTCACCGTGCCGCTGATGCTGGTGCCGCTCGCGGGCGGGGCATTGCCGGTGGTGCTCGGGACGCTCTTCGTCGCCGAGTTCGTCTCCTGCGTCGGCGTGATGTTCGTCGACATCGCGGCCGGTTCGCTCCAGATGGCGCTCATACCCGACGCGCTGCGCTCTCGCGTGACGGGCGCCTACCGAACTCTGAACCATGGCTTCCGGCCCCTCGGAGCCCTGGCGGGCGGGGCGCTGGGGGAGGCGGCCGGGCTGCGGACCGCACTGTGGGTGGGCACGACCGGGGCGGTGCTGAGCGTGGTGTGGATCCTGTGCTCCCCGGTGGCCGGGATCCGAAAGCTACCAACTCGTACTGCCGCGTCAGGCAACGATCGCCCTGTTGTGACGTGACGCGCCGCATGGGTCCTACAGGGGGCCGGTGCGGGGTCGGACCTCTTCGGGGCGGGGTGGTCGGCCCGGGCCGAGCGCGGGCCCAGCAGCGGGTGCATGTTGTGATCAGTGTCGGCTTCAGCGAGAAGACGTGATCACGCAAAGGCCGCCCCACTGTCCGGTGAACGGCGAAGCCCGTGGCCAATGGGCCTACCACGGGCGGAGGTTGAACGCCGAGCTCAGACGCGGGGGCGTCTCACCTCGTCGCGGCCAGAGCGGTGGCAGCAGGCCGAGCAGGGGGATGTGACCACTTTCGTCACCGCCCCGCCGGCTCTGGACGCCAAGGGGAACTCCATCCCGTCTCGATGGCGCTGTCCGGCGACGGCATCGTCGTCTCCGTCGCCCCGGCAAATGGTCAGGCCGTCTCCTATCCGGTCCTGCTCGACCCGGGCTACGGCTACGGCGACATCACTTCCGCGGAGCGCAACTACTGCTTCTGGAACCCGTACAACTGCTCCGTCGCATGGGACCGGGCCAACACCGCGTTCAAGAAGGCGCAGGAGCTCTACCCCGACCGCACCCTGTTCCAGGGCACGGGTGACGCGTTTCGGCACTGCTCCTGGAACGCGCTGATGGAAATCCGCCTCTCCACCAAAGACGCCTACGAGATCGCCACGCGTCACGAGTCCACCTCCCGGGGCAACGACAAGGAGATGGACCAGCGCAACAGCTCCATCGGCCGTCAGCTCGGCCGTGACAACACCGGCAAGGCGAGTGCGGGCATCCGCAGCAGGGATGCCTGCAAGAACGGGACGAGCCGTGGGAAGCTGTGGATCACCAAGAGCGGCAAGCTCGTGAGGAGCAACGCATGACATCCGCGCTCAGCCGGCGAGTAGTGCCCGTCCTTCTCCTCCTCCAGGTCACCTACCTCGCCCTGATGAACGTAGCGTTCACCGTTCTCCCGCCGGACACGGCGGAACTCGACCACACCGACGCCCCGGCCGTGGACGCGATGCTCTACGTCGCCGTCACGCTCGGAGTCGTGGTCGCGCTGGCGGGTGCGGCGGCGCTGCTCGGGCTGGAGAAGGCACGCACCCGCAGCCCGCGGGCCCTGCGCGTCGTCTGGCTGACGGTCGTCGGACTGGGACAGGTCGCCATCGCCGCGAAGGCGCTGGTCACCGTCCTCGGCCAGAATCCCGGCCCGGACACCGTGATCGGCTCGGGCATGGTGGCGGTCGCCTTGTGCGTCGCCGCGGCCTGCGCGGTCGAGGTGCGCAGTGCGTTCCACGTGATGGGACGCAACGCGCACGCCTGAGGCTGCCGGCCTGAGGAGCGTGGCGCCCCCTGGTACGACCGGGGGCGCCACATCTCGTTGTTCTCCCCCGCGGCTGAGCGGCCATCCATTTTCCGGACACCGGTTGTGGGTGTTTTCCATGCCGCGAGCTTCATCTCCACGTATTCGGCATGAACTTCGGCCGGGGACTTGTAGCCGAGGCCCGCTGGGCCCGCGGACCGTACGCATGGCCGGTCGGTGAGGGCAGACGGCTCAGTCCGGCAGCACGGGAAGCAGCTCCGGAAGGTGTCCGTCGGACGCGGCAGCCGCCGCCACCCGCTCCTGCGGCACTTCCCCGTACAGCGTCGTACGCGGCTTCGCCGGGCGGCCCGCGAGTTCCGCGATCGCCACGAGGTCCTGGATGGAACGGTACGAGCCGTAACCGGAGCCCGCCATCCGGGAGATGGTCTCCTCCATCAGCGTGCCGCCCAGGTCGTTGGCGCCCGAGCGCAGCATCTCGGCCGCGCCCTCCGTGCCGAGCTTCACCCAGCTGGTCTGGATGTTGGTGATGTGCGGGTGGAGCAGGAGCCGGGCCATGGCGGTGACGGCGCGGTTGTCGCGGTCGGTCGGGCCGGGGCGGGCGATGCCTGCCAGGTAGACCGGGGCGTTGGTGTGGATGAAGGGAAGGGTGACGAACTCCGTGAAGCCGCCGGTCTCCTGCTGGAGGTTCGCCAGGGTCCTCAGGTGGCCGAGCCAGTGGCGGGGCTGGTCGACGTGGCCGTACATCATCGTCGACGACGATCGCAGGCCCACCTCGTGGGCGGTCCTGATGACCTCCAGCCAGGTCGCCGTGGGCAGCTTGCCCTTGGTGAGGACCCAGCGGACCTCGTCGTCCAGGATCTCGGCCGCCGTACCGGGGATCGAACCGAGCCCGGCCTCCTTCGCGGCGATCAGCCAGTCGCGGATGGACATGCCGGTGCGGGTCGCCCCGTTGACGACCTCCATCGGGGAGAAGGCGTGCACATGCATGCCGGGTACGCGTTCCTTCACCGCCCGCGCGATGTCGAAATACGCGGTGCCGGGCAGGTCCGGGTGGATGCCGCCCTGCATGCAGACCTCGACCGCGCCGACGTCCCACGCCTGCGCGGCCCGGTCGGCGACCTGGTCCAGGGAGAGGGTGTACGCGTCGGCGTCGGTGCGCCGCTGGGCGAAGGCGCAGAAGCGGCAGCCGGTGTAGCAGACGTTGGTGAAGTTGATGTTCCTGGTGACGATGTACGTGACGTCGTCACCGACCACGTCGCGGCGCAGCGTGTCCGCGATCCGGCACAGTTCGTCGAGCGCCGGGCCGTCCGCGTGGAGCAGGGCGAGCGCCTGGTCGTCGGTGAGTCCCGTCGGATCGTCGGCGGCCTGGCCGAGCGCCTGGCGTACGTCGGCGTCGATGCGGGACGGGACCATGCCGGGGGCCGCCGCCTCACGCAGCGCCTCCCAGTCCCCGTACACCTCGTCGAAGTCCTCGCGGCGGTCGCCGGTGCGGCCCTCCGTGTCGATGGTGCGGTGCAGATCGGTGCGGCCGGTGGCGCCGAACTCCTCGTCGGGCTCCTGCCAGGGCAGGCCGACGGGGATCGCGCCCTCCTTCGCGAGACCCGTCTCCGGGTCGGCGAGGGCGCGGACGTGCGGGAGCAGGCGGGGGTCGAGCCAGGGCTCGCCGCGCTGGATGAACTCCGGGTAGATGGTGAGGCGTTCGCGGAGCGTGAAGCCGGACTCGGCTGTCCTGGCGGCCAGTTCGTCGATGTGGGGCCAGGGGCGTTCGGGGTTCACATGGTCGGGGGTGAGCGGGGAGACGCCGCCCCAGTCGTCGATGCCCGCGCCGATGAGCAGCGCGTACTCGGCGTCGACGAGGTTCGGCGGGGCCTGGATGCGGGCGGACGGGCCGAGGATGTGCCGGGCCACGGCGATGGCCGCGGCCAGTTCCTCCAGCTCGGCGTCCGGCATGCCGCGCATCGCGGTGTCCGGCTTGGCACGGAAGTTCTGGACGATGACTTCCTGGATGCCGTGGTAGGCGCGGGCGGTCTTGCGCAGCTCGAAGAGGGAGTCGGCGCGCTCCTCGTACGATTCGCCGATCCCGATCAGGATGCCGGTCGTGAACGGGACGTTGGAGCGGCCCGCGTCTTCGAGGACGCGCAGGCGTACGGCCGGTTCCTTGTCCGGGGAGCCGTGGTGCGGGCCGCCCGGTTCGGACCACAGGCGGGTCGCCGTCGTCTCCAGCATCATGCCCATGGAGGGGGCGACGGGCTTGAGCCGCTGGAGGTCGGTCCAGGTCAGCACGCCCGGGTTGAGGTGCGGGAGGAGGCCGGTCTCCTCCAGGACGCGGATCGCCATGGCGCGTACGTACGCGAGGGTGTCGTCGTACCCCTCGGCCTCCAGCCACTCCCGCGCCTCGGGCCAGCGGTCCTCGGGCCGGTCGCCGAGGGTGAACAGCGCTTCCTTGCAGCCCATGGCCGCGCCCTTGCGGGCGATGTCCAGCACCTCGTCGGGCGACAGGAACATCCCGTGGCCCGCGCGCCGGAGCTTGCCGGGGACGGTGACGAAGGTGCAGTAGTGGCACTTGTCGCGGCAGAGCCGGGTCAGCGGGATGAAGACCTTGCGGGAGTACGTGATGACACCAGGCCGGCCGGCGGCTTCGAGGCCGGCGTCACGCACCCGGGCGGCCGAGGCTGCGAGATCCGTCAGATCGTCACCTCGCGCCTGGAGCAGCACGGCGGCCTCGGTCACATCGAGAGCGACACCGTCGCGGGCCCGCTTGAGGGCGCGCCGCATGGAATTGGTGGTCGGACGTCCGCGCTGAGGATCGGTCATGAAGCGAGCATACGAGCGAGGCGCACGCCCCGGACCAGGGCCTCCGCCAGGCGTGACCGTGGCCGCCGGGCATGACCGGGGCCGGGGGAAACCGTCGCCGCCCATACGGGCGCCCCGCACGAGGCAGCTGGCGGTCCACCGGTCGGCGCGGCCGCGAACTGACCGACGGTGCCGAGGCCGCCGCACAGGCCGGCGTCGTGATCCTCACCGTGCCGGACGTCGTCGTCACCCACGACCGCCGCATGCGAGCCCGCTTCACCGGCAACCACCTGGAGCTGAGCGCAGGGCGCATCACACAGCCGGTCACTCGCCAGGAGACTGACCCGCGGCTGCCCGTCGCGCGCGACCGGCTGTGACGGCGGCCTCGCTCAGGTCGGCAGCCTGACAATCCCGTCCGCGCCGGACGTCGTCCCGGACCGACTGCTGCCGGGCAGCCGTGGGTGTCAGATGGCGGGGCCGTCTTCGTAGGTGTAGATGCTCCAGGGGTAGCTGCCGCCGAGGGTGTTGACCGCGATGGTGATGCCCTGTCCGGCGGGGTGGGGCGGGGCGGTGGCGCTGATCTGCTGGTCGGAGATGGCGGTGAAAGGGACGGGGGTGCCGTCGAAGGTGACCTCGTGGGTGGTGGCGAGGTTGGTGCCGGTGATGGTGACGTCGGTGCCGCCGCCGGTGGGTCCGGCGGCGGGGCTGACACCGGTCAGGGCGGGTACGTTGAGGTAGGTGAAGGTGAGGCCGCCTGCGCTGCCGCCGGGGGTGAGGACGGTGACTGGTACCGGGCCGGGGGCCGGGACGCCGGGGATGCCGAGGGTGATGGCGGTGTCGGTCACCGACTGGATGACGGCCTGCCTTGTCGGGCCGAAGCGCACCGCCGTGGCGCCGGAAAGGTTGACTCCGGTGATGACCGCGGTGCCTCCACCTCCGAGCGGGCCCATGGCGGGGCCCGCGCCGCCGTAGGGGTTGCTGATGGTGGTGATGCCGGTCAGGAGGGGGGCGGGGCGGTAGTAGAAGGTGCCGAGAACGCCGGTGCCCCCGGGAGTGGTGGCCGTGACCGGAACCGCGCCCGATCCGGGTGGGATTCTCACGGTGACCGAGGTCGCGGTGCTGGCCAGGATGGTGGCGGCGGTGTCGCCGAATCGCACGGCGGTGACCGGGGCCAGGTTGTGGCCCCGGATGGTCAGGATGATGCCGCCGGCGGCGGGGCCTTGGTCGGGTACGAGGGTCAGGGGGACCACGCTGACGGTGTTGTCGGTGGTGTTCGTTACGTACAGGCGGGTCCCGTCCGGGGAGATGGCTGCACCCGTGGGACCGTTGCCCACGGGGATGGTGCCGGCGGCGGTGTTGGTGGTGACGTCGAGCACGGTGACGGTGTCGGCGCTCAAGTCGGCCACGTAGGCGGTAACCCCGTCCGGGCTCATGGCCACGACGCGGGGTGTGATGACAGGGATGGTGGCGGTCACCGTGTTACTGGCCGTGTCGATCACGTTGACGGCGTTCTCGCCGGCAGTGCTGACGTAGGCGCGGGAGCCGTCCGGGGTGAAGGCGACCAGCACCGGTACGTCGCCGACGAGGATGCTGCCGGTCACGGTGTTGGTGACGGTGTCGATCACGCTGACGGTGCCGTCGCCGGTGTTGGCAACATAGCCGCGGGTGCCGTCGGGGGAGATGGCGACGCCGACAGGACCGGCGCCGACCGTCAAGGTGGCGGTGACGGTGTCGGTGGCCGTGTTGATCACGCTGAGGGTGTTGACGTTCTGGCTGGTGACGTAGGCGCGGTTGCCGTCCGGGCCGACCGCGACGCCGACAGCTCCGGCGCCAACCGCGATGGTTGCCGTGATGGTGCCGGCGGCGGTGTCGATCACGTCGACAGCGCCGTCGTCGAACAGGGTCAGGTAGGCGCGCGTACCGTCCGGCGAGAAGGCCAGAAGTGTCGGCCCGCCGGCGGCGGCTATGGTCGCGGTGACGGTCTCGGTGGCGGTGTCGATCACACTGACGGTGTTTGACGCGCGGTTCGCAACGTAGGCACGTGCCCCGTCCGGGGTCAGTGTCACTCCGAGCGGGGAGCCGCCGACGGGGATGGTGGCTCCTGATGGCGGCAGTAGCAGAGCTGCGCTTTGCCGCGACACGGTTTCGGTTGCCAGAAGCGGATGGGGCCGGGGCAGAACGGGCATGGGGATGCCTTTCTGAGCACGTATCGGGGAACCAGAGGCCAGGCTCCGGGCGCAGAGCAGGGCCCAAGGCACGAGTGATGCCGCTGTGGGCTTCGCCTGCTGCAGTGCGGCCGGCTGCTGCAAGGCGGGCTGGTGTTGTCTCGGCGGTCCCCGGAAGCTCCCGCTACAACGCAAGAGAACCGATGCAACCCGCCCTCCAGCACGATTTCCCCGGCACGGGATGGGCGGCCCACCGGTTCCACTACTCAGAGTGATGCATAATGTCAAATAGGTGACAAGGAACGGCCTCGCAGAATCACCCATTCAGCCCAGCGAACGACGTTGGCGTTCGACAGCCTCGGCCGGCCACCGGCTTTCACCCCCATCTCACCGCCGGGCATCGGCTGGACCGCGATCACCGCCGCGGTTGATATTGGCGGTGTGCGTTGCTTTTCGGCGAGAACCACCAGGACCCCCCTGAACACGCCCCTTCCCCTGCCCGGGGTGGCCCGGCCCGCTCCACGGCCGGGCCACCCCATCCGTATCCGCGCGGCCCGATAATCGCTGGATCCGGCCCGGGCGCATTGTTACGGTCACCTCGACCACGGTGTCGACCGTCGCCGAACCATGGGCGCCTGCCCTGGAAAGAAGTTGATGTATGCCCCGGCCAGTAGTTCCGAGCTTCCCTCGTCGCGCCTCCATCCGCGCCGGGGCCATCGGAGCTGCGTGCATGCGCACGCCCGCGGCATCGCGCTGACCCGCGTTCCCTGACCGGTACGCGTTTCCGTCTCGTCAATACGTGATCCCGGCTGACGACTCACGCCTCTGAGGCCCCGCCCCCGAGGGCTGCTCGGTACTTCCCTGCTGCATTGCTCATCCTCTTCGGCAAGGAGAAAACCGGGTGTCCACCGACAACCCCAAGAACCGTTCGACCAAGTCCTCCGCCAACGGCGCCGGCGCCTGTCTGAGGACCGACACCTTCACCTGCCTGCGGTGCGGGCTGACCGTCGCCACGCTCGCGCCCGACGGCAGCCGTCGCAACCACTGCCCCAGTTGCCTGCACTCGCAGCACTGCCTCGACCACGTCGAGGGCGGACCGTCCGACTGCGGGGCGCGTATGACCCCGATCTCCATCGCGGTGCTCCGCACCGGTGGCTGGATGGTCATCCACCGCTGCACCCGCTGCGACGAGCTGACCTCGAACCCGGTCTGCGGAGACGACAACCAGCTGATCCTGATGCGGATGGCCGTACGTCCTCTGGCTCAACCGCCCTTCCCGCTCGAAGCGTTCGGTGACCTGTGAATCGCCGACGACGACCGCGGGACGGACGGAGATCCGAACATGCCACGACGTAGACCCCGGCGATCAACACACCGCCCACAGAGACGAAAGGATGTCCTGCACGGACCGGGCGGCGCTCACGGCGATGCGTTCCGTTGTGTCGGCTGCCGGCTCGACGTGCCGCTGACCGCACCGGGCACCGCCCATCGCAATCACTGCCCGCACTGCCTGACCAGCCTCCACGTGGACCAGCGGATACCGGGTGACCGGGCGTCCGGCTGCCGCGGGCGGATGACGGCGCTGAGCCTGTCCGTCCGGCAGGACGGGGAGTGGTTGATCATCCATGAGTGCCTGACCTGCGGCGAGCTCAGCGCCAACCGCATCGCGGGGGACGACAACGCCCTCGCACTGCTGCGGATGGCCGTACGCCCGTTGTCGGACACCTTCATCCCCGTACGAGCACTGCTCACGCTGTGACACGGGGCGGCCGGTCCTCGCCGCGTGCGCGGCAGGGACCGGCCGCCGGGATGCCGCCGCTCCGCGCCCCTCGTCGGGCACGAAGCCCCCGTTCCCCGGAGCAGATCGCGCGGGCTGTCACGCGATGGCCGGGGGGTGAGGAACATCGGAACGAAAACCGTCGACGACGTCGAGGCCCTCCTGGATCTCCCGCTGGAGGTCGCGGCACCCGGAGGCTTCACCTCATTCCGGGAGTCCTGCGGTGGCCACCAGCGACGCCGAAGGGAAGCTCAGAGGCTGTCCAGTTGGTTACAGCCCGACCGGGTTGAGGTAGGTGGCCGGGTGGGTGGCGCCGTCCTGCTTGAGGATCTGGCCGCCAAACGGCCACTTCAGGGTGAAGTGCTCCGTCTCGTTCGGCGGGGTGACCAGGAACTCCGCCGGAACGAACTTCTCCTTCTGCGGCGTGGACTTGGCCACCGGGAGCAGGATGATGCTGAAGTCCACCGTGTCCCCCTGCTTCAGGATCATCTTTTCGGGCTTTTTGGAGGAGCGCACCAGCGACCAGGTGCCGTCGGTCTTCTGAGCGCCGATCATGTCGACACCGGCGAAGCCGGACAGGGTGCAGGTGCGCTTGCTCCGGTTGGTGAACCAGACGTACGCCTGGGTCTGCTTCTCGGTCTGCTCCATCTCCGGCTTCGCGTCATCCCCCATGGCGAAGCCGGCCTTCAGGTCGGCGGTGTGGCAGCGGGTCGGCTCGGCCCCGGCGGGGGCGGCCGAGGCCGGGATGGCGGTAGCGGCAGTGCCGGCGACGACGACGGCGGCAAGGGCTACGGCGGTCAG
Source organism: Streptomyces atratus (assembly GCF_014648655.1). Classification (GTDB taxonomy): domain Bacteria; phylum Actinomycetota; class Actinomycetes; order Streptomycetales; family Streptomycetaceae; genus Streptomyces; species Streptomyces atratus. The sequence continues at coordinate 236,036 of NZ_BMRN01000010.1, forward strand.
CTTGCTCTTCATGAAGTTCCGGGTTCCCCTCGAATACGAATCGGCGCGCGAAGTCAGCGCGCGCCTACGCACCTGAAGATGTGCAATGCCCGGGAGTGGTTCGGTGTGCCGGAGAACCTTTTTCCGACAGCCAGGCTCCCAACTGTGGCCGCGTACGAGAACTCATGCGGTGCGGGCCGTTGCAGCGTCGTGGGGAGGACCCCGCAACGGCCCGCGACCTCGCTCAGCGTCCAATCCAGCACAGCGGGACCGATGGCAGCGTGCGATGTCCGTACCCGACCTGAGCATCACGCTGAGCTACGTGAGGCCGGTGCCCTACGGACGTCGCGCGACGAAGACGAACTCCCTGCCCGGCCTGTCAGGAGCGTCGCGTACGTCCTCGACCACGTATCCCTGCGCGGTCAGCTCGGCCTCGACCTCCTGTTGCCCACGGAAACGCAACGTGGAATCCGACGTCAGCACCTGCCCGTCCGCGCCGAATACATACGTCCAGCGGAACGTCACCAGCGGCTCGCTCACCTCGATCAACTGCACCCAGCTCTCGACGTCGCCGACGTCCGGGATCTCCGTCACTGTGTACGAAGCCTCACGGTTCCACTCTTCCCAGGCGCGTCTGGCCGGGTCCCGGGTCTCGAAGACCAGATGCCCGCCGGGCCGCAGTGCTTCGTAAGCCCCTCGCAGGGTCTTCCGCCACGTCTGTGGATCGGCGATGGCCTGGGCAACGTTCGCTGTCATGGTCACCAGGTCAACCCTCAGCGGCGGGAGCGTCGTCGCATCACCACAGATCCAGCGCACGCGCTCGCTGCCTGGCTTGCCGCGCGCCACGCCGACGGATGCCTGGGCGGGATCGACGCCAACTACCTCGACCCCGCGATCGGCCAGCAGGAGCGCGAACACGCCTGTCCCGCAGCCGATGTCCAGCACCCGACGCGCTTCGAACTCATCCGTCATGTGGACGTACGCGTCGAGATCGCTGCGGTCAGGGTCGAGTGGGTCATAGATCGCGGCGAGGCGTGGATGCCCGAAACACTCGTCAGCCATGCGGCCGAACGTATGGGCAGCTGGGTGTGGACGCTACGCAATTTCCAGCAGTGCCGGTATCCCCATCAGTGACGTTCTCCGGTCGATCACCTGGATGGAGCGAGTTCAGATGACGGACCTCAGCCGTCTGGTCGACGACCCAGCCGCGTGAGCCCCGATCCACAAGCTCGCGGGGACGACGTGCCCTCGGACACCCGATCCGGCGTCGGACGGCACCGCCCCCACACGACCGGAGAGATTGTGCGGGGCATCGGACCGCCCAGGCCGGGCCAGGCACCCGAGGGCGCGAGGGAACCCGCCCACCCGCAACGGACCACGCCCCCGGAGACGTGCCGCCGAACGGGACGAGAAAGCGGCAACCCAGCGCATCCAACACCGTTCGGGATGCGCCCAGTACACATCGGTGGGTCCAGGACTCACTCATGCACACTGGCTAGGAACGGTCAGGGCTGCGCCAGGTAACCCGCGAGGGTGCCACGGGTACGCCGAAGGTCGTCGAGTCGCTCGTCCATGGCGGCCACCTCCCCTTCCAGGATGGCCCGCAGGTCCGCACACCAGTCGAATCCCGGCTGCTCGCCCCTGGTGCACGGCAGCACGGAACGAATCACCTCGGTGGAAAGTCCCGCGTTCAGCAAGGCCCGAACCTGCCGCACCGTGACCACCGACTCCTCGTCGTAGTCGCGGTACCCGTTCGCACCGCGCCTGGCATCGAGCAGGCCCTGCGCCTCGTAGTACCGCAGCAACCGCGCGCTGACCCCGGTACGCCGGGACAACTCCCCGATCAGCATGCGCCTTCCCCCGTCTCAGCTTGACCTTGCCATCGATGTGAAGCCTTAACGTCACCCCAAGAGCCGGCATTCCGCGCGATCGCCGGGGCCGTGGCCGTGGCCGGATAGCTGCGCCAAGGGTGCGCCCGCCCCAGGTTGTTTCAGGCGGTGCCCGCGCTGTTCACGCATGTCACTGCGATCCGAGGGAAAGCCATGAACTCCCCCCTGCTCACGCCCTACCGCAGCACCGCGCTCCACCTGCCCAACCGGACAGCCATGGCGCCGATGACCCGCGCCCGCGCCGACGACACCACCGGCGTCCCGACACCGATCATGACGGAGTACTACACCCAGCGTGCCGCCGCCGGCCTCATCGTCAGCGAAGGCATCTGGCCGCACCCCCTCGGCAAGGGAGGCCCCGGCGTCCCCGGCCTGACCGAGTCGGCTCATGTCGAAGGCTGGCGTCGGCTGACTCGGGCCGTGCACGCCGCCGGCGGCCGCATCTTCGCCCAGTTGTGGCACGTGGGCCGCGTCAGCCACCCCGACCTCCTCGGCGGCGAGCAGCCGGTCGCTCCGTCAGCCGTGGCGATCTCGCACGGCCAGATCTTCACCGCCGCCGGCCCGAAGGATTACGTCGCCCCCCATGAACTGTCCGCAGCCGAGACCGCCGAGACCGTCCGGTCCCACGCGACGGCCGCACGCAACGCGATCGACGCCGGTTTCGACGGGGTCGAGATCAACGGCGCCTACGGCTACCTCATCGCCCAGTTCCTGTCCGACAACGCAAACCTGCGCACCGACGGCTACTCCGACCGGGTCCGCTTCGCGATCGAGGTGGTCGAAGCCGTCGCAGCCACGATCGGAGCGGACCGCACCGGGCTGCGCATCTCCCCCGGCAACCCGCTCCTCGACATCGTCGAGTCCGATCCGGCCCCGCGCTACCACCGGCTGCTGGACGCGCTGGACGGAATGGGACTGGCGTACCTGCACGTGGTGCAGTCCGGAAAGTACGCCGCCCTGGAGGACCTGCGCCCCCGCTGGAACGGAACCGTCGTGGCCACCTGCGACGGCCCCGAGCCCGGAGGCCGGGGACAGGCCGAAAGGACGCTGCGTGCCGGTCTTGCCGACGTCTACGCCTTCGGGCGGCTGTTCCTGGCCAATCCGGACCTGCCACAACGCATCGCCTCGGACGCCCCGCTCAATCCGATGCGCACGACCGGCATGTACGGAGGCGGCGCGGAAGGGTATGTGGACTACCCCCGCCTCAGCGACGGGGCGGGACGCGGCCGAACCGGGGTCTCGCCCGCGCGGTGATCGGTACCCCCGGTGCGCCGGCAGGAACGGGACACGGGGGTCACGGGCGAGGTGTCGGCCAGTCCTGGGTGTCCGCCCACGCCGCGTACGAGGTCCAGGGGACGGTGGGGAACTGCGTACGCAATGCCTCCAGGTCCACCTGGTAACCGGTGTCCGCCAGAAAGCTGTACATGGCGAACATGTCGGGGCTGGTGGTGCACAGGTCCGCCAGCGGCGTCTGCCGGAACGCGACCTTTCCGCCCGCGGCCCGTCCGATCTCCTCCGCCATCCGGACCGGCGTGGGATCGTCGCCCGCCACCTCGATCCGCTGCCCGATCCAGCGGTCCGGATCGGCCACGACCGCGGCCACGACCCGGCCCAGGTCCTGCCGTGCCACCTGCTGGAGCGGGGTGTCGCCGGGAAGCGGCATGGTGAGGAGACCGGCGGCGACCTCGTCCAGCGCGCCCAGCGCGTTGTCGTAGAAGTAGGTCGGTGCCACCACCGTCGCCGGAAGTCCGGAGCCTGCGAGCAGTTCCTCGGTCCTGGCCTTGGTCTCGAAGTGCGGGATGCCGGTGGCGCGGTCCGCACTGGCGACGGAGGCCAGCACCAGATGCGGCAGTGCGGCGTCCTCGGCGGCCCGCACGATTGCCGCTCCCTGGGCCACCTCCGCTTCCAGACCGTCCTGGAACGGCGTGGTCACGGCGAACGCGGCCGTCGTGCCCCGGAACGCCTCGGCGAGCGAGCCCGCGTCGAACAGGTTGCCGGGGACGACCTCCGCTCCGGCCGCCGCCAACGCCCTGGCACGCCCGCTGCCGGGATCACGCACCACGGCGCGCACGGCACGCCCCGCCTCCAACAGAGCGGCGGCCACCGCGCCGCCCTGGCCACCGGTCGCTCCGAGTACCGCGATGGACATGAGGTCTCCCTGGTCGACGGATATGGGTCCATGCTGAGCAGCGGCGGCCGGACCCGCCACCGGGAGGGTCCCGGGTGGTGGGCGTCGGCCCTGCCGCGTATCCGTCTCAATGATGACCGGCAAACAACTCGGCCCGGACCGTCTTGCCCACGACCCGGTCGGTGATTCCCCAGGACGTGGCCAGCGCCTCGACCAGGTGCAGGCCGTACCCGGACTCCGCGTCGGCCCGGAGGCGGCGCTGCTCCGAGGAACAGTTGCGGAAGCTCCTGCACATTGGTCGCCTCCGGACGGCACAAATTCAGCTGATGCCGCTTGATCGCACCGAACAGCCAAGCCTGGACGGCCCGGTCACACCGGTCACGCCCAAGGGCAAGCAGCACGTGGCCCACCTGGAGATCCACACGCATCCAAGGCTGATCAACGATCTCGAGGCGCGCCAGGGCTGAGCGCGGCCCGATCCGCCTGGCACACCTGGTCCCGCACCGGATCGCGACAGCCGCGACCCGGTGCGCCGCGACCCGGTCGACCGCGACGCGGCGGCCCCCGACGTAAAGGCTTTAAAGGCTTTGGGAAGAAGGAACTTCCCAACCAAACCCCTCCCCCGGCCTCAGCCAGAGGCCCGTCACCCACACGGGTGAGGTTTGCCAACTGAGCTGGATTTCACAGCGGTTGGCTGGCATATGCTCGCCGCGACAACCGCAAACATACGTCGGCCCCCGGCCGGGACTCGCAATCCCGATCGAGGGCCTGACCACCGAGGAAGTAAGGGCTTCCCGATGGATACCCAGCAGATTAGCGCGCCCTCGCGCGCCCCGTCTCCCGTTCGCGGGGACGCCACGCCGTCATCCGGTGTCGTACACATCAACTCCCGCCACACCAGCCACTTCACGGTCGTCGGCAACCACCTCGCCCAGCACCGCGAGCTCTCCCTCCTCGCAATCGGCCTCGCCACGCACATCCAGTCGCTCCCCGCCGGGACGAAGGTCGGGATCAAACCCCTCACCGAACGCTTCCCGGACAGCGAGGCCCGCATCGCCGCCGCACTGCGCGAACTGGAAGTCCACGGCTACCTGCGCCGCACCCGCGAACGCCTCCCCGACGGCCGCGTCGTCACCCGCACCTGCTCGTACAACCAACCTGGCTCCATCGACGCCCGCCCCGTCCCGGCCCCCAAGCGACGCCCCAAGCGCAGCCACCCAGCCCCAATCGCTGCCCCTGCCCCCGCCCTGGCCCCGGTCGCCACTCCCGCACCACCGACCCCCGAGGCACCCGCACCGGCCCCCACAGCCGTAGCCCCCACACCTGCACCGCGCCCCACATCCCCCGCCGCACCCAAGCCCCCGCCACTCCCCCGACCCACCGAACCCCTCCCCCAACTCCTCGACGCCGCCACCGCGCTCCTCACCGACCTCCACCGCCGCGCACCCCACATCACCCTCACCGAACGCGACATCCACCACCTCGCCCCCGCCGTCGCCACCTGGTTCGAACGCGGCACCACGCCCGCCGCCGTCCGCCAGGCCCTCACCAGCGACCTCCCCCAGCCCCTCAGATTCCCGGCCAAATTCTTGAGGCACCGCCTCATCGCCCTCCTCCCACCCCCGACCACTCCCGCCCACCAGCCCGCCCCGCTCCAGAACTGCGACCGCTGCGACCGCGCTTTCCGCTCCCCCACCCCAGGAAATTGCCACGACTGCGCAGCCGACGAGCCGCACCTCCTGTCGGCCTGAACAAGTGGGGTCTCTACCCTGTGGTGATCACTGCTGGGCCACGGGACAGGTGGGTGAAGGAACGTCATGACGAGTGCTCCGGCATTGGCAGAGCTGCGTGAGGTCTGTCAGCCGAACGCGAAGCTTCAGAGCCGTAACGGGGAGCACTGGGCGGGCCGCCTGTACATGCGGCGGATCTCCCTGCGGACCACCCGGCAGCTGGTGCGTACGCGCGTGACGCCCGATCAGCTCACCTGGACGATGGTGGTGTGCGGGGTGGCCTCCGGCTTCGCGCTCCTCATACCCGGCCTGACAGGGGCCCTGCTCGCGGCGGTGCTCTTCCAGCTGTTCCTGCTCTTCGACTGTGTGGACGGCGAAGTGGCGCGCTGGAAGGGTCAGAACAGCGCGACGGGCATCTACGTCGACCGGCTCGGGGCCTACCTGGCGGACGCGGCGCTGATGATCGGGGCCGGGTTCCGGGCAGCGCGCGGCTCCTCGGACCTCTGGGTGTCGGTGGGACTCGCGGCGGCACTCGGAGTCGTACTGCTGAAGGCGTCCACGGACCTCGTGGATGTCGCACGTGCCCGCCGTGGCCTGCCGGTCGCGGACGACGAGGCGACCCGGCCCCGGTCGGCGGGGCTCGCCTCGGCGCGACGGCTGGCCTCGGCCTTCAAGATCCACCGGATCACCAACGGCATCGAGGCGTCCCTCGTCCTGCTGGCGGTTGCCGTGGTCGACCTGTTCATGGGCAGCATCGAGGCGACCCGGGTGACGGTGCTGGCCATCGCGGTCATCACCTGGGTCATGGTCGTGGCTCACCTGGCCTCGATCCTGTCCTCCTCGCGCCTTCGCTGAGGTGCGGGTTTCTCTATCCTGGCGGAATGACCACTCCCACTGAACTCGTGATATTCGACTGCGACGGCGTACTCGTCGACAGCGAACGAATCGCCGTGCGCGTCCAGGTCGAGGTGGGTATCGAGCTGGGGTGGCCACTGACGGCGGACGAAGTCGTCGAAAAGTTCGTGGGCCGGTCCAACGTGTCCATCGGCGAGCTGATCGACGCCCGCCTACCGGGCCGGTCCGCAGTCTGGCAGGAGCGCTTCGAGCAGCTCCACCGCGATGCCGTCGACGCCGAACTCGTCGCGGTCGACGGCATCCACGAGGCGCTGGCCGCCATCACGCTCCCCACCTGTGTGGCATCCAGCGGCAGCCACGAGAAGATGCGCCACACCCTCGGCCACACCGGACTCCACTCCCACTTCGAGGGCCGCATCTTCAGCGCCGGCGAGGTCGCGCACGGCAAGCCCGCCCCCGACCTCTTCCTCCACGCGGCCCGGCGGATGGGCGTGGATCCCTCGGCCTGCGTCGTCGTCGAGGACAGCAAGTACGGGGTGCAGGCCGCACGTTCGGCCGGGATGCGGTCGCTCGGCTACGCGGGCGGGCTGACCCCTGCGCACTGGCTGGAGGGCCCCGACACCGTGGTCTTCGACGACATGCGCAAACTGCCGACGCTCTTGATGGATATCTGACTCCTGGTCAGTTCTGGTTTCTCGCACGTAAGGCACGTCAGGGTGACCGCTACTCTGTCCTCCCCCTGCCACCGGGCGGGGAGAACAGGGGTGGACATGCGAAGAAGAATCATTGTGGCCTCCGTGGTCGCGGCAGTGGCCGCTGGGGTCGCGGTGGCGCCGGCCGCTCACGCGGAGGGGCGGGGTGACATCCGGGTCACCAAGACCGTCGTGAACGGTGGCAGCAATGTGATCGTCGGGGTCAAGAACGTCAAGCGTTTCCTGATCACCATGACAATCAAGGACAACTCGGGGGTGAAGGGGGTCGCCGATGTGTCCGCGTTCAACGCGACCAATGGCCATGGGCCGGTCGACCACCTCGGCACGACGTGCAAGAAGGTCAGCACGACGACGTCCGTGTGCACCGCGACGATGCAGATCGACCCGACGTGGATCGACTTCTACGGAAGCGGCAACGAGGGCTGGGACGCCAACTCGGTCGCGGGGACCTGGCAGGTCAACGCCACGGTTCAGGCGAATGACCGCGACTACTGGATCTCCGACCGCATCGCCCTGTTCAAGGTGAAGCGCGCCGCGACCCTGACCACGGACGCCACGCCCGAGCCGGTCAGGAAGGGGGGCACGCTGACCGTCACCGGAAAGCTGTCGCGGGCCAACTGGACGGACCTCAAGTACCACGCGTTCACCAAGCAGGTGGTGAAGCTGCAGTACAAGAAGCCCGGCGGCGCGTACAGCACCGTGAAGACGGCGACCACGGACAGCAAGGGCCACCTCCGCGCGACGGTGAAAGCCACCGCTTCGGGCAGCTGGCGCTGGGCGTTCCTCGGTACGACCACGACCATGAAGGTCGTCTCCACCGGCGACGCCGTCACGGTGAAGTGACCACGCGGCGGGCCGGGAAACGGCCCGCCGACTTCCGTACGCAAAAGGGCCGGGCACCCCACTCCCAGTGAGAGGCCCGGCCCTTTTGATCACACTGCCGATGTCAGCGCGCGACCGCCTTGGTCGCCTTGCTGGTGGCAAAACCGTTGGCGTGGCCGGTGCGGCGGGCGGTCACCTTCACGGTGATCTTCTTGCCGCGCTGGGCGGACTTGAGCGTCAGCGACGACTTGGTGGCCCCCTTGATCACCTTGCCGTTCTCGTACCACTGGTAGGCGTACGAGGTCGGGGCGGGCGTCCAGGTGCCATGGGCGGCCTTGAGCGTGCGGCCCACCTTCGCCGTGCCGGAGATCGTGGGCTGCTTGGTGGCCTTGGGCGCACTGCCCGTGGCGATCTTCACCGGGGCGGTGGTCGCGGAGCCGTCGGCGTGGCCGGTGCGACGGGCCGTGACGGTGACGGTGACCTTCTTGCCGAGCAGCGATGCCGGGGCGGTGTACGTGGACGCGGTCGCGCCGGTCACCGCCTTGCCGTCCGCCTTCCACTGGTAGGCGTACGAGGTGGCGGACGGTGTCCAACTGCCCGCCGCGGCGGTCAGCTTGGCACCCACCTTCGCGGTTCCGGTGATCTTCGGGGCCGTGGTGGCCCTGGGCGCCGTCCCCCGGGAGGGCGTGACCGTCGCCGAGGTGGCCTGGACGTCCGGGGTGCCGGTGCGCTGGGCCGTGACGGTGACGGTGACCTTCTTGCCGAGCAGCGCGGCGGGGACGGTGTACGTGGACGCGGTCGCGCCGGTCACCGCCTTGCCGTCGGCGTTCCACTGGTAGGTGTACGAGGCCGGGGCGGGCGTCCAGGTGCCGGTGGTCGCGGTGAGCCGGTCACCGACCTTGGCGGTGCCGGTGATCGCCGGGGGCGTGGTGTTCTTGAGCGGGGCCCCGGTGACGGTGAAACTGCCGCGCTGGTACCCCCACCCGTTGTGGGTGCTGACGCCGACGTTCCAGGTGCCGACGGCGGCCCCGGTCAGGTCGAGTACGGCCGTCAACGTCCGCCGGTCCGCCGAGACCGCGGTGGTGGTCGAAGTGATCTGCTTGCCGTTGAGCGACAGCACGACCTCGTCGTCCTTGTGCAGGGACGTGCCGGTCAGCTGGACCGTCACCTTGGTGCCGGTGATCCCGGTGGCCGGGGTGATCTGCCCGATGGTCACCTGCTCCGTGCCGCAGAGGACGGACGTGCAGACCGCCTCGGCCTCGTACGAGGTCTTCGATGCCTTCTCCGGCAGCGAGAGGACGAGGATGCTCGGGGTGGTCTCCTTGGTGTACGGCTCGTTCACGGCGCAGTCGTAGCCGGTCGGGATGAAGCGCATACAGCCGTTGTCGAGGCTCGGGTCGTACAGCGCGGGTACCGCCGTCTCGGTGGCGCCCGTCGTGTCGCTGATCTCCATCTTGAAGTAGTCGCGGTACGCGGTGGGCAGTGCGGCACAGACGGCGGTGTGCTGCTCGTCGAGGGTGCCGGTGACCGGGCCGTACCCGAAGGCGACGTTGGGGACCTTCTCGCACTCGGCGGCCGGTCCTTCCGCGCCGGCGATGCGCAGGGCGTCGAAGCGGTACGAGTCGGCGGCCTTCAGCCCCGATCGGACGGTGACCAGGACCTGGTAGTGGGTGGAGCCGGTGACGGCGCACGCCTGGTTCTTGTTGCACAGGGCGGTGCCGTCGGCGTCGTACACCACCACGTTCGCGGTGCCGAGCGAGTCGCGGACATTGATGTGCAGGGTGTCCTTGACGTCGGCGGTGGTGACCTGGCGGCAGCGCAGCTCGCCGGGGGCGCCCATCGTGCCGCCGGTGGACGGACCACCGACCTTCGTCGCCGGGTTCGGGGTACAGCCCTTCGCGGTCGCGGTGACATCGCGACGGGTCAGGGTGTAGTCGGCGGCGGTGTCACGGCCGGTGACGAGAACGGTGTGGGCCACGCCGGGCGCCAGTTCGCAGGTCGTCCAGGTGGAGAGGGACGAGTAGATCGAGCAGACCTGCTTGCCGTGCGGGTCCAGGACGGTGAAGGCGGCGGTGGACGTGGTGCCGGGGGCCGCCTGGAGCTGAAGGTTCTCGTAAGCGCTGTGGTCGCCGGCCGGGATGGTCAGGCAGTGCGAGAAGACACCGTCGCCGGTGGAGAACCGGGCCGCCGGGCTCGTCGCGGTGAAGTCGCCCGCCGGGATGGCCGCGCAGTCGCTCGCCGTGTCGGTGCGGTGCAGGGCGAGGGCGTACGGACCGGTCGGATTCGACTGGCTGTCGGTGGAGACCAGGGCTCGGAACGGGGCCTTGCCGGTGAGTGCGCACGTACCTGCCGAGAGGTCGGTCCAGTCGCACCGCTGTACGCCGTCGGCGTCGACGACGGTCACTTCGGGGCGTGGCCCGGACCCGCTGAGGTCCTTCAGCACGGCCAGGCGGGCGTCCGCGGGGAGTGGCAGGGACAGGCAGTCGATCTCACCGGGCGCAGTGAACGCGGAACGATACAGACCGAGCTCGACGGGCTCGCAGCCGGTGGTGGCGGAGCCGTCGAGGATGAGGGTCGGGTCGTCGGTGAAGACGGTGTAGTCACCGGCAGCGGGAAGGTCGCAGCCGTTCCAGGTGGTGCAGACGGTCTTGCCGTCCCGGTCGTACACGGCGAGCACCGAACGGGCGTCGTCGTGGACGCCGTACACGTTGTAGCGTCCGGCGGCCGGGGCGGTGAAGGTCTTGCAGCCGCTGGCCGGGACCGCGGTCGTGGGCGCGGAGTTGTATCCGTTCAGGGGTACATGGGTGCAGCCGGCCGGGTCGGAGATACGGCGGACGGTGAGGGTGTACTCGGCCGGGAAGCCTCGCTCCGCGTAGCTGACCTGGGAGAGGACCCGGTACGGGCCGTCGCCGGGCAGTACGCAGCCATCGCTGTCGTCCTCGTTGAAGTGCGGGCAGATCCGGGCACCGGTCTCGTCGGTGATCCAGGACAGGCTCTCGCCGTACACGGTCGTCTTAATCTTGTTGGTGATCCGCTCACCGGGCCTGCCCGTGAACGGCTGGCACTGGATGGCGTTCGCCCCGGTCGCCGAGCCGACGACGGGCGTGGTGTCCCAGGCCGTGCTGATCTCCGGTGCGCAGCCCTTGGTGGTGCCGAGGGGAACGACGGCAACGGTGGGATTGCTCGGCTCGGGCCAGTTGTTCGTCAGCCGGAGCGTGAAGTCCCCCGTGCGGGGCAGCCGACACCAGCCGGCACCCCACTCGGGGTCGTAGCAGTCGATCTCCGTCTCGCCGTCGAAGACATCGGCGTACGTGTTCCCGGCGTTGCCTCCGATCAGCACGACCTTGTGGAGGCCGGGCGCTTCGGCCGTGATGGTGAGGCAGGCCGTCCCGTCCGCGGGGATGGTCACGGTGCCTTCCGCCGGGGCGGCTTCACCGAAGGCGGAGAGCGGCAGCGCGTCACAGTTCTCGTCGGCCGGAGCGGCAGCCGCTGATGCGGGGGCCGCCTCGGCGGCGTACGCCGGGCCGGTACCCGCGGGGATCAGTAGTGAGAGCAGGACCGACAATGTGAGCAGCAGAGCGGTGTACGCCGCGGATCTCGCGGCCGTACATGAGCGGTTGGGCATTCCGTTCCCCCCGGACCGGTGAAGTGAGTTATTTTCGCCGGGACTTCACGAACGCCGCGTGAACGCGGTACGGCCCGGGACGCACGCAACATGTGTGCGATTTGTAAAGAACGCACATGATGATTGCACACACGCACCGCCGAACGGGCGTGTATTCCGGCCGGATGAGGATGCCCGGAGCAGCGCCCCACCACGGGGCGATCGACAGAGCGCCTTCCCTCCGTCAGCGGGTCGCTACAGATACTCCGCGTACGCGTCCAGCGCCCGCAGCACCTCCGCCTCTGCGGCCGGAGGCAGCTGCAGGACGACCTCCTCGATGCCCAGTTCCGCGTAGTGCGCCAGCTTCCCCGGGCTCGGGAGTACCGCGTAGGGGACCACCTGGAGCTGCTTCGGGTCGCGGCCGGCCGACTCCCAGGCCTCGCGCAGCTTCGGTACGGACTCCGTCAGGCCGCGGCCGCCGATCGGGAGCCAGCCGTCGGCGTACTGCGCGATGTGCGCGAACAGCTTCGGGCCTGCCGCGCCGCCGATCAGGGTGCGGGGGCCGTTCACCGGGCCGCGGGGCGCCCGGACCGGTTTCGGGTAGGCGTGGCTGGCCCGCACCGAGCCGAACTCGCCGTCGTACGGCGTCGGTTCGTCCGACCACAGGGCACGCATCAGAGCCATGCGGTCGCGGACGAGGTCCCGGCGCGTCGACCAGTTCACCCCGTGGTCCGCGGCTTCCTCGACGTTCCAGCCGTAGCCGAGGCCCAGCGTGAACCGGCCGCCGGAGAGATGGTCGAGGGTGGCGATCTGCTTCGCCAGGTCGATCGGATCGTGCTGGGCGACGAGCGTGATGCCGGTACCGAGGGCGAGGCGTTCGGTGACGGCGGCGGCCTGGGCGAGGGCGACGAAGGGGTCGAGGGTGCGGCCGTACTCGGGAGGCAGTTCGCCGCCCGCCGGGTAGGGGGTGTCCCTGCTCACCGGGATGTGGGTGTGCTCGGGTAGGTAGAGCCCGGCGAACCCGCGCTGTTCGAGCTCGCGGGCGAGCCGCAGCGGCGTGATCGTCTCATCGGTGAGGAAGATCGTTGTCGCGATCCGCATATGAGGAAACCTCCGTCGTGATCCGCTGAGGGCCTCAACGTATGCGGTGCGGTGTGGAAAGCCGAGTGTCCGGGACACCGGGCCCCGGTCGTGCCTCCCGCCGTTTCCCCGGAGTTCATGGCTCCCGGCCAGGGTCGGGTACGTCACCCCTCGCCAGTCACAACACCCCGGGGAGCCACTCGTATGTCCGCATCGCAATCCGCCCACGGCCGCCCGATGGCCAGGCGCGGCCTTCTCGTCGGTACGGCCGCCACCGCTCTAACGTTGGGCACTGTGAGCTTCGCCGACGCCGCGACCGGGGACGACGCCCCGGACCGGACCAGGACCGTGCGCGGCACTCTGCCGACCGGGTCGCCCGACTATGTGTATCTGCCGGTCGAAGTACCGCGCGGGGTACGGGAGATCGCCGTCTCGTACACGTACGGGAAGACGCCCGTCCCGGCCGGGACCCAGGGCAACGCCCTGGACATCGGCATCTTCGACGAGCGCGGCACGGAACTGGGCGGGCGCGGGTTTCGGGGGTGGTCCGGCGGGGCGCGCAGCAGCTTCTTCATCCGGGCGGACGAGGCGACGCCCGGCTACATCGCGGGGCCGGTACGGGCCGGGACCTGGAACATCGCCCTCGGGCCGTACACCGTCGCCCCGGAAGGGCTTCCGTACGAGGTGACGATCACCCTGCGCTTCGGGCCCACCGGGTCCACGCCGAAGCCGGTGTACCCGCCGGAGCGGGCGAAGGGGCGCGGGCGCGCCTGGTACCGCGGAGACTGCCATCTCCACTCCGTCCACTCGGACGGCAAGCGCACCCCGGCCGAGATCGCCGCCGCCGCGCGCGCGGCCGGGCTCGACTTCATCAACAGCAGCGAGCACAACACGTACTCCGCGCACAGCGCGTGGGACGGGCTGTGGGGTGACGATCTGCTCGTCCTCACGGGCGAGGAGGTCACCACCCGCAACGGGCATGTGATCGCGCTCGGCACCGACCCGGGTACGTTCGTCGACTGGCGCTACCGGGCACGTGACAACCGGTTCGGGCACTACGCGAAGGCCGTGCGCCGGGCCGGTGGCCTGGTCGTTCCCGCTCATCCGCACGCCACCTGCATCGGCTGCCACTGGAAGTTCGGCTTCGGCGAGGCGGACGCGGTGGAGGTGTGGAACGGGGCGTACACCCCGGAGGACGAGATCGCCCTCGCCGAGTGGGACAACTCGCTCGTGGCGGCCGTCCGTACGTCGAAGCCGTGGGTTGCGGCGATGGGCAACAGCGACGCGCACCGGGAGCCGGACAAGGTGGGGCTGCCGCAGACCGTCGTCCTCGCCGACGAGCTGTCGCGCGAGGCGATCACGGCCGGAATCCGGGCCGGGCGCTCCTACATCGCCGAGTCGTCCGCCGTCACCCTGTCCTTCGGGGCCTCGGGCGGGCGCGGCCTGCACGCGGGGATCGGTGAACGGCTGCGGGTGGACGGGGACGACACCCCGGTCACCGTACGGCTGGAGGTGACCGGGGCACCCGGCTGCACCGCGCACTTCGTCACCGACCAGGGCACGCTGTTGACGGCCACGCTGCCGGAGTCGGGGACGGGGACGGTCCAGTGGCGTACGACGCCGGTGTACGCGGCCTATGTGCGGGCCGAGGTCCGGCACCCGGCGACGGTGCCGGGGCTGCCGGGGGCACTGGCGGCGCTCACCAATCCGGTGTTCCTGGAGGGTTGGTAACTGCTCGCCGGGGAGTGCGCATGACGTCGGTTCAGCTTACTTGGACCACGTCCCACGTCGTCCAGGCTTCCCCTCGCCCGAGGCCGCGTACCCGCCGGCCTCGGGCCCGCCGTCCGCCGTGCGCTGTTCGTTCATGCGTCGACGAACGTGCCGGAAGCCGAAGGTCTCACGCGCCGTTCGTCTGCCCGGATCACGGGGTCACTGCGTGCGGTAGGCGTCGACGATGGTCTGCGTGAGGGTGTTCCCGGCAGTGTCGGTCAGCTCTGCGCGCAGGGAGACTCCGGTGCCCGCGCGTGGGTTGCGGATCGTCACGGCACCGTTCTCGACCGGGACCCGGGTCCAGGAGGAGCCGCCGTTCACGGATACCGAGACGGCCAGCGAGCGTGTGCGTCCGTCCGCGGCGGCTCCCTGCACGGTGACGGGGACACGGAGTGCCGTGTCCGCCGCTGCGGTGCCGGTCGGGCTGAGCGCGGGCGAGAATCGCACGGCGCTCACCGGCACCGGGGCCGGGCCGGCCGTGGTGTCCGAGGTGAAGGTCCACGACGCGGTCACACGGGTGGCGGTGCCGGGCGCACCGCCGCGCTTCACCGTGCTGGTGACGCGGTACGCCGCGCGCCCCGGTGGCACGGTGAACTCGGCTCGTCCGGGGGCGCCGGACTGCGTCCCGACGAGCACCCCGTTGCGGTGCAGAGTGGTCGAGGCCGCGCCGTACGGCGGTGACGACGGAACGTGGCCGTCGCCGTCGGCGAGCAGCGGGACATCGACGGTGACACTGTCGCCGTCGCGCACGACGCCGGGGCGGCCGGTGAGATGGGGACCGAAGACGGCGTTGTCGAAGGTGTGCGTGGTCGTGGCCCCGGCGCGCACGGCTATGCCGTCGGCGCTGTAGCGGTTCGCTGCCGTGCCCGGCTCAGCGGGGGCCCAGTAGGTGACGTCCCAGGTGCCGCGTTCGGGTGTCACGAGGTAGGTGGCGGTGCCGGGGGTCGTCAGTTTCTGCGTGACGCCGATGGTCGGTCCGGCACTCGGTGCCAGGTCGATGGTCGCGGCGCCCTCGGTGCCCGGCCGGGCCGCGCCGCGGATCTGCACGGTGGCCAGGTCCTTCGGGGAGGGGTGCCGGGTGAGTCCGGTCAGGGCACGGGTGCCGGTGAAGGTGTAGCCGAGCGAGTAACCGGTGGCCTCGGTCGTCCAGTGCGAGTCGTACCACTGCTTCACCGAGCCGGGTTCGGCGGCGGGGCCCAGGTGGGCGACGCGCAGGTTCGCAGCGGCGATGACCTGGTTGATGAAGCGGGTGGTGCCGCCGTGTGTGACCTCGACGAACATCCCGCCGCTCAGGAAGCCCGCGGCGCGGTCGGGCGGAGTCACGTCGACGGGGGCGGTGGTCCGCGCGTCGACGGTGACGGTGGTGTCGTGGTCGAGGTCGAGGCGCGGTTGGACGATCCAGTCCTTCCCGTCCGCGCCCTTGCCACCGGTCAGGAGACTGTCCAGCAGGTACCGGCCCTTGGGCAGGCGCACGGTGGTTGTGCCGGAGGCGTCGTGCGGCTTGACGGACTCGTCGGCACCCGGGCCGGAGATCCCGGTGACGGTGGTTTCGTACTCCCCCGTCGAGCGGCCGGCGCGGTCGAGGTGGTTGATCGTGAGGGTGTACGTCTGCGGCTCTGCGGCGAAGGCCGTGGTGTCCCAGGCGGGCGTCGCGCTGCCGACCAGGGCGACGGCGATAGCCAGAGTCCGCAGGGCACTCCGGCGGGATACGGAAGAACTGTTCATGACCTGCACTGCGCTGCCGCGCGCCGGCGTTCCCGTGAGCCGCGTCACACCGCGCACGAGGTCGCGGCCCCGGCCGGCATATGTGGCGCACGTCACCGGAACCGGCACAACGGACGCGGCAGAGCAGAGTGTGGAGTCACTCATGAGGAATCGCTTCCGCCGCGGAGACCGCGACGCCCTGGGAGAGCTGTACGACGAGCACGCCCAGGTGCTGTACCGCTATGCGCTGCGGGTGACGGGCGACTGGGCGGAGGCCGAGGACGTCGCCTCGGCGACGTTCCTGGAGGCATGGCGCAGCCGGGAGAAGCTGCGCCCCGACGGGGACAGTCTGCGCCCATGGCTGCTGGGAATCGCCACCAACATCATGCGCCGCAACGCACGCGCACGCCGACGCCGCGAGATCGCGCTCGCCCGCGTCCCCGAACGCGGCTCCATTCCGGACTTCACCGACGATCTCGTCACGCACCTCGCGGATGCCGAGCAACTGCGTGCCGCGCACACCGCGCTCGCCCGCCTGCGGCGGCGCGACCGGGAGGTCTTCACCCTCGTGGTGTGGGCCGGCCTGGACTACGCGGCCGCGGCCGAGGCACTCGGCGTGCCGATCGGCACCGTCCGCTCACGCCTGTCCCGCGCCCGTGCCCGACTGCGCGAACTCACCGACGCAGAAGCCCGCGCCACACGCTCAGGGGCCACGCGGGCCGGAGCCGAACGCCCCTCGCGGCGGGAAACGGGGAACCCGCCGCCACCCCCGACAAGCCAGTACCGGGCCGCTTCCCCGCGGCCCGGTCGTTGACCCAGGAGAACCACGGATGAACACCACCCCGCGACGCCGTACGCACCACCGGTCCGAGGAGACCGAACGCCTCGGCCTCACCGGCCTGCTGCCCCCACCGCCGGTCCCCGGCCTGGGCCCCGACCGTGAACTGCTGCTGAAGGAAGCACTGCTGCACAAGGCCACCCCCGTCGAACCGCCCGGCAGCCTCGTCACCCGGGCCCCGCGCCCGCGCCGGCGTCTGGTCCGGTTCGCGGCGCCGGCTGTCGCCTGCGCCTTGGCGGTCGGCGGCGTCATGGCGGTGAACCTCGCGGACACCCCCGGGCACGGCACCACCGCGGTCAAGGATGGCAGCGCCACCGGCGCACCCGAGGCGGCACAGCTCCTCGACCGCATCGCACTCGCCGCCGCCGGGACGAAGCAACCGGCGGTCCGCGCCGACCAGTTCCTGTACATCGAGAGCAAGGTCGCCTACGCCGCGCAGAGCGCCGCAGGAGGCCCCGTGACCATGGCCCTGGCGCACACGCGGCAGGTGTGGTCGTCCGCCGACGGCAGTCGCCCCGGCCTGCTGCGCGAGGCGGGCGAGCCCGACAGCCGGCTCGACGACGACGCACCCGTTTACCACCTCGACGGCCCGGGGGCGACACCCCGGCCGAGCACCCCGGACAAGAAGGGCCCGTCGATCAGCGACCCGACCCACGAGTACGTCGCGTCGCTGCCCACCGACCCCGACGCCCTGCTGAAGCTGATCCGGGACGAGACCCGCGGACAGGGCCAGGACCCGGACCAGCGAGCATTCACCGCGATCGGCGACCTGCTGGCCGAGACCTGGGCACCACCGAAGGTCGGTGCCGCGCTCTACAGGGCCGCCGCGAAGATCCCCGGAGTCACCGTGATCCAAAAGGCCGCCGACGCCACGGGACGCGAAGGCGTTGCCGTCGCCCGTACGGCACACGGGCAGCAAACGCAGTGGGTCTTCGACCGGACCACGTACGCATTCCTCGGTGAACGCACGGTCCTCACCGAAGCCGGCGACGCCGGCCCGGCCGGAACCGTTGTCGGCACCTCCGCGATCCTCACCAAGGCCGCAGTCGACCGCGTCGGCGAGACTCCCGCGCCGACGACGACGTAGCGCGGCAGCCATACGCATCGTCCGCCCCGGGTCACGGTCCCACCGGGGCGGCCGATGCGCCGCATCGCACGCCCCCTCCGAGATGTCTCGACATCAAGAGCTCAATGGATCAAAAGGGAAGCCTGGGGAGATTTGTCTCGATAACAAGATATTTGACATCGATATACCTGCCGTCCGTGCCGACGTGCCCCGTCCCTGTGCGCTTCACGGCCGGGAGCGTCACAGTGGAAGGGGGGACATGGGGCGGGCCTGCCGGAGGAGGTGTCCGGATGGATGTGACCGGCGAAAACGACGACCGGCTCCGCGACTACCACAGCAAACGGCACTTCGACGCGACGGCGGAGCCGCGCGGCGACGGCGGGCGGACGGGTGCGGCGCCCTGTTTCGTCGTACAGATCCACCAGGCGCGGCGCATGCACTTCGACTTCCGGCTGGAGGTCGGCGGCGTGCTGAAGTCATGGGCGGTGCCGCGCGGACCTTCGGAGAACCCGCGCGAGAGGCGGCTGGCCGTCCCCACGGAGGACCATCCGCTGGAGTACCGCACGTTCGAGGGAGTCATCGCGAAGGGCAAGTCCGGCGGCGGCACGGTGATCGTCTGGGACCAGGGCACCTACCGGCCGCTCAGCCACGACCGCTGGGGTGCGCCCGTGCCGTTCGCGCAGTCCCTTGAGGACGGGCACGCGACCTTCTGGCTCGACGGCACCAAGCTGCACGGCGAGTTCGCCCTCACCCGCTTCAAGGGAGGCGGTGCGGACGACGCCCCGGGCGGGGAGATATGGCTGCTGATCAAGGCCAAGGACGGGCGCGCCACCCATGACGGGCCGGACGCACCGGACCCGTACCGGGCACGTTCGGCCCGTACGGGGCGCACCCTGCAACAGGTCGCCGCCGAGGAAGGGGGCGGACTTCCGTGACCGCTCGCAGGACCGTTGAGGTCCTTCTCAGCCGCTACGGCACCACCTACGCCGCCGAGGCCGGCATCCGGCTGCGGAACACACCGCAGCCCCTCTACCAACTCCTCGTGCTCAGCGATCTGTTGAGTGCCCGCATCCGGGCGTCCGTGGCGGTGGCGGCGGCACGCGCGCTGTTCGCCCACGGCATGCGGTCCCCGGACCGGATGATCGGGTCGACATGGCAGCAGCGTGTCGACGCGCTGGGCGAGGGCGGCTACCGGCGCTACGACGAACGCACCGCCACCCAGCTCGGCGACGGGGCGGAGCTCCTGCTGGTCGAGTACGGGGGCGATCTGCGGCGGCTGCGCAAGGAGGCCGACGGCGACCTGGGCATCCTGCGGTCCGGGCTGCGCAGAACCCCGGGCATGGGCCCGGCCGGTACGGACATCTTCATACGCGAGGTGCAGGCAGTGTGGCCGGAGACGGCACCGTTCCTGGACGGAAAGGCTCTCCAGGGCGCCG
The DNA here is from genome assembly GCF_014648655.1 of Streptomyces atratus. GTDB lineage: Bacteria > Actinomycetota > Actinomycetes > Streptomycetales > Streptomycetaceae > Streptomyces > Streptomyces atratus. Next base: position 255,650 of record NZ_BMRN01000010.1, read on the forward strand.
AGAAGCTGGGACTGCCCGCCTCACCGGCGAAGCTCGCACAGCTGGCGGAGCAGGCCGAGCAAGCAGAGCAGGCCGACGACCGCGGGCCTGCCGTACTCGCGGCGGCCCTGGTGCGCGCCGCGCTGGACAAGCACGTCGTGGACGACGTCGCGGCGCGGGCCTGAGGAAGCGGCCCACCGCCCCGGCCCACCGCCCCGGCCCGTCGGCCGGGCCCTCGCTACACCCCCGCGGCGGCAGTCCGGCTCAGGAACGCCAGCCGGGCCCGCTTCTCCGGCTTGTCGATCTCCGGGCCGAGTTCGAAGCCCGCCCGGACCATCCGTGCGACGGCCTTCTCGTTGCGGGCGTCCGGCTCGACGACGATCCGCAGGTGCGCCGGGTCGCTGAAGACGTAGCCGATGAGCACCGAGAGCAGGGCGGCCGTGAAGCCGCGTTCGGTGGTGTCGCCCGGACCGATCAGGAGGTGGACGCCGAAGTCGCCGGGCCGGACGTCGTAGCAGTCGGCCAGCGGGTCGGCGGCCGGTTCGTACGTCTGGAAGAGGGCGACCGGGACGCCGTCGCGCAGGGCCAGATAGGCGTGGTGCGTGGTGAGCGAGTCCAGGAACTCGTAGGTCTCCAGGACCTCTTCACGGCTCGCGTCACCCATGCCCCAGAAGCGGGCGCGCTCCTCGGTGACCCAGCCGTGGATCAGGTCGAGGTCCGCGGCGGGGTCCACGGGGACGAGGCGGACGGTCCCGAAGCCGGGGGCCTCCTGCTCGTGGACGGGGGTGCGCACCGCGCTCGCGGCGGGGTCGGCGGTCATCTCGGCTCTCTTCTCTGTTCGGTGCAGCTTGTTCCAGTCCATGACCACGGGCGCGAGGTCGCCCCTTGCCCACAACGGCAGTTGGTCACGGTGGTGGGCGTCACCGCGGACCCCGGACGCCCCGAACGGGACCACCCACAGGCTGTCCTCGCGCCGGGCCAGGTCCCAGACGTAGCGGGCGGCGGGGCCGCGGGCGAACCGGTCGGTGATGCCGGGAACGCTTGAGGTGGACAGCACGCAGTCGTGGTCACCGGCGAGGCCCGACCGGTCCGCGTCGGGGTCCGCACCGGGCAACGCCTGCCAGGGGGCCAGTCGGTGCACCTCGCCCCAGGGCCGCGGCGAGGCGCCCTCCGGGTACCGGGCCGCCACCGCCTCGGCCGCCGCGGCGACGGCCGCCAGCCGGTCGGTGCGCGGCAGCGGTCCGTGTGTCAGCAGGTTCTCCAGGGCGTACGCGATTCTCGGCACGGCGGCCAGCCAGGGGCGGAACAACGCCGGGTACGCGGGCGATCGGGCCGGGTCGGCGGAGCCGGTGAGTGCGGCCAGGGCGGGGTGGGCGGCCAGCCGGTGCACGACGTCCGCGCGCACGGCCGCATACAGCGTGGCGTCCGTGCTGTCGGCCTCCATGTGCCGGTCCCAGCACAGGAGTCGGTCACGCAGACGGGCGGCCCCGTGGCTGAGACCGGTCGCCCCGGCCAGCAGCTCCAGCAGCGGGCGGGCGGAGGCGAGACGGGTGTCGGTGTGGATGTCCACCATGCCCTTGGTGGTCCAGTCGCCGGACCGGCCGATCAGTTCCCGGATGCGTTCCGCCCGGTGCGGGGGCGCGAACTCGACGCCGAGCGGGGCGGCGAGGCCGCGCGCGTTGGCCATCACCGCCGCACCGTCGACCTCGGTGCGCGGCATCGGCGCATGACGGCCGCGCCAGGCGTACGCCGGGTCGTTGGCCGGTACGACGCGCAGCCGGTTCTCGCGCGGGCGCAGCGGGACGTGCCCGGCGACCCGGTGCAGGGTGGCGCCCGTGGTGTCGGCAGCGAGGACGACGTTGACCGGCTCCGCCCAGTGGTCCAGGGCGGCATCGAGATCGGCGACGGTACGGGCCCGGAGCAGGGCGGGCAGCACCTCGAAGCCCAGCTCGTGGGTGACACGGGGCGGATGGCGGAGGCTGATGCCGCCCGCCGGGCCGCCGTTCACACCATTCTCCGCGCCGACGCCGTCGTCACCGTCCGGCCCACCGATGATCACCGGCCCGCGCCCGGTCTCGATGATCTCGGCCGTGACCGGGTCGGCGCCCGCCACCTCGATCGTCTCGGTGTGGGAGGCGGCCGCCTCCCAGCCCCCGGGGCCCAGTGCCTCGACCCCGCCCGTCGCCGTACGCCGCAACCGCTCCCGGTACAGGTCCTGGTAGTCGGCCATCGCGTTGGTGATCGCCCATGCGACGCCGCCGGTGTGCCCGAAGTGCGCGATGCCGGGTACGCCGGGGACGGCGAGGCCCACCACGTCGAAGTCGGGGCAGGCGAGCCGGATCTGCTGGTAGACGCCCGGGTCCTCGATGAAGCGGTGCGGGTCGCCCGCGACGATCGCCGCCCCGGTGGCGGTGCGGTCGCCGGTCAGCAGCCAGCCGTTGGAGCCGGAGGTGCCGGGGCCGTCGGTGGCGAAGAGCTCGATCGCTTCGTCGCCGAGCCGGCGGGCCACCTCCTCGCGCCAGAGTTTGGTGGGGAAGCCCGCGAACAGGATGTGGGTGGAGAGCCAGACGCCCAGCGGGGTCCAGGGCTCCCACCGTCCCGGGGCGACCCCGGCAGCCGTGAACTCCGGGGCGAGGCACGCCCCTTCGGCCAGGCCCTCATTGACGCCTTCGACGTACGAGGCAACCCATGCGGCGGTCTGCGGCGCGACGAGCTCCAGACGTTCGAAGCAGCGTTGCGCGGTGTCGGCGAGCCGGGCCTGCCGGGCGAACCGGTCCCAGTCGACGGCGTCCGCACCGAGGAACGCGGCGGTGGTTCCCTGGACCCGGTGGCGTTCGATCTCGATCTGCCAGGCGCGGTCCAGGCCGGCGTTACGGCCCTGGGCGTGGGCGAGTTCGAGGGTGCTGCCCGCTCGTACATGGGGGATGCCCCAGTCGTCCCGGTAGACGTCTCCACGCATGCCGCATCCCGCCCCTTGCCAGATCGTTCGACTTCCCAAGCCCCCAAAATTTAGGTTAGCCTAACCTAAAGTAATTCTTCGGCGCGGGGAGGGACAGCTGTGGGCCACGGCTGGGAGGGCGTTGTCCTCAAGCTCATGCGGGGACGGGACTTCACGTTCACCGTGACCGGGGCCGAGCAGGTCACCGAGGACTTCCGCCGGGTACACCTCACCGACGGCGGGCTGCTCGCCGCGACCGGCGGAGCACACCCGACCATGTGGGTCAGGATCTGGTTCGAGCAGGGCGGCAAACCGCACCAGCGCGCCTACACGCTGGTCGACCCCGACCCGGCGGCCGGGACGTTCAGCCTGGAGTTCGCCCTGCACAACGGCGCCGCGAGCGACTGGGCCCGCAGGGCCGAGCCGGGTGACACGATCGAGGCGACCCTGCAGGGCACCGGCTTCACCCTGCCCGAACCGCCACCCGCCCGGCTCTTCGTGATCGGCGACCCGGCCTCGCTGCCCGCCGTCAACTCCCTGCTGGACGCGGTCCCGCGGACCCCGGCCACCATCTGGTTCGAGACCACGCACGCCTCGGACGAGAAGCTGCCGTTCCGCCTGGACCCGGACCACCACACCCTGCACCTGGTGCCGCGCCGCGACGGGGGCGCCGGGCTGGTCGCCGAGGTGAAGGCCGCGCTACCGGAGCTGCTGGGGGCCGACCCGTCCGATGCGTACGTCTGGATCGCCTGCGACACGGCGACGACCAGGTCCCTGTCCTCGTACGTACGCAAGGACCTGGCCGTCGCCAAGGAGCGGTTGAACGCGCTGGGTTACTGGCGCGCGGGCTGAGCGGACTCCGGCTCCCCGGGTCTCCGGTCCAACCCGAACGCCAACCCGTCGAAACGAATCGGCGACCCTGCTCCTGAGTGGGATGACGCGACCCGTCACCACCATCCGCCCCGCCCGGGAGGCGTTCGCCTCCCGGGCCGCGCGGCCCTGGTCCCACCGGAGTGTCGAGCGCAGGCCGCCGGGTCCCGAGCCGGCCGGCAGTCCGTGTGGGCGGGCAGCCGTACGCACGCTCCGCGGCTTGTACGGGTCTCAGCCAAAAGCCCCGGCCGTCAGTCCTCCACAACCAGCGCCGGAGTCTCCTTCGTCAGCACCTCGCCGCGGAAGAACGCCGGGCTGCGGCGCTGCATCACCAGCATCAGCACCAAACCGAGCAGCAGCAGCCCGACACCGATCACGAACACCGAGCCGACCCCGAAGACCGACGAGCCGGAGCCGTACGCCGGATCCCACATGTCGTAGAGGGTCTTGCCGAAGACCGCGGTGAGCAGGATTCCGCCGACGACCGGGAAGAGGCCCTTGAAGACCAGGTCGCGGACGGAGCGGGTCAGGTCGGCGCGGAAGTACCAGGCGCAGGCGAACGCCGTCAGCGCGTAGTAGAAGCAGATCATCAGGCCGAGCGCGTAGATCGTGTCGACCAGGACGTGCTCGCTGACCAGGGTCATGACCGTGTAGAAGACGCCGGTCGCCACACCCGCCGTGACGGTGGCCTTCCCCGGGGTCCTGAAGCGCGGGTGGACACGGGCGTACGAGGCGGGCAGGGCCTCGTACGTGGACATCGCCAGGACCGTGCGGGCCACCGGGATGAAGGTGGTCTGCAGGCTCGCGGCGGCGGAGGCGAGCACGGCGATGAAGAGCAGGACGCCGAGGCCCGGGCCCATGACCGGGCCGGCGAGTGCGGCGAAGACGTTGTCGGAGGTGTCCGGGTTGGCAAGGCCGAGACCCGAGTCGCCGGAGCCGACGGCCATCTGGGCGGCGACACCGGTCGCCAGGTAGGAGCCGACGAGCACGACCATCGCGATGAGGGCGGCGCGCCCGGGGGTCTTCTCGCTGCCGACGGTCTCCTCATTGGCGGTCAGACAGGCGTCCCATCCCCAGAACATGAAGATCGACAGCGACAGACCCGCCGTGAACGTCGCGAACGACTGCACCGCGAACGGGTTCAGCCAGGACCAGGAGAAGTCCACCGACGAGGCGAACTCCCCACTGTTCGCCTTCTGTACGGCCATCGCCACGAACAGCGCGAGGACGACGAGCTGAAGGCCCACCAGGGCGTACTGGACACCCTTGGTGGCCGTCATCCCCCGGTAGCTGATCGCCGTGGCGATCGCGATCAGGATCAGACAGGTGAGGATGTGGACGGGTTTGCTGTCGTCCAGGGCGGCGATCGAATCGCTGCCCGTGATCTCGCCCGCGAGGAGCCAGAAGTACGAGGTGGCGACGCCCGCCAGGTTCGACAGGACGATGATCGTCGCGATGACCAGGCCCCAGCCGCACATCCAGCCGACGCGCGGGCCGAATGCCTTCACCGTCCAGGTGAAGGAGGTACCGCAGTCCGGCATGGCCTTGTTGAGTTCGCGGTACGCGAATGCGACGAGCAGCATCGGCAGGAAGCCGGCCAGGAAGACGGCGGGCATCTGCACGCCGACCTCGCCCGCGGTGGAGCCGAGGGTGGAGGTGAGGCAGTAGACGGGGGCGACGGTGGAGATGCCGATGACGGCACTGCCCATCAGGCCGACGGAGTTCCCGCCCAGGCCCTTGCCGCGTACACCGCCGTCGGCCGGGGCCGTGCCCCGTACCGGGTCTCCGGCCTGCGGCCGCGCGTCCAGCTGTGTCATGAAGAGGACGTTATGCGCTGCGATATCCATATTCGGAGGCTGAGACTCCGGAACCCCATCCTTGAATTTCAAGTGACAGAACGGGCACATGGAAATTAATTGAAGGCGATCGATGAGTACGACCTGCCAATGAGAGGTCAACGCTCGATCGCAGCGCCGTACGAGAATCGCAGCACTGCCCGTTTTGTGGTGGTTCAAAATTTTCCCGTGGGTGTCCGCTCAGCGGACACCCACGGGGTATGCCGGTTCAGCCCGGCCAGACGATCGCCTGGAGTTCGCTGTATGCGTGCAGGGCGTACGAGCCGACATCGCGCCCGACTCCGCTCTTCTTGAACCCGCCGAACGGGGCCTCCATGTTCCGCCCGATGGTGTTCACGCCGACCCCGCCGGCGCGCAGCTGCCGGGCCACCCGGAAGGCGCGTGCCACGTCCGAGGACCAGACGTAGTCGATCAGTCCGTAGTCGCTGTCGTTGGCGAGTGCGATGCCCTCGTCCTCGTCGTCGAAGGGGACGACCACGACCACGGGGCCGAAGATCTCCTCGCGGACGACGCGCATGTCGTTGGTGCAGTCGGCGAGGAGGGTGGGGGCGACGTAGAAGCCCCGGTCGAGTCCGGCCGGGCGTTCGCCGCCCGTGACGATCCTCGCCCCCTCCTTCCGGCCGAGTTCGACGTACGACTCGATGCGGTCGCGGTGGGCGGCGGAGATGACCGGGCCGACGACCGTGCCCCGGTCCGTCGGGTCACCCACCTTCAGGTGACCCGCGTACGCGGTGAGTTTCTCGATCAGGGCGTCGTGGGCCGCGCGCTGTACGAGGACGCGGGTCGGGGCCGTACAGATCTGGCCGCTGTAGAAGGAGAACGTGGTGCCGATGCCCGCCGCCGCGGAGTCGAGGTCCGCGTCGTCGAGGACGACGGCGGCCCCCTTCCCGCCCAGCTCCATCAGCTGCCGCTTCATGGAGCGCCCGCACACCTCTGCGATGCGCTGTCCGACGGCCGTGGAGCCGGTGAAGCTGACCATGTCGATGTCCGGCGAGTCGACGGCGGCCTCGCCCGCCCCGGGGCCCGATGCGGTGACGACATTGACGACGCCCGCCGGAACGCCCGCCTCGTCGAGCGCCTCGGCCATCCGGTAGACGGAGAGCGGGTCCTGCGGTGCGGGTTTCACGACGACCGTGTTGCCCATGGCGAGTGCGGGGGCGACCTTGCCGGCCGGGTTGGCCCAGGGGTTGTTGTACGAGGTGATGCAGGTGACGACGCCGACCGGCTGGCGTACGGCGAGCGCCCCGAAGACACCGGCCCGCCCCATCGGCCCGGCCTCGTTGATCTGCGGTGCGATCGGCTCCTCCACCGGTTCCAGTGCGCCCCTGGCGTACCGGCGGAAGCGGGCGGCGCCGACAGCGGCCTGCATGGCCCTGGCCGTCGACGTGGTGGCGCCGCTCTCCGCCTGGGCGAGTGCGGCGTTCCCGGTGAAGTCGCGCTGCATCAGGTCGGCGGCGCGGTCGAGGATCGCGGCGCGCTCCTCGGGGCGGGTGCGGGACCAGGTGGCGAAGGCCTCGCGGGCCGCGGCCGCCGCCGCGTACACCTGCTCGCGGCTCGCCTCGGGGGCGAGGCCGACGACCTCCTCGGTGGCCGGGTTGATCACCTCGTAGTGGCCGTGGTCGGGTTCGGTCCACTCGCCGCCGATGAAGAGGCGCCGGTTTCTGTCGCTCATACGGTGCTCACCGTCCGGGTGTCACGGCCGGAGCGGAGCACCGTGCCGGGGACCGCGCCGGTCACCTTGTCGTCGCGCAGGGTCTCCACGCCGTTGACACGGACGGACACGATGCCGATGGCCTTGGAGTCGAGGCGGGGGCTGTCGCCGGGCAGATCGTGTACGAGGGTGGCGGGCCCGGCGTCGATGCGTTCGGGATCGAAGAGGACGAGGTCGGCGTGGAAGCCCTCCTCGATGCGCCCGCGGTCGCGGAGCCCGAACAGCCGGGCGGGGTCGTCGGTGAGCATCTTGACGGCCTGTTCGAGGGGGAGGAGTTTACGTCGGCGCAGGCAGTCGCCCAGGAAGCGGGTGGTGTACGGGGCGCCGCACATCCGGTCCAGGTGCGCGCCCGCGTCGGAACCGCCGAGCATGACGTCCTCGTGCTCCCAGGTCTGCCGTCGCAGCGCCCAGGAGTCGGGGTCGTTGTCGGTGGGCATGGGCCACAGCACCGTGCGCAGCCCGTCGTCGGCGCATATCTCGACGAGGCAGTGGAAGGCGTCCTGTCCGCGTTCGGCGGCTATGTCGCCCACGACGCGGCCGCTCAGCCCTTCGTTGGCCGCGCTGTACGTGTCCCCGATGACGTACCGGCCGAAGTCGGCGAGGCGGCGGAAGACGCCGGCCTCCTTGCTGTCGGCACGGCGGAGCATTTCGGCGCGGGTGCCGGCGTCGCGGAGCCGTTCGATGCGTTCGGGGACGGGGAGGGCGAGGATGTCGCCCCAGCCGGGGATGAGGTTGAGGGCGCAGAAGGTGCCGAGCGACATGTTCATGGGGGTGAGGATCGGCATGGTGAGCGCGACGATCCGGCCGCCGGCCCGGCGGGCCCGTTCGCTGGGGACGAGCTGGCGGGGTACGCGTTCGGGGACGGCGGCGTCGATGGTGAGGACGTTCCAGTTCAGCGGGCGGCCCGCGGTGGCGGTCATGTCGACGAGGAGCTCGATCTCCTCGTCGGAGAACTGATCGAGGCAGCCCGCCACGATCGCTTCGAGCTGGGTGCCTTCGTGTTCGCCGACGGCGCGGGAGAGGGCGAGGAGCTCCTCGGGGAGCGCGTGCCGGGAGGCGACGGGCTGTCCGTCACCGTCGGAGTGGGTGGAGGACTGGGTGGTGGACAGCCCCCAGGCTCCGGCGTCCATCGCGTCGTGGAACAGCGCGAGCATGGCGTCGAGCTGTTCGGGGGTGGGCTGCCCGCCGATCGCGTCGGCACCCATGACGTGTCTGCGCAGGGCGCAGTGGCCGACCATGAAACCGGCGTTGACGGCGATCCGTCCTTCGAGGGCGTCGAGGTATTCGCGGAAGCTGGACCAGGTCCAGTCGACGCCCTCCTCCAGTGCCTTGAGGGCCATGCCCTCCACCCGCGACATCATGCGGCGGGTGTAGTCGGCGTCCTCGGGGCGTTCGGGGTGGAGCGGGGCAAGGGTGAATCCGCAGTTGCCTCCGGCGACGGTGGTGACGCCGTGGTTCATGGAGGGTGTGGCGTACGGGTCCCAGAAGAGCTGGGCGTCGTAGTGGGTGTGGGGGTCGACGAAGCCGGGGGCGAGGACGAGGCCGGTGGCGTCCTCGGTGGTGACGGCTTCCTCGGCGAGCGTGCCCGGTTCGGCGATGACGGCTATGCGGCCGTCGCGGATGCCGATGTCGGCGGGGTACGAGGGTCCGCCGGTGCCGTCCACGACGGTCGCTCCGCGGATGAGGTGGTCGAGCATGACGGGGGTTCCCTTCTGTGTTTCCCGCCGCGGGTACATGGGTGTGCAGCCGGGGTGCGCACGGCCGCGGTACGCACCCCGGCTCCACGGAGCGGCGGTCCGGGAAGACGCCGCTGGTCTCTTGAGCCCCTCCGGCTTTCGAGGAGCGGGAACAGCTTTCGGCCCCTTTGGCGATTGAGGAACGGGGGCCCGGGGGCGGAACCCCCGGGCACGGGAAGGGGCGGGCAGGGGGACAGACCCGCCGCAGGCGCACCCACACCCCTTGCGCACCCACACCGCAGGCGCGCCCCGCCCCGCCCCTACGCCCCCGCCGTCCCCCGGAACCGCGAGGTCCGGTGCACCGGGTCCGTATCGATCTTCGGGATCACGTGCTCACCGATCAGCTTGATCGAGTTCAGCGTGTCCTCGCGGCTCATCCCGATCGGCAGCCCGAAGCTCAGCTGATCCGCCCCCGCCTGCTCCCACCGCTTGCACTGCCGCAGCACCTCGTCCGGATCACCGCAGATCATCAGCTCCTCGGCGATCAACAGCTCGATGATCTCCTCGGAGTACTCCGGCAGCAGCTCGGGCCACTCCGGGATGCCCTCGGGCCGGGGGAACGTGTCGTGGTAGCGGAACAGCAGCGACTGCAGATAGTTCAGCCCGCCGCCCACCGCGATCTCGACGGCCTTCGCGTGCGTCTCGGCGCAGATGGCGGTGGAGGTGACCATGACGTTGTCGTTGACGAAGTCGCCGACGGGTTCGGCCTCCTTGACGGCCGTCTTGTAGGACTCGACGACCCACTCCATGTCGGAGACCTTCTGCACGCTGAAGCCCAGCACGCCGAGCCCCTTCTTGCCCGCCATCGCGTACGAGGACGGCGATCCGGCCGCGTACCACATCGCCGGGTGCGACTTCCCGTACGGCTTGGGCAGGATCTTGCGCGGCGGCAGCGACCAGTGCTTGCCCTGGAAGCCGACGTACTCGTCCTGGAGCCACATCTTGGGGAACTCGGCGATGGTCTCTTCCCAGAGTTCCTTGGTGTGGTTCATGTCGGTGATGCCCGGCATGAACCCCAGGATCTCGTGACTGCCGGCCCCGCGCCCGGAGCCGAATTCGAAGCGGCCCTCGGAGAGGTGGTCGAGCATGGCGACCTTCTCGGCCACCTTCACCGGGTGGTTGACGGGGGCGAGCGGGTTGAAGATGCCGGATCCGAGGTGGATGCGGTCGGTGGCGTGTGCGAGGTAGCCCAGGTACACATCGTTGGCCGAGAGATGCGAGTACTCCTCCAGGAAGTGGTGCTCGGAGGCCCAGGCGTACTTGAAGCCGGACTTGTCCGCCTGGATGACGTACTCGGTCTCCTCGATCAGCGCCTTGTGCTCTGCCCCGGGGTCGATCTTGGCCCGTGCGGCTGGCACGTACCCCTGTACAAAGAGCCCGAATTCCAAGGGGGTTCACCGTCCTCATTCATTTCTGACACACCGTCAGATTCCGATGCGTCCGACTGTTCCACCGGCACCCGCACCCGTCAATACCTGACGCATCGTCAGACCCGCTCAGAACAGGCTGACACCCGCCAGCCAGCCCCCGTCGATGACGAACGGCTGCCCCGTGATGTACGAGGAGTCGTCCGAGGTCAGGAAGAGCGCCAGTGCCGCCACCTCCTCCGGCTGCCCGATCCGCCCCAGCGGTACGAGTTTCCGGTACAGCTCGGCCACGGCCGCCCTGGACTCCTCCGGGTCCGCGGTCGGGTCCAGCGCCGCCGGATTGGTCATCGCGGTGTCCACAGCCCCGGGACAGACGGCGTTGACCCGTATCCCCTTCGCGGCCAGCTCCACCGCCGCCACCTTGGTCAGCCCGAGCACCGCATGCTTGGTGGCGGCGTACGCGCCCACGAACGCCATGCCCGTGAGCCCCGTGTACGAGGCGGTGTTGACGATGGTCCCGCCGCCCGCGGCCTCGATCTCGGGCGCGACGCTCTTGATCCCGAGAAACGCGCCCACCTGGTTGACCTGCACCACCTGCTGGAACTCCTCCAGCGGTGTGGTCACCAGCTCGTTGAAGCGGAGAATCCCCGCGTTGTTGACCAGTCCGTCGATCCTTCCGAAGGCGTCCTTCGCGGCGGCGACGGCGGCCTGCCACTCGCCCTCCCGGCTCACATCCAGATGGACGAACCGGGCGACGCCTTCCCCCAGCTCCTTGGCCAGCGCCTCGCCCTGCTCGTCGAGCACATCGGCGATCACCACCCGCGCGCCCTCCGCGGCGAAGAGCCGCGCCTCCTGCTCGCCCTGTCCGCGCGCCGCGCCGCTGATCAGCACGACCCGCCCGTCCAGCTTGCCCATGACCTGACTCCTACCTGTCGAGACGGGGTGCGACCTCGGCGGCGAACGCCGCCATCTGTTCGGTCAGTTCACTGCGGCTCCGACTGCGGAACCGCACCTGGATCTGATGGACGCCCATGACCCCGTACTCGCGCAGCGACTCGGCGAGGACCTCCGGCTTTCCGGTGAGGGTGCGCCGCCCGACGGACCAGTCCGGCTCACCGACGTACAGCGGCTCGGTGATCGCGCCGATGACGATCGGGGCCTCGATCCCGGCCGCCTCGCGCAGCTCCTTCACCCTGGCGATCTGTGCGGGCAGCTTCTCCCGCGGATCACCCTGCGGCAGCCAGCCGTCCCCCCGCACCGCGGCCCGGCGCACGGCGGCGGGCGAGGAGCCGCCCACCCAGACCGGCACCCGCTCCTGGGCCGGGCGCGGCAGCTGCCCGAGCCCGGCGAAGGAGAACCGTTCCCCCGCGAACTCCGGGTACTCCTCAGGGCCGAGCGCCGCCTTCAGTGCGTCGATGGTCTCGTCGAGGACCCCGCCCCGCCCCTCGAAATCCGCCCCGAGCGCCTGGAATTCCTCCGGTACGTGCCCGGCCCCGACCCCGAGGATCAGCCGGCCGCCGCAGAGGTGGTCGAGGGTGGCGTACTGCTTGGCGGTGGCCAGCGGGTGCCGCAGGCCGACGACGGCGACATGGCTCATCAGCAGGACCCGCTCGGTGATACCGGCGAGAAAGGCGAGAGTGGCGACCGGGTCGTACCAGACGGTGCTCATGACCCCGGCGAGCCGCCGCGGGATCGCGACATGGTCGCAGCTCGCTAGATAGGCGAAGCCGGTACGGTCGGCGATGCGGGCGATCTCGGCGAGGTCGGCGGGGGTGGCCGCGGCCTCCCACCCCTCCGCGTAGATGGTGCTCTGCGACTGGATCGGCAGCTGCATCCCGTACGACAGCGGCCCGGTGGGCAGTATCGGCACCGGACGGCCTCCTTCCCGAGGGAATCTGACGCATCGTCATATGACGCGTGCGGGGGCCATCGTCGTACCTGACGTCACATCAGACAAGAGGCGGGTGCGAACCGGGCGGCCCGTCGCCCGGGTCGAGCAGCGGCGTCCGGCGCCGACGAGCCCGTCGGACGGGTGGCATCGTCGGCATCGCCCTCGCCGTCGCCCCCTCCGGTCGCCGCACTCCCGGGCTTCACCGCCCCCTCGCCCTCTCCCTCCTCGGCCTCGTCCTCGCGTTCGTTCGCCGCGGCCCGGACGCCCATGCCCTGCGAACTCGACACGTTCCGGTCGATCGCGCCTTCGACGAGGTGAATCCCGTGATCCGGCTCTCTCCCGGCCGCACGGTCCGGTCCGGACACGGCCTGTTTCGCCGTGGTTCGCGTACGCCGGGGCCACGGTGGCGCGTGGGGGTGCGCCACCGGGGCCCCGGCGTTCGGGATGAACAGCGACGAGGCGGGCGTGGCCCGCTCCCGGCGCATCGTTCGCGTCAGACGGACACGGGCTCACGGACGGTGTGGTGCCTGCTGATGTTCTTCTCCAGCAGTTCCGTCGAACGCCGCACTCCGATTCCGCCGGAGGGCGCGAGCTCGGGGAGCCGTCCGTCGGACTGCTTGAGGTCCGTCAGTGCGGCGTCGATGGCGGCATGCGCGGCAAAGAGGCAGGGAGTGCTGTAGATGGCCACCTGGCACTCCAGCTCGGCCAGTTCGGAGAGCGAGAGCCTGGGTGACTTTCCGCCCGCGATCTGATTGAAGAGCAGCGGCTTGTCACCGACCACCTTCCGGATGCGCCGGATCCATTCGACGCTGCGCACCCCGTCGACCAGGACGACGTCGGCGTCCGTCTCGGCCAGCGCCTCGGCCCGGCGCAGGATGTCTTCCTCCTCCGTGGCGTCCGTTCGGGCGACGACCACCAGATCCTGCCTGCTCCCCAGCACGAGGTTGAGCTTCTCCAGATACTCCTCCAGCGGAAGCACCTGCTTGCCGTCCGCGTGACCACACCTGCGGGGGCGCTTCTGGTCCTCCAGGATGACGCCGGAGGCGCCGATCCTCTCCAGCCGCTGCACCACGTGGCAGGCGACCTCGGGATCGACGTAGCCGTCATCGATGTCGACCAGCAGGTGGTGGGAGGGGAAGGCCGGCCGCAGCCGCTCCACGAAGGCAACCATGTCGGGCCAGGCGATGAAGCCGATGTCGGGGAGCCCGTAGTAGGAGGCGGCAAAGCCGAATCCGGACACGAAGAATCCGTCGTAGTGCCGGGCCACGACGGACGCCGAATACATGTCGTAAATACCGATGAGAGGAGTCGTTCCCGGAGATCGGACTTCTTCCCTCAGCGCACTTCCGTATCGCACAGCGCCTCCTTGCCAATGAGTCATTGATTCGTGAATCGGTTTCCGGCACATCACCGATGCACCGAATTGCCGGTTCGGTGATTCCATTGCAAGAAAAAGATGTCGAGCGACGCCTTCTCAGGTAATGCCGAATCCGGCGCCACCGGTTCCGTGAGCCGCCGAGACACCGGTGGACGAATCGAGGGCATGCGGATCGGCGATTCAACAATTCAATGATGCGACGCATACGGAAACACCACGCGCAGCGCTCACTTGCGGAACAGAAGATGGCACTCATGCCACACAGGACGCGAAGAACTGCCCTCTTCGCGAAGACGCGTATATCTATACAGGCATGACCGCCCCTTTACCCCGGGACACGCCGCGTTTGACCTTGCGTACGAAACCGGAGGGTCGTTTTCCTTCGGATCACCGACGCATCGCCGGAAGGACCGCCGACTGCCTGACATCGACGCCGTGTCGGGGCGTTGTCAATGACCGCCGATCAGGCGAACCGGTCGAGCAGGCGCTCCACATAGCCCTCCGGGCGCGCCGTGAGCACCTCGGGCGCCGGAGCGGTCCGCCCCGGTTCCCGCCACGGGACCGCGGCCTTCTCCGCGTCCGGCGCAGTGGAGCGTACTGATCTCACTGATGCGGAGAACGGACTGATGAGGCTGCCGGGAGCGGGCGTCAGGCGGGACGGCGTCCACTTCGGCGCGTCCCTTTCACCTGAAGGGTGGATACGCAGGTCGTTCGCGGCTGGGCAGGCTTTCCCCGCTTGGAAGCAGCATCGCCAAGCAGCGTTCGAACTCGTAAGACAGACAAGGAGCACGTCTTGAAGCGCATGGGACTTCTGTCCGGCCGCATGGTGATCGCCGCTACCGCTTCGGTCCTGTTGGCGGCGGGCACCGCACAGGCCGCACCGGCGAAGTACGCGCGGCACGCGGATGCCGCCGCCCAGCTGAAGAAGGCGGGCATCACCTGGACGTCCAGCGGCAACTGCTCCGACTGGAACAAGAAGTCGTGTACGTCGTTCACCCAGATCAACAAGGCGACCATCGAGGGCACGATCGCCTTCAAGAAGGTCAGCGGCTGCAAGGTGATCGTCACCGGCGGCACCGAGAAGGGCCACAGCTCCGGCACCTACAGCCATCGCAACGGGTACAAGACGGATATCTCCACCAAGATCTCGTGCGTCAACAACTACATCACCCGCAAGTTCGCCAAGGCGGGGAAGCGCAGCGACGGGGCCGCTCTGTACAAGTCCCCCGCCGGCAATGTCTACGCACGGGAAGGCAGCCACTGGGACATCACGCACTACAACAGCAAGGCGTAGCGGACACTGCCGCTTCTGACGGGGGCTTCCGGCATCGGACAGCGGCACGCATGTGAAGGAAGCAGCCGCCTCCTTCACATGCGGCCGCGACGCCGGATGCCATTCCCGCCCGTCCTCGACCGGCGGACGGGAGTGGCATCGGCCGGGCGTGCCGGTCAGCAGTCCGGGATCACCGTCCCGTTGTTGTCCCGCGCCTCGTCGTTGCCCCAGCGGGACAGGTAGTACGCCGAGACATATGCGCCGCGCCCGTTCTTGCCCGCGTACACCGTGTCCAGGTCCGTCTTCAGCCACCAGTGGTTGTAGCTGGAGCCGGAGCCGGCCTGGGCGCCCCACACCTTGCAGTAGACGTAGTTCGTGCCCGCGTTGAGGACGCCCTGCGCGTCGCCCGTGCCGGCCGCCGCGTAGCCCGTGGCATCGGCGAAGGTGTCGACCCAGTACTTCCCGCCACCGCCACCACCGCAGCCGTTGTCACTGGTCAGGTACTTGCTGTAGTACGAGCCGGGGTACGGGGCGAGTGACTGGCCGTTGATCGCGATGGTCTGACCGACGCCGTTGTACAGCTGCTCGTAGTGGATATGGGCGCCGC
The DNA here is from genome assembly GCF_014648655.1 of Streptomyces atratus. Classification (GTDB taxonomy): domain Bacteria; phylum Actinomycetota; class Actinomycetes; order Streptomycetales; family Streptomycetaceae; genus Streptomyces; species Streptomyces atratus. The sequence continues at coordinate 271,256 of NZ_BMRN01000010.1, forward strand.
TGCTGTTGCCGGTGGAGCCGGTGACGCCGATCTGCTGGCTCTGGGAGACGGAGGCGCCGTCGGCGACGGAGTACGAGGCGAGGTGGAAGTAGTAGGTCTGCCAGCCGCCGCCGTGGTCGATGGCGATGTAGTTGCCCGCACCGCTGGGCTGGGAGTAGCGGTGGGCTGTCCCGCCGGACGAGGCGAGGACGGGGGTGCCGGCCGTGGCGCCGCCGTCGGTGCGGACGAAGTCGAGGGCCTGTCTCACTTCCGCCGAGTGATGGCTGTAGGTCCAGGTCTGGCCGCAGGGGAACGGCGCCTTGAAGTTCGGGGCCGCGGCGGCGGGCGTCGCGGTCAGCAGTCCTGCGACGAGGGCCACCAGGCCCAGCAGAGCGATGCGTATCGAGCGCATGCGCGGTCAACCTCCGAGTCGAATCCGAGTGGAGTACCGGGGGTACGGGGACAGCAGTCCGGGTTGAACGGACTCAAGAGTGCCGGAAGTTCAGCTGCCCCAATAGACCCGACAGCCACCGAGAACCCGAGCCGACCGCTTCGGAGAAGTGCGGCCGGCGTGCGCCGGTGCGATGGCACCGGATGGGAACTCGGGGGCTGCGGAACCCGACGGAAACGACATGGAGCTGCCGCAGCAGAAGACCCTTCATCTGCTGCGGCAGCGATCACAGGGACTGTCCCGAACCCTGAGCGGGTTCCCGTCCGTTCCCCTTGGACCTAGTTACCTCACGGACCGACGTTGCCAGGAATGCAGACCGCGTACGACTGGACGGTCTGCGCGGTGGCGCCGTTGTTGTATGCGGAGACGTGCCAGGTGTTGGTGGCAGTGTCCGGGTAGCTCGCGGTCCAGATGATGTCCGGGTTCTGGAACTGGCTCACGGCGCCTCCCCCGGTCAGCACGGTTCCGGCGGGGCACACGGCCACGATGTCCGTGGTGCTGCCCCCAGCGGGCACAGACGTGACGTTGCTGTTGGCCTGCTGGGACGGGCCAACAGGTCCCGCCGGGCCGGTGGCGCCCGTCGGGCCGGTGGCACCGGTGGCACCATCAGCACCATTGGTACCGGCAGCACCCGTCGCACCCGTCGGACCCGCAGGACCGGTCGCACCATCAGCACCATTGGTACCGGCAGCACCCGTCGCACCCGTCGGACCCGCAGGACCGGTCGCACCATCAGCACCATTGGTACCGG
>NZ_BMRN01000011.1 GCF_014648655.1 Streptomyces atratus
GCTTTCGCGTTTCCCTTTCCGGCGAGTCCGACTCTATCAGATCCTTTCGGCCCTGATTCCCAGTCAGCGGGGTTTGTCTTCCCGGCTGTTGGGCCGTTCCGACGAGTGAGACTTTAGCGAATCCAGGACCTCGACGCTAATCGGGGTCGCGCTCCTTCGAACGCGGATTCTTCATTTCGCAAATGCGCACAGAAAGTCTGACGACAGATGTCGCTGACCAGATGTGGTTACTGCGGAATGGCTGCCCGGGGACCGACCGAAGTCGGTGCTCACGTCGGACAACTCGGAGAACGTTACGGATGTGGGCGTGTCGTGTCAACCTCGGGCCTGCCCGGGTTCTGGTGGAAGGCCAGGCGGTAGTCGCGGGGGCTGGTGGAGAGGTGGGCGGCGAAGTGCTGGCGCATGGTGACCTCGCTGCCGAAGCCGGCGCGGCGGGCGACCTCGGGGAGGGGCAGGTCCGTCTGTTCCAGGAGCTTCTGGGCTGCGGCAACGCGTTGGGTGATAAGCCACCGGAGCGGGGTCGTGCCGGTGGTGGCCTGGAAGTGGCGGGCGAAGGAGCGGGGGGACATTCCGGCGTGCGCGGCGAGGCCGGCGACCGTGTGGGGTTCGGCCAGACGGGTCAGGGCGAAGGCCCGTACCGAGGCGAGGGTGTCGGCGTCGCGGTCGGTGTGGGGCGTCGGCTGCTCGATGAACTGGGCCTGAGTGCCGGTGCGGAAGGGGGCCGTGACCATCGAGCGGGCGATCGTCGCGGCCGCCTCCGCGCCGTGGGCCGTACGTACGAGATGGAGGCAGAGGTCGATGCCGGCCGCGGTGCCCGCTGACGTCCAGATGTTGTCGTCGTGGAGGAACAGGGCGTCCTGGACGACCGTCACGTGGGGGTGGTGGGTTCGCAGGAGGTCGGTGAGGTTCCAGTGGGTGACTGCCTGGCGGCCGTCGAGGAGGCCGGCCTGGGCGAGGGTGAAGGCTCCGCCGCAGAGGGCCGCGATGGGGGTGGCTCGGGCATGGGCACGGCGCAGCGCTTCGAGGACCGGTTCGGGGGCCGGTGTCAGGTGGTCGTCGAGGCCTGGGACGACGATCAGGTCGGCACGGGTGAGCCAGGCAAGGGTGCGGTCGGGGGTGAGGGAGAGGCCGCCGCGCAGGGGGATGGGGGCCGGGTCTGCGGCGGCGCGGCGCAGTTCGAAGGGCGGGACGCCGCGGTCGGTGCGATCCACTCCCCAGACCTCCGTGATGACGGAGACGTCGAACGCGCGGATGCCGGGGAAGGAGACGAGCGCGATGCGGGCGGGTGGGCGGCCGGTCGTGGGCATGGTGGCAGTAAAGCATCGATCGATGGCTTTTTGACCTCTGGGCCATAGGGGTGCGGCGCGGCAGCATCGTTCGCATGGAGATCGCAGAGAACGCAGCGCTGGTCGTGGTGGACGTACAGGAAGGTTTTGAGGAGGAGGCGTACTGGGGGCCGCGGAACAATCCCGGGGCCGATCGGAACATTGCGAGGCTGATCGATGCCTGGCAGGCGAGTGGACGGCCCGTGGTGTTCGTACGGCATGACTCGCCCAAGCCGGATTCGCCGTTGCGGGTGGGGCAGCCGGGGAACGACTTCAAGGGGTACGTGGAGGAGCGGCGGGGGAAGGGCGGTGGGCCCGAGCTGCTGGTGACGAAGAGCGTGAACTCCGCCTTCTACGGAACGCCCGATCTGGGAGCGTGGCTGGACCGGGACGGGGTGCGGCAGATCGCGGTGGCCGGGATCCAGACCAATATGTGCGCGGAGACGACGGCACGGATGGGCGGGAACCTCGGGTACGAGGTGTTCTTCGCGCTGGATGCGACGTACACCTTCGACGGGATCGGGCCGTGGGGGTGGACGCTGGGCGCGGATGAGCTGGCGCGGGCCACCGCCGTGTCGTTGCACGGCGGTGGGTTCGCGAAGGTGGTGCGCAGTGTGGAGCTGATCGAGGCGGCCGGGTAGCCGTCAGCCGTTGCCGGAGGCGAGTTCGCGGCTGCGGTCGCGGGCTGCTTCGAGGGCGGCGATGAGGGCAGCTCGTACGCCGTGGTTCTCCAGCTCGCGGATGGCGCTGATGGTGGTGCCGGCCGGGCTGGTGACGGCCTCGCGGAGCTTGACCGGGTGTTCGCCGCTGTCGCGGAGCATCACGGCGGCACCGATGGCGGCCTGGACGATCAGGTCGTGCGCCTGGGCGCGGGGCAGGCCGAGCAGGATGCCCGCGTCGGTCATCGCCTCGACGAGGAAGTAGAAGTACGCCGGCCCCGACCCGGAGAGGGCGGTGGCTGCGTCCTGCTGGGACTCGGGGACGCGCAGGGTCTTGCCGACGCCGCCGAAGATCGCCTCGGCGGCGGCGAGGTGTTCGGTGGTGGCGTGGCTGCCCGCGGAGATGACGGACATGCCCTCGTCGACGAGGACGGGGGTGTTCGGCATGACGCGTACGACCGGGGTGCTCGCGGTGAGGCGGTCCTCGATGAAGGCGGTGGTGATGCCTGCGGCAGCGCTGATGACCAGGCGGTCTGCGGTGACGTGTTCGGCGAGCTCGTCCAGGAGCCGGCCCATGTCCTGGGGCTTGACCGCGAGAATGAGGATGTCGGCACGCTTGGCGGCCTCGGCGTTGGTGACGGAATCGACGCCGTAGCGGCTGTGGAGTTCCTCGGCACGCTCGGAGCGGCGGGTGGTGACCAGCAGGTTCGCCGGGCGCCAGCCTGCCCGGATCATGCCGCTGAGCAGGGCCTCGCCGATTTTGCCGGTGCCGAGGACTGCAACTGTCTGGGTCATGTGGTTCATCCTCCGGGCGGTGCTCGCGGTTCTCGGTGCGTCGTGCTGACGGTTCTCGGTGCTCGTGTCCGTCATCCTCGCACCGGGGCCGGTCAGGCGGTACGTCGACGGAGCGTGGCCGCGCCGAGGGTGAGAACGAGCAGGGCGCAGCCCGCGACGACCAGGACGTCGCGGATGAAATCGCCGGTGACGTCGGTGTGGTGGAGGACCTCGTTCATGCCGTCGACCGCGTACGACATGGGCAGGACGTTCGAGATGGCTTCGAGGACGGGCGCCATTCGGTCGCGTGCGATGAACAGTCCGCAGAGCAGGAGCTGCGGGAAGATCACGGCCGGCATGAACTGGACGGCCTGGAACTCGGATGCGGCGAAGGCGGAGACGAAGAGGCCCAGGGCCGTGCCGAGCAGGGCATCGAGCAGGGCGACCAGGAGCAGCAGCCACGGTGAGCCGGTGACGTCCAGGCCGAGCGCCCAGACCGAGAGTGCGGTGGCCAGGAGGGACTGGACGATCGCGACGGCACCGAAGGCCAGGGCGTAGCCGCCGATCAGGTCGCCCTTGCCGAGCGGCATGGCGAGGAGGCGTTCGAGGGTGCCGGAGGTGCGTTCGCGCAGGGTGGCGATCGAGGTCACCAGGAACATCGTGATCAGCGGGAAGATGCCGAGGAGCGAGGCGCCGATGGCGTCGAAGGTGCGGGGGCTGCCGTCGAACACGTACCGGAGCAGCGTGATCATCACGACCGGGATGAGGAGGAGCAGCGCGACGGTGCGGGGGTCGTGGGTCAGCTGGCGCAGGACGCGGGCGGCGGTGGCGAGCGTGCGGGCAGGGCTGAGGGGTGGTGCGGCCGGTTGGGGCTGCGGGTGCGGGGCGCTCATCGGACGGTCTCCTGACGGGTGGCGGCTACGTCGACCAGGTGGAGGAACGCCTCTTCGACGGTGGCGACGTGGGCGGCGGTGCGCAGCGCCTCGGGGGTGTCGTCGGCGAGGATCTCGCCCTCGCGCATGAGGAGCAGCCGGTGGCAGCGCTCGGCCTCGTCCATGACGTGGGAGGAGACGAGGAGTGTGGTGCCGCGGTCGGCGGCGAGGGCGTGGAAGAGATTCCACAGGTCTCGGCGGAGCACCGGGTCCAGGCCGACGGTCGGTTCGTCGAGGACCAGGAGTTCGGGGGTGCCGAGCAGGGCCACGGCGAGGGAGACACGGGTGAGCTGGCCGCCGGAGAGGGTGCCGGCCAGCGCGTCGGCGTGGCTGGTCAGGTCGACCTCGGCGATCGCGCGGGCGATGGCGGCGCGGCGGGCGCCCCGGTGTCGGCGGCCCGGCTGGAGGATCGCCGCGAAGTAGTCGAGGTTCTGCCGGACGGTCAGGTCGGTGTAGACGGACGGGGCCTGGGTGACGTATCCGATGCGCGGGCGGAGAGTGGGGTGTCCTGCGGGGCTGCCGAGCACGTCGAGGGTGCCGGTGACCTTGGCCTGGGTGCCCACGACGGCACGCATCAGGGTGGATTTGCCGCAGCCGGAGGGGCCCAGGAGGCCGGTGATCCTGCCGGGTTCGACGGTGAAGTCGAGGTCGCGGAGGACGGTGCGGTTGCCTCGTACCACGGTGAGGCCGCGGGCCTCGATGGCGACGCCCGGAGAATTCATCATGCGATGAATTTTGATCCTGGCCGTGTCTGCCCGTCAAGAGCACGACCGGGCCGACGTGCCCGACCTCAGCGGGGCCGGGGTCGAGCCCGGGCGGATCGCCACGCTCAGGTCGACCACGTAACTCTCCTCGACCGTGCCGTCCGGGAAGAGCTCCGCCAGCCGGTCGCGCTCCTCGGCGAGGAATCGGCGCGCGGGTTCCTCACCGAGGACGAGGAAGGCGGAGTGGCTGCCGAGATTGGCGAGGTGGGTGTCGAGGGACACCCGTCTGGTCCAGGGCACCGTGCGGTGTACGAAGCCGAGCTCGGGCGGCAGGTCGCGGGAGCGGACGGGCGAGCCATGGGCGCCCTCGTCGGCACCGAAGAAGCGGCGGAGGCGGGCGTCCTGCTCGGCGATCCAGGGGACGGAGTGGTCCGAGACATTCCACCAGAGGGCGAGTGCGCCGCCGGGGCGCAGGACGCGCAGGGCCTCGGGGGCAGCGCGGTTCCGGTCGGTCCAGTGCCAGGACTGGGCATACGTGATCAGGTCGGCCGACGCGGTGGCGATGGGGAGGCGGTTGCCGTCGCCGCGCACGATCGGCACGTACGGGAGTGCCCGGTGCAGTTCTTCCGCCATGCCGGGGCCCGGTTCGACTGCGGTGACCCGCGCGCCCCGGTCGTGGAGAAGTCGGGTGGAGATACCCGTGCCCGCGCCGACGTCGATGGTGCGGGCGCCACGCAGGGGGCGGCCGGCCAGTTCCTCGACGGTGTCGAAGAGGGCTGACGGGTAGCCGGGGCGGGCCGCGGCGTACTGGGCGGCCGCACGGTCGAAGGAGAGGGCGCGGGGTGGGGCCGGGGAGGCAGGTGAGGAGGTGCGTGCCCGGAAATCGGAGTCGGAGCCGGAGTCGGAGCCGGAGTCGGAGCCGGAAGGAAGCATGGGGACATCGTGGCCCGCGCGGGGGCCTTGCGCCGGTGTTCGCGGGACGTGACCCGCGCTCGCGGGGCTCTGCGCTCGTGGGGCCGCCCTACTTGCGCTTGGGCCGCTTTCCCTTGGTGGTCTTGCGGGCGGCCGGGTTTCCGGTGCGGGCCGAGCGGCGCTTCGCGTAGCGGGCCAGGGCCGTCTCGTACTCCGTACGGCGCAGTTGCTCGCCCGGTGCCTCCTTGAACGTACGGAGGAAGTACGCGATCAGTGAGCCGACGAAGCCGATGGTCTTGAGGCCGCGCAGATTGGCCTCTCGCGCCGGATCGGTCGGGCGGCGGCCGAAGCCTTCCCACGTCTTACGGAAGGCGATGGCGCTGCATATGGCGAACATCAGGACGACCAGGATGCCGACGAGATTGCCGACATCGGCGATCTCCAGTCCCTGGAAGGCGAAGCGGAGTACGAAGCAGGCGGCGACCGCGGCCGCGAGGGAGCCCACCGCCGCCCCGGCGCGTCGCAGCCCGTAGCCCCCGTCGTGGTCGACCCAGGTCGTACCGAAGAAGAGCAGGGGCTCGGGCTGCGGGCCGGGCGTGGTGGAGCCGGGCGCAGTGCTGCCGGGCGTGGTACCGGGGCCGGGGGCTTCGCTGTTCTCGCTCACGAGGTCGATTATCCCCGGGCGGTCCCGGTCCCGATCGCCGTCCCCGTCACGGGCCCGATCGCCGTCCCGTCGCGGGCCCGGTCAGTCGCAGCGCGGGGCGATGTAGCCGTCGCTGCCCGTGTGGACGTAGGCGTCCGCCACGAACTGGCCGTTGGCGATGTTGTCCCAGAGGTTCGAGGTGCCGTACGGGCCGGTGACCCGCTCCCCCGGCTTCTGGCAGTAGACCGGAACCTTCATTCCGTACGGAAGCGTCCTGACGATGCCGTACTGGGTGCCCGGTCCCGTGCGGACGTTGACCCGGTAACCCGGTGCGATGGGGTACCTGGTGACGTCGTCGGTGCCGGCGAGCGCGGCCACGTCCTCGGCCGCGTCGGTGGTGCCGGTGGTGATGTCGGTGTGCTCTGCCATGGCCGTGAGGCCCTCCCCCGTTGAGAGACGGTGTGTACGACGCGCAGGCTACAAGCCCCGCCTGTTTCGCACGCACCATCGACTAGGCTCCGTGCGTCGCGCTTGCGGACGAACACACGGGGGTGGGCGATGCCGCCGCTGCGAGGTACCGGGGCCAATCCGGAAGCGGAGCATCCGGAGTACGCCGGTCATTACCGCCTTGAGGCATGTCTCGGCGCGGGCGGCATGGGCGTCGTGCACCTGGCGCGCTCCGCCTCGGGGCTGCAGCTCGCCGTCAAGGTGGTGCACCGGCACTATTCGGCAGACCCTGAGTTCAGGGCACGCTTCCGGCAGGAGGTCGGGGCGGCGAGGCGGGTCAGCGGGGCCTTCACGGCACCGGTCGTCGATGCCGATCCGGACGCCGCGCGGCCCTGGATGGCCACTCTGTACGTGCCCGGCCCCACACTCTCCGACCAGGTGAAGCGGAACGGGCCGATGGCCCCCGCCGAACTGCGCAGACTCACGGCGGGACTTGCCGAGGCGCTGCGCGACATCCATCGGGCCGGGGTGATCCACCGCGACCTCAAGCCGAGCAACGTGCTGCTCTCCGACTCCGGGCCCAAGGTCATCGACTTCGGGATCTCCCGGCCGTACGACAGCGATCTGCGCACCGAGACGGGCAAGCTGATCGGCTCGCCGCCGTACATGGCGCCCGAGCAGTTCCAGCGGCCGCGTGAAGTCGGGCCCGCCGCGGACGTGTTCGCCCTGGGGGCCGTGCTCGTCCATGCGGCGACCGGCCGGGGGCCCTTCGACTCCGACAGCCCGTACATCGTGGCCTACCAGGTGGTGCACGACGAGGCCGATCTGACGGGGGTGCCGACCGATCTGGCGCCGCTGATCGGCCAGTGCCTGGCGAAGGACCCTGCGGAGCGGCCCACTCCGGACGACATCATGGTGGCGCTGCGCCCTCCTTCGTACGACGCCGCCGCGTTCATACCGTCGCAGCGGCGGCCGGGTGCTGTCGAAGCTCCGGCGGTGTCGGGGCCGGAGATCGCGGCGGGGGCGGGTGCGGATGCGGACACGCATGTAGGCGCGGCGGCGCGGGGCAGGAAGGCGACCACGAGCGGTGGCGGCAAGCGGCGGTGGCTGGCAGCCGCTGCGGCGCTGCTCGTCATGGGTGCCGGTGGGGTGTGGGCTGCCGGGGTGGTGGGCGACTCAGGTGGCTCGGGTGAGTCGGAAGGCTCCGGTGAGTCGGGTGAGTCAGGCGGCGCGAAGGGCTCGGCGGCGTTCGCGCCGTGGCGGACGCCGCTGCCGACCTCGGGCAGGTCCACGCCGGTCTGTTCCTCTGCGGTCGGTGCCGGCGAGGAGGCGTCCGGCCCGCCCGCGGCGCTGTACTGCGCGGCGGGCGGTATCGGCGCCGCCCGGTTGGACCCCGCGGACGGCCGGGTGCTGTGGTCCCGTCACGGCCCCGCCGGGGACACCCCGTCGGTCGGCGTGGTGGCGGTCTCCGGCGGTCTGGTGCATACGGCGGTGCCGGGCGGGAAGCTCCGGGCGTACGACGCCGCCAAGGGCGAACAGGTCTGGGACGCGGATCTCTCCCCGTACCTCGGCGCCCCCTTCGCCGCGGGTGACACGCTGCTGCTGGTCAGTGAGGACGGCACGACCGAAGCGCTCGACTCTGCGACCGGCGTGTCCCTCTGGCGGCATCCGCTCACCGGGCACCGGCGTCCGGACTACGCGCTGTACGACGGAGGATCGGGGCTGGCCTACGCATTCGAGCACTCGGCCTACGGGTCCACCACGCTGGTCACGGCCGTCGATGCGGCAACGGGGCACGCGGCGTGGCGGCGGCGGCTGGACGGAATGCTCACCCCGGTGGGGACCTCGGACGGTGCGCTCGTCCTGACGTCCATGAACGGGGACGCCCAGACCGTCGGGCTCGTCCACTACGACCCGGAAAGCAAGCGCGTCGCACGGCTGGCACTGCCGTTCCGGATGAACGAACCGGAGGTCGTGGTGGGCGGGGACACCGCGTATCTGCTGGCGCACGGCGGGACCCTGGTCGCCGTCGACACGCGCCCGGTAGGCAACGGGGCTGTTCGCTGGCAGCTGGAGACCGCTGCCGGGCGGACGTCGGCGCCCGTTCTCGCCACCGGGAACCGGCTGTACTTCTCGGCAGCGGACGGGCGGCTGCTCGCCGTGGACACCGAGCGCGGAACGCTGCTGGGCCAGACGAGCCCCCGGCTCCGGGACGGGAAACTCACGTACGCATCGGCGCTGCCCGCCCCTGTCGCCGCCGGCCGGACCGTCTTCGGTACCGCGCCCGACGGGTCCGTGTTCGCCGTCGACGGGCAGGACCCCGCTCACTGGTGAGAGCGGGGTCCTGCGGCAGCGTTCGTGACTGCCTCGGTCAGCCTTGGTTCAGCCGAGCCCGGACACGTCCCGCACCGCACCCCGGTCCGCGCTCGTCGCCATCGCCGCGTACGCGCGCAGCGCCGCCGAGACCTTGCGCTCGCGGTTCTTCGGCGCGTACACGCCGTTCAGCGCCTCACGGCGGGTGGTCAGCTCGGCCTCGGGAACGAGGAGCTCGATCGAGCGGTTCGGGATGTCGATCCTGATCCGGTCGCCGTCCTCGACCAGCGCGATCGTGCCGCCCGACGCCGCCTCCGGCGATGCGTGGCCGATCGACAGGCCCGACGTGCCCCCGGAGAAGCGACCGTCGGTGACGAGCGCACAGCTCTTGCCGAGGCCGCGGCCCTTCAGGAAGGAGGTGGGGTAGAGCATCTCCTGCATGCCGGGACCGCCGCGCGGACCCTCGTAACGGATGACGACGACGTCGCCCTCCTTGATCTCCTTGCGGAGGATCTTGTCGACGGCCTCGTCCTGCGACTCGCAGACGACCGCCGGGCCCTCGAAGGTCCAGATCGACTCGTCGACGCCCGCCGTCTTCACGACGCAGCCGTCCTCGGCGAGATTCCCCTTGAGGACCGCGAGGCCGCCGTCCTTGGAGTACGCGTGCTCCAGGTCGCGGATGCAGCCGCCCGCCGCGTCCAGGTCGAGGGTGTCCCAGCGCTCGGACTGCGAGAAGGCCGTCGCGGAACGCACGCATCCGGGGGCCGCGTGCCACAGCTCGACGGCCTCGGGGGACGGCGAGCCGCCCCGGACGTCCCAGTTCTTCAGCCACTCGCCGAGGGTGGCGGAGTGCACCGAGTGCACGTCCTCGTTGAGCAGACCGCCGCGGTAGAGCTCACCGAGGATGGCCGGGACGCCGCCCGCCCGGTGGACGTCCTCCATGTAGTAGGTGCCGCCGGGGGCCACGTTGGGCGCAACCTTCGACAGGCAGGGGACGCGGCGCGAGACCTCGTTGATGTCTTCGAGGTCGTAGGCGAGCTCGGCCTCCTGCGCCGCGGCGAGCAGGTGCAGGATCGTGTTGGTGGAGCCGCCCATGGCGATGTCCAGCGCCATCGCGTTGTCGAACGCGGCGCGGGTGCCGATGGAGCGCGGCAGGACCGTCGCATCGTCCTGCTCGTAGTAGCGCTTGGTGATCTCCACCACCGTGCGGCCGGCGTCCTCGTACAGCGCCTTGCGGGCGGTGTGTGTGGCGAGGACGGAGCCATTGCCGGGGAGGGAGAGACCGAGGACCTCGGTCAGGCAGTTCATCGAGTTGGCGGTGAACATGCCGGAACAGCTGCCGCAGGTGGGACAGGCGTTCTCCTCGATACGGAGGATGTCCTCGTCCGAGACGTTCTCGTTGACGGCGTCGCTGATCGCGTTGATCAGATCGAGCTTGCGGACCGTGCCGTCGACGAGGGTGGCCTGGCCGGCCTCCATCGGGCCGCCGGAGACGAAGACCGTCGGGATGTTCATGCGCATCGCGGCCATCAGCATGCCGGGCGTGATCTTGTCGCAGTTGGAGATGCAGATCAGCGCGTCCGCGCAGTGCGCCTCGACCATGTACTCGACGGAGTCGGCGATCAGGTCGCGGGAGGGGAGCGAGTAGAGCATCCCGGCGTGGCCCATCGCGATGCCGTCGTCGACGGCGATGGTGTTGAACTCGCGGGGGACGGCGCCTGCGGCCCTGATGGCGTCGGAGACGATCCTGCCCACCGGGGCGAGGTGGGTGTGGCCGGGGACGAACTCGGTGAAGGAGTTGGCGACAGCGATGATCGGCTTGCCGATGTCCTCGCTCGCTACGCCCGAGGCCCGCATAAGGGCGCGGGCGCCCGCCATGTTGCGGCCGTGGGTGACAGTGCGGGACCTCAGCTGCGGCATCGTCTCTCGCTCCTTCGACAGAAAAGACTGCTTCCGAGCCTACGCCTCCGGCTCCAAGATCTGGACACGGTGTCCGGTATGCGGGATGGGTTCTCGGTGGGTGGGCCGGGGAGATCGAGGGTGCGGTGGGGGTGCACGGCGAGTGGGACGCGGCGCGGGGCTGGTCCCCTTCCCGGAACCGGGGCTCCGCCCCGGACCCCGCTCCTCAAGCGCCGAAGGGGCTGGATGTCGCTGGGGGGTGGCCGACGAGGCTGAAGTGTCAGGGTTCCGTCAGGTAGCGCTGCAGTGTCGGTGCCACCATCTCGATGATCTTCTCCGGGGGCGCCGAAGCAAGTGGCTGCGCGCGGATGACATAGCGCAGCATCGCGATCCCGAGCATGTGCGAGGCAGCCAGTTCCGCGCGGAACGTCGCGTCCGGTACGTCCAGTGCCTCCGCGATGCGTTCCAGGAGGCGGCGCAGGACGAAGCCGCGGAGAATCTTCGCCGCCGCCTCGTGCGTGAGTGCGGACCGCATGATCGCCAGCAGGGGTGCCCTGGACGCCGGGTTCTCCCATACGGCGATGAAGTAGCGGGCCAGCCGCTCCCCCAAGCCGTCCGTGCCGCCGCCGAGGATGGCCGGGATCACCAGGGCCGGCTCGAAGGAGAGCTCGATGGCGGCCGCGAAGACCTCGTCCTTCGTACCGAAGTAGTGGTGCACGAGGGCGGAATCGACGCCTGCCGCCTTGGCGATGCCCCGGATCGACGTCTTGTCGTAGCCGCGCTCCGCGAACTCGGTGCGGGCCGCCTCCAGGATGCGGGTGCGGGCGTCGGGGCCGGTGGTCCCGGCCGTACGGGACGGGCGGCCGCGGCGTTTGGGGGCGGGACCGGCGGGATCGGTGGGATCGGTGTGGCCACCGGTCATGGGCGCGGCGCCTCGGCCGAGGACGACGCCAGGTGGAGCCGGGTGAAGGCCAGCGCCTCCGCCAGGTCGCCCTCGCGTTCGGCGGTGGACATGGCGCGGCGGGTGTTGACCTCGATGACGACATGGCCGTCGAAGCCGGTACGGGCCAGGTGTTCCAGGAGTTCGGCGCAGGGCTGGTCGCCGCGGCCGGGCACCAGGTGCTCGTCCTTGTTGGAACCCTTGCCGTCGGCGAGATGGATGTGGGCGAGCCGGTCGCCCATCCGGTCGACCATCGCCATGCCGTCCGTGCGGGCCGTCGCGGTGTGCGACAGGTCCACGGTGAAGTGGCGGTAGTCGTCGTTGGTGACGTCCCAGTCGGGGGCGTACGCCAGCATCTCGCGGTCCCGGTAGCGCCAGGGGTACATGTTCTCGACGGCGAACCGCACATCCGTCTCGTCCGCCATGCGCCAGATCCCGGTGACGAAGTCACGCGCGTAGTTGCGCTGCCAACGGAACGGCGGGTGGACGACGACGGTCGTCGCCCCGAGCTTCTCAGCGGCGGCACGGGCACGCTGGAGCTTCACCCACGGATCGGTGGACCAGACGCGCTGCGTGATCAGCAGGCAGGGCGCGTGGACGGCCAGGATCGGCACCTGGTGGTAGTCCGAGAGCCGCCGCAACGCCTCGACGTCCTGGCTGACGGGGTCGGTCCACACCATGATCTCGACACCGTCGTAACCAAGACGCGCGGCGATCTCGAAGGCCGTCGCCGTCGACTCCGGGTAGACGGAAGCCGTCGACAGGGCGACCTTCGCATCCGGGATGCGCACCACTGGTTCTGCCACTGGGACAGCCTACGGGCAGTGTGACGCCGCGCCGAGAGACCCGGGCGGAAAGTGAGAAGGGCCATGGCGGGCTTCCGGCCACCCCGGCGGCGCTCAGCTCGGCGCGGCCTACTCCGTCGGCTCCGTCGGCATGTGGTCCAGACGGCGCAGGATGACGCCCTCGCGCAGCGCCCAGGGGCAGATCTCCAGCTCTTCGACCCCGAACAGATCCATGGCACCCTCCGCCACCAGCGCCCCGGCCAGCAGCTGCGCGGCCCGGCCCTCGGAGACCCCGGGCAGGGTGCCGCGCTGCTCGACCGTCATCGCGGCCAGCTTCGGCACCCACTCCTCCAGCGCCTTGCGGGTGAGGGCGCGCTGTACGTAGAGGCCGTCGGTGGAGCGTGCGGCGCCCGCGATCCTGGCGAGCTGCTTGAAGGTCTTGGAGGTGCCGACGACATGATCCGGGCGCCCGAGGCGGGTGAATTCCCCGACGCTCCGGGCGATCCTGGCCCGCACATGGCGGCGCAGCGCCTTCACCTGCGCCGGGTCCGGCGGATCGCCCGGCAGCCACCCGGCGGTGAGCCGGCCGGCCCCTAGCGGCAGCGACACCGCGGCGTCCGGCTCCTCGTCCATGCCGTACGCGATCTCCAGCGAGCCGCCCCCGATGTCCAGGACCAGCAGCCGCCCCGCCGACCAGCCGAACCAGCGGCGCGCGGCGAGGAAGGTGAGCCGGGCCTCCTCCGCACCGCTGAGGACGGCGAGGTCGATGCCCGTCTCGTCCCGCACCCGGGCCATCACCTGGTCGGCGTTGCTCGCCTCCCGTACCGCGGATGTGGCGAACGGTAGAACGTCCTCGCACCCCTTGTCCTCGGCGGCCTGGAGCGCGTCGGTGATCGTCGCCACGAGCCGGTCCACACCGTCGGGGCCGATCGCGCCGTCCCCGTCGAGAAGTTCGGCCAGGCGCAGCTCCGCCTTGTGCGAGTGCGCGGGCAGCGGGCGGGCGCCGGGGTGCGCGTCCACCACCAACAGATGCACCGTGTTCGAACCCACGTCGAGGACTCCGAGTCTCATACCAGGAACGCTACCGGGGCCGCGGACTTACTCTTGGCGCGTGCCAAAGACGAAAAAGGCGAAGCCGGGCAAAATCACGAAGAAGCAGAAAACGAAGCAGGAGATGCAGCAGCAGGAAGCGAACGGGCCGAACCGGTCCGAAGACGAGGCGGGGATCGATTTCGCACGCGCCTGGGTCGAGTTCCCGGACCCCGCGGACGACGAACAGATCTTCCGCTGCGACCTGACCTGGTTGACGTCCAGGTGGACCTGCATCTTCGGCAGTGGCTGCCAGGGCATCCAGGCGGGGCGCGCGGACGACGGATGCTGCACGCTCGGCGCGCACTTCTCGGACGAGGACGACGAGAAGCGGGTGGCGAGCCATGTCGCACGGCTGACCCCTGATCTGTGGCAGTTCCACGATGTCGGCACGGAGACGGGCTGGGTCGAGGTCGACGACGACGGGGAGCGCCAGACGCGGCGCTGGAAGGGTTCGTGCATCTTCCAGAACCGTCCCGGGTTCGCGGCCGGCGCGGGCTGCTCGCTGCACATCCTGGCGCTGCGGGAGGGCAAGGAGCCCCTGGAGACCAAGCCGGACGTCTGCTGGCAGCTGCCGATCCGGCGTACGTACGACTGGATCGACCGGCCCGACGACACGCGTGTGCTCCAGGTCTCGATCGGCGAGTACGACCGCAGGGGCTGGGGTCCGGGCGGCCACGATCTGCACTGGTGGTGCACATCGGCGACCTCGGCGCACGGGGCCGGGGAGCCGGTGTACGTGTCGTACCGCCCGGAACTCATCGAGCTGATGGGCAAGAAGGGGTACGACCGGCTGGTCGAGCTGTGCGAGGAGCGCCTGTCCTCGCTGCTGCCGATGGCGCCGCACCCGGCGGATCCGGTCGATCCGGCGTGACGGCGTGACGGCGTGACGGCTGAGGTGCCTTCCGGTGGCTCGGCCGGTCACGTCGCGCGGTCTGCCGCAGCCCCGGGCGGACTGTTTCAGCCCGTCCGTGCGGTGGTGCCCGTACCCGGCTCGGTCGGCGTCGTGGAGTCGGACGGGTTCGGGGACGGCGTCGGATCGGTCGGGGACGGGTTCGACGGTGACGGCGTGGGGTCCGTCGGGTGGGTCGGCTGTGTGGGATCCGGCGAGGACGCGGGCGGATCCGACGGTACGGACGGGCCCGAAGGGGTGGAGGGGTCGGCCGTACCCGGGTGGCCGGGGCCGCCGGGTGACGGTGCCGTCGCCCCGGATCCCCGTATCGCCACGACCGAACCGGAAGGGGCGAGGGCGATGCGTGCGCTCCAGGGAACGGTGGGTTGCCGCAGGTGGTCCACAAGGACGCGGATCGTGATGCTCGCGCCTGCGGCGAGCGTGCCCGAGGAACTGCTGAGGCGCAGCCAGGACGCAGCCGCGCGGGCCGACCAGGCGACGGGTGCGCCGCCCGAGGCGGTCAGGCGAATGAGCGTCGTGCCGCCGGACGAGCGGGCCTCGACGATGAGCCCGCCGACGCCGCCCCGCACCGGACCCGAGCTGATCACCTCGGCCGAGACGTCCGGGGTGCGGCCGTCCTCGAAGCGGGCACCGGGCTGGGGACGGGCATTGCCCGCGTTCTCGTAGTGGCCGTCCGGGGTGCCGTCGAGGTCGTGGCGGACGTCCGTCTCGGTCGCGGTGACCGAGGAGCCGTCGTGGCCCTCGCCGGTCTGCGGCGCGCCGCGGTAGGCCGTCCACAGCGCGATCACCGGGGCGGCGACGACCGTCGCCACCACCGTCGTCGTCACGACCCTGGCCCGCAGCCGGTCCCGGCGGGCGGCTTGGTCCTTCGGGTCCATGGGGAAGCCCGCCCGGTCGAAACGCGGGCCGGCGGACCGGTTCCGCTGGGCGTGGACCATCGCGACGTATGCGGAGGGCCGTGGCGCCTCCACGACCGTCAGCGCGGCGGCCGGGGTGACGGTCGCGCCCGGCCAGGGGCCCTCGGCGCCGGCCCGCTCGGCGGCCCGGCGGCAGCGGGGGCAGTCGTCGACATGGCGGACGAGTTCGCGGCGCAGGGTCGCGGAGAGCAGGACACGGTGGTCGCCGGTGAGCCGGGCGACGGTGGGGCAGTTGCCGCTCTCGACGACGGCGAGGGCTGCACGCGTGCGTTCCACCTCGCAGGCCGCGGCGGCCAGGAGCTCGCGGGCGGTCGCCGGTTCGAGGCCCAGGACGGAGGCGACCGCGCGCGGGGCGAGGCGGTGGCGCACGGCGAGTTCGAGCGCTTCGCGCTGTTCGGGGGTGGTGCCTGCGGCCTCCGGCCAGGCCAGCTGAGCGAGTTCACGGCGGTGCGCCTCGGCGGCGGCTTCGGATTCGGGGGCGTTGCCCGCCGGGGCGCCGCCCGGCGTGAACGGGGCGGCCTCAGTGGCCTTCGCGGCGACGGCCAGGGACATACGGCGGCCCGCGCGCGCCCCCTGGGTGGCCGTCCCGCCCGGCTGCTTTCCCGGAAGCCCTCCCCCCGCCCGCTTCGCCTCGCGCTTCGTCTCCTGCTCGGCCGACCGTCTTCCCGACAGCTTCCCGGCATTGTGGCGGTGCGCCTGACGGCCCTGTCTCTGCTCGGCGAGCTTGCGCAGACACGTCCATCTGGCCAGCGCATACAGCCAGGATTTACGTTCCTCCTCACCCGCCGGGCACCGGCCGTCCTGCCGTTCCGCGATCGCGAGCACACCGCCGAGCGCCTCGGTGGCGGCATCGTGGTCGCAGAGCACGGAAAGGCAGTAGGTGAACAGGCCATCGAGATGCGGCTCGTAACGTGCAGGCGGTCGCTGCGGCGAAGGCTGCGCCGAGGAGCTGGGCGCACGGCGCCGCGCCCGGTGTGCGCCGGTGGTGTGCGTGGGGGGCTCCAGCCTGCTGCTCGTCACCTGGCGACCGTAGGCAGCACAGAGCATGCCTTTAGCGCCCCTTCGGCACATTTAATCCTTCCGGGTGAACGTATCGCTCAAAAGAGGACAGGGATCCCTGCTCCAGGGGACGGAATCCCTGATTTCGCCGGACCGCCGGGCCGACCCGGGGGTCACTGGCGGGCGCGCGCCCGCGCCGGGCGGCGTCGGCGGACCGCGCCCGGCGGCATTGTCGGACCTCACCTATACGGTTGCGCCATGGCTGCCCGTACGAAATCCGCGAAGGACCGGCCGTCCTACCGCTGCACCGAATGCGGCTGGACGACCGCCAAATGGCTCGGCCGCTGCCCCGAATGCCAGGCGTGGGGGACGGTCGAGGAGTTCGGCGGCGCCCCCGCCGTACGCACCACCGCGGCCGGCCGGGTCAGCACCGCCGCGCTCCCCATCGGCCAGGTCGACAGCCGGCAGGCCACCGCCCGGTCGACCGGCGTCGGCGAGCTGGACCGCGTGCTCGGCGGCGGTCTCGTGCCGGGCGCCGTCGTGCTGCTCGCGGGCGAGCCGGGCGTCGGGAAGTCGACGCTGCTGCTGGACGTGGCCGCGAAGGCGGCGAGCGACGACCACCGCACGCTCTATGTCACCGCCGAGGAGTCCGCGAGCCAGGTCCGCCTGCGCGCCGACCGGATCCGGGCGATCAACGACCATCTGTATCTCGCCGCCGAGACCGACCTGTCCGCGGTCCTCGGCCATCTGGACGCCGTCAAGCCGTCGCTTCTCATCCTCGACTCCGTGCAGACGGTCGCCTCGCCCGAGATCGACGGGGCGCCCGGCGGCATGGCACAGGTCCGGGAGGTCGCCGGCGCCCTCATCCGGGCCTCCAAGGAACGCGGTATGTCCACGCTGCTGGTCGGCCATGTCACCAAGGACGGGGCGATCGCCGGGCCGCGGCTGCTGGAGCATCTCGTCGATGTGGTGCTGTCCTTCGAGGGCGACCGCCATGCCCGCCTGCGGCTCGTACGGGGCGTCAAGAACAGGTACGGCGCGACCGACGAGGTCGGCTGCTTCGAGCTGCACGACGAGGGCATCACCGGCCTCGCCGACCCGTCCGGGCTGTTCCTCACCCGCCGCGACGAACCCGTGCCCGGCACCTGCCTGACCGTCACTCTGGAGGGCAAGCGGCCGCTCGTCGCCGAGGTGCAGGCGCTGACGGTCGATTCCCAGATCCCTTCGCCCCGGCGCACCACCTCGGGTCTGGAGACGTCCCGGGTGTCGATGATGCTGGCCGTTCTGGAGCAGCGCGGCCGGATCAGCTCGCTCGGCAAGCGGGACATCTACAGCGCGACGGTCGGCGGTGTGAAGCTCTCCGAGCCCGCCGCGGACCTCGCGGTCGCGCTGGCGCTGGCCAGTGCCGCGAGTGACACACCACTCCCCAAGAACCTGGTGGCGATCGGCGAAGTAGGCCTCGCGGGCGAGGTCAGAAGGGTTACGGGAGTCCAGCGCAGGCTGGCCGAGGCGTACCGTCTGGGCTTCACGCACGCGCTGGTTCCGACCGACCCGGGGAAGGTCCCGGCCGGTATGAAGGTCACAGAAGTCGCCAACATGGGTGATGCACTGAGAGTGCTCCCGCGCCGGTCTCGCGCACAGGCCCCGCAGGAGGAGAACGCGCGCCGGTAGACTTTGCCCTGGTCTCGCCCGTCCGTACGAACGGTACGAGGGACGTAAGGGCACCGCAAACCTGTGACCGGAGGAGTGCAGTGGCAGCCAGCGACCGGGCAGCATCGCCCGGAAAGTCCGGCCAAGGCACCGGTAACGAGGCGCTGATGCGCGCCTCGTTGACCGCCGTCGCGCCCGGAATGGCCCTGCGGGACGGCCTGGAGCGCATCCTCCGTGGCAACACCGGCGGGCTGATCGTCCTGGGCATGGACAGAACCGTCGAGTCGATGTGCACCGGCGGATTCGTGCTGGACGTGGAGTTCACCGCGACGCGTCTGCGCGAGCTGGCCAAGCTCGACGGGGCGCTGATCCTCGACAAGGACATGACCAAGATCCTGCGGGCCGGTGTGCAGCTGGTCCCGGACGCCTCCATCCCCACCGAGGAGACCGGCACCCGCCACCGCACGGCGGACCGGGTCTCCAAGCAGTGCAACTTCCCGGTCGTCTCGGTCTCGCAGTCGATGCACCTCATCGCGCTGTACGTGGACGGGGAGCGCCGGGTCCTGGAGGAGTCCGCCGCGATCCTCTCCCGCGCCAACCAGGCACTCGCCACCCTGGAGCGGTACAAGCTCCGGCTCGACGAGGTCGCGGGCACCCTCTCGGCGCTGGAGATCGAGGACCTGGTGACGGTCCGGGATGTGACGGCCGTCGCACAGCGGCTGGAGATGGTCCGCCGGATCGCGACCGAGATCGCGGAGTACGTGGTGGAGCTGGGCACCGACGGCCGACTCCTCTCGCTCCAGCTGGACGAGTTGATCGCCGGCGTCGAGCCGGAGCGTGAGCTGGTCGTGCGCGACTATGTGCCGGAGCCGACCGCGAAGCGGTCCCGTACGGTCGCCGAAGCACTGACCGAACTCGACGCGCTCTCCCACACCGAACTGCTCGAACTCCCCGTCGTGGCAAGGGCACTGGGGTACAGCGGATCGCCGGAGACGCTGGATTCGGCGGTCTCGCCGCGCGGCTTCCGGCTGCTGGCGAAGGTGCCGCGGCTGCCCGGGGCGATCATCGACCGGCTGGTGGAGCACTTCGGCGGTCTGCAGAAGCTCCTTGCCGCCAGCGTGGACGACCTCCAGACGGTGGACGGGGTCGGCGAGGCACGGGCGAGGAGCGTGCGCGAGGGGCTGTCGCGACTGGCCGAGTCGTCGATTCTCGAGCGGTACGTGTAGCGGTACGCGCAGCAGGCGGTGTCGGGGCCCGGGAGACCGGGCCCCGAAGTATTTTTCCGAGCCCGGCCCCACGGGTTCCCTGCCCTTTCCCCGGCCCTGTCCTCAGTCCTTCGCGAGTACGAACGAGGCGCGCTGCACCGGCTCGCCCGGCGCCTTCGCCTCGACCAGGTACGTACCGGGCCCCGCGGTTGCCGCGGGCGGCGTCGTGCACTGCGGGACGCTCTTCTTGCGGTCCCACTCCACGGTGTGGAAGACGGTCGAGCCCGCCGGGACTTTCAGCAGCAGGCTGCCCGCGTCGCGCGGGCAGTCCTTGGAGGACCACACCTGGCTGTCGTCGCCACCGGCCTCGGTGACGGTGAGCACCGCGCTCTTCGGCCCGAAGTCGGCCTTGCAGGTGGTGGACGAGGTGTTCTTGGCGATCAACCGGAACTTCGGCTTCTCGCCGGGGCTGTAGCTGAGTTCGGTGCTCAGGCTCAACTGCAGTGCGCCGGCGGCGCAGTCGGGGAGCGAGGAGCCTGCCGGGACCTGCTGTCCGATCGTCGCGCCGCTTGCGCTCGCGCCACCGGCTCCGGTGTCCGATCCGCTGCCGGCGTCCGTGCCGTCGGCACCGTTACCGCCGTCGCTCGCGCCGCCGTCGGAGCCCGCGCCCGTACCGCTGTCGTCTCCGCCGCCGCTGCCCGAGTCGCCCGACTCGTCGCGTCCGCCGGGCTGTTGGCTGATGGCCGGACCCGACGGGGAGGCGCCGGGAGTGATCGCGTGCGCGGGGCCCTTTCCGCCGGGCCGGGAGTCGTCCGTGTTCTTCTTGTCCCCACCGGAGGTGACGGCCCACACGATCAGCAACGCGAGCAGCGCAACCAGCGTCGCCGCTACGGCCCTCCGTCGCCAGTAGATGGTGGAGGGAAGCGGCCCGATCGGATTACGCAAAGATCCCACGGCGCAAACTGTACGAGAGATCGGCGCCGACTCCCGCCCCACCCGCCGCCCGGCCCTGAAGTTTTGCGGATCATCATCTCGGGACGGCCTGCTCCAGCCCCGTACTTCCACCGAGTTGGGCGCCGGGGATCGCCCCGGGTGACCACCCGGTTTTGTTGACTACCCTCTGTCACATGGATAGTTCATCTACTGCCCCGCTCTACCGGGACATCACCGACTTCGCACATGACATGCCGTCATGGGTGCAACACCTGGCCGAGATATGGACGGAGCTCGGACTCCTGGTCTTCGGCGTCCTGTTCATCACCGGGTGGTGGCGTGCCCGACGGGCGGACGACGGCGCCCTGGCGCTGGCGGTACTCGCACCCATTGCGACGGCCTTCTCCTATGTGTGCAGCGAGGTGCTCAAGTCGATGGTGGACGAGGAACGCCCGTGCCGGGCGGTCGTCGGGGCGGCGGCCTCGCTGGTGCCGTGTCCGCCGACGGGCGACTGGTCGTTCCCCAGCAACCACTCCGCGATCGCCGGCGCGGCAGCCGTCGCCCTGGCGATCGCCCGGCCCCGGCTGGCCTGGCTCACCGTGCCGCTGGCGCTGCTGATGGCCTTCTCGCGGGTCTTCGTCGGGGTGCACTATCCGCATGACGTGGCGGTCGGCCTGCTGCTGGGTGCGGTGGTGGCCGCCGTGGCGGTCGCTGTGCTGTACCGGCCGGCACGGTCGCTCGTCCGGACGGTGCGAGGCAGCGGGGCACCCCTGGCCGTCTGGGCATCGGGCCCGGGGGCGGCGGCCGGCCGGTCCAGGCGGCGGGGCAAACGGCACTGACGGCCCGGGGGGAGTCTCCTTGGGCCGGTTGCCGGATATCGCGGGGACAGACGGGTGGCAATATCACCCCAAGGGCCCTCAGGAGGAGCGACACCACCGTGCGCGGAGCCGTCCTCTGCCCTTCCGTGTCAGGATCGGCGATGCGATGACTGCCATGACTGCGACACAGACGCCCCCCGCCTCCCTCCACGATCCCGTCATCGGGTGGTTCGAACAGCACGCCCGCGATCTGCCCTGGCGCCGCCCCGAAGCGGGCGCCTGGGGTGTGATGGTGAGCGAGTTCATGCTGCAGCAGACCCCCGTCAGCCGGGTCCTCCCGGTGTACGAACAGTGGCTGGCCCGCTGGCCGCGCCCGGCCGATCTGGCCGCCGAGCCGCCCGGTGAGGCGGTCCGCGCCTGGGGCCGGCTCGGCTACCCCCGCCGGGCGCTCCGCCTGCACGGGGCCGCGCAGGCAATAACTGAACGGCACGGCGGCGACGTACCGAGCGAGCACGGTCAGCTGCTCGCACTGCCCGGGATCGGTGAGTACACCGCGGCGGCCGTGGCCTCGTTCGCGTACGGACAGCGGCATGCCGTACTCGACACGAACGTCCGCCGGGTGTTCGCCCGGGCCGCGACCGGCATCCAGTACCCGCCGAACGCGACCACCGCCGCCGAACGCAAGCTCGCCCGGGCCCTGCTCCCCGAGGAGGACGAACGGGCCGCCCGCTGGGCCGCCGCGACGATGGAGCTCGGCGCCCTCGTCTGCACCGCCAAGAACGAGGACTGCACACAGTGTCCGATCGCCGGGCAGTGCGCCTGGCGGCTGGCCGGGAAGCCCGCCCACCAGGGGCCCCCGCGGCGCGGTCAGACCTACGCCGGCACGGACCGGCAGGTACGCGGACGGCTGCTCGCCGTGCTGCGCGAGGCCGTGGCACCGGTGCCGCAGTCGGCACTGGACGAGGTGTGGGACGAACCGGTGCAGCGAGCCCGCGCGCTGGACGGCCTGGTCGCGGACGGCCTGGTCGAGCCGCTGGCCGGCGGCCAGTACCGGCTGCCGCTGAGCTGAAGGCCCCTGCCGCCCTCTCCCCCCGCTGTTACACAACCGATGGACAGCCGTGCGTCAGCGTATGGCTGCTCCGCACAGCCCCGTGACAACAGCTCCGTAGCGTCAGCGACGTCAGCCCGGCCGATCGATGGCTGACGGCGGTTCTACGGGGATCTACGGGGACGGAGGCGGTTGGAATGGCGCAGGGCGAGGTGCTCGAATTCGAGGAGTACGTACGCACTCGGCAGGAGGCACTGCTGCGCAGTGCACGCCGACTGGTCCCCGACCCCGTGGATGCGCAGGACCTGCTGCAGACCGCCCTGGTCCGTACGTACGGCCGCTGGGACGGCATCGCCGACAAGTCCCTCGCCGACGCCTATCTGCGCCGCGTCATGATCAACACCCGTACCGAGTGGTGGCGGGCCCGCAAACTGGACGAGGTTCCCACCGAGCAGCTGCCCGACGCGAGCGTCGACGACGGCACCGAGCAGCGCGCCGACCGCGCCCTGCTGATGGATGTGCTGGGCGTACTGGCTCCCAAGCAGCGCAGCGTCGTCGTGCTGCGACACTGGGAGCAGATGAGTACGGAGGAGACGGCTGCGGCGCTCGGCATGTCGGCCGGTACGGTGAAGAGCACGCTGCACCGTGCGCTGGCGCGACTGCGCCTGGAGCTGGAGAGCCGTGAGGCAGCGAGCAGGGAGGCCCGGCTCCGGGAGGAGCGTGGCCTGACGGCGGCCGACCGTGCTCCGGCCGTCGGCGCTCCGGTACGTGCGCGGGCAACGGCGCAGGTACGGGCACAGGCGGGCAGGCGTATGGACGAACGGGGGCGGGAGCGGTGCGCGGCCTGACAGCCAGCGGTGAAAGCGACAACGGCGGCGACCCTGACGGCGCAGGAGACGGCGGTGGCCGCGGGGCCACCGGCAGTCGTGGCCGGGTCCTGACCGGCTGGACGGCGAGCACCACGACCCTGGTCGGGCTCGCCGCTTTCGCACTGCTCGCCGTCGGCTGCTCCACCGGCGGTACCGGCACCCGTGACGAGGGCCCGGCAGGTACCCAGGCGGTCGCCCAGGTCACGCCGAGCGCCGATCCGACGTCCACGGCAAAGCCCACGCCCCGGATCGATCCCGTGGCGCTGCTCAAGCGGGACCCCAAGGTCAGCGAGCGGGTCAGGACGGATCTGGAGCCCTGCAGCGGCTCCGAGTACCCGGTGGACACCTCGTACGGCACTATGACCGCCGGTCCCTCGGCCGACGTCGTGGTGAACGTGATGACCTGCGGCGATTCGGTGGGCGTCGGAACCTATGTGTACCGCCAGCGGGGCAACGGCACGTACGAGAACGTGTTCGCCATCGAGCAGCCCGCGGTGTACGGCACCATCGACCGCGGTGATCTGGTGGTGACGGCCCAGGTGTACGAGAAGAAGGACTCGGTCGCGTACCCCTCCGGCGAGGAAGTGATCACCTACCGCTGGGCGAACAACCGGTTCAGCGAGCACGACCGGGTGCACAACGACTTCAACCGAGCCGTCGGCAACGGGGAAGCCGGGCTTCCGGAATCCGCCGGACCGGCGGGGAACTGAGGGCAGTCCGATGGCCGAGACCCACGTCCTGTTCGTCGAGGACGACGACGTCATCCGCGAGGCCACCCAGCTGGCGCTTGAGCGCGACGGCTTCGTGGTCACCGCGATGCCCGACGGACTGTCGGGGCTCGATGCGTTCCGGGCCGACCGGCCCGACATCGCCCTGCTCGATGTGATGGTGCCGGGGCTCGACGGGGTCAGCCTCTGCCGTCGTATCCGCGACGAGTCGACGGTCCCGGTGATCATGCTGTCGGCCCGGGCCGACTCGATCGATGTGGTGCTCGGCCTGGAGGCCGGCGCCGACGACTACGTCACCAAGCCTTTCGACGGGGCGGTCCTGGTCGCCCGGATCCGTGCCGTGCTGCGCCGCTTCGGTCATGCGTCGGGCGGGCAGCCGGGCAGCGGGGAGCCGGAGCCGCAGCCCGTCGGCGGGGTGCTGGTCTTCGGCGATCTGGAGATCGACACCGAGGGCATGGAGGTCCACCGGGGCGGCCGGCAGGTGGCGCTGACCCCGACCGAGATGCGGCTGCTGCTGGAGTTCTCCGCCGCGCCCGGCACGGTGCTCTCCCGCGACAAGCTCCTGGAGCGGGTCTGGGACTACGGGTGGGGCGGTGACACCCGGGTCGTGGATGTCCATGTGCAGCGGCTGCGCACAAAGGTCGGCCAGGACCGGATCGAGACGGTCCGCGGCTTCGGCTACAAACTCAAGCCATGAAGCGGCTGGCACTGCGGACGGGGGTCCGCTGGAAGATCAGTATCGCGATCGCCGCAGTGGGCGCGCTCGTCGCCGTGGCGCTGAGCCTCGTCGTCCACAACGCCGCCCGCGTCTCGATGCTGGAGAACGCACGCGAGGTCCAGCTGGAGCGGCTGACGTACGCGCAGCTGCTGTACGAGGCGAAGAAGACACAGAAGGCCGATCCCCGGTTCGGAGCCAAGCTCAACGACCCGACGATGCCGCGCAGCCTGCGCGCGGAGACCGACAGGAACCGGCGCGCCACGCATGTCGAGGAGGCCAGGAACGGGGTGCCCGATGTGTGGGCGGCCGTACCGGTCGGCAACGGCGATGTGCTCTCGCTGCACACCCGTTTCGCCGACCGCAGCGCCACGATCATGGGCGATCTCGACCGGGCGCTGATCATCGGCTCGGTCTCGGTGGTGTTCGGCGGCTGCGCGCTGGGCGTGCTGATCGGCGGGCAGCTGTCGCGCCGGCTGCGCAAGGCGGCGGCCGCGGCGGGCAGGGTCGCGCAGGGCAATACGGATGTACGTGTCAGGGAGGCCGTCGGCGGTGTCGTCCAGGACGAGACCGATGAGCTGGCCCGCGCGGTGGACGCGCTGACGGACGCGTTGAACGAACGCATCGAGGCGGAGCGCCGGGTCACCGCGGACATCGCGCACGAGCTGCGTACCCCGGTGACCGGTCTGCTGACGGCGGCCGAGCTGCTGCCGCCGGGCCGCCCCACCGAGCTCGTACGGGACCGGGCGCAGGCGATGCGCACGCTGGTCGAGGATGTGCTGGAGGTGGCCCGGCTGGACAGCGCGTCGGAGCGGGCCGAGCTGCAGGAGATCGAGCTGGGTGAGTTCGTCAGCCGACGGGTCGCGCTGCTGGACCCGGATGCGCGGGTCCAGGTCGTCCACGAGTCCTGGGTCAGCACCGATCCGCGCCGGCTGGAGCGGATCCTCGGCAATCTGCTGGGGAACGCCGCCAAGCACGGTGCCACTCCGGTGGAGGTCACGGTCGAGGGCCGGGTGGTGCGGATCCGCGATCACGGTTCCGGGTTCCCGGCGGCGCTGCTGCGTGAGGGCCCGAGCCGGTTCCGTACCGGAAGCAGCGACCGGGCCGGACACGGACACGGTCTGGGGCTGACGATCGCGGCCGGTCAGGCGCGGGTCCTCGGGGCCCGGCTGACCTTCCGCAACGCAGCGCCGGAAGGGGCGGCGAAGGGCGCGGGCGGGGCGATCGCCGTGCTGTGGCTGCCCGAGCACGCACCGACGAACACCGGCAGCTTCCCGATCCTGCGCCTGTCCGAACAGCGCACGCCGGGCAACGGCGACGGGCAGAGCGTGGAGTCCGGCCGCAGGCAGTCCGGCGGCTGAACCGGATACGGAAGGAGGCTCCCGGGGCGCGCCCCGGGAGCCTCCTCGTACACGGACCGTGCAGCGCTCGTGCGGCGCGAGGGATCAGACGGCCTCGGGCTGCTTGGGGCCGGCGACCTCGGCCGGTTCCTGCGCACCGTCCGACGACACGGTTTCCGGGCCCGCTCCCCGCAGCGGGACCTCCTTGACGAACACCGACGCAAGCAGGGCGATCACTCCGACCGAGGCGCCCACCAGGAACGCGATGTGCGTACCCGACGACACCGCGAACTGGTACGCCTCACGCATCTCGTCCGGCAGCTTCGCCAGGCTCGCCGCGTCCAGCTGCGCGGACTTCGCCGTGGCTCCCCCGCCGCCGCGGGCCACCATCTCGTCCTGCACCCGCCCGGTGAACAGCGCGCCCATGATCGCGACACCGAAGGAGCTGCCGAGCGTACGGAAGAGGGTGGTCGCGGAGGAGGCGACGCCCATGTCCTTCATCTCGACGCTGTTCTGCGCGACGAGCATGGTGATCTGCATCAGGAAGCCCATGCCCGCACCGAGCACCGCCATGTAGATGCCCGAGGTGAACCGCGTGGTGCCGGTGTCCATCTGCGAGAGCAGGAACAGACCGGTCACCATCAGGACCGAGCCCACCACGGGGAAGATCTTGTACTTGCCGGTGCTGGTGGTGACCCGTCCCGCGATCAGCGAGACGACCATCATCGACAACAGCATCGGCAGGAGCAGCAGACCCGAGTTGGTCGCCGACGCGCCCTGGACGGACTGCTGGAACAGCGGCAGGAAGAGCACCGCACCGAACATCACGAAGCCCGACATGAAGCCGACGACGGACATCAGGGTGAAGTTGCGGTTGCGGAAGATGTGGAGCGGAATGATCGGTTCTGCAGCCTTCGTCTCGACGAAGAGGAAGCCGACGAGCGAGGCGACACCGATCGCCATGAGCTCCATGATCACAGCGGAGTTCCAGTCGTACTCGGAACCGCCCCAGGTGGTGACCAGCACGATCGCGGTGATGCCGAGGGTGAGCAGACCCGCGCCGAGGTAGTCGACCTTCGCCTCGGTGCGCTCCCGCTTGGGCAGATGAAGCACCGCGGTGACCATGGCGAGGGCGACCGCGCCCAGCGGCAGGTTGATGTAGAAGCTCCAGCGCCAGCCGAGGTGGTCGGTTATGGTGCCGCCGACCAGCGGTCCGCCGATCATGGCGATCGCCATCACACCGGCCATCATCCCCTGGTACTTGCCTCGCTCGCGGGGCGGCACCAGGTCGCCGATGATCGCCATGACGCCGACCATCAGGCCGCCCGCGCCGAGTCCCTGGACCGCCCGGAAGCCGATCAGCTGACCCATGTCCTGGGCCATTCCGCTCAGTACCGAGCCGATCAGGAAGAGCACGATGGACATGAGGAAGATGCCCTTGCGCCCGTACATGTCGCCGAGCTTGCCCCAGATGGGGGTGGAGGCCGCGGTGGCCAGGGTGTACGCGGTGACGACCCAGGACAGATGCTCCAGGCCGCCGAGGTCACCGACGATGGTCGGCATTGCGGTGCCGACGATCAGGTTGTCCAGCATGGCGAGCAGCATCGTGATCATCAGGGCGAGCATCACCACCTGGACGCTGCGCTGCCGCTTCTCGGGTTTCTCGGCAGGCCGGTCGTCCGCCTTTCCGTCCGCCGCCTTCTTCAGGTCCGACATGGTCCCCACTCCCCTGATCCCCTGTGATACCAGGCACTTACTTGCCGCCCGGCTAGTTGACTACACTGGGGAAAGTAGCCCCGTAACTAGCCGGGCGTCAAGTAAGTATCGAGGAGAGCGCCATGGGCAGCACACCGCAGCCGCGCCGAGGCAACACGCGCCAGCGCATTCAGGACGTCGCCCTGGAACTCTTCGCCGAACAGGGCTATGAGAAGACCTCGCTGCGCGAGATCTCCGAGCGGCTGGATGTCACCAAGGCCGCGCTGTATTACCACTTCAAGACCAAGGAAGACATCCTGGTCAGCATCTTCGACGACCTGAACCGGCCGGTCGAGGAGCTGATCGAGTGGGGCAGGGGCCAGCCCCACAGCCTGGAGACGAAGAAGGAGATCCTGCGCCGCTACAGCGAGGCGCTGACCGCCGCCGCCCCGCTCTTCCAGTTCATGCAGGAGAACCAGGCGACCGTACGGGAGCTCAGCATCGGGAAGACCATCAAGGACCGCGTCGTCGGCCTGGTCGATCTGATCAAGGAACCCGATGCTCCGCTGACCGACCAGGTGCGCTGTTTCACCGCGCTCTTCACGATGCACGCGGGCATGTTCGCCTTCAAGGACTTCGAAGGCGACCCCGAGGAGAAGCGCGAGGCCGTCCTCGAAGTCGCCTTCGATCTGGTCACCCGGGCGCACAACCCGGGGGCCACCGAGTAGGCCTGTCCGGCCGTGATCCGCCGGACAGGCCCCGAGGGGTGCGTCACGACCGGGTCAGACCATGACGCCTTCCTTGTGCAGGAACGAGACCGGGTTGATCGCGGAACCGTAGTTCGGCGTGGTCCGGATCTCGAAGTGCACGTGCGGGCCGCTGGAGTTTCCGGTGTTGCCGGAGAGGGCGATCTTCTCGCCCGTCTTCACGGTCTGACCGATGTGCACATCGATCCGCGACAGGTGGGCGTACTGCGAGTACACGCCGTTGCCGTGGCTGATCACGATGGCATTGCCGTACGCGGGGCCGTCGCCGCCGCCGTTCGGACCGGCCTTCACGACGGTGCCACTGTGCGTGGCCTTCACCTCGGTGCCGATCGGCACGGCGAAGTCCTGGCCGGAGTGCTTGTGGGCCCAGCGGGCGCCGTCGTTGCCGAAGCTCGCGCTCAGCACGTAGTGGCGCACCGGGGTCTCCCAGGCGGCGGCCTTCTTCGCGGCCGCCTTCTTGACCGCCGCGCGTTCGGCCTTGGCAGCCTTGGCCGCCTTGCCCTGCACCGCCGCCTGCTTGGCGACCGAGTCGGCCGCGCTGGTATTGATCAGGCTCGCGGCGTCGGGGGCACCCGCCGTGCCGGCCGCGAACGCAGCACCCACACCGAGAACCATCGACGTCCCCAGGCCGGCTGCCACCACGGCGCCACGGACACGGGACAGGGACGGGCGACGGGAGTGCTGGAACGAAACGCGATTCGACATAAGCGGAGAACCTCCGGAGATGACTGGACCCGACGCTTCCGTCGGGCTGGCCATCCCTTGGTAACCCGCACCCCCATAAATGCCCAAACACCCCATCTACGAACAAAAGCCGTAGCGAGAGCCTCGGGAATCCCTTGGTGCGGGCTTCACGCACCCCATTTCCGGACTCATCGAAACTCTTGTTTCGGACAGGTTTAACCCCAGCTCCAAACCGCCCTAATCGGACTAAACATAGCGATCCGGGCTTCTCTCTTTCCGCCCCCGAAGCCCCCTCGCCACACAGGGGCAAAGGTCCCCGCCGCGATCGCGGCACCTGCCCCTATCACCCCTAGTAGGCCCGGAACGGGCTGTGTGCCTTGTCACGGCCGGTGGGGCCTGAGGCTGTCCGATTCGGGCCCTTCGGCCTGCAACCTGACTACGCTGATACGGCGACCGGATCAGCGCTCCCGCGGGGACAGGCCATGGCCAGTGACGCCGCAGGCACAGCGGGGCGGCGCAGCCCGGCCGCCGTCAGCAGCTCGGTGTCCCCCACAGCGCCCAGGCGCTTCCCAACTGCGAGATCACGGTTTCCCCGACATCCAGCGGTACGGCCCCGAGCATGTCCGGCGGTCCGGTCTTCGCCAGGAACGTCCTGCTCGGCATCGCGCGGCAGATCCCCCGGCAGCGCGGCGGCCGGCGCGTGGAGTGCGTGCCGCTCGCCACTGACGGCGGCACCGCGGGCACCGCGGGCACCGCAGGTACCGCGCAGGCACCGCGGGCACCGCGCAGGCACCGCAGGCACCGCAGGCACCGCGGCACGACGGCACGACGGCACGACGGCACGGCAAAAGGGGCTGCCCCGGACCGTTCTCACGGTTCCGGGGCAGCCCCTTCAGGTGCTCAGGCGCTCGGGGGCGTCCTTACACGTCCTTCGACATGTTCGGGCCCGCGCCGCCTGCCGCCTGCTCGATCGGGGGGACGTCGGGCAGCGCCGACTTCTCCTCGCCGCGGAAGGTGAACTTCTTCTCCTCACCCTCGCCCTCGGTGCCGACGACCACGATGTGACCGGGGCGCAGCTCACCGAAGAGGATCTTCTCGGAGAGGATGTCCTCGATCTCGCGCTGGATCGTCCGGCGCAGCGGCCGGGCGCCCATCACGGGGTCGTAACCCTTCTTCGCCAGGAGCGACTTGGCTTCCGAGCTCAGCTCGATGCCCATGTCGCGGTCCTTCAGGCGCTCGTCCACCTTGGCCAGCATGAGGTCGACGATCTGGATGATGTCTTCCTCGGTGAGCTGGTGGAAGACGACCGTGTCGTCGACACGGTTGAGGAACTCGGGGCGGAAGTGCTGCTTGAGCTCTTCGTTGACCTTGTTCTTCATACGCTCGTAGCCGGTCTTGACGTCGCCCTGGGCTGCGAAGCCCAGGTTGAAGCCCTTGGAGATGTCCCGGGTCCCGAGGTTGGTCGTCATGATGATGACCGTGTTCTTGAAGTCCACGACCCGGCCCTGAGAGTCGGTCAGGCGACCGTCTTCCAGAATCTGGAGCAGGGAATTGAAGATATCGGGGTGGGCCTTCTCGACCTCGTCGAAGAGGACGACGGAGAATGGCTTGCGGCGCACCTTCTCGGTGAGCTGGCCGCCCTCTTCGTAACCCACGTAGCCGGGGGGAGAACCGAAGAGGCGGGAAACCGTGTGCTTCTCGCTGAACTCCGACATGTCGAGGGCGATCAGCGCGTCCTCGTCACCGAAGAGGAATTCGGCGAGCGTCTTGGAGAGCTCCGTCTTACCGACACCGGACGGGCCGGCGAAGATGAACGAGCCACCGGGACGCTTCGGGTCCTTCAGACCGGCTCGCGTACGGCGGATCGCCTGCGAGAGGGCCTTGATGGCGTCCTTCTGGCCGATGACGCGCTTGTGGAGCTCATCCTCCATGCGCAGCAGACGGGAGGACTCCTCCTCCGTCAGCTTGAAGACCGGAATGCCGGTCGCGGTGGCCAGGACTTCGGCGATCAGCTCGCCGTCGACCTCGGCCACGACGTCCATGTCGCCGGCCTTCCACTCCTTCTCGCGCTTGGTCTTCGCGGCGAGAAGCTGCTTCTCCTTGTCGCGCAGGGACGCGGCCTTCTCGAAGTCCTGCGAGTCGATCGCGGACTCCTTGTCGCGGCGGACGCCCGCGATCTTCTCGTCGAACTCGCGGAGGTCCGGCGGCGCGGTCATCCGGCGGATGCGCATCCGGGAACCGGCCTCGTCGATCAGGTCGATCGCCTTGTCCGGCAGGAAGCGGTCCGAGATGTACCGGTCAGCCAGCGTCGCGGCCTGGACCAGCGCCTCGTCCGTGATGGAGACGCGGTGGTGGGCCTCGTAGCGGTCGCGCAGCCCCTTGAGGATCTCGATGGTGTGCGGCAGAGACGGCTCCGCGACCTGGATGGGCTGGAAGCGGCGCTCGAGAGCGGCGTCCTTCTCCAGGTGCTTGCGGTACTCGTCGAGCGTCGTGGCACCGATGGTCTGCAGCTCGCCGCGGGCCAGCATGGGCTTGAGGATGCTGGCGGCGTCGATCGCGCCCTCGGCGGCGCCCGCACCCACCAGGGTGTGGAGCTCGTCGATGAACAGGATGATGTCGCCGCGGGTGCGGATCTCCTTGAGGACCTTCTTCAGGCGCTCCTCGAAGTCACCGCGGTAGCGGGAGCCGGCGACCAGCGCACCGAGGTCGAGGGTGTAGAGGTGCTTGTCCTTGAGGGTCTCGGGCACCTCGCCCTTGACGATGGCCTGCGCCAGTCCTTCGACGACCGCCGTCTTACCGACGCCGGGCTCGCCGATGAGAACCGGGTTGTTCTTGGTACGGCGGGACAGCACCTGCATGACCCGCTCGATCTCCTTCTCGCGCCCGATGACCGGGTCGAGCTTGGATTCGCGAGCGGCCTGGGTGAGATTCCGGCCGAACTGGTCGAGCACCAGGGACGTGGAGGGCGTGCCTTCCGCGGGGCCGCCCGCGGTTGCCGCCTCCTTGCCGCCCGAGTAGCCGGAGAGCAGCTGGATGACCTGCTGCCGCACCCGGTTCAGGTCGGCGCCCAGCTTCACGAGGACCTGGGCCGCGACGCCCTCGCCCTCGCGGATCAGGCCGAGCAGGATGTGCTCGGTGCCGATGTAGTTGTGGCCGAGCTGGAGGGCCTCACGGAGCGACAGCTCCAGGACCTTCTTGGCCCGGGGCGTGAAGGGGATGTGCCCGGACGGGGCCTGCTGGCCCTGGCCGATGATCTCCTCCACCTGCTGGCGGACCGCCTCGAGCGAAATCCCGAGGCTCTCCAGGGCCTTAGCGGCGACACCCTCACCCTCGTGGATAAGGCCCAGGAGGATGTGCTCGGTGCCGATGTAGTTGTGGTTGAGCATCCGGGCTTCTTCCTGAGCCAGGACGACAACCCGCCGCGCGCGGTCGGTGAACCTCTCGAACATCGTTAATCGCTCCTCAGAGCGGTCAGGCAGTAAGGGGTCGGTCCCCTCCCTGTCCTTCCGCAGCTTAGTCCCGCAAGCGGGGACCGCTCATTCCAACTGCCGACACCGTCCTTGGCCTCCTGCCCCGAACGCCGACATCTGCTCCAACCCGATGGTGCGAGACGATGTTCCCGCAGGCCAGGCAGATACCCCTTTCGCCAGTACGCCGATGGCGAACGTGAGATGCCCGAGCCTGCGTGTCGCCCCTCCCCACTAGGGATGTCTTACCCGCAATTACAGACAGTCCATGCGGCGCACGCCGGTTCCCTCCGCTACGGGCGAACATCTTCGCGCTCTCGAATACGTCTCTACGCCCCCATCTCGGACACACTGAGCACCCGGCCGCAGACTCTGCGTAACTCCTGGGGTGCTCGGCCGTTCTCCTGACATGGCCATCACCGTCCCATCCACCCTGCAATCGCTCGCCGACGAGCAGGAGGGCCACGCCGAGTGCGCACGGTGGGCGCAGTGGTACGAGCGCGAGCTCGGCTGGGCAACGGAGGGCACCACACCGGTGCGGTTGCTGACCGGGCTGCGGTTCGACGTCCTGGAGGTGCCTGCGGCCGCCGGCCATGCGGCGCTGCGGCGGGTGGGCCGCACCGGACCTGTGTCACTGACGGGATCGCGGATGAGCCTGCTGGTGACAGCGGGAAGCGCCGACGAGCTGCCCGGGCTGCTCGACTGGCTGGAGTGGGGCGGGGTCGCCCTCTCGCTGACTGCCATCGGTACGGGCGGTCGGATCACCGCGCCGGAGCCGCCCGGTCGGGTGGCGGGCCGGTCGGGGGCCGCCGTATGGCTGCGGCCCCCCGGGCTGCGGCACGAGGGAGAGCCGGAGCTCCCGGCCCTGGCCGGCCTCGGGAGCAGGGGTGGGGATGCTCCCGATCTCGTACGGCTCGTGGACGCGGTGGCGACGGAATGCCACCGGGTCCGGTTGATGCGCGCCCGAACGGGGCGGTCGACCGATGAGTCGACAGCTCAGCCGTTGGCCTTCTCGTAAGCCTCACGGATCTCCGCGGGAACACGGCCGCGGTCATTCACATTGTGGCCGTTCTCGCGCGCCCACTTACGGATCTCCGCGGTGTCCTTGTTGCCACCCGTAACGGCACGGCCCTTGCCACGGCCGGCCGCTGCACGGCCACCCGTACGCCGGCCACCCTTGGTGTACGGCTCAAGAAGACCACGGAGCTTGTCCGCGTTGCTCGTGGTGAGGTCAATCTCGTACGTCTTGCCATCCAGAGCGAACGTCACCGTCTCGTCCGCCTCGCCACCGTCGAGGTCATCGACAAGAAGGACCTGAACCTTCTGTGCCACCGGATTTCCTTTCATCGAAAATGTAGTACGCGGAAAGGAAACCGCTTTTCCCCGAAAAACACAAACCCCCGGCAGAGGTTCAGGATCCCGAGAAGACGGGAAACATGCGCGATTCGGACATAGGGCTACGGCTTCTTGTGGCGGTCACAGGTGCAGAAGCATCCGACTGTTACCCAAAGTGTTCGGCTTCACCCGTTCGAGACCCAGGAACTCTGCTACACCCTCGTCATAGGAACGCAGTAGCTCGCTGTAGACATCTCCGTCGACCGGCGCCTCTCC
This sequence comes from Streptomyces atratus, assembly GCF_014648655.1. Lineage (GTDB taxonomy): Bacteria > Actinomycetota > Actinomycetes > Streptomycetales > Streptomycetaceae > Streptomyces > Streptomyces atratus. The sequence continues at coordinate 33,782 of NZ_BMRN01000011.1, forward strand.
GATCTCCACGAAGCCGTGCTTCGCGAAGAAGTCGACTTCGAAGGTGAGACAGAAAACCCGCCGCACGCCCAGCCAACGGGCGGTCTGCAACAACTTGTCCAGTACTTGATGCCCGACTCCGGCACCCCTGATGCTGTGATCGACCGCGAGAGTGCGCACTTCGGCGAGGTCTTCCCACATCACATGCAGTGCACCGCAGCCGATGACCCGGGCGTCCTCGTCGCGTTCTGCGATCCAGAACTCCTGGATGTCCTCGTAAAGCGTCACCGTTGCTTTGTCGAGCAGGATGCCTTCGCGTACGTACCCGTCGAGGAGACGGCGGACCGATGCCACATCGCTGGTCCTGGCACGGCGGACTGTGATGGCCACGTTTATAACCGACGGTTCGGTACGGAAATCGGTATGCGGAAGCTCTGAGGACATACCCAGACGCTATCGCCCGGTCTCCGGGCCCGCGTCATCGGCCGGATCTTCGGCCGCTTCTCCGGCCGGTTCATCAGCCGGTTCATCGACCCCTTCATGGGTCGCTTCATCCGCCGCTTCGCCGGACGGCAACTCGGAGGCCCCGTTCAGGTTGGGCAGAACGATCCGCATGGCGTCCTTGAGGGCCTCGCGCTGCTCGGCGGACATCATGCCGAAGAAGGCGACAAGAGCGGCGGCCGGGTTGTCGCTGTGCGACCAGGCTTCGTTCATCAGTGCGGCCGAGTAGGCGGCGCGGGTGGAGACCGCCGTATATCGATATGCTCGGCCGTCGACTTCCCTGCGCACCCAGCCCTTCTGATGGAGATTGTCCATTACCGTCATGACGGTGGTGTAGGCGATGGAGCGTTCCTGCTGAAGGTCCTCAAGGACTTCCCGCACGGTGACCGGACGGTTCCATTGCCAGACCCGCGTCATCACGGCGTCTTCCAGATCTCCCAATTGACGGGGCACAATGTCACTTTAGTGCCAGATGCCGGGAATGCTCGGCTATTTACGCAGCAAAAGGGCGCACGGCTCTTGACAAGTCGTGCGCCCTTCGCGTGCGGCGAGGTCCGGGGAAGTCAGACACCCTCGCGCGGCGCCTGCTGGACCGACTCGGCGCGGCCGATCGCCATATCCACGGCCGCGTCCTCCTTGGCCTTGTTGGGACCGCCCTGACTCTTGACGATCGTCACGACGAGGCCGATGAAGAAGGCGGCCATCACCACGGGGGGAACGAGCGCGGATACGTAGTCCATGGCGTCCAGAGTAGCGAGGCCGGTACCGGCTTCCGCGCGCCCCCTCCGCGTGCGGCGGGGCTATCCCGCGGCCCGCTGCTGCGGTGGCGGGACCGGGCGGCGGGGCGGGAAGACCTCCGAGGGCTTCGGCGCCGGGCGCTCGGGCGGCGGGGCCGGCCGGGGCGGGGCCGCCGGGGTCTTCGGCCGTTCGGGTTCGGCGTCGGCGGCCCGGCCGCCGGGCAGGGCGAGGAGTCGACTGCGGGGTGCGGGGGCCGCCGGCGGCGCGGAGCGTCCGGCGAGGCGGGCCCGCACCGACCGCTCCGCGAGGGCCTGACAGCGCTCCAGGAGCGCCGCGGCCACCGGTCTGTGGCGCAGGGCGCGCAGCGCGGCGAGGTCATCGGGACGAGGGTCGTATCCGCCCGCCAGGGCGTCCTGGAGAAGCTCCAGATAGCCGCTGACGGAGCCGGGGAGGGCGTTGCGGTAGCGGACGAGGTCGGCGAGCAGGAACGTGCGCAGCCGTCCCGCCTCGCCGACCGCCTCGTCCACGGCACCTGCCAGCCGCAGGCAGTCCTGGACGTCCTCGTCGGGCAGGGGCGTGGGGTGAAGGGCGATGGAGAGGGCGCGTCGGAGCACACGCAGCTCGTCCGCGCTGAACGCCATACCGCCGCGTGATCCGTAAGGCGTGGGCATGACGCGACAATACGTGCTAAATGGACAAAATCGGCTTAACTGGCCGTGGGCGGCGCGGCGGCGGCCCCCGTTCCGCCGAACCGTTCCCGCAGGTACGCCCCGTATCCGCTACATCCGGGACACATTCCGCTCGTACACCAGACGCAGACCGATGAGGGTGAGCCAGGGCTCGTGCTCGTCGATGACGGAGGACTCGCCCAACACCATCGGCGCAAGGCCGCCCGTCGCGATGACGGTGACGTCGTCGGGGTCGGCGGCCAGCTCCTTCTTCATCCGTGCGACGACACCGTCGACCTGGCCCGCGAAGCCGTAGATGATGCCCGACTGCATCGCCTCGACCGTGTTCTTGCCGATCACGCTGCGCGGCCGGGCCAGCTCGATCTTGCGGAGCTGGGCGCCCTTGACGCCCAGTGCCTCGACCGAGATCTCGATGCCGGGGGCGATGACACCGCCGGTGTACTCGCCGCGGGCGGAGACCGCGTCGAAGGTGGTGGCCGTGCCGAAGTCGACGACGATCGCCGGACCGCCGTACAGGTCGACGGCGGCAACCGCGTTGATGATGCGGTCCGCGCCGACCTCCTTCGGGTTGTCCATCAGGATCGGCACCCCGGTCTTGATGCCCGGCTCGACGAGGACCGCAGGGACGTCGCCGTAGTAGCGGCGGGTCACCTCGCGCAGCTCGTGCAGGACGGCCGGGACCGTGGAGCAGATCGCGATGCCCTCGATGCCGTCGCCCAGCTCCTCGCCGAGCAGCGGGTGCATGCCCATCAGGCCCTGGAGCAGCACCGCGAGCTCGTCCGCGGTGCGGCGGGCGTCGGTGGAGATCCGCCAGTGCTCGACGATCTCCTCACCGTCGAACAGGCCGAGGACGGTGTGGGTGTTGCCGACGTCGATGGTGAGCAGCATCAGACGCCGGCCCCGTCGGTGTCGCGGAAGTCCAGGCCGATGTCGAGGATCGGCGAGGAGTGGGTGAGCGCGCCGACCGCCAGGTAGTCGACGCCCGCTTCCGCGTAGGCGCGTGCGGTGTCGAGGGAGAGCCGGCCGGAGGACTCCAGGACCGCGCGGCCGCCGACCAGGGCAACCGCCTCGGCCGTCTGCAGCGGGGTGAAGTTGTCCAGCAGGATCAGGTCGGCGCCCGCGTCGAGGACCTCTCGGACCTGCTGCAGGGTGTCGACCTCGACCTCGATCGGTACGTCCGGGAACTCATCGCGTACGCGCTTGAAGGCCTCGGCCACGCCGCCCGCCGCGACGACGTGGTTGTCCTTGACCAGCGCCGCGTCCGACAGCGACATGCGGTGGTTGATGCCACCGCCGCAGCGCACCGCGTACTTCTCCATGGCGCGCAGGCCCGGGGTGGTCTTGCGGGTGTCGCGGACCTTGGCCTTCGTGCCTTCGAGCACATCGGCCCAGGCGCGGGTGGCGGTCGCGATGCCGGAGAGCCTGCACAGCAGGTTGAGTGCGCTGCGCTCGCCGGTGAGCAGGTCGCGGGTGCGGGTGGTGACGGTCAGCAGCTTCTGGCCGGGGGCGACGCGGTCGCCGTCCTCGACGTGGCGCTCGACCGCGAACTCGTCCGTGCAGACGATGGACAGGACGGCCTCGGCGATGCGCAGACCGGCCACGACACCCGCCTCACGGGCAGTGAAGTCGCCGGTGGCCACGGCGTCCTCCGAAACGGTCGCGACAGTGGTGACGTCGACACCGCCGTCGAGGTCCTCCTCGATGGCGACGTGCGCGACATCCTCGACCTGGACGGGGTCCAGGCCCGCGTCGGCGAGGAGCTGGGCGAGGTCGGGGTCGAGGCCGCACTCCAGTGGGTCGAGCTCGTAGAACTCGTCCCCGCCGCAGCCGCAGCCGTCCCCGCAGCCGCCCGCGGACGGTGCGGGCGCGCCGATCTGGATCAGCGGTACGTCCACGGGTGTGGGGCGCGGATTCTCTTCGGGCGTGCTCACGGTTACGGCTCCTCGGTGACGTCGGCGGGGTGAATCAGTGGTGCTGCTGCGCAGTCTGGTACCTGCGTCGGGCGTACGGGCCCGAATGCCTCGGTCTCCGTCCGACGGAGGACCAGTCGACGCTCCGGGGTGAGCCGGACGACGAGGTGGCGGCGCCAGTTCTCGTCGTCGCGCTCGGGCCGGTCCTCGCGCCAGTGGCAGCCGCGGGTCTCCTCGCGTCGGCGGGCGGCGGCGACCAGGACGCGCGAGACGAGGAGCAGGTTCGTGGCCTCCCACGCCTCGACACCGGGCACCGCGACCTTGGGCTCGGCAGCCCCGGCGGCCGCGGCGGCGCTGTTGTGCAGGGCCTCCAGTTCCTCGGCGGCGGCGGCCAGGCTCTCGGCGGAGCGCAGGACTCCGGCGCCCCGGGTCATGATCCGCTGGATCGTGGCGCGTGCCTCGGGGGCGAGCAGCGGCGAGGGGGCGGGAAGGGTGCCGACTGTCGCGGCGCCCGCGCTGGGCCGGTCCCCGACGATGTCCGCCGCGATGCGCTCGGCGAATACGAGGCCCTCCAGGAGGGAGTTGGACGCCAGCCGGTTCGCGCCGTGCACGCCGGTGCAGGCGACCTCGCCGCAGGCGTACAGGCCGGGCACGGTCGTACGTCCCCGCAGGTCGGTGCGGATGCCGCCGGAGGCGTAGTGCGCGGCGGGGGCGACCGGGATGGGTTCGGTGATCGGGTCGATGCCGTGGGCGCGGCAGGCCGCCAGGATGGTGGGGAAGCGCTGTTCCCACATCGCGGCGCCGAAGTGGCGGGCGTCGAGATACATGTGCTCGGTGCCGCGCAGCTGCATCTGGCGCGTGATGGCCTTGGCGACGATGTCGCGCGGGGCCAGTTCCGCCAGTTCGTGCTGCCCGGTCATGAAGCGCGTACCGGACGCGTCGACGAGATGGGCGCCCTCGCCCCGTACCGCCTCCGACACCAGGGGCTGCTGGCCCTCGGAGCCGGCGCCGAGGAAGAGGACCGTCGGGTGGAACTGGACGAATTCGAGGTCGGAGACCTCCGCACCGGCCCGCAGTGCCAGGGCCACGCCGTCGCCCGTGGAGACCGCCGGGTTGGTGGTGGCGGAGAAGACCTGGCCCATGCCGCCGGTGGCGAGGACCACCGCGGGGGCGCGGACCGCGCCGACACCGTCGTGCTGGCCCTCGCCCATGACGTGCAGGGTGACGCCCGCGGTACGGCCTTCGGCATCCGTGAGAAGGTCCAGGACGAGAGCGTTCTCGACGGTGTGCAGGGCGGCTTCGCGGACCGCTTCGACCAGGGCGCGGGAGATCTCGGCACCCGTCGCGTCACCGCCCGCGTGGGCGATGCGGCGGCGGTGGTGGCCGCCCTCGCGGGTCAGCGCGATGTCGCCGCTGTCCGTGGTGTCGAAGTGGGCGCCGGTCTCGATCAGCCGCCGTACGGCGTCGGGGCCCTCGGTGACCAGGGTCCGTACCGCGGCCTCGTCGCACAGGCCCGCGCCCGCGACCAGGGTGTCGTCCAGATGCTGTTCGGGGGTGTCGCCGTCGCCGAGGGCAGCCGCGATGCCGCCCTGCGCCCAGCGGGTGGAGCCGTCGTCGAGGCGGGCCTTGGTGACCACGACGGTGGCGAGGCCCGCGGCTGCGCAGCGCAGCGCGGTGGTGAGACCGGCCACGCCGGAGCCGACCACCACGACGTCGGCGTCGATGGACCAGCCGGGAGCGGGGGCGGTCAGCCGTATTCCGGTCACGTGGTGGCTCCGAAGGTCAGCGGGATGTTGTCGATCAGGCGGGTCTTGCCGACCTTCGCGGCGATGGCGAGGATCGCGTCACCGGTGGTGCGGTCGTCGGGGATCTCGGTGAAGTCGGCCGGGTCCACGAGCGCGAGGTAGTCCAGGGCGAGCGGCGGCTGTTCGGCGGCCGCGTCGTCGAGGATCAACTGCGCGGCGGCGCGTACCGCCGCGGGTCCGTCCACGGGGCGGGCCAGCGCCACCGCCTGGGTGTCGGCGGCCGCGCGGGTCTCACCGAGCGCGGTGAGCGCGGCGGCCCTGCCGGTGGTCGCCGCAGTGGTCTGCGCGCGGGCATGCAGCGCCTGCTGGGCGGCGAGCCTGTCCCGCGCGGCGAACAGGGCCCGGGACAGGGCGAGGGCGGTGTGCCGTTCCTCGGCGTCCAGGAAGCGGTTGCGGCTGGAGAGCGCGAGGCCGTCCGGTTCGCGGACCGTCTCCACGCCGACGATCTCCACGGGGAAGTTCAGATCGCGCACCATGCGGCGGATCAGCGCCAGCTGCTGGGCGTCCTTCTGCCCGTAGAACGCGGTGTCGGGGCGGGTGAGGTGCAGGAGCTTGGCGACGACGGTGAGCATCCCGTCGAAGTGCCCGGGGCGGGAGGCTCCTTCGAGCCGCTCGCCCATGGGGCCCGCCGAGATCCGGACCTGCGGTTCACCACCGGGGTAGAGCTCGTCGACGGACGGCGCGAAGACCGCGTCCGCCCCGGCGGCGCCGGCCACGGCGAGATCGGCGTCGAGGGTGCGGGGGTAGCGCTCCAGGTCGGCGGCCTCGCCGAACTGGAGCGGGTTGACGAAGACGGTGACGACGACCTGGCCGTCCGTGCCCGCGGCCGCACGTGCGGTACGGATCAGGGTGGCGTGCCCCTCGTGCAGGGCGCCCATGGTCATGACCACGGCCCGTTGCCCCTTGAGGGGGGCGAACGCGGCGAGTTCGGCGGCCGTACGGAGAAGGGTGGCGGCGGGGGCGGTGCCGGGCGTGCGGGGCGGGGCAGCGGCGTGGGGCCTACCGGACGTGCCGGGCCTGCCGGTCCTGTTTGTCATCGGGACTCCTGTGATCCGGTGCCGCCCGTCGTACCGGCGCCGTCGGCCAGGACTCCGAGCAGGTCCTCGGCCAGCTCCGGCTTGAGCATGCCGTGGGCGAGTGCGCGGTCGGCGGTGGCGCGGGCCATCGCGACATAACCGGCCACGGCCTGCGGAGCGTGCCTGCGCAGCTCGCCGATGTGCGCGGCGACCGTGCCCGCGTCGCCGCGGGCCACGGGGCCGGTCAGCGCGGCATCGCCGGAGCGCAGGGCATTGTCGAGCGCGGCGCCCAGGAGGGGGCCGAGCATCCGGTCGGGGGCGGCGACCCCGGCCGTACGCAGCAGCTCCATCGACTGGGCGACCAGGGTGACCAGGTGATTCGCGCCGAGGGCGAGCGCCGCGTGGTAGAGCGGGCGGGACTCCTCCGCGATCCATTCGGGCTCGCCGCCCATCTCGATGACCAGCGCCTCGGCCGCGAGCCGCAGCTCCTCGGGGGCGGTCACGCCGAAGGAGCAGCCGGCCAGCCGCTGGACGTCGACCGAGGTGCCGGTGAACGTCATCGCCGGGTGCAGGGCGAGCGGCAGGGCGCCGGCCCGCAGAGCCGGGTCCAGCACCTTCGTCCCGTAACGCCCCGACGTGTGGACGATCAGCTGCCCCGGCCGCACGGCGCCGGTCTCGGCGAGGCCCTCGACCAGGCCGGGCAACGCGTCATCGGGAACGGTCAGCAGCACCAGTTCGGCGCGCGCGAGGACTTCGGCGGGCGGCACCAGCGGTACGTCGGGGAGCAGGGCAGCAGCCCTGCGCACGGACGCGTCGGAGACGCCCGACACGGCTACCGGCCGGTGCCCGGCGAGTTGCAGGGACGCGGCGAGAGCGGGGCCGACGCGGCCCGCGCCCACGACGCCGACCGTGAGGCGGGCGGGGCGGTCCCTCGCGTCGAGGGGCTCCTTGGGGACTGTTGCATTCACGCGGCGGTGGCCTTCCGTTCCAGTCCGCGGGGGGTACCGGACGATTTCTCTGCATGCTACGCCAGCGTTTCGTCCTGGCTCCTGGCTGTCCACAGCCTGTGGGAAAAGTCCGGGCGGGGGCGCGACCCGAGGCCCGGCTGAACCCGGAAATCGTTCGGGCCCGAGCTGCGCTCTGCGTGATGATCGTCCCATGACAGACATGGCGGGCACGGGCGAGCAGGCACGGCAGCGGCAGGCGCATGAGGGGGCACGGAGCGACGCGCAGGAGCGGGAGCCGAACGGGGCACGGAGCGACGCGCAGGAGCAGGACCGGTCGCAGGAGGCTGCGCAGCGTCTGCGCAGGCTGAACGCCTGGCGTGCGGCCGCACGGGCACTGGACCGGCCGCCCGTGGAGCTCTTGCTCGGTGAGCGGCTGGCCGCTCTGGCGGCGGGAGCCGGTGCAGTCATCGATCTCGACCGACCTGCAGACACGTACGGCGACGGAGTGGTCGCCGAGCTGGAGGGACGGATCGCGGACCTGCTGGGCATGGAGGCCGCCGCGTTCTTCCCGACAGGGACGATGGCCCAGCAGGTCGCGCTGCGGTGCTGGGCCGGACGGACCGGCAATTCCACAGTGGCGCTGCATCCCCTGGCGCACCCCGAGGTGCACGAGCGCGGCGCGCTCGAGGCGGTGAGCGGGCTGCGTACCGTCCATCCGACGTCCGAGCCCCGGCTGCCCACGGCGCAGGAGATCCGCGACTTCGCCGAGCCGTTCGGCACGATGATGCTGGAACTGCCGTTGCGCGATGCCGGTTTCGTCCTGCCGACGTGGGAGGAGCTGGAGGCCGTGGTGGCAGCAGCGCGGGAACGCGATGCAGTGGTGCACTTCGACGGCGCGCGGCTTTGGGAATGCGCCTCCCATTTCGGGCGGGAGCTGCCGGAGATCGCAGCGCTCGCGGACAGCGTGTACGTGTCGTTCTACAAGTCCCTCGGCGGAATCTCCGGGGCCGCGCTGGCCGGTCCCGAGTCGCTGATCGAGGAGGCCCGCACCTGGCGCCACCGGTACGGCGGGCAGCTCTTCCAGCAGTTCCCGGCGGCGCTCGCCGCCCTGATAGGCCTGGAGCAGGAACTGCCGCAGCTGCCTTCGTACGTGGCACACGCGAAGCTGGTGGCCGAGACGCTGACCGAGAGCTTCCCCGCGGCCGGCGCCGGTTGGTTCCGGGTACATCCGAAGCCGCCGCACACACACCAGTTCCAGGTGTGGCTGCCGTACGAGGCGGATGTTCTGACGGAGGCATCCGTGCGGCAGGCGGAGGAGACGGGCGTGGCGTTCTTCCGTCGCTGGTTCCCCGCGGCTTCCGGGCCGCCCGGGGTGTCGTTCACCGAGGTCACGGTGGGGCGGGAAGGGCTGGAGTGGACGGCGGCGGATGTACGGGCGGCGGTGGGGGAGTTCATGAAGCGGCTGGCTTAGCAGGAGTTGGCCGGGCCGGCCGGGAGCACCGGACACATGCGCTCCGGGCCCCTCCCGGACGGTTGCGCCCTCAGGCCCCGGACGGACCGGATGCGCCGGGCCGGGCGGTGCGGTGGCGTCGGGTGAACAGGGCCCGCAGCGCCGTCCGTCGGCGGCGGCGCGCCGGGCGGCCCGCGATCACCGCGTCGAAGCGGCGCCGGTCGCGTGCCTCGCGCACCACCTCCCAGTCGTGCCGGCCCGGCGGTGGCGGCGGCGCTTCCCCCCGCTGAGCTGCGCGACAGCTGTCGATCATGTGCTGCTGAATGGCGTCCATAGACTCAGCGTGGGCCGGTCCCGGCCCGCCCCGCCCGTCGATTGACGACCACCGTCAAACGGCGCGTGGCCCGCTGCGCGCACCCCGCACTATGGAGAGGTGAGCGTGCACATCGACATCGCGGGGCTGGCGCCCGAGCGCATCGTTTTCGAGACCTCCCCCCTCGCCGAGCTGGGGCTGGCCCTGCACGCCCTCTCCGAGCCGGGGCACCACCCGGGCCTGCACGGCTGGGCGACAGCGACCACGAGCGCGCTGGAGCCCGATCTCGCCGACCGGCTGCACGAGGCCGACTTCCTGTGGCGCCACACGTTCTCGGACGTCTTCATGCCGTTCGCCGGGGTCCGTGGCGGCAACGGCAGGACGGGGGCGAACCTCGCCGAGGACCTGGACATCCTCGACCGACTGGACGACGAACGGTTCGTCTCCGCCGCCCTGGAGTTCACCTGCCACAGCCTGTACGGAACGGGCGCGCCGTCGCCGCTCAGCAACGTGACGATGCGCGCCCGCGCCCTGGACATGGCGGCAGCGCGCGGCCCCCGGCAGGTGGAGTTCACCGAGCAGCTGCTGAGCGACCCCACCTCCGTACGCCGCTGGATCCGGCGTCTGTTCGAGGACTGCGACCAGGCGTTCTTCGCCGACACCTGGCGGCGGGTACAGGTCCAGCTGGTCGCCGACGCCCGGCACAAGACGGATCTGCTGCGGCGCAAAGGGCTCGGCGAGGCGGTGGGCGCGGTGTCCCCGGCCCTGTCGATCGACGAGGCCGGGACCCGGATCAGCGCCGACAAGCTGACCGAGGGCCGGACCGACGCGGCCGACCCCGCCATCGGCCCCGGGCTCACCCTCATCCCGTCCACCTTCGGCTGGCCGCACCTGAATCTGCTGCACGCGCCGGGCTGGCGTCCGGTGATCCACTACCCGGTGCACCACCCCGAGCTGCCCTCCCCCGCCTCCGTGGAACTGCTCCAACTGCGCATGGATGCGCTGGCCCACCCGATGCGGATGCGCCTGTGCCGCCACCTCGCCCGTTCCGCGCACACGACCGGTGAACTCGCCGACACGTACGGCATCACGGCACCCGAGGTCTCCCGGCATCTCACGGTGCTGAAGAAGGCCGGCCTGGTCACCACCCGGCGACGCGGCCGGTACGTGCTGCACCAGCTGGACCTGACCGTGGTGGCACGGCTCGGCAGCGACTTCCTGGAGGGCATCCTGCGCTGAGCCGTGGCAGCTTCAGTCGAAGCGGATGTGTTTGATGCCCGTCCAGGTACGCCGCACCCGGTGCCGCAGCGTGCTGTCCCGGTCCGGCAACACGGTCAGCCCCGCCGATCCGGCGATCCGGTCGGCGACCTGCGGGATCGTCAGCCGGTCGGTGCGCAGGTGCTCGGCGAACTCCGGCTCCGCGAGCCGCTCCAGGCAGTGATCCAGCTTCTGTACGGCGAAACTCTCCCGCTTCAGCCCGCGCCCGAGCCCACGTTCGGACAGCCGGCGCAGCACCGTGGCCCGCTCGGCGAGCAGCGCGAAGTGGTGCACCGTGTGTCCGTCGTCGCGCAGCCGCCCGATGATCTCGGCGAAGTAGCCGGGGTCGACGAGCGTCATCGGAACGATCACCGGCCCCGGATGACCCCGCGACGCCAGTTCCAGCACCTCGCGAACGGCGTCGCGCCAGGCCGTCAGATCCTGGAAGTCACCGCGCAGTCCGGGCGGCAGCATCCGGTGCAGCCCAAACCCGACGCGCTCGGGGTCGCAGACCACGCTGCCGGGCAGCCGCCGATTCAGCTCATACGCCGTTTGCGTCTTGCCACCGCCGAACGGTCCGTTGATCCAGAGCAGCGCGCCCACGGGTCAGCCCACACCGCCGCCGCCGGCCCGGACCAGCCCCGTCTCGTACGCGAGGACGACGACCTGCACCCGGTCGCGCAGGCTCAGCTTGGTGAGGATGCGGCCCACGTGCGTCTTCACGGTCGCCTCGGAGAGCACCAGGCGGGCCGCGATCTCGCCGTTCGACAGGCCCTGCGCGACCAGCAGCATCACTTCGCGCTCGCGTTCGGTGAGCTTGCCGATGCCCTTGTGCTGCGGTTCGCTGTTGCCGCTCGGCAGCATCGGTGAGAAGCGGTCGAGCAGCCGGCGGGTGGTGGACGGGGCGACGACGGCGTCGCCGCTGTGCACGGAGCGGATGGCGGCGAGCAGTTCGGCGGGCGGCACATCCTTGAGCATGAAGCCGCTGGCCCCGGCCTTCAGCCCGGAGAAGGCGTACTCGTCGAGGTCGAACGTGGTCAGGATGAGCACCTTGGGCGCATCCGGCTGCGCACAGATGCGACGGGTGGCCTCGACGCCGTCCAGCCTCGGCATCCGGACATCCATCAGCACCACATCGACGGCGGTGGAGCGCAGTATCTCGATCGCCTCCGCGCCGTCACCGGCCTCGGCCACGACCTCCATGTCCGGCTGGGCGGCGAGCACCATCCGGAAGCCGGTGCGCAGCAGCACCTGGTCGTCGACGAGCATCACGCGGATGGCCATGAGGTGTCCTGTCTCCTGTCTGTCCTGCAAAAAAATCCGAAGCCCTAATGGGCCGGCTTGAGCGGCAGCAGTGCGCTGATCCGGAACCCGCCGCCGGGCCGCGGCCCGGCGTCCAGCGTGCCACCGACCATGCCGACCCTCTCGCGCATACCGATCATCCCGTGGCCCGCGCCGTCGGCGCCGCCGTCCTCGTACAGCTCGTGCGCCGCGCCCCGCCCGTCGTCCTCGACCAGCAGCCCGAGCCCGTCGTCGAAGTACACCAGCCGCACACTGGCCCCGGCGTCCGGGCCGCCGTGCTTGCGGGTGTTGGTCAGGGCCTCCTGCACGATGCGGTACGCGGTCAGCTCGACCCCGCTGGGCAGCGGGCGCGGCGTGCCCTCGATCTTGAAGTCGACAGCCAGCCCGGTCTGTCTGACCTGCTCGATCAGGTCCTCGATCTGCTCGACATCGGGCTGCGGGACGTACTCCCCGCTCTCCTGGCTGTCGCCGGTCCGCAGCACCCCGAGCAGCCGCCGCATCTCGGCGAGGGCCTGCCTGCCGGTGCTGGAGATGGTCTCCAGGGCCTGCCGTGCCTGGTCGGGGGCCGCGTCCATGACGTACGCGGCACCGTCGGCCTGCACCACCATCACCGAGACGTTGTGCGCGACGACATCGTGGAGTTCGCGGGCGATACGGGCCCGCTCGGCAGCCACCGCGACCTTCGACTGCGCCTCGCGCTCCCGCTCCAGCCGGGCTGCGCGCTCCTCCAGCTGGCTGAAGTAGGCGCGCCGGGTCCGCATCGAGTCGCCGAGCACCCAGGCGAGCACGAACGGCACGGTCATCACGACGCCGACGAAGACCTGCTGGGGCCAGCCGTTCTGCGGGACGTCCTGCGGCCAGCGCAGCTGGGAGACACCGGCCGCGCTCAGGCTGCAGACCAGTGCGAGCCGGGACGCCCAGCGCTCCCCCAGGGTGGACACGGTGAAGACGATCACCAGCATCGCGAAGTTCGCGACGCCCGGCTTGACTCCGAACACCAACTGCGCGACGCCCATCGCGACGGCGAGCAGCAGCATCTTCTCCGGCGCGCGCCGGCGCAACGCCACGACGGTGCAGAGGCCGACGATGATCAGCAGGGCGGCGAGCCGCTCACCGGCGCTGCCCGCACGCACCACCATGGACAGGCCGGAGAGCCCAAGGAGGAAGACAGCCCAGAAGCTGTCGACGCCCGTCGGGTGTCTGCGGATGAAGTCGTAGAGGCGCTGCACGTGACCCAGCGTAGGGACAGGCGGGAGGTGCATGGGTCAGCCGAAGGGCCGATCCAGCTGCTGGGACCGTACTCCCCAAGGTGGAGACTTGGAAACGTGACGGATGAGTGGCGTGGGTGGCAGGAGGCGGCAGAGACCGCTTTGTACGGAGACGGGGGGTTCTACCGGAGCCCCGAAGGACCGGCGGGCCACTTCCGTACGTCCGTCCACGCATCCCCGTTGTTCGCCTCCGCCGTCGCCCGGCTGCTGCTCAGGACGGCGCGGGAACTGGGCACCGACTCGGTCGACCTGGTGGACCTGGGGGCGGGGCGGGGCGAACTGCTGACGGGGGTGCTGGCGGCGCTGCCGGCCGTGGGGGCCGACGGTCTCGCCGTACGGGCGTACGCCGTGGAGATCGCCGCCCGCCCGGCCGGTCTGGACCCCGGAATCGAGTGGTGCGCCGAACCGCCGCCGGGGACGCACGGTCTGCTCTTCGCCAACGAGTGGCTGGACAACGTCCCGACCGACGTCTCCGAGACCGACGCGGACGGTGTCGACCGGTATGTCCTCGTCAGGACGGCGGACGGTACGGAACGGCTGGGCGAGCCGGTGACCGGGGCGGACGCCGAGTGGCTGCGCCGCTGGTGGCCGTCGGCCGGACCGGGCAGCCGCGCGGAGATCGGCCGGCCGCGCGACGAGGCCTGGGCACAGGCGGTGTCCACGCTGTCCGGGGGACTCGCGGTGGCGGTGGACTACGCCCACGCAAGGGAGGCACGGCCCCCTTTCGGCACGCTTACCGGCTTCCGGTCCGGCCGCGAGGTGCGGCCGGTGCCGGACGGCAGCTGCGACCTCACCTCGCACGTGGCGCTGGACGCGTGCGCGGCGGCGGTGGACGCCGGGGCCGGCGCACCGCCCGAGGTGCTGACGCAACGCGAGGCGCTGCACCACCTCGGCATCAACGGCGAGCGCCCACCACTGGCCCTGGCGTCGACCGACCCGGCCGGATACGTACGGGCCCTCGCCTCGGCGGGCGAGGCAGCGGAACTGACGGCCCGGGGCGGCCTGGGCGACTTCGGCTGGCTGATGCACCGAAAAGACAGCCCCGCCGGCGCTTGAGGCGCGAAGCGAAATCCAGCCCCTCCGGCGATCGAGGAGCGGGGTCCGGGGCAGCGCCCCCGGTCGGACCTGCCCCGCCCGGCGCCTGAGCCGCGGGGCCCGCGGCGGAGCCCCGGACACTCAGGGAATACTGGCCGTATGACGGAGACGACAGTCGGCATCGGCGGCGCAGCGGAGAGCACCGACATGGTGCTCAACATCGGCCCCCAGCACCCCTCCACCCACGGCGTGCTCCGTCTGCGCATCGTCCTCGACGGCGAACGCATCCAGCACGCCGAACCGGTCATCGGTTACATGCACCGCGGCGCGGAGAAGCTGTTCGAGGCCCGCGACTACCGGCAGATCGTGATGCTCGCCAACCGCCACGACTGGTTGTCGGCGTTCTCCAACGAGCTGGGCGTCGTGATGGCCGTCGAGCGCATGCTCGGCATGGAGGTCCCGGAGCGCGCGGTCTGGACGCGCACCCTGCTAGCCGAGCTGAACCGGGTCCTGAACCATCTGATGTTCCTCGGTTCGTACCCACTCGAACTCGGCGGGATCACCCCGGTGTTCTACGCCTTCCGCGAGCGCGAGGAGCTCCAGGCAGTGATGGAGGAGGTCTCCGGCGGCCGGATGCACTACATGTTCAACCGGGTCGGCGGTCTCAAGGAGGACCTCCCGGCGGGCTGGCTGGGCCGCGCCCGGGACGCCGTCGCCTCGGTCCGGTCCCGGATGGACGTGTACGACGACCTGGTGCTCGGCAACGAGATCTTCCGGGGCCGTACCCGCGGTGTCGGCGTACTGTCCGCCGAGACCGTGCACGCGTACGGGGTGTCCGGGCCGATCGCCCGCGCCTCGGGGGTCGACTTCGATCTGCGCCGCGACGAGCCGTATCTCGCGTACGGGGAACTGCAGGACACCCTCAAGGTCGTCACCCGCACCGAGGGCGACTGCCTGGCCCGCTTCGAGTGCCTGCTGGAGCAGACGCACAACGCCCTGGATCTGGCGGACGCCTGTCTGGACCGGATGGCCGGCCTCGCGCCCGGCCCGATCAACCAGCGGCTGCCAAAGGTGCTGAAGGCCCCCGAGGGCCACACCTACGCCTGGACCGAGAACCCGCTCGGCATCAACGGCTACTACCTGGTGTCCAAGGGCGAGAAGACCCCGTACCGGCTGAAGCTCCGATCCGCCTCGTACAACAACATCCAGGCGCTCACCGAGCTCCTGCCGGGCACGCTGGTCGCCGACATGGTGGCGATCCTGGGCTCGCTCTTCTTCGTCGTCGGCGACATCGACAAGTAGGCCGAAACCCAAGCCGACCCGCGCAGCGCCTGCGCGCCCGCGCGCCTACGAGATCGCGCTGCGCAGCTCCACCACGTCCAGCTGCTCCGTCTCGTCGTGCGCGGTCAGGTCGATGACCTTGCCGACGGCCCGGTTCTCGGCCGTGCCCGTGCGGTGCGCGGCCAGTGCCTCCTCGCCCACCACGTCCGCGAGGTCCTCGTTCTGCACCGACTCGATCGCGGCGCGCGCCTTCTGCGTACCGAAGAAGTCGAAACTGCCCTGCGGCACCAGATGACGGCGGGACGCCGCGTACGGAGCGACGGCGCTGGCGGCCGGCACAGTGCGCGCCGCGGGCAGCGCGGGAGACGGCCGGGTCGCGGGCAGGGCGGTCGGCGGGAGGAGGTGCTGCGCCCCGGACGAGTCCGCGGCCACCGCGTGCTTCCCCTGCCGCTCCTCCGCCTCCCGGGCCCGCTCCGCGAGATCCCGCTTCCTGGCCTGCTCGGCGGTACGGCGCGCCTCCTGAAGCGCCCCGTTGCGCGAGAGGTCCTCCAGCGCCTGGGCGGCACGCAGATAGGCGGCCGGTGTCGGTGTGCTGCGTGCGGCGGGCAGCTCCCGGGGCGCGGCGGCTTCGAGCGCGAGTTGCCTGCGGCCCTCCAGCGCGCTGGCCCGCTCGGTCTCGGCGTTGGCGTACCGCCGCAGCAGCGCGGCGTGCTCCCCGCGCAGGCCGGCGAGCTCCACCCGCTTGCGGCGCAGCTTCGTCTCCAGCCGTACGCGCAGCTCCCGCGACTCCTCCAGGTCGGCCTCGAACTCGGCCACGCGCTCCTCGGCCCGCCATTCGTCGCCGGCACGGGCACGCGTCAACTCCGCGACACGATGGCCCGCTTCCCGGTCCCAGCTGCGCATCAGATACGCACCGGTCACGGCGGCGGCCGCCGCGGCGGCCACCAGACCGCGCAGGATCAGGGGATCGGCGAGCAGCCAGGCGCCCGCGGCACAGACGATCGAGACTCCGACGACGGCCGAAGACGGAAGGATTCTGTGCAGAGGTGGCGAATGGCGATGACGTCCACGTGGCATGGCCTGAAATTTACAGTGCGTACGGGGCGCTTGGGGGGCCGCCCGCCAATCTGTTCCCGGCCGGTTACCTGACGGCCCCCGATCCCCCCAATCCCTACTTCTTGATGAGGCCCTTCGACTGCAGATAGTCCTTGGCCACATCGGCGGGTTTTGCGCGCTCGGTGTCGACCTTGCGGTTCAGTTCCGCCAGATCCTCGGTCGTGAGGGCCTTGGTGAGCTTGCCGAGTGCGTCGGCAATGTCCTGGGAACCCGCGTCCTTGGCATTGACGACCGGCAGAACGTTGTCCGCGTTCTGAAGCTTCTTGTCGTCCTCCAGGAACACCAGGCCGTAGCTGTCCAGCACCGCGTCCGTGGTGGTGGTGAGAACCAGTTGGTCCTTGCCGTCCTTCACTGCCTGCTTGGACTGCGGCGTACCGACTCCCTTGGGGTCGATACCGGTGACATCGATGCCGTACGTCTTCTTCAGACCCGGTGCGCAGAACGGCCGCACCTCGCACTCGTCGCCCGCCGCGATCTTCACTTCGGCCTTCGACCTACCAAGATCCGAAAGGGTCTTGAGCTTGTTCTCGGCGGCGAATTCCTTGGTCACCGCGAAGGCGTTCTGGTCGACGGCCTCGCCGACCGGGAGCACCTTCAGCCCGCGCGGGGTGGCGAGCTTCTCCAGCGCCGCGACCGTGGCGGCCGCGTCACCGGAGGCGACCGGCTTCTTCTCGGCCTCCTTCGCCCCGTTCACCTTGGCATTGAGGAATTCGGCGATCGTCGCGGCGTATTCGGGGACGACATCGATCTCACCCTTCTCCAGGGACGGTTCGTACAGTTCCCGGTTGGCCACCGTGGTGACCGAGGTGCTGTATCCGGCGTCACCCAGGATCTGTGCGTACAGCTCCGCGAGCACCTTGGACTCGGTGAAGGAGGCCGCGCCGACGACGAGCGAGCCCTTCTTTCCGGAGCCGCCGGACGATGCCGAGCCCCCCTTGTCCTTCTCCAGGCTGTCACCACCGCAGGCGGCGAGCGAGCCGGCCAGCGCGACCATTCCGATGACCGTGCCCGCTATTCGCGAGGTCTTGCTCATGAGTTGTTCTCCGTCCACAGCAACAGGGGCTGTTCGAGATGGGATCCGGGGTTCGAGAGGGTGCGATGAAGTGGGCCCGACGGGTGGTCGTGCCGCGTTGTCATGCCACCCTGCGGCGGCGCAGGGGTGACAGCATCCGGTCCAGGCCCACCAGCACCACCTCCACCAGCAGGGCGAGCACGGCGACCAGCAGCGCCCCCGCGACCACCTGCGGCGTGTTGTACGTGTTGAACCCGGCGGTGATGATCCGGCCGAGTCCGCCCTGGCCGACCATCGCGGCGATCGTCGCCGTGGCGACCACCTGGACAGCGGCCGAGCGCAGCCCGGTCATGATCATCGGGTAGGCCAGCGGGAGTTCGACCCGCGCGAAGAGCTGACCACCGGACATTCCCATGCCCCGCGCCGCCTCGGTCACCGACCGGTCGATCTCCGTCATCCCGACATAGGCGTTGGTGAGCAGTGGCGGCACGGCGAACAGCACCAGCGCGATGATCGTCGGCGCATATCCTGCGTTGCGCAGCGGCGAGACCATGAAGAGGGCCAGCACCGCGAAGACCGGAATCGCCCGCCCCACATTGGAGATGTTGACGGCCAGCGCGCCCCCCTTCCCGATGTGCCCGAGGCAGAGCGCGATCGGCAGGGCCACTGCGCAGGCCAGGGCGAGCGCGACGCCGCTGACGTACAGATGCTCACCGAGCCGGTGCGCCGCCCCGTTCTCCCCCGACCAGTTGGCGCCGGTGGTGAGCCAGGTCCAGGCTTCGCCGAGAACTCCCATGGTCAGACCGCCTTTGCCGTGGCGCCTGCGCCTGCGCCTGCGCCTGCGCCTGCAGGAGCGGTGCGTATTCGGGTCCAGGGGGTCAACAGCCGCTGGAGGCCCAGCAGCAGCAGATCGGCGACGACCGCGAGCAGTACGCACAGGACCGAGGCGGTGAGCACCTGGGCCTTGAAGAAGCTGGGCAGAGCATCCCCTATGAGGTTGCCGAGGCCGCCTCTGCCGATGATCGATCCGACTGTGGTCAGCGCGATCGTCGAGACCGTCGCGATCCGCACCCCGGCCATCAACGCAGGCATGGCAAGAGGGAGTTCGACCTCCCACAGCAGCCGGACCGGCCCGTACCCCATCCCCTTGGCCGCTTCCTTCGCCTCCTGCGGGACCGCTTCGAGACCCGCCAGGATGTTCCGTACGAGAATGGTCAGCGAATACAGCACCAGACCGGTGACGACCAGCGCCGCGGAAAGTCCGAACAGCGGCAGCAGCAGCGAGAACATGGCGAGCGAAGGCACGGTGTAGAGCACCGTCGTCAGCCCGAGGACCGGCCCGGCGAAGCGGCGACTGCGGCGGGCGAGCAGCGCCAGCGGAAAGGCCACCAGGAGTCCGATCAGCACCGAGACCGCGGTGATCCAGATGTGCTGGACCGTCGCATCGGTCAACTCCTGGCTGCGGGAACGAAGATACTCCCCACAGATCCAGTCGTTCGTCACCATGCAGTTCTGTGCGGCAGCCATCCGTCCCCCCTCCGATTACCGCCTCGTACCGATGTTCCAGTG
This sequence comes from Streptomyces atratus, assembly GCF_014648655.1. Classification (GTDB taxonomy): domain Bacteria; phylum Actinomycetota; class Actinomycetes; order Streptomycetales; family Streptomycetaceae; genus Streptomyces; species Streptomyces atratus. Next base: position 52,970 of record NZ_BMRN01000011.1, read on the forward strand.
ACCCTATCCTCGACCACCGACAATCGCCGAGGCCGTTGTATTCCAGCAACATGTCCTTCACAGAACACGCGCGACAATGGGGAACCATGATCCGTTTCGAGCATGTCACCAAGCGGTACGCGGACGGCACCACCGCCGTCGACGACCTTTCCTTCGAGGTCGCCGAGGGTGAGCTGGTCACGCTCGTCGGACCGTCGGGCTGCGGCAAGACGACCACCATGAAGATGGTGAACCGGTTGATCGAACCGACCGAGGGCCGGATATTCCTCGACGGGGACGACATATCCGCCATCGATCCGGTCCGGCTGCGCCGCCGTATCGGCTATGTGATCCAGCAGGTGGGGCTCTTCCCGCACCGTACGGTCCTGGAAAACACCGCGACCGTTCCTCATCTCCTCGGCTGGAAACGGGGAAAGGGCCGTGAGCGCGCGGCGGAACTCCTCGACCTTGTCGGACTTGATCCTTCCGTTTATGGCGACCGCTATCCGGAACAGCTCTCCGGCGGTCAGCGTCAACGCGTTGGCGTGGCAAGGGCACTGGCCGCGGATCCGCCGGTGCTCCTGATGGACGAGCCTTTCGGCGCGGTCGACCCGGTCGTACGGGAACGGCTGCAGAACGAATTCCTGAAACTCCAGGCACAGGTCCGCAAAACCGTGCTGTTCGTCACGCACGACATCGAGGAAGCCGTCCGGCTCGGTGACCGTATTGCCGTCTACGGACAGGGCTCCATCGAGCAGTTCGACTCCCCGGCGACCGTGCTCGGCGCCCCCGCCACCCCCTATGTCGCGGACTTCGTCGGCGCCGACCGCGGCCTCAAGCGGCTCTCCGTGACCCCCATCGAGGAGGGCGACCTGGAGCAGCCGCCGGTCGTCCACCTCGACGACTCCCTGGCGAGGGCGACCGAGCGGCTGCGGGCCGAAGGAGCGCGCTGGGCCGTCGTGCTGGACGGCGAGGACAATCTGCACGGCTGGATCCCGGCCGACGGCTTCACCACCAAGACCAAGGACACCGTGCGCGCCCACGCGCGCAGGATGGAGGCGTGGCTGCCCGTCGGAGCCCCGCTCAAGCAGGCGTTCGCCACCATGCTCCAGCACGACGCGGGCTGGATCGCCGTCATCGACAAGGAGAGCAACGGCCACTTCCTCGGCGTACTCACCCCGGCCCGGCTCCATGAGGCGCTGCGCCGCTCGATCGACGCGGACGCCCAGGACGTCCCGCGTGCCGAGGTGGCCGTCGAGACGGTGGAGAGCGTCACCAAGACCGCCTCACGGTGAGCCGGTGAACGGAGGCCGGGAAGCGGGCTCCTGAACCGGACCCGTCTCAGTTCTCGCTCAGCCGGCTGCTCATCCAGTCCAGCGCCGAAGGGATCTCCCGCCGCCAGGTGTTGAAGTTGTGCCCGCCGCTGTCGAGCACGATCGACGAGACCTGGGCGGGCGGCTTCACCTTGGCCATGAACTGCTGCGTGGTGCGGTAGTTCCCCTCGCCGTGCTTGGAGGTCGTGACGAGGAAGGACGAGTCGGGCTGCGGCAGATTGTCCAGGCTCCACATCAGATCGGAGCGGTCGCGCGCCCCCTGGTCGCCGTGGAAGAGGTCGCCGGTCGTCGGGTCCTCGGCTGCCTTGTAGTACGCGGAGAGCCCGGCGCTCGCGGCGAACCGGTCCGGATGGTGGAGCCCGATCTTCAGCGCACAGTAGCCGCCGGTCGAATTGCCCATGATGCCCCAGTTACGAGCCAGCTTACCGACCCGGTATGTATCCGAGACCGCCCGCGGAAGATCCTCGGCGAAGAACGTCTCGGTCTTCGGTCCGCCCTTTATGTCCACGCATTCGGTGTCCCGTGGCGGCGCCACCGTCGGTCGCAGCATCACCAGGACCATCGGCTGCGCCCGGCCCGACTTCACCCGCTCGTAAGCCGTCCGCGGGTACCGAAGGCCCTTCAGAAGGTTCTCCGAGACACCCGGGTAGCCGGTGAGGACGACGACCGCCGGGAACTTCCGGCGGGCGAAAGCCGGCTGGAAGTACTCCGGCGGGAGGTACACATACGCCGAACTCTCGATCTTCGACTTCCGCCCCGCTATCACGACCTTGTCGATTCGGCCGCCCACCGTGGGCCGCGAACCGCCCGGCACGTCCGGCCGTTGTATCCCGACCCGCACGATGTTCTTGGATGCCAGTGTTCCGGCCGCGTGGTCCGTGACCACGCCCAGATCCTGCTTCTGGCCGAACAGATCGGCCCAGGAGCCGTAGAAGAGGAACGAGTTGTTGGCCACCAGACCGACGGAGACGAAGACCGTCACCTGAGTCGCCAGCAGCAGACCGACCCTGCCGAACACCGCGGACACGCTGCGTCGGGCCAACCGTGGCCAGATCCAGACCGTGGCAGCGAAGAACACCACGGCCAGCACGATGGCCGTGGCCAGAAATGTCTTGCTGGTAAGACCCATGGGGGGTGAGCTTTCTTGTCGGGAAATTTCCGGCCGGCGGGTGAACCCTCGCCCCGGAAGCCTCGTCCTACAGATCGCACATCGTCCGGAAGGCCTCGGCCGAAGGACTCAAGAATCTCTCGCGGAACCACGGGAAGCGATGTCTGTCACGCTAGATGGGGATAAATCAGGATCGGTTCCGAGTCCTGTACGCAAGTTCGTACACGGCCCGCGTCCCGAATCCGTACCGACGCTGGTCGGTACCGCCTGCACCGTCGTCGGACTGATCGATGTCGGCGCGGGCGTCTTCCCGCGCTTCCGGCACAGCCGGATGCACACGCTCGCCGAGGTGCTCCCCGGCGCCCTCGGACCGTTCGCCGCCGCCCTCTCCCTGAGTGCGGGCGTCCTGCTGCTGCTTCTCGCCCACGGGCTCAAGCGGCGCAAGCGGCGGGCCTGGCGCGCGGCCGTCGTACTCCTGCCGGCCGGCGCGCTGGCGCAGTTCGTCTACCGGCACTCGGTCATCGGCACGCTCGTCTCGCTGGCGCTCTGCCTGCTGCTGGTTCGCCATCGCGGTGAATTCGCCGCGCTCCCCGACCCCAGGAGCCGCTGGCGGGCCCTGGCCAATTTCGTGCTCCTCGGCGCGGGTTCGCTGGGTCTGGGCCTGATCATCGTCAGCGTCCACCCCGGCCGGGTCGTGGGGAGCCCCAGCATCGCCGACCGGCTCCAGCACGTGCTGTACGGGCTGTTCGGCTTCGAGGGCCCCGTCGAGTACGCCGGAGTCACCTCCTGGACCGTGGCGTTCTCGCTCGGCGCCCTCGGTCTGCTGACCGCCGTCACCACCATCTACCTCGCCTTCCGCCCCGAGCACCCGGCCGCCCGCCTCACCGAGGACGACGAGGCCAGGCTGCGCGCCCTGCTGGAGAAGCACGGCGGCCGCGACTCGCTCGGCCACTTCGCGCTCCGCCGCGACAAGGGCGTCGTCTTCTCCCCCAGTGGCAAGGCCGCCGTCTGCTACCGCGTCGTGTCCGGGGTGATGCTGGCGAGCGGCGACCCGATAGGCGACGTGGAGGCCTGGCCCGGCGCCATCGAGCGCTTCATGGACGAGGCCAAGGCCCACTCCTGGACCCCTGCTGTGATGGGCTGCAGCGAGACCGGCGGCGAGGTCTGGACCCGCGAGACCGGACTCGACGCACTGGAACTCGGCGACGAGGCGGTGGTGGATGTCGCGGATTTCTCGCTCGCCGGGCGCGCGATGCGCAACGTACGCCAGATGGTGAAGCGCATTGAACGTCTTGGTTACGAGACCCGGGTCCGGCGCATCCGCGACATCGGCGAGGCCGAGCTGGCCCGCATCCGACGGGCCGCCGCCGACTGGCGCGGCACCGACAACGAGCGCGGCTTCTCCATGGCACTCGGCCGGATAGGCGACCCGGCCGACGGGGACTGCATCATCGCCACCGCCCACAAGGCCGACGAGCACACCGCCGACTCCCCGTACGGCGACCTGAAGGCCGTACTCCACTTCGTCCCGTGGGGCAGGGACGGCATGTCCCTCGATCTGATGCGCCGCGACCGCTCCGCCGACCCGGGCATGAACGAGCTGCTGATCGTCGCCGCCCTGCAGGCCGCCTCCCAGCTCTCCGTCGAGCGCGTCTCGCTGAACTTCGCGATGTTCCGCTCGGCACTCGCCCGGGGCGAGAAGCTGGGCGCGGGACCGGTGCTGCGGACCTGGCGCGGATTGCTGATCTTTCTGTCGCGCTGGTTCCAGATCGAGTCGCTGTACAAGTTCAACGCCAAGTTCCGGCCCCGCTGGGAGCCCCGCTTCGTCGTCTACCGCGCCGCCCGTGACCTGCCGCGCATCTCCCTCGCGGCCATGCAGGCCGAGGGCTTCGTGAACCTCGCGCTGCCCCGCCCCCTCGCCCGCCGATTCCCGGGACGCCGGCCGCGCCCCTGCGCCCACACCCGGGCGCCGGGCCAGGAGCACCACGCCCGCGCGGCGTAACAGCACGCCGTACGGGGCCTACGCTGGTCGCATGAGTACCTTGCGTGGACGGGGCACGGTCCAAGGCCTGCCGGAGTGGGACCGCTGTGCGGTCATGGGTGTCGTCAATGTGACCCCGGACTCCTTCTCCGACGGCGGCCGCTGGTTCGACACCACGGCCGCGATCAAACACGGCCTCGACCTGGTCGCCGAGGGCGCCGACCTGATCGATGTCGGCGGCGAGTCGACCCGCCCCGGCGCCAGTCGGGTGGACGCGTCGGAGGAGTTGCGGCGCGTGGTCCCGGTGGTCAAGGGCCTGTCGTCCGAAGGGGTCACGGTCTCCGTGGACACCATGCGGGCCCGTGTCGCCGAGGAGTCGGTCGCGGCCGGAGCCGCCCTGGTCAACGATGTGAGCGGTGGCCTCGCCGACCCGGACATGGTCAGGGTCGTCGCCGCGGCCGGCACGCCGTTCGTCGTGATGCACTGGCGCGGCTTCAGCGAGTCCATGAACAGCCGGGCTGTGTACGAGGACGTCGTCGCCGAGGTCGTCGCGGAGCTGCGGGAGCGGATGGACGCCGTGATCGCGGACGGTGTCGCCCCGGAACGGATCGTCATCGACCCCGGTCTCGGCTTCGCCAAGGACGCCGGCCACGACCTCTCCCTGGTCGCCCACCTCGACGAGCTGCGCGCCCTGGGCCGCCCGCTGCTCGTCGCCGCCTCCCGCAAGCGCTTCCTCGGCCATGTGCTGGCCGACGAGGGCGCCGCACCGCCGCCCGCCCGCGAACGCGACGCCGCCACTGCGGCGATCTCCGCGCTCTCCGCCCGCGCCGGTGCCTGGGCCGTCCGTGTCCACGAGGTACGGGCCACCGCCGACGCGGTACGGGTCGCCCGCGCCGTCGAGGGAGCCGCGTGAGCGGGCCCCGCGACGAGCACGCGGAGGCGGCCGCCGACATCGCGGCCGTCGAGCAGGCCAACACCGCCTTCTACGAGGCGATGGAGCGCGGCGACTTCGACGAGCTCTCCGGGCTCTGGCTGCCGGGCGAGGACCTCACCGTCTCCTGCGTCCACCCCGGCTGGCCGGTGCTCACCGGCCGCGGCGAGGTGTTGCGCAGTTACGCCCTGATCATGGCGAACACCGAGTACATCCAGTTCTTCCTGACCGATGTCGGGGTCTCGATGACCGGCGACACGGCCCTGGTGACCTGTACGGAGAACATCCTCAGCGGCGGCCCCGCGGAGGACGGCAACGCGCTCGGACCGCTGGTCGGCCAACTCGTCGTGGCCACCAATGTGTTCCGGCGCACGCCGGACGGCTGGAAGCTCTGGTCCCACCACGGCTCGCCCGTCCTCACCGAATCCGATGAGGACGAGGACGAGGACACATCCCACTGAGCGAGGCATCCGCCCGACAGGGGTTGGAATCCGGTACCGCGGGTAGAAGCGGCTACCAGCCCCCGCAAGGTCCTGTCCACAGCCCCCGCGGGCGGGCACTGTCGGTGCTCGCAGGTAGATTCGAAAGAGAGCACCCAGCCGTCCGCACACGGCCCCCGTGTCTCTACGCCCAACGACAGCAGGAGTGATTCGCGTGGATCGTGTCGCGCTGCGCGGCCTCAAGGCCCGTGGACACCATGGCGTCTTCCCCCGAGAACGGGAAGAGGGCCAGACGTTCATCGTCGACCTGGTGCTCGGCCTCGACACCCGCCCCGCGGCAGCCGCCGACGACCTGACGAAGACCGTGCACTACGGCGTCGTCGCAGAGGAAGTCGTCGACGTGGTGCAGGGGGAACCGGTCGATCTGATCGAAACGCTCGCGGAGCGCATCGCCCAGAAGTGCCTCAAGCACGAAGGAGTCGAGGAGGTGGAGGTGGTGGTGCACAAGCCGGATGCGCCGATCACCGTCCCCTTCGACGATGTGACCATCACCATCACCCGGAGCCGAGTATGACTGCATTTTCTACCGAGGGGCAGAGCGACCCGACCGTACAGCCGGTTCCCGCCTCCGTGGTCGAGCAGGTGGACGCCGCGGACATCACCCTCTCCAACCCCAAACGCGCCGTGATCTCCCTGGGCTCCAATCTGGGCAACCGCCTGGAGACCCTCCAGGGGGCCATAGACGCCCTGGAGGACACCCCCGGCCTGCGGGTCAAAGCGGTCTCCCCGGTGTACGAGACGGAGCCCTGGGGCGTCGCTCCCGGCTCCCAGCCCTCGTACTTCAACGCGGTGATCGTCGTGAGGACGACGCTCCCCCCGTCCTCCCTCCTGGAACGCGGCCAGGCCATCGAAGAGGCCTTCGACCGGGTCCGTGAGGAACGCTGGGGCCCGCGCACCATCGACGTCGACATCGTGGCGTACGCGGACGTCGTCTCCGACGACCCGGCGCTCACCCTCCCCCACCCCCGTGCCCATGAGCGCGCCTTCGTGCTCGCCCCGTGGCACGACGTCGACCCCGAGGCCCAGCTGCCCGGCTCCGGCCCCGTCGCGGAGCTGCTGGCCGGTGTCGGCCGAGAGGGCGTACTGCCCCGGGCCGATCTGGAACTCCGTCTGCCCGAGTAGTCGTTAGGCTCAACGGAAACGGATCACTGGCAACACGGATCACTGGCTACACGGACCACTGGTGACACGCACCACTGGTGACATGCACCACTGGCGGCGAAGGGCGGATCACTCGGTGAAGCAACTACGGCTCGGGGTACTGGCCGGCCTCTTCGCCGCGGCCGGGGTGCTTTCCTGGGGCGGTGCCCGCCTCTGGGACTCCCTGGGCAGTCTGCCGAGCGTTCCCCTCGCCGCGCCCATCGTGCTCGCGGTGATCGCCGCCATCCTGCTCGCGACGGCGCTCTCCATCCGTTCCCGGCTGCGCGCCCAGCGTGAGCGCCGGCCGGGAGCCAAGGGCGTCGAGCCACTGATGGCGGCCCGCGCAGTCGTCTTCGGCCAGGCCAGCGCGCTGGTCGTCTCCCTGGTCTCCGGCATGTACGGCGGCACGGGCGTCTTCCTGCTCGGCTCCCTCGACATCCCGGCCCGCCGCGACCAGGCGATCTACGCGGGCTTCGCGGTCCTGGCCGGCATCGCGGTGGTTGCCGCGGCCCTCTGGCTGGAGCGCATCTGCAAGCTCCCCGAGGACGAGGACAACAACAAGAGCTCGGCGGCCGCGTAGCGGTCACCGAGCTCTCCCCTCACAGCCGCTCCGGAGCTCAGCGCGCCATGATCAGGCTCATGGCCTCGGCGCGCGTCGCAGGGTCGCGGAGCTGGCCGCGTACCGCCGAGGTCAGCGTCTTCGCACCGGGCTTGCGGATGCCACGCATCGACATGCACATGTGCTCGCACTCGACGACGACAACGACCCCGCGCGGCTCCAGAATCTCCATGAGCGAATCGGCGATCTGCGTGGTGAGCCTCTCCTGGACCTGCGGGCGCCGGGCGAAGACATCGACGAGGCGGGCCAGCTTCGACAGACCGGTGATCTTGCCGCTGGTCGCAGGGATGTACCCGACATGCGCGACACCCCGGAACGGCACCAGGTGGTGTTCACAGGTGGAGAACACCTCGATGTCCTTGACCAGCACCATCTCGTCGTGGCCGAGGTCGAACGTGGTCGTCAGAACGTCCTCGGGCTCCTGGTAGAGGCCCGCGAATATCTCCTTGTACGCCCGTGCCACCCGCCCCGGCGTCTCGCGCAGTCCCTCACGGTCCGGGTCCTCGCCCACGGCGAAGAGGAGTTCGCGTACGGCCGCCTCGGCCCGCTTCTCGTCGAACTCACCGATCGAACCCTGGCCGTCCAACGTCACCGGGTCGGTCATCTGTGCCTCGTTCCTCTGAGCTGTCACCCGCACATACCTCCGCACGGGCGTACGAAAAAGCCGCGCCCCCACAGGCTAGAACCTGCGGGGGCGCGGCATCCATTCCGGGCCCGGTGCGGCTCCCGTGACAGGCACCACACCGGGGACGCGGGACCTCAGCTCTCGGGGCGGTCCTCCGGAAGCACCTCGGTGGCCTGGACGGTGTCCGTGGGGACGACCGAGCCGTTCGCCGTGGTGGCGCCGTTGGTGAGGGCGAGCTCCTTCGGCGAGAGCACCGGCGGCCGCGTCGACGGGGTGCGTCGGGCGGAACCGGTCCATGCCGGACGGGACGGACGCTTCACGATCGGGGCGAAGATCTCGGCGATCTCCTCCTTGCCGAGCGTCTCCTTCTCGAGGAGCTGGAGAACCAGGGCGTCCAGAACGTCGCGGTTCTCGACGAGGATCTCCCACGCGTCGTTGTGCGCGGTCTCGATGAGCTTCTTGACCTCTTCGTCGACGAGGGCCGCGACCTCTTCCGAGTAGTCGCGCTGGTGGCCCATCTCCCGGCCCACGAAGGGCTCGGTGTTGTCGCCGCCGAACTTGATCGCTCCGAGCCGCTCCGTCATGCCGTACTGCGTGACCATCGCGCGGGCCGTTGCGGTGGCCTTCTCGATGTCGTTCGCAGCGCCGGTGGTCGGGTCGTGGAAGACCAGCTCCTCGGCCGCGCGCCCGCCCAGCATGTAGGCCAGCTGGTCGAGCATCTCATTGCGCGTCGTGGAGTACTTGTCCTCCTCCGGGAGCACCATCGTGTAACCGAGGGCGCGGCCGCGGGAGAGGATCGTGATCTTGTGGACCGGGTCCGACTGGGGAGAAGCCGCCGCGACCAGGGCGTGTCCGCCCTCGTGGTACGCGGTGATCTTCTTCTCCTTCTCGGACATGATCCGGGTCCGCTTCTGCGGACCCGCCACGACACGGTCGATGGCCTCGTCGAGCATCTTGTTGTCGATCAGCTTCAGGTTGCTGCGCGCCGTGAGGAGCGCCGCTTCGTTCAGCACGTTCGACAGGTCGGCACCGGTGAAGCCGGGCGTACGACGGGCAACGGCGCCGAGGTCGACGTCCTTTGCGACCGGCTTGCCCTTCTGGTGCACCTTGAGAATCTCGAGACGGCCCTGCATGTCAGGCCGGTCGACCGCGATCTGCCGGTCGAAACGGCCCGGTCGCAGCAGCGCCGGGTCGAGGATGTCCGGCCGGTTCGTGGCGGCGATCAGGATGACGCCGCCCTTCACGTCGAAGCCGTCCATCTCGACGAGCAGCTGGTTCAGCGTCTGCTCGCGCTCGTCATGACCGCCGCCCATTCCGGCACCGCGGTGCCGGCCGACGGCGTCGATCTCGTCGACGAAAACGATCGCCGGAGCGTTCGCCTTGGCCTGCTCGAAGAGGTCACGGACCCGGCTGGCACCGACACCGACGAACATCTCGACGAAGTCGGAACCGGAGATCGAGTAGAACGGGACGCCCGCCTCGCCCGCGACAGCGCGTGCGAGCAGCGTCTTGCCCGTACCGGGAGGCCCGTAGAGCAGGACACCCTTCGGGATCTTGGCGCCGACGGCCTGGAACTTCGCCGGCTCCTGGAGGAACTCCTTGATCTCCTGGAGCTCCTCGACAGCCTCGTCGGACCCCGCCACATCGGCGAACGTCGTCTTCGGGGTGTCCTTGGTGATCAGCTTCGCCTTGGATTTCCCGAACTGCATGACCCGGGAACCGCCGCCCTGCATCTGATTCATCAGAAACAGGAAGACGACCACGATCAGGACGAAGGGCAGCAGCGAGAGGAGGATCGAGATGAACGGGGACTGCTTCGACGGCGAGACAGTGTAGCCCTTGTCGATCTTGCCGCTCTCGAACTTCTGCTGCAGCGTGTCGGCCAGCTGGACACCCTGGTCGCCGATGTAGCTCGCCTGGAACTTGCTGCCGGACTCGCCCGAAAGCTTCTGGCCCTTGTTCAACTCGATCTTGATGATCTGTTCGTCACCGGTGGTCAGCTTGGCCTGCGCCACCTGGTCCTTGCTGATCGCCTGGATCACCTTGCCGGTGTCCACCGATTTGTAGCCGCCCGACGAGCCGACGACCTGCATCAACACGACCACGGCGAGGACGGCCAGCACGATCCACATGACCGGCCCACGGAAGTATCGCTTCACGTCCATCCATACGGGGCGATGACGCCCCGTCCCTCCTGCCCGTAGGTAAATGCTGCTGTGAGAAAAGACTGTTCTTCGGACGGTACCCCAGCATTGTCGCCTGCGGCTGCCGGGGACGTCTGTCAAAACCCGCCTTCAAAGGCTCAACGGCGGGAATCCGGTGAAAGGTTCCCGTAGTCCGCCCCGGACGGGCCGGGCACCCCGGCCGGGCGAGAGGTGCCGGGAGGCGGTCAGCCCCCGTAGACGTGCGGAGCGAGCGTGCCGACGAAGGGCAGATTGCGGTACTTCTCCGCGTAATCCAGCCCATATCCGACGACGAACTCGTTGGGGATGTCGAAGCCGACCCACTTGCAGTCGAGCGCGACCTTGGCCGCGTCCGGCTTGCGCAGCAGGGTGCAGATCTCCAGGGACGCCGGCTCACGCGAGCCGAGGTTCGACATCAGCCAGGACAGCGTCAGGCCCGAGTCGATGATGTCCTCGACGATCAGGACGTGCTTGCCCTTGATGTCGGTGTCCAGGTCCTTGAGGATCCGGACCACTCCGGAGGACTGGGTGCCCGCGCCGTACGACGAGACGGCCATCCAGTCCATGGTGACGGGGGTGGACAGCGCGCGCGCCAGGTCCGCCATCACCATGACTGCGCCCTTGAGGACGCCGACGATGAGCAGGTCCTTGCCCGCGTACTCCGCGTCGATCTTCGCGGCCAGCTCGACGAGCTTCGCGTCGATCTCTTCCTTGGTGAGGAGCACCGACTGAAGGTCGGTGCCCATGTCCTTCTCGTTCACCCGCGTCTCTTTCTTTGCCTGCCGGATCCGGGGTATTGACCCGGACCTGCGCGGCCGCTCGCCTGCATGTCAGCCGCTCGTGCTTCAGCTCTGCCGAATCACCAGTCTGCCACCCTGTCGCATGGCTTCGACCCGGCCCGGCAGGTTGATGGCCCGCTGGCCGCGCCAGCCGGTGATCAGACGGTCGACTTCCTCGATGTGCCGGGCGAAGAGCGAACCGGCCGGGGAGCCCGCCTCCATGGCGGCCCGGCGCAGTACCCGGCGGCGCACGGCGGGCGGCAGCGCGTACAGCTTGGCGCACTCCAGCCGGCCCGCGTCGTCCCGCACGGCGCGGTCGGCCTCGGCGGCCCAGGTGTCCAGGGCGTCGGCGTCGTCGCGGGAGAGCTGCGCCGTACGGGCCAGGGCCTCGACGACCCCTTTGCCCAGGGCCTTCTCCAGGGCGGGCAGGCCCTCGTGACGCAGTCGGGAGCGGGTGTAGGCGGGGTCGATGTTGTGCGGGTCGTCCCAGACAGGCAGCGACTGGACGAGGCAGGCCTTGCGGGCGGTCTGCCGGTCCAGCTGGAGGAAGGGGCGGCGGTAGCGGCCGGCCGGGCCGGATGCGGCGGCCATGCCGGAGAGGGAGCGGATGCCGGAGCCGCGGGCGAGGCCCAGCAGCACCGTCTCCGCCTGGTCGTCACGGGTGTGGCCGAGCAGGACGGCGGCGGCACCGTGCCGCTCGGCCGCCGCGTCCAGGGCGGCGTAGCGGGCGTCGCGGGCCGCGGCCTCGGGTCCGCCTTCCTGGCCGACCTGCACGGCGACGGACTCGACCGGGTCGAGGTGCATGGCGGTGAGGCGGTCGACGACCTCGGCGGCCCGGGTGTCGGATCCGTCCTGGAGGCCGTGGTCGACGGTGATGCCGCCGGCCCGGACGTCGAGCTTGCGGGCCTCGAAGGCGAGGGCGGAGGCGAGTGCCATGGAATCGGCGCCGCCGGAGCATGCCACCAGCACCAGCGGGGTATCGGGGCGTTCGGGGAGAGCGGCGCGCTGCCTGCCCGCACCGGCTTCGGCGAGCTCGGGGTGCGGGGTGCGCCGGGTGTGCTCGGCGCTCCGGGCGTGTTCGGTGAGTACGTCGTGGAGTACGCGGCGGACCGCCAGGCGTATCGCCGCGACCGCAGGATGGGGACCCATGTCCGGTGCCCTTCGTGAAGTTTTGGGAGGTGCCTCGGAGTGCCGGGACGGGAAGAGTGCCGTCACTCAGAGTGCGTCGATGGTGACAGAGGCAAGCCGTCCATCGAGCATTGCACGCCTTCCCATGCCTCTACGGTCCCTCGGATGGGTGAATACCGGCGCGTTCGTGTCCTGTCGTCCGCCGTCGGGCCCGTCGTGATCAGGACTCTGCCTTACGGTGCACCCTCGCGATCCAGTCCGTCGGTTTCGCGATCTCCGCCTTGGTCGGGAGGGTGTTCGGTGAGGTCCAGACCCGGTTGAAGCCGTCCATGCCGACCTCGTCGACCACGGCACGGACGAATCGCTCGCCGTCGCGGTACTGACGCAGTTTGGCGTCGAGCCCGAGAAGCTTGCGCAGCGCCTGGTCAAGACGGCTCGCACCGCGCGCCCTGCGCTGCTGGAACTTCTCCCGGATCTCGCCGACGGAGGAGACGACCTCGGGGCCGACGCCGTCCATCACGTAGTCGGCATGGCCTTCGAGCAGGGACATCACGGCGGTCAGCCGGCCGAGGATCTCGCGCTGGGCGGGTGTCTGGACCAGTTCGACGAGGCTGCGGCCGCCGTCCTCGCCGTCCTCGCCCTCGGGGCGGCCCCCGGCCAGGGACTGGGCGGCCTCGCGGAGCCGTTCCAGCACGGTCATCGGGTCGACGTCGGTCTCTTCGAGGAACGACTGGATTTCGCCCTGCAGATGGTCGCGGAGCCAGGGCACACCGGTGAACTGGGTGCGATGGGTCTCCTCGTGGAGGGCGACCCAGAGCCGGAAGTCGTGCGGGTCGACCTCGAGTTCGCGCTCGACGTGGACGATGTTCGGGGCGACGAGCAGCAGCCTGCCGCCGCCGTCGGCCGAAGCCGGGAGATCACGGGTGGCGGGGGCGAACGTCTCGTACTGGCCGAGGACCCGTGAGGCCAGGAACGACAGCAGCATCCCCACCTCGACGCCGGTCACCTTGCCGCCGACCGCACCGAGCACGGCACCGCCCGGGCCGTTGCCGCGCCGGTCCTGCATCTTCCCCAGGAGCGGGCGGAGCAGTTCGCGGAAGCCCGCGACATTGGCCTTGATCCAGCCGGCCCGGTCCACGACCAGGACCGGGGTGTCCTCCGGTTCGGTCCCCTCGGGGATCATCCGGGTGAAGGAACGGACGTGCTCCTCCGCGGCCTTGGCATGCCGGCGCAGCTCCGCGACGACCTCGCGGGCGTCCTCGCGGCTGATCTCGGGCCCCGGCCGCACAAGTCGGGTCGCGGTCGCGACCGCGAGATTCCAGTCGACCATCTCGGCACCACCGATGCTCGTCATGCGTCAACCGTACGTGCTCAGGTGCGTCCGCGGTGTGGTGTTGACCGGCTCATCGGGTACGGACGGCGAGGCTGGTGGCGAGGGCGTCGAGGGAGGACTGGGCCTCGGACGGGGATGTCGTACCGGATGCCAGGAAGGCGAAGGCGAGCAGCCGGCCCTGCCTGTCGACGACCGTGCCGGCGAGGGTGTTCACGCCCGTGAGGGTGCCGGTCTTGGCGCGGATCAGGCCTGTGCCTGCGGAATTCTGGGTAAAGCGGCCGCTGAGGGTGCCGCTGAACCCGGCCACCGGGAGGCCGGTGAGGACGGGGCGCAGTTCGGGGTGGTCCGGGTCGGCAGCGCGGGCGAGGAGGCCGGCCAGCAGTCCGGCGGTGACCTTGTCCTTGCGGTTCAGCCCGCTGCCGTCGGCGAAGTTCGCACCTTTAAGCGGCAGGTGGAGCTTCTTGAGCTGTGCGGTGACGGCCCGTCGGCCGCCGTCGAAGTCGGCCCGTTCGCCCGCGGCCAGGGCGGTCTGTCGGGCGAGTGCCTCGGCGATGTCGTTGTCGCTGTTGGTCAGGGCCCGTTCGACCAGTGCGGAGAGCGGGGCCGAGAGGTGTTCGGCGACCGGCCGGGACTTGGCGGCCGGCCGGCCGGCCGTCGGGCCGGACCGGGTGGCGATCCCGGCGTCGTCGAGCAGCTCACCGAAGGTCCGGGCGGCGTCACCGGCGGGGTCGTCGCTGCGTGGGGCGGGTCCGCTGTCGGTGCTGTCGAGCCTGCCCTCGTCGGTCATCAGGGCGCTGACGGGCGCGATGTTCTCGTTGGGGCCGATCGGGTGCCGTGCCGGGCCGGAGTAGCGAGAGGTGTCGTACGTGAGGCGGACCGTTCTTACGCCCCGGTCCTTCAGGGTGCGGGCGGTGTCGGCGGCCAGTGCGCGCAGGGCGGCCTTGTCGAGGGTGGGGTCGCCGCCGCCGACCAGGGCGATGCTGCGGGAATCGGGGGACGCCCGGACCGTCGTGGCAATGCGGTGGTCGGGGCCGAGCGCGCTCAGGGCGGCGACCGCGGTGGCGATCTTGACGGTGGAGGCGGGTGTCATGGGCGTGTCGGCGCCCTGGCCGTACAGCCGCTCGTCGGTGGCGGTGTCGATGACGACGGCGGTACGCACGGTGCCCAGGGCGGGGTCCTTCAGCAGCGGGCCCAGGGTGGCGCGGAGGGCGGCCGCTGCGTCGTCCGGGGCGTCTCGGGCGTCCGGGGCGGCGTTGTCGACGACGGAGGAGAGGGGCGCGAGAACGGCCGGGGCGCTGGGTGCGGGATCCGGTCCGGAAAGCGCGCCGGGTTCGTGATGTACGCCACCTGTGCGGCTCCGGGCGGCGGCCCAGTCCCGCTCGGCCTTACGCTGACCCGAGTCCCAGGGGCCGGCGGCAAGGACGACGCCGGCTGCGAGCGCCAGGCCTAGGCCGGCGGAGACAGCCGTGAACAGCCGATCGTTCAGCCCCTTCAACCTGATCACGCTGGCCTGCCGGGTGAGCCTGCTCAGCTTGTCGAGCGGATTGACCGACGGTCTTTTCACCGGCTCGTCCACCGTTGACCAGCCCCTTTCGCGAGCACACATCTGCGTGGGGGACACTTAATCACCAGTCGTATGTCTTGATCATGGAGGAGCCACCCGTGGAGTTCGACGTCACCATCGAGATCCCGAAGGGTTCGCGGAACAAGTACGAGGTGGACCACGAGACCGGTCGGATCCGCCTGGACCGTCGACTCTTCACCTCGACCAGCTACCCGGCGGACTACGGCTTCGTCGAGAACACCCTCGGCGAGGACGGTGACCCGCTGGACGCGCTGGTCATCCTGGACGAGCCGACCTTCCCCGGCTGTCTCATCAAGTGCCGCGCCATCGGCATGTTCCGGATGACGGACGAGGCCGGCGGCGACGACAAGCTGCTGTGCGTGCCGGCCTCCGACCCCCGGGTGGAGCACCTGCGCGACATCCACCACGTGTCGGAGTTCGACCGCCTGGAGATCCAGCACTTCTTCGAGGTCTACAAGGACCTGGAGCCCGGCAAGTCCGTCGAGGGCGCCGACTGGGTCGGCCGCGCCGAGGCCGAGGCCGAGATCGAGGCCTCCTACAAGCGCCTTGAGGCACAGGGCGGCGCGCACTGACCCCAGGGGTCGCGGCCGGATTCCGGCCGAGGTACATCGCACGGTTCCGTTTACGGTTCCGTGCCAGAGGCGGGCGGCACTCCTTCCGACAGGGTGCCGCCCGTTTCGTATGCCCGCCCGCGTGCCCGCCCGCGTGTCCGTCCGGTCCGTGGTTCCGCCCGCCTCGCATCAGCACCCTTGCCCGTGGCCATACTGGGCAGAAGCGCAACCGAAGACGCGCAGCCGATGAGGAGCGAGGTCGAGTGGTGGCGGAACCGGGCGGTCCAGAAGACCAGAAGCCCCAGTCCGACGAGGCGCGCAGCGCCTTCGTCCCGCCGGCCGGGGTAGGGAGGCCCACGTCTGCCTCCGACGACGACCATCCGACATCGGAATTCGCCATTCCGGCCGGTCTGACGACCGAGCCCCAGGGGTCGGGGACAGGTTCCGCTTCGGGCTCCGGACCCGGTTCCGGTCCGGCCTCCGGCTCGGACACGATCGGCTCCGCCTTCGCCCTGCCGAGCACCTACAGCGCCCAGCACCCGCCGCCCGCCTTCACTCCGGCGCACGGCAGCCCGATGATCCGGCTGACCAAGGAGGCCCCTTGGCAGGACCGGATGCGCACGATGCTGCGGATGCCGGTCGCCGAGCGCCCGGCACCCGAGCCGGTGCAGAAGTCCGACGAGGCGGGGCCCGCGGTGCCGCGCGTGCTCGACCTGACGTTGCGTATCGGGGAGCTGCTGCTCGCCGGCGGTGAGGGCGCCGAGGACGTCGAGGCGGCGATGTTCGCGGTGACCCGCAGCTACGGCCTGGACCGCTGCGAGCCCACGGTCACCTTCACCCTGCTGTCGATCTCGCACCAGCCGTCGCTGGTCGACGACCCGGTGACGGCGAGCCGTACCGTACGCCGCCGTGGCACCGACTACACCCGGCTGGCCGCCGTCTTCCGGCTCATCGACGACATCACGGCCGAGGATGTCGAGGTCTCACTGGAGGAGGCCTACCGGCGCCTGGCGGAGATCCGGCGCAACCGGCATCCGTACTCCGGTTGGGTGCTGACGCTGGCGGCCGGCGGTCTCGCGGGGGCGGCATCGGTGCTGGTCGGCGGTGGCGCGCTGGTGTTCCTGGTGGCGGCGATCGGCGCGATGCTCGGCGACCGGCTCGCCTGGCTCTGTGCCGGGCGGGGGCTGCCGGAGTTCTACCAGTTCGTGGTGGCGGCGATGCCGCCCGCCGCGATGGGCGTCGCGCTGACCCTCACCCACTGGTCGGACGTACGGCCCTCCGCGGTGATCACCGGTGGGCTGTTCGCGCTGCTGCCGGGGCGGGCCCTGGTGGCGGGCGTGCAGGACGGGCTGACCGGCTACTACATCACCGCCGCGGCGCGCCTGCTCGAAGTCATGTACCTCTTCATCGGCATCGTCGTCGGTGTGCTGCTCGTGCTGTACATGGGGCTTCAGCTGGGCGCCCAGCTGAACCCCGAGGCCAGGTTCGTCGCCCACGACCGGCCGGTGGTGCAGATCCTGGCCTCGATGGCGCTCTGTTTCGCCTTCGCGATCCTGCTTCAGCAGGACCGGTCCACGGTGCTGGCGGTGACCCTCAACGGCGCCGTGGCCTGGGTGGTCTACGGGGCGATGGCCAGGACCGGCGGCATCTCGCCGGTCGTGGCGACAGCGACGGCGGCCGGTCTGGTGGGCCTGTTCGGGCAGCTGCTCTCGCGCTACCGGTACACCTCGTCGCTGCCGTTCATCACGGCGGCGATCGGCCCGCTGCTGCCCGGCTCGGCCACGTACTTCGGTCTGCTCGGCATGGCACAGGGCAACGTGAACACCGGGCTCGCCTCGCTGTCGACCGCGGTGGCGACGGCGCTGGCCATCGCGATCGGGGTGAATCTGGGAAGCGAGATCTCCCGGCTGTTCATGCGGGTGCCGGGGGCGGTCGGCGGGGCGAACCGCCGCGCGGCCAAGCGGACGCGCGGCTTCTGAGGCTGCCGCCGGTACGGCTGCGGGTCAGCGCTTGGCGTGGCGGCCGCGCTGGCCGGAGACCGGGCTGCCGTCGGTGGACGGGCCATGGCTCTCGCCGCCACCGGCCGCCGCTTCCTTCTTCGACTTGGAACGGGCCCGCAGGAACTCGATCGCGATCGGCACCACCGAGATGAGCACGATCAGGATGAGCATCGCCTCGATGTTCTCGTGGACGAAGTCGATCTTGCCGAGGGCTGCTCCGAGCAGCGTGACCCCGGCGCCCCAGAGCACCCCACCGATGATGTTGAACGTGATGAACGAGCGGTAGTTCATCCGGCTCACACCGGCGATGATCGGCGTGAACGTACGCACGACGGGCACGAAGCGGGCCAGGATCAGCGACTTCGGTCCGTACTTCTCGAAGAACTCGTGGGCCTTCTCGACGTTCTCCTGCTTGAAGAGGCGGGAGTCCGGGCGCTTGAAGAGCGACGGACCGACCTTGCGGCCGAAGAGATAACCCACCTGGTCGCCGATGATCGCCGCCAGCGCCACCAGGACGCAGACCAGCCAGAGCGGAGACTTCAGCTGGTTCGTGGTCACCAGCAGGCCCGTGGTGAAAAGGAGCGAGTCGCCGGGAAGGAAGAAGCCGATCAGCAGTCCGGACTCGGCGAACACGATGAGAAGGACGCCAGGCAGTCCGAACGTGTTGATCAGATAGTCCGGGTCCAGCCAGCTCGGGCCGAGCGCAAGCGTATTCAAGGGTCCGGGGCTCCTGGATCGATCGATGGCGGCTGCGTGGCCGCCCCAAGCTATCAACGTGGGACGACGTCCCCGGGTTCCAGTGCCCCGTGCGAGGATTCACACCCCGGCGAACCGGGGCAAAAGCTTTCTCCAGGAGGTACCGCACGATGGGCATTGAGGAATACGGCGGCGGACAGGCGGCCCAGTCCGGCGTCCTGGTCGTCACCACGAACGACGTACCGGGCTACCAGGTGACCCAGGTCATCGGGGAGGTGTTCGGCCTGACGGTCCGCTCCCGCCACCTGGGCAGCCAGATCGGCGCCGGGCTGAAGTCGATGCTCGGCGGCGAACTGAAGGGGCTGACCAAGACCCTCGTCGAGACCCGGAACCAGGCGATGGAACGGCTCGTCGAGCAGGCGAAGGCCCGGGGTGCCAACGCGGTGCTGATGATGCGCTTCGACGTGACCGAGGCGGCCGACGTGGGCACGGAGGTGTGTGCATACGGCACGGCAGCCGTGATCAGCAAGATCTGAGCCACGGGTCCACGGGGGCGAGGGCGCCCTCGCCCCCGTGACGACCGGGTCCTACGCGCGGCGCTCCGCGTTGGCGTCGATCGCGTCCCGCAGGTGCTCGGCCAGGCCCGGCCGCATCGACTCGTAGTACGCGCGGAACTGCGGGTCGGACACATACATCTCGCCGAGTCCCCGGTGGATCTCGGGAGTGCACTCGTAGAACCACTTGGTGATGTGGAGCCGGTGGGCCTCGGCGAGGTCCATCGCCCCTTCCCCGGTGGCCGGTTCACCGGCCACCATCAGCGCGTTGTAGGCGGCGCCCCAGTCGGCGACCTCCGCCTGCATCCGCTTCCAGTCGTCCTTGGTGTACCGGGCGACCCGGCGCTGCGACTCGGCGTACGTGGCAGTGCCGCCCCAGCGGCGTTCGGCCTCCTGCGCGTGCTCCTCGGGGTCCTTGCCCCCGAAGACCTCGAACTTCTCCTCGGGCGTGAGGTTGATGCCCATCTTCCGTGCCTCCATGGCTGTTTCGACGGCGGCGGCCATCTTTCGCAGTTCGGCGATCCGGTCGGACAGCAGCCGGTGCTGGCGCCGCAGATGCTCCTGCGGGTCCGCGTCCGGGTCGTCGAGCAGTACCGCGATCTCGTCGAGCGGGAAGCCGAGTTCCCGGTAGAACAGGATCTGCTGCAGCCGGTCGAGGTCACCGTCGTCGTAGCGGCGGTGACCCGCGTGACTGCGCCCGCCGGGCGAGAGCAGTCCGATGCCGTCGTAGTGATGCAGGGTGCGCACCGTGACTCCGGCGAATCCGGCGACCTGTCCCACGGAGTAGTCCACGACTCCCCGCTCCCTTCTCCGTTCCGGGTACGTACTGAGCCTGAGTCCTGACGCGACGTGAGGTGCAAGCCCGAAGCACCGCCGCCCCCAGCGCCATTGGAGGGGTTATGTGGCTTTTGCGTCGTTATGGTGAGCCGATGGCCACAGATTCTCCCGATCCCGCCAAAACCGCTGCCGCCAAAGCCGTTCCCACCGGTACTGCTCTCGTCGAAACCACTCCCGTACGCCGACTGCTGCCCGTCATCGTGCCCGCGCCGGCCGTCGGGATCGTCTCGGCCCTCGTCCTGCTCGGTGTCAGCCTGCTCGCGGAGAAGCTGCAGGACCTGCTCTGGGGGACGCTTCCCGACGCGCTCTCCATCGGCCGCTACTCCGCTCTCTGGATGATCGTGATGCTCACCGCGAGCGGGCTGGTGGTCGGGCTGCTCATCGGGACGGTGCCCGGCCGCGCCGGTCCCGATCCGGCGACCACCGGGCTGGTCGATCCGCCGTTGGCGCCCGGCGTGGTCCCGGGGCTGCTGCTCGTCACGGTCCTCACCCTGGCGGGCGGGATCAGCCTCGGTCCGGAGAATCCGATCACGGCCGCCAATATCGCGCTGGCCTTCTGGCTCGGCCGACGGTTCGCGCCCGGCACACCGGTGGCGCTGTGGATCTCCCTCGCCGCGGCCGGCACCATCGGCGCGCTCTTCGGCACCCCGGTCGCCGCCGCACTGATCCTTTCCGAGACTCTCGCCTCCCGCGCCCAGCCCGGTGCGCTCTGGGACCGGCTCTTCGGCCCGCTCGCGGCGGGCACCGCCGGTGCGCTCACCATGACACTGCTGGCCCACCCCGGCTTCGACCTGGCGCTGCCGGCCTACACCCGCCCGCACTGGGGCGATCTGCTCTCCGCGGTCGTCATCGCCGTGGCGGGCTCGCTGCTCGGCCTGGTGGCGGTATACGCCTTCCCATATGCCCACCGGGCCTTCCAAGCCCTGCAGCACCCGGTCCTGGCCCTGACCCTCGGCGGGCTGCTGCTCGGCCTGCTGGGCGCGCTGGGCGGCCGTCCGACCCTGTTCAAGGGGCTCGACGAGGCGAAGGAGCTCGCCGCCGATCCGAGCGGCTGGTCGGCCGGGCAGTTCGCGGTCATGGCCGCGGTGAAGACGGCCGCGCTGCTGATCGCGGCGACCTGCGGCTTCCGGGGCGGGCGGATCTTCCCCGCCGTCTTCGTGGGTGTCGCGCTGGGGCTGTGCGCCCATGCCCTGGTCACGTCGGTGCCGGTGGCGCCGGCGGTGACCTGTGCGGTGCTGGGGGTACTGCTGGCCGTCACCCGGCAGGGCTGGCTGAGCCTGTTCACCGCGGCGGTGCTGGTCGGCGACGCGGCCGTGCTCCCGATGCTGTGCATCGCCTCGCTGCCGGCCTGGCTACTGGTGACCGGGCGGCCGCAGATGCAGCTGCACGAGGACGGCACGCCGCTGAGGTGAGCCCGGACCGGACCCCTTGCCCGACCCCTGGTCCCCGCCGCTCGACGCGCCGGATGCCCCTGCTTTCCGTATCGTCACATCCGTATGGATTCACATGGATACGTCCCGTAAGGCCCTGTCGGAGGATTCCGCAATGCCCACGTCCGTCAACGTCGCCGTCATCTACTACTCCTCGACCGGCACCGTCGCCGCGATGGCCAAGGCCATCGCGCAGGACGCCGAGAAGGCCGGTGCGGAGGTACGGCTGCGCAAGGCCGGTGAGCTCGCCCCGCAGGCGGCCATCGACTCCAACCCGGCCTGGGCCGCCAACGCGAAAGCGACCGCGGACATCGGCGAGGCATCGAAGGACGACATGATCTGGGCGGACGCCGTGATCTTCGGTACGCCGACCCGGTTCGGCAATGTCACCGCCCAGCTCAAGCAGTTCATCGACACCCTCGGCAGCCTCTGGCAGGCGGGCCGTCTCGCCGACAAGGTCTACAGCGGCTTCACCTCCACCAGCACAGCGCACGGCGGCCAGGAGTCCACGCTGCTCGCGCTCTACAACACGATCCACCACTTCGGCGGCATCCTGGTCGCCCCCGGCTACACGGACCCGTCGAAGTTCGTCGACGGCAATCCGTACGGCACTTCGCATGTCGCGGGGCAGGGCGACATCCCGGTCGGCGTGCAGACCCTGACCGCCGCCCGGATCCAGGCCGAACGGGTCGTGAAGTTCACCCGGGCCATCAAGGACGGCCTCGCCGCCGAGAACTGAACCACCGCACGCCGACAGGACCGTCGCGGGTCACGATGACCGCCGAGAGCCGAGAAGGGCTGTCCGCCGATGCCTCTCCACAAAGGTTCGCCCCAGGGCACGGAACCGTCCGAGGAACGCCGCAGGCTGGCCCTCAACCCGTTCTTCGGGGAGGCCGACCCGACCGCCGGGATGGAGTCGGCACCGCCCCGGCACCGGCTCCCCGACGGGCCGATGCCGCCCTCGACCGCGTACGGCCTGGTCCATGACGAGCTGATGCTCGACGGCAATTCGCGGCTCAACCTCGCCACCTTCGTCACCACCTGGATGGAGCCCCAGGCCGGGGTGCTGATGGGCGAGTGCCGCGACAAGAACATGATCGACAAGGACGAGTACCCGCGCACCGCCGAGCTGGAGCGGCGCTGTGTGGCGATGCTCGCCGATCTCTGGAACGCCCCCGACCCTTCGGCCGCCGTGGGCTGTTCGACCACCGGCTCCAGCGAGGCCTGCATGCTCGCCGGCCTGGCGCTGAAACGCCGTTGGGCGGCCAGGAACTCCGACCGCTACCCGGCGACCGCCCGGCCGAACCTGGTCATGGGCATCAATGTGCAGGTCTGCTGGGACAAGTTCTGCAACTTCTGGGAGGTCGAACCGCGCCTGGTCCCGATGGAGGGCGAGCGCTTCCACCTCGACCCGCAGGCCGCGGTCGACCTCTGCGACGAGAACACCATCGGCGTCGTCGGCATCCTCGGTTCCACCTTCGACGGCTCGTACGAGCCGGTCGCGGAGCTCTGCGCGGCCCTGGACGCCCTCCAGGAGCGCACCGGCCTCGACGTCCCCGTCCATGTGGACGGGGCGTCCGGTGCGATGGTGGCGCCGTTCCTGGACGAGGACCTGGTGTGGGACTTCCGGCTGCCCCGGGTCTCCTCCATCAACACCTCCGGGCACAAGTACGGCCTGGTCTACCCGGGCGTCGGCTGGGCACTGTGGCGCTCGCCCGCACAGCTGCCCGAGGAGCTGGTCTTCCGGGTCAACTACCTGGGCGGCGACATGCCGACCTTCGCACTGAACTTCTCCCGGCCCGGCGCACAGGTGGTGGCGCAGTACTACACCTTCCTGCGGCTGGGCCGGGAGGGCTACCGGGCCGTTCAGCAGGCGTCCCGGGACGTCGCCGGCGGGCTCGCGAAGCGGATCGAGGAGCTCGGGGACTTCCGGCTCCTCACCCGGGGCGACCAGCTGCCCGTCTTCGCGCTGACGACCACGCCGGACGTGCAGGCGTACGACGTCTTCGACGTGTCGAGACGACTGCGCGAGCACGGCTGGCTGGTGCCCGCGTACACCTTCCCCGCCAACCGGCAGGACCTGTCGGTGCTCCGGGTGGTGTGCCGCAACGGATTCTCGTCGGACCTCGCCGAACTGCTGCTCGAGGACCTCAGGCTGACACTGCCCGAACTGCGCCGCCAGTCACACCCGTTGAGCCGCGACAAGCAGGCGGCGACATCCTTCCACCACTGAGCTCCGGGCAGCGGCCCTAGCGGCCGATCCGGGCGAACCTCCTTACCGCCAGCGGGAGGAACACCGCGATCAGCGCCACCGGCCAGGCCACCGCCAGCAGTTCGGCATGGTCGGACGCCCAGGTGCCGCCGGGTCCGCCCGGGTTGCCGAACAGCCCGCGTACCGCCGTGGCCGTGGCCGACATCGGGTTCCACTCGACGACCGCGCCCAGCCAGCCCGGCATCGACCCGGGGGTGGCGAAGACGTTGGAGAGGAAGCCGACCGGCCAGACCAGGATCTGCACGGCCTGCACCAGCTCCGGCTTCCCGGCCACCAGCGCCAGCTGGATGCCGATCCACAGCATCGCGAAGCGCAGCAGCAGAAGCAGCCCCAGCGCCCCCAGCGCCGCGTCCGGCCCGTGGTGCCAGCGCCAGCCGACCGCGTATCCGACGCCGGTCATCACGGCAAGCGCGGCGGCCGACTGGAGCATGTCCGCGATGCTGCGGCCGACCAGCACCGAACCGGAGACCATCGGCATGGCACGGAACCGGTCGATGACGCCCTTGTTGAGGTCCTGGGTGACCGCGAGCATGGTCGACTCCAGGCCGAAGGCCATGGTGAGCGCGAGCATGCCGGGCACCAGGAACTCGGTGTTGTCGCCGTCGACGCCCTGCCCGCCGCCGACCAGATAGTTGAACATCAGCAGCAGCATCACGGGGAAGACCAGGCCGACGACGATCCGCACCGGCTGCCGTGCCCAGTGCGCCAGTTCGCGTCGCGTCATCGTCCAGGAATCGGACACCACCCAGCTCATCGAGCTCACGCCGCCACCTCCGCGCGCTCCGGCCTCCGGTCGGTCAGCGAGAGGAAGACCTCGTCCAGCGTCGGGCGCCGCACCGCGATGTCCTCCGCCTCAATGCCCGCCTCCTCCAGCGCCCGCACGGTCCGGGTCAGGGTCGCCATCCGGTCCGGTGCCGGTGCCCCGATCAGCCGCCGGTCCGCGTCGACGACCGCGCCGTCACCCAACAGCTGGGCAGCGGCCACCAGTTGCGAACCGTCCCGGACCACGACATCGATGCGGTCCCCGGCCACCATCGCCTTCAGCTCGTCGGCCGTCCCCTCGGCGGCCACCCGTCCGGCGTCGATCACCGAGATCCGGTCCGCCAGCTGATCGGCCTCCTCCAGATACTGCGTGGTCAGCAGTACGGTCGTGCCGCCGCCCACCAGTGAGCGCACCGCCGACCACACCTCGGCCCGGCCGCGCGGGTCGAGTCCGGTGGTCGGCTCGTCCAGGAAGAGCACCTCCGGGTCGGTGATCAGCGAGGCGGCAAGATCGAGCCGTCGCCGCATGCCGCCGCTGTACTCCTTGACCGGCCCCCGGCCGGTGTCCGCGAGCCCGAAGCGGGCCAGCAGTTCGTCCGCCCGCGTACCCGCCCGGCGTACGCCCAGGTGGTACAGACGGCCGAACATCTCCAGGTTCTGCCGGCCACCGAGCTCCTCGTCGACCGCCGCGTACTGCCCGAGCAGCCCGATGCGGCGCCGGACCTCGCCGGCCCGGCCCCGTACGTCGAACCCCGCCACCTCGACCCGCCCCTCGTCGTGCCGCAGCAGCGTCGACAGGATGCGTACGGCCGTGGTCTTGCCCGCGCCGTTGGGGCCGAGTACGGCATGGACGGTGGAGCGGCGGACCGTGAGGTCCAGGCCGTCCAGGGCGCGCTTGTCCCCGTATCGCTTGTGCACACCTTCGACAACGATCGCGTCGGTCAAAATCGCCACACCCTCCCGTAGTCAAACTTGACTAGCGGGTCGAAAGTAACCGCACCGACTCCATTCGTCAAACTTGATTACTCGTCGTCGCCGGGATCGTGGACACCCGTCGCGTACGGGTTCTCCTGCCCCTCGGCGAGCACGCCGACGAAGGGTTCGCCCTCCCCCGCGAAGGTGTACGCCCCGCCCTCGATGCGGGCGATCAGCCCGCGCGTCCACTCGGCCCCGGCATCCGCCGAGTGGACCCACATGTTCATGATTTCGCCGATGTGACCGATCGACTCGGGCCCGGCCTCCGGCGTGTAGTACTCCGTGACCGAGGCCCGCCAGGCCGTGAGACCGGCCACCCGCTGCTTGAGCAGTGCGATCGCCTCGGACCGCTCCAGGTCGACGATGCCACCGAGGCCCGCCGACAGCACGTCCAGCTTCTGGTCGTACGAGGTCAGCGCCGCGCGCAGCAGAGTGAGGTACTCCTCGTTGCCCCGCTCGGTGATCTCGTACTCGGTACGGGGCGGGCCGCCCGCCGTACTCGGGGCGATCTCATGGGCGACCAGCAGCCCCTGCTTCGCCATCTGCTTCAGTGCGTGGTACACCGACCCGGGTTTGGCGTTGGACCACTCGTGAGCGCCCCAGTACTCCAGGTCGTTACGGACCTGATAGCCGTGCGCCCGGCCGTGCTGACGCACGGCACAGAGGACCAGCAGCCGGATCGCGGACATGTCACGCACCCTTTCTATTCAACTTTGATTAGAGTATCCCTCCGCCTCGGCGACCAGCTCGAACGCGGTTCGGCCGTCCAGGGACTCCCGGATGATGTCGGCGTGCCCGGCGTGCCGCGCGGTCTCCTCGACGAGATGGACCAGCAGCCAGCGCATCGAGCAGTTCCCGTCCTTCGGGAACCAGGGCGCCTCGGGCAGCGGGAACGTGTCGTTCATGCTCTCCACCGAGTGGATGAACTCCTCGGTCTCCGCCGCGACCTCCGCATAGAACTCCAGCATCTGCGGGACGGTCTCGTCCCCGACGAGACGGAAGCTGTCCGCCCAGGTCTCCTCGGTGCGGGCCTTCTCGTTGGGGCGCTGCTGGGCGAGGCGCAGCCAGTTCAGCTCGGTCTCGGCGACGTGCTTGAGCAGCCCGGAGAGGGAGAGTTCACTGGCGCTGGGCCGGCTCGCAGCCTGCTCCTCGGTCAGACCGATGAGCGAGCGCCGGATCGCGCCGCGCTGCGCCTCGACGAAGGAGAGGAGTGCGCCGCGCTCGTCGCCGGAGGCTTCTGCGGGAACGTGAGTGACCATGATGTCCGCCTCGGGGAACCGCGCCGGTTCTTCCTGACACCGACCAGGCTACGGACCCTTGCGGTCAGCTCCTGTCCTCAACCCATCGGTGTCAGAAGGGGAATGCGGTCCGGCCGTGCTGAATGGACATCCACTTCTGGGTGGTGAAGGCATCCACGGTCGCCTCCCCGTTCAGCCGGCCGATCCCGGAGGACTTCTCACCCCCGAAGGCCACCAGCGGATCATCCTGGACCGTGGAGTCGTTCACGTGGAACATCCCGCTGACGACGCGCTGCGCGAACCGCACCCCGCGTTCGGTGCTGCGGGTGTGCACGGCGCCGCTGAGTCCGTACGGCGTGTCGTTGGCGATCCGTACGGCATCGTCCTCGCCGTCGAACGTCACCAGCAGCGCCACCGGGCCGAATATCTCCTGGGACAGCAGTGGGGAACCCTCGGGGAGCCCGGTGAGCACGGTCGGGTCGACGAGGTTGCCGCGCGTCCGGCCCCGTACGAGCGCGGTGGCCCCCTCGGCCAGTGCCTGGTCGACCAGGGCGGTCAGGGCGTCGGCCTGGAAGGTGTTGATGACCGGGCCGATCTGGATCTCCGGGTCGCGCGGGTCGCCGGTCCGCAGCGCGGCCACCCTGGCGGTGAACTTCTCGGTGAACTCCCGCTCGACGCGGCGGTCCACCAGGATGCGGTTGGCGGCCATGCAGACCTGCCCCTGGTACACGAAGCGACTGAAGACGGCCGCGTCGACCGCGTAGTCGATGTCGGCGTCTTCCAGCACCACCAGGGCGCTGTTGCCGCTGAGTTCGAGGATCGTCCGCTTGAAGTGTCCGGCCGCGATCGCGCCTACGTGGCGGCCGACCCGGTCCGTGCCCGCGAAGGAGATCACCTTGGGCACGGGGTGCTCGATGAACGCGTCCCCTATCTCGGCGACATCGGTGATCAAGATGTTGAGCAGTCCGGCGGGCAGCCCGGCATCCTCGAAGATCTTGGCAATCAGCCCGCCGCCGACGACCGGGGCATTCTGGTTGGGCTTGATGACGACCGCGTTGCCGAGCGCGAGGGCCGGCGCGACGGACTTCATCGTCACCAGGAAGGGAAAGTTGAAGGGGCTGATCACCCCTATGACGCCGACGGGCTGTCGGAAGAGACGATTCTCCTTGCCGTCCACCGGGGAGGGCAGGATGCGGCCCAGGGGGCGCAGCGCCTGCTGAATCGCGTCGCGCAGGAACTCCTCGGCGACGCACACCTCGTACTCCGCCTTGAGGCGGGTACCGCCCAGCTCGTCGACGATCGCCTCGACGATGTCGTCGTGCAGCTCCTCGGTGATGCGCAGGGCGCGTTCCAGGACGCTGTGGCGCTCGTACGGGCCGGTGGTGGCCCAGGACCGCTGGGCGCGCTCGGCGGCGCGGTAGGCCAGGTCGACCTCCTGCGCGGTCGCGATGGTGATCGCGGCGAGTTTCTCCCCGTTGTAGGGATTGAAATCGATGATGTCCCACGAGCCGGTGCCGGTCCGCCACTCACCGTCGATGTATTGGTCGGCCAGCTCGTAGAAGAAGGACATGCGATCCCTTAACTCAGGTGCAGACTCCCGTCGAACCGTCATCGTACTGATGAATCAGATGAGTTGGAGCAGACCACGGAGCAGATCACGGCTCTCCTCGGGACCGGGGCTGTCCTCGTGCAGTCGCACCATGGCCTTTTCGTACTGAGCGACTTCTTCGGCCTTGTCCAGATAGAGCGCACTTGTCAGCTGCTCCAAATAGACAATGTCCGACAGATCGGATTCCGGGAATCGGAGCATCGTAAAAGAACCGCCCTCCCCCGCATGCCCGCCAAAACTGAAGGGCATCACTTGAAGAGTGATGTTGGGCTGTTCCGACATTTCGATCAGATGCCGCAGTTGTCCGCGCATCACTTCACGGTCGCCGTACGGCCGGCGCAGCGCCGCCTCGTCCAGCACGGCGTGGAAACGGGGTGCACGTTCGGCAACGAGGGCCTTCTGGCGCTCCAGCCGCAGCGCGACCCGGCGGTCGATCTCGACGGCCGGGGCGTCGCCCATGCCCCGGCTGACGACCGCGTGCGCATAGGACTCGGTCTGCAACAGGCCATGGACGAACTGGACTTCGTACACCCGGATGAGCGATGCCGCTCCCTCCAGACCGATGTACGTCTGGAACCACCCGGGCAGCACATCTCCGTAACTGTGCCACCAGCCCGCCACATTGGCCTCGCGGGCCAGGCCGAGCAGGGCGTCGCGCTCCGCCTCGTCCGTGACACCGTAGAGCGTGAGCAGGTCCTCGACATCCCTGGCCTTGAAGCTCACCCGTCCCAACTCCATGCGGCTGATCTTCGATTCGGAAGCCCTGATGGAGTAGCCGGCCGCCTCGCGGGTGATCCCGCGCGAGTCGCGCAGCCGCCTGAGCTGCGAGCCCAGCAGGATGCGCCGCACCACAGATCCACTCGACTCGCCTGCCGCCACTGGTCCGGCCCTCCCCATCGCTTCCTGGACACCGGGGCTCCCCCTGAACCCCAAGTGCCGGATTCTGCCATCAAAACGCTTCAGCCCGTACTCATTCGATTACGGAAATGAGAAGGCTCCCAGAGAGCTACGAAAATACACACAGGAAGAAATGACCAAGAACCGGCATGGGTTCGGACAGGTCAGGCGCGTGCACGTGCATCTGCCCTTGCATCTGCCCTGCGCATTCGGAACCATGGCCCTCGCGCACCTGCGTGCTCGTTCGTGTTGTGCCGCTGTACCCCGCAGTACCGATACAGCCGCGAATCCCGGGAGTGCCTCGCATGGGGACGAATGGATCGACGATGCTCGAGCCGTTACGGCAGGGGCTTCCCCCCATCGATCCCTCAGCCGTCTCCGGATCGGCCACCTGCACCCTGCCCGCCCGCTACGAATCCGTGGGCGGGGCACGGCGGTTCACCAGGACGACGCTGAGCGACTGGGGACTGGACGAGCGCTTCGACGACGTCGCACTGGTCGTCTCCGAACTCGTGACCAACGCTCTGCGGCACGCCCTGCCCGCGGACACCGCATCGGAACCTCAGGAACCTCCCGTACGGCTGCACTTGATGCGCTGGAGCTCGCGCCTGGTGTGCGCCGTGCGCGACCCCAGCCAGGAGAGCCCCGTAGCCTCCGAGGCTCCCGACTCGGCGGAGTCGGGCCGCGGCCTCTTCCTGGTGGAGTCCTTCAGCGACTCCTGGGGCTGGCACCCCTCCCCCGCTCTGGGAGCGGACAACCCGAACACCGCGGCGACACCGCGCGGCAAGGTGGTCTGGGCACTGTTCCGGCTGTCCGACGACGTGTGACCCGCTCGGCGGCCGCACGGGCTGCCGACGGGTGGCCGGACACCGCCCCGCGGGACGCGGTCAGCCGCCCGCTATGAGGTGGTCGAACTCGCCGTCCTTCACCCCGAGCAGCAGCGCCTCTATCTCGGCCGGCGTATAGACCAGCGCCGGCCCGTCGGGGTGGCGTGAATTCCGCATCGCCACATCTCCGTCGGGCAGTTTCGCGAACTCCACGCAGGATCCCTGGGAGTTGCTGTGTCTGCTCTTCTGCCAGACGACTCCGCGAAGCTCTGTGGCCGCCATGCCGTTGTACACGTGGTGCACAGGACGCTCCCCGAGTTGCAAGGTGCAAGTGTCAACTGTCTCGGATCATAGCTCTGTTCAATTTCCCCTGCATGAGCAGATGCATGAGCGGATGCACGTGCACGGGGGGTGTTCCCGCGATTACAGCTCCGGACGCAGAGATAGACGCACGCGGCGCCTGTTTGGCTCCGCCTACCCCGAGTTGAGCAACCCATCCCGGTGGTACGCGCTGGTAGCTTGGCGCGGTCTTTTGTCAACAAGGGGGAATTCCACATGCGCAAAGCCGTACGTACCGGTGCCGTGATCACTGCCGGACTCGTCACCGCCGCAGCACTGACCGGCTGCAGCGGCGACGGCAAGAAGAGTGACCCGGACGGCAGCTCCGGCGCCGCGAAGTCCAGTCAGGCTCCCGGCGACAGCGACAGCAACTCCGGGGCCGACGCCGCGGCGCTGGAGGGCGGCTGGGCCGGGAAGACCGACGGCAAGGCCGTGGTCCTGTCCGTCGCGTCCGGGAAGGCCGTGCTCGTCACCGAGCAGCGTGCCTGCACGGGCACCGTGAAGGACATGGGCAAGGTGATGCTGGTGCTGAAGTGCGCCGACGGCGACACCGACCGCACCACGGGGTCCATCGAGTCCAACGACGGCAAGACCGTCGTCGTGTCCTGGGACGGCGGGACAAAGGACACCCTGGCCAAGACCGAACCGGGCGCGATCCCGTCGGGTCTGCCGGACCTGCCGGCCTCCTGACCGCCCGCCGCTCCGCCCCCTCAATCGGCTTGGTCCGACGGAGGGTTCGGCTTCGGCGTCCCGCCCAGTCCCCGGGAGAACTCCTCCAGGGCTTCGAGGAGGAGGCCGGCCCCGTTCCGCACGAACGGGTCCGGCTCCCCTTCGCCCGTCCGCTGCTGCGCGTCCCACTGCGCCAGCGCCTCGCGCACCTCCACCCAGTCCGGTACGCGCCGCTCCCGCAGCTCCTTCGCGCCCTGTTCGGTGGCCCGGCGCAGCGCTTGCGCCAGGTGCGCGGCGGCCGGTACGGGGGTGGCGCTGCCGCACGGGAGGTGGGCCTCCAGCAGCATCGCGACCCTGCCGAACTGGGCGAGGGCGTGCTGGGTGTCCTCGGCGGCTGCGCGGGAGAGGCCGCGGTTGCGCACCGGTTCGTGCTGGGCGGTGGCAAGCGCCTCCTGCCAGGCGACGCGGGCCTCGCGGGTGTCGAGCAGGGCGGAACGGACGTCGTCCTGGCCGCGCTCGGCCGGTTCGGCGTACTGGTCGACGACCGCGGCCGCGTACCGCCCGTCCGCCACCAGCCAGTCGCCGAGCCTGCCGCGAAGCCTCGGGGTCTCCCACGCCGGGTAGGCGGCGTACGAGATCATCGCGAGGAGGCCGCCGACGAGGGTGAGGACGACCCGTTCGTGTACGGTCTGCGACCAGTTGTCGCCCGCCATGCCGAGCAGGAAGACGACGTACGCGGAGACGCACGCCTGGCCGACCACGTACCCGGTGCGCATCAGCAGATACATCAGCAGGGCGCAGAGCACGGAGAGCATCGCGTACCAGGTCACACCGGGGTCGGTGGCCTGGCCGATCGCGGTGGCGAGCGAGACGCCGACGATCGTGCCGCCGAAGCGGGCCACGGAACGCCCGTACGTCTGGGAGAACTCCGGCCGCATCACCATGACGGCCGCCATGGGGGCCCAGTAGCCGTGACCGAACGGTAGCGCGGCACCGATGAGATAGCCGACGGCGACGACTGCACAGACCCTCACGGCGTGCCGCAGGATCGGTGAACCGGGGCGCAGTTCGGCGCGCACCGCACTCCCGACGACGGGGACCAGCCGCAGGAGGGTGGGGCGGCGGCGGTGCGGGACGGCGGGGGTCCCGTCCCCGGTGACCCTGATGGTCTCGGCGGCCTCCTCGGCCTCGGCCCGTTCCTCCTTCGTCCCCTCGCCCTCGGCCGTCTCGATGACATCGGAGAGCAGCGCGCCGAGCCGGGCGGCGGCGCGGCGGGACGGGCCGGTGAGGAGAGTGCCGGTGTCGGGGGTCTTCAGCGCGGCGACGGCGGACGGGGAGAGCTTCACCGGGTCGCCGCCCCGGATCGCCCGGGCCGCCGAGTCGAGCACGGATCCGGCGGCGGCGAGGAGCTCGCGGACCCGGTCCCGCTCCGGCCCCTCGGACGGGACGCCCATAGCCGGGTCCGCGAGCGAGGCGAGCACCGGTCTGATCCGTTCGGCGACACCGCGGGAGCCACGCAGTTCGGGCGGCCGGTGGCGGGCCTGACGCGGAGTGACCGCGGCTGCGCTGCGGGCCGTCATCAGCGGCACCGGATCGAAGGCGGCGAGCGGGTCGTGGCGCAGCCGACGGGCGTAGTCGGCCTCGGCGGCCAGGGCGTCGGCGAGGGCATCGCGCTGGGCGCCCCATCTCCGTACCGGGAACAGGACGATCAGCGCCGCCTGCACCACACCGCCGAAGAGGATCATCAGGGCATGCACGGCCGAGTTCGCGACGGAGGTGGGCAGGGTGACCGTCACCAGCATGATCGCCACGTTGGACGACGCGATGAGGCCGCCCGTCGGTCCCGCCGCCCAGGCCAGGCCCGCGAGGAACGTCCAGAGCACCAGCAGGGCCAGGAACAGCGGCATTCGGGGGCCGGCGAGATAGCCGAGGAATGTCGATACGGCGAGGCTCGCCCCGGAGACCAGGGCGAGGACGGGGCGGGGGCGCCAACTGCGCTGGAACGTGGCGATGGCCGCCTGGAACGCGCCGAACGCGGAGCTCGCGGCGACCACCGGCCCGAAGAGCGCGAGGCCGACCCCGATGACGAGGGCGAGACCGGCCGCACCGCGGATCGCGATGAGCGGTTCGAGACGCCGCCGCTCGATCGTCAGCCCCGAGCGGGCGGTCTCCTTCAGCGCCCGGAGCCAGCCCATGCGCAGAGCCTAACCGGAATCACCGATAAGCCTGAGTTGCCGTAATTCAGAGGGCATCTGAGGTTTCTACCGGTTTCTGCGCCTGCCGTGGATCTCCGGTCCGGTCCCGCCCACCCTCGCCCGGTCCGCGGCGGCCGTTCCATGAGTCCATCCGTCGAGGTCCGTGGCGCCCCGGACGCGCGCGGTCGTGGTCTCGGGGAACATCCGCTCGGCGGTGTCGGTGACGGCCATGTCGCGGGCGGCGAGGACCGGGAGCAGATGGGGTGCCGCCACCCCGGCGGCTTCGGATTCGGTCTCGACTTCGGCGGCCGCTGTGACGCGGGCGGTGTCTGCGGCGAGCCGGCTGCCCAGGCGCTGGGCGTACGCCATCAGGAAGGACTGCCGGAACGTCTTGGTCCGCTTGCGTCCACCGGCCCGCTGGCCCGCCTCCGCCTTCGTCATCGCCACCGTGCCCTGGACCAGCAGGGAGGTGTACAGCAGCTCCACGGCCTCCAGGTCCGGCTCGAAGCCGACCACCGTGGAGAAGCCGAGGTCGCTGTTCCACACCGCACGGCAGCGGTTGGCGGAGGCGACCGCGTCGAGCAGGATCGCCTTCGCCGTCTCGTACGGGGCATCGACCCCGATCCGGCACGCTCCCGGCGCCTCCTTGCTGTGGGTACGGGCGGCGAGCAGGGCCTCGTCGATGGAGTGCCGGGCCATCAGCTCCTGCGCCTTGGTGGTGAGGGCCTCCGCCTCCTCGGGAAAGCCCGTCGCCTCCGCCTTGGCGAGCAGGGCACGGATCCGGGTCAGCATCCGGGGTTCGTCGTGCGCGGGCGGCAGGTGGAGCCCGTGCGGGGAAGCGCCGGGCGGCGGACCGACCGGTTCGATGGCGGGGAGCCTGAGCAGCAGCCGGTACAGGCCGAGGAGCGCGGAGGCGTAGGAGAACCGGTCGGGCCGGTTCCGGGGCGACGCGGCGGGGAGCCCGTCGAGCTGGGACCGCCAGCGGGGCGGCAGCTGCTCGTACCGTCCGGTCTCCGATGCGATCAGCGAGGCGGCGAGGCCGACCGCGGTCTCGTCGAGTTCGCGGCGGACGACGCGTACGACATCGGCGGGCTGCCAGCCGCGCTCCCAGGCACGGCGGACGAACTCCTCGCCGCGCCGGAACAGTTCCGCGTCGGCCGTCGGATCGGCGGCCAGCAGAGAAGCTCCGGTGTCGAGACCGGCGTCGCCCTCGGAGTAGAGGGCTGCCGCGAATGCCTGGTCGATCACCGGTTCCATGAGGCCAGGGTAGGCAGGGCGGTGCGGCCGGGTATGCCTGGCCCTACCCCGAGGACGGGCTCTGGTGGTCGTGATCGCGGAGCGCGGAAACGGTTCGATCGAGGACATGACTTCCCCGCATGCGTCCGCTGCGTCCGCGAGTGCCACCGTTGCCGTACGGCTCCGCTCCGTACGCCGTACCTATGGAGAGGTCGACGCCCTCGACGGCATCGACCTCACAGTCCGCCCCGGCACCTTCACCGCCGTCATGGGCCCGTCCGGCTCCGGCAAGTCCACGCTGCTGCACTGCGCGGCCGGGCTGGACCGGCCGACGTCCGGCACCGTCGAGGTGGGCGGGGTGGAGCTGACCGGGCTGAGCGAGCGCCGGCTGACACTGCTGCGCCGGGACCGGATCGGCTTCGTCTTCCAGGCGTTCAACCTGGTCCCTTCGCTGACCGCCGCACAGAATGTCGCGCTGTCGCTGCGGCTCGCGGGCCGCCGCCCGTCCCGTACCGAGGTGCGTGAATCCCTGGCCCGGTTCGGTCTCGCCGACCGGGCGGGGCACCGGCCGGCCGAGATGTCCGGCGGGCAGCAGCAGCGAGTGGCCCTGGCACGGGCCCTGATCACCCGGCCCTCGGTGCTCTTCGGCGACGAGCCGACCGGCGCATTGGACACCGCGACGAGCCAGGAGGTGATGGTGATGCTGCGGGAGCTGGTGGACCGGGAGGGGCAGACGATCGTGATGGTCACCCATGACCCGATGGCCGCGGCATATGCGGACCGGGTGGTCTTCCTGGTCGACGGTCGGGTGGCGGACGATCTGACCGGGCTGCCGGCCGAGCGGATCGCGGCCCGGATGGCGGCGGGACGCACCGCGGTACCCCGCACGACCGCCGCCGCAGCAGGTGCCGCGGGCCATGCGGGGGTGTCGTCGTGCTGACCGTCGCGGGCCGCACGGAGGTGTCGTCGTGCTGACCGTCGCCCTGGCCACCCTGCGTACTCGCTGGACCATGCTCATCGGCACCTTCGTCGCGCTCGCGCTGGGCGTGGGGCTGATCGCGGCCATGGGCCTCGGTCTCGCCTCGACCTTCGACGCCCCGGACCGGGCGCCGCAGCGGTTCGCCGGATCGCCGGTGGTGGTGATGGGTGACGACACCTTGACCGTGGAGGTGCGGCGTGGGCCGTCCACAGCGGAGGTCAGCCGCAGGCTCGCTCATCCACACCCTGTGGATATCGCACTCCTGCGCGACCTCCGGGCGCTCGGCCAGGTGACACGGGACGACGGAAACGGAGCGCACCGCGGGCCGGACGCCGTAGGTGTGGACGCGCCCGTCGCCGAGGTGCGCCGCGTCGTCGGTGACCGCGCCCTCGTCCTCACCGGCGACGGCCGCCGCCGCGCCGACCCGGCCGCAGAGCGGGACGCCGAGGGGCTGCTGACCGTGAACGCCCTGCTCGGCACGGCGGGTGGCGTCACCGCCTTCGTCTCGGTCTTCGTCGTCGCGTCGACGTTCGCCTTCGCGGTGGCGCTGCGCCGGCGCGAGTTCGGGCTGCTGCGCACGGCCGGCGCCACGCCGGGCCAGTTGCGGCGACTGCTGCTGACGGAGGCGGCCGTGGTCGGCACGCTCGCCTCGGCTGCCGGATGCGCGCTGGGCCGCTGGGCCGCGCCGCTGTCGGCCGGACTGCTGGCCGACGAAGGGATGGCGCCGTCCTGGTTCACCATCCGCCCCGTCGCCTGGCCGCTGCACGCCGCCTTCTGGACCGGCCTGGCCGTGGCACTCGCGGGGGTCTGGGTGGCCTCGCGGCGGGCGGGCAGAACCGGCCCGGCCGAGGCGCTGCGCGAGGCCGATGTCGATTCGGGCGTGCTGCCGCCGGCCCGTCGTCTGCTGGGCTTCGCCCTGCTCGCGGGAGCCGCGTTCCTCATGGCGAAGTCCCTCGCCACGGACCCGTCCGCGCTGCTGAAGCGGAAGACGTACACCACTGGGCCGATGGTCCTGATCACGGCCGCCGCCCTGCTCGCGCCGCTGCTGGTACGCCCATTGGCCCGACTGATCCGGCTGCCCGGGGCGACCGGAATGCTCGTGACCGCGAACACGTCGGCGTCGCTGCGGCGTACGGCGGCGGTGGCCGCTCCGGTGCTGATCACCGTGGCGCTGGCGGGTTCGGTGGCCGGTTCCGCGATGACGGTGACAGCGGCGAAAGCGGCCGAGGCGCGCGAGCACACCCGGGCCGATCTGGTCGTGACGGGCGAGGAGTTGAAGGTACGGCCGGTGCGTGGCGCAACGCTGTCGGCGTCCGCCTCGACAGCCGTCCACGTACGCGAGGAGGGCACCGCTCTCATCACTTGCGAAGCGCGGGCGGTGGACGACGCGAAGGCCCTCGCGACGGTCGAGCGGCTGCCGGTGGTGGCGGGCGACATCCGGGATCTGGACGACCGCTCGATCGTGGTGAACGAGGAGTGGGAACAGCACACGGTGGGCTCGACGGTACGGGTGTGGCTCGGCGACGGACGGCCGGTCGCGCTGCGGATCGCGGCGGTGCTGGCGCGCGGGACGGGGAACAACGGGGCCTATGTCACGCAGGCGAACGCGCCGACGGCTCCGGTGGACCGGATCGACGTACGCCTCTCGCCGGGCGCGAACCGGGCCGCTGTCGCGGCACAGTTGCGCGACACCGGCGGCCAGGTGCGGTCGACGGAACAGTGGCTGGCCGCGACACACCCGCGTACGAGTCCGCAGACCCGGCTCGGCCTGATCGTGATCCTGGGGATCGCGCTGGTGTACACGGCGATCGCCCTCGCCAACACGGTGCTGATGGCGGGGTCCGCACGGTCCTCGGAGCTGAACGCCCTCCGGCTGGCCGGGGCCGCCCGGCCGCGGGTCCTCGCGGTGGTGGCCGGGGAGACCCTGTTCGCGGTCGGGCTCGGAGCGCTGCTCGGACTGGCCGTGACCGCGGTCAACCTGGCGGGCCTCGCCGCCGCGCTGGCCTCGCTGTCCGCACCGGTGGCGATATCGGTGCAGTGGCCGCTGACGGCCGGGGCGGCCGGGGTGTGTGCGGTGGTCGCGGTCGGAGCAGCGCTGTTGCCGAGAGCGGTGCGGCGCCGCTCGATGCCGGTGCACCGAAGGTCCGGATAGGCCGTACGGGACCGGGCCGGAGAGCGCGATTGGTCCATCCAGCCCCACCCATTGACGATGTATCCGATTTCACCCTTTTATTCAAGTTTCCCGTGGTTTCATCTCGCCATGGAGGCGATCAAATGATGACCGGAGA
Organism: Streptomyces atratus; assembly: GCF_014648655.1. GTDB lineage: Bacteria > Actinomycetota > Actinomycetes > Streptomycetales > Streptomycetaceae > Streptomyces > Streptomyces atratus. The sequence continues at coordinate 90,549 of NZ_BMRN01000011.1, forward strand.
CCGACAGCAGGACACGAATACAAGGGCGATCACGTCGCGGCGACGCGTACTGGCCGCGGCCGCACTCGCGCCGATGCTGACCGCGGCAGGGCCTGCCGCCGCTCGCGCGCTGCCCACCGGGATGCCCGGGCCGGGGCACGGCAAGCGGGTCAAGCCGGTGCCGACCAGCCTGGCGGACTGGGCGGGCGTGGCGAAAGCGCTGGGCCGCGCCGGCGACATGCTGCGCGCAACGACCTACCACACGGCCTTCCCCCGGCGGGATCTTCTGGTGGTCTCCGACGGCGTCGTCGTCACACCGGGGCTCGCGCTGGGCACTCATGTGGCCTTCGTCCGTTACGCCGACGGCAGCACGATGCTGATGGGCGACGTGGTGGTCACCGAGAACGAGCTGCAGCGGGCGACCGATGCCTGGCAGGCGCACGGAATCGAGCAGACCGCGCTCCACAAGCACCTGCTCTCGCAGACCCCCGACATCTGGTGGACCCACGTCCACGCACACGGTCACGACGCGGTGGCCCTGGCCCGCGGCCTGCGCGCCGGATTCGACCGCACCGGGACCCCGCCCGCCCTGCCGCCGGGCCCGCGGACCCCGATCGACCTGGACATCGCCGGAATCGAGGCGGCGCTGGGCACCAAGGGTGTCAGCGACGGCGAGGTCTACAAGTGCGTCTTCCTCCGCCGCGAGACCATCGCGGACGGCCATCTGATCCTTCCCCCCGGCCTGGGATCGACCAGCGCGTTCACCTTCCAGCCGCTGGGCGGCGGCCGGGCCGCGCTCGCGGGCGACTGCGCCATGCTCGCCGGCGAGGTCCAGAACACGCTGAAGGCCCTGCGGCGCGGAGGGATCAAGCTCGTCGAGCTGCACAACCACCACCTGGCGGAGGACCCCCGCCTGTTCTTCACCCACTTCTGGGCCGTGGGCGACGCCGTCGAGCTCGCCCGGGCGCTGCGCCCCGCGGTGGAGGCCACCAACGTCGTACCGTCCCTCTGAGACCGGCCGTTCACGCCGAACACGCCTGAGACCGGCCGGACCGGGTCGCTGGACCGATTGCGCCGGTCCAGCGACCCCGGCTGTCGAATCCGTTCTGCATATGGACCAATCGGCCCGGAGTGGCGCGTGCCTGTGCGGGTGACCGGGCACCCATGTCCCGTCCAGCCCGCAGATTCCTCGAACCACCCGTCAGATCCCCCCTCTGGAGCTCCGTATGGAACCAGTCGCCGGCGCACGGCACTGCCCGTTCGACTATGCCGAGGCCCTCGAATTCGACCCGGTGCTCAGGCACTTGATGACCGAAGAACCCGTCTCCCGCATCCGGCTGCCGCACGGCGACGGCGAGGCATGGCTCGTCACCGGCTACGACGACGTGCGCACGGTGACCACCGACCGGCGCTTCAGCCGGAGTGCCATCATCGGCCGGAACTTCCCGCGCATGACCCCTGAGCCGATCGTTCAGGACGAAGCGATCAACGTGATGGACCCGCCGGGCAGCAGCCGCCTGCGCAGCCTGATCTCCAAGGGCTTCGCGCCTCGTCACATGGAGCGCATGAAGGTGCGCACCCAGCATGTCGTGGACGAGCTGCTGGACCGGATGGAGGAGCACGGAGCCCCCGCCGATCTCTTCGAGCATCTGGCGGCCCCGCTGCCCCTGACCACCATCTGCGAGGTCCTCGACATTCCCGAGGCCGACCGCGCACAGCTGCGCGCCCACGCCCGGACGATGATGGACACGACCGTCGAGAACCGGGACGACGCGGTACGGGCCAAGGCCGATCTCCGCGCCTACTTCCAGAAACTGACGGCGCAGCGGCGCGAGAACCCGGGCGACGACCTGATCAGCGCGCTGGCCACGGCTCGCGACGGGGACGAGATCCTCAACGAGCATGAACTGACCGTGATGGCCATGGTGCTGCTCATCACGGGCCAGGACACCACCACGTACGAGATCGGGAACATCGCCTACACGCTGCTCACCAGGCCCGACGAGCTCGCGATGCTGCGCGGGCGCCCCGAGATGCTCCCGCAGGCCATCGAGGAGCTGCTGCGCTTCATTCCCTTCCGCAAGGGTGTCGGCATCCCCCGTGTCGCCACCGAGGACGTGGAGCTGAGCGGCGTGGCGATCCGGGCGGGGGACATCGTGCATGTCTCCTATCTGACGGCCAACCGCGACGGCCGGAAGTTCGACCGGCCCGACGAGCTGGATCTGGAGCGCGAGGGTCCGTCCCATATGACCTTCGGCTGGGGTGGCCATCACTGTCTGGGTGCCCCGCTCGCAGCGACGGAGCTCCAGGTCGCCATCGGAACTCTGCTGGAACGCTTCCCCGCTCTGAAGCTGGCGACGCCGGCCGAGGAAGTGCGCTGGAACAAGACCTCGATCTGGCGCTATCCCCTCGAACTGCCTGTCACCTGGTGACAGGGACGGTCCGGCAACGCACCGGGCCTCTGTACACAGACAGTGACGCTCATTGATGATGCGTCGCACCAGGGCGCCCGGCAACCCGGAACAATCCCGGGGCGCCGGGCGCCTTGCTGTGCCCTGCCGCGCACCGGGCGCCTCGTCGTGCCCTGCCGGGCGCTGCGCGTCGGCTCGACATGCGGCCCCGATCCGCCTGCCGTAGCGTGATCCCGACGGCCACCCACCCAAGCCGTGGCGGATCAGTATCCGCCCACGAGCGGCTAGAACTCAGTCTTCGACGGTCGGCCCGTCCGCGCCCGTATCAGGGGTACCGACCCCGGCGCAGGAATCCACCAAAGCTCTGATTCGCGCGGCACCGCGCGTGCGGAGCCGCGGTGGCCAATCCCGCGTCGGCGAACACCCCGCAACGTTCCGGGCCCGGCGGTGTGGACCAAAAGTCCGCTAGGAGGAGTTCCATGGCGGTTCTCTGCAAGCCGGCAATCGAGGTTCCCGAGTATGTCATCACCAACGAGGAAACCCTGGAGCTGGCCCAACGGTTGCACGGCGACCATCCGCAGATCGACCTGGTCCTTCGTCTGATCGAACATACCGGGGTGCGGAAACGGCACCTGATCCAACCGATCGAGAAGGTACTGCAGCACCCGGGCTTCGACGCCCGCAGCATCACCTACGAGCAACAGACCAAGGCCAGGGTGCCGGCGGTGGTACGCCGGGCACTCGATCAGGCCGCACTGGAGCCGCGGCAGATCGACCTGATCGTCTACGTCTCCTGCACCGGCTTCATGATGCCTCCGCCGACCGCGTGGCTCATCGGCAAGATGGGCTTCCGGCCGGAGACACGGCAGATGCCGATCGCCCAACTCGGCTGCGCAGCGGGCGGCGCAGCCGTCAACCGGGCCCACGACTTCTGCACGGCGTACCCCGACGCCAATGTGCTGATCGTCGCCTGCGAGTTCTGCTCGCTGTGCTACCAGCCCACCGATCTGGGTGTCGGATCCCTGCTGTCCAACGGCCTGTTCGGCGATGGCATAGCCGCCGTCGTGGTCCGCGGCAGCGGTGGCACCGGAGTCCGCCTGGAACGCAACGGCTCGTACATCATCCCGGACACCGAGGACTGGATCTCCTACGCGGTCCGGTCCACCGGATTCCACTTCCAGCTCGACAAGCGTGTGCCCGGAACCATGGAACCCCTCGCCCCGGCCCTGAACGCCGTCGCGGAGGCACACCAGTGGAACGCCGGCAAGATGGACTTCTACATCATCCACGCAGGCGGCCCGCGCATCCTGGACGACCTGAGCCGCTTCCTCGACGTGCCGCCGGAAGCGTTCCGCTTCAGCCGCGCCACACTCACCGAGTACGGCAACATAGCCAGCGCGGTGGTGCTCGACGCCCTAGGCCGCATGTTCGACGAGGCTTCGGCCCTCGACGGCCACCGCGGCCTGATGGCGGGCTTCGGCCCCGGCATCACCGCCGAGATCTCCCTGGGCACCTGGACGACGGACTCCGAGTAGGTTTCGACCCGTCCGGCGCTCGTGGCCCCCGGCCCCTCCAGCCCGTCCGGCGTCCGAGGACCGGGGGCCGGGGCAGAGACCCGGTTTCGGGAAAGGGCGGGGGTGGGGTGAAACCCGCGCAGCGGCCCACCCCACCCCGCGCCCCACGCCCCTGTCAGTGCCGGGTGCCAGACTCGACAACATGACCGAACGTTGGGCTCTGGCCACCACGGAGACCGGCGGCGCCCTCCTCGCCCCGCTGGACTCCACCGGCCTGCCCACCGCCCCGGTCCTGACCGAACCCGACCTCGTGGAGGCGGTCCGCTCCCGCCCGGATGTCACACGCTGGGTCTGGCGGTCCACCGCCGAGATCTACCCGCGCCTGCTCGCGGCCGGCGTCCCCGTGGCCCGCTGTTACGACATCGAGGTCGCCGAGTCCCTCCTCCTCGCCCACGAGGGCCGGCTCGGGGAACCCCGTTCCGCAGCCGCCGCCCACGCCCGCCTGCGCAACGCCCCCGTACCCCCCGATCCTCCGCCCCGCTCCGCCGAGCCCGGCTCGCAGTCATCCCTCTTCGAGCCGCAGTCCGGCACGGGCCTGCCCTTCGACGACCTGCTCCAGGTGTACGCCGACCAGCTCCGCCGCCACGACGCCACCGCACACCCGGGCAGGATGCGCCTGCTGACGGCCGCCGAATCGGCCGGCATGCTGGTCGCCGCCGAGATGAACCGGTCAGGCCTCCCCTGGCGCGCCGACGTGCACCGGAACGTGCTCCACGAACTGCTCGGCGAGCGTTACGCGGGCGGCGGCGAGCCCCGCAGGCTGGCCGAACTGGCCGACGAGGTGTCGGCCGCCTTCGGCAGACGGGTCCGCCCCGACCTCCCCGCCGACGTGGTGAAGGCGTTCGCACAGGCCGGCATCAAGGTGAAGTCCACCCGGCGCTGGGAGCTGGAGGAGCTGGACCATCCGGCGGTGGAACCCCTCATCCAGTACAAGAAGCTGTACCGGATCTGGACGGCGCACGGCTGGAGCTGGCTCCAGGACTGGGTGCGCGACGGCCGCTTCCGCCCCGAGTACCAGCCGGGCGGCACGGTCAGCGGCCGCTGGACGACCAACGGCGGAGGAGCGCTGCAGATCCCCAAGGTGATACGGCAGGCGGTCGTCGCCGACGAGGGCTGGCGCCTCGTCGTCGCGGACGCCGACCAGATGGAGCCCAGAGTGCTGGCTGCGATCTCCCGCGATCGCGGTCTGATGGAGGTGGCGGGCCATGACGGTGATCTCTACACGTCGCTGTCGGACCGGGCCTTCCACGGCGACCGGGACCACGCCAAGCTCGCCCTGCTGGGCGCGATCTACGGCCAGACCTCGGGCGACGGCCTGAAGAACCTGGCAGCCCTGCGCCGAAGATTTCCGCTGGCCGTGGCCTACGTCGACGATGCGGCAAAAGCGGGCGAGGAAGGACGTCTCGTACGGACGTGGCTGGGCCGGACCAGTCCGCCCGCGGCCGGCAGCGAGGAGGACGACGAGGCCGGCATCCCTCAGGAGAGCACGGAACAACCCTCCGCCGAGGGCGAATTCACCCCTGGTTACGCATCGTCGAACGCCCGCGCGCGGGGCCGCTTCACCCGTAACTTCGTGGTGCAGGGCAGCGCGGCGGACTGGGCACTGCTGCTCCTGGCCGCCCTGCGCCAGTCGCTCGGCTCCGCCGGCCTCCGGGCCGAGTTGGTCTTCTTCCAGCATGACGAGGTGATTGTGCACTGTCCACAGGAGGAGGCAGGGGCGGTCGTGGAGGCCATCCGGGTGGCCGGCGACATGGCCGGGCGGACCGCCTTCGGCGATACGCCGGTGCGTTTTCCGTTCACGACGGCGGTGGTGGAGCGCTACTCGGACGCGAAGTAGCCCGCCACCTGCGGATCACCCGCCGGAGCCGGGCGTACTCGACCCCCCGGGCCCTCCGCTCCCCTGTTGTTCACCCGTATCCGGCCCCGGAGCAGGTCGTGCGCCCGGTCCGCCGTCGAACCCGGCCAGCCCGTGATCGTAGTGCGCGGGACGCAGATGCTGATGCCGATGCCTGGCATTGAGCATGTGGATGACGAACGCCGCGATCGCGATCATCGCGAGGACGACCACGACGGTGACCAGGGTGTTCATGCGGTACCGGCCCCCTTCGATGCGCAGGCCGACAAAGGCGGCTCACCGGGAGCCGTACACATCCAGGCTACTCCGCGGACCGGCGCCCGCCCCCGGACAGCGGCCCCACCGCTTGCGCCCCACAAGGGCCCGGACCGCATGATGCTCCGGCCCGGGCCGAGCGCGGCGTGCGCCCCCGCGAGGGAATCCCCGGGGCACGTCCGCGCAGCGGTGGTACGCCTGCGCCGTGCTGCGTATCTACCAGCGTTCCCACAGCGCGGGAACGTTCGGCGGTTCCCAGCCGACGATGGCCGAGTGCGCCTGCAGACAGCGGTACATGACCCCGCCGTACGTGACACGGTCTCCCGCGTTGTACAGCGATCCGGCCGCCCAGGTGGAGCCGGGCGGGTCGGTCGGCGGGTCCGTCGGGTCGGTGGACGGGTCCGTCGGAGTGCCGCTGATGACCAGGGTGAGCCCATACGCCTGGAGCGCCGGGTTCACCGGCTGGAAGTACGTCGTACCGCCCTGGGAACAGTTGCCGGAGCCGCCGGAGGTGACGCCCTGCGCCTGGCTGCCGGAGATGAACGAACCGCCGGAGTCGCCCGGTTCGGCGCACACATCGGTGCGGGTGACCCCGGAGACGGTGCCCTCCTGGTAAGTGACGCTGGTGTTGCGCTGCTGGACCGTTCCGCAGTGCCAGCCGGTCGTCGAGCCCGAGCGGCAGACCGACGACCCCTCCAGCGCCTCGGTGGATCCGGTGACCGTCACATCGCCGTTGCCGTACCCGTTCACCAGGGCGCGTGGCGTCCAGTTGGTGTTGGTGGCGACCCAGGAGTAGTCACGGCCGGGGAAGGTGGAGCCCTGGAAGGAGCCCTGGGCCTGCTGGTTGTAGCCGCTGGCGCTGACCCCGGGCGTTCCGCAGTGACCGGCGCTGACAGAACCGGACTGGCTGCTGCCGCGCTTCACGGGGAAGCCGATGGAGCAGCGCCCCGAGCCGTTCATGTAGTGCGCGTCACCGCCCCGCAGATCCGCGAACGTGCGTGGTTTTTCGCTCGATCGACTCACCGTCACCATGTCACGCGGCACATCCGCCGCGGCGAGGAAGGCATCGGCAGCCGAGGCGCGGGCGGCCTGCACGACCACGCGATTGGTGGCCACGTCGACGTACCAGGCGGGTATGCCCTTGGGGGCCCTGCCCAGTGCCACCCGGTCCAATGCGGCCTTGACCGTGTCGAGTTCGGCCAGGCTGTGTTCGACGACGACGGGCCTGGCGCCGGCCTTGCCGATCCGTGCGGCGTCCGTGGCATCGGTGGTGGCGACGGTCAGGGCGGCGTCGTCACCGCTCACCAGGGCCCCGGCGAAGTCCCCTCCGAGGGAGCGCTTCAGCCAGGCGGCGACGGCCGCCGCCCGGGACTCGTGGCCGATCCTGCCGCGCGCCTCGGCGGCGGTCAGTCCGAGGTCGCGCCGCATGGCCTTCAGCAGACCGGGCGAGAGCTGGCCGGTGCCTGCGGCGGTGGAGGTGGGAAGGTGGGGGGGGAGGGATCGGCGGATGCGCTGCCGGTCAGGCCGGCCAGCGCGAGTACGCCGACGGCCACGGTGGCGGTACACGCGGCCAGGGCACGTCTGCGGAGGATGGATCTCTCCACGGAACTCTCCTTGACCTCGGGGGAATTGCCGCCAAGGTAGCCGCGTACACGTCAGCCTCAGGAGATCCCGTTCTCCCCCTCACTTCGCGTTATGGGGCCCGTGACCGGCGGCGTCAGGGCCTGCCCGGCCCCGAGCCGCCGGGCAGGCCCTGGGCTCCGCGCATGGCCACAGGTCGACCTTTTCGCCACTCTGCCCGCCGGCCACGAAACGCTGTCCGTCGTCGTGCCGTGGAGCGAGCGCCGCTTCCAGTACACGTCGAAGCACACGGCCCGCCCGGCCTCCGGGACGGTCCGGATCGGGGACAGAGTCCTGGAGTTCGGCGAGGACGCCTGGGCCGTGCTCGACCACGGCCGGGGCCGCCGGCCGCGCTCGGTCGACCGGAACTGGGGCGCCGCATCGGGCCTTACGGGCGGTCACACAGTGGGGCTGCAGTTCGGCGGCCGCTGGACGCGGGGCACCGGCGCCACCGAGAACGCACTCTGCGTGGACGGCCGGCTCACCGAGATCGGCTAGGAGCTGGAGTGGCGCTGGTCGCCCGACGACCGCATGGCCCCGTGGACCATCGGATCGGCGGGCGACCGGCCCGTGGCGGACCTCACCTCCACCGCGGACGACCGGCCCCTGGTGGACCTCACCTTCACCCCCTTCCACAACCGCTCCGCCCGCACCGACGCCGGTCTGATCGCCAACCGCACCGACCAGTGCTTCGGCCATTGCACCGGCCGCGTCCGGGACGACAAGGGCCGCGAGATCGCCGTGGACCGGCTCCTCGGCTGGGCCGAGGACGTCCATATGCGCTGGTGATCTCCCCGTGCCGCCGCCCGCACCCATAGGTTCGTCCCATGCGAATAGGTGAGCTGCTGGGTGCCGGACGATCCGCCGATGTGTACGCGCTCGACGAGAAGTGGGTTCTGCGCCGCTACCGCGACGGCATGGACGCCACCCACGAGTGGACGGTCATGTCCTACCTCAGCGCCTACGGCTACCCGGTCCCCCAACTCGGCCCCCGTGACGCCGAGGCAGCCCCTTGCGACCTGGTGCTGCAACGTCTGAGCGGCCCTACGATGCTGCAGTCCCTGCTCTGCGGGGATCTCTCCGCGGCCGAGGCCGGCACCGTACTGGCCGGTCTCCTCGCCGAACTGCACACCGTCCCCGCCCGGCTCTCCCCGCACCCCGAGGACCGGATCCTCCACCTCGACCTGCACCCGGACAATGTGATGCTGACGGACCGGGGCCCGGTGGTGATCGACTGGAGCAACACCGGGGAAGGCGTACCGGCCGCGGACCGGGCCATGTCGACCCTGATCCTCGCCCAGGTCGCGGTCGACGCCCGTTCCCCCGCTTCGGCGGGCGCCCGCGCCCTGCTGGATGCCCTGTTGCCGCACTTCTCCGCCTCCGGCGGCATCCCCGACCGCCACCTCGCCGAAGCCGCCTCGCGCCGCGCGGCCAACCCGACGATGAGCCCGCACGAGGTGGCCCTCATCGGCCGGGCGACGTCACTGATCACCGAGTTGGCGGGCTGAGCACCCGGACCGCCGCCCCGCCCACCAACCCGTTCGGCGCCCCGCCGGCTGGGCCGGCAGCGTATGGATGTGCTGCGGGGTCACGACACGGGTGATCGCCTCGACGAAGAGGAGGCTCGGTTCGGAGCCCTGGTAATCGGTGTCCGTGTTGAGAAGCACGACCAGGGTCGCCTCGGACTCCGGCAGATGGATGACCAGGGACTCATAGCCCGGCAGCGAGCCGTTGTGGCCGATCCAGCCCTCGACATCGAAGATGCCCGGCCCGTAACCGGTGTTCGGCAGATTGCTGGGGCTCATCTTCAGCCGCTCGACCTGTGTGGCGGGGGTCACCAGAGTGCCGGTGACGAGCACGCGGGCCCGGATACGCATGTCGTGCTGGTCGCAGACCCTCCGGCGGCCCACGCCCAGGACGGGTTCCAGTCCGTCGCCTCCTCGGTCCTGCCGCTCGCCGTCCGGTCGGTGCAGCCGTGGGCGTGCGGGGCCGGGAACTCCGTTCCCCGCGGCAGGAACGTGTGATTCATTCCCGCCGATTCGAGGACGTTCCGCTCGATGTACTCCGCGAGCGGCCGACCGCTCGCCCTCTCCACCACGAGTCCCAGCAGGATCGCATTGGCGTTGCGTGGACCCCGGCACCCGATTCAGCCCATGCCGCCAGGGTGGAGGACGACCTTGGTCCGGCCTGCGAATCCGGCGGAACTCCGGATCGCTGGATCCGCACATGCCACCAGCCGATGCTCCCGGTGACCGTCCGACCGCCTCGGACATATCGGGCTCGGGCGGGACTTGACGCCTCTTCCACCCTCCCACCGGGTCACCTCATGTCAACCGGAGGCCCCTTGTGGCAGCGGTCGAGCAAACGCATAAGAAAAACCCCAGGTCACGGCGAGTGAGTCCTGGGGTTTCTCGGAGCCGCCTTCGGGATTCGAACCCGAGACCTACGCATTACGAGTGCGTTGCTCTGGCCAACTGAGCTAAGGCGGCACGCCCTGTCGCACCATGGTGCGATCAGCAGCGTCGCCAAGTCTACACAGTTTCCGGGGGTGCTCCGCACCAGCCCGGCTTCGGCCCGTTTTCGCAGGTCAGCGGAGCGCCGGATGAGATCAGGAGCACATCTTGCCCTTGGCCGGCGGGGTGCCGTCCAAGAGGTAGGTGTTGATCGCCGAGTCGATGCAGTCGCTGCCGCGGCCGTACGCCGTGTGGCCGTCTCCGCGGTAGGTGAGGAGGGTGCCGGAGGAGAGCTGGCCGGCCAGGGACTCGGCCCACTTGTACGGAGTGGCCGGGTCGCGGGTGGTGCCGACCACGAGGATCGGGTCGGCGCCCTTCGCCTCGATACGGTGGGGGGTGCCGGTGGGCCGGACCGGCCAGTGGGCGCAGTTCAGGGCGGCCCAGGTGAAGGTCCTGCCGAAGACCGGGGACGCCTTCTCGAAGCCGGTGAGTGCCTGGGCTGCGGCATTGGCGTCGGCGAAGGCGGGCGGCAGATCCAGGCAGTTCACGGCGGTGTTGGCGAACATCAGGTTGGCGTACGTGCCGTTCGGCTCGCGTTCGTAATAGCTGTCCGCCAGGGAGAGCAGGCCGGAGCCGTCGCCCTTCTCGGCCCCGGTGAGGGCGTCACGGAGCTGGGGCCAGGCCGACTCGTCGTACATGGCGGCGACGACTCCCATGGTGGCGAGGGATTCGGTGAGCTCGCGGGAGGCGCCGCTGGGGATCGGCCTGGCGTCGAGGCCGGCGAAGAACTGCTTCAGGCGGGTGGCCGCGTCGGCGGTGGAGGTGGTGCCGAGCGGGCAGTCCGCCTTCTTCACGCAGTCGGCGGCGAAGGACTTGAACGCGGTCTCGAAGCCCGCGGTCTGGTCGCGGTTCGCCTCGACTGCGGGGAGCGACGGGTCCATCGCGCCGTCCAGGACCAGGCGGCCGACCCGGGCAGGGAAGAGCTCGGCATACGTCGCGCCGAGATAGGTGCCGTACGACGCTCCGACGTAGTGCAGCTTCTCGTCACCGAGCAGGGCCCGCAACATGTCCATGTCGCGGGCCGTCTCGACGGTGGAGACATGAGGGAGGATCTCGCCCGAGCGCCGCTCGCAGCCGCTTGCGAACTCCTTGTAGGCGTCGCTCAGCCTGTTGACCTCGGTGGCGTCGTCCGGGGTCTGGTCGACCTGGGTGTAGGCATCCATCTGCGGACCGGTGAGGCATTCGACGGGCTCGCTGCGGGCCACTCCGCGCGGGTCGATGGCGACCATGTCGTAACGGGCCCGGACCTGGGCGGGATAGCCGATGGCCGCGTAACTCTGGAGGTAACCGACGGCCGAACCGCCGGGGCCGCCCGGATTCACCAGGAGGGAGCCGATCCGCTTGCCCGGTCCGGTGGCCTTCGTGCGGGAGACGGCCAACTCGATGTCGCTGCCGTCCGGCTTCGCGTAGTCCAGCGGCGCCTTCATCGTCGTGCACTGGAACCCCTCGACGCCGCAGTCCCGCCACTTCAGGTGTTGCGCGTAATACGGCGCGAGCGCCGCGGGGACCGATGGGGCGGACGGTGAGGCGCTCGTCGAACTGTCACTGCTGCAGCCGGAGATGAGGAGGCCGGCAGTGCCGAGCACGGTGGCAAGGATGCGGAGCGCGCGCCTGGTGTCCATCCCCGGAGCGTAGTCGCCGCGTGACGGGTCGCCCGCTTGTCTGCTCGTACGGGTGAAAAAGCAGTGACGAACGGCGATGGGCAGCGGCGATGAGTGATGAGTGGCGTCAGCCCGCACGCAGCGCCATCGTCATCGCCTCCACCGCGAGCAGCGGCGCCACGTTGCGATCCAGCGCCCGACGGCAGGCGATCACCGCCTCTATCCGGCGCAGCGTTCGCTCGGGCGTGGAGGAGCGGGCGATGCGGTCGAGGGCCTCCTGTGCGTCCGCATTGGCGATGGCGATCCGCGAGCCCAGCTGGATGGCCAGTACGTCGCGGTAGAAGCCGGTCAGATCGGTGAGGGCGAGATCGAGGCTGTCGCGCTGGGTACGGGTCTTGCGGCGCTTCTGTCTGTCCTCCAGCTCCTTCATCACCCCTGCCGTGCCGCGCGGCATCCGCCCCCCGGCGGCAGCGCCGAGCGCGGCCTTCATCTCTTCCGTCTCCTTGGCGTCGACCTCCTCCGAGACCTGCTTGGCGTCATCGGTGGCGGTGTCGATCAGCTCCTGGGCGGCCTTGAGGCAGCCTCCGATGTCCTCGACCCGCAGCGGAAGCTTGAGCACGGCGGCGCGACGGGAGCGGGCCTTCTCGTCGGTGGCGAGGCGGCGGGCCCTGCCGATGTGGCCCTGGGTGGCACGGGCGGCGGACGCGGCCCGCTCCGGATCGATGCCGTCGCGCCGGATCAGGACGTCGGCGACAGCGTCGACCGGGGGCGTGCGCAGCGTGAGATGACGACAGCGGGAACGGATGGTGGGCAGCACATCTTCGAGGGAGGGTGCGCAGAGCAGCCACACCGTACGCGGCGCGGGCTCCTCGACGGCCTTCAGCAGGACGTTCCCCGCGCCTTCTGTGAGCCGGTCGGCGTCCTCCAGAACGATGACCTGCCAGCGGCCGACGGCCGGGGAGAGCTGGGCGCGGCGGACCAGCTCGCGGGTCTCCTTCACACCGATGGAGAGCAGATCGGTACGGACCACCTCTACGTCGGCGTGCGTACCGATGAAGCTGGTGTGGCAGCCGTCGCAGAAGCCGCAGCCCGGTGCGCCGCCCAGGGCGCGGTCGGGGCTGGTGCACTGGAGGGCGGCGGCGAAGGCGCGGGCGGCGGTGGAACAGCCGGAGCCCGGCGGGCCGGTGAACAGCCAGGCGTGGGTCATCTTCGAACCCGGAGGCACCGGCTCCCCCGCGGAGTGGGCGGTGACCAGCGCATCGGCGTCCCGGGCGGCGGCACCGAGCTGCTCCTGCACCCGGTCCTGACCGACCAGGTCGTCCCATACGGTCATGGGTCACCGCCCTTCCGGTGGTGTGCGGCCGCGCGGCTGTCCTGCGATGCGGCCGCGCAGCTGTGATGTCACTGCTTGTCGATCCGGCTTCCCCGATCCGACTCCCATTGTGGGGGACGGGTCTGACAATCCCGGCAGCACCGCAGTCCGGCTGCCGGGCAGACCCGCCCGGCAGCCTCCGCGGATCAGCGGCGCGGGCGCCGTCCCCGGCCCGAGGGGCCTGAGCCCTCGTCGTCGCGGTGGTCGCCCAGCAGCTCGTCCGCCAGCGTCGGAAGATCGTCCAGCGGAGTCTCCTCGGCCCACTCGGGACGAGGGCGCCGGCCCCGGCGCTCCTGGTGCTCCTGACCGTCCCAGTGGTCCTGAACCGGCTGCGGCGCGACCGCATGCGGGTCGCTGAACTGCGGAAGCTCGCGCGTGCGCTCGTTCTCGCTCTCCCGGGCGGAGTCCGCCGGGCGCTCGTCACGGAAGATGCCCCGCGGAACCCGGTCTGCCGGATTCGCGTCCCGGGCGTCACGAGCAGCCCGGGCGTCGCGTACGTCCTGTACCGGAGGAAGAACCGCCGTCTCATCCGCGGCACCCGCCGCGCCAGGGCGCTCGGTCCGGTCGTGGATCTTCGGAATCATTGCCGTCTCGGCCTCGTCGGAGGGCGAGGGCGGGGTGACCGGCGAAGGCACCGGCTGCGTCACATCGTTCGGGTTGACGATCGGTGTCGGCACCGTGATCTCGCTGTCCGGTACGGACGCCGCCGCAGCCGCCTCCGCCCGGGCCGCCTCCGCCGCCGCCTCGGCCTGCCGGCGGGCTTCCTCGGCCCGCAGCAACGCCTCTTCGGCCTTGCGCTGCTTCTCCAGCCGCCGCGCCTCGGCCTCCTTGCGTAGCCGGGCCTCCTCCTCGGCCTGCCTGCGCAGCCGGGCCTGCTCGGCCTCGCGGACCGCTTCCTCGGCCGCCAGCCTCGCCCTCTCCTCCTCGGCCAGACGCCGGGCTTCCTCGGCCCGCTGCCGGGCCTCCTCCGCCTGGCGTTCGGCCTCGCGCCGGCGTGCCTCCTCCAGCTCCCGGCGCTTGCGCTCCTCCTCCTCGGCGCGGAGCTTGGCGAGCTGTTCCTGCCGCTCGCGCTCCAACCGCTCCTCCTCGGCCTTGCGGGCCGCCTCTTCCTCGGCCTTGCGCCTGGCCTCTTCCTCGGCGGCCTTGCGCGCCTCCTCCTGGGCCTTGATCTCGGCCTCGGAAAGCGGGAGGAGCTGGTCGAGCCGGTGGCGTACGACCGTGGTGATCGATTCCGGATCCTGGCCCGCGTCCACCACCAGGTAGCGGGTCGGGTCGGCTGCGGCCAGCGTCAGGAAGCCGGACCGTACCCGGGCGTGGAACTCGGGCGGCTCGGACTCCAGCCGGTCGGGCGCCTCGGTGAACCGTTCCCGTGCGGTCTCCGGGTCGACGTCCAGCAGCACCGTCAGATGCGGTACGAGACCGCTCGTCGCCCAGCGCGAGATCCGGGCGATCTCGGTCGGGGAGAGGTCACGGCCCGCGCCCTGGTAGGCAACGGACGAGTCGATGTAGCGGTCGGAGATGACAATCGCGCCCCGCTCCAGCGCCGGACGAACGACCGAGTCGACGTGCTCGGCGCGGTCGGCGGCGTACAGCAGTGCCTCGGCCCGGTTGGAGAGCCCGGCCGACGACACATCGAGCAGGATCGAGCGCAGCCGCTTGCCGACCGGGGTCGCGCCCGGCTCACGGGTGACGACGACCTCGTGGCCCTTGGCGCGGATCCACTCGGCGAGCGCCTCGACCTGGGTGGACTTGCCGGCGCCGTCGCCGCCCTCCAGGACGAGGAAGAAACCGGTCGCGGCGGGGGCGACGGCCGGGTCGCCGCCGCGCAGTGCCTCGCGCAGATCACGGCGCAGCGGCACTCCGGAGCGGTCGTCCGTCTTGGCGAGGACGATCACGGCGACGGGCAGCAGCAGTGCGCCGATCAGCATCAGCGCGAAGGCCGCTCCACCGTGGGCGAAGACGAAGTCACCGGAGGTCAGGCGGTGCTCGCCGATCGCGGCGGCCAGCAGCGGGCCCGCGAGCGCGCCGAGCGCGATGAGTACCCGCACGACGGCCTGGAGGTGTTCGGTGGTCCTGGCCCGGCGGAACTCCTCGGTCTCCTGGTCGACCAGGACATGACCGGTGCCGGCCGCGGCGCCCGCCGCGTATCCGGCGAGCACCGCGATCATCAGCACGGTCGCCGTGTCCGGCACGAGCCCCATGGCAAGGAGTGCGATGCCTGTGACTGCGGTGGCCAGCGCGAACAGCCGGCGCCGCGACAGCGCGGGCAGCACCTTCCCCGCGGTTCGGATGCCGACGCCCGTGGCTCCGGTCAGGCCGAGGATCAGCAGGGCGAAGGTGGCGGGGCCGCCGCGCAGGTCGGCGGCGTGCAGTACGGCGACGGCGGCAGCGGCGGCAATGGCTCCGGCGACTGCGGCAGAGGCGCCGACGATCAGCGGCACGGATCCGGTGCGGCCCTTGTCGCTTCCGCTGCCGTTCGACGGCCGGCGCAGGCCCTCCAGCGGCGAGCGCGGGCGGGGCGTCTGCGAACCGGGCAGTTCCAGGAAGTACAAGGTGGAGATCGAGGCCGAGAAGAGCCCGGCCGCGACGTACGAGCCGAGGGCCGCCTGGTGGAGCGAGAACCACTCCAGGCCCGAGCCCAGCAGATTGCCGATGAGCGTGGCGATCAGCAGGACGGCCGCGGCGGCCGGAATGGCGGCGAAGTCGGTACGGAGGGAGAGCCGGCGCAGTGCGTCGAGGTGGTCGGGCAGCGGACGTACGGCGGCGCCTTCGGGGGGCGGGGCGGGCAGCAGCGCGGGGGCGGCGCCGTCCTTGGCAACCGTCCACAGGCGTTCGGCTGCGCCGATGACGAAGACGGTGATGAGGATCATCATGAGCGCCTTGTCGGGCATCCAGTCGATCCACAGCGGTGCGACGACCAGCAGCGCGAGCCGCAGCCCGTCCGTCCCGATCATCAGCCACCGCCGGTCCAGCGGTCCTCCTGGCGCGGTGAGCGTCGTCAGCGGCCCCAGGAGTACGGCTCCGAAGAGCAGGGTGGCAAGGATCCGGGCACCGAACACCGCGGCGACGGCAAATGCCGCCCCTCGGTACCCGGCTCCGAATGAGCCCTCAAGGACTGCCGCTTGCAGCGACATCAGCACCAGCACGAGAAGGGCGAGTGCATCGCCGATGCTTCCGACGAGCTGGGCGCTCCACAACCGCTTCAGCGGGGGAACACGCAACAGGGCTCGTACGGCGCGCTCGCGTGAGTCTGCGGCAAGTGTGTCGGAGGTGGGGCTCACGACCGTTGGCTGCTCGGCTCGCGTCATCCGCCCAGCCTATCCGGAGCGGCGGGGTCCCCGGAGGCCCCGCCCGAACATATGGGCGTCCGGGGGGTGGGCGTCTCCAGCCCCGTCGGCGATGGGAAGGCATTCGCAGCCCCTCCGGCGCATGAGGAGCGGGGTCCGGGGCAGAGCCTCGGTTCCGGAAAGGGGGGGGTGGGGGACCAGCCCCTCCACAGGCGTCCCGCCCTTCGCCCGCCCGGCCCCGGTACGCAAACGCCGGAGGGGCTGGAAAGCCCAGCCCCTCCGGCGGTCGTCGTACGGTCAGTCCTCCACAGACGCCGCAGTCGCCTTCTTCGCCGCAGTCGCCTTCTTCGCGGTCGTCGTCTTCTTCGCCGCGGTCTTCTTGGCCGCCGCTGTCGTCTTCTTGGCCGCCGTCTTCTTCGCGGTCGTCGTCTTCTTGGCCGGGGCCTTCTTGGCCGGGGCCTTCTTCGCCGTCTTCTTCTTGGCGGGCCCCTTGGCGCGCTTCTCGGCGAGCAGTTCGTAGCCGCGCTCCGGCGTGATGGTCTCGACGCTGTCGTCGGTCCGCAGCGTGGCGTTTGTCTCGCCGTCGGTGACGTACGCACCGAAGCGCCCGTCCTTGACCACGACCGGAGCCCCGCTCACCGGGTCGGTGCCCAGTTCCTTCAGCGGCGGCTTGGCGGCGGCGCGGCCGCGCTGCTTGGGCTGGGCGTAGATCGCGAGAGCCTCTTCGAGGGTGATGTCGAAGAGCTGTTCCTCGGAGGTCAGCGACCGCGAGTCCGTGCCCTTCTTCAGATACGGGCCGTAGCGGCCGTTCTGCGCGGTGATCTCGACGCCGTCGGCGTCCTCACCGACGACACGCGGCAGCGACATCAGCCTGAGCGCGTCGGCCAGCGTCACCGTGTCCAGCGACATGGACTTGAAGAGCGAGGCCGTCCGCGGCTTGACCGCGTTCTTGCCGGTCTTCGGGGTGCCCTCGGGCAGCACCTCGGTGACGTACGGGCCGTAACGCCCGTCCTTGGCGATGATCTGGTGCCCGGTGACCGGGTCCGCACCGAGCTCGAAGTCGCCGCTCGGCTTGGCCAGCAGCTCCTCCGCGTACTCGACGGACAGCTCGTCGGGCGCCAGGTCCTCCGGCACGTCCGCGCGCTGGTGGCTCTCGGAGTCCTTCTCGCCGCGCTCGATGTACGGGCCGTACCGGCCGACCCGGAGCTTGATGTCGTTACCGACGGCGAAGGAGGAGATCTCGCGCGCGTCGATCGCGCCGAGGTCGGTGACGAGCTCCTTCAGACCGCCGAGGTGGTCGCCGTCGCCGTTGCCCGCGTCGGAGGCCGCCCCCGCTCCGGCCGTGTCGCCGGCGCCCGCACCGAAGTAGAAGCGCTTCAGCCACGGCACGGCCTGGGCCTCGCCGCGCGCGATGCGGTCGAGGTCGTCCTCCATCTTCGCGGTGAAGTCGTAGTCGACGAGCCGGCCGAAGTGCTTCTCCAGCAGGTTGACCACGGCGAAGGAGAGGAAGGACGGGACGAGCGCCGTGCCCTTCTTGAAGACGTAGCCGCGGTCCAGGATCGTGCCGATGATCGAGGCGTACGTCGACGGGCGGCCAATCTCACGCTCTTCGAGCTCCTTGACCAGCGAGGCCTCGGTGTAGCGGGCCGGCGGCTTGGTGGCGTGGCCGTCGACCGAGATCTCCTCGGCGGACAGCGCATCGCCCTCGGCGACCTGCGGGAGGCGCCGCTCACGGTCGTCGAGCTCGGCGTTCGGGTCGTCGGCGCCTTCGACGTACGCCTTCATGAAGCCGTGGAAGGTGATCGTCTTGCCGGACGCGGAGAACTCGGCGTCGCGGCCGTCGCTCGCCCGGCCGCCGATCTTGACGGTGACGGAGTTACCGACCGCGTCCTTCATCTGGGAGGCGACGGTCCGCTTCCAGATCAGCTCGTAGAGCCGGAACTGGTCGCCGGTGAGGCCGGTCTCGGCAGGGGTACGGAAGCGGTCGCCGGAGGGGCGGATCGCCTCGTGCGCCTCCTGCGCGTTCTTGACCTTCCCGGCGTACGTGCGCGGCTTGTCCGGCAGGTAGTCGGCGCCGTACAGCTGCGTGACCTGGGCCCGGGCCGCGGAGACCGCGGTGTCCGAGAGGGTCGTGGAGTCCGTACGCATATAGGTGATGAAGCCGTTCTCGTACAGCTTCTGCGCAACCTGCATGGTGGCCTTGGCCCCGAAGCCCAGCTTTCGGCTCGCCTCCTGCTGGAGGGTCGTCGTGCGGAACGGGGCGTACGGGGAGCGACGGTACGGCTTCGACTCGACGGACCGTACGGCGAACCTGGCGTCGGCGAGCGCGGCGGCCAGGGCGCGGGCGTTCGTCTCGTCCAGGTGCAGCACCTGACCGGAGCCGGACTTCAGCCGCCCGTCCGGACCGAAGTCACGGCCCTGGGCGATGCGGCGGCCGTCGACCGCGCTGAGGCGGGCGGCGAGGGCCGACGGGTCGGAGGCGTCACCGGTGCGGCCGGTGGCGAAGGTGCCGGTCAGGTCCCAGTACTCGGCGGAACGGAAGGCGATGCGCTCGCGCTCCCGCTCGACGACGAGACGGGTCGCCACGGACTGGACGCGGCCGGCCGACAGGCGCGGCATGACCTTCTTCCACAGGACCGGCGAGACCTCGTAGCCGTAGAGACGGTCGAGGATTCGGCGGGTCTCCTGGGCGTCGACCATGCGCTGGTTGAGCTCGCGCGGGTTGGCGACGGCCTCCCGGATCGCGTCCTTGGTGATCTCGTGGAAGACCATCCGGTGGACCGGGACCTTGGGCTTCAGGACTTCCTGCAGGTGCCACGCGATGGCTTCGCCCTCGCGGTCCTCATCGGTGGCGAGGAAGAGTTCGTCGGACTCGGCCAGCAGCTGCTTGAGCTTCCTGACCTGGGCTTTCTTGTCCGCGTTGACGACGTAGACGGGCTGGAAGTCATGCTCGACGTCGACGCCGAGCCGACGGACCTCGCCGGTGTACTCGTCGGGGACCTCTGCGGCGCCGTTCGGCAGGTCGCGGATGTGCCCGACGCTCGCCTCGACGACGTATCCGGGGCCGAGGTAGCCCTTGATCGTCTTCGCCTTGGCAGGCGACTCGACGATGACGAGTCGGCGGCCGCCCTGTGCGGTCTCGCTGGTCGGGGACAACTTCGCTCTTCTCTCCGGTCGGCACTCAGTGGGCATCCGGGCAGCGCCATGACGCTGCCGACGGTGCTGTCGCTGCGGAGTGTGACGGTACAACCCGCCCCCGTGTCAAACGGCAAAAGCCCGCAACGGCCACTCGAACGGTAACCCGACTTCCGCCATTCCTGCCGCCCGGACTGCGCGGTCCACTGCGCGCACGGCCGCTGCCTGCGGGTTTCTGGTTGCTGTGGCGGAGCTGCCGGCCCCGGCGGTGAGAGGGGACGATCCGGGCGTGTTCCCTGCCACTGGCCGCCGTGCCCTGCGGTTCCCGGCCCGGTACCGGCGGGGAGTGGATCAGATGCGGGTGAAGCACCACACACCGAGGACGAGAAAAAGTACGCCGAACACAGTGGCGAGAGCGGCGGACGCGACGGGGCTCACACCGTGCGCCACCGGCGCGCGGTGCAGCACTCGCGCTCCCGTCCACAGCAGCAGCGCGGCGCCGAACAGCGCGAATGCTGTTCCGGCGAAGACCGCAGGTCCGCTCTCCATGTCCGTACGCCTCCCTGTCCCTGCTCGGCCGGGGCCTGTGCCATCCGGTCAGGGGGAGGCTGCCACCCCAGGGCGTCGTGCACGCAAACCCCCGGTGAATGGCCGGATTCACACATCGCGGAAGCGCGGGACCGAGGCCCTGGGGCAACACCGGTCCATGAGCCAACCGGAATCCACAGCCCCCGCGGCGGACCGTCGGTGGTGAGCGTGAAGACGCTGGTGGCGAGCCCGTTCATTACGTACGGCAGCACGCGCCCGGGCCAGAACGGAGCCCGGTGCCGGAGACAGCTGCGGTGGCGGAGTCAGCAGCCGCCCCACCCCGGGGCCGGGGCTGAGACCTGGGCTGAGACCTGGGCTGAGACCTGGGCTGAGACCTGGGCTGAGACCTGGGCTGAGACCAGGACCAGGACCAGAGCAACGCCGTCAGCTCGCCGTCGGCACCGGGTCCAGGAAGCCCTCCTCCACCAGCAGTCGGATCGCCTGCGGGGTGCGGTCGCGCAGCAGCACCGGGTCCTCGTTCATCAACTGGGCGATCGCGTCAAGGATCCGGCCCGCGGGCAGCGTTCCGTCGCACACGCCCGCGAAGCCCGCGCCGACGGCGTCGACCTTCGTCGCACGCCGCATGCCGCGGTTCTGACGGAGCACCACATGCTCGGGGTCCTCCGCGCCCGGCAGCCCGACCTGCTCCTGGACGACCTCGGCGGCAAGCGCGAAATGGCCGGCCAGGAGCGCCGCGTCGTCCTGTTCGCGGAGGTAGTCCTGGCGGGCGAAGTGGGCCTGGACGGCCGGTCCGAGCGGCTGCTCCACCGCGTGCGGCCACTCCTCGATCACGACGGACGGGTTCCCGGCGGCAGCCGCGGCGGACTTCCGCAGGGTGATCCAGCCGAAGCCGACGCCCTTGGTCTTGCGGGCCTCGAACTCGTCCAGCCAGGCGTCGTACCGTGCGGCGTACTCGGCGGGGTCCGTGCGGTGGTCGCCGCTGTCGCGCAGCCACAGCTCCGCGTACTGCGTGACGTCCTGGACCTCGCGCTGCACGATCCAGGCGTCGCAGCCGTGAGGCACCCAGGAACTCAGCCGGTTCTGCCACTCCTCGCCCTCGATGTGCTGCCAGTTGGCGAGGAAGTGGGCGTATCCGCCTTCGTTCAATCGGTCGCCCGACTGCTGCACCAGGGTCCGGCACAGATCGTCGCCGCCCATGCCGCCGTCGCGGTAGGTGAGGCGGGCGCCGGGCGAGATGACGAACGGCGGGTTGGAGACGATCAGGTCGTACGTCTCGGTTCCGACCGGCTCGTACAGGGAACCCTGGCGCAGCTCGGCCGGGGCGGCTCCGGACAGGGCGAGCGTCAGCCGGGTGAAGTCCAGCGCACGCGGGTTGAGGTCGGTGGCCGTGACCCGGGTGGCGTGCTGCGAGGCGTGCAGCGCCTGGATGCCGGAGCCCGTACCGACATCGAGCGCGGAGGCGACAGGCGTGCGGACAGTGATCCCGGCGAGTGTGGTGGACGCCCCGCCGACTCCGAGGACCACGCCCTCCTCGCGCGAACCGATGCCGCCCGCGCCGCCGACCGCGCAGCCCAGGTCGGAGACGATGTACCAGTCCTGCCCCTCGGGCCCGCTGTAGGGGCGTACGTCGACCGTGGCCCGCACCTCGTCGCCGGTCCGGGTCACCCAGCCGTCCTCGATGCACTCGGCCAGTGGGAGCGCGACGCGGGCCCGCTCGTACGGGACGGACTGCTGGAGCAGGAAAAGCCGCACCAGTATTTCGAGCGGGGAGTCCCCCCTGGTGGCGCGCAGCGCCGGAACCGTCTCGCTGCGGGCGAGCGCGGCATAGGCCGGCGCACCGAGCAGGTCGAGGAGCCCATCGGCGGTGAAGGCGGCGGCGAGCAGGGCTTCGCGGAGCCGGGGCGAACGGTCGGGCGCGGGGAGACTGGTCGTACTCACCCACCCATTGTGGCCGCTACCGCTGACAACGGCAGCGGCCCGGCGCCCACCGGGGCCGCCGTGCCGTCCGTACAACCACTGCTTCCGCCCGGTTACGACTTCTTGCTGGGCGAGGCGGACGGGGAGGCCGGCTTCGAGGGAGCGGTATTCGGCGGCACCGAGGCCGTCGGCTTCTGGCAGCCCTCCTGCTTCGCCATCGCGGCGCCGACCTCGCCGGACTGGAGCTTCTTCAGCGCCTCGTCACCACTGGTGCCGATCTTGTTCAGCTCGTCCGCGATGCCCTTGAGACCGTCGGCGAACTTCGCCTGGTCCTTCGTGTTGAGGGCGTCGACCTTCTTCTGCAGGTTCGCGTACGCCGCGGAGGAGGCGTTGAGCTCCTTCACGGCCTCCTTCTGCGTGGTCTCGCCGCCGTCGACCGGCGGCGCGCCCGCCGAATCGACAGCCGCGCCCAGCGCCTTGTACGCCTGCGAGATCTGCTGGAAGGCGGCCGAGTCGGTCTTCTGGACATCGGCGGGCTTGCTGTTGTCGGCGGTCTGCTGCTGGATGGCGGCGTTGGCGTTCGCGATCTTCTGCAGTTGGGGCTGGACCTGGTCGCAGACCTTCTTGGCCCAGGCGTTCACCTTGTCGCTGTTGTCGTCGCTGCTGCAGCCCGACAGCGTAAGTACCAGTACCGCACCGCCGGACAGCGCGGCCGCAAGCTTCTTGTTCACCGGATCGGTCCCTTCCAAGGCTCTCGGCCCCGGAACTTACACGTCGAGCGCCCTCCATCCGGGTGCCGGACGTCCGATGAGTTGCCTTTTGCAGCCATTTGCACCAAGGGAAATGAGGGAGATACAACTCACCCACACAGCCCTCGGGACGCTGGAGCACCTGCACGAGCAAGCACACGGACGGGCGTACCGGCCGGCATGCCGACACCAGAACGGACCGGGCGGACGACACATCAGAGTGCGTCGCCCGCCCGGTCGTTGAGCCGGGGCCGGCTACATGCCACCAGCCTCTTCCCGTCGCCGCTTCATGAAACAGCCGCCTGGTCGGCCGGTTTGGCGGGTCCCCCGCCACTGTCAGCGGGGTCCTCCTCATCCCCCACGGCGATCCCGCGCCGTTTGGAGACGTAGACCGCGCCGATGATGACGGCGACGGCGAGCACCGCCACCACCGCTCGTACGCCGACGCTCGCGTCCTGCCCGTAGCTGAACTGCACCACCGCCGGGGCGATGAGCAGCGCGACCAGGTTCATCACCTTGAGCAAGGGGTTGATCGCCGGTCCTGCCGTGTCCTTGAACGGGTCGCCGACCGTGTCCCCGATGACGGTCGCGGCATGGGCCTCGCTGCCCTTGCCGCCGTGATGACCGTCCTCGACGAGCTTCTTGGCGTTGTCCCACGCACCACCGGAGTTGGCCAGGAAGACCGCCATCAGCGTGCCGGTACCGATGGCGCCCGCGAGATACGAACCCAGCGCCCCGACGCCGAGCGTGAACCCGACGGCGATCGGCGCCAGTACGGCGAGCAGGCCGGGCGTGGCGAGCTCGCGCAGGGCGTCCTTGGTGCAGATGTCGACGACGCGCCCGTACTCCGGCTTCTCGCTGTAGTCCATGATCCCGGGATGCTCGCGGAACTGCCGGCGTACCTCGTAGACCACGGATCCGGCGGACCGGGACACCGCGTTGATCGCCAGCCCGGAGAAGAGGAAGACGACCGCGGCACCGAGGATCAGGCCCACCAGGTTGTTGGGTTGCGAGATGTCCAGACTGAGTGTCATCCCCCCGGCCTTGGCCCCCACGCCGTCGACCGCGGTGGCGATCGCGTCGCGGTACGAACCGAAGAGCGCCGACGCCGCCAGGACGGCGGTGGCGATGGCGATGCCCTTGGTGATGGCCTTTGTGGTGTTGCCGACGGCATCCAGGTCGGTGAGGACCTGAGCACCGGCGCCCGTGACGTCACCGGACATCTCCGCGATGCCCTGCGCGTTGTCGGAGACCGGGCCGAAGGTGTCCATGGCAACGATGACACCGACGGTGGTGAGCAGCCCGGTCCCCGCCAGGGCCACCGCGAAGAGCGCCAGTATGATCGACGTACCGCCGAGCAGGAACGCCCCGTAGACGCCCAGACCGATCAGTAGTGCCGTGTAGACGGCGGACTCCAGGCCGATGGCGATACCGGCAAGTACAACGGTGGCCGGCCCGGTCAGCGAGGACTTGCCGATGTCCCTGACGGGCCGCCGGTTGGTCTCGGTGAAGTAGCCGGTCAGCTGCTGGATCAGGGCGGCCAGCACGATGCCGATGGCGACGGCGACCAGGGCGAAGACCCGCGGGTCGCCGCCGTGCGAGGAGATGGCGGTGTCGGTGACGCCGTCCAGATCCGCGTACGAGGACGGCAGGTAGACGAAGACCGCCACGGCCACGAGGACGAGCGAGATCACCGCGGAGATGAAGAATCCGCGGTTGATGGCGGTCATCCCGCTGCGGTCGGCGCGCCGCGGGGCGACCGCGAAGATCCCGATCATCGCGGTGACCACGCCGATCGCCGGGACGATCAGCGGGAAGGCCAGCCCGGAGTCGCCGAAGGCGGCCTTGCCGAGGATGAGCGCCGCGACGAGCGTCACGGCGTACGACTCGAAGAGGTCGGCCGCCATGCCCGCGCAGTCACCGACGTTGTCGCCCACGTTGTCGGCGATGGTGGCGGCATTGCGTGGGTCGTCCTCCGGGATGCCCTGCTCCACCTTGCCGACGAGGTCGGCGCCGACGTCCGCGGCCTTGGTGAAGATACCGCCTCCGACCCTCATGAACATGGCGATCAGCGCGGCGCCGAGACCGAAGCCCTCCAGCACCTTGGGCGCGTCGGCGGCATAGACGAGGACGACACAGGAAGCACCGAGCAGCCCGAGGCCCACGGTGATCATTCCGACCACGCCGCCGGTACGAAAAGCGATCTTCATCGCCTTGTGCGAAACAGCGGTGAGATCCCTTTCGGGTTCCCCTTCCGCGGGAGTCGCCTCACGCGCAGCAGCAGCCACACGGACATTACTGCGTACGGCAAGCCGCATCCCGATGTATCCGGTGGCCGCCGAGAAAAGCGCACCCACCAGGAAGAACAACGAACGGCCCGCGCGCTGCGACCAGTTGTCGGCCGGAAGCAGCAGAAGCAGGAAGAAGACCACGACGGCAAAGATGCCGACGGTGCGCAGCTGCCGGGCCAGATAGGCATTGGCGCCCTCCTGGACGGCTGCCGCGATCTCCTTCATGCGGTCGGTGCCCTCACCGGCCGCCAGCACCTGGCGCACCAGCAGCCGGGCGACGACCAGTGCGGCGATGGCGACGACCGCGACGGCGATCACGATGACGCGGTTTTCATCGGTGAGTACCGCGGCCGCGAGAGATGCGGGTCGACCGGAAGGTGTGGAAAGTGCGGAATCTTGCGTCAGTCCTGCCAGTGGGGTGTTGAAGAACTCCGCCATACGTCCTCCTTGACGCTCAGCGCTCAAGACGTGGACGGATTGTAGGGAGCGGGAGCTGATCAAAACAGTGCGCGGTAAATGTAATTGACCTTAACGGCGGATCGGCAAATGATCGCGGTCACGGATCGACCCGAATGCAGTAATGGGGCAGGCACATTTTCCGTAGACCAATGATCACACAGAAATGAAAAAAGGCCCTGCTCAGCAGGGCCCAAAAGAGGGATCAAGAAATGGATCGGGGGATGACTTCGGAGGAATCGGGACGGTCGGACCGCCCGTGACGCCTGCGGCGCCTCAGGGAAGCACCGTCACGGGCGTCTTCGGCCAGCTCATGCGGATCACTCCGCCGTTGGCCCCCGATCTGACTTCCACATCATCGACGAGGCCGCTGATGACTGCGAGACCCATCTCGTCCTCGCCGTCGGCGTCGGCCTCGGAATCCGGACCGTCGAGTCCCACGCCGGGCGTGGCGCCGCGTGTTGCTGCGGGAGCGGGCTCGGCACCCGGCCCGGGCACCTCGTCGCCGACCTCGATGGAGAAGGACTTCTCCTCCTCGGTCAGAACGACGGAGACGGGAGCGGTGATGCCATGGCTGCGGTGCAGCCCGACTGCGCGGCTGCAGGCTTCACCGACGGCGAGTCTGACCTCGTCGAGCACGGCTTCATCGACCCCCGCCCGGCGCGCCACGGCGGCTGCCACGAGGCGGGCCGTCCTGACGTGTTCGGGCTGGGCGCTGAAGCGGAGTTCAACGGTGGCCATGCGATCCCCCTCAGACGTACGGGCGTGCATCCCAGGGGACCCGGGCGGGCTGCCCGACACCCCTGCTCTTCTTCCAGTCTTCTTCCAGTCTTGTTCCGGAACCGGCGAAGCCGTCGGCCGACCGGCTTGGTCGCCGACCTCCGGCCCACTGACGGACAGGCTGTCGACTGACCGACAGGCGCCCGAACCGGCAGACGGCCTGTTCCCGAGCGGCCGAATGCCGAACAGCCGACCGTCAAGCAGTCGGCCGACAGACCGGACGCCGACCGGTTGCTCAGCGGTCGGGGTACTGGATACCCAGATCCCGACCACTGACTGCCCGACCGGCCGACTGCCTGGCTGAGGCAATCGGCGGTCAGGCCGCCCGCCGGTCACGGCTACCGGTGCACCGACCGTGCCGAACCGGCCGCGGACCGACCGTCAGTCGGTGGCCGCAACTGCCTCGTCGACCGTGGTGTGAATCGGGAACACCTTGGTCAGACCAGTGATCCGGAAGATCTTGAGAATGCGCTCCTGGTTGCAGACCAGGCGCAACGAGCCCTCATGGGCCCGGACACGCTTCAGGCCGCCCACGAGCACGCCGAGGCCGGTGGAGTCGAGAAAGTCGACTCCCTCCATGTCGACAACCAGGTGGTAGCTGCCGTCATTCACCAACTCGACCAACTGCTCGCGCAGCTTGGGCGCGGTATACACATCAATCTCGCCACCGACCTCGACGACCGTACGGTCGCCACCAGGGCCGGACACATTGCGAGTCGACAAGGACAGGTCCACGGATCCTCCAGCACCTTGCTATCGAGCGGTCGCCCCTCGGTCTCCCCGGCGGAGCCAGGGGACGGATCGCCAGCCGCGATGGCATTCAATCACTTACCAGCAGCCATGCACGACGCCTTGGGACCATTGTCCGTCATGCCAGTGACACACTCGGTGCCGATGGCCAAGAATCACCGCCCCAGTCGACCACCCGAGAACAGGGACTCCCGCCCCTCTCCCGCCATGGTCCTCGACCGGCTCGCCGCAGCGGCGGGCCGGTCCGCGCGCATCACTCATACGGAGCACTTGCCCCCGCGTACGGGAACCCATGCCATCTGGCCCGATCGCATCCGGCCAGAAGTGATCGCCGCGATCCGAAAAGTCGGAATCGACCACCCTTGGGCACACCAGGCGGCCGCCGCCGAGCATGCCCTGGACGGCGAATCCGTGGTCATCGCCACCGGCACGGCGTCCGGCAAGTCGCTCGCCTACCTCGCCCCGGTACTCACCGCACTGCTCGACGGCTCCGAGGCCCCGAACGGCCGTGGCGCGACCGCCCTGTATCTCGCCCCCACCAAGGCCCTGGCCGCCGATCAGAGGCGAGCGGTGAAGGAACTCGCGGCGCCGCTCGGCAACGCCATCAGGCCCGCGGTCTACGACGGCGACACCCCGGTCGAGGAACGCGAGTGGGTGCGCCAGTACGCCAACTACGTCCTGACCAACCCCGACATGCTCCACCGCGGAATACTCCCGTCCCACCCCCGCTGGTCCTCCTTCCTGCGCACCCTGCGCTTCGTCGTCATCGACGAGTGCCACACCTACCGGGGTGTCTTCGGCTCCCACGTCGCCCAGGTGGTGCGCCGGCTACGCCGTCTGTGCGCCCGCTACGGAGCGAATCCGGTCTTCCTTCTCGCCTCGGCCACCGCGGCGGAGCCCTCCGTCGCGGCGGGCCGCCTCACCGGTCTCCCGGTCAAGGAGGTCGCCGACGACGCCTCGCCGCGCGGCGAAATGATCTTCGCCCTGTGGGAGCCGCCCCTCACCGAGCTGCATGGCGAGAAGGGCGCGCCCGTGCGCCGTACCGCCACTGCCGAGACAGCCGACCTCCTCACCGATCTGACCGTCCAGGGCGTCCGCTCGGTCGCCTTCGTGCGCTCCCGGCGCGGCGCCGAACTGATCTCCGTCATCGCCAAGGAACGCCTCGCCGAGGTGGACCGCTCCCTGCCTGCCCGGGTCGCCGCCTACCGCGGGGGTTATCTCCCCGAGGAACGCCGCGCCCTGGAGCGCGCCCTGCACTCCGGCCGACTGCTCGGCCTGGCCGCCACCACCGCCCTCGAACTCGGCGTCGATGTCTCCGGCCTGGACGCCGTCGTCATCGCGGGCTATCCCGGCACCAGGGCGTCGCTGTGGCAGCAGGCGGGCCGCGCCGGACGCTCCGGCCAGGGTGCCCTGGCGATCCTGGTGGCCCGCGACGACCCGTTGGACACCTTCCTTGTCCACCATCCCGAGGCGCTCTTCCAACAGCCCGTGGAGTCGACCGTCCTCGACCCGGACAACCCGTACGTCCTCGCCCCGCACCTGTGTGCCGCCGCTGCAGAGCTCCCGCTCACCGAGTCCGATCTGGAGCTCTTCGGCCCGGCCGTGGCCGAACTGCTGCCGCAGCTGGAGGCAGCGAAGCTGCTGCGCAAACGGGCATCGGGCTGGCACTGGACCCGCCGCGAGCGCGCCGCCGATCTCACCGACATCCGCGGCGAGGGCGGCCGCCCCGTCCAGATCGTCGAGGAGGGCACCGGCCGGCTGCTGGGCACCGTCGACGAACCGGCCGCGCACACCGCCGTCCACGAAGGCGCCGTCCACCTCCACCAGGGCCGCACCTATCTGGTCCGGAAGCTGGACCTGGAGGACTCGGTGGCCCTGGTCGAGGAGGCCAACCCGCCGTACTCGACGACCGCACGCGACACCACCGCCATCGCCGTCCTGGAGACCGACACCGAGATCCCGTGGGGCGACGGACGGCTCTGCTACGGCTCCGTGGAAGTCACCAACCAGGTCGTCTCCTTCCTGCGTCGCAAACTGATCACCGGCGAGGTCCTCGGCGAGACCAAGCTGGATCTGCCGCCCCGCACTCTGCGCACGCGCGCCGTGTGGTGGACGGTCACGCAGGACCAGCTCGACACCGCCCGTATCAACCCGGAGATCCTGGGCGGCGCCTTGCATGCCGCGGAGCACGCATCGATCGGGATGCTGCCGCTCTTCGCCACCTGCGACCGATGGGACATCGGTGGCGTCTCCGTGCCGTTGCACCCGGACACCCTGCTGCCCACGGTCTTCGTGTACGACGGTCATCCGGGCGGTGCCGGATTCGCCGAGCGGGCCTTCCACACCGCCCGTACGTGGCTGACCGCGACCCGCCAGGCCATCGCGTCCTGCGAATGCGAAGCGGGCTGCCCGTCCTGCATCCAATCCCCCAAGTGCGGCAACGGCAACGATCCGCTGCACAAGCGGGGCGCCGTGCGCCTCCTCAGCGAACTCCTCCGGTCCGCTCCGCCGGACCCGGGGGAGCCGGGCCCTCCGGAACTGTCGGAGGCGACGGATCCGGAGAGCCGGGAGCAGCCGCCGAAGGACCGGCCCGGGACCTGACCGCCGGTTCGTACGGCCCGAAACTCGCCCGGGCCGTCACATCGGCGATCTCCCCACGCACCGTGCACCGCACCACCACCGCCCCCTGTGCCGCGGCCACCTCCTCGGCCGCCCCGCACGCCTCCCCGGGCCCTTGCAGGGCCCGGTCGGCCGCGGCCAAGGCTGCCAGGTCCGCCGCACCGCCGGCCCGGTGCCGGGCGACCATCACCTGTCCGAGCGCCAGCACGACCGCGAACACCGCGCACAACGTGGCCGTGGTCATCGCCACCCACACCGTCGCCAGGCCTCTGTCCCGGTCCGGGGCCCGACCTCGATTCGGACCGTGATCCCCGCTCCTGTGCAGCCACCCGAGGACGGCCTTCCGGGCTCCCCCTCCTGTCCCGGTCATGGCGTCACCCCCACAGTGTCCTCTGCAAGTGCTGCCGCATCCGCATGGAGCTTGAAGGCCAGTGGGCCGGGTCCGGGCATCGGCGCCGCCACTCGTACCCGCCACAGCTCCCCGGTCCGCTCCATCGCGACTTCGGCCCCACCGGGTGCCGCCGAACGAGTGGCTTCCAGCACCTGTGCCTCCGGTTCCGAGCGGGCCGCCGCCCTCGCCCCGGCCCTGGCCGCGTCCACGCAGCGGATCTGGGCGGAGGCGGCCATCAGCGCCCAGACCAGCGCCAGGGCGAACACCACCAGCACCGGAATCGCCATGGCCGCTTCCGCCGTCACCGCCCCCCGGTCTCCACCCCCGCACACGGTCCTGGAACGACCTCCGGCGCACGCCCCGGAACTGCTCCTAGAACTTCGCATCGAGCGCGTCCTTGAGCAGTGACTGCAGTGCGGACATGACCGGCTGGCTGGTGACCACCTTGTAGAGCACCGCCGCGAACGCACAGGCCGCGATTGTCCCCACCGCATATTCGGATGTCGTCATTCCGTTGTCCGACCGGACTCGGCGCGCCATGCTCCGCACCCAGCCCCTGATTCGCTGTGCCATTTCAACCCCCCGCGAAATACATAATTCATATCGCATAGATACTTACTAGTACTTTTCTGTCACCCGTTGTGAAGCAGGCCGGTCGCCAGACCGATCACCACCGGCGCCACCCCGACCGCCAGGAAAGCGGGCAGAAAACAGAGCCCGACCGGTGCGGTGATCAGCACGCCTGCCCGCTGGGCGCGCGCCACGGCCGCGCTCGCCCGCTCCGCCCGCATCGCCTCGGCGAGCCGCGCCACCGGCTCCGCCGCCGGAGCCCCGGTCGACCCCGCCCGGTCCAGGCAGCGGGACAGCGCACCCGCGCCCGGTATCTCCCCGAACCGCCCCCAGGCCACCGCAGGTTCACCACCGAGCCGGATCTCCGCGGCCGTCCGCGCCAGACGCACGCCGACCGGTCCGCCCAGCGACTCCCCCACCGCCTCCGCCGCTTCTCGGGGCCCGGCTCCGGCAGAAATGCAGGCCGCCAAGAGGTCCGCCGCCAACGGGAGTTGCCGCGAGACCTGCGCCGCTTCCACAGCGCCGACCCCCGGTTCGCGGCTGCGCCGGGCCCGCTGCCACCTCCAGGCGCCGTACGCCCCTGCCAGCCCGGTAGCGAACCCCGGCAGGCCGCCGATCAGGACCACGCCTGTCGCCAAAGCACCCAGTGGCGCAATCCATTCCTTCACCCGGGCGCCGGAAACCGTCCGCCCGCGCCGACGCTTCTCCAGGCCGATGGCCAGCAGCACCGCACCCCGACGGTGTACCGTCCGCCTCTGCCGCCGTCCCGCCAGGGCGAGGGCCAGATACGCAGCCGCGCCCAGAACCGCCCACGCTGCCGCCGCCCGGTGGACGACTTCGCCGGTGACCCCGTTCACGCCGCCTCCCCCGCCCGTACGATCCGGCCGGCCCAACAAAGCCCGGCCGCCTCCAGCAACCCACCCGCCACCAGACAGACCAGCCCGGCGGGCGTGTGCAGCAGCACCCTCAGCGGATCGGCCCCGAGCGCCGCCCCCAGCCCCAGACCCAGCACCGGCAGCAGCGCGAGCACGGCCACCGTCGACCAGGCACCGGCCAGTTGGGCCCGTAACTCCTCCCGTCTGCGTCGCTCCGCCCGCAGCGCACCCTCCAGGCGGTCCAGGCCCGCCGCGAGCCCGGTCCCGCCGTCCACCGCCACCCGCCAACAGGCCGCCACCCCGGCAAGCCCGTCCAGACCCGGCTCCCGAGCCGCCTGCCCGAGCGTCCCCGGCACATCGCCGCCGAACCGCGCCGCAGCGGACACAGCGGCCTCCGCCGTTCCCATCACCCCGGTCCCGCGGACAGCGACGAGCAACGCCTGCCCCGGCTCGTGCCCGGCCCGCAGCTCACCCACGACGGCACCGCACAACTCCACCACCCCATCGGCCCGGCGTTCCCGCTCCTGCGTCAGGGCCCGTCCCCGCAGCCACCGCCGCACCAGCGGCACCGCCACCACCACCGCCAGCACCGGCAGCACGGATTCCCCCAGCACGGCAATGGCCAGCGCCACCGGCAGACAGAGCCACTCCCGCCGCGCCCGCAACCGCTCCTGGAACCAAGCCCGAATCCGCTCCCAGCGCTCACGCAGCGGCGACTCCACCGCCCTGTCGACGAACAGCACCCGCGCTCGCCGACGCCCCTGGTCCTGCACCATCACCAGCCAGGCCGCCACCCCGACGCACAAGACCGCCGCAAAGCTCGCGCCGGCCGACAGACCCACCGCCGTGCCACCGTTCACAGCGCACCCCCGGTCATCGACCGCAGCCGCCCCCAGCCCCGCTCCTGCACAAATCCGTCGATACCCCAGCGCAGTGCCGGCACGGTCACCACCAGCCCGGCCGCATCCCGCTCCAGGACCTGTACCTCGGCGATCCGCCGCTGTCCGGCCCGGTCCCGTACGAGATGGACCACCACCGACAGCGCGGCCGCCAACTGGCTGTGAAGTGCTGCCCGGTCCAGTCCCGCCGCCGTCCCCAACGCCTCAAGGCGGGCCGGGACGTGCTCGGCTGCATTGGCATGAACCGTCCCGCAGCCGCCCTCGTGGCCGGTGTTCAGCGCGGCCAGCAGTTCGGTGACCTCGGCGCCCCGCACCTCCCCGACCACCAGTCGGTCGGGCCGCATCCGCAGCGCCTGCCGCACCAGGTCCTTCAGAGTCACTCGTCCCGCCCCCTCCTGGTTGGCAGGGCGCGACTCCAGGCGCACCACATGCGGATGGTCCGGCCGCAGCTCCGCCGAGTCCTCGGCGAGCACGATTCGCTCACGCTCCCCGACCGCACCCAGCAGACTCGACAAGAGGGTCGTCTTCCCAGCCCCCGTCCCCCCACTGATCAGATACGAGACCCGGGCTTCCACCAACGCCCTCAGTACCCGGTCACCACCCGGCGGCACGGTCCCCGCCGCGACCAGCTCCGTCAGCGAGAAGGCCCTGGGCCGCACCACCCGCAGCGACAGGCACGTCGAGCCGACGGACACCGGCGGCAGCACAGCATGCATACGGGTGCCGTCCGGCAGCCGGGCGTCCACCCAGGGCCGGGCGTCGTCCAGCCGCCGCCCCGCCACGGCCGCCAGCCGCTGTGCCAGCCTGCGCACCGCAGCAGCGTCCGGAAAGGTCACCCCGGTGAGTTCGAGCCCGCCGCCCCGGTCCACCCACACCCGGTCCGGCGCGGAGACCAGGACATCTGTCACGGCCGGGTCGGCGAGCAGCGGTTCCAGCACCCCGGTGCCGACCAGCTCGCCACGCAACTCATCGGCCGCGCCGAGCACTTCGGCATCGCCGAGCAGCCGTCCCTGGGCCCGAAGAGCTGCCGCGACCCCGGCCGGGGTCGGCGCCGCGCCGCTCTGTGCCAGCCGTTGCCGCACGGCGTCAAGCAGCGTCTCCGTCACGACGCACCCCCACCGGCGCGTCCCCCTGCACCCTCCGGGACGAGTGCCCGCTCCCAGAACGCCGCGCAGAACCTGGCCAGTGGACCGCGCGCATTGCCGCCGGGTGGCGCGCCGCCCTCCTGGGTGGCCAGCAATCCGGAGTCGAGTGGGAGTTCACCGGCAAGCGGCAGCCCCAGCGCCTGCGCCACCCACCGCTCGTCGAGGCCCGCCGCGTACGGGCCGCGGGCCACCACCCGCAGGTCGTCCAGCACCATCCCGGCCATCGACGCCACCCGCTTCGCCGCCGCGACTGCGCGAAGCTCTCCGGGAACCACCAACAGCCCGAGATCCAGCTGCGCAAGCGCCTCGGCCACCGACTCGTCGACCCTGCGCGGCAGGTCGACGACCACCACCCCGCCGAGCCTGCGCGCGGCAGCCAGCACGGCCTGCATGGCCTGTGGCGGAATGACCACCCAGTCGTCGCGGCCCCAGCTGAGCACCCGCAGACCGTGCAGTGCGGGCAGCGACTCCTCCAGTGCGCCTCCACCGACCCGCCCTTTGGAATGGACGAAATCCGGCCACCTCATTCCCTCGGCCCGTTCGCCACCGAGCAGTACATCGATGCCCCCGCCGAGCGGGTCACCGTCGATCAGCATGGTCCGCCGTCCGGCCCTGGCCGCGGTCACCGCGAGGGCGCAGGCCAGTGTGGATGCACCGGATCCGCCCCGTCCGCCGATCACCCCGACGGTGAGTGCCGGCCGGCCCACGCCTTCCGCCGCATTGGCGATCTGATCGACGAGCCACCCCTCCGAATCGGGCAGCCTCAGCACATATTCGGCCCCGATCTCCACGGCGCGGCGCCAGACATCCGGGGCGTCCTGGTCCCGGCCTACGAGCATCACACCGCGCCTGCGCGCCGCTCCGCGGCACCGCTGGGCGGCATCGTCCCCCACGAGAACCATCGGGGCCTGCTCCCAGCCGCCTCTGCGTTCGGGCAACGAGTGATGAACTTCTGGTTCCGCTCCGGCGGCCGCGCACAGCCGCAGCAGATCGTCGAGGAGTTCCACATCCTCGGTCACGATCAACGGTCCGCCCCGCCGCACCCCGACGGTCGGCAGACGATCCCGTGCGATGGATTCAGCCACGATCTCCGCCCCCTTCTCACTGCACCTTCATCGCGGTTCGCGGTGATCCCGGAACGTTCCGAGATCGGCGATTCCGCAAGCCGCGGACTTCGCGGCTGGAATCACCGTGCAGCGCTTCGGGAAATCGTGTGGATCTTGCTCAAAAACTGTGGACAACTCTGCCGTTGTGAATATCTCTGTCGCTCATACCGGCGACTTCCGGAGAGCAGCACTTCCGCTACGCACCGTGACGAGTCAAGATGGTGAGAGATGGAACGAGAAGCGGGCCATCACGGCCGAAATGGAGGCAGAGTGCTTGATTCCGAATGGCAGAAACGCGTCCGGACATGCGACGACCCCCGCCGGGGGGGAGAGCGGGGGTCGTCCCCACGGCCGACTCGGGGGGGGGAGGAGCCGGACCGGGTTAGCACGGTCGCGAACGATCCGTGACTTCCATGGTGTACCCGAGAGCCTTCTCAGGCAAACCCACGCGCCAGAGTTTACGCCGAATGGTGGGCCCCTATGCTCAGCCTTGTGGAAAACCGCTTCTTGCCGCGCACAGCAGCCTTCTTCGACCTGGACAAGACGGTCATTGCGAAGTCTTCGACGCTGACCTTCAGCAAGTCCTTCTACCAAGGCGGACTGATCAACCGCCGCGCTGTACTGCGCACTGCGTACGCACAGTTCGTGTTCCTTGCCGGGGGTGCAGATCACGACCAGATGGAGCGGATGCGGGAATATCTCTCCGCGCTCTGCAAGGGCTGGAACGTCCAGCAAGTGAAGGAAATCGTCGCCGAGACCCTGCACGATCTGATCGACCCGATCATCTACGACGAAGCGGCGACGCTCATCGAGGAGCATCACACCGCCGGACGCGATGTGGTGATCGTCTCGACCTCGGGCGCCGAGGTCGTCGAGCCGATCGGCGAGCTGCTCGGCGCCGACCGAGTCGTCGCCACCCGGATGGTCGTCGGTGACGACGGCTGCTTCACCGGCGAAGTGGAGTACTACGCGTACGGGCCGACGAAGGCCGAGGCGGTCAAGGCGCTCGCAGTGTCGGAGGGATACGACCTGTCGCGCTGCTACGCCTATAGCGATTCCGCGACCGATGTACCGATGCTGGAGTCGGTCGGCCACCCGCACGCAGTGAATCCGGACCGCGCCCTGCGGCGCGAAGCGACCCTTCGCGAATGGCCGATTCTCACCTTTGACCGACCGGTCCGACTCAAGCAGCGCCTACCGACGTTCTCGATGCCGCCGCGCCCGGCGTTGGTCGCTGCGGCAGCGCTGGGCGCAGCCGCCGTCACGGCGGGACTGGTCTGGTACAGCTCCCGCCGCCGCACCACCACGACCTCCACCTGATGTACGGGCCGGACGGCGGCACCCCTACGCACCCCCGGACCCCGCCGCCCGGCCCCATCGATGGGATCGAACAGGACGACCGATGAGTCCAATTCATCCGGCCGAACCAAGTTGTCCAACTCGCCCGTAATTGAACCTAAAAGTAAAGAAGTGTGGCCAGCACTACCGCTCACCCCGGCTCTGGAGTACAAAGGACTCAACGGCCCGCGAGACCAAGGACATCCGAGAGGATTACCTGATAACGCAGAGAAGGCCCCACGGACCGAGCATGAAAACCGAGCACCCACGCGACGTCGACCCGTCGATTACGGGCCAGCCGCACCAGGAAACGGGTAAAGCCCCCGACCTGATGGGCACATATCGAGGACGCATGGTAACTGGGTAGACATGCCAGCGGCGGTACCGAGGACGGTACCGCCGCAACCCTTTTGCCGGGCAGTGAAGTTACGCCAGGGGAGTTACCGCGCTGGCGTTACCGCGGCGAAGTCATCGATCAGCCGCATCCGCCGTGCCTAGCCCGCGGAACCGAACAACGCTGCTACGCAGCACCTCGCTGCAGCGCCTCGCACACCGCCGTCGACTCTCTGACGCCCAGCTCCACGGCGCGCCCGCAGTGCGCGATCCAGGCCGCCATCCCTTCAGGCGTCCCCGACAGGTAACCCTCGAACGCAGCGACGTACGCCGCCCGCCCCTGCTCGGCGTGGCCCACCTCGGCGGGGCAGATCGATTTGGGATCCAGGCCGCTCCCGATCAGCACGATCCGCTCGGCAGTACGCGCGACGAGGCCGTTGTACGAACCGAAGGGACGCAGAGCCAGCAGCTCACCGTGCACGACCGCTGCCGTCACCAGCGCGGGCGCCGCAGTGCCCGAAAGGATCAATCCGGACAGCCCTTCCAGCCGCCCCGCCACCTCCTCGGCGTCCGGCAGCGGCGCTTCGATCAGCGGCTCGTCCACGGGTTCGCCTGCCAGCCGTGGCCGGCCGACAGTATCCTCGGGCGCCGCGCCGCCTGCCGCAACCAGATGCAGCCGCGCCAGGACACGCAGCGGCGACTGCCGCCAGATGGAGAGCAGTTGGCCCGCTTCGGCGGTGAGCCTCAGGGCCGCTCCGATCACATGCGCCTCACCCTCACCGCTGAAGTCGGTACGCCGGCGCACCTCCTCCAGATTCCAGTCGGCACCGGACAGCGCCGCCGAGCCGCGGGCGCCGCGCAGCGCCGCCTCGGCGGTGACCTCGTTGCTGCGGCGCCGCATGACGCGGTGACCGTAGACCCGGTCGACGGCCTTGCGTACGGAGTCCACCGCGTCGACGACCCCCGGCAGGGTGCCCAGGGCGGCGAGCGGATCAGAGGCAGTCGTACTCATAAGTAGCGAGGCTACGCGCCCCCTACACCGATACCGCCCGAGAGTGGCCTTCTTCACGAAGAGTGACAGCAGAACGCAATGACACCACTACCCTAGGTGAACATGAAGATCGCTTTCGTAGGGAAGGGCGGCAGCGGCAAGACCACGCTGTCCTCGCTCTTCATCCGCCACCTTGCCGCCAATGAAGCCCATGTCGTCGCGGTGGACGCCGACATCAACCAGCACCTCGGGGCCGCGCTCGGCCTCGACGACCAAGAGGCCGCGGCACTGCCCGCCATGGGAGCCCAGCTGCCTCTGATCAAGGAGTATCTGCGCGGCAGCAACCCCCGCATCGCCTCTGTCGAGACGATGATCAAAACGACTCCGCCAGGCGAGGGCTCGCGGCTGCTGCGGGTTCGCGAGAACAACCCGATCTACGACGCGTGTGCCCGCACGGTTCGGCTCGACGACGGGGAGATCCAGCTGATGGCCACCGGGCCATTCACCGAGTCGGATCTGGGTGTGGCCTGCTACCACTCCAAGGTCGGCGCGGTCGAGCTCTGCCTCAACCATCTCGTCGACGGCCCCGACGACTATGTCGTCGTCGACATGACAGCAGGTTCGGACTCCTTCGCTTCCGGGATGTTCACCCGCTTCGACATGACATTCCTGGTCGCCGAGCCGACCCGTAAGGGCGTCTCGGTCTACCGCCAGTACAAGGAGTATGCCCGGGACTTCGGGGTCGCGCTGAAGGTCATCGGCAACAAGGTGCAGGGCGAGGACGATCTGGACTTCCTGCGTGCCGAGGTGGGCGACGATCTGCTGGTCAGCGTTGGGCACTCCGACTGGGTACGGGCCATGGAGAAGGGCAGGCCTGCCCGCTTCGAGCTGCTGGAGGCGGACAACCGGATGGCCCTGCAGGCGCTGCAGAACGCCGCGGAGGATTCGTACGAGCAGCGGGACTGGGAGCGCTACACGCGGCAGATGGTGCACTTCCATCTGAAGAACGCGGAGAGCTGGGGCAATGAGAAGACGGGCGCCGACCTGGCCGCCCAGGTCGACCCGGCCTTCGTACTCGACGAGCGGTACGTGCAGGACAGCGCCGCTCAGCCCGCCTGATCCGTCGGCGCCCGGGCCAGGAGGATGCCCTCGTTCCGGCCGGGCGCCATGGCACCCTCACGCGGCAGTCGCCAGCCGAAGGGCGTGCAGCTCGGTGGCCGAGCACCGTCGCCGAGCGCGGTCACCGAGCCGGCGACCGGCCTGATCCGCGCCGGACCCAGCATGAGTCGTGCCGGCCCCCGGCACACGGTCCGCGTCCGCCCCCGAGGTCGCGGCTTCGTGGAGGAAGCCCGTCCAGCCCTTCGCCGGGGCCTGGCCGACATCGAGCGTGCCCAGCTTCGCCAGCGTTGCCGGGTCCTGTGCGTCCAGCCAGTCGGCCAGCTGCCGGAAGGAGACGCAGCGGACGCCCTCCTTGGTGCAGACCGTCGCGATGGTCTGCTCAACGGCCCGCATGTACGTGCCGCCGTTCCAGGACTCGAAGTGATTGCCGATGATCAGCGGGGCGCGGTTCCCGTCGTACGCGCGGTCGAGGGCCTGGATCAGGCCGTCTCGCATCTGGTTGCCCCAGTACTCGTGTCGGCCCGGATCGCTCTGCGTCGTACCGGACTGGTTGAACATGAAGTTGTAGTCCATCGACAGGGTCTCGAAGTCGCGCCCCGGAACCGGGACGAGCTGCATGGAAAGATCCCAGATGCCGCCCTTCTTCTTCGGCCAGACCTGGTTGTCGACGCCACTGGAGTCGTAGCGGAAGCCCATCTCCCGCGCTGCGGCCACCGCATTCTTCTGCCCCTCCAGACAGGGGGTGCGGCCACCGATGAGCTCCTTGTCGTAGTCGAAGGGAAGCGGCTGCTCGCCCTTGAGGTCGGGGTCGTTGGTCTTCCAGCTCTTCACAAAGGCCTTGGCTTGGTTGATCTCGCTCTTCCACTGATCGACGGACCAGGTGCCGACGCCGCCGTCGGGGCCGCAGAAGTGGCCGTTGAAGTGCGTGCCGATCTCGTCGCCGTCCTCCCAGGCGCCGCGAACCTGAGTGATGGTGTTCCGGATTCCCTCGGTGTCGTTGAAGCCGATGTCGGAGCTGCCGGCGCTGTGCTTCGGCGGGTCGTAGAGTTCACGCTTTCCCTCAGGCAGCAGATACACACCGCTGAGGAAGTACGTCATGTTCGCGTGGTATT
Source organism: Streptomyces atratus (assembly GCF_014648655.1). Classification (GTDB taxonomy): domain Bacteria; phylum Actinomycetota; class Actinomycetes; order Streptomycetales; family Streptomycetaceae; genus Streptomyces; species Streptomyces atratus. The sequence goes on from NZ_BMRN01000011.1 coordinate 130,141, forward strand.
TCTTGCCCACCTCACGGAAGTGCGAGAACAGCTTCTGGCTGTCCTCTCCGGCGCCGTCCCACGAGAACACCACGAACTGCGGGGGCTTCTGGCCGGGTGCCAGGCGCTGCACCACGGGCTGCTTCGGCTGGCTGCCCGTGAAGGCGGTGGAGCCGTCGCCGATGAGCCGGAACATGCTTTCGGGTGCGGCTCGGGGGACGTTCTTCTTCGCTCCGGCGTCTCGCTTCACGGCAGCGGGTCCGGCGGCTCCGGTCCTGGAATCCGCTCGGGAGGAGCAGCCGGCCACTCCCGCGGCGAGTGCAACGGTCATGACACCCAGGGCGACCCGCTCAGCAGCGATCCTTTTCGCGGCGGCTCTCTTCGTGGCGCCCATCATCCGCCCACCCTCTTCCTTGCGGGAAATTTGCGTTGAAGTGCAGACGCGGCGCGGTCAAGGTCAAGGTCACATGCAGTCATGCAGAAATTAATATGACAAGCCGAATGAAAAGCTGATTATTCACTTGAACAGGTGATTAGATGGGCCATTTGATCTCAAGCATGGACAGAGATCTTTACTCTCCATTACGATCTGTTTACTGAGAGTTGAGAAATCCCGCCGCTGCACGCCGTGACCCACGGCCGCGTCCCCCACGTTCCGCGACCGCGCTGCCCCGGAGGAGACGGGAACATGTCTGCTTGCGTCCCCACTCGTCATGACCACACATCCCGCAGTTCGCGTCCACCCCGCGCCTCGGGAATCAAACGACCGCACAGCCCGCCACCGCGCAACGGACGATTCCGCATCGCGGGCGCTGACCTGTCCGCATCGATCACGGTCTTCCTGCTCGCCGTCCCCATGTCGCTCGGCCTCGCCGTCGCCATGGACGCCCCGCTGGAGGCCGGCCTCATCTCCGCCGCGATCGGCGGAATCGTCGCCGGACTGCTCGGCGGCACACCCCTCCAGGTCAGCGGCCCGTCCGCCGGACTGACCGTGGTCACAGCCGAGTTGATCCAGATCTACGGCTGGCGCACCACCTGCGCGATCACCATCGGCGCGGGACTTCTGCAGATCCTGCTGGGCTCGTTGCGGGCGGCACGCAGCGCCCTGGCCGTCAGCCCCGCCATCGTGCACGGCACCCTCGCCGGCATCGGCGTGGCCATCGCACTCGCCCAGCTGCACATCGTGCTCGGCGGCTCGCCTCAGAGTTCGGCCGTCGCCAACGCCCTCGCCCTCCCGGACCAGTTGGGGCGGGTGAGTCCAGCCGCCCCGCTGATCGGCGTACTGACCATCGCCGTCCTGATCCTGTGGCCGCGGATTCCGGGGCGGATCGGCCGGGTAGTACGGCGGATTCCGGCTGCCCTCGCCGCGGTGGTGACCGCGACGGTGGTGGCCGCGATCACGGCGCCCGGGATCGCCCGGGTCGATCTGCCGTCCTGGCGCTCGCACGCACTGCCGGAGATGCCGCACGGCCCTGTACTCGCTCTGGCCACCGCTGTATTGACAGTGATGCTGGTGGCCAGTCTGGAGTCGCTGCTCGCCTCGGTCGCCGTGGACAAGCTGTCGGCCGACCGCGCCGGCGGGCAAGCGGCTGCGCGGCCCAAAGCCGACTCGACGTCGGCCTCGTCCTCGGGTCCGGCTTCGTCCTCGGGTCCGGTTTCGGGTCCGGTTTCGCCTTCGGCCTTGGCCCAGGGCCGCCCGGGCCCGGCCTGTCCGTCCCTGCCGGACCCACCCGTCAGGCGCTCCGATCTCGATCGTGAGCTGCGTGCCCAGGGCATCGCCAACACCCTGTCCGGGCTTGTCGGTGGGCTGGCGGTGTCCGGCGGTGCGGTGCGCAGTTCGGCAAATGTTCGGGCCGGAGCGACGGGCCGCGCCTCCACCGTGCTGCACGGCGTCTGGGTGCTGCTCGCCGCAGGGCTGCTGGTCGCCGCTCTGGAGCAGATCCCGCTGGCCGCGCTCGCCGCGCTGGTCATGATGGTCGGCATCCAGATGGTGAGTTTCGCCCACATCCGCAATGTCCATAAGCACCGGGAATTCCTGGTGTACGGGGCGACGATCACCGGCGTGCTCCTCTTCGGTGTGCTCAAGGGTGTAGTGATCGGCATCGCGGTGGCGGTGGCCGTCGCGATGCACCGGCTGGCCCGGACCAGGATCACCGTGACCGAACAAGGCGGCCAGCATCTGGTGGTCGTACGGGGCCAGTTGACGTTTCTCGCGGTGCCCCGGCTCAGTCGGGCGCTCGCCCGGCTGCCCCAGGACGGGGATGCCGTCGTCGAGCTGGACGGCTTCTTCATGGACCATGCGGCGTACGAGACGATCCAGGACTGGAGCATTGCCCAGACGGCCCACGGCGGCCGGGTCGTCTTCACCGGCAGGTCCGGCGGTCGGATCGCCGAGCCCGCCTCGGCGGCGCATTCCTGTTGCCGCCCCTGGACGCCGTGGCGCAACCATCACTGCCACGACCGGCCCGGCCAGACGCCCGAGACCCACCACGCCCGCCTCGACACGGGCCGCGCCCCCGACTGCGGATCCGGCTCCGTCGAGGACCGCTCCCCCGAGCAGCACACATCCCACGACACCTCCGGAACCCACAGCACCCCCGGCCCGGCCGGCTCACCCACCGCCGCCCCGCGCCGGACCGGCGGCAACCGCCTGTTCAGCGGTCTGAGTTCGTTCCAGCGGAACACCGCTCCGCTGGTGCGCGAGGAGCTGGCTCGGTTGGCCCGCGAGGGTCAACGCCCCTCCCAGCTCTTCATCACCTGCGCCGACTCCCGCCTGGTCACCAGCATGATCACGGCGAGCGGCCCGGGTGATCTGTTCACCGTACGGAACATCGGCAATCTGGTGCCCCCGCCGGACGCCGAGTCGAGTGACCACTCGGTGGGCGCCGCGATCGAGTACGCGGTGGATGTGCTGAAGGTGGAGTCCATCACCGTCTGCGGGCACTCCGGCTGCGGCGCGATGCAGGCTCTGCTCGGCGCCAAACCGGACCCGGACACTCCGCTGACGTCCCTGTGGCGCTGGTTGAGACATGGGCTGCCGAGCCTGAAGCGGATGGAATCCCGGCATCATGCCTGGGCCCGGATCTCCGGCCGCCTTCCGGCCGATGCGGTGGAACAGCTCTGCCTCACCAATGTGGTCCAGCAGCTGGACCACCTGCGGGCCCATGGATCGGTGGCACGGCGGCTCGCCGAGGGCACACTGCAACTGCACGGGATGTACTTCCATGTGGGCGAGGCGCAGGCCTATTTGCTGGCCGAGGGGGCAAGCGACGGGCTCACGCTCGACGAGGTATTCAACCGCGTGGACCCTGGCGACGCCCACGCCTCGTCCGATTCCCACACCCCGGCCGACGCCCACGCCCTGGCCGGTTCCCACACCCCGTCCGACTCCCGCTCGCCCGGCGACGCCGACACCCCCAGGCCCACCGCCCCGGGTGATCCAGCCGGTTCCGGCGAGTTGGAACGTACCGGCGTCTGAACCACATTCGCCCCCGGTCCGTGAGACCTTGTGGTCCCGCCTCCGTGTCGCTCCGTACGGCTCTGTGCCGCTGTGCTCCGCACTGTGGTGCACAGCGCCGCGCCGCACCGGACCGCACGTGGAGGCGGGACCGTGTCTCCATACACGAGACACAGGTCTAAACCAATTCCGGGCAGACACTTGTCACCTGGCCTTTGGCCTGATGAGCTATGCCCCGGGACACAACGGACACCCTGGGAATGGGAGATGTCGTGAGCAACGAAAGCCTGGCCAATCTGCTCAAGGAGGAGCGGCGGTTTGCACCGCCTGCCGATCTGGCCGCCAATGCCAACGTCAAAGCGGAGGCGTACGAGCAGGCCGAGGCGGACCGGCTGGGCTTCTGGGCCGAGCAGGCCCGTCGCCTGACCTGGGCCACGGAGCCGACCGAGACGCTCGACTGGAGCAACCCGCCCTTCGCGAAGTGGTTCGCGGACGGCAAGCTCAACGTCGCGTACAACTGCGTGGACCGCCATGTCGAGGCCGGCCATGGCGACCGGGTTGCCATCCACTTCGAGGGCGAGCCCGGCGACAGCCGCGCCATCACCTACGCCGACCTGAAGGACGAGGTCTCCCGCGCAGCGAACGCCCTCACCGAGCTCGGTGTCGGCAAGGGCGACCGGGTCGCCGTCTATCTGCCGATGATCCCCGAGGCCGCCATCGCGATGCTGGCCTGTGCCCGCATCGGCGCGGCGCACTCGGTAGTCTTCGGCGGCTTCTCCGCCGACGCCATCGCCGCCCGTATCCAGGACGCGGACGCCAAGGTCGTCATCACCGCCGACGGTGGCTACCGCCGCGGCAAGCCGTCCGCACTCAAGCCCGCCGTGGACGACGCCGTCTCCCGTTTCGACAGCGTCGAGCATGTCCTCGTGGTGCGGCGCACCGGCCAGGACACCGCATGGACCGAGGGCCGGGACGTCTGGTGGCACGAGATCACCGGCCGGCAGTCCGCCGAGCACACCCCCGAGGCGTTCGAGGCGGAGCAGCCGCTCTTCATCCTCTACACCTCCGGCACGACGGGTAAGCCGAAGGGCATCCTGCACACCTCCGGTGGTTACCTCACGCAGGCCGCGTACACCCACAACGCGGTCTTCGACCTCAAGCCGGAGACCGATGTCTTCTGGTGCACCGCAGACATCGGCTGGGTGACCGGCCACTCGTACATCGTCTACGGCCCGCTGGCCAACGGCGCGACGCAGGTCATGTACGAGGGCACGCCCGACTCCCCGCACCAGGGGCGTTTCTGGGAGATCGTGCAGAAGTACGGCGTCACGATCCTGTACACCGCGCCGACCGCGATCCGTACGTTCATGAAGTGGGGTGACGACATCCCCGCCAAGTTCGACCTGAGCAGTCTTCGGGTCCTCGGTTCGGTCGGTGAGCCGATCAACCCCGAGGCGTGGATGTGGTACCGCAAGCACATCGGCGCCGACAAGTGCCCGATCGTGGACACCTGGTGGCAGACCGAGACCGGCGCCATGATGATTTCGCCGCTGCCGGGCGTCACGGAGACCAAGCCGGGAAGCGCCCAGCGCGCCCTGCCCGGTATCTCCGCCACGGTCGTCGACGACGAGGCCAACGAGGTTCCGAACGGCGGGGGCGGCTATCTCGTCCTCACCGAGCCGTGGCCGTCGATGCTCCGCACCATCTGGGGCGACGACCAGCGCTTCATCGACACGTACTGGTCACGCTTCGAGGGCAAGTACTTCGCGGGCGACGGCGCCAAGAAGGACGAGGACGGCGACATCTGGCTGCTCGGCCGGGTCGACGACGTGATGCTCGTATCCGGGCACAACATCTCGACCACAGAGGTCGAGTCGGCGCTCGTTTCGCACCCCTCGGTCGCCGAGGCTGCCGTGGTCGGCGCCGCCGACGAGACGACCGGCCAGGCCATCGTCGCCTTCGTGATACTGCGCGGTACGGCTGCCGCCTCGGACGAGCTCGTCACGGAGCTGCGCAATCATGTCGGCGCAACGCTCGGCCCGATCGCCAAGCCGAAGCGGATCCTGCCGGTCGCCGAGCTGCCGAAGACCCGCTCAGGCAAGATCATGCGGCGTCTGCTGCGCGACGTCGCCGAGAACCGCGAGCTGGGCGACGTCACGACGCTCACCGACTCGTCGGTGATGGACCTCATCCAGACCCAGCTGCCGTCCTCCTCCTCATCCGAGGACTGACCAGGGCGAGTACGTCTCCGAGGGGCATCCGGCAACGCGCCGGGTGCCCCTCGGGCATTTAAGGTGAAGATCACTGGATACCGCCCCGCGCACCCCGGGTACAGTGGCAGCCGCGTCAACAAAGCAATAAGAAATCTCCACAGGGTGTGCCGGGAAGTCTGGTCGGCAAGTGCATCAGCCATGCCATCGCTGCCGTACCGACCCGGAGGTCCTCACTCGTGGCCACCCCCACCCCCACACCCTCTTCCTCCCGCCGCCCCTTTCTGGCGCGCCTGTCCCTCCCCGAGCGGAACTACCTCACGGACGCCCTGCGCACCGAGACCGTCGGCGGAGTCATCCTGCTGGTGGCCGCGATAGCCGCCCTGGTGTGGGCGAACACCTTCGGTTCCAGTTACGCGGCTGTCAGCGAGTTCCACTTCGGTCCCGGGTCGCTGGGCCTCAACCTCTCGGTGGAGCACTGGGCGGCGGACGGGCTGCTCGCGGTCTTCTTCTTCGTCGCGGGCGTCGAACTGAAGCGGGAACTGGTCGCGGGCGAACTGCGCGACCCCAGGGCGGCCGCCCTCCCGGTCGTCGCCGCGCTGTGTGGAATGGCGGTTCCGGCCGTCGTCTACACACTCGTGGCCGTGACCGGCGGGGGTTCCACGGACGGCTGGGCCGTCCCCACCGCCACCGACATCGCCTTCGCGCTCGCCGTCCTCGCGGTCATCGGCACCTCGCTGCCGAACGCGCTGCGCGCCTTCCTGCTGACGCTCGCCGTCGTCGACGACCTCTTCGCGATCCTGATCATCGCGGTCTTCTTCACCGAGCAGATCAACTTCATGGCGCTGACCGGCGCCTTCATCGGTCTCGCCGTCTTCTATCTGCTGCTGCGCAGGAATGTGCGCGGCTGGTACATCTACGTACCGCTCGCCCTGGTCATCTGGGGCCTGATGTACAACAGCGGCATCCACGCCACCATCGCCGGTGTCGCCATGGGCCTGATGCTCCGCTGCACCCGGCGGGACGGCGAGACCCATTCCCCCGGCGAGCACATCGAACACCTGATCCGCCCGCTGTCGGCCGGTATCGCCGTGCCGCTGTTCGCCCTCTTCTCCGCGGGTGTCTCCCTCTCCGGCGGCGCACTGGCGGGCGTCTTCACCCGGCCCGAGACGCTCGGTGTCGTCCTGGGGCTCGTCGCCGGCAAGACGATAGGCATCTTCGGCGGTACGTGGCTGGCCACCCGCTTCACGAAGGCGGAGCTGAACAAGGACCTGGCCTGGGCGGATGTCTTCGCAGTCGCCTCGCTCGCCGGGATCGGCTTCACCGTCTCGCTGCTCATCGGTGAACTGGCCTTCGCCGGCGACGAGGACATGATCAACGAGATCAAGGCCGCCGTGCTGCTCGGCTCGCTGACAGCCGCCGTACTCTCCGGTGTACTGCTCAAGCTCCGGGTACGCAGATACCGGACGCTGTACGAGGCGGAGGAGCTCGACGAGGACGAGGACGGTGTGCCCGACGTCTACGAGCAGGACGACCCGGAGTACCACCTGCGGATGGCCGCGATCCACGAGAAGAAGGCGGCCGAGCACCGCCGCCTTGCCCAACTGGCGGGGGCAGCGAGCAGCAAGCCGGACAGTCCGGCATGATCTGACACCAGATGTATTGAGCAGGAGAGCAGGAGAGGGAGTCAGGGATGAGCGACCCCGGCAACAACGCGGGCAGTGCCGACCGCAGTCTCGGGCAGTTGGTCGCCGCGGCGACGGCCGAGATGTCCGCACTGGTGCACGACGAGATCGCCCTGGCCAAGGCCGAAGTGCGGCAGGATGTCAAGCGTGGCGTGACCGGGAGCGTGGCGTTCGTCATCGCAGGCGTGCTGGTTCTGTTCGCGATCCCGGTGCTGAGCTTCGCGGCGGCGTACGGAATCCACTACCTGGGGCTCGGCCTCGCCGTGTCGTTCACGATCGTGGGCGCCGCCTTCATCGTGCTGGGTGCGTTGCTCGCGCTGTTCGCCATCGCCAAGCTCAAGAAGGTGAAGCCGCCGGAGAAGTCCATCGCTTCGGCCAAGCAGACGGCGGCCGTGCTGCAGGGCGTCAAGCCGCACCCGCGGCCCGCTGTCACGACGGGGGCGAGCCGTCCGGCTGCTGTGGGCAGCAGGCCGGCGGACAAGGCTCTGGAGAAGTCTTCGGTCCAGGACAAGGCGTCCGCTGTGGCACGCTCGTCCACATGACGGTCCCCGATTCCAGTGCATCCGACCCAGTAGGCCCGGAAGGTCAGGCAGGTCCGAAAGGCCAGGTAAGCCAGGACGGCCAGGCGGGCCCGGACGGCTCCTCGGGCTCGCCCGGCCGCTCAGGCCCCTCGGGCCCCTCCGACCTGCCGAGTTCCCCCGGCCCGGTCGGCTCCGGTGGGCCCGTACGGCTCGACGGGCCGTGGACCCACCGGGACGTGGCGGCCAACGGCGCCCGCTTCCACATCGCCGAGCTCGGCGAGGGGCCTCTGGTGCTGCTGCTGCACGGCTTCCCGCAGTTCTGGTGGACCTGGCGCCATCAGCTCACCGCACTGGCCGACGCCGGTTTCCGGGCCGTGGCGATGGATCTGCGCGGAGTCGGCGGCAGTGACCGCACGCCCCGGGGTTACGACCCCGCCAACCTGGCGCTCGACATCACCGGCGTGATCCGCTCGCTCGGCGAACCGGACGCCGCCCTGGTCGGCCACGACATGGGGGGCTACCTCGCCTGGACGGCCGCGGTGATGCGGCCGAAGCTGGTGCGCCGCCTCGTGGTCTCGTCGATGCCGCATCCGCGCCGCTGGCGTTCCTCGATGCTCTCCGACTTCGCGCAGTCCCGCGCGGGCTCGTACGTCTGGGGTTTCCAGCGCCCGTGGGTGCCGGAGCGTCAGCTCGTCGCGGACGACGCGGCGTTGGTGGGGCGGCTGATCCGCGAATGGGCGGGCCCCCGGACCCCTGAGTTCCCCGACGATGCGGCGGTCGACGTCTACCGGCGCGCGATGTGCATCCCGTCGACGGCGCACTGCTCGATCGAGCCGTACCGCTGGATGGTGCGCTCCCTGGCCCGTCCGGACGGAATCCAGTTCAACCGGCGCATGAAGCGGCCGGTGCGGGTACCCACACTGCATTTGCACGGTTCACTCGATCCGGCGATCCGTACGCGGAGCGCGGCGGGGTCCGGCGAGTACGTCGAAGCGCCGTACCGTTGGCGACTTTTCGACGGTCTGGGGCACTTCCCCCACGAGGAGGATCCGCGCGGGTTCTCGGCCGAACTCATCAACTGGCTCAAGGATTCCGAGCCCGACCGGTAGCCGTACGGGCACAGTTGTCCGACGAACAGCCAATTGCCTGGCGCATAGGCCAATTGGCTGGCGGATGGGCGGTTACCGACCATGAGGCACGGGCAGACGTCGGTGTATGGGCTGGACGCACGACTTCGGTGACGCCGCACGCAACCGTCGCTCGACCGCCACGGCGAGTCCGAGCACTCATGAGGGGGGCGGCCCCCAGGGCCGGGTGCACGATATGCATGTTCTGCATGATCCCCGGCTCGGCATTCCGCGCATTCTGCGCCGTCGGGCCCGCTGGGTCTCGGCGCGGCTGCGCCATCCACGCGGATGATGTCCGCCCCGGCCGGCCGGTGAGCGTTCACCGACCGGGCGGGACTTCCACGACGCTCCCGGCTGCTGCGGGGCAGTACGCCCAGGGTCTGTCCGGCGGATCAGGGCCGGCAAGGCTCTGGCTAGAGGGCGCACGCCTGGCTGTCGACCTGCTGGTTGGCGGTGCGGCCGTGCGCGATGTCCTGGCGGATCTCGTCGGCCGTCAGCGCGTAGCCGGTGTCGGGGTCGTCGAGCGACTTCGCGAAGACGACTCCGTACACCTTGCCGTCGGGGGTCAACAGCGGTCCGCCGGAGTTGCCCTGACGGACGGTCGCGAAGAGCGAGTACACATCGCGGCGGACAGTGCCCCGGTGGTAGATGTCCGGTCCGTCGGCGTCGATACGGCCCCGGACGCGCGCGGCCCGCACGTCGTACGAGCCGTTCTCCGGGAATCCCGCGACGATGGCACTGTTCCCGGTGCCGGCGTCGTGATCGGTGTCGGTGAACTTCAGCGGCTTCGCGTCGAGGTCCGGCACGTCGAGTACGGCGATGTCGCGCTGCCAGTCGTAGAGGACGACCTTCGCGTCGTACAGCCGCCCCTGGCCGCCGATCTGGACGGTCGGCTCGTCGACGCCGCCGACGACATGGGCGTTGGTCATCACCCGGCGGTCGGAGAAGACGAAACCGGTGCCTTCGAGGACCTTGCCGCAGCTCGGGGCCGTACCGACGACCTTGACGATGGACTTCTTGGCGACGGCCGCCACGGGGCTGCCGACCAGCGCCGGGTCCGGGGCCTGGACCTCGGTGATCGGCTCGTTGGCGAAGGGGCTGAAGACCTGCGGGAAGCCGTTCTGCGCAAGGACCGAGGAGAAGTCCGTGAACCATGTGGAGGCCTGGGCCGGCATCACCCGGGAGATGCCGAGCAGGACCGACGAGCTACGGACCTCCTTGCCCAGCGTAGGCAGTGTGGTACCGGCCAGTGCGGAGCCGATCAGCCAGGCGACCAGCAGCATCGCGACCACATTGACCAGGGCACCGCCGGTGGCATCGAGAGCGCGCGCCGGCGACCACGTGATGTACCGGCGGAGCTTGTTTCCGAGATGGGTGGTGAACGCCTGGCCCACCGAGGCACAGACGATCACGATGACGACGGCGACGATGGCTGCCGTCGATGAGACTTCGGAGCCGTTCGTCAGCTGGTCCCACAGGACCGGCAGCAGATAGACGGCTACGAGACCGCCGCCCAGGAACCCGATCACCGACAGGATGCCGACGACGAACCCCTGGCGATAGCCGATGACCGCGAACCACACGGCGCCGGCCAGCAACAGGATGTCCAGCACGTTCACCGTCTATAGCCTCGCAGATTCGTCACCGGGCCTGTTCCTTCGACTGGGTCCGGGCAGGGCCGGACAGCGCAGCACGGGAGTCAGCCTGTCATGCGCGCCAGTCGAGCGGCACCTGCTTGGCGGTGTCCCACGGGCGCTCCCAGCCCGCGAAGTGCAGAATCCGGTCGATCACTCCGGCCGTGAAACCCCAGACCAAGGCGGATTCGACCAGAAATGCCGGGCCTCGGTGACCACTCGGATGGACCGTGGTCGCGCGATTGGCCGGGTCCGTGAGATCCGCCACGGGGACGGTGAAGACCCGGGCTGTCTCACCCGGATCGACGACGCCGACCGGGCTCGGCGACCGCCACCAGCCGAGGACCGGTGTCACGACGAAGCCGCTCACGGGGATGTAGAGCCGGGGCAGCACTCCGAAGAGCTGCACTCCGCGCGGATCGAGGCCGGTCTCCTCCCGAGCCTCCCGCAGAGCGGCCCTGAGCGGCCCTGTAGTGGCTTGGTCGCCGTCCTCCGGGTCCAGGGCGCCGCCGGGGAAGGAAGGCTGCCCAGCGTGGGAACGCAGGCTTCCGGATCGCTCCATGAGGAGCAGCTCGGGACCGCGCTCACCCTCCCCGAACAGTACGAGCACGGCGGACTGCCGCCCGGCGCCGCTCTCCGGCGGCAGAAAGCGGCTGAGCTGGTCCGGCTCGATCGTCCGCGCGGCATGGGCCACGGGGTCGAGCCAGTCCGGCAGGCCCTCGGTCGTGACGGTGATGGCTCCGTCGTGACCTGCGCCTGCCGCTGCGGCGGCCGCGGCGACCGCCGCAGCGGGGCTCACGGCCGCCGGGTTGACCACAGCGGGGCCGACCGCCGCGGGCGCGGCTGCCGCATCCGCGCTCTGTTCGTGCGTGCTCTGCGTGCTCTGTTCGTGCGTCTTCATAGGCACCCCTCGTCTCACAACGCCTGTCATCACGCATTTCGTTCCGGAGCGAGCGCCGTGCGTCAGCCGGCCCCCAGGGCCGGCGCGGGCTTGCCCGGGTAGTCCGCCGGCGGGCTCAGCCGCTGCCCGGGCTGACCGCCCATCTCGTACTTCAGCAGCTTCCTGGCCTTCTCCGGGTCCGTCTCGCCCTCCCCGTACGCCGGGCAGAGCGGAGCGATCGGACAGGCGCCGCAGGCGGGCTTACGGGCATGGCAGATGCGGCGGCCGTGGAAGACGACGCGGTGCGAGAGCATCGTCCACTCGCTCTTGGGGAAGATCGCGGCGATCTCGGCCTCGACCTTCTCCGGGTCCTCCTGCTCCGTCCACTTCCAGCGGCGGACCAGGCGCCCGAAATGGGTGTCGACCGTGATGCCCGGCACGCCGAAGGCATTCCCGAGCACGACATTGGCGGTCTTGCGGCCGACTCCCGGAAGCGTGACGAGATCGGCGAGCCGACCCGGCACCTCGCCGCCGAACCTGTCCCTGAGCGCCGCGGAGAGGCCTATCAGCGACTTGGTCTTGGCCCGGAAGAAGCCGGTCGGCCGAATGAGCTCTTCCAATTCCTCCGGGACGGCCGCGGCCATGTCCTCGGGGGTGGGGTAGGCGGCGAAGAGGGCGGGGGTGGTCTGGTTGACCCTCAGATCGGTGGTCTGGGCGGAAAGGACCGTGGCGACGAGAAGCTCGAAGGGATTCCTGAAGTCCAGCTCGGGGTGGGCATACGGATAGAGCTCGGCGAGCTCACGGTTGATCCTGCGGGCACGACGGACCATCGCCAGACGCGATTCCGGTTTCGCACCGGGCTTTGCTCCGGATTTCGCGGGTTTCACGGCGGCCTTCGCGGCGGACTCGGCTGCGGCCCGTGCGGCGGGCTTCGCTGCGGTCTTCACTCCGGCCCTCGGGACCTGCTCACCCACAGGGCGTTTTGTCGCTTTTTTCGGGCGACTCGCAGCCTGTTCGCCCACAGCGGAATCACGGCCTTCCGACACCCCATCAGCCCCCTGGGCCTGCGCTCTCACCGGCGATTTGGACACTCGGCCAGCCTAGAGCCACACACCGACATCCGCCCCGGTCGCCGCGTATCCACCCCCGATCGGCCCCCTGCCTCACGGTTCGGCACTCCCGTGCGTCAAACTGGTTTGTGATTGATCGCACTGTTTTACCGTCCGGCATGATGGGGACCACGGTTCCCTGAACAGGCCGACAAGGAGAGAACTCGTGGACGACGTTCTGCGGCGCGCCCCGCTTTTCGCGGCGCTCGATGATGAGCAGGCCGCGGAGCTCCGCGCCTCGATGAGTGAGGTGACCCTCGCACGCGGCGACGCGCTCTTCCACGAGGGCGACCCGGGCGACCGCCTCTATGTGGTCACCGAGGGCAAGGTGAAGCTCCACCGCACCTCCCCCGACGGGCGCGAGAACATGCTGGCGGTCCTCGGCCCCGGCGAGCTGATCGGTGAGCTGTCGCTCTTCGACCCGGGCCCGCGCACCGCCACCGCGACCGCGCTGACCGAGGTCAAGCTCCTCGGCCTGGGCCACGGCGACCTCCAGCCCTGGCTGAACGCCCGCCCCGAGGTGGCCACGGCCCTGCTGCGCGCCGTCGCCCGCCGACTGCGCAAGACCAACGACCAGATGTCCGATCTGGTCTTCTCGGACGTACCGGGCCGTGTCGCCCGTGCCCTCCTCGACCTGTCGCGCCGCTTCGGCGTCCAGTCCGAGGAAGGCATCCATGTCGTCCACGACCTGACCCAGGAAGAGCTGGCCCAGCTGGTCGGCGCCTCCCGCGAGACGGTCAACAAGGCGCTCGCCGACTTCGCCGGCCGCGGCTGGCTGCGCCTGGAGGCGCGCGCCGTGATCCTGCTGGACGTGGAGCGCCTGGCCAAGCGGTCCCGCTAGCCGGCCCGGTCGGCCCCGACCGGACGCCATCTCCGTACCCAAGGCCCTGCCGCACGGCGGGGCCTTGTGCATATCCGTTCCGTCCTAGATCAGCCCGTGCTCGCTGAGGTACTCCAGCTGCGCCAGAACCGAGAGTTCCGCCGCGGGCCACAGGGACCGGTCCACATCCGCGTACACCTGCGCCACCACCTCCGAGGCCGTCCGGTATCCGGCCTCGACCGCCGTCTCCACCTGGGCCAGCCGGTGCGCGCGGTGTGCGAGGTAGAACTCGACCGCGCCCTGCGCGTCCTCCAGCACCGGGCCGTGCCCCGGCAGCACCGTGTGCACGCCGTCGTCGACCGTCAGCGAACGCAGCCTCCGCAGCGAGTCGAGGTAGTCACCGAGCCGCCCGTCCGGATGCGCGACGACCGTGGTGCCGCGTCCGAGGATCGTGTCCCCCGTCAGCACCGCCCGGTCGGCGGGCAGATGGAAGGAGAGCGAATCCGCAGTGTGCCCGGGGGTCGGCACGACATGCAGCTCCAGGCCCCCGGTGGTGATCACATCGCCCGTGGTCAGGCCCTCGTCGCCGAGGCGCAGCGCCGGGTCCAGGGCGCGCACCTCGGTACGGGTCAGCTCGGCGAAGCGCGCCGCGCCCTCCGCATGGTCCGGGTGCCCGTGGGTGAGCAGGGTGAGCGCGATCCGGTGGCCCGCCCGCTCCGCGGTGTCGATGACGGCCCGCAGATGTGTGTCGTCCAGCGGGCCCGGGTCGATGACAACCGCGAGGTCGGAGTCGGGCTCGGCGACGATCCAGGTGTTGGTGCCGTCCAGCGTCATCGCCGAGGCGTTGGGTGCGAGGACGTTGACGGTACGGGTGGTGGCGGGTCCGGACAGCACCCCGCCGCGTGGCTGGCCGGGCAGCGCGGCCGCGTCGCTCATACGGCTTCGCCTCCCGCGCCACCTGCACCTGTCGGCCCGCTCGGGATGTGCTTGGTGAACTCGTCGTGTCCCGGCCAGCTCAGCACCAACTCGTCGCCCTCCAGACGCGCCTGTGCCAGTACGGGGGTGAGGTCCTGGTAATCCGCCGCCTTCAGGGCCTCGGCGGCTGTCCCGTACGGCCTGAGCGCCCGCAGCGTCGACACGGTCGGCGGCATCATCAGCAACTCGCCCCTGTCGTACCCGTCGGCGGCCTCTCCGGGCGCTGTCCACACCGTGCGGTCGGCCTCCGTGGAGGCGTTGCGGGTGCGCTGGCCCTCGGGGAGCGCGGCGACGAAGAACCAGGTGTCGTAGCGGCGCGGTTCGAACTCGGGGGTGATCCAGCGCGCCCAGGCACCCAGCAGATCGGAGCGCAGCACCAGACCGCGTCGGTCCAGGAACTCGGCGAAGGAGAGCTCGCGGCCGACCAGTGCCTCGCGGTCGGCCTCCCAGTCGGCGCCGGTGATGTCGCTGACGACCGTGTCGGCGGTCGGGCCGGCGAGGAGGACACCCGCCTCCTCGTACGTCTCACGGACCGCCGCGCAGACGATGGCCTGCGCCTCGGCCGGTGTACCGACGCCGAGCCGCTCGGCCCAGCTCTCCAGCGCGGGTCCGGCCCAGCCGACGAGCCGGTCGTCGTCGCGCGGGTCGACCCCGCCACCCGGATAGGCGTACGCCCCTCCGGCAAAGGCCATGGAGGCTCGGCGGCGCAGCATGTGGACGGCGGGGCCGCCCCCGGTGCCAGCGGCAGGATCCCGGAGCAGCATCACGGTGGCAGCCCGCTTCGGGGTCGCGGCCGTCAGCTCGCCTGCGGCGAGTGCCCGGATCCGGTCGGGCCATTCCGGTGGGTACCACTGACCATTGGACATGGCCGGAGGCTATCCGGAACCGCGACGATGTTCGAGAGGCACATTGATCCGTACATGCCCCGTACACACATGATCCCGCCCGGTCATCACGACCGGACGGGATCGGAGAATCGACAGCGGACGGCAGCGACCGCCCAAGGACCACGGCGGGCGTACGGCTCAGGCCCTGAGGACCGCAGAGCCGCGGCAGCGAGCGAGCGACCGCCTGCGATCCGCAGCGGACGCACGGCCCGGGCCCCGGCAGACCACCCTCAGCAGACCTACGGCTCAGGCCCCGACCAGCTCGACCTGGACCTCGACCTCCACCGGCGCGTCCAGCGGCAGCACCGCGACGCCCACCGCGCTGCGCGCGTGCACGCCCTTGTCGCCGAGGACCGCGCCCAGCAGCTCGCTGGCGCCGTTGATCACGGCGGGCTGCCCGGTGAAGTCGGATGCCGAGGCGACGAAACCCACGACCTTCACGACTCGCGCGATCCGGTCCAGGTCGCCCGCGACGGACTTCACGGCGGCCAGCGCGTTGAGCGCGCAGGTCTTCGCCAGTTCCTTGGCCTCGTCGGGCGTGACCTCCGCACCGACCTTGCCGGTGACGGCGAGCTTGCCGTCCACCATCGGGAGCTGGCCGGAGGTGTACACGTACACCCCCGACTGCACGGCCGGCTGGTACGAGGCCAGCGGCGGCACGACGTCCGGCAGCGTCAGCCCGAGCTCGGCGAGCTTCGCCTCTACAGCGCCCGCCACTACGCCTTCTCCCGCTTCAGGTAGGCCACGAGCTGCTCGGGGTTGTTCGGGCCGGGAACGACCTGGACCAGCTCCCAGCCGTCCTCGCCCCAGGTGTCCAGAATCTGCTTGGTCGCGTGCACGAGAAGAGGCACGGTCGCGTATTCCCACTTGGTCATGGCCCGACTGTAATGCCTGGCACGCGCAGCCTCGTGCGTAGCCCGCGGCCCGACTGGTTAGGCTCGAATACGTGAGCAGGTTCCAGGTCGTCAGCGGCAAGGGTGGTACCGGTAAGACCACGGTCGCCGCCGCCCTCGCGCTCGCCCTCGCGACCGAGGGCAGGCGGACTCTCCTCGTGGAGGTCGAGGGCAGGCAGGGCATCGCCCAGCTCTTCGAGACGGAGTCTCTTCCGTACGAGGAGCGCAAGATCGCCGTCGCGCCGGGCGGAGGCGAGGTGTACGCCCTCGCGATCGACGCCGAACGCGCCCTTCTCGACTACCTCCAGATGTTCTACAAGCTCGGCAGCGCGGGCCGGGCGCTCAAGAAGCTCGGCGCGATCGACTTCGCCACCACGATCGCGCCCGGTGTACGGGACGTGCTGCTGACCGGCAAGGCCTGCGAAGCCGTACGCCGCAAGGACAAGCAGAACCGGTACGTCTACGACTACGTGATCATGGACGCCCCGCCCACCGGGCGCATCACCCGCTTCCTCAACGTGAACGACGAGGTGGCGGGGCTGGCCCGGATCGGCCCTATACACACTCAGGCGCAGGCCGTGATGCGGGTGCTGAAGTCCCCCGAAACGGCTGTCCATCTGGTGACACTGCTCGAGGAGATGCCGGTCCAGGAGACCGCGGACGGCATCGCGGAGCTGCGGGCCGCCGAACTGCCGGTCGGCCGGGTCATCGTGAACATGGTGCGACCGCATCTGCTGGACGAGGACGCGCTGCGCACCGCCGCGGGCGGCCGCCGCAAGGAGATCGCCAGGGCGCTGACCCGGGCGGGCGTGACCGGCTCCGCGGGGCTCGTGCGCCCCCTGGTCGAGCAGGCGGCCGAGCATGCCCAGCGGGTCGAGCTGGAGCGTGAGCAGCGCGAGGTACTCGCGGGCCTGGAGCTGCCGGGGCACGAACTCCCGCTGATCGGCGAGGGCATGGACCCGGCCGGGCTCTACGACCTGGCGACCGAACTCCGCAAGCAGGGCGTGGGTGACGGGGTGGGCGAAGGGGTGGGACAAGGGGTGGATACATGACACAGGGCACGGACGCGGACACGGCCACAGACAGGGCCACCGCACTCGCACCCGCGCTGGACACCGACGCACTGCTCGACGACCCCGGCATCCGGATCGTCGTGTGCTGCGGTTCGGGCGGGGTCGGCAAGACCACGACCGCCGCGGCGCTGGGTGTACGGGCGGCCGAGCGCGGCCGTAAGGTCGTCGTCCTCACCATCGACCCGGCGCGCAGGCTCGCCCAGTCCATGGGCATCGACTCCCTGGACAACATCCCGCGCCGGGTGTCGGGCATCGACGGCGAGAGCGCCGGGGAACTGCACGCCATGATGCTCGACATGAAGCGGACGTTCGACGAGATCGTCGAGGCGCACGCGGACGGCGAACGGGCCCGCGCGATCCTGGAGAACCCCTTCTACCAGTCCCTGTCGGCCGGTTTCGCGGGCACCCAGGAGTACATGGCGATGGAGAAGCTCGGGCAGCTGCGCGCGCGCAACGCGTGGGACCTGATCATCGTCGACACCCCGCCGTCGCGCTCCGCGCTGGACTTCCTGGACGCACCGAAGCGGCTCGGTTCGTTCCTGGACGGAAGGTTCATCAAGCTGCTGATGGCCCCGGCGAAGATGGGCGGCCGGGCAGGGATGAAGTTCCTCAATGTGGGCATGTCGATGATGACCGGCACCCTCGGCAAGTTGCTCGGCGGTCAGTTCCTGCGCGACGTACAGACCTTCGTGGCGGCGATGGACACCATGTTCGGCGGCTTCCGCACCCGGGCCGATGCCACGTACAAACTGCTGCAGGCGCCCGGTACGGCGTTCCTCGTCGTCGCGACACCGGAGCGGGACGCGCTGCGCGAGGCGGCGTACTTCGTGGAACGGCTGGCCGCGGAGGAAATGCCGCTGGCCGGCCTGGTGCTCAACCGTGTCCATGGCAGCGACGCCGCCCGGCTCTCTGCCGAGCTCGCACTTGCGGCCGCAGAAAATCTTGACGGGGTCGGCATTGTGGATCAGACGGCCGGGAAGGCTGGACTTCGTGACCCGGCCGACTGGTCGGTCGTCTCTCCCGAAGCCGTTGCCGATCCCGATCCTTCCGAGCACGAGGACACCGAAGACCGCGAGCCAGATCCCGAACCGGCTCCCGAAGTCGCAACCAGGACCGAGACCGTGACCGAGGACGCTTCCGTCGAGCAGCTGACCGCAGGTCTGTTGCGGCTGCACGCGGAACGGATGCAGGTGGTCGCGCGTGAACAGCGCACACGCGACCGCTTCACCGCACTGCACCCCGAGGTCGCCGTGACCCAAGTGGCCGCGCTGCCCGGTGACGTACATGACCTCGCGGGGCTTCGGGCCATCGGGCACCGGCTCGCGACCGGTTCCACCCCGGCCGGAGCTGCGTAGCCGCACGTCCGCTCTACCCCACCGCGGCGTACCTCTCGTGCAGTTCGTCGTCGTCCAGCCCGATCGCCACGGGCAGGATGCCCGTGGACTGCTCGTACTCGCTGCGTGCGGTCTCCAGCAGCCGGCGCCAGGACGTGACGGTGGGCCGCCTGCGCAGCAGTGCGCGACGCTCCCGCTCCGTCATTCCGCCCCACACGCCGAATTCGACGCGATTGTCCAGCGCATCGGCCAGGCACTCGGTCCGCACCGGGCATCCGGTGCACACCGCCTTGGCCCTGTTCTGCGCTGCCCCTTGTACGAACAGTTCATCCGGATCGGTAGTGCGGCAGGCTGCCTGCGCACTCCAGTCGGTTACCCAGCCCATCACGGCGCCGTCCTCTCCCGAATCGAGGCTCCCCCACGGCGGCAGCGGCATATTCACCGCTGCCAGTTGAGGACGTTACGGAAGGCGGCGACAGCACAACACCCCCTTCGGGCCCAATCTTGAATGGCCCGAACGGACTATGCGTATGCGGCAGATCACCCAGGGGAGTGAGGTGAGGACATAACTGAATGCCCCAGCAGAATCAGGACAGTTCACCTGGATCACAACGGACGTTCGATGACACAGGGGGAGAATTCGGGAGTGCCTGAACGCGTGGCCGGATCGCGCACGGGGGTTGATACGCAACGGGACTGCTGTGACAGTTAGGAGCAGCTTAGGCCAATGCATATACGCGTGTCCGGCGAATGAGAACGTAGGCTGCCCCCATGCCAAAGAACCGCTCGGGCGGGGGTCTCACCGCGACCCAGCAGGCCGCCAAGTTTCTCGGTGTCGCCGCACTCTCCGGAGTCGTGCTCGCGGGCATCGCGCTGCCGGCCGCCGGAGCACTGGGCCTCGCCACCAAGGGGACAGTCGAGGGATTCGACGAGATCCCGGCCAATCTCCGTACTCCACCACTGAGCCAGCGCACCACGATCCTGGACAGCAAGGGCGGAATGATCGCCTCCGTCTATTCGCGCGACCGCACGGTGGTCGAGCTGAAGGACATCTCGCCGTACATGCAGAAGGCGATAGTGGCGATCGAGGACGCCCGCTTCTACGAGCACGGGGCGATCGACCTCAAGGGCATCCTGCGCGCGCTGAACCGCAATGTGCAGGAGGGCGGGACCGCGCAGGGCGCCTCGACCCTCACCCAGCAGTACGTGAAGAACGTCTTCGTCGAGGAGGCCGGCGACGACCCGGACAAGGTCGCGCAGGCCACTCAGCAGACCATGGGCCGCAAGATCCAGGAGCTGAAGTACGCGATCCAGGTCGAGGAGAACCTCGGCAAGAAGCGCATCCTGACGAACTACCTGAACATCACCTTCTTCGGGCAGCAGGCGTACGGCGTCGAGGCCGCCTCGCAGCGCTACTTCTCCAAGCACGCGAAGGACCTGACGCTGGAGGAGTCCGCGCTGCTGGCCGGCATCGTGCAGTCGCCGAGCCGCTACGACCCGGTCAACGACACCGCCGAGGCGACCAAGCGCCGCAACACCGTGCTCCAGCGCATGGCCGACGTCGGTGACATCTCGCAGGCCGAGGCCGACAAGGCGAAGTCGAACCCGATCAAGCTGAAGGTCAAGAAGCCGCAGAACGGCTGCATCACGGCCGTCAGCGGAGCCGGTTTCTTCTGCGACTACGTACGCCAGGTCTTTCTCTCCGACCCGGTCTTCGGCAAGACCAAGGAGGACCGGGCCAAGATCTGGAACCGGGGCGGTCTGACAGTCCGGACGACGCTCGACCCGCAGTCCCAGCAGTCGGTGCAGAGCTCGATCAAGAGCCACGTCTACAAGTCGGACAAGGTCGCGACGGCTGTGACGCTGGTCCAGCCGGGCACCGGCAAGATCATGGGAATGGGCCAGTCCAAGCCGTACGGCTTCGGGTCCAACGAGACCCAGTACAACTACTCGGTCAACAAGAGCATGGGCGGCTCGAACTACGGCTTCCCGACCGGTTCGACGTTCAAGCCGTTCCTTGCCGCCGCGGCGATAGAGGGCGGCAAGCCGGCCACGCAGTCCTATCCCTCCCCGTACGAGATGGACTACCCGGACACGGTGCAGTCCTGCGGGAAGCCGTGGGTCAACGACGGCGTGCCGAAGTATCACCTGGAGAACGAGAACGAGTCCGAGAAGGGGCCGTACCCGCTGAAGGTGGCGATGGAGAAGTCCGTCAACACCTACTTCGTGCAGATGCTCCAGGACATCGGCATGTGTCCCGTCTCGAAGATGACCGACAAGCTGGGCATAGTGCAGGGCGACGGCACCAAGCTGCCGCAGAACCCGTCCACACTGACCCTCGGTTCCAATGGCCTGTCGCCGCTGACGATGGCCAGTGCCTACGCCGCCTTCGCCAACCGCGGTGCGTACTGCACACCGATCGCCATCGAGTCGGTGAAGACGGCGGACGGCACCTCGCTGCCCATACCGAAGACCACCTGCTCGCAGGCGATGTCGCAGACCACGGCGGACACCATCAACACCCTGCTGCGCGGCGTGGTCGACTCCGGTACCGGTCAGGAGGCCGGCCTCCAGAGCCGCGACAACGCGGGCAAGACCGGTACGACCGACGCCCGTAAGAACGCCTGGTTCGTCGGCTACACGCCGAACATGTCCGGCGCGGTCTGGGTCGGCAGCCCGTCCCAGAGCGTCGAGATGGAGCGCATCACCATCGGCGGCGTGTACCAGGACAAGGTGTACGGCGGACAGGTCCCCGGACCGATCTGGCGTGACGCGATGACGGGCGCCCTCAATGGAGTAACCGCCCCCGCCTTCAACACCGTCAACATCCCGGACCCGCCGGAGCGGCACGGCGATGGCGAGGACCGTGGCGAGGACCGTGGCAATGACGAGGACCATGGCAGGCCGGGTCCCGGGGGCAACAAGCCCGGCAAGAAGCCCGGGGACAAGAATCCGTTCCCCGGCATGAGCATCCCGCCGGACCTGATCGGCGGGAACACCGGCGGCCGCGACGGTCAGACCGACGGCGGTGCGCAGGGTCCCTGACCCGTACGGTTCACGCACATGAAGGTGGGGCGCCCCGGATCGATCCCGATCCGGGGCGCCCCACTTCGTACATCCCTGTCCCGTACGTCGCGCGGCCTCAGCCCGCCAGGAGCTTCTTCACCGCGGCAGCCACCCGGCCGCCGTCCGCGCGCCCCGCGACCTTCGGGTTCACGATCTTCATGACGGCGCCCATCGCCCGCGGCCCCTCGGCCCCGGCGGCCTTCGCCTCCTCGACGGCGGACGCCACGATCGCACCCAGCTCGTCGTCGCTCAGCTGCTTCGGCAGGTATGCGTCGAGCAGCTCGCCCTCCGCCTTCTCGCGCTCGGCCTGCTCGGTCCGGCCGCCCTGGGCGAAGGCCTCGGCCGCCTCGCGGCGCTTCTTCGCCTCCTTGGCGATCACCTTCTGCACCTCGTCGTCGGAGAGCTCGCGCGCCGTCTTGCCGCTGACCTCCTCCTTCGTGATGGCGGTGAGGGTCAGCCGGAGCGTGGACGAGGTCAGCTCGTCACGCGCCTTCATGGCCGTGGTGAGATCTTCCTTGAGCTTGGACTTGAGCGTGGTCATGTGCTGATTGTGGCAGGTACGGGCCGCCCACCGCCCGCCGGTTTTCTTCCCGCCGCACCGTGTCTGCGACGATGGACACATGCGCGCACGCTACGGAGTACCCCTGAAAGTCACGGCAGTCGGCGCAGCGGTCGGCGCTGTCGGCCTCGCCTACGCCGCCGGATTCGAGGCCCGCTCGTTCCGCCTGCGACGGGTTACCATCCCCGTACTCCCGTACGGGGCACGACCGTTGCGCGTACTCCAGGTCTCCGACATCCACATGGTGAGCGGCCAGCGCAAGAAGCGCGCCTGGCTGCAGTCGCTGGCCGGGCTGCGCCCGGACTTCGTCGTGAACACCGGCGACAACCTCTCGGACCCCGAGGCCGTACCCGAGCTGCTCGACGCGCTCGGTCCGCTGATGCAGTTCCCGGGTGTGTACGTCTTCGGCTCCAACGACTACTACGGCCCCAAGCTCCGCAACCCTGCCCGCTACCTCTTCGAGAAGGCCCAGGGCAAGCACGGCCTCAACGGGAACGCCCCCGCGGTCGGCGTCGTCCACAACCCGTGGGAACCGATGCGCGACGCCTTCGACGAGGCGGGCTGGCTGGGCCTGTCCAACACCCGCGGCCGCCTCAAGGTCGACGGCCTGGAGATCGCCTTCACCGGCCTGGACGACCCGCACATCAAGCGCGACCGCTACGCGGAGGTGGCGGGCGGCCCCGAGACGGGCGCCGACCTCTCCATCGGCGTGGTCCACGCCCCCTACCTGCGCTCCCTGGATGCCTTCACTGCGGAGGGCTACCCCCTGATCCTGGCCGGTCACACCCACGGCGGCCAGCTCTGCATCCCCTTCTACGGTGCCCTGGTCACCAACTGCGACCTGGACACGGACCGGGTCAAGGGCCTCTCCACCCACTCCGTCGAGGACCATCGCGCCTACCTCCACGTCTCCGCAGGCTGCGGCACCAACCGCTACACCCCGGTCCGCTTCGCCTGCCCGCCCGAGGCGACCCTGCTGACCCTGACGCCCCGGGACTGAGCACCCACGACCCTCGCGCCCTCAGCAGCGCATAAACCGGATTTCGTCTGAGGGCGCGGGTGGGCTAAAGTAATCGATGTCGCCGAGAAACCGGCGACATCGGGGTGTAGCGCAGCTTGGTAGCGCGCTTCGTTCGGGACGAAGAAGTCGTGGGTTCAAATCCCGCCACCCCGACAGATGAAACACCAGGTCAGGGGCCTGATTCATTTTATGGATCAGGCCCCTGAGTGGTTTCTGGAGATCGCTTGAGAAATCCGGGAGAAGGCCCTGGCCGTGGCCTCCCCGAGGACAGCCTGCGGTCACCTGCGAAGTGCGGCGCTTGAAGGCAGCTGTACGTATGCCATCGCGAAGCCAGTTGCCGCGTTCACCAACGACCGAGTGTCAACTCAGCGACCAGCAGGCCAGTGCGCTGCCGGCCTCGGCCATGGCGCGGCCACGACAAGCCAGGCGTTGCCGTGGCCGCCGGGTTTCAGGAGGTCCACCGCTGCCGCCGCGGCAGCGGGCCGCCGCACGGGCAGCAGACACGGCGGTCACCCGTTCAACGCCGACGACCGGCGTTGAACGGGCTGAGCCTGCCGCACCCTCGGCCGCCGCCAGCGATCGAGCCGGTCCTGCGGCTCCAGGCCCGCTCTCCGAGCAGGGACATCGCGGCAGGCAGCAGCACGCCACGTACAACGGTGGCGTCGATGAGGATGGCCAGTGCCATGCCGAGGCCCAGCATCTTGTACTCGATGGCGGACAAGGTCATGAAGACCGTGAAGACACCGGTCATGATGAGCGCCGCACTACTGACGACGCCCGCACTGGCCGCTATGCCTCCGACGACCGCCTCACGCGGCTCCGTGCCCGCGAGCCAACGTTCCCTGATCCGGCTGAGGATGAAGATGTGGTAGTCCATGCTCAGGCCGAACAGGATGATGAACATGAACAGCGGTAGCCAGCTCACCACTCCCCCGTAGGAGTTGAACCCCAGGAGCGACTCCAGGTTGCCGTCCTGGAAGACCAGGGTCAACACCCCGTAAGCAGCGCCGATGGACAGCAGATTGAGCAGGATCGAAGCCGGCGGGATGGTCCATGACCGGAACGTCACCGCGAGCAGGAGGAACGCGAGGCCGAGGATGAACGCGAAGACGATCGGGGTCCGGCTGTTCACCTGCTTCGCGAAGTCGTGCGGCATGGCGGTCCTGCCCGCAACCGCGTAGTCGACACCCCGCACCGTGCCGAGAGTCGAGGGGAGAACCTGGTCGCGCAGGGTCGCCAGGGCCCGATTCGCAACGGGATCGGTGACGGCGCCCTCCAGCGGCACGCGTACCACCATCGCGTCGCCGACCGGCACGACCGTGATCGGTTCCCGCAGCGCACCGTGGCCGACGGCGGCCTGCTCGTGGAGCCCGTCGATCGCCTCTCGTACCTCGGGGGTGTCGGCCGACGTACCGTCTGCACGGTCGAAGACCACCCGGGCCGCGGTCGCGGACCCCGGGAACTCCTGCTGCATGGCGGTCGCGGCGTCCACCGCGGTCGAGACACCGGGCGGCAGGCTGGCGGTCACTGCGGCGTCCTGCAACCGGATCCCGAGCGCGGGCAGCGTCATGAGCAGCAGGGCCACGGCTGCCGTAGCGCCGGCCGCCACGGGCCGGCGTACGACCGCCCGTGCCACCCGCCTCCAGAGGTGCGACTCCTTCGCCGCGATCCTGCGGCGGCCGAGCCAAGGGATACGAGCCTTGTCGACCCGGTCGCCGAGTGCGGCGAGCAGCGCGGGCAGGACCGTCACGGAGCCGAGCACCGCGAGGCCGACCACCAGGACGGTGCCTGCGGTCAGGCCCTTGAAGACATCCACACCGGTGAACAGCAGGCCGGTCATGCAGACCATCACGGTCAGGCCGGACGCCACGACGGCATGGCCCGAGGTGCGTGCCGTTATCCGCAGCGCCTCCCGCACGTCGTGCCCGGCGGCCCGTTCCTCCCGCACCCGACGTAGGTAGAACAGCGAGTAGTCGATGCCGACAGCCATGCCGATCAGCAACACGATGGCGGAAGCGGCGCTGTTGAACGGTACCCACTGGCTGACGAGTTGCAGCAGCCCGAACGCGGCCGCCACGGTGGTCGCCGACAGCAGCAGTGGGATGCCGGCGGCGATGAGAGAGCCGAAGGCGACGAGCAGGATCAGGAGCGTCAGCGGTAGAGAGGTCGTCTCGGCGCGCTTGAGGTCGTCCTTGATTCCGTCGTTGACCGCCTCGGAGAGGCTGTGGTCGCCCGCCTGGGCGAACCGTACCCGCGGATGGCTCTCCTGCACCTGCTTCACGGCCTTCACCGCAGCCGTGTAGTGGGCCTTGAACTGTCCCTCGTTGCCTGCCACTTCGAAGGTGATCAGACCGGAGCGGCCGTCCTGTGACACCCAGCGCTCACCGTGCGCCACCAGCGGGGAACCGACATCGCGCACCGCGCCCGGTGTCCGGCGCAGCTCGGCCACCAAATCCCCCGCGGCCTCGCGCAGTTCGGGGTCGTCCACGAACCGGTGGTCGCCGCCGGCGTCACGCGACTGGATCAGCACGTTCTCCCGGATGGAGTCGCCGCTGCCCTGCGCCTGCACCATCTGCTGGGCACGGCCTGCCTCTCCGGGATCGACCGAGCGGGCGCCGTCCCCCGTCGCAAGTGCGCTGGACAGTAAGGCGACCACGACGAGTGCGAGCCACCCGGCGATCACCAGGGCGCGGTGCCGGGTGGACCAGCCCGCGACAGCCGCTATCACGCCGGGACGGTCGGGCCCGGCCGTATCGGAGCGGGGCGGTAAGCCCCCTGCGCCCGTATCGGGGCCGTCGGGCGGGCGGGGGGCGGACTTGCTCCTGGGCAGCATGAGCTGCTCTCCTCTTCATTGGTGGGGTGTTCCTGCGCAAACTCGCCTGCGGCGAGGTGGTTCGTCTCTCCATGCCTGGGCCGTCGAGTTGCCGCTCGACGGCCCAGGGCTCTGTCGGAGCCCCCGCGCGGGTTACTCGACGTCCTTGAGGACCCGCTCGATCGAGTCCGTACGGCTCTGCAGTTCGGAGACCTGGCCACCGATCTCGGCCAGTTGTCGCTCGATGTTCTGCTGCCCGGTGACAGCGGCTTCGGCGAGCTTCTTGTACTCGCTCTCGCGCGCCAGCTGAGCCTTGGCCCGCAAGCTGATGGCGCCCTGCCAGATGATCGTGACAACCACGGCGATGAGCAGGACGAAGATGCCGATGGTTCCGATGACTTCCTGCCACTCGTGATCGTTCATCGCTGTGATCCCTTCTCGATGGTCAGCGTCTCGACGGCGTTCTCGATGCACTCCGGTGTCAGGTGGACCGAGAAAGGGCTCACCTCGTAGAACTTCATCGCTTTTCCGTCCTCCGACAGCTCCAGCCGGGAGGAGACCAGACCGGCCGCCTCCAGCTTTTTCAGATGGACCTGGAGCAGCGCCCTGCTGATGTCCAGCTCGCGCGCCAGTTGGCTCACGTAGTTCCGTCCCCCCACGAGGGCCGCAACGACCCGCAGCCTGTGCGGGTTGGACAGGGTGGCCAGCACCCGCACCAGGTCGTCGCCCGTCGGCGTGCGGTCTCTCATGTCAACATCCAGCACATGCCAAAAAATGTTAGCAGGTGCCTTCTCGTGTGAGCATGGGAAATGCGACCACTGCTCTCTTCGATTGCGTCGCGTAGGCCACGAGGCGATCGGCCGCCGAGGCGAGCAGCGCCTTCACCCCCCGGCCGGGTCGGGCAGAGACCCCTCGTCCATGGCTTCGGCGCGCCTCCTCAGTACGGACGCCGCTCAATAGCGAGGCCCCATGGCAGCTCCCGCCCAAAGCCGCTACGCCGACCTCACGCCTGCCAACCGGTTGATCTCCATGGCGGGTCGCGGATCCGCCCGCCGGGGCGGCTGGGACGATTCGCCCATGGCACCCAGGGCAGGCACTGCTCCGAGTTCGGCAACGGCGCGACTCGTCCTGTTGACGCTCGCTGCCGGTCAGTTCCTGATGGCGCTCGACAGCTCTGTCATGAACGTCTCGATCGCGACCGTGGCCGACGACGTGGGCACGACGGTGACGGGTATCCAAGGGGCCATCACGGCATACACCCTCGTGATGGCGATGTTCATGATCCCCGGAGGTAAGGCCGGGGCGCTGATCGGCCGCAAACGCGCGTTCGTGATCGGTTGCGGCATCTACGGCTGCGGATCCCTCATCACGGCGCTCGCGCCCAACCTGCCTGTGCTGCTGCTCGGCTGGTCGTTCCTCGAGGGGGTCGGAGCGGCGCTCATCCTCCCCGCGATCGTGGCGCTCGTGGCCGGCAACTTCGCCACGGAACGTCGTCCTGCGGCCTACGGACTCGTCGCGGCAGCAGGGGCCGTGGCGATCGCGCTCGGGCCTCTCATCGGGGGTGTCGCCACGACGTACTTCTCGTGGCGGTGGGTCTTCGCCGGGGAGGTCTTGGTGGTCCTCGGCATCCTGGTGCTTGCCCGTCGCATCGCTGACACTGCGAGCGACGAACGCCCACGCATCGATCTCGTCGGCGCCGCGCTCTCCGCGCTCGGGCTCGGGATCTTCGTCTACGGGGTGCTCCGCTCGGACGAATGGGGCTGGTTCAGGCCGAAGCCCGACGCGCCTTCGTGGCTCGGGGTTTCCCTGGTCGTGTGGTTGATGCTGGCAGGGCTGCTTCTGGTCTGGCTCTTCCTCCGCCGGGAGGCCCGACTCGTGGAGCAGCGCAGGGAGCCGCTCATTCACCCATCCATGTTGGAGAACAAACAGCTCACCGGCGGGCTGACGATGTTCTTCTTCCAGTACCTCGTGCAGATGGGCGTGTTCTTCGTCGTACCGCTCTATCTGTCGGTTGCGCTGGGCCTGTCCGCGCTCACGACCGGTGCCCGCCTCCTGCCGCTCTCGATCACGCTGCTGGCTGCCGCAGTCCTGATCCCACGCTTCTTCCCCGACGTCTCGCCGCGGCGCGTGGTGCGGCTCGGGGTTCTCGCGTTGCTCACGGGCGCCGTCGCCCTGATGGCCGCGCTCGATGCAGACGCCGGTGCGGAAATCGTCACCATCCCACTCCTGTTGATCGGGCTAGGCATGGGATCGCTGGCGTCCCAGCTCGGGTCAGTCACCGTGTCCGCAGTGCCGGAGCAGCAGAGCGCAGAAGTCGGCGGCGTCCAGAACGCCGTCACCAACCTCGGCGCCTCGCTCGGAACCGCACTCGCCGGGTCGATCATGATCGCCGCGCTCACGTCCTCGTTCCTGGCCAACGTCGAACAGAATCCGGCGGTCCCGGCCGGCGTCAAGAGCAAGGCGACCGTCGAGCTCCGAAGCGGAGCAACCTTCCTGTCGGACGCCCAGCTCAAGACCGCCCTCGAAGAGGCCGGCACAAGCACGGAGGTGACTCGGGCGACGCTCGACGCGAACGCCGAAGCGAGGCTCGACGGCCTGCGCGCCGCACTCGCCATCCTCGCCCTCGCCGCTGTCCTCGCGATGTTCTTCACCCACCGGATCCCGACGTCCCAGCCCCGGTCGACGGAGCCATAGCCGCTGACACAGGTCACCAGCCGCCCCGGTCCGCACCCGATGTCGAGCACTGGGCCCCGGCACCGGGCCGGCACACTGCTGTCGGCACTGTGCGCCGCCGCACACCAGCGCTCGATCTCCAGGGGCGGCAACCAGCCGTCACCACGTCACAGGAAGAGCGGGCCGCGCCCGGAACGCAGGGCGCGGTCGTACGGGTCGGCCCGCCGGGCCCGAAGCGGATCCAAGGACCGCGCGGATGCCCGGGAGCCGACGGCCCGACGGATTCCACCGGCCGCGCCGGCTCCAGGGCGCTCACCTGACGCCTGTCCCGGTCAGCGCCGCGTACAGCACGGCGAAACGGCTGCCCGGGACCTTCCCGGCCACCGCCAGGGCGTCGGCGGCGGTATCCACGTCCCGCAGCGCCGGCAGGTCCCGGACGGTGAGACCGGCCTCCGTCAGCCGACGGCGCTGCACCCTCCCGGTCTCCGGTACGGACATGGGGACACCGCGCAGCAGTTCCGGGTCCGGCGCGGCGAGTCCGAGGGCCCAGAAGCCGCCGTCGTGCGCCGGCCCGAACCAGGCGTCGCAACGACCGAATTCCAGTCCGGTGGCCAGGAGTGCCGGAGTCACCTGCGGGGTGTCCATTCCGATCAGCAGTGTCGGCCCGGTACATCGGACGAAGGCCGCGGCCAGCCGTTCGTCGAGCCCTCCCGGGGACTGCGGCACCACCTCGAAGCCGACGGGCAGCCAGGCGCCGGGATTCCCCGCCAGGACCAGGACTCGGCGGTCGGCGGGCGTGGCGAGCACCGCCTCCAGAGTGTCGGCGAGCGCGGCCTCGGCGAGCCGGGCCGCCTCCGAGGGGCTGAAGGGCGGAGTGAGCCGGGTCTTCACCCGGCCCGGCACCGGCTCCTTGGCGATGACCAGCACGGTGCTCACCGGGCCGCCTCCAGCGGCTCCTCGCCCAGCACCTTCCGCATGTCCCGTACCGCGTGCCAGGTGCCCCGCCACGTTCCGGTGACCTTCGACTTCCCCGTGCGGGGCAGATACGGGACGTCCCTCTCCCGCACCCGCCAGCCGGCGTCGGCGGCGCGCACCACCATCTGGAGCGGGTAGCCGCTGCGCCGGTCGGTGAGGCCGAGGGAAAGCAGCGCCTCGCGGCGCGCGGCCCGCATCGGGCCGAGGTCGTGCAGGCGCAGACCGGTGCGACGGCGCAGCATCCGGGCGAGAGCGAGGTTGCCCGCGCGGGCGTGCGGGGGCCAGGCCCCGCGAGACTGCGGACGCCGCCGCCCCAGAACCAGGTCGGCTTCTCCTGAGGCCACTTGGGCCGCGAAGGAGGTGAGCAGGCCGGGGTCGAGCGAGGCGTCGCAGTCACAGAAGCAGACGATGTCCGCGTCCGCCGCGAGCAGGCCCGCATGGCAGGCGGCGCCGAAGCCCCGCCTCGGCTCGCTCACCACGGTGGCACCGAGAGAACGGGCGATCTCCGGGGATCCGTCGGTCGATCCGTTGTCGACGACGATCGGCCGCCAGCCGGGCGGGATCCGTTCCAGGACCCAGGGCAGGGCCCCTGCCTCGTCCAGACAGGGCAGGACAACGTTCACCGCGTACGGGGCCGCGGAATTCGAGTCGGTCACGGATTTCACCGTACGAATCCGAACCGGGCAGAAGGCATCCGAAGTCCTTACGAAACGCGGACATCGCTCCCCTGCGCCACTTCGGTGCGTCCGTCGGCCGGAGCCCGGTGCGAGGCGGCCCCGTGCACACAGCGCAGCACGTCCTGGTCGTGGACGACGATCCGACCGTCGCCGAAGTGTTGACCGGCTGTCCGGAGCGCGCGGGCTTCACCGTGGACCGGGCCGCCGACGGCCCGGCCGCGCCGACGTGCGGAACGTGACGGGCGGCTGCCGCTTCGAGGTCATCCTCCCCGCAGCCGGCTCGTAGCGAACTCGGCCATGCCCTCGGCGAATCCGACCTCGGGCCGCCAGCCCAGCTCCGACTTCAGACGACTGGAGTCGGCCGTGATGTGCCGTACGTCCCCGAGCCGGAACTCCCCGGTCACCACCGGGGACGGCCCGCCGTGCCCGGCCGCGAGGGCCGCCGCCATCTCTCCCACCGTGTGCGGATCGCCGCTGCCGGTGTTGTACGAGGTCAGAGCTCCGGGCACCCGGACGTCGATGGCTTCGAGCGCCACCGCGTTGGCTGCGGCCACGTCCCGGACATGGACGAAGTCCCGGCGCTGTCCGCCGTCCTCGAAGACCCTGGGCGCCTCCCCCCGTGCGAGTGCCGAACGGAAGAGGGAAGCCACTCCGGCGTAAGGGGTGTCTCGGGGCATCCGAGGGCCGTAGACGTTGTGGTAGCGCAAGGACACCGCACGACCACCGGTGGTACGGGCCCATGCGGCCGCCAGGTGTTCCTGGGCCAGCTTGGTCGTCGCGTAGACATTGCGCGGATCAGCCGGCGCGTCCTCCCCCACCAGCCCGGGCGACAGCTCCGCACCGCACTGTGGGCACAGCGGCTCGAACCGCCCCGACACCAGATCCTGCTCGGCGCGCGGACCGGGCCGCACCCACCCGTGGCTCGGGCACTCGTAGCGCCCCTCGCCGTACACGACCATCGACCCGGCGAGCACCAGCCGCTCCACCCCGGTCTCCGCCATCGCGGCGAGCAGCACGGCGGTCCCGAGATCGTTGCAACCCACGTAGTCGGGCGCGTCCGCGAAGTCCTTTCCGAGACCGACCATCGCGGCCTGATGGCACACCGCGTCCATCCCGCTCAACGCCTGCCGCACCACGTCCCGGTCTCGTACGTCCCCGCGCACCCACGCGGCACCGCCCAGCTCCGGCGGCCCGGTCACGCTCCGGTGCGCGGTCGGGAGCAGGCTGTCCAGCACGACCGGTTCGTGCCCACGGGAGATCAGGGTCTTGACGATGTGCGACCCGATGAACCCCGCACCACCGGTCACAAGTACACGCATGCGCCCCACCGTACGGACCGGGCGGCGCCGCGTCCCGGTACGCGCGCACGTCAGCGAGCCGTAAGAAAGCGGGCCGTCACGGCCCCGGCCCCGGCTCATTACGGCCCGGTCGGGACACCTCCCCCTCCCCGTCGGACGTTTTTGCTTCCTTACGGGGTGACGGGCTGTGCTCGTGAGGGCTTACGCCGCGGCGACCTTGGCCGCGAAGGCATCCAGATTGCCCGACATGCGCGCGAGGCGCTCGTCCAGCGTCAGGGACTCCTCGTACCGCCCGGAACGCAGCTTCGGCTGCCGCTTGCCCCGCAGATACAGAGGGCAGGCGAGGTCCGCGCAGATGTAGATACCGACTGTGTTGCCCTCGCGGCCCCGGGCGCCCGCCAAGGGGGCAGCGAGCAGGGTGACCCCGGAGGAGGCGTGACCTGTCAGGCAGATCTGGCACATGCTGGACTTCACGGCGCTGGTACGCCTCACGGAGGGTATACGCAGAGATATCCCCAGCGGACCCTGTGCGCGGGACACCACGAGGTGTGCCCGCAGCGGCGCTCCAGGATCCACCCATCCCAAGAAGTCCAGGTCATCCCAGGGAAGTTCGTCGAAGTCGAGCGGCAGCCGAAGCCGCGCCGCCTCACCCTTGGTGCAGTTCACGAAGGATGAGCGGATCTGTTTCTCACTGAGCGGCTCCACGAGCATCGACCCTATGTCCGTCCCCGACCGGCCCGCATCTCAATATCCCGGTGCGGTGAGCGCCCGGCCGAGGGGCGGCCTTCTCCTGGACGGTGCCCCGCCCACGGATGCCCGTGCGGCACGGATCCGGTCCGCGAAGGGGCGGATACCCGGCCTGCGGCCAGTCCCTGCCGCCTGCGTCGGGACAAGCGCTCTCGGCAACGGAAGCCCGAGATGCACCTTTCGCACTCAAATGCGAATCTGGAAGTGGCCCATCGTCCGAGATCCGTTACAGGAGGCACGATCGTGGGCAAGAAGCAGAGTCGGCAGAACCGAGGTGCCCGCACCGGCGGCCACGAACGCAGCGCTGCTCCGGAGACGAAGGAACAGCCGACGCAGCGAACGGCTGCCCAGGACACGGTGCACTCGATCTCAGAACAGGTCTCCCACCGGAAGCAGCGGAGGTTCGGTCACAACTGACCCTCGTAGATCTACGACAACCGCCCTCTGTGGTGGCAACCCCGCGTCGGGGTTGCCACCACAGAGGGCGGTTGTCGTCAGGGCCGACGGTTTTGGCCGTCCGCCGGCCCGGAGCGGTCCCGGAAGAGTTCTTGATGGCTTCTTCACAGGTCCTTCATGGGCGCGGTCCTACATTCGTCGCCGTCCGGCCGGAGCGGAAGCCGGGCGACGGCCAATGTGCGAGGAGCCCATGAGCATGAGTGCGCGTCGGTGGTACGGGGGAAGGCTGCTGATCGGGGTGGTGTCGGTGGCGACGTTGACCGTGACCGGCTGCGGAGGCGGCGGCAACAGCGGGAACGAGGTCGCCTCGGCGTCGAACGGCAAGACCGGCGCCACGGCCTCCAAGAGCGGTTCGAGCGAGCTGGCCGACTATGTCGAGGGGCAGCGGAAGTGGGTCGAATGCCTGCGCGACGAAGGGTTCGACACCCCCGATCCCGACTCCAGGGGCAGGGTCGAATTCGGCGACAATTCCAAGTGGAAGCGTGATCCGAAAGCCCTCAAGGCTCAGGAGAAGTGCGCGAGCCTCAGCCTGCCCATCCCTGAGAGCGTCCTCAAGGAGCAGCGGCCCGAACTCTCCGAGGAGGAGATCGGGAAGAACCGGCGGTACGCGAAGTGCATGCAGGAGCACGGAGCGCCCGACTTCCCCGACACCGGTGCCGACGGCCACTTCCAGGAATCCCCCTGGGACTCGGCATCGGCGGGTGCCAAGCGCGCCGCGCGCGCGTGCGCCCCGGTCATCGGTATCCCGGTCGACGCACCCACACCCAAGGGCTGATGGAACCGGCGCCGTGAACGTCGTGAAGGGCACGGGCAATCAGCCGACAGCAGTGGGGGAAGACGTGACGGAGAGGGGCGCGGACGACCGGGGGGCCAGGCGCCGCAGGCGCGGACCCGTCATCCTGGGGTCCGGGATTCTGCTGGTCGCCGCGGTCGGCGTGGTCGGAGCCCTGGGGCTGGGCGGGGGCGGCGCGGGTACTGACGGTGCGGGCGGCCGGGGGACCGGCGGCCAGGCGGTGCGGGTCGCTCGGGGCACGCTGACCGACCGGACCGAGATCGACGGCCGCCTCGGGCACGGGCCTGAAGTTCCGTTCCGGATCAAGAAGAGCGGAACGGTGACCTGGCTGCCCGAATCGGACAAGATCGTGCGGCGCGGCGAGACGGTGCTACGTGTCGACGACCGCCCCGTGGTGCTGCTGTACGGCACTCTGCCCATGTATCGCGGCCTGGGCATGACGGAAGCCGAAGGTTCGGCTGCGGGAAGCGGCGCCGGCGGCGGCCACGGCGGCGACCCGGGCGGCGAGACCGCTGAGAGCAGTGACGCAGACAGCCGGCGCTCAAACGGTGCCAGTGGTGCCGAAGTCGGTCGGGGCGGCGACGCTCAGCAGCCGCCCGTGCCGCTGCACGGTATGGACGTCAACCAGTTCGAGACCAACCTCAGCGCCCTCGGCTACTCGGGCTTCACCGTGGACGAGACGTACTCCTCGCTGACCGCCGCCGCGGTCAAGCGCTGGCAGAAGGATCTCGGCCTGCCGCAGACCGGCGAGGTCGACGCCGGGGACATCGTCTACGCACCCGGTCCGGTCCGTATCGCGAGCACCGGTGTGCGGGTCGGGGCCGATGCCGTCGGCAATCCGCTGAGTTACACGAGCACCTCGCGCATGGTCGACGTGGATGCCCCCGCCTCCGACATGAACTGGGCGCGGCGGGGCAGCGAGGTCACGGTGGAGCTCCCGGACGGGCGTTCGGTCAAGGGGAAGGTCACCCGCGTGGGCAAGGACGCGTCCGCGCCCGGCGGTGGGGGCACGGGCAGTGGCGGGGGCGCGGACGGAGGCGGGGACGGCGGCTCCGGGGCGAAGGCGGCCACCGTATCCGTCGTGATCGCCTTCGACGACCAGAGCTCTCTGGGCAGGCTGGAGAGCGGGCCTGTCACGGTCCGCCATGTGGTCACCCAGCACAAGGACGTACTCACCGTTCCCGTCGCCGCCCTGGTCGCCCTGGCCGAGGGCGGCCACGGACTGGAACTCGCCGAAGGCGGCGAGGGCGGCGGTACCGGCCGCTTCGTACCGGTCAAGACCGGTCTGTTCGCCGACGGCCGGGTCGAGGTGAGCGGCCCCCAGGTCCACGAGGGCATGAAGGTGAGGATCCCCAGGTGACCTCGGCAAGACCGTCCCGCCCGTCCGGCCCGCTCCCGGGCACACCCGTCGTCGAGTTCGCGGCCGTGTCGAAGACCTACCCGGGCCGCGTCACCGCGGTCAGCGAGGTCGACCTCGCCATTACGTACGGAGAACTCGTCGCCGTCGTCGGCCACTCCGGTTCGGGGAAGTCGACCGTGCTCCATCTGATGGGCACCCTCGACCGGCCCTCGAGCGGCCGGGTGACCGTGGACGGCTACGACATCGCCGGGCTGTCCGACGGTGAGATCTCCGCACTGCGGGCGCAACGGATCGGCTTCGTGTTCCAGCAGTTCCACCTGGCCGTGGGGGTGCCCGTGCTGGACACCGTCGCCGACGGCCTGCTGTACGCGGGCGTGCCGTTGCGGGAGCGCCGCCGCAGGGCGGCTCAGGCGCTGACCCGTGTGGGGCTCGACCACCGGATCGGCCACCTCCCCCACCAGCTCTCCGGTGGCGAACGGCAGCGGGCCGCAGTCGCCCGGGCAGTGATCGGCGAGCCGGCCCTTCTGCTCGCCGACGAGCCCACCGGCAACCTCGACTCCGCCTCAGGTGTGGCGGTGCTGGAGCTCCTGTGCGAGCTGCACGCGGCCGGCACCACGGTGGTGGTCATCACGCACGACCGGGAGATGGCCGCGGTGTTCGACCGGCGGGTGGAGATGCGCGACGGCCGGATAGTCGCCGACAGCGGTCCCGTCCTGCCCCGTACGGGAACCGAGCGATGAGCCGCCCGAGGCACGGGCACGTCACCGCGCTGCGCCCCGCCCGGCTGCGACCCGCCGACATCTTCCGGCTCGGCGGAACCGGTCTGCGAACCCGCCCTCTGCGGGTGTTCCTGTCGGCGCTGGGCATTGCGATCGGTGTCGCCGCGATGGTCGCCGTCGTCGGTATCTCCAGCTCCAGCCGGGCCGAGGTCGACCGCAGACTCGACAAACTGGGGACCAATCTGTTGCGGGTCGCCCCCGGGCAGACTCCCGACGGCAGGAAGAGCAGCCTCCCCGAAGAGGCGGTGCCCATGATCGGGCGCATCGGACCGGTGCAGCAGGTGGCGGCGGTCGGCGCGATCGAGGACGCCGCGGTCTACCGCAATGAGCATGTGCCGGTCGGACGCACCAGCAGTGTTCAGGTGGCCGCGGCCGGGCCGCGGCTCCTGCCCGCGATCGGCGGGCACGTCGACACGGGCAGATGGCTCGAGTCGGCGACCGAGGACTACCCGGCCGTGGTCCTCGGCTCCCGGGCGGCCCGGCGGCTGGACGCGTACACGCCCGGGATGCGCCTGTGGCTGGGCGGGAAGTGGTTCTCCCTGGTCGGTGTGCTCGATCCGGTGCCGCTGGCGCCGGAGATCGACAACTCGGCGCTGGTCGGCTGGCGGGCCGCGCAGACGTATCTGCACTTCGACGGCCACCCGTCGAACATCTACGTACGCGCCCGGAACAGCCAGGTGACGGCCGTGCGCGATGTGCTCGCGGCGACGGCGAATCCGGCCGAACCCAACGAGGTGATGGTCTCCCGGCCCTCCGATGCGCTGGCCGCACGGGAGGCCACCGAGTCCGCGCTGACCGGGCTGCTGCTGGGCCTCGGCGGGGTCGCGCTGCTGGTGGGCGGGGTCGGCGTCGGCAACACCATGATCATTTCTGTACTGGAGAGGCGTCCGGAGATCGGTCTGCGCAGGGCGCTGGGCGCCACCGGCGGCCAGATCCGGGGCCAGTTCGTCACCGAGTCGCTGCTGCTGTCCGCGCTGGGCGGTCTCGGCGGCCTGGTGCTGGGTACTGTCATCACCGCCGGGTACGCGTATGCCCGGGGCTGGCCGACCGAGGTACCGATGTGGTCCGGGGCGGCGGGCATCGCCGTCACACTGGCGATCGGGGGGATCGCGGGCCTCTACCCGGCGGTTCGGGCCGGACGTCTCGCCCCCACTGAGGCGCTCGCGGGGGTGTGACGGGCGCGGGCCGGCCGTGCGACTGCGGCAGCGTTTCCGGCTGGCCGGAGCCGGTCAGCCTGTGCCCGCCCCGTGCCGGTCGGCCGCCTCCGCTCACCCTCCAATACCCCCCGGGCCCGTGGAGAGCACGACGCTGAACGTCGTACCGACCCCCACGGTGCTCTCCACATCGATCCTCCCCCGGTGGTCGGTCACGATCTGGCGGGCGATGGACAGCCCCAGGCCACTGCCACCCGTGGCGCGGCCCCGTGCCGCGTCCGCGCGCCAGAAGCGGTCGAAAAGGTGCGGCAGGTCCTCGGGAGGTATCCCCTTCCCGGTGTCCCGCACCTGAATGACCGCCAGGTCGCCGTCGCGGACCAGCGCAAGGTTCACGGTGCCGCCTGGCGCCGTGACCCGTACCGCGTTCACGACCAGGTTGCCGACGACCTGGCGCAGCCGGTCGGCGTCGGCGAACACACGTACCGACTGCGGTACGTCGAGCTCCAGTACGACGTCGGCCGTCTCGGCCCTGGCCCGGTGGGCGGTGCGGCAGGTCTCCAGCATGTCGCCCAGATCGACATCGACGCGATGGTAGGTGAGCGCACCGGCCTCGGCCAGGGCCAGATCCTGCAGGTCGTCCACGATCCGCTGCTGCAGCATCGCCTCCTCGTGGAGGGACTCCAGCAGTTCGGGGGTCGGCTCGACATAGCCGTCCTGCAGCGCCTCCAGATAGCCACGCAGATTGGCCAGCGGGGTGCGCAGCTCATGCGCGATGTCGCCGGTGAGGCGGCGCTGGCGGTCCTCACCCGCCTGGATGGAGTCGGCCATCCGGTTGAAGGCGCCACCGAGTTCGGCGATCTCGTCCCGCCCGGAGACGACGACCCTCCGCCCCAGGTCGCCTTCTCCCAGCCCCCGCGCTGCCATGGTCAGGGCCCGGATCGGGCGCAGTACGGCCCTGGACAGGAGCAGGGCGCCGAGGACAGCCGCGAGAAAGACGCCCGCCGCGACGGCCATCGTGGGCGCGGCGGCCAGGGTGGGCGGGGATTCGTCCTTGGCTCCGAGACGGACCTGGAGTCGGGGCGGCGCAGCGGCCGCGATCTGTTTGTTGAAGGCTCGCTGGAGACAGGCCGCGAGCCGCGGATCGAACTCGCACGTCTGCACCGCTTCGTGATCCTGGGCGATCCGGGGATCCGAGTCGGCCGACGGCTCCCTGCACTGCGCGGGCCGGCGCTCCGTGCTGATCACGGGCATGCCGATACCGTTCGGCCGGGCCGTCACCGCGGCCCCCGCACGTGTCAGGCATGCGGCGTACGTCGCGGCAGCCCGGTACTCGGTGATCGCGGTCACCGTCAGCTTGACCGAGACCCGCGGGACCTTCTCCGTGGGCAACCGCAGGGTGGGGCGCGGATCGACCAGGACCGGGGGCCGACTGCCGGCCGTGCGGGGTTCGCGGCCCGCAAGGGCGTCGGAGTCGACGACCAGAACATCGGCCTCCGTGGCGACGCGGATGCGCTGACCGGTGTCCTTCGCCAGCGCGCCCACCGTCGGCGAGACCCCGTCCCAAGTGCCGTGCGCGAAGCCGTACGCGTACAGTTCGCCGGTGATCCGCGAGACCTCCTGCTGCCCGGCGGCGACGGAGTCGCGGACCTGGAGGTTCGCCTGCCGCAGAGTCAGCCAGGCGGTCGCCGCCGTGGCGGCCATCGCGACAAGCATCAGCAGGCCGAGCGCCCGCAGTCTGAAGCTCACTGCCCCGCACCGGGCCCGTTCGCCAATCGGTATCCCCGGCCGTAGACGGTCTCCACATACCTCCGGTCCGCTCGCCCCCGCTCCAGCTTCCGCCGCAGGTTCATCACATGGGCATCGACGGTGCGTTCCAGTACGTTCTGGTCGAACCCGAAGACCTGGTCGATGATCTGCGCCCGGGTGAAGGCCCGTCCGGGCTCCCCCGCGAGCACGGTCAGGATGGCGAACTCCTTGCCGGTCAACACCACGGGCACCCCGGCCACCCGTACCTCGAAACGGGCGGTGTCGATCTCCAGGTCGCCGGCCGTGAGCACCGCCGGACCGGTGCGCCCGGCCGCCTTCGACCGGCGCAGCAGCGCCCTGACCCGAGCTGTCAGCTCCCTGGGGCTGTACGGCTTGGCCATGTAGTCGTCGGCCCCCAGGTCCAGCCCCAGGAGCATGTCCTCCTCCGTCGTGCGTGCCGTGAGCAGCAGGATGGGGACCTGGGATTCGGCGCGCAGGATCCGGCATACGTCCAGGCCGTCGACGTTCGGCATCATCACATCGAGCACGATGAGGTCGGGCCGGGAGGACCTTGCCCGGTCGATCGCCGAGCGGCCGTCGGCGACGATCTGGACCTCGTTCCCCTCACGCTCCAGATAGATGCCTATCAACCGCGCCTGCTTCACGTCGTCCTCGGCAACCAGTATGCGTGCGCTCAACGAGACTCCTCGTCCGGGATCCGTCGTGACAGGGGTACCAGTATCCGTATGAGCCGCTGCCGCGGAGCCGGACTCCGGACGCGGATACCGGATCGCTCAAGGCGGCCGATGGCCCGTCATACAGAGCCCGTCGTCAGCCTGTTCAGGCGCAGACAACCGGCCTCGCGCGGGGTCGACTCCCACACCTCAGGGGCCATGGCGCGGGGCCCGCCGCCGCCCGAACACTCAGGTCTCGCACGTGGATTCAGGCGCTCCGAGAGGTTTATCTACGCGCGGAGCCATCGCGACCGAACGATCATTCGGGCATATCAGACCAGTTCTTTCGCAGCTATTACCGGCGAGTACCAACAGCTGCTAGAAACGTGGCGCTCACTCAACCCCCCACCCACCCCCCACACTTCGGAGGGCTGACAGCCATGTCAGTACGGAGATTCTGGGCGTCCGCATCCACTCTGGTCCTCGCCGCCGTGGCCGCTCTGGGCGTCGCCCAGCCGGCCTCGGCATCCTCGGCCGCCGCCGGCGGGTACGTCGCGCTCGGCGACTCGTACTCGTCCGGCGTCGGCGCGGGGAGCTATCTCTCCGGCAGCGGCGACTGCCGCCGCAGCACCAACGCCTACCCCTACCTCTGGGCAGCCGCGAACTCACCTTCCTCTTTCGCCTTCGTCGCCTGTTCGGGCGCCACGACGAGTTCGGTGGCCGGCAGCCAGCTGGGCGCACTGAGCTCGTCCACCGGCCTGGTCAGCGTCACGGCGGGCGGCAACGACGTCGGCTTCGCCGATGTCATGCAGGACTGCGTGCTGTCCAGCGAGGCCACCTGTCTGAGCAGCGTGAGCTCGGCCGTGTCGCAGATGCAGAACTCGCTTCCGTCCGGCCTGAGTTCACTCTACGGTTCCATTCGGTCGCGGGCCCCGCAGGCACATGTCGTGGTGCTGGGATACCCGCGCTTCTACCAGCTGAGCGGCAGCTGCATCGCCGGGCTCTCGGAGAAGGAGCGGGCGGCCATCAACAACGCGTCCGACGTCCTGAACGGTGTCATCGCCAAGCAGGCGGTCAACGCCGGGTTCACGTTCTCCAGCGTGGTGGACGAGTTCACCGGGCATGAGCTGTGCTCCGGTGACGCATGGCTCCACAGTGTGACGCTCCCCGTCTACAACTCGTACCACCCCAAGGCCGCCGGACAGTCGGGCGGCTATCTTCCGGCCTTCCGCTCGGCCGCGTAGGACGCGGACGACGGAGGTACAGAAGCGCGGCGGGCCGCCGGGGAGTTCCGGCCGCCCACCGCGCTTCTGTTGTGTTCAGGCACGCGCACACTGCCTCCGGCGCAGGCGGTGTTGCTTCGCGCACGGGCGTGTCGCTTCAGGTGCGGGCAGCCGTGCCCCGTCGGTGCAGAGCGAGGGCGGTCGCAGCGGCGAGTACGGCGGTGGCTGCGGCCGCCCACCAGCCGTGCCGGAATGCGCCGAGCGCCTCGGCCGGTCCGTCGGGGGCACCGAGCAGCGTGACCACCAGGGCGACACCCAGCACCGAACCCGTCCGGCGGGCCATCGTGGTGACCGCTGATCCGGTGGCGAAACGGGTGGGCGGGAGAGCCTCAGCGGCCGCGCCGACCGGGGTGGGAAGGGCGAAGCCGACGCCGATGCCGGTGATCATCATGCCGGGAAGGACACCGCTCGCGCAGTGCGGAGCCGTATCGGGTGCGACAGCCCACCAGGCCGGCCCGACAGCGAACAGCAGACAGCCGAGTGCGGCGGTGCGGCCCGTTCCGATGCGGCTGCCGACCGGGCCCGAGAGCACGGCGAGCGCGGGTACGACCAACGGACCCGGGCGATGGGGCGACCGGAGGACCCGCGGCCCGGCTGACGCCCACCGCCGCCATCACGTTCCCCGCTCCCCGTTCCCCGTCTCCCGTACCCCGTTCGCCCCCCGCCCCCGTCCGTTCGGCCTCAGTACCGCTCGACGAGGTGCTCCCGGCCCGCCGGGGGCTCGTACGGCTCGGGCCGGAAGTCGGTGATCCCGCTGATCCGCCCCTCCGCGTCGAACGTGAAGAAGTGGATGGCGTGCAACTCCTGCGGGCCGACCGTGAAAAGCGTCCGGACAGCGACCTGCTGCCCCTCCCGGTCGGCCACGACCCGTTCGACGCGGACGTGCCGGTCCCCCGGGTACTCCCGGTTGAACTGCACGTACCGCTCCTTCCCGCGGATGCGTTCGCGAGTCTGCGGCAGGTCGTACAGCACCTCGTCGGCGAGCGTCGTGGCGAAGATGTCCCAGTCGCGATTGTCGGCCGCGGTCCAGTACGTCTTCACCGCGGTACGCAGATCAGCAGTCGTGGTCATGGTTCGAGTCTGACCCCCACCACTGACAACGGGCCTTGCGTGCCGGCCTCCGGTCAGGAGCCGGCCGGGCGCGACGCCTTGACCGAGTACATCAGCGGGATGCGCGGACGGCCGGCGGGGAAGCGGTAGAAGCCGTCGCCGTCCCGCTCCAGCGCCGAGAAGCGGGCGAAGAGCGAGAAGTCGTGCTCGTGCAGGAACTCGATCCGCAGCCCGGCGGCGACCAGCGCCGACACCACGTCGCCGATCGGGTGCTGCCATTCGACGCTGCGGTTGTGGACGGTCGGTGCGTCGAAGTCCGCGTACGTGCCCGGCGTCTCGTCCACCCATGCGTCACGGCTGAAGTAGTCGTGGACGACCTTCGCGCCGGTCGAGTCGTCGAGGCAGTCCGTGAGCGGGTGGAACTCCGCGAGGTAGAGGAAGCCGCCGGGCGCCACGAGCGATGCGGCGGTCTCGGCCCAGCGCCGGGTGTCGGGCAGCCAGTTCAGCGCACCGACGCCGGTGTAGACGATGTCGTACGACGAGTCCGGGACGGCCTGCGCGGCGTCATGGACATCGGCGGCGACGAACGATGCCCGGTCCTGGGTGAACCCCAGCTCGCGGGCCAGGCCGCGCGCGGTCTCCACAGCCGGTTCGGAGAAGTCCAGACCGACGACGTGTGCGGCGCCGTGCCGGGCCCAGGACAGGGTGTCGACCCCGATGTGGCACTGCAGATGAAGCAGCGACTTGCCCGTGACGTCCCCGACCTCGGCGAGTTCGAAGTCGCGCAGGGCCTCCTTGCCGGCGCGGAAGGAATCCAGGTCGTAG
This sequence comes from Streptomyces atratus, assembly GCF_014648655.1. Taxonomy (GTDB): domain Bacteria; phylum Actinomycetota; class Actinomycetes; order Streptomycetales; family Streptomycetaceae; genus Streptomyces; species Streptomyces atratus. Next base: position 172,673 of record NZ_BMRN01000011.1, read on the forward strand.
AAGTCGCTCCCGGCGTGGATGGGGACCCGCTCGTCCCAGTGCGCACGGTTGGCCTCGTGCCAGTCGGCAGGGGTCGGTGCATTCATGCCCTGGAGGTTATCCACAGGCTGCGGGCGACGCGAACGAATTGTCGGCGTTCCGGCGCAGAATGGGGGGCATGACTGAGATCACTGGCTCGACGGCCCCCACCGCACCGGCGACCGCTTCCGCACCGGCGACCGCTTCCGCACCGGAGTGGGAGCAGCGTTTCCGGGCGCCGCGGGTGTCGTTGCCCGACTGGGCGGAGGACGCGCCGGACCGCGCGCTGTTCGTCTCCAATGCCACGGGGACTTACGAGCTGTACGCATGGGACCGCGCGACCGGCAAGCAGCGTCAGGTGACCGACCGGCCGAACGGGACGACTGACGGCGTGCTGACACCGGACGGCGAGTCGATCTGGTGGTTCAGCGACACCGACGGGGACGAGTTCGGGGTGTGGATGCGCCAGCCGTTCCACGGCGGCGAGGGCGAGGAGGCGGTGGACGAGCCGGCGGCACCCGGTCTCAGTGCCTCGTACCCGGCCGGGCTCGCGATCGGGCGTGACGGTACGGCGGTGGTCGGCCGTTCGACCGACGAGGACGGGACGACGGTCCATGTCGTACGGCCCGGGGCCGCGCCCGTGGAGATCTACCGCCACCGCGAGTCGGCGGGCGTCGGCGACCTGTCGTACGACGGGACGCTGATCGCCCTCGAGCACACCGAGCACGGCGATGCGATGCACTCCGCGCTGCGCGTGGTGCGGCCCGACGGGTCGACGGTCGCCGAACTGGACGACACCGAGGGCGGTACGAAGGAGCTGGGCCTGTCCGTGCTGGGCTTCGCCCCCGTCGCCGGGGACACGAGGCTGCTGGTCGGGCATCAGCGGCGGGGCCGCTGGGAGCCGATGATCTGGGATCCGATGACGGGCACGGAGACGGACCTCGCGATCGACCTGCCCGGTGATGTGGGCGCCGAGTGGTATCCGGACGCCTCCGCGCTGCTGATCGTGCACGGCTTCGAGGCCCGCAGCGACCTGTGGCGGTACGAGCCGGGGGCGGGCAGCGCTCCCGTCCGGGTGGATACCCCCGCGGGTTCGGTGTCGGGAGCCACGGCCCGGCCCGACGGCACGGTGGAGTACCTGTGGTCGTCGGCCGCGCAGCCGCCCGTCATCCGGTCCACCTCGGGTGCGGTGGTGCTCGATCCGCCCGGCTTGAAGGCTCCGGCCTCCGTGCCGCTGGAGGACGTGTGGGTGGACGGGCCCGGGGGCCGCGTCCACGCTCTCGTGCAGCGGCCCGCCGCCCCGGCGGAGGGCCCGTTTCCCACCGTCTTCGAGATCCACGGCGGACCGACCTGGCACGACAGCGACGCCTTCGCCTCCGGCCCAGCCGCCTGGGTGGACCACGGCTACGCGGTCGTCCGGGTCAACTACCGCGGCTCCACCGGATACGGCCGCGCCTGGACGGACGCGCTCAAGCACCGGGTCGGTCTGATCGAGCTGGAGGACATCGCCGCGGTACGGGAGTGGGCGGTGAAGTCCGGGCTCGCGGACCCGGCGAAGCTGGTCCTGGCCGGTGGCTCCTGGGGCGGCTATCTGACCCTGCTCGGCCTCGGTACGCAGCCGGACGACTGGGCCCTGGGCCTGGCGGCGGTCCCGGTCGCCGACTACGTCACGGCGTATCACGACGAGATGGAGGACCTGAAGGCGATGGACCGCACACTGCTGGGCGGCACGCCGGAGGAGGTTCCCGAGCGTTTCGAGGCCTCGTCCCCGCTGACGTACGTCGACGCCGTACGGTCGCCGGTCTACATCTCTGCGGGCGTCAACGACCCGCGCTGCCCGATCCGCCAGGTCGAGAATTACGTGGACCGGCTGAAGGGCCGTGACGCGGTGCACGAGGTCTACCGGTACGACGCGGGACACGGTTCGCTCGTCGTGGAGGAGCGGATCAAGCAGTTCCGGCTGGAACTCGACTTCGCCCAGCGCCACCTGGCCACGGTGAGCGCCCCCGCCTCTTCGAGCCTGTCCGGCGGATAGGGGCGTCTGTCCCTGCTGCACGAAGCCCGCACGACACCACCGCCACAGGCCGTCGGGAGCCTGTCCGGCTGTCGAGGACGACCCCGCCGGTCCCGCCACCGGGCGTCCGACGCGCCCGGGCGGGCCGATTCGAGCACGCCGGTGATCGAGGACAAATCGGTGACCGGCGAGCAACGCCGCGCGGTCGGGGTGCCGAGCCGGACGCCGATGGCCACCGGCCCCGTCGGCACCGCGGCCGCGCCCCACCCGGCACCCCGCTCCGGGCGACCGGAGCGGGGACCGTACCGTGGAGGGGTGTACCGGTTCCTGCTGACCCCGCGATGGTGGGGGATCAACCTTTTCGTCGTGCTGGCCATCCCGTTCTGCATCTTCATGGGCACCTGGCAGCTCGGCCGCTTCGAGGATCGCGTGCAGACGCACGACGCCGCCGAGAAGCAGCCCGCCCCGGGCACGAGGGCCGCCGAGCCGATCGACGACCTCCTGCCCGTCGACACGGTGACCTCGGGCCGCCCCGCCACCGCCACCGGCCGGTACGCCGACCAGTTCCTGGTACCCGGCCGGGAGTTGGACGACAAGAGCGGCTTCTATGTCCTGAACATGCTCCGCACGGACAGCGGCAAGGCCCTGCCGGTGGTGCGCGGCTGGCTGCCCGGCGAGCCCGGCCACACCGCCGTGCCCGCCGCACCGACCGGCGAGGTCACGGTGACCGGTGACCTCCAGGCGTCCGAGAACGCCGGCACCGCGGGCGTCGACACGGCGGGTGGGCTCCCGGACGGTCAGCTCGGCATGATCAGCGCCGCTTCCCTGGTCAACCTCGTCCCGTACGACGTCTACGACGCATGGGTGACGCTCCAGGACACCGGCTCCAGCGGCGCGCTGCGTCCCGTACCGGCCGCCGTGCCGCAGGGCACCGGGCTCGATCTGAAGGCCTTCCAGAACCTCGGCTACACCGGCGAGTGGTTCGTCTTCGCCGGGTTCGTGCTCTTCATGTGGTTCCGGCTGGTCCGCCGCGAGGCCGAAGCGGCGCGGGATCTCAAGCTCGGCCTCATGGACGGCGCGGATGCGTATGCAGATGCGGATGCGGATGCGGATGCGGATGCGGATGCGGATGCGGGCAAGGGTGCGGGCACGAACACCGGCCCCACCGATCCCGCCGACTCCGACGTGAGCGCCGGCACGGCCTGAGACAGACACCTGAGACAGGCATACGTGAGGGGCCCGCCGAATCGACCGGCGGGCCCCTCACGCATGCGTCGTACGCCGCCGCCCCTGCGTCACGTCGCGGGGGCCAGCACCCCGGTCCGGTAGATCGTGCCCGCGCATGCGTTGGAGATCTTCGTCTCCGCGACCGGCGCCCCCGCCTCCGGCGTGTGCGTCACGGCAACGCTGCCGTCCAGCACCCCGCCGCCGTCCTCGCTGCCGAACTGCGCAGCCGTATCCGAAGTCCCGTCAGTGGTACCCGTACCGGCACCGGCGGCAGCGGCGCCGCCCGCGCTGTCCGTGCCGCCCGTGGGTGTCGGGCTAGGTGAACCTCCGGAGGTCGGACAGGTGTCCTTCGGCACCCAGGCGAACTTCACCTCGTACGCCATGGCCGGTTTCAGCAGCATCGTCCCCTGCTCCTGCGAGGGGTCGGGCAGTCCGGCCGCCGCGTCACCCGCGGTGTGCTGGACGACCGTGATCCTGGCCGGGTCGGCCGCGCCCATCGCCTGGAAGCCCACGCTGCCGCTGCCGCTCACCGAACAGTTCTTGCCGGAGACATTGGCGATCCGGAACGTGCCGTACACCGTGCCGTCGGCACCCGCCGCGCCCGTCTCGGCCGAGACGACACCGAGCTGACCCGGATCGCAGGTCGGCATGGAGGACGCTGCGGGGTTGTCCGGGTCGGCGACCCCGCCGACCAGGTTGCCGCCGGCGCCCTGGCCACGGCTGTCGGACGGACTGCTCGTGCTCGTCGGCTGGTTCCGGCCGCCGTCGGCCTGCCCGTCGGTGCTGCCGCCGCTGCTCTTCCCGCCGGCTCCCGAGCCGTTGTCGGTGCCGTTGCCGCCCTGCGCCTGCTCGCCGTGTCCGGCTATCGCGGGGTTGGCGGTGCTCGAACCGTCGGAGTTCGCAACATGGACGAAGGCGGGGACCGCGGTGCCGATGAGCAGCGCCGCTGCCGCCATACCGACGACGGCCTGCCGCCGCCTGGCGCGCCGCGCGGGCACCGCGCGGTACAGATGGTCGAGGGTGCCGTCGCGGGGTTCGATGTGCTGGACGGCCCCGCGCAGCATGCGGCCCAGCGCGGCCTCGTCCATGTCCGGGCCGCCACCGCCCCCCGGGCCGGAACCCGCGCCCGGGCCCTCGCCGAAGAGGCTGCTCAGCCCCCCGAGTTCGGCCGTCTCAGCGGCTGCGTCGCCCTCACAGAGGTCACCCGCGCCTCCCACGGACGCGAGGTCCCGATCCGCGGGGTCCCGGTCCGCCTGATCCGTATCCGTGTCCGTATCCGAGTTCGCGTCCGACTTCGCGTCCGACTTCGCGTCCGACTTCGCGCCCGGGTTCACATGCGAGGCGCTCTCCGGCCCGTCGTTCACAATTCCGTTTCCAGTCCGGTCAATCCGATGCTCACGCTCGTGGCTGTTCTCGTTCCTGCGGTAGCGCCGACTCATCCCTGCGCCTCCATCACGACGCGCAGCGCCGCGATCCCACGGGAGCCGTACGCCTTGACCGACCCCAGAGAGATGCCCAGCGTCTCGGCCACCTGGGCCTCCGTCATGTCCGCGAAGTAACGCAGCACCAGCACCTCCCGCTGGCGCCGTTGCAGCCCCCGCATCGCTTTGATCAGCGCGTCCCGCTCCAACTGGTCGTACGCGCCCTCTTCCGCGCTCGCCATGTCCGGCATGGGCTTGGACAGCAGCTTCAGCCCGAGGATGCGGCGGCGCAGCGCGGAGCGCGACAGGTTGACGACGGTCTGGCGCAGATACGCGAGTGTCTTCTCGGGGTCCCGTACCCGGCTGCGCGCCGAGTGCACACGGATGAACGCCTCCTGCACGACGTCCTCACATGAGGCGGTGTCGTCCAGGAGCAGAGCCGCGAGGCCCAGCAGCGAACGGTAGTGGGCCCGATAGGTCTCGGTGAGATGGTCGACCGTGGTTCCGGCAGCCACGCTCTCCTCAGCACCCTCGCGCTGCGACGGCAGCCTTGCGGGACGTGCAGCGGGCATGGGCGCAATCACCGGCATACCGCCGGGTGCGCGGGGCCGTCTGAGCGGACGCACCGAAGCGCCGCGCAAGGGGCCCACCACTGTGATATCGAGAACCTCTGCCACGCCAGTTGGACACGTTTCCCCCCGTCAGGGTTGTACGCGCGCGGCACCACGTTCGTCGCAGTGCGAGATGCCCTCATACGTACCTGCTCTTCCACAAATGCCCCGAATATGCGCCCCGCCGTGCAAGAAGTGACCGCGTAGACGCGCGCTCCCCGGCCGACGGTTGCACCAGGCCGAAAGGTCATCGTCGGATACCCCGACACCCCAGCTCAAGAGGTTCAGACCTTCAACTTGCTCACAGGGCATTCACAGAGAGTACAAAACAGGTTCGAATCAGACCCGGGGAAATTCGGCAGCCACCGATTCGGCGATCTGCGCCACGTTCAACGCCGCTCCCTTGCGGAGGTTGTCGCCGCAGACGAACAGCTCCAGGCCCCTGGGATCGTCCAGTGACCTGCGCACCCGCCCGACCCAGGTCGGATCGGTGCCGACGACGTCGGACGGTGTCGGGAAGTCCCCCGCTCCCGGGCTGTCGTAGAGCACCACGCCCGGCGCCGTCGCCAGGATCTCGTGGGCCCGGTCGACCGCGATCTCGTTCTCGAACCGCGCGTGCACGGACATCGAGTGCGTCGCGACGACGGGTACGTAGACACAGGTCGCCGCCACCCGCAGGCTGGGCAGGTCCAGGACCTTGCGGCACTCCTCACGGATCGCCAGTTCCTCCGACGACCAGCCTTCCCCGGCCTCGGTCCCGGCCCAGGGCACCACATTGAGGGCCACCGGCGCGGCAAAGGGGCTGCCGTCCGTGTCCCCCAGGGCCCGGCGTACGTCCCCGGGCTGCGTACCCAGTTCCGTACCGGCCACCATCGACAGCTGTTCGCGCAGCGCCGCGACACCGTCCCGGCCCGCCCCACTCACCGCCTGGTACGAGGAGACGACCAGTTCCCGGACCCCGAATTCGGCGTGCAGCGCGCCGACCGCGACGATCAGCGAGAGCGTCGTGCAGTTCGGGCTCGCGACGATGCCGCGCGGCCTGATCCGCGCGGCATGCGGATTGATCTCGGGCACGACCAGCGGAACGTCCGGGTCCAGCCGGAACGCGGCGGAGTCGTCGATGACAACCGTGCCCTTGGCGGCGGCGATCGGCGCCCACTGCGCGGAGACTGCGTCGGGCACCAGGAACAGCGCCACGTCGACGTCGTCGAAGGCGTCCTCGGTGAGTTCGAGGACTTCGCTCTCCTCGCCGCGCACCACCAGCTTGCGGCCGGCCGAACGCGGCGAGGCGATCAGTTTCACCTCGCCCCAGACATCCGCGTGCTGCGAAAGGATCTGGAGCATGACGCCGCCGATCGCCCCGGTCGCTCCGACGACCGCGAGCGAAGGACGGCGGGCGGTCATCGGCCGGTACCGCCGTAGACGACGGCCTCGTCGGAATCGCTGTCGAGACCGAAGGCGGTGTGCACGGCGCGCACGGCCTCGTTGACGTCGTCGGCGCGGGTGACCACCGAGATGCGGATCTCGGACGTCGAGATGAGCTCGATGTTCACACCGGCGTCCGACAGCGCCTCGAAGAAGCCCGCCGTGACACCCGGGTTGGTCTTCATGCCGGCGCCGACCAGGGAGATCTTCGCGATCTGGTCGTCGTAGCGCAGCGACTCGAAGCCGATGGTGCCGCGGTTGCGCTCCAGGGCGTCGATGGCCTTGCGGCCCTCGGCCTTCGGCAGCGTGAACGAGATGTCGGTCAGACCGGTCGCCGCGGCGGAGACGTTCTGCACCACCATGTCGATGTTGACTTCCGCATTCGCGATGGCGCGGAAGATCGCGGCGGCCTCGCCCGGCTTGTCGGGCACGCCGACGACGGTGATCTTGGCCTCGGAGACGTCATGGGCGACTCCGGAGATGATCGCGTGCTCCACCTTCTGGTCCCCTTGCGGCTCGTTGCTGACCCAGGTTCCGCGCAGTCCGGAGAAGGACGAGCGGACATGGATCGGGATGTTGTAGCGGCGTGCGTATTCCACGCACCGGTGCAGCAGCACCTTGGAGCCGGACGCGGCCAGCTCCAGCATGTCCTCGAAGGAGATCCAGTCGATCTTCCGGGCCTTCTTCACGACCCGCGGGTCGGCGGTGAAGACACCGTCCACATCGGTGTAGATCTCACAGACCTCGGCATCCAGCGCGGCCGCGAGCGCGACCGCGGTGGTGTCGGACCCGCCGCGGCCGAGGGTGGTGATGTCCTTCTTGTCCTGGGACACACCCTGGAACCCCGCGACGATCGCGATGTTCCCCTCGTCCAGCGCCGTACGGATACGGCCCGGCGTCACATCGATGATGCGCGCTTTGTTGTGGACCGAGTCGGTGATGACGCCTGCCTGGCTACCTGTGAACGACTGGGCCTCGTGGCCCAGGTTTTTGATCGCCATCGCCAGCAGGGCCATGGAGATCCGCTCTCCGGCGGTCAGCAGCATGTCGAACTCACGCCCGGCAGGGATCGGGGATACCTGCTCGGCGAGATCGATCAACTCGTCCGTCGTGTCGCCCATCGCTGACACCACGACAACCACCTGGTTGCCGTTCTTCTTGGCATCGACGATTCGCTTGGCGACGCGCTTGATGCCTTCGGCATCGGCTACGGAGGAGCCTCCGTACTTCTGCACGACAAGGCCCACGTGCGCTCCTCGCTCAGTCCATTACTGCGGTCGACTCAGTTTAACGAGCAGTCCGGAAACGCCCCGCCGATACCACATGGTGAGATGTCCCGCTCAGCACGTGATCATCGGCGTGTCGCCCCGAACTGCTCGTAAGGGGCTGCTGCCCGCCGATCGGGCCCTTACTCCCGTATGTGGCCCGGCCCACACGCGCGGCAAGCCGGGTCCGCGATTCATGAGCCACCCACCTCCAGCGTGGACCGGAACCTTACGGTCCGCCCTTCGGAGGCCCCCGCCATGCGTAAGCCGCTCCGCATGCTCCCCGTACTCCTGGCCCTGTCCGCCGTCCCCCTGGCCGCCGCCCCTGCCCACGCGGGCGGCACCTGCTTCGCCGCCCGCGCCGCCGCCCCGATCTCCGCGGGCGCAAGCCCCTGGACCGGCAGCGTCGACTGCCTGGACCCGGGCACCCCGGTGAACGGCACCCGCCACGGCGCGGACGAGCGACCTGCGGGGATTGAGCCGCGAGCGACGGCGAAGCCGACGAAAGGAGTTCCAGCTGCTCCCGTCGGAGGTTGTGCGGGTGGTCGTCCGGATCGCGCCCGAGCGCGCGGTGACACTGCCACAGACAGGACAACGTGACACTCGGACGTCGAGTGTCACGTTGCCGTGAAGGGTGGATGGGCGCCGGGCGTTACTGCACCGGTCGCAGCCCCAGCGGGCCCGCGATCTCCTCGGCCATCACCCGGCCGGCCTCCTCGGCCAGCTCGTCGTCGACGGTCTCCGAGTCCGTGTCCAGGCCGTCCAGCTCCTGGAGGGGCTGATTCAGGCGGATGTGGGCGATGAGGGACTGGAGGGCGCGCAGAGTGGCGGACGCGGTGGAGCCCCAGTTGGAGAAGTAGGAGAACTGCCACCACCACAGGGCCTCGGTCGTGCGGTCCTCTTCGTAGTGGGCCAGACCGTGGCGCAGATCGGTGACCAGGTCGGCCAGGTCGTCGGAGATACGGGCCGGCACCGGTGCCTTGCGGGGCTCGTACGGGTCGAAGACCTCGGAGTAGACGTCGATCGGCTCCAGCAGGGCGGCGAACCGCTCGCGCAGGCCGTCGGCGTCCGGCTCGGCGCCCAGATCCGGCTCGTAGCGCTCGTCGGGGACGATGTCCTCGTACGCACCGAGCCTGCCGCCCGCCAGCAGCAGCTGGGAGATCTGGAGCAGCAGGACGGGGACGGCCTCCTCGGGCTCCTCGACCTTGGACACCTCGGTGACCGCGACGATGAACGTCTTGATCTGGTCGGCGATCTGGACGGCGAAGTCGTCCGGGTCCTGCGTGACGGAGTTCAGCGTGGCGTCAGACATCGAGGGGACCTCCCGTGGGCACGGTCACGAACGGTGAGTAGAACATAGCGTCGCTGAACGTAAAGCCGTCGTGAGCCGATGCAAGAACATCGGACGTCGCCATCGTGAAGACATCAGACATCGAGCAGGCGCCTCCCCTCGAAGGCGCGGCCCAGGGTGACCTCGTCCGCGTACTCCAGGTCGCCGCCCACCGGCAGGCCGCTGGCCAGCCTGGTGACCCGCAGGCCCATCGGCTTGACCATCCGCGCCAGGTACGTCGCGGTGGCCTCGCCCTCCAGGTTGGGGTCGGTCGCCAGGATCAGCTCCGTGATCGAGCCGTCGGCGAGACGGGCCAGCAGCTCGCGGATGCGCAGATCGTCGGGACCAACGCCCTCGATCGGGCTGATCGCGCCGCCGAGCACGTGGTACCGGCCCCGGAACTCACGGGTCCGCTCGATCGCGACGACATCCTTCGGCTCCTCGACCACACAGATGACCGTCTGGTCGCGGCGCGCGTCGCGGCAGATGTTGCACTGTTCCTGCTGGGCGACATTGCCGCAGACCGAGCAGAACCGGACCTTGTCCTTGACCTCCAGGAGGGCATGGGCAAGGCGGCGCACATCGGTCGGCTCGGCCTGCAGGATGTGGAAAGCGATCCGCTGCGCGCTCTTGGGACCGACGCCGGGCAGTCTGCCCAACTCGTCGATGAGGTCCTGAACCACGCCTTCGTACAACGGAACGCCTTCCTGGATTGAGCTATGAATACAACTTACGAGTTCGGATCGCAGGTCAGAAGAGATCTGCGGGATCAGAAGCGTCGGAAGCGTCAGAAGGGAAGGCCGGGCATGCCGCCCAGGCCCTGGGCCAGCGGGCCCAGCTTCTGCTGCTGGAGCTGCTGCGCGTTCTCGTTCGCTGCCTGGACTGCGGCTACGACGAGGTCCGCGAGCGTCTCGGTGTCCTCCGGGTCGACGGCCTCGGGGTCGATCACCAGGGCACGGAGCTCGCCGGAGCCGGTCACGGTCGCCTTCACCAGACCGCCTCCCGCCTGACCCCCGACCTCGGTCCTGGCCAATTCCTCCTGGGCCGCGGCGAGATCCTGCTGCATCTTCTGGGCCTGCTGCAGCAACTGCTGCATATTGGGCTGACCACCACCGGGAATCACGGTCACTCCTGGCAATTCGACGACAAAATGTTTCGGTACGCCGAGCCTACGTGGTCGCCGCGCAGCGCGCCCCACCCACTGGCGAGCAACTCTTTCGAGTGAGTTTCAAGCAGTGTCGGCGAGACTCCTATACCTGATCACAGGCCCTGCACACCCGGGGATACCGCGATTTCGACCCCACGGCCCACCATTCGGCGGTAGGAAGGGCATGCGCTCAGGACACACAGGCGCACCGCTCGTCACGCAAGGTTACGTACGCGGGACAGTCGGCCACGCCGGAGAGCAGTCATCAGCCCACCGTCGAACACACCGCCACCATCAGGCGTCGCTACGCAGAATGCAGAGGAGTACCCCGGTGAGTCAGCCGGAGATGCAGCCCGAAGGGCCGCCCCGCAACGAGCCCGGTTCGACCGGCTCGGGCTCCGGCGCACGCGGCCGGGGCGGCCGGGGCCGGGATCTGACCGGCACGCCGTTCCCGCTCGGCGACTGGGGCGAACCCGCCGAACGCCTCGACGAGCTGTACCGCTGGGTCGAGGCCGATGCGCTGCACACCGCCGGCTGGTATCTGCGCGACCGGGTGTGGAAGCGGCGCGGGGCCAGGGCGCTGCGGATCGGTACGGCGGCCGGGGCGGTGGCGGGCGCCGCGCTGCCGTTGCTCGATCTCACCGGGACGCTGGACGGGGCGGCGGGCTGGGGTTATCTGTCGCTGCTGCTGGGCGCCGCGTGCATGGCGTGCGACCGGTACTTCGGCCTGACCTCGGGCTGGATAAGAAACCTCGCCACCGCCCAGGCCGTGCAGCGGCGCCTTCAGGTGCTGCAGTTCGACTGGGCGTCGGAGTGCGTGCGGGAGGTGCTCGGGCCGACCGAGGGCACGGCCAGCGAGGCCGCCGAGCGGTGTCTGGGGGTGCTGCGGCGGTTCTCGGAGGACATCACGGAGCTCGTACGGACCGAGACCGCGGACTGGATGGTGGAGTTCCGGGCCGGGCCCGCGCCGATGGGGATGCAGGCACTGTCGTCGGGCAGCGGGGGCGGCGGCCGTACGGACCAGGGGGCGCCGCAGGGACGGTTCCCGATGCAGACGATGGCCCGGCCGAACATGCCGCGGCAGCGGCCCCCGGAGTCCCCCCGGTGATCCCACCGCGGTGACACCAAAGGCGCGTGGCTTCCGTGATGCCGGTGCTGGTACCTGTACCGGCACCGGCATCTGCTCAGCTGAAAATGATCATGGAGCCTTGGGCGAGGCTGCGGGTGGCCGCCGCGTGCAGGCCCAGCCAGACGTGCCGCTCACGGGCGAACGGACTGTCGTCGTACGGAATCGGGGCCGCCGGCTCCTCCAGGGAGGTCGGTGCGGCGGGCGGCAGCGGGGCGGCCGGCGGGTTCGCCGGGTCGATGCCGATGGACCAGGCGACGAACTCCAGCTCCCGCAGCAGCCCGTGCGCGGAGCCGAGCGGGCCGCCGCCCGCCAGCAGGTCGTCGTTGGAGAGCGGGACGGCGAAGTCCAGCGGGACGTACGCCCCCGCATGGTCGTAGTGCCAGACCAGGTGGGACTGCTGGGCCGTCGCCTCGAACATCTCCAGCAACTGCTCGTAGTCCCCGCCCAGTTCGTCGACGGGCGTGACCGCGAGGCCGCTGAGCTGGAGCAGATAGGCGCGGCGCAGGAAGTGCAGTGCGTCGTAGTCGAAGCCCGCGACCGGGGCGACTTCGCCGGTCAGGCCCGGCATGTAGGCGTACACGGGGACGGGCGGCAGTCCGGCCTCACCCAGTGCCTTGTCGTAGACGGCTATCTCTTCGGCGAACGGGTTGTCGGGGCTGTGGCACAGCACATCGACGAGGGGGACCAGCCACAGGTCACAGGCCACGAAGTCTCGCTCTCCCACGGGTGCGCATCAAAATATTCACAACGGTCGGGACAGCGTAATGCGGCGGGCTCATCGCGCACAGTGGCCGGTGGTTACGGGTAGGGGCCGGTCGTGGCCCGCGGCCCCGGCCGACGCGGTCGGCCCCTGGGTGCTGTGGCTCCTGACCTGCGGTCAGTGCGGTCGGGGGCTCCGGCTCCTGACGTGCGGTCAGCGCGTCGGGGGCCCCGGCTCCGGCGACCCGGAGGGCGATGTCTGCCCGGTCGGCTGCGGGCCGTGGCCCAGGTGCGAGGGGTTTCCGGCCGCGAGCCGGTCCGCCCAGCTCAGCGCGTGTGCGTTGAAGTCGTCAATCACCGCGCGCACCGCGTCGTGGCTGCCGAGCGTGACCGCCGCGACCAGTTCCGGATGGCCGTGCCAGAGCCAGTCCCGGGCGCCCGCGTCATGGCGCAGGTACGGCACCGCGAACACCCAGGCCTGGACGCGCAGCCGGTGCAGGAAATCGTTGATGTACGTGTTGCCCACGAGCGCGCCCAACTCGCGCCAGAAACGCAGGTCGTAGCCGATGAGGATGTCGAGGTCGCCACCCTGCGCCGCCCGTGCGGCCTCCTGGGCCCTGCGGCGTACGGAGACCAGGCAGTCCGGGTACGCGGGCGACAGCGAGGGCCCGTGGTAGATGCCGCGGATGACTCCGTCCATGACCAGGGTGCGGGCCTCGACCATCGACCGGTAGTCGGCGACGGTGAACTCACGCACCCGGAAGCCGCGGTGCTGATCCGATTCGAGCAGGCCCTGCGCGGAGAGATCGAAGAGCGCCTCGCGTACCGGCGTCGCCGAGACACCGTACTGCTCGGCGATCTGCTTGACGGTGAACTCCCGTCCCGGTTGCAAACGCCCGGCAAGCACTTCGTCACGCAGCGCGTCCGCGATCTGCTGCCGCAGCGTACTGCGGGTCACAGCTCCGCTCTCGCGCATGGCGCCCCCTCCCCTTTTCCGGCTTGGGTCACCTTAAGCCAGGGTCGTGCCCGGATCCGGGCAGGGGAGGGGCGCCGCACTGCTGGGCTGCGCGGGCCCGCGCTACACGGTGTACTCGTCCGCGACCGACAGCGCCACGTCGAGAGCGGCGAGGCCCTCCTTGGCCTCGGCCTCGGTGACGTTGCAGGCCGGAACGGCGTGGGTGCGGTTCATGTTGATGAAGGGCCACAGGCCGTTCTTCTTCACCGCCGCGCCGAAGGCCGCCATGGCCGCGTTGGCCTCGCCCGCCGCGTTGTACGGGACCAGCGGCTCGCGGGTCTCCCTGTTGCGGACCAGGTCCAGCGCCCAGAACGCGCCGAGGCCGCGGACCTCGCCGACCGACGGGTGGCGTTCGGCGAGCTCGCGCAGGCCGGGGCCGAGGACCTTCTCGCCGATGTGGGCGGCGTTCTCGATGACCTTCTCGTCCTCCATCACGTGAATGGTGGCGACAGCGGCGGCGCAGGCCAGCGGGTGACCGGAGTAGGTCAGTCCGCCCGGGTAGGGGCGGGTCTCGAAGGTGGCGGCGATCTCGGCGGAGATGGCGACGCCGCCGAGCGGCACGTAACCGGAGTTGACGCCCTTGGCGAACGTCATCAGGTCCGGCACCACGTCGAAATGGTCGGCGGCGAACCACTTGCCGGTGCGCCCGAAGCCGGCCATCACCTCGTCGAGGACGAAGACGATTCCGTACCGGTCGCAGATCTCGCGTACGCCCGCGAGATAGCCGGGCGGCGGCGTCATGATGCCCGCCGTGCCGGGGATCGTCTCCAGAATGATCGCGGCGATGGTGGCGGGGCCCTCGAAGGCGAGGGTGTCCTCCAGGTGCTGGAGCGCGCGGGCGCACTCCTCGGCCTCGGTCTCGGCGTAGAACGGCGAGCGGTAGAGGAACGGGGCCCAGAAGCGGACGACGCCCGCCGAACCGTTGTCGGACGGCCAGCGGCGCGGGTCACCGGTCAGGTTGATCGCGGTGGAGGTGGCGCCGTGGTACGAGCGGTAGGCGGAGAGCACCTTCGTACGGCCGGTGTGCAGCCGGGCCATCCGGACGGCGTTCTCGACGGCCTCCGCGCCGCCGTTGGTGAAGAAGATCTTGTCCAGGTCACCGGGGGTGCGCTCGGCGATGAGGCGTGCGGCCTCGGAACGCGCCTCGATCGCGAACGCGGGGGCGAAGGTGGCGAGCTTGCCCGCCTGCTCCTGGATCGCGGCGACGACGGTGGGGTGCTGGTAGCCGATGTTGGTGTAGACGAGGCCACTGGTGAAGTCCAGGTAGCGGTTGCCGTCGTAGTCCCAGAAGTACGCCCCCTCGGCGCCGGCGACGGCGAGCGGGTCGATCAGACCCTGGGCGGACCAGGAGTGGAACACGTGCGCGCGGTCGGCGGCCTTCACGGCCGCGCCGGCAGCGGGGTCGACATGCGGGGCATGCGGGGCATGAGGGGTCATGCGGAGAGCGTAGGTCGCGCCGGGAGCGGCCCGACATGGCCACCTTGTATGGCGTGGGGCGCTTTGGTGGGCAGGGTGTCGGGTTGTCGGCACACGGGGTCGGCACACGGCCGGACCGCCGGAATGAATTGACAGCAAGCTGTCATAATGACAGCATGTTGGCGTGCTCTCGACGGTCACTCGTGGCCGTCGTCGGAGAGCGAGGCCGACGGGACAGTTCCGCCGAGGAGGCGTCATGACCGACATCCGCAGGACCGTGCACCTGGCCGTGTACGACACCCTCGCCGACTGGGAGACGGGGCACACCACCGCCCATCTCGCGCAGGCCGGCTTCACCGTACGGACGGTCGGCCCCACCACCGGCCCCGTCACCACCATGGGCGGGCTGCGCATCCTGCCCGACCTCGCGCTCGCGGACCTGCGCCCCGAGGACAGCGCGCTCCTGGTGCTCCCCGGCGCCGGGCTCTGGGACACCGGTGACACGCTCGCCCCCTTCGCCCGGGCGGCGCGCGGCTTCCTGGACGCCGGGGTGCCGGTCGCCGCGATCTGCGGTGCGACGGCGGGCCTGGCCCGCGAGGGTCTGCTCGACGACCGCGCGCACACGAGCGCGGTCTCCTTCTACCTCGCCGCCACGGGGTACAAGGGCGGCGAGCGTTACGTCGACGCGGACGCGGTGACGGACGGCGACCTCATCACGGCCGGGCCGACCGAACCGGTCGCGTTCGCCCGCGAGGTCTTCGCACGGCTCGGGGTGTACGAGGGCGAGAAGCTCGACGCCTGGTACCGGCTGTTCCACGACTCGGACCTGGCCGCCTACGAGATCCTGAACGCCGACTCATGAGCCAGGAACCCGCGAACCAGCAACCCACCGCCCCGGAGCCCGCGAACGGGGAACTGCTGAGCCGTACCGCGCTCGGCGTCTTCCGGCTCAGTGGCCAATTCCTCTCCGTCTCGGAGCGATTGGCCAAGCCCGCCGGACTCACCGCCTCCTGGTGGCAGGTCCTCGGGGCCGTGCTCCGCGAGCCCCTGCCCGCCTCCGGGATCGCCCGCGTCATGGGCATGACCCGGCAGGGCGTGCAGCGCGTCGCCGACCTGCTGGTCGGCAAGGGCCTCGCCGAGTACGCGCCCAACCCCGCCCACCGCCGCGCCAAGCTGCTGCGCCCCACCGACGAGGGGCGCGCCGCGGTCCGGCGCATCGATCCCGGCCACGCCGCGCTCGCCGCCCGGCTCGCCGCCGAGCTGGGCGAGGAGCAATTCGCGGAGACCGTACGGGTGTTGGAGCGGCTGTCCGCCGCCATGGATGCCGTCGCCGAGGCGTAGGCACACCTTCGCCCCGCCTCCGTGCCCCGAAGACCCGCCCCTCCCAAGGCGGGTCTTGCGCGCGTTCCGGCCGAAGCCGCAACCGGCCCGGCCACGCGCTGCGTGGATCCCTATGATCGAGCGAGCCACGCCAGGCACGGTCAGTTCAATCCCGGGGGAAGGACGTGTCAGCGCCATGCAGAGCCTGACGCCACAGGATCCGCGCTCCATCGGCGCGTACCGGCTGCTGGGCCGGCTCGGCGCCGGCGGCATGGGCCAGGTCTATCTGGCCCGGTCGGACCGCGGCCGCACCGTCGCGATCAAGCTGGTACGCGGTGAGCTCGCCGAGCAGCAGGAGTTCCGCGACCGCTTCCGCCAGGAAGTGCACGCCGCCCGCCAGGTCGGCTCCGCCTGGACGGCCCCCGTGCTGGACGCCGACACCGAGGCCGCCGTGCCCTGGGTCGCGACCGGGTATGTCGCCGGGCCCTCCCTCCAGGCCACCGTCTCCGGCCGCGCGGGCGCGTCGGGCGGGCGGGCGCCCGGGGTGTACGGCCCCCTGCCCGAGCGTTCGGTCCAGATCCTGGGCACCGGGCTGACCCACGCGCTCCGGGCCATCCACTCCGCCGGGCTCATCCACCGCGACCTCAAGCCTTCCAACATCCTGCTGACGATCGACGGTCCACGCGTCATCGACTTCGGCATAGCCCGGGCACTCGACACCGTCACCGACGGCGGCCTCACCCGCACCGGGGCGCTGATCGGTTCGCCCGGCTTCATGGCGCCCGAGCAGGTGCGGGGTGAGCGGGTGACCCCGGCGTGCGACGTGTTCTGTCTCGGCTCGGTGCTGGCGTACGCGTCGACCGGCCGGCTTCCGTTCGGCGGGGCGGACAGCGAGGCTCATGCGCTGATGTTCCGGATCGCGCAGGAGGAACCCGACCTGACCGGTGTGCCGGTGGACCTGGTGGACCTCGTCCGGGACTGCCTCCACAAGGCCCCGGAGGCCCGGCCGACGACAGACGCGATCCTGGAGCGGCTGACGGAGGACGAACCGAACGAACCGTGGCTGCCGGGCGCACTCCTCGCTCAACTGGGCCGCCACGCGGTGGAGTTGCTGGACTGCGAGGACCCGGTGGACCCTGCGGCCCCGACCGAACTGCAGGACGCGGCGCCACCGGCGACGAAACCGCCCGCTCAGCAGCTGCCCGGTGGGGTCCAGGCCATGCCCGCGGTGACCACTGCCACACCGCCTCCCAGCCAGGCACCCGCACCCACGCCCACACCCACACCCACACCCACACCCGCGTACGGCTACCCGTCGATGCCCGCCCAGCCGCATCCCGGCCAGGGGCAGCCGTATGGATACGGGTACCCCGCGGCACCGCAGCAGCAGGCGCCGCAGCCCCCCGGTTCCGGTCCCACGCCCTCGTACGGGCCCACCTACCCCACCCCTGTCCCGCAGCCCGAACCCGCCCGCCCGCCGCAGAACCGGTTCGACGATCGCGCTCGTCGCCGTCGCCGTACTCGTGGCGATAGGTGCGGGCGGCTCGGTCTACGCGTTCATGAACAGCGACGGCGAGAAGCACGCCCCGTCCCCTTCCTCCACGGACTCCCCCGTCACCGACGATCCGTCGTCCCCCGAGGCGGACTCCTCCCCCTCCGACGAAAAGAAGAACAGCGACGGCCCCATACCCGCCGGCTATCTGGGCAACTGGTCGGGCTCCATCGACAACCCCTCGGGCCGCTCCACCCGGGAACTCGTCGTCCAGCAGGGCACGGTCGGCCAGACCGTTCTCACCCTCACCGCGGATGGCCCGCTCGACGGCGGCGGCTCCTACCACTGCGTCTTCCGGGCGGACCTGACCGCGGAGCCCTCCCCGGCCGGCCCCGTGGAGGTCGGCCCCTCCACGGTCGTCGTCGGCGAACCCATGTCGTCCTGCACCGCGGGCAAACCCACCACGCTCACCCTGCTCCCGGACGGCTCCCTGCGCCGCGAGAACTCGGACACCGGCGAGCAGCTCACGTACACCAAGGCCGACTGATCAGCCCAGCAGGGCGGACGCCGCGTTCAGCAGCAGCAAGGTGTGGACGAACCGGTCCGGTGCCGTCGGCGGAAAGTGCCACGCCAGCGGCCATGTACGACCGGTCAGGGCGGGGATCGGCACGTAACTGATACGGCCCACCGCCGCGTTCAGCGTGGTCACCCCGGCCGGCCAGGACTTGCGCACGGTGCTTCCTGCCGGGACGAGGAAGTACACCGCCCGCCGCCCGTTCGCCTCGGTGATGACGGGCCCCGGCTCGCCGCCGATGATCGTCTCCATCAGGAGAGCGAGCTGCCGTCCTTCGTCACCGTCCACGCGCACGGCGTCGAATTGCACGCCGGCTTTGCGGAGTTGAAATCCGGAAGCCGGAATCCATTCAAGGTTCAGTTCACTTTTCGGCGCATTCACGGGACCAGTCTGTCCCCGGTTGGCTAGCGTTTCCCTTGACTGACGAGGGGCGTCGCACACCCGTTGACCTGCGCGAACTCCCCTGAAACTCAGTTGAGTTCAGCGGGGCCGGGTAGTGACCGGTTGAGACCGGTTGAGTCGAAAAGGGATCGCAATGGCGCGAGCGGAAAACAAAGAGATGGCGAGTCCGACGGCAAAGCTGGTGGCCGACGTCGCCAAAAAGGCCCGCATCCGGAAGAAGTTGACCCAGGAGCAGCTCGGCAAGGAAATCGGCTTCTCGGCGGCGGCTGTGAGCGCGATGGAGACGTGCGCGCAACCCGCCAGTGACGAGATGCTGGCGGGTCTGGAGCGCGCACTCGGGGACGGCATGGGCCTGTTCGAGCAGGCGAGGATCTACATGCGGATGGAGGCGTATCCGCCGCAGTTCAAGCCGCACGCACCTCTTGAGCAGGCGGCGCTGAGTCTCCATCTGTACTCGACGCCGATTGTGCACGGCCTCTTCCAGACGGAGGACTACGCACAGGCGCTGATCAGCGGCAGCTACCCTCCGCTGTCGGAACAGCGGGTGAAACAGCTGGTGGAAGGCCGCATGGTCCGCAAGGTGCTGTTCGACCGGGAGCCGCTGCCCATGATCGAGCTGATCCTTGAAGAGTCGGTGCTCACCCGGGTCATCGGCAATGCGGCCATCATGAGAGCGCAAATGCGGCACCTCGCAGAGTGTGCCCGCCGTCGTAACGTCACGCTCAACGTGCTGGCACTGGACTGCGGAAAGTTCGGAGAGTATGCAGGTGATCGCGGCGGAATGACCCTGGTGGAGACTCCGCAACACGAACACCTCGTGTACCTGGAGCCCCAGGACGAGAGTCTGCTGATCAGCGACCCGGCAAAGGTGAGTACATACGCCCAGCGCTATGCGAAGATCCGATCACAGGCCATGGGTCCTCGTGAATCGCTGGACCTCATCGAGCGGTTGGCAGGAGTAGAGGAATGAGCAACACCCTGCGGTGGTTCAAGTCCAGCTACAGCAGCGACAGCGGCGGCGAATGCATCGAGGTGGCCTTCGACTGGCGCAAGTCCTCGTACAGCAGCGGCAGCGGCGGCGAGTGCATCGAGGTCGCCGCCTGCCCCCACGCCGTCCACGTCCGGGACTCCAAGGTGCCCGAGGGCCCCACCTTCGCGATCGCTCCCGACGCCTGGTCGACGTTCCTCATCTGGGCGAACTGACGGTTGACGGGGTCGGGGACGTCCCGGCCCGCAAATGTGTACGTGATGTGGACGCCATGCCATACCCTGCGTTCCTGGGCCGCGCCCCTCTCTCATCTCCGGGTGCCACGTGGCCCTCTTTTACCGTGGGGGTAGACATCATTTTGCGTACGCGCAGAATCTCGGCCGCGACCTCGCTCGCGGTCCTCTTCAGTTCCGTGGTTCTGGTCGGCGGTGCGGCGAACCCGGCCGCCGCCGACTCCAGCAGGATCCTCCCCGCCGCGTCGGTCGGCGACATCGTCGCGGACGGTGTGCACCAGCGGGTCTTCATCAGTGACCCGACCGGCGGCAAGGTCCTCGTCGCCGACTACAACGGCTCGGTCGTCGCCACGATCTCGTCTCTGCCGGGCGTGACCGGTCTCGAACTCTCCGCCGATTCCGGCACGTTGTACGCGGCCGTGCCGGGCGCCGACGCCATCGTCACGATCGACACCGCCGCTCTCAAGGAGTCCGCGCGCTACGCGACCGGCAACGGCACCGACCCGAAGTTCCCGGCGCTGGCGGGCGGGAAGCTCTGGTTCGGGTACGGCGGGGGCGGCTCGGGCCACATCGGTTCGCTCGACCTGTCCGGCGCCGAGCCGGTCGTCACCCTGGACCACGAGACGAACGGCACCTGGTACGCGGCCCCGACCCTGGCATCGACGCCCGGTGCGCCGGACACGCTGGCCGCCGGTATCGAGACCCAGAGCCCGACGTATCTGGCCGTGTACGACGTGTCCTCGGGCACGGCCACACGCACCGCGTTCCGGTCCACGGACGGGGGCAATCTGCGCGACCTCGCGCTGACGCCGGACGGCAAGCAGGTCGTGGTGGCCAGCGCCGCTCCGTACCTTCACCAGGCGTACAGCGCGACGGACCTCACGCCGCAGATCGCGTATCCGTCCACCTCGTACCCCAATGCGGTCGACATCGCTCCGAACGGCATGGTCGCCGCCGGATCGTTCGCCTGGTACGACCCGGACGTCTACGTCTACAAGCCCGGTGTCACCACCAAGCCGGTCCGGACGTACGACTTCCCCAACACCGGGAACAGCAGCGGTGCGGACACCCTGGAGGATGCGGGCCTGGCCTGGGCGCCGGACACCAGCCGGCTGTTCGCCGTCACCGTGAACAGCTACGGCGTCCGCTCGCTGCGGGTGCTCACCGACGCCGTCAAGTCCGCGACCACCGTCACGGTCAACGCCCCGGCGAAGTCGGAGCGCGGCAAGAAGCTCACCGTCACCGGCAGGGTGAAGTCCGAGGGCGTATTCCCGGTGGGCGCCAAGGCCACGGTGACGCGCACCGACATCGAGTCGCCCAAGGGCAAGACGCTTCCCGCGGTGACGCTGAAGTCGGACGGCAGCTTCTCCTTCACCGACACCCCGACCGCGGGCGGCCAGGTCACCTACAAGGTGTCGTACGCGGGCGACGCCGCCCACTCCGCGGCGTCGGGTTCCGACAAGGTCGCCGTCTCCCGGGCGGCCACCTCGCTGACCCTGAACCGCAACAAGGCGCTGTACTCCTACGGCACCGACGTCTCGTTCACCGCGCACCTCGGCACGACGTACAAGAACCGCACCGTCGAGCTGTGGGTGGACCCGTTCGGTCCGGACAAGCCCAAGAAGCTGGTGAAGACCGGCAAGGTCAACTCCAAGGGCAATCTGTCCACCACGGTCGACATGACCAGGGACACCACCGTCACCGCCGTCTTCAAGGGTGACGGCCGGTACGCCTCCAAGACGGTCACGTCCACGGCGTACGCCAAGGTGAGGGTCTCGACCTCCGTCTCCAAGCAGTACAAGACGGCCAAGATCGGCTCCACGTCGTACGCGTACTTCCACAAGAAGACCAACCCGCTCTTCACCACGACGATGAGCTACTACAAGAACCGGTCCCACAAGCTGTCCCTGCAGTTCTACTACCAGGGCAAGTGGTACGACGCGGGCTCGCAGTACTTCAAGCTCGGCACCAACGGCAAGTCCATCGTGACGCTCACCGGCACCCATGACACGGGCTACCGGATGCGCGTCCGTGCCTCGTACGTGAACGGCACCTCGGGCGACACCGTGAACTCGAACACCAATGGCTCCTGGAAGTACTTCATCTTCACGAAGTAACCGGGCAGACAGGCCGACGAGCGGCCGGTACGCGTGCGGGGCCGGGCAGGTTGCCCGGCCCCGCACCCATGCCCGCCCTCCCGCAACAGCACCCCTTCCGCGCAACGTGACACCTCCCCCTCCACCTGTCACGTTCGCGCCGACACCTACCGCCGCAACCGACCGACCCCGCGCCGGCTACCCCGTCCGTACAACATGACACTCACCCCCATACCTGTCACGTTGTGCAACAACCCCTACGGGTGGGAGCGGGGTGAAGCCGCCCGCACGGACCGGTTCCTGCGCCAGGCTCGCCCCATGCGTCCACGTTCTTCGTACAAGGCACCACCGTCACAGAGCCTGATCTACTCCGCCGTGCTGCAGAGCATGGCCGAACACGGGCCCCGCAGAATGAACATGGCCCTCGCGGCACGCATCGCCGACACCGATCGCCAGTTGCTCTATCGCAACTGGCCCGATCGCAATGTGCTCGTCCGCGAGTCCGCCGAGAGCGAGCTGCAACGCGTCCTGTTCGTCGCGAGCGACCTGCGCTCCGAGCAGGAGGGCCTGTGCCGGGTCGCCGAGCAGATCGTTCGTGCCGCCCGGATGACACGCGAGCACCCCGTGACCCGGGCGACCGTGCGGACCGACCCGGACCTGCTGCGGAGCGCCCTGCTCGATATGGACACACGGTTGCACGGGCGGGCCAGGTACTGGCTGGGCGGCCTGTTTCCGGGACCGTTGGCGCGGACGATTCCGCACATGTACCGGCTGCCGGACGTCCTGCTCACCGTCGCGGCCCCCTTCGCCCTCACACCGCCGGAGGAACCCCACACGGACTCCGAACGCTCGCAACTCGACGCCCGGCTCCGCGCCACACTGCACATGTGCCTCGGCACCGCCCCGGACTGCCCCTGCGCCGCCACCCCGCCATGAGCCGGCACGCCACACGTCCTGCTGCCCCCGCCGGTCAGCCCAGCAACTCACGCAGTCGGCCCGCCTGCCGCTCAGCCGTACCCGGCGGGTTCCTGCGGTGCGCGGGGTCCTCGAACGAAAGGATGAACAACCAGGTCAGCGCCAGCAGACGACGGCACTCCCGCAGATGGGTGTGCTCCTCGGGGGTCAGGTCGAACAAGCGAGAAAGGCCGTGGCATCAAGGCCGCCGTCGATCCAGCCGGAGACATGCTCGGTGATCTCCGCGAGTTCGAAGGCGCGGTCGCTGCGGCCGGAGTCCTCGAAGTCGACCACCCGGATCCGGGAGTCGTCCACGTCCCAGATGTAGTTGGCGAGGTTCCCGTCACCGGGGCCGAAGACCGGTGTGCCGGGGACGTCCGGCGCGAAGGCATGGCCCGACCGGTCCAGCCAGGCCATGCCTTCGCGCAGTGCCGCACGCACCGCCGTTCCGGCAGCCGGTCGTGGTCCCTGGCCGTGCCGGATGCGCAGCCGCGCGATCAGCCCGGCCCGGTGGTCCGGACGCACCGGCACCCCGGCAAGACGGTCGTACGGGACCGCCCCGTACAGCGCGTCGAGCGTCTCGGCCATCGCCACCATCCGCCCCGCGTCCACCGGAGTTCCCCGCAACGGAACCCCGGGCACGCGTGACATCACCACCGTTGGCAAAACGGCCTCGCGATCAACGGCGATCGGTGCGGGGGCGAGGCCCGGTGCATGGGCGGCCAGCAGGGTGAGCGCCCGCCACTCCCGGTCGAGAAGCGCCCGCACGTCCCCCTTCAGGTACCGCTTGGTCACGACATCACCGCAGATCTCGACCGTATGGGTGCTCCACTGCACGGAGTTCATGGGAGTTGATTCTGCCGAGCGACCGCCCCGGGCCCATCGCTCCGGACCAGCCGACTTCGTCCTAGACCAGCGGCTTCGCCGACATCAGCAGGTGCTGGTGAGCGGAGTGCGACGCTTCTTCCGCCGCGTCCTCCCGGGACGTCCACCCGGTGACCATCGCACGCTGGCCGGGGCCCAACAGCTCGAACCGGATCACGGGCGCGTCGAACGAGGCCAGTGCGTCCATGAGATACGAGGGGTTGAAGGCGACCGTCAGCTCATCGGTGCCGTCGAGAACGGCCGGAAGACGCTGGAAGGCGACATCGTCCTCGTAACCCGCCTGCAGCAGCACCGAGTCACCGCAGAACGTCAGTTGGAGCGGGCTGCCGCCCTCCGCGACCACGGCTACGCGTTTGACGGCCTCGACCAGGGGTGCCCGGTCCGTCACCGCGGAGACGGGATCCACCATGGCGAACAGCTTGTCGTGGCGCGGCAGTCGGCCGTCGAACAGACGCACCGTGGTGCGCATCCCGGCCAGTTCGAAACCGGCCGAACCACCGTCCAGCGCGAGTTGGACCATTCCGGCCCGGCCGAAGGAGCGGGCGATCTCGGTCAGCCTGCGGGCGGAGACCACGACATCGGCCGAGACGCCGTCCTTCCCGGGCTTCCAGAGGAGCGTGCGTACCGCGAACCGGTAGCGGTCCGTGGCGGCGAGCGTCATCGTGTCGCCGTCGAGCGCCAGCCGGATACCGGTCAGGATCGGCAGCGTGTCGTCCCGGCCCGCCGCCACCGTGACATGGGCGACGGCCGCGGCGAACTCCTCCGCGTCCACCGCACCGAGCACCTCCGGCAGCGACGGCAGCGCCGGATAGTCGTCGAACGGCAGCACCGAGAGTCCGAACCGGGCACTGTCACTCGTCAGCGAGAACCGTGAGCCCTCGACCGCGCACTGCACCGCCCCCTCGGGAAGCACTCGGCAGACATCGAGCAGCCGACGGCCCATGACCAGCGCCTTCCCGGCCCGTACGGTCTCCGCCTCCACCTCGATGCACGCGGACGCCTCGTAGTCGAGGCCCGAGATGACCAGCCGGCCGTCGGATGCCTCCAACAGCAGCCCGCCCAGCACAGGAACGGGCGAGCGCGTGGGCAGCACCCGGGCCGCCCAGGCCACGGCGTCGGTCAGTGCGCTGCGCTCAATGCGGAACTCCATGGCGGCGGCCTCTCCCGGTCGTCTCTGATCGTGGTCGTGATCGTGAGCCGACACTAGGGGCCACCACTGACAACGGGAGAAAGAAGGACGGTCGCGGCCGACGACAGCGGCCACCCCCGTGAGCCGCTGCCGCCGTCCCCGTCCCCGTGCCCCTCCCTCGAAGGGCCCCGCGACCGGGTTCGGACTCTAGGACTTCGGGTACGCGACAGAAAGATTCAGTTCGCACCGTGTGGGCCGCCAGAGGTAACAGTCCGCACAGCCGGACCGATACGCTGCACTCCGGTTTTTTGGCATGAGCACAAGGCACAGGAACACGGAAGCGGAGGACGCGTGCGCGCGCGGGAACGGGCCGACGACGTATTGCGGATGTACCGGCTGGCCCGATCCGGCGGATCGCAGGAGCTCCTGCGCTGGGTGTCCGGCCGGGCGGAGGGCTGGGCCGGACTGCTCGACGGTGACGGCACCGTTCTGCACGGCGTGACCCGGACCCCGGACCGTACGGGCGTCGAGGCCGCCGCGCTGGCCACCGAGGGCGTGCGGGAACTGGCGTCACTCGGCGCACACTCCTTCTCGTTCGACAGGGGGCCGCACACCGCTTTGCTGTTCCCGCTGGACGGCCCGCCGAACGTCTCGCCCCCGGTCCTGGCCGTCGTCGCCCCGCGCCCGCTGCCGGACGGACTCGTCACGCTTCTCTCCGACGTGGCGTTGCCGCTGGCCATGTGCTGGGCCGCGGAGACCGTGGAACGCAAGCGCCGCCGCGTGGACCTCGCGGAGTCCCGCAACCGGGAAGCGGTGCTGCATCTGCTCATGACCGGCCAGTTGTCCATCGCGCATCAGGTGGCGGGTGCTCTGAAGCCCACACTGCCCGACCCCGTCCGGGTGTGCGTCGTGGAATGCCCGGGCGGGCGCCGGGACGAGGTGGCACGGATCTGCGCGGAACTCTCCGGCGGCCGGTCCTGGATCGTGCGGTGTCCGGTGTACGCACGCCATCTGATCCTCGTCGTACCGGCGGGCCCGGACGCGGCCGAACAGCAGCTCGGCCTCCGGGTCGCCGACGTGGTGGACGAGTGTGTCGTGGGGGCGAGCGAGGACGTACCGCTGTCCGACACGGCGACCGGATACCGCCAGGCGTTCCATGCCCTGGCCGTGGCCCGCGGGCTGCCCACCCGGCATGCCCGCTTCGGCTCGGCGCAGGAGGCCGCTCTGGTCGTCGGTGCGGCCGGCGCGCAGTGGGCGGATGCGCTGCTGAACCCGTTGCTCACGCATCTGCCGCGGCGCAGTCATGACCCGGGCAGCCAGGAGCTCGCGGCGACCCTCTCCTCCTGGCTCGCGTTCTCCTCGCTCGCGACCCAGCATCTGAAGATCCACCGGAACACACTGGCCGCGCGGCTCCGGCTGATCGGCAAGCTGCTCGGTGTCGACCTGAACCGGGTCGCCGATCAGGCCGCCCTCGACCTGGCCCTGCGCATCCGCGCCACGCCAACCCTGCCCCGGACGGTCAGCCCGGCCGGGGCAAAGCCTGCGCCGCCCCACCGGCTGGACGACATCCTGCGCGGCCCGGCCGTCCAGGAATGGGCGGCCCATCAGCTGCACCCGCTCACCGCGTCCCGCTCTTCCCGGGCCACCGCCGACCCGCGGACAACGCTCCGCACCTGGCTGGAGTGCGAGGCCCAACTGGGCCCGACGGCCGCCGCGTTGGGCATCTCGGTGCCGGGGGCCCGTAAACGCCTCGCGCGGCTCGAGTCGATTCTTCAGCGCGCGTTGCTGCAGACGCCGAGTGCTCGTCACGACCTGTGGCTGGCCTTCCGGGCCCTGGACGTCGCGGGAGCGGACGCCGCCCGGTGAACCGAAACGGGGGCGCGTCCGGCCGGGGCCGGGCACGCCCCCGTCGGGTGGGGGACCCACAGCTACGGATCCGCATACCGCGGATCTACGGACTGTGTATCCATGGACTGCGTACGGACTGCGGATCTACGGACTGCGGGTCAGCAGCTCAGGTTGGAGCCAGGGGTGGTGCCGAGGATCGATACGAATGCCCGGTAGCGGTCGATACGGCTCTGGACCTGGGCGGGGTTGCCGCCGTTGCACTCCAGGGAACCGTTGATGGAGCGGATGGTCTCGCCGAATCCGGCACCGTTCACCATGGCGTTGTGGGCGGTCATGGTGCCGGGGCCGTTCTGGGTGTTCCAGTACCAGAGACCGGTCTTCCAGGCGACCGAGGCGTTCTGCTCGACCAGGTACGGGTTGCCCAGCAGATCGATACCGAGAGCGTCACCGGCGGCCTTGTAGTTGAAGTTCCAGCTGAGCTGGATCGGGCCGCGGCCGTAGTACGCGGACTGGCCGGCCGGGCAGCCATAGGGCTGACTGCTGTCGCAGTAGTGCGGGTAGTTGGCCGTGTTCTGCTCGACCACGTACACCAGACCGCCCGTCTCGTGGCTGACGTTGGCGAGGAACGCTGCCGCCTCCTGGCGCTTGACGGTGTCGCTGCCGCTGTTCGCGAAGCCCGGGTAGGCGCTCAGGGCCGCGGTCAGTCCGCTGTACGTGTAGAACGGATTCCGGTTCGGGAACATCTGGTTGAACTGCGCCTCGCTGACGACGAAGCCGGACGGGGTGCCCGGGTCCGTTCCGCCTCCACCGCCGCAACTGCCCTGGTCCGCCCAGACGTCGAAGCTGCCGGGGGTCTCGTTCTGGGTCCACCACTTGGCGGTCCAGTTGTGCCCGTTGTAGGAGGCCGATCCGCCGCCGGTGTAGACGGACGAGGAATTCCAGGGCGCCGCGCAGTCGGCCGCCGCCGCGGTGGTGGCAGGGAGAACGACGACCATCGCGGCGACCGCGCCCAGCGCGGCCAGCAGGCCCATGATGCGTCTGATCACGTGATCACTCCTTCGGTGCGGCGCACCGAGCTGGACGGTGCGCCGCCATGGGGGGGGTGACGGTCACTCAAGCGCCGCTGGTCTGAACCTGTCAAGGTCTAGACCATGACCGGGAAACCTTCCCGAAAGAGCGTTCACAGGCAGGCCCACAGCACATTTGTGCCGCCGGACCCGCCCTCAACAGGAGGAATTCCGGAAGGAGTTCATCCGGATCACATGCCGCAACGCGGACGGACCCGAAGAAAAAACCTTCGGGCCCGTCCAGCATGCGGAACGCCGGACCGGCCGGCCGGTCGGCGACCGGCGGCACTTGGGCCCATCCATCCGCGTCAGGTCAGCGTGTCGAGCCAGTGGACGAGGCGGGCACCCTCGCGGGTCATGATCTCCGGATCGCGCAGAGCGCTGGAGAGCAGCGACATGCCCTGGTAGGCACCGACGAACGTCAGCGAGAGACCCTCGGGGTCGGCCACCCCAATCTCACGGAACTGCTGCTCCACCCAGTCCAGCAGACGGCGGATGACCTGACCGACCGACAGGTCGAGACCGCCCTCGGCGCGCTTGTCCAGCTCGACCGCGAGGGTGCCGGTCGGGCAGCCGTAACGGGCCGCGGTGTCGCGCTGCCCGACCCACGCATCCACGAGGCCCTTCAGGCGTTCGCGCGGATCGGTGAGTTGATCGAGGCGGCCGGTGAGGGCTTCCAGGCGCCTGGTGTGTTCGGAGAGGGCGGCCTCGACCAGCTCACCCTTGGTCTTGAAGTAGTAGTACACGTTGCCCGCCGGGACGTCGGCGGCCTGGGCGATGTCCGCGATGGTCGTACGTTCCACGCCCTGCTCGTACAGGACCCGGGCGGCGGCCGCCATCAGCCGCTGCCGCTTGTCGGCGGCCTTCGCCCGAGGGCGCCGGGAATCCATTGAGTCAGTCACCCGACTAACTATAGACAGCGACCGGTCCGGCTGTGCTAGCGTCCCCGTCAACGAACTAAGTGAGTCGACTAACTAACTCACCGACTCATTGTCAACGAGGGAGACCGGCATGATCGTGGTGACAGGTGCGACCGGGAACGTCGGGCGGGCGCTGGTGCGGATGCTTACCGATGCCGGGGTGCCGGTGACGGCAGTGGCCCGGCACATCACCGACGCCGATATGCCGCCGGGGGTTCGGGCGACGGCTGCCGACCTGGCCGAGCCGGCCGGTCTGCGGGTCGCGTTCGACGGGGCGGAGGCGCTGTTCCTGCTGGTGGCGGGCGACGACCCGCACGGCATTCTCGAGGTGGCGAAAACCGCCGGGGTGCGCAAGGTGGTGCTGCTGTCCTCGCAGGGTGCCGGAACCCGTCCGAAGGCGTACCGGCATCCGCTTCTGTTCGAGGCGGCCGTGCGGGAGTCCGGGCTCGACTGGACGGTCCTGCGGTCGGGCGGGATGGACACCAACGCCCTCGCGTGGGCCGAGTCGATCCGTACTCGGCGGGAGGCCGCAGCGCCGTTCGGTGACGTCGGTCTGCCCTTCATCGACCCGGCCGACGTGGCCGCGGTCGCCGCCGCCGTCCTGCGCGAGGACGCTCACGCGGGCGCCACATACACCCTGACCGGTCCCGCGCCGACCACCCCGCGCGAGCGGGCGACGGCGATCGCGGCCGCGCTGGGCGAACCGGTGCGGTTCACCGAGCAGACCCGAGAAGAGGCCCACACGCTGATGGCGCGGTTCATGCCGCTTCCCGTGGTCGAGGGCACGCTGGCCATCCTGGGCGGACCCACCGAGGAGGAGCAGCGGGTGAGCCCCGACGCCGAGCGCGTCCTGGGCCGGGCGGCGGGCACGTTCGCCGTGTGGGCCGAACGCAATGCCGCGGCCTTCCGCTGAGCACTCCGGACCGCATCCGCCACGTACGAGCGGATCACCGGCATCCTCGGCACGGCGCCGGGCTCCCGGCTGTACTGCTGACGGCCGGACGCCACGGCGCCGCGGGCTGCTCCACAGGCCCGGGTCCTGCGCTGCGAACTCGACTCCACCGAACAGGTCCTGGCCACCGTCGGCCGGCTCGACGGTGAACAGGTCATGGCCACCGTCGGCCGGCTCGACAGCGCGATCGGTTACAGCGAACTGCGCGCCGGGACCAAACTGTCGGGAGCGCACCAGCTCGCCATCGACTCCACCGTCCCGTCCGTCGACACGATCGGCTCCGGCATGTACCCGTACCGGGAGATCGAGTACGCCTACGGCCGGCCGCCCGCCGACTCCCCGGCCTCCAGCTGCCTGGGCCATCTGAGCCGGGGTAACGGCCAGGACGTGATCCGTACCCACGGACATCTGCCGTGCGCGACACCGAAGGGGCCGCGGATCTGCGGCGAGGACTGACCGGACACCGAGAGGGCCGGGACTCACCGTCCCGGCCCTCTCGGCGCGTTCGCCGCTCCTGCGGAAACTCCTACAGGAAGGAGTTGATCTCGATGGTCTCGGTGCGGCCGGGGCCGACACCGATCGCGGAGATCGGGGCGCCGGACATGTCCTCCAGCGCCTTCACGTACGCCTGCGCGTTCTTCGGCAGATCAGCGAAGGTCTTGGCCTTCGTGATGTCCTCGGACCAGCCCGGCAGCATCTCGTAGACCGGCTTCGCGTGGTGGAAGTCGGTCTGGCTGTACGGGAGCTCCTCGACGCGCTGGCCGTCGATCTCGTACGCGACGCACACCGGGATCTGCTCCCAGCCGGTCAGCACGTCCAGCTTGGTGAGGAAGAAGTCGGTGAGACCGTTGACCCGGGTCGCGTACCGCGCGATGACCGCGTCGAACCAGCCGCAACGACGGTCGCGGCCGGTGGTGACACCGCGCTCGCCACCGATCCGGCGCAGCGCCTCGCCGTCCTCGTCGAACAGCTCCGTCGGGAACGGGCCGGCCCCGACGCGGGTGGTGTACGCCTTGAGGATGCCGATCACCCGGCTGATCTTCGTCGGGCCCACGCCGGCACCGGTGCAGGCGCCGCCCGCGGTCGGGTTCGACGAGGTGACGAAGGGGTACGTGCCGTGGTCGACGTCGAGCAGCGTGCCCTGACCGCCCTCGAAGAGGACGACCTTGCCCGCGTCGATGGCGTTGTTCAGGACCAGCGTCGTGTCGGCGACATACGGCTTGATCTGCTCCGCGTACTGGAGCATCTCCTCGACGATCTTGCCGGACTCGATGGCGCGGCGGTTGAAGACCTTGGCGAGGAGCTGGTTCTTCTGCTCCAGGGCCGCCTCGACCTTCTGCTCCAGGATCGACTCGTCGTAGAGGTCCTGGACGCGGATGCCCACACGGTTGATCTTGTCGGCGTACGTCGGGCCGATACCCCGGCCGGTCGTGCCGATCTTGCGCTTGCCGAGGAACCGTTCCGTCACCTTGTCGACCGTGACGTTGTACGGGGTGATCAAATGGGCATTACCGCTGATCAGCAGCTTGGACGTGTCCACGCCGCGATCGTTCAGCCCACTCAGCTCGGAGAGCAGGACGGCCGGGTCGACGACGACACCGTTTCCGATGACCGGGGTACACCCCGGCGAAAGGATTCCGGAGGGGAGGAGATGAAGTGCGTACTTCTGGTCACCGACGACCACCGTGTGGCCGGCATTGTTGCCGCCTTGGTAACGCACCACATAGTCCACGGATCCACCGAGGAGGTCGGTGGCCTTTCCCTTGCCCTCGTCACCCCACTGAGCACCGAGCAGCACAAGTGCGGGCACAGGCGTACACCCCTTCCGGGCGGGGCATGTCCAAGGTCAGGGGGCGTACGTAAACGTCGTACATGCCGTACGACGATGTACGACAAGGCCTGAACCGTCGAACCGGGTGCCCCGGAATAGACGAAGCCCCTGGCGCAATAGCGCAAGGGGCTCTTGCACCAAGATGCTACCCGAGGAAGGACCGAGGTGTCGGCTGCCCAGCCACCCGGCGACGGTGCGCACCAGCTGCTGGTGGTCATCGACCCGGTAGCCCGCCGGACCGACGGCGAGTCCGTCCGTATCGCGAAGGACGTGCTCAGCGCCGGTTCGCACGCCAAGATCTGTCTGCCCGACGGGCCCGAGGAGTTCGCGCGGGCCTTGTCCCGCCGGGGCAGTCGGCGGCCGGTGGTGGTCGGCGACGACCGGGCGCTGCGGCGGGCCGTGTCCCAGCTGCACCGGGAGCGGGAGCCGGCCCAGGCCGCGCTCTCGCTGATCCCGGTCGGCGCCGCGGCCGCGCTGGAACTCGCCCATTCGCTCGGCGTGCCTCCGGGCGCGGTGGCGGCGGCGCGCACCGCGCTGGACGGTGCCGTGCGCAGGCTCGACCTGCTGGTCGACGACAGCGACGGCGTCGTCCTGGGCACCCTGCACATCCCGGCCCTGAGCGCACTGCCGGGCGCGGTGGCCGCCCATACGGGGGTCACGGCGGTCTGGGACACCTGCCGCACGCTGGTCCGCACCCTGGTGCGCCCCACCCCGTCGACGCCCCCCGCCCCGCCGCGAACGCACCGGCTGCGCGTCGAGGCGGACGGCGTCCTGCTGAACGATCTGGACCGCCCGGTCGAGTCGGTGACGGTGACCTCGCAGGGCGGCGACGGGGGCCTCGCGGAGGTGGTGATCCGCACTCCGGTGTCCGAACCGGTCACGGCGGAGGCGAAGGCCGTCACGGTCTCGGGCGCCGACTTCCGCTACCACGCGGACATACAGGTCGGCGGCCCGGTCCGGACGAGGACCTGGACGGTACGGGCGGGGGCCTGGGGGCTGATGCTGCCGGTGGGCGAGGGATAGCCTCCGGGCGGGCCGGGCGGGCCGGGCGGAAGGGTGGGACTGGAGATGTCGAACACGGACCTCCATGACAAACACTGCGGAGAACACCGCCGAGCACAGCCCCACGGCGCCGCCACCGAACCAGCGCCAGGCCCGATGCCCGCTGCCGCTCCAGCGCCCCCGCCGTCCCCGGCAGGTCCAGCGCGGCCGGGGTCGCCCGAACCGCCCCCGCGTCCGCCCCAGGTCTGTGCGCATCACCCGGACTGTCCGCCGTGCGGGGCCGTCAGGCGTCGCTGCGGCCGTCGGCCGTCGGTAGGTCGAGCGTCTTGCGGTGCTCGCGCCAGCGGTCCATCATGCCGCTCAGCTCCGACTGCACGAACTCGAAGAACGCCGCGGTCTCGGCGAGCCGGGCGCCGGCCGGGGTGTGCTCGCCCAGGGTGCGGGCGCCGTCCTTGAGGGTGTTCTCCCAGCGGGTGATCACCCGGTCACGCTGGGTGAACGTGGTGTACCAGACCTCGTTGTGCAGGCGATAGCGGTCCCGGCGCGAGCCGGGGTCGCGCTCGCGGCCGATCATGCTGACCTGCGTGAGGTAATTGACCGCACCGGACACGGCCGCCGGGCTGATCTGCAGCGCCACGGCGAGCTCGGCGGACGTCATCGACCCGTCGTCGTCCGCGAGGAGCGCGGCGAAGACACGGGACGCCATCCGCTGCATCCCCGCCTCGGTCATGTCGGACGCGAACCGCTCCACGAACCGCGACACGGCCTCCGCGTCACGCTCGTCGCGCATGTTCTGTTCGCCTTCGCTGGTCATGACCCGATCGTCTCCCCTGATTCCCCGGCCCCCGCCGCGCCCCCAACTTTATACGCTTCCTTAACTTCACAAATTTATGAAAGTAGCGTACCTTCAAAAAACATGACGAAGGCAATCACGGTGGCCGGGCTGCACAAGTCGTTCGGCCGGACGCACGCACTGGACGGCCTCGACCTCACGGTCGAGACCGGTGAGGTCCACGGCTTCCTGGGGCCCAACGGGTCCGGGAAGTCCACCACCATCCGGGTGCTGCTGGGGCTGCTGCGGGCCGACTCCGGCGCCGCCCAGCTGCTCGGCCGCGACCCGTGGAACGACGCGGTCGAGCTCCACCGGCGGGTGGCGTACGTCCCGGGTGACGTCACGCTGTGGCGCAACCTCTCCGGCGGCGAGGTGATCGATCTGTACGGGCGGCTGCGCGGCGGCCTCGACCGGACCCGGCGCGCCGACCTCGTCGAACGGTTCGAGCTCGACCCGACGAAGAAGGGCCGTACGTACTCCAAGGGGAACCGGCAGAAGGTCGCCCTCGTCGCCGCGTTCGCCTCCGATGTGGATCTGCTGATCCTGGACGAGCCGACGAGCGGTCTCGATCCGCTGATGGAGGAGGTCTTCCAGGACTGCGTCGCCGAGGAACGTGCGCGCGGGCGGACGATCCTGCTGTCCAGTCACATCCTCAGCGAGGTCGAATCGCTCTGCGACCGGGTCAGCATCATCCGCCAGGGGCAGACGGTGGAGACGGGTTCGCTGGCGGACATGCGCCATCTGACCCGTACGAACATCAGCGCCGAGCTGGCCGGTGCCCCCAACGGGCTCGCGCATCTGCCCGGCGTCCATGATCTCGACGTCCAGGGCCTGCGGGTCACGCTCCAGGTCGACACGGACAAGCTGGACGCGGTCCTCAAGTCGCTCTCCGCATCGGGGGTACGGACGCTGACCAGCACCCCGCCCACGCTGGAGGAGCTCTTCCTGCGTCACTACGCGACCGACGCAGCAGGCACGGCCGGCACGACGGACAGCGGCGAGGGTGTGGGGGTGGCGGCGCGATGACTGCCGTGACCATGACCGCACCGGCCGGCGCGGGACGCCGGACCGGGTCCGCCACCGGGCAGCTCGCCGGCACCCGGCCCCTGCTGAGGCTCGCGCTGCGGCGCGACCGGATCATGATGCCGATCTGGGTGATCGTGCTCGGCGCTTCCTTCTCCTCCGTCGGGAAGTCCTTCGCCTCGTTGTACGACACGGCCGCCCGGCGCGCCGAGCTCGCCACGTCGATGAACGCCAACAGCTCGCTCCGGGCGCTGTACGGACCGGTCTTCAACGACTCCGTCGGCGGGCTCGTCAGCTGGCGGATGGTCGGCTTCGGCGGAGCGCTGGCGGCCGTGATGAGCCTGATCGTCGTCATCCGGCACACCCGGGAGGAAGAGGAGACCGGCCGTCAGGAGATGCTCTCCTCCGCCATGGTGGGCCGCCGTGCCCCGCTGACCGCCGCACTGCTCGCCGCGATGATCGCCAACGCCGCGCTGGCGCTGGTGATCACGGCCGGTATGGCCGGGTCCGGCGGGGGCGGCGCCGGAGCGGTGGCGCTCGCGCTGGCGATCGCCGGGATCGGCATGCTGTTCGCCTGCACCGCCGCGATCGCCGCACAGTTCACCGAGAGCGCACGGCTCGCGAAGGGACTCACGGCGGCGGTGATCGGTGCCGCGTTCGTACTGAAGGCGGCGGGCGACTCGGCGACGGACGACGGCTCGTCCGTACTGACCTGGCTCTCCCCCATCGGCTGGGCGGAGAACGTGCGCGCGTACGCGGACGAGCGCTGGTGGGTGCTGCTCGTCATCGCGGCGGCCGTCGCGATCCAGGCCGCCCTCGCGTACACCCTGGCGGGGCGGCGCGATGTCGGCATGAGCTTCCTGGCGACCCGGCCCGGGCCCGCGCAGGGGCGGATCTCCACGGCGTTCGGTCTTGCGCTGCGGCTCCAGCGCGGTTCACTGATCGGGTGGACGCTGTCCTTCGCCGTGGTCGGTGTCGTCTTCGGCGGGCTGACCGGTGGGGCGGCGGATCTCGTCGGCGACAACGCGAAGACGCAGGAGATCTTCGAGCGGATGGGCGGACAGTCCGGGCTGACCGACGCGTTCCTCGCGGCGATGGTCTCGATGCTCGGGATGGTCGCTGCGCTGTACATCGTCGCGACGGTGCTGCGGCTGCACGGCGAGGAGACCGCCGGGCGCGCCGAACCGGTGCTGGCGGGCGGGGTGAGCCGGATCGGGTGGGCGGCCGGTCATCTGGCCATCGCCTTCGGCGGCGCCGCTCTGATCATGGCGGTCGGCGGCCTCGGCCTGGCCGTCGGCTACGGCCACGAACTCCCGGCCGTACTGGGTGCATCGCTGGCGCAGTTGCCGGCGATCTGGCTGCTGGGCGCAGTGGCGGTCCTGCTGTACGGGGCGCTCCCGAAGGCGGCGGTGGCGTCCTGGGGCGTGGCCGGGATCTGCCTGGCGCTGGGGTGGATCGGGCCCGCCATCGATCTGCCGCAGCCGGTGATGGACGTATCACCGTTCACGCATCTGCCGAAGCTGCCGGGGGGTACGGGGATGGAATGGGGCCCGGTGCTGGCGCTCACCGCGACCGCGGTGGTGCTGGTGGGAGCCGGGCTGGCGGCGTTGCGGCGACGCGATGTCCTGACGTGACGCGAGGGCGGGGACACCCTTGGTGCAACCTCCCCGTGGCGCACCGTCGTCACTCCCCTCATGGACAACCGACGCGAAGCCATCCGCGGGGTCGCCGGATGCATGGTCGCCGCCGCCGGCGGGGCCGCCGGGATGCTCGCCTGGGCCCCCTACGGCCGGCACGGGATCTTCGGCGGCTTCGAAGGCGAGTCGGAGTGGAACGTGCTCCTGCTCGGCCTCCCGGTCATGACTCTCGGCGGCATAACGGCCGGGCTCGCGCTCTTCGCTCTCGTGCAGGGGAAGTGGCGGCAGGCACTCGGGGCGGCAGCGCTCCTGGCGGCCATTGCCGGCTTCGGGGTGGCGTTCGACGTACTGGAAGGACCGCCACTGAGCTGCGGACCGGGGTGCTGAATTCCGGCCCGCACCTTGCCCGGCCCGCCCCCTGCTCACCCCGTCACAGCTCGACGCGCAGTTCCTTCAGGCCCCTGATCACATAGCCCGGGTTCCACTCCGGCTCGGCCACCAGTCGCAGGTTCGGGGCGCGACGCAGCAACTCACCGAAGGAAGCGGCCAGTTCGACCCGGGCC
Source organism: Streptomyces atratus (assembly GCF_014648655.1). Classification (GTDB taxonomy): domain Bacteria; phylum Actinomycetota; class Actinomycetes; order Streptomycetales; family Streptomycetaceae; genus Streptomyces; species Streptomyces atratus. Next base: position 209,138 of record NZ_BMRN01000011.1, read on the forward strand.
AGCGGGGCGCCCAGGCAGAAGTGGATGCCGGCGCCGAAGGTGATGTGGGGGTTCTCCCGGCGGGCCAGGTCCAGGGTGTCCGGGGCCGGGAAGCGGGCCGGGTCGCGGTTGGCGGAGCCGAAGAGCAGGGCCACCTCGGAGCCGCGCGGAATGACTGTGCCGTCGATCTCGATGTCGTCGAGGACCCAGCGCTCGAACATCTGCAGCGGAGTGTCGTACCGCATCAGTTCCTCGATCGCCGTCGGCAGCAGCCCGTGGTCGGTGCGCAGGGCGGCCAGCTGCTCGGGGTGGCGCAGCAGCGTCCACCAGCCGTTCACCGTGGTGTTGACGGTCGCCTCGTGGCCCGCGTTGAGCAGCAGCACACAGGTGGAGATCATCTCCTGCTCGCTCAGCCGCTCCCCCTCGTCGTGGGCGGCGATGAGCGCGGAGATCAGATCCGTACCGGGGTTCTTGCGCCGCTCCTTGATCAGCTCGCGCAGATACGCGGAGAAGTCGAGCGAGGCGCGGACGGCGGCACGGGCGGTGTCGTCGGACGGGTTCAGTTCAAACATTCCGCAGATCGCCGCCGACCAGGGCCGCAGCGGGGCACGGTCGGACTCCGGGATGCCGAGCATCTCGGCGATGACGGCCACGGGCAGCGGTTCGGCGACGGCCGTCAGCAGATCGCCGCCGCCCGCCTCGACGAACGAGTCGACCAGCCCGGCAGCCAGCCGCCGCACGGTCGGGACGAGCTGCTCGACCGTACGCGGAGTGAACGCCTTGGAGACCAGGCGCCGGATCCGGGTGTGGTCGGGGGCCTCCAGGTCGAGGAGCCCCTGGCCGTTGAGGGTGTGGAAGGGCTCGTGCTCCGCGGGCGGCGGCGTGCGGCCGAACTCCTCGTGGGTGAAGCGGTGCAGATACGTACGGCCCAGGCGGCGGTCGCGCAGCAGCGCGGACACATCAAAGTGGTGCGGGACGAGCCACTGGTCGGTCGGCTCGAAGTAGTGCACCCGGCCGGCTGCACGCAGCGCGGCGTAGGCCGGGTACGGGTCGGCGACGAACGCCGGGGACCAGGGGTCGAAGAGGGCGAAGGGGGCGTCGGCCGCGGAACGTGAGGACATCGGGTGCATATACGGACGCTAACCGGACCCGACGGCCGCCGACCAGCCGCCCCTGGGTCCCGACAGCCGCCCACCCCTGGGTCCCGACGGCCACCCACCCCTGGGTCCCGACGACCCCCACCCCGGGCCCCGTCGCCGACCAGTGCCCGGACTACCCGGACTCCCCGGACTCCTCAGGACGGCGTGACCAGCCGGGCCTCGTACGCGAAGACCGCCGCCTGCGTGCGGTCGCGCAGCCCCAGCTTCACCAGGATGCGGCTCACATGCGTCTTGATGGTGGACTCGGCCACCACCAGATGCGAGGCGATCTCGGCGTTGGACCGGCCCTGCGCGATGAGGACGAGCACCTCCGTCTCGCGCTCCGTGAGGTCGCCGATCCGGGCGAAGGCGGGCAGGCGCGGGGTCTCGGCGAGCTTCGAGAACTCATTGATCAGCCGCTTGGTGACGGTCGGGGCGAGCAACGCCTCGCCGGCGGCCACCACCCTTACTCCGTCGGCGAGTTGGCGGGCGGAGGCGTCCTTGAGGAGGAAGCCGGACGCCCCGGCGCGCAGCGCCTGGTACACGTACTCGTCGAGGTCGAAGGTGGTCAGTACCAGTACCTTGGCGTCCGCATCGGCGGCGATGATCTCGCGGGTGGCCTCGATGCCGTTGAGTTCCGGCATCCGGATGTCCATCAGCACCACGTCGGGGCGTAGTGCCGCGACCTGCGCGATGGCCTGCCGGCCGTCGACGGCCTCGCCGACGACCTCGATCCCCGGCATGGCGTTGAGCAGCACCGAGAAGCCCTCGCGGACCATCATCTGGTCGTCGACGATCAGCACCCGGATGGCCGGGGCGGTGGGGATGGTCATGCCTTCTCCCCCAGTTCCGCCTGCGCCTTGTGCGACTCGTTCGACTTGTGCGTCCCGTTCGGCTCGTCCGTGTCGCAGGTGGGTTGGACGGGGATGAACGCGGTGATCTCGTAACCGCCCTCCTCCGTCGCCGCGGCCGTCATGTCGCCGTTCAGCATCGCGACCCGCTCCCGCATCCCCGTGATCCCGTGACCGGCCCCCGGCGAGGGCTTGACCGGACCGGTCGGCGGCCCGTTGACGACGCGCAGACCGAGTCCGCCCAGCACATAGCCGATCTCCACCTTGGCGGTGGCGCCCGGTGCGTGCCGCAGTGTGTTGCTGAGGGCCTCCTGAATGATCCGGTACGCCGACAGCTCGACACCCTGCGGCAGTTCACATATCGCGCCGGTGACCGTCTTCTCCGTCTCCAGGCCGGCCTCGCGCACATTGGCCAGGAGCCCGTCGAGCTGGGCGAGGGTGGGCTGCGGGGCGTCCGGCGCCTGGTAGTCCTCGGCCCGCACGACGCCGAGCACCCGGCGCAGTTCGGTGAGGGCGGCGACCGCGTTCTCCCGGATCGTGACGAAGGCCTGCTCCAGCTCGGGCGGCGGATTCTCCACCCGGTACGGGGCGGCCTCGGCCTGGATCGCGACGACCGACATGTGGTGGGCGACCACGTCGTGCAGCTCACGGGCGATGGTGGTGCGCTCCTCCAGCAGTGTGCGCCGGTCGCGTTCGACAGCGGTCACGGTGCGCTGCACGGTGACCTCGCGCTCCGCGTCGCGACGGATCTGCACCACGGCCACCACCAGCAGCGCGAACGCGGAGGCCATGGCAAAGACGGCGGTGGTCGAGGTGGGGCGCCAGCCGCCGAAGTTCTCCAGCACGGCGCCGAACACCACGGTGAGACCCCACATCCAGGCGGCGGTACGGGGCCGGGTCCGGGCCGCGACCACGACCAGCACCGTCAGATGCGAGACGAAGGTGCTCGGCGCCCATGGCCAGGAACTACCGCTGGCGACCGCCACGAACGGGGTGAGCGCCAGCGAGATCCAGAACGCGCCGACCGGCCTGACCAGCGTCATCAGTACGGAGCCCACAGGGAGCAGCACGATCAGGACGAGGTCGACCACGGAACGCAGACCGTAGGAGTCCGCCGAGACGAGGCCCATGAAGGACGTGAGCAGTGCGGCAACCCCGACCAGCGCGTGGGGTGTCCAGGCGGCACGCTCACGCATCCGCTCCGGCAGCTGTCGCAGCAGTGGCCCGTCGGTCCGCATCCGCTCCAGCGGACGGTACTCGAAGGCGTTGCGGAAAAGGTCCTGCCGCAGGCCGCCCAACGCCCCTGCGGCCAGTCGGAACTCGGGGCTTCTGCTCTTGGTCTCGGTCACGTTTCCACGGTAGGGGCCGGATCGGCCGGGGTCGTCAGCAGCGATACGGATCCTGCGTCGTCCGTCGCAAGTACTACGGGGCCCCACCGGCGCCGGACCGCCCGCTCACCAGGCGAGCTGGGTGAGCTCCTCCGCCACCACCGCGCACGCGTCGCTGGCCGGGTCGATCAGCGGGTAGTGACCGGCGTCGGGCAGCAGGGTCAGGCCCACCGTCTCCCCCGCCTTCGCCGCCGCATCGACGAACGCCTCCGAGACGGCCTGCGGCACATCGACGTCGGTGGTGCCCTGCACCACCGTGGTCGCGATCCCGGTGGGCAGCAGCACGGCCGGGTCGGCGTGCGGGGCCCGCGCCTCGAAGTCCTCCTCGCGACCGAGGAACTGACCGACCGCCCCCGAGCACACATTCAGCTCGACGGCCGTGGTGAAGTCGGCGATCGGCGCGAGGGCGACGACGCCCCGCAGCGGCGGCGGCGCGGGCAGCCGCCACGGCGAGCCCTCGGGCAGTACGTGCCGGGCGGCGGCCCACAGGGCGAGCTGCCCGCCGGCGGAGTGCCCGGTGACGACGATCCGCCGGGCGTCGGCCTGCGGGAGTTCCCGGGCCAGCAGCGCCGGCAGTGCGTCCATCGCCGCGGCGACGTCGTCGAAGGTCTCCGGCCAACGGCCCGCGACCGGACCGGAACCCCGCTGCTGCGGGATCTCGCTGCCGCGCCGGTACTCGACGCTGGCGACGGCGAAACCGCGCCGGGCCAGGAAGTCCGCGAACGGCGACATGTGCTGCCGGTCGTACGGCGCCCGCCACGCCCCGCCGTGCATGACGACCACGACGGGCGCACCGGCCCGGCCGTCGCGCGGGGCGTAGAAGTCGATCACCTGGTCGGGGTGGTTGCCGTAGGCGGCCGATGCATCGGGGGCGACCGGTGGATGCGAGAGTGCCGACTCGGTCTCGGCTGCGTCACGATCACGCGCGGCAGAATCCGACATGCTGCTCCAACCGTCCTGTATCTGAGCCCAACAGCTCAACAACCCAACAGCCCAACTGGCCTGACCTGCGGGGACGGTACCAGTACGGAACGTTCCCGTCCCCGCCGACAGATCATGCGGGGGCCCCTGGGCCCCCGCTGCTATGGCTTCAGCACCTCACCCAGTACGCGCGCCGCCCGTTCCACGTCCGCGAACCCCACGTACAGCGGCGTGAACCCGAACCGCAGCACGTCCGGCCGCCGCAGATCCCCGACGACACCCCGCGCGATGAGCGCGCTCATCACCGGTTCCGCGTCCTCGCACCGCAGCGCGACCTGGCTGCCGCGCTCCGCGTGCGCGGCCGGGGTGACGGAGGTGACCCGGCCCTCGGGCACATGCTCGGCGACGCACTCCAGGAAGAAGTCCGTCAGCGCCAGGGACTTGGCCCGTACCGCCTCGATCGACACCCCGTTCCACACGTCCAACGAAGCTTCGAGCGCAAGCATGGAGAGGATGTCGGGGGTGCCGACCCGGCCCCGTACGGCACCGTCCGCCGGGGCGTACCCGGGTGTCATGCCGAACGGGTCGGCGTGCGACGTCCACCCCGGCAGGGGCGAGTCGAAGGCTGCCTGGTGGCGCTCGGCGACGTACAGGTAGGCGGGCGAACCGGGGCCGCCGTTCAGGTACTTGTACGTGCAGCCGACCGCGAGGTCCACGCCGTGCGCGTCGAGGCCGACGGGCAGGGCGCCCGCGCTGTGGCACAGGTCCCAGACGGCGAGGCCGCCCGCCGCGTGCACGGCGGCGGTGAGTCCGGGCAGATCGTGGAGCCTGCCGGTGCGGTAGTCGACATGGTTGAGCAGGACGGCCGCGGTACGAGGTCCGAGGGCGTCCGGCACCTTGGCGGGGGCGACCGGGACGAGCCGGTGGCCGGTCATCCGGGCCGCGGATGCGGCGATGTATCCGTCCGTGGGAAATGTCGTCGCGTCGACGAGGATCTCGTCGCGGCCCTCCGGCGCCAGCCGGCTCGCGGCGACGACGGCCTTGAAGACGTTCACACTGGTCGAGTCGCCGACGACGATCTGCCCGGCGGCGGCCCCGACGAGCGGGGCGATGCGGTCGCCGATCCGCTCGGGCGCGGTCCACCAGCCGCTCTCGTCCCAGGACCGGATGCGCAGCTCGCCCCACTCGCGGGTGAGGACCTCCTGCACCCGGGCGGGTACGTGAGCGGGCAGCGCACCGAGCGAGTTGCCGTCGAGGTAGACGGTGTCGTCGAGGGTGAACAGCTTGCGCAGATCGGCGAGCTGGTCGGCGGCGTCGAGTGCCGCGGCCCGCGCGGCGAAGGTCTCAGACATGGCTGCGCGCCGTCCACAGCTCGGGGAAGACGTTCTTCGTGGCCCGTTTCTCCAGCCACGCGACCCCGGCGGAACCGCCGGTCCCGGTCTTCGAGCCCATCGCGCGACGGGTGGCGACGAGATGGTCGTTGCGCCAGCGCCACACCAGTTCACCGACGTCGGTGAGCGCCTCGCCGAGCCGGACCAGCTCGTCGTGCTGGTCGGGGTTGGCGTAGATCTCCGCCCAGACGGCCTCGACCTCGGGGGACGGCTCGTACTTCTGCGTCAGGTCCCGGCCGAGCACGGCCTGCGGTACGGCGTGGCCGCGCCGGGCGAGCAGGGCGAGCGTCTCGTCGTACAGACTCGGTTCGGCGAGCGCCTTCTCCAGCTCGGCGTGGACGCGGGGCGCGCCCCGGTGCGGCACGAGCATGGAAGCGGACTTGTCGCCGAGCAGGAACTCCATCCGCCGGTACATCGCCGACTGGAAGCCGGATCCCTCACCGAGGGCGGCGCGGTAGGAGTTGAACTGGGCGGGGGTGAGCTGGGCGAGCGGCGTCCAGGAGGCGTTGAGCGCCTCCAGTTCCCGCACCGACCGCTTGAGCGCGTCGCGTGCGACGGACAGCCGGTCCTCGCGCAGGGCGTGCGCGGCGGTCTCCCACTCGTGGACGATGACGGTGAACCACAGTTCCATGACCTGGGTGGTGACCAGGAAGACCATTTCGCCCGGATCGTCGGAGCGAAGGTGCTGGAGATGGGTCAGGACATCCGCCTGGACATAGTCCTCGTACGGAGTCGTTCCCGCGAAGTCGAGGTGCGGGGTCTGCGCACCGGTGGCTTCGGGGTCGGGGTGGATCGTCGACATTGCTGTCTCCTCGACACGAGCTTCCGGGTAGCGGTCCGCCCCTTCCGTGAGGTGGTGGAGCTCCGGTCCCCTGCCCGCATCCTAAACGGAGCCCGCAGGGGCGCGCAGACCCCGCAGATACCGATGCAGCTGCGGGGTCCAAAACGTCACAAGGTGTCGTGTACGTCTGGCCGAGGGGCTCGGTCGCCTCTAGCCGAGGGTCTCGGCGGCGGTCGGCGAGGAGTCGCGCAGGAACGTCGAGCAGCGCTCGTACTCCGCCTGTTCGCCGATCGCCTGGGCGGCCCGCGCCAGGGCGTGCAGGGCGCGCAGGAAGCCGCGGTTCGGCTCGTGCTCGAACGGTACGGGGCCGTGGCCCTTCCAGCCGGCCCTGCGCAGCGCGTCGAGGCCGCGGTGGTAGCCGGTGCGGGCGTAGGCGTACGACTCGATGACGCGGCCGCCCTCGAACGCCTCGTCGGCGAGCTGTGCCCAGGCCAGGGACGAGGTCGGGTACTTCGCGGCGACATCGGCGGGGGCCGTGCCGTTCGCGAGCAGCTCGCGCGGCTCCGGGTCGTCGGGCAGGTGGGTCGGGGGAGGCCCCCCGAGCAGGTTCTCGTGGATCGACATGGGTTCAAGTGTGCCTGGCAGATGCGCGCCGGGGGTACTCGGGCGCCGTGCGGTGGGTCAGTTCGCGCCGGGAGTACCCGGGCGCCCCGGGGAGGGCCGGTCCGCTCCCGGCTTCCCCGCCTCCTCGTGCGTGGGTTCCAGGGGCGGGGCGACGACGCCGCAGTGCACCGTGCACTCGGGGCGCGCTTTCTCCTTCTCGTCAGCCGTGACGGAGGGCTTGCGTACGGTCGTCCAGGCGATCAGCGAGCCCAGCACGAGCAGCCCGGCACACATCGGCATGGCCCGCCGGAACGTCGCGGCGAACTCGTCGGCGTTCCGGTATGCCTCCGGGCCCATCCCGGCGAGCAGCGGCAGCGCGGCCACCGCGATCAGCCCGGCGGCGCGGGCGGCCGCGTTGTTGATCCCGCTGGCGAGGCCGGCCCGTGCGGTGTCCACGGAGGCCAGGACGGTCGCGGTGAGCGGTGCCACCAGGGTGACGAGTCCGACGCCGAGCACACCGACCGCGGGGAGCACATCGGCGAAGTAGGCGGAGATGGAGTTCGACCCCGGCCCGACCCGCAGCATCAGGAGCATTCCGGTGGCGGCGACCAGTGGGCCGACGGTGAGCGGAATGCGGGGCCCGATGCGCTGCCCCAGTTCGCCGGAGGAGGCCGAGAAGAGCAGCATCAGCACGGTCGTGGGCAGCAGGGCCGTGCCGGCACCGAGGGCCGAGTACCCGGCCACGACCTGGAGCTGGATCGCGGAGAGGAAGAAGTAGCCGCCGAGCGCCGCGTACACACAGAGGGTGATGATGTTGACGACGGTGAACTGCCGGGACGCGAACACCGAAGGCGGCAGCATCGGGTCCGCCCGCCGCCGCTCCACCTGCACGAACACCGCCCCGAGGACGATCCCGCCGACGGCCGCCCCGATCACCACCGCGGAGGCCCCCTGCCCCGGCGCCTCGATCAGCGCGTAGGTCACCAGGGCGAGGGCGAGCGCGCCGAGCACGGCGCCCAGCACGTCGAAGCGCCCGTGTGCGTCGGGGTCACGCGATTCCGGTACGTGGCGCAGCGCCACCGGCAGGCAGACCGCGGCGACCGGCACGTTGAGCAGGAAGACCCATCGCCAGCCGGGCCCGTCGACGAGCCAGCCGCCTACGAACGGCCCGATGGCGGCGCCGACCCCGCCGAGCCCCGACCACAGTCCGACCGCGCGGGCCCGGTCGTCCGGATGGAAGCTCGCCTGGATCAGTGCCAGCGAACCGGGTGTGAGGAGCGCGCCACCGATGCCCTGGAGGGCGCGGGCGGCGATCAGGACGGCGGCGTTCGGCGCGATGCCGCAGATCACGGACGCGGCGGCGAACCAGACGACTCCGACGACGAAGACCCGCCGCCGGCCGTACCGGTCGCCGAGGGCACCACCGAGGAGGATCAGCCCGGCGAGGGTCAGCATGTAGGCGTTGACGGTCCACTGGAGGGCGGCCAGATCGGTGCCGAGGTCCTTGCCGATGCGGGGCAGGGCGACGTTGATGACGGTGGAGTCGAGCAGGGCCATGCTGGAGCCGAGGACGGTGGTGAGGATGACCCAGCGCCCGAGTGCGGAGGCGGTACGAATTTCACCGGCGGGTGTCTCGCCCATGCGAGCAGCATCCCCGCTCCGCGCCCGCGAGGCCAGTCCGGATCCTCGGCGCGGGACAGCCGTCCCTCGCTGCTCCGCCGCGAAGATCCGCAAGGTGGTCGCCCGCAGGTGATCAGCCCACTATGCTCCGTGCGATTCGTCGGCCCGGCAGAGGGAGTGGCATGTCGTCCAACCGGAGCATCCGCTGATCAGGGCGCTACCGCCCGCACCGCCCGGATCAGTGCCTCCACGCCCGCCTCCGCCTTGGACCGCGGACACCCGACGTTCAGCCGCACGAAGCCCTCCGCCCCGTACACCGCCCCCGGCATCACCGCGACCTTCTCGCGCTCGATCAGCACCCGCTGCAACGCCTCGTCGTCGCCGACGCCCGCCGGGCGCAGATCGATCCACGCCAGATAGCCGGCCTGTGGCGGCTGCCATCCCAGTTCCGGGAACGCCTCGTTCAGCCGTTTCGCGACCAGTGCCAGATTCCCGGCGACATACGCGCGGGCCTCGTCCAGCCACGCCCCGGCCTCCCGGTACGCGGCGATGTGCGCGGTCAGTGACAGCACCGCCGGAGAGGCGAGCCCCTCTGCCGTCTCCATCCGGCGCAGGAACTCCGCCCGGTCGGCCGGATCGCCGATCAGCCCGTACGAGCCGGTCAGCGCCGGGAAGTTGAACGCCTTCGACGCGGAGGAGATCACCGCCCAGCGCCCGTCGCCCCCGACCCGCGTCCACGGCACATGCGCATGCCCCTCGTGCACGAAGTCCGCATGGATCTCGTCGCTGATCACCGCGACCCCGTACCGCACGGCGAGCGCCGACATCTCGCTCAGTTCGGCCTCCGTCCATACCCGGCCCGTCGGGTTGTGCGGCGAGCACACGAGAAGGACCTTGCTGTCGGGGCGGGCGAGCTCGCGTTCCAGCGCGGCCGTGTCTCCCACCGGCACACCCCGCAGCTCGCGCCCGAGCCCGGTGATCGCCTTGCGGAAACCGTCGTACGTCGGGGCGTGGACGACCACGCCCTCGCCCTCGGCCGTCCACATCTGCAGCAGCTGCGAGAGCTGGCTGAGCACGGACGGCCCGTACACCAACTGCCCGGTGTCGATCCGTGTCCCGTACCGGGTCGCGTACCAGTGGGCTATCGCCGAGCGGAAGTCGTCCTGCTGCCAGGTCGTGTAGCCGAACACCCCGTGGTCGAGGCGGGCCCGCAGCGCGCTCAGCACCTCCGGTGCGGTCTCGAAGTCCATGTCGGAGATGGTGAACGGCAGCAGTCCGTCCACCCCGAACCGGTCCGCGACCCCGTCCCACTGGACGCACCAGGTGCCCCGGCGGTCGACGACGGTGTCGAAGTCATAGCGGGTGCTGGAACTCACAGGGATCCCTCACTTCTTCTCTCGGACATGCCGTGGGCCCGTCTTCTCTCGGACATGCCGTGGGCCCGGCACCCCAGGGGTACCGGGCCCACGGCCACACTTCGTACCGGCTGCTACTTCAGCTTGGTGCCGGTGGAACGCAGGTTGGCGCAGGCCTCCGTGACGCGCTTGGCCATGCCCGCCTCGGCGGACTTGCCCCAGCTGCGCGGGTCGTAGACCTTCTTGTTGCCGACCTCGCCGTCGACCTTCAGCACACCGTCGTAGTTGCGGAACACGTGGTCCACGATCGGGCGGGTGAAGGCGTACTGGGTGTCGGTGTCGAGGTTCATCTTCACGACGCCGTTCTCCAGCGCGGTGGCGATCTCCTGCTCGGTGGAGCCGGAGCCGCCGTGGAAGACGAAGTCGAAGGGCTGGCTACCAGCTGTCTTGCCGTACTTGGCGGCGACGCCGGCCTGGAGGTCCTTCAGCAGCTCGGGACGGAGCACGACGTTGCCCGGCTTGTAGACGCCGTGGACGTTGCCGAAGGAGGCGGCCAGCAGGTAGCGGCCCTTCTCGCCCAGGCCGAGCGCCTCGGCGGTACGCAGCGCGTCGTCGACGGTCGTGTACAGCTCGTCGTTGATCTCGTGCGTGACGCCGTCCTCCTCGCCACCGGTCGGGGTGATCTCGACCTCAAGAATGATCTTGGCGGCGGCGGCCTTGGCGAGCAGCTCCTGGCCGATGGCCAGGTTGTCGGCGAGGGTCTCGGCCGAGCCGTCCCACATGTGGGACTGGAACAGCGGGTTCTGGCCCTTGGCGACACGCTCGGCGGAGATGTCGAGCAGCGGACGTACGTAACCGTCCAGCTTGTCCTTGGGGCAGTGGTCGGTGTGCAGCGCGACCGTGACGTCGTACTTGGCGGCGACGATGTGCGCGAACTCGGCGAGGGCGACCGCGCCCGTGACCATGTCCTTGTTGTGCTGGCCGCCCAGGAACTCCGCCCCACCGGTGGAGATCTGGACAATGCCGTCGCTCTCCGCCTCCGCGAAGCCGCGCAGTGCAGCGTGCAGGGTCTGGGTCGACGTCACGTTGATGGCCGGGTAGGCGAACTTGCCTGCCTTCGCCCGGTCGAGCATCTCGGCGTAGACCTCGGGGGTTGCGATGGGCATCTGTCCGCTCCTTGGGATGTGCGGGTGTGCGTTGCTGGTTCCCTGACCTGGGGGCGACGTCATCGTCGCCCCCATCTTCCCAGACTCTCGCTCCGGCTCCACCCGGCCTGGTCCCTCAACGTTCGGACCGGGTGGCGGACGGCATGCGCCGAGGGCGGACGGTTTCACGTGAAACCGTCCGCCCTCGAAGAAAGTCGCAGGTCGGACCAAGCAATCAGGCCAGGCAATCAGGCCAGGTCGAGGTCCGCCACCGTGTAGGCGTGGACGTACGGGAGACCGGCCTCGGCAATGGCCCCAGCCGCACCCCGCTCAACGATCGTGGCGACGGCGACGACCTCGCCACCGGCCTCGCGCACCGCCTCGACGGCCGTCAGCGGCGAACCGCCGGTCGTCGAGGTGTCCTCGACGACCAGGCAGCGGCGGCCCTTCACGTCCGTGCCCTCGATGCGGCGTTGCATCCCGTGCGCCTTCTGCGCCTTGCGGACGACGAACGCGTCCAGCTCCTGCCCGCGCGCGGCGGAGGCGTGCAGCATCGAGGTGGCGACCGGGTCGGCGCCCAGCGTCAGCCCGCCCACGCAGTCGTAGTCCAGCTCGGCAGTGGCATCGAGCATGACCTGCCCGACCATCGGAGCGGCCTTGCCGTCCAGCGTGATGCGGCGCAGGTCGATGTACCAGTCGGCCTCAAGACCCGAGGAGAGGGTCACCTTGCCGTGTACCACGGCCTTGTCCTTGATCTGCTGGAGCAGCTCAGCACGTACGTCAGTCATGGCTACGAGCTTAAGGCGCCCGTCTCACGGCCCGCGCCCACGCGGTCAGAGCCTGCGCCAGCTCCAGGTCGTGGCGATCTCCAGCGGCTCGATCGGGGTGACATACCGGGGCGCGGTGTTCAGCCCGTTCGGCGGGCCGGACTGCGGCTCCACACAGACCGCCTCGGCCTGCTCGTCGTAGATCACGACCCACTCGGCCCGGCTCTTCACGGTCAGTTGCAGCCGCTCCGGCCAGGTGAGCGTCACATCGACGCCGTCCGGCATCCCGAAGCAGTCGTCCCACGGGCCGGGCAGCGGCGGGATGCGGCGGCCGGTCGGCAGATGGTTCTCGCCACGTTCCTCCTGCCAGGCCGCGTCGAAGGCGATCTCCACGTTCTTGCCGCCGCCGAGATCCCGCAGGAACCAGGGGTGCCAGCCGGCCTGCGCCGGGAACGAATCCCCGTACGTCTCGATGCCGAACGCAAGCGTGAGCGAGTCCTCGGACAACTCGAAGGTCTGGGTCACCCGGCCCGGATACGGCCAGGGGTCGGCAAGGTCGTAGTAGAAGGCGGCCTCCTGCTCGCCCACCCGGGCGGTGCGCCAGGCGGTGTCCCTGCCGGTGCCGTGGATGGCGTGCGGCGGGGAGTTCAGCGGCAACCGGTGCGGGACGTCGCCGTTGCGGAAGAGCCCGTTCTCGGTGCGCCCGCACCACGGCACCATCGGGAAGCAGCCGTACCGCTCCCCCTGCCGCAGCACCTCGGTGCCGCCGATCCGCAGACTGCTGATGCGACAGCCGTTGGCGGGGTTCACGGTCAACTCTGCATCGCCGACGGACAGCCGGACGTCCTTCTCGCTGCTACTCACCCGACCGACATTACTGGCGCTGCTGCTACCTCCGCCGCCTCAGCGCCCTGCTCACCACGACGGCGGAGGCGAGCGCGAGTGCGGCGGCGGGAGCGACCCAGCGGAGTGTGGCGCCCGCGGTGGTCGAATCGGGTGACGGTACGGGGGCGTACCTGCCGCGCGGCGGCGCGTGGTCGACCTCCTCGGCGCTGCGGCCGATCATGGTGCGCCTGGCGTGCGCGGCCTCGGCCGGGGGGCCGTCGGGGACGGTGAACTCCACCTCCGCCACGGGGTCGAGCGATGGCGGGGGCACAGGGGCGTCGAAGACGGAGCCCGTGCCCGGGGGGTTCTCGGTGGAGGATGCCTCGTCCGCGGTGGCGCCGTCGTCGGTGTCGTCGGTGTCGTCGGCGGCTTCCGGAGCAGTACTCCGAGTGGTGGCCGCGCCGGTCGCGTCGGCCTCCTCGGCCGCCTCCTCGATGGCCTGTTCCACGGCTTCCCCGACGGACCGCTCGGCCTCGCCGAGGTCCTCGCCCGCCAGCGTCTCCGTCACCAACTGCTGCACAAAGCGGTCCAGCAGTCGGTGGGCCGTCGCGAGCGCCGCCGCCGGGTCCAGCTCCAGGAGGCGGCCGTCGCCGCTCGCCGTACCCGCGAACCCGATCGCCGTACCGCCGTCCTTCTGCGTCAGGCTGATCGTCAGAGCCAGCTTCGCCGAACCGGTCCCCCGGGCCTCGACGCCCTCGCCCGCCACCAGGATCCCGTCCGCGCCGTCCTGCGGGGAAACGGTGAGCCGCAACGCACCGCGGTACGTGATCGTGTGGCCGTCGACCCGGACCTTGAGCCGGCCGGACAGCGGGCCCGCGGACGCGTCGGCGTCCTGCTGGAGCCCCGGTACGCAGCGCGCGACGCGGGCGGGATCTCCCAGCGTCCGCCGAAGGGACGGGACCGGAACCGGAACGAACACCTCATGCTCCATGGAAACCGAGCCTACTCAGCCCCGGCCATCACGTCAGCGGTTCCGCGTCGCAAAGCCGCCGGGCGTACGGCGTACGACGTCCGGCTCACCGGTCCTCCCAGTACCGCGGATGCACCAGCGTCGACGGCGGCAGCCCGCGCAGCCGTCCGCTCTCCGCCTCCCGCCCCGCACGCATCAGCGAGGCCTGCGTCAGCGACCGCAGCCTCGGCGCCCCCGGGGCGAGGCGGAGCACCGGCGCCCTGACCGGCCGGGCGAGGACGAAGCCCCAGCCCTGCCCGGCCTGCGCCCGGTGCGTGGCCCTGTCAGGGCCCGCCGCGAAATCGGAGAGCCTGCCGCTGATCCGGTACGGGCGGGTGTGCAGGCCCGCCGCCCTCATCGACGCCTCCACCGTCCAGTACGTACGTGGCCGGGTCACCGGCGGGCCCCCGTGCACCACCAGCCGGCCGCCCGGGGCGAGGGCCTCGGCGACCAGGCCGTAGAACTCCGCCGAGTAGAGCTTCGTGCCGACGGAGATCCCGGGATCGGGCAGATCGGAGATCACCACGTCGTAGCTGCCGTGCGCCGCCCGCAGCCAGTTGAAGGCATCGGCGTTGACAGCCGTCAGCCGCGGATCGCGGTACGCGTGGGCGTTCAGCGCCGAGAGCGCACGGTCGGTACGGGCCAACCGGGTGACGCCGGGATCGAGCTCGACGAGGGTGACGCTGCGTACGTCCGGGTAGCGCAGCACCTCCCGGGCGGCGAGACCGTCACCACCGCCCAGAATCAGGACCCGGGTGCGTGGCCCGTTCATCGCCGGGTGCACCAGCGCCTCGTGGTAGCGGTACTCATCGCGTGCGCTGACCCGCAGCCGCCCGTCCAGATACAGGTCCAGGGAGCTGCGGCCCGCCCCCGTCAGCACCACCTCCTGGACCCCGGTCTGCACCGCGACCCGCACCCCGTCCCCGTACACCGCACGCCGCGCCGCCCGCTCGAAGTCACCGACCAGCGCGGTGACGGTGGCGAGTGCGGCGATCACGGCCACGTTGACGAGAATCAGCAGCCACCGGGAGCGCGGGGTGAGGTCCCGTCGGAACACCCACAGCACCAGCGCCCCGCCCGCCGCCGCGTTGACCGCGCCGGTGAACAGCGCCCCGGTGAGCTGTCCCAGCACCGGCAGCAGCAGAAAGGGGAACGCGAGCCCGCCGACCAGCGCACCCACGTAGTCGGCGGCGAACAGATCCGCGACGGTCCCGCCCGCGTCCTGTCGGTCGACGCGCTGGATCAGCGTCATCAGCAGCGGGATCTCCGCCCCGATCAGGACGCCGATCGTGAGCGAGAACCCGACCAGGGCGTACCGCGACTCCCCGATCCAGGCGAACGACGCGTACAGCACGACCGCCGAGGAGCCACCGACGAGTGCGAGCGCTGCCTCGATCAGCCCGAAGCCGACTGCTGCACGGCTGCGTAAACGTTTCGCGAGGAGCGAGCCGATGCCCATCGCGAACACCATCACGGAGAGCACGACGGACGCCTGGGTGACGGAATCACCGATCAAGTAGGAGGCGAGCGCCACCAGTTCGAGCTCGTAGACCAGGCCGCAGGCAGCACAGATGAAGACAGCGGCCAGCACGAGACACCGGCCGGTCCTCGGCCGCACGGGAAGACGCGCCGCGCCCCCTCGCAGCGACACCTGCTGATCGATCATGATGCGAACGCTACGTCACGATGAGGTGGCCGCCTGTCACCCGCAAGGGTGCAAGTGGCGCACCCGCAACGGAGTTGGGCCGCGTCAGAGCGCTGCCGCCGGCATCCGCACTCCCACTCGGGTGCGCGTCACCACCAGCTGCCCCTCCTGCGGGTACGCATGCCAGGTGCGCCACCGCACCTGGCCCTCGGTCCGCTGGGCGAGCATGGCGGTGAAGGCGTGCGGGCTGCCGGGGAACGTCCCGGCGAGACCGTGGGGGTGGTCGGTCACGAGCGCGAGGAGCTCCTGCGCACGCCCCGCGAACGAGCCCGCCGAGAGTGTCTCGACGCGCGCCGCGAATTCGTACTCCCACTCCCCGAGCCGCTTGGAGACACCGAGCGGCAGCGGTGTGCTGCCGCCCGGGATGCACGCGACGGTTTCGGAACAGGTGCCCCGGTTCTCCTCCAGGAGCACCTGGTGGGAGGCGCCGAGCAGGCGCAGTTGGAGTCGGGCACCGGCGAGATCGAGGTCGAGCACGGCCAGGGCGGGGAGCGGTTCGCGCCCCAGTGCCCAGGCCAGGTCGGCAGCACGGGTGTCGGAATAGGCCGTCTGGAGGGTCGTGAGCATGGGTCGGCTCCGCAAACAAGCGTGGACACATGGACAGGGGACGCCTCCGACGTGATGCACGTGGGAGGTGGGAAGCGCCCGATCAGGTCCAACTCGGGTCCGAGGGCTGGATGTTCTCTCAACCGAGGGAATCACGAAGTAAGCCGCATCCACAGCGTTTTTGCCCAACTTGACGCGGTTTCCATCCCCTCGGGGGCCTCTCGGTTCATCTGTTCACCGGTATCTCGCGAAAAGCCCCAACAAAAAGGTGCCCGGCGGGAGTTCATCCGCCGGGCACCTGTGGGGCACCGGAACCGCACGGGCCCGGCACCGGGCGTGTGGCCCTGCCCGGTCACGGATCAGCTGCCCCGTGTCAGCTGCCTCCGCCGCATCCGCCCCCGCCACCGCACGAGGAGCCGCCACCGCACGAGGAGTGACCGCCGCCGCACGAATGACCCCCGGAATGACCGCCGGAGTGACCGCCGGAGTGACCGCTGCTGCTTCCGCAGGACGAGCCACCGCCACCGTCACCTCCCGCCCACCAGCTGCCACCCGCGGCGCTGCCGCCGCTCGCCCCCCGGCGCACACCCCGCCCGCGGTTCTTCTTCCGGCTGCCGGCCCCCACCAGCGAGATGACCAGCCCGATCACGGCAATCGCGATCACCACTGCGACAAAGGTTCCCACCGACCTCACGTCCTTCTGTTCCCCCGAAGCGAGGTCCCCCGCTTCCGTCCGCTTCCTGCGTGAGTGGGGGATGCCCCCGGCCCCTCACGGCCAAAGCAGACTTGAGCAACTCCAGAGCTTCCGCGCAGGATGGCGCCCATGACACAGGGACGACCGCCGCTCAACCGCCGCCTCGCCGAGTTCGGAACGACGATCTTCGCGGAGATGTCGGCGCTTGCCGTACGGACCGGCTCCATCAACCTCGGCCAGGGCTTCCCCGACACCGACGGCCCCGAAGAGATCAGAGAGGCCGCGGTCCGGGCACTGCGCGCCGGGCACGGCAACCAGTACCCGCCGGGCCCCGGCGTCCCCGAACTGCGCACCGCGATCGCCGACCACCAGCAACGGCGCTACGGGCTCGCCCTCGACCCCGACACCGAGGTCCTGGTCACCGCCGGCGCCACCGAGGCCATCGCCGCGGCCCTGCTGGCGCTGCTGGAGCCCGGCGACGAGGTCATCGCCCTGGAGCCGTACTACGACTCGTACGCCGCCTGCATCGCCATGGCGGGCGGCAGCCGCGTCCCCGTCACCCTCCACCCCGACGCTGCCACCGGCACCTACCGCCTCGACCTCGACGAACTGCGCGCCGCCGTCACCCCCCGCACCCGGCTGATCCTGCTCAACACCCCGCACAACCCCACCGGCACCGTCCTCACCCGCGAGGAACTCGGCGCGATCGCCGCACTGGCCTGCGAACGCGACCTCCTCGTCGTCACCGACGAGGTCTACGAGCACCTGGTCTTCGAGGGCGAGCACCTCCCGCTCGCCGGCTTCCCCGGCATGCGCGAGCGCACCGTCACCATCGGATCGGCCGGCAAGACGTACTCCTTCACCGGCTGGAAGGTCGGCTGGGTCACCGCGAGCCCCGAGCTGGTGACCGCGGTGCGCTCGGCGAAGCAGTTCCTGACGTATGTGTCCGCCGGCCCGTTCCAGTACGCGGTCGCCGAGGCCCTGCGCCTGCCCGACAGCTACTACGAGGGGCTGCGCGCCGATCTGCGGGCCAAGCGGGACCTGCTGAGCGGCGGGCTCTCCGAGGCCGGTTTCGAGGTCTACCGCCCGTCCGGAACGTACTTCGTCACCACCGACATCCGTCCCCTCGGCGAGAGCGACGGTTTCGCCTTCTGCCGGGCGCTGCCCGAGCGGTGCGGGGTCGTCGCCATCCCGAACGCGGTCTTCTACGACCACCGGGAGCAGGGTGCGCCGTTCGTACGGTTCGCCTTCTGCAAGCGTGCCGACGTGCTGGCCGATGCGGTGTCCCGGCTCAAGCGGCTGTAGCCCACAGGCCGTCCCGCCATGAAAAACCCGGCCCGGGGCGGCGGTCGTGGAGACCGCCGCCCGGGGCCGGGCCGTCACTGCCGTGCGGGACTCAGGCGTCCGGAGACGCCTGCTCCGTGCCGTCCGTCTTCTCCTCGGCCGGCGTCAGGCCGAGACGCTCCTGCAGCCACTTGTCGAACTCGATCGAGGCACGCACCCAGCTGACCGTCGACGAGACGAAGTGCTCCAGGCTGACGCCCGTGCCGATGAGCATCTGCGCCTCACCGATCAGACGGACAGAGACCTCGGTCTCCTCGGAGCCCTCCTCGGGCTCGTGGGTGTGCGTGTAGACCTTGGGCCACAGGGTGCGGCGGTTCCAGTCGTCGATCGCGTCGAGGAGGACCGGACGCTGGTCCGCGGCGTGCGGGCGGTCGTAGAACGTACGGACCGAGAAGACCTGCTGCTCGTCCTCGCCGCGGAACATGAAGTACGTGCGGAAGTCCTCCCACGGCGCCGCGAGGTCACCCTCGTCGTCGACGACGTACTTCAGCTCCATCTGTTCGAGGAGCTGCTTGACGAGGTCCTGGTCAGGGACGACGGGGCCCTCCGGTCCTGCGGCCTGCGGTTCGGGCTGGCCCCCGAAATTCGGAATCGAGGACGGATCGATGCTCACCGTGTTTTTTCCCTTCGTGCGGTTACCGCCATCCTCTCCCATGCCGGGCGGGGGATGGCAAGCCCCGCCGGGCCCGATCCGCCACAAGCTGACACGCAGCCGGTACGGACCGGGCCCGCCGGGGCCCCGTACGGGGTGATCACGACACGGGCCGGGCGATCACGACACGGGCCGGGTGATCACGACGCGGGACCGACGAGCAGGTCGTCCCCGACCCGGTCCACCCGGACCGTGTCCCCGTCCTTGACCTCGCCCGCGAGGATCTCCTTCGCCAGCCGGTCGCCGATCGCCGTCTGGATGAGGCGGCGCAGCGGCCGGGCTCCGTAGGCCGGGTCGTTGCCCTCCTCGGCCAGCCAGGCCAGGGCCTGCGGTGTGACGTCCAGGGTGAGCCTGCGCTCGGCCAGACGCCCCGCGAGCCGGTCGATCTGAAGCTTCGCGATGTGCGAGAGCTCGTCGCCGGACAGGGCGGAGAAGACCACCAGGTCGTCGAGCCGGTTGAGGAACTCCGGCTTGAACGAGGCCCGTACGACCTCCAGGACCTGTTCCTTCTTCACCTCGGGCTCGGTCAGCGGGTCCATCAGGAACTGGCTGCCGAGGTTGGAGGTCAGGATCAGGATGGTGTTGCGGAAGTCCACCGTCCGGCCCTGTCCGTCGGTGAGCCGGCCGTCGTCGAGGACCTGGAGCAGGATGTCGAAGACCTCGGGGTGGGCCTTCTCGACCTCGTCCAGCAGGACGACGCTGTACGGGCGGCGGCGGACCGCCTCCGTGAGCTGGCCGCCCTCCTCGTAACCGACGTAGCCGGGCGGGGCGCCGACGAGCCGGGCGACGCTGTGCTTCTCGCTGTACTCGCTCATGTCGATGCGGACCATGGCCCGCTCGTCGTCGAACAGGAAGTCGGCGAGGGCCTTCGCCAGCTCCGTCTTGCCGACACCGGTCGGGCCGAGGAAGAGGAACGATCCGGTGGGCCGGTCGGGGTCGGCGATTCCGGCTCGGGTACGGCGTACCGCGTCCGACACCGCCCGTACGGCCTCGGTCTGCCCGATGAGGCGCTTGCCGAGTTCGTCCTCCATGCGGAGCAGCTTCTGGGTCTCGCCCTCCAGCAGGCGGCCGGCCGGGATGCCGGTCCACGAGCCGACGACGTCGGCGATGTCGTCCGGGCCGACCTCGTCCTTGACCATGGTGTCCTTGGCGGCCTCCTGCTCGGCCTCGGACGCCTCCGCGAGCTCCCGCTCCAGGCCGGGGATCTCCCCGTACAGCAGCTTGGACGCGGTGTCGAAGTCGCCGTCGCGCTGGGCGCGTTCGGCCTGGCCGTGCAGTTCGTCGAGACGTTCCTTCAGTTCACCGACGCGGTTGAGGCCCTGCTTCTCCTTCTCCCAGCGGGCATTGAGGCCGCGCAGCTCCTCCTCCTTGTCGGCGAGGTCGCGGCGGAGCTTCTCCAGGCGCTGCCTGGAGCCGGGGTCCGTCTCGTTCTTGAGGGCCAGCTCCTCCATGTGGAGACGGTCGACGGCGCGCTGGAGTTCGTCGATCTCGACGGGCGAGGAGTCGATCTCCATGCGAAGCCGGGACGCCGACTCGTCGACCAGGTCGATGGCCTTGTCGGGGAGGAAACGGGAGGTGATGTAGCGGTCGGACAGGGTCGCGGCGGCCACCAGCGCGGAGTCCGCGATGGAGACCTTGTGGTGGGCCTCGTAACGGCCCTTGAGTCCGCGCAGGATCGCGATGGTGTCCTCGACACTCGGCTCCGCCACCAGCACCTGCTGGAAGCGGCGCTCCAGGGCGGGGTCCTTCTCGATCCGCTCGCGGTACTCGTCGAGCGTCGTCGCGCCGACCATGCGGAGCTCACCGCGGGCCAGCATCGGCTTGAGCATGTTTCCCGCGTCCATGGCGGAGTCGCCGCCGGCGCCCGCGCCGACGACGGTGTGCAGCTCGTCGATGAAGGTGATGATCTGCCCGTCGCTCTCCTTGATCTCGGAGAGGACGGTCTTCAGCCGTTCCTCGAACTCGCCGCGGTACTTGGCGCCCGCGACCATCGCGCCGAGGTCGAGCGATACGAGCCGCTTGTTCTTCAGGGACTCGGGGACGTCTCCCTTGACGATGCGCTGGGCGAGCCCCTCGACGACGGCCGTCTTGCCGACACCGGGCTCACCGATCAGCACCGGGTTGTTCTTCGTACGCCGCGAGAGGACCTGGACGACACGCCGGATCTCCTGGTCACGTCCGATGACCGGGTCGAGCTTGCCTTCCCTGGCGGCGGCCGTGAAGTCCGTACCGAACTTCTCCAGGGCCTTGTACTGGCCCTCCGGGTCGGGTGTGGTCACCCGGCGCCCTCCCCTGTTCTTCTCGAATGCGTCCAGCAGCCTCTTTGCGCCGGCTCCCTGAGCGCTCAGGATCTCACCGGCACGGCCGCCCTCGGCGGCGATCCCGATCAGCAGGTGCTCGGTGGAGATGTAGTCGTCGCCGAGCTCCTTCGCGCGCTGCGCGGCATCCGCGATCACGGCGAGCAGCTCGCGGTTGGGCTGCGGCGGGGCGACGGTCGACCCGGTGACGCTGGGCTCCGCGCTCAGGAGCCGCTCCGTCTCGGTGCGTACGACGATCTGGTCGGCCTCGACGGCGGCGAGCAGATCGATGATGTTCGCGTTGTCCTCGCCCGCGAGCAGCGCGAGCAGCAGATGCCCGGGGGTCAGATCGGGGTGCCCGTCCTTCACGGCCCTGCTGGTGGCCGCATTGATGGCGTCCCGGCTCTTGTTGGTCAGCTCGGCGTCCACGTGCGCTTTCTCCTCCTTGCGTTGACTGGTCTCTCCGCAACACTGACTAAGTCAACGTGCACAAACTTGAGTCTATTCCACTCAACCCTGATCCGGCACCCGTCCACGGGCCCCGCCTCCCCCGTTCCGATGCTCCGAGTGAACCGGCCGGAGTGGACCTCCGCCACCGCAGGGGCGACCGCGGTTCCGTGCCGCCTACGCTGCCTCCATGGCAGTCGACGTGACGAATCCCGGCCCCGAGTACTTCGCGTTCTGGCGCGAGTACCACCTGTGCACCCTGACCACTCCCCGCCCCGACGGCACGCCGCACGTGGTGCCGGTGGGTGTGACGTACGACCCCGGTGCCGGGCTCGCCCGCATCATCACCAACAAGAACAGCCAGAAGGTCGCCAACATCCTGGCCGCGGGGCCGGACGGCGCCCGGGTCGCGGTCTGCCAGGTCGACCGGGGCCGGTGGGCAACCCTGGAGGGCCGCGCCACGGTACGCACGGAGGTGGACGTGATCGCCGACGCGGTGAGCCGCTACGCGGAACGCTACGAGCGCACGCCGGCACCCAACCCGGACCGCGTCGTCATCGAGATCGCCCTGGACCGGGCGCTCGGCAGGGCATGAGGGAAACCTCGGACTTCCCGGGGCTCCCGGAACTTCCCGGGCAGCACAACGGCGCCATCGTGTTCAGGTCACGATGGCGCCGTTGTGTGGGGGAGTGACTGAGCGACGTGAAACGACGGGGGATCGCTCAGGCACTGCGGGGGGTGGCGGAAATAGTCTCTGGCTCGAACAGCTGGTGGTCCCGCCGGTCGAGGTTGACGAAAATCATGTCGTACCGAATCGCGCAGCGAACGGGCTGCGGGGCTCCACGCGGCTTGCGGAGGCACCGGTAGGCACGTACTTCGTCGTCTTCTTCACGTGCGACAACGATGGGGTCGCCGAACAGAGTGACCATCAGCGAGTCACCACAGCGGGGGATTGCCGTGACGAGATCGATGAAATGCCAGCCCGAACGGTAGGCCGTGGCCATCTCGCGCCGGAAAGTCCGGTCGTCCGGCGGGATGGTCATGCGCCCGCGGACACGCCAGCCGGCTGGCTGTCCCAGGACACATCAGTGGTTCCGAGCTCGTCCGCCGACACACCGCCCTGCGCGACAGCCCTTGGGCTGTCCCACGACACATCCCCCTGAACTGCTACGGAGAATGCTGCGGCAGCGAAGGCGACAGCAAGAACCGAGCGAAGCAATCTCTTGTACATGGGTGGCTTCGTCCTCACTTGGTAGGTTCCTCTCCCCCGGCTCCACCAAAACGATGTCGCAACCCAGCACGTCGAAGCCACAGGAGCGATGCATCATGTTCCTGTACGTTCAGGACCCTGGGGGGTGGAGATTTGCTCACAACAAGCATGAAACCTACGCATCCTCACCCCATCACCGAACTGTGCGATGAGGGTGCACGCCTGTACGCCAGCGCTCTCGGCGCCGGGCGCATCGCCCGCACGGAGGTCGAAACGGCTCCCTGCTTGTTGGAATTCGCTCTGCTGCACCCGGACCCGGACGACGCCAAATGGCTCCGCCCGGTTCCGCCGTCATCCGTGCTCGCGCAGCGCCTGCGCCCCATAGAGCGAGAAATCCGGGACCGTCGCCGGGTCACCATCGAATTGTCCGACGCATTCGAGCCATTCATGGCCATCAGCGCCCAGCCCTCGGTGACCACGCATGCGATCACCGTCCTGGAAGGTCTGCAGACCATAAATGCGACGCTGGACACCGCGACCGCCCAATGCACCGAAGAGATACTCACCATCCAGCCAGGCGGTGTCCGCAATCTGGATGTCCTCACCCAATCACTGGAACGCGTGGAAGGGCCGGTCAGTCGCGGCGTACGGCTGCGCACTCTTTATCAGCACACGGTCCGTCACGGCCCCGGCGTCTTCGCCCTGGTATCCGTGTTCAACCAGTTCTGGCAACTGGCGACCCCCCTCACCGAAGAGGCTCCGTACACCCCTCCCAATGACGGCATCACCGGCATCCAACGTTCCATAGCCAAACTCCTCGTCGAGGGATACGTCGACGAGGCGATCGCCCGGCGCCTCGGCATGAATGTCCGCACCTGTCGCGCTCATGTCGCCAAGCTCTCCGCCACTCTGGGAAGCAACAGCCGCGCCCAACTCGGCTACCTCATCGCTCACTCAGGAATCCTCGACAAGCCACCGAATTAAGACCGACCGGCAAATGGGAGGCGGCGTCGCGGTGCTGGGCACGCGCGATCTCGGCGTTCGATCCGCGACTGGCCAACAACACGGCCGAGTTCACGGTCTCCGGCAACTGATACGACGTGGGGTGCGGGCACCTGCCTGCCGATCAGTACTCGGGCCGTCGCGGCGTCCCGCCCCACGCCGCCAGCAACTCCTCCCGCTCCGCACGCTTGGGGGTGCCGCCCTGCCGTGTACGCCCCCAGTCGAGCAGCGCGGCAGGGGTGGCCCGGCCGTTCACATAGGCATCGAGCAGATCCTGTGACAGCCGGCACTCCGCGGGGCCGTAGCAGGCGGTGGGCGCGTACGCGGTCAATTCCACTTCCTCCGTGGGGGTTTCGATGCGTACGAACATGACGGGTCCGTCGTCGACCCCGCCGAACGTTGCTGTGATCACGGTGTCCAGCAGAAGCCCGGCAGCCCTGCGCACCGAGGACCGCACGGGTGCACCGGCCACCGTCACGCGCTGGATGCCGTCCCACGTCCACCTGCCGCTCTGGTCCGCCCCGAGCCCCGTCAGCCCCTCCTCGGTGAGCAGCACGCCGGGGCCGGGTTCGTTCGGTGGGGCGCCTATGTGGGCCGCTGTGCCGGTGATCCAGAAGAGGCCGACCATGGACATGCGTGACTCCCGACTGCGCCACCGGGCGGTTCGCCCCGGCCCGGTGCTTCGGTGAACGAGCGGGGCCGGTGACAGACCCCCGCCCCATTGTCGCGAGCGTGATCGAGCATGGGTCGGATTTCGGCCGGAGCCGGAGGCATGTGCAGGGCGGCGGGCGTACGGCGAAGGGCCGGGGGCCGACCCGTAGGTCGACACCCCGGCCCTGAACGAAACGACTCGTGAGCGGATCGTCCGGCCCGACGGCCGGACCCGCTCAGCCCTTGGGCCGCTTCGGCCGCCAGACCACCAACGCGCTGGTCTGCTGCACATCCTGATACGGCACCAGATCGCGCCGGTACGAGGCATGCACCTGGGCCTCGCGCTGCTGCATCGCCGCCGCCGCGCCGTCCACGGCCGCCGAGAGTTCGGCCACGCGCTGCTGGAGGGCGGCGACCTGGTTCTCCAGTTCGATGATGCGCTTGATGCCGGCGAGGTTGATGCCCTCGTCCTGCGACAGCTGCTGCACGGTGCGCAGCAGCTCGATGTCGCGGGCCGAGTAGCGCCTGCCGCGCCCGGCCGTGCGGTCGGGGGAGACCAGGCCGAGACGGTCGTACTGGCGCAGTGTCTGCGGATGCAGGCCCGAGAGCTGGGCCGCGATCGAGATCACGTACACCGGTGATTCATCGGTCAGTTCGTACGGATTGCGTCGTCGGCCGTCCACCTCAAGCTCCCTTCGCAGCCTGGAACAGCTCCGCCCGCGGGTCGTGGCCCGCGGTCGCCTTCCGATAAGCCTCCAGCGCGTCCTTGGCCTCGGTACTGAGGTCCTTGGGCACCGTCACCTCGACGGTGACCAGCAGGTCGCCCCGGGTGCCGTCCTTGCGCACGGCGCCCTTGCCGCGGGCGCGCATCGTACGCCCGTTGGGAGTGCCGGCCGGCAGTTTCAGGGTGACCGGCGGACCGCCGAGCGTGGGCACCTTCACCTCGCCGCCGAGCGCCGCCTCCGTGAAGTCGACGGGAACGGTGACCGTGAGGTTGTCGTCCCTGCGGCCGAAGACCGGGTGGGCGTCGACATGGACCACGACGTAGAGATCGCCGGCCGGTCCACCGCGCTCGCCCGGGCCGCCCTTGCCGCGCAGCCGGATCCGCTGGTTGTCCGAGACACCCGCCGGAATCCTGACCTGCATGGTCCGGGAGGACTTCGCCCGTCCGCTGCCCTTGCAGACATCGCAGGGGTCCTGGGCGATGAGGCCCCGGCCCTTGCAGTCCACGCAGGGATCGGTGAGCGAGAAGCCGCCGCCGGTGCCGCGCGACACCTGGCCGGTGCCGAGACAGGTCGGGCAGACCCTGGGGGTGCCGTTCTTGTCACCGGTGCCGGAACACGCCTTGCAGGGCGCCTGGCTGGACATCCGCAACGGGACCGTGGCCCCTTCGACCGCTTCGATGAAGCTGAGAGTCACCTCGGACTCGATGTCCTGGCCGCGGCGCGGCTGCACCCGCGTCCCCGTACCGCCCCGGTTGAACAGGCCGCCGAAGACATCGCCCAGGCCGCCGCCGCCGAAACCGCCGGCTCCGCCGCCCGCGCCCCCGCCCTGGGTGCCTCCGAAGAGGTCGCCCAGATCGAAGTTGAAGTTGCCCCCGGCCCCTCCGGGTCCGGCCCTGAAGCCGCCGCTGCCGAAGAGGGCGCGCGCCTCGTCGTACTCCTTGCGCTTCTTGCTGTCGCCGAGGATGTCGTTCGCCTCGGAGATCTCCTTGAAGCGCTCCTCCGCCTTGTCGTCGCCCTTGTTGGCGTCCGGGTGGAACTCGCGGGCGAGCTTCCGGTACGCCTTCTTGATCTCGGCGTCGGTGGCGTCCTTGGGGACGCCGAGGACCTTGTAGTAGTCCTTCTCGACGAAGTCCTTCGTGCTCATCGACGTCCCTCCTTCCGGACGATCGGCCATGCGGCCGGCCCGCTGGCCGGTCGCATGGCCGGGCGGTGCGCCACGAGGTGGTCAGACGGGATGTCAGACCTCCTCGGTGTCACCGCTCTCCTCGTCGGTTGCCTTCTCTTCCTTGGCTGCCGCACCCGGCTGGGGTTCGGCCACCGCCACCCGCGCGGGGCGGATGGTGCGCTCGCCGATCCGATACCCCGGCTGCAGGATCGCCACGCAGGTCGTCTCGGTGACATCCGGCGCGTACGAGTGCATCAGGGCTTCGTGGATCGTCGGGTCGAAGGGCTCACCCTCCTTGCCGAACTGCTGCAGGCCCAGCTTGGCGACGACCGTCTCCAGTGATTCGGCCACCGACTTGAACCCGCCCACGAGCTCGCCGTGCTCACGGGCCCGGCCGACGTCGTCGAGCACGGGCAGGAGTTCGGACAGGAGACCCGCGACTGCGATCTCCTTGACCGTGGCCCGGTCCCGCTCGACGCGGCGACGGTAGTTCTGGTATTCGGCCTGGAGCCGCTGGAGGTCGCCCGTGCGCTCGTTGAGCGCGGTGCGGACCTGGTCCAGCTGGGCCGTCAGACCGGCTGTCTGTACTGCGTCCCCGGCCGAGGGCGCCTCCTCCTCGGAAGAGGAAGGGGCGTCCTTCGGCTCAGCTCCGTCAGGGGTGGCGCCGGAGGGGACGTCGGGCTTCTCCTCGAAACCCGGAGTCTCCTCGGTCACACCGCACCGCCCTTCGCGTCCTTCTCGTCGTCCACGATCTCGGCGTCGACGACGTCGTCGTCGGCCTTGGCCTGCTGGGCGCCCGGCTGCGGGTCACCCTGCGGGCCGCCCTCGGCCTGGGCGTTGGCGTACATCGCCTGGCCCAGCTTCTGGGAGACGGCCGCGACCTTCTCGGTGGCGGTACGGATCTCGGCGGTGTCGTCGCCCTTGAGCTTCTCCTTCAGCTCGGTGAGCGCGGTCTCCACCTCCGTCTTCACGTCACCGGGGACCTTGTCCTCGTTGTCCTTGAGGAACTTCTCCGTCTGGTAGACGAGCTGCTCGCCCTGGTTGCGGGACTCGGCGGCCTCGCGACGGCGGTGGTCCTCCTCCGCGTACTGCTCGGCCTCCTCACGCATCCGGTTGACCTCGTCCTTCGGCAGCGAGGAGCCGCCGGTGACGGTCATCTTCTGCTCCTTGCCGGTGCCGAGGTCCTTGGCGGCGACGTGCATGATGCCGTTCGCGTCGATGTCGAACGCGACCTCGATCTGCGGGACGCCACGCGGGGCCGGCGGCAGGCCGGTCAGCTCGAACATTCCGAGCTTCTTGTTGTACGCCGCGATCTCGCGCTCGCCCTGGTAGACCTGGATCTGCACGGACGGCTGGTTGTCCTCGGCCGTCGTGAAGATCTCGGAGCGCTTGGTCGGGATCGTGGTGTTGCGCTCGATGAGCTTCGTCATGATGCC
>NZ_BMRN01000012.1 GCF_014648655.1 Streptomyces atratus
TCCGCGATCTGCAGCGCCTGCTCCACCGCGTACTCGTCGAGCTCCGACAGCAGACCGTCGACATCCTCACGGTCCAGCGTCAGGTCATCGGCGAAGTGCCGGTCACCGGTGGCGTCGGGCACGTACTTCACACAGACAACGATCCTCAAGCTCACGCCGGCTCTCCTACCTGGGTGTGGTTCGTATCGACGACAATATGGCACTCAGTACCCTCTGTAAAGGAACTTGGTGCCATAGAGGGCTTTCCGATGCTACGTTCCCCGCATGACTGACGCACGCAGACCAGCGAAGAAGCCCCCCATGCGGGAGGTGCTCGCCCGGACGGCCTTCCAGCTCTTCCTGGAGCGGGGCTTCGAGCGGACCACGGTGGACGACATCGTGGCGCGGGCCGGGGTCGGGCGCCGGTCGTTCTTCCGGTACTTCCCCTCCAAGGAGGACGCGGTCTTCCCGGATCACGAGCGCTGCCTTGCCGACATGACGGCGTTTCTTGCGGCGGTCGGTGACGCGGAGCCGGTCGACGCGGTGTGCGACGCGGCCCGGCTCGTGCTGCGCATGTACTCCGCGAACCCCGAATTCTCCGTCCAGCGCTACCGGCTCACCCGGGAGGTGCCCGGGCTGCGTACCTACGAACTGTCCGTGGTGCGCCGTTACGAGCAGACGCTGGCCGGCTATCTCCGTGACCGTTACGGCGAGTCGGGGGACGGTGCGCTGCGGGCCGAGGTGATCGCCGCCTCCGTGGTCGCCGCGCACAACAACGGGCTGCGGACCTGGCTGCGTTCGGGCGGTGAGGGGGACCCGGAGGCCGCGGTGGATCACGCACTCGGGCTGGTGCGCCAGGTGTGGGGGAGTGCGCCGGCCGAGGGTGCGTCCCCGGTCGCCGCCGATGGTGACGTGGTCGTCATGGTTGCCGCCAAGGGGGCCCCGATGTGGCGCGTCGTGCAGCAGATCGAGGCGGTCATCGGTCAGGGCTGACACCGGGGCCGACCTCAGTGTGGCACTGAGTGCCTTTACGTTTCGGCACTCAGTGCCCTATGGTGCGGACGCGCCGACGCGCAGGTGCGGCGCATCCGAGCCGAGCGCAGGGGGTCGAAACGTGTCCCAGTCATCAAGTGGCACCGTGCAGACGGTGCATGAGGAAGCCGGCCTGTATTACCACCGGTGCCGATGGTGCGGCACGGCCTCCTTCCGGAGGCTGCTGTGTCCGGTGTGCGCAT
The DNA here is from genome assembly GCF_014648655.1 of Streptomyces atratus. GTDB lineage: Bacteria > Actinomycetota > Actinomycetes > Streptomycetales > Streptomycetaceae > Streptomyces > Streptomyces atratus. Next base: position 1,215 of record NZ_BMRN01000012.1, read on the forward strand.
CAAGTGATCTGAAGCCCGAACACAGCGCCGGTCTGGGGGTCGTGGTGAGGTCCGGCGTCGTGCATCGCTACACGGACGCGGCGCGCAACGAGTCCCTGGTCCGGCTCCCCGAGGGCTTTGTGTTCCGTTGCCGTGTCGTGGGCGCCGCACCGCACCAGGTGTCGGTCGGCGCGCGGGTGCGCCCGGTTGTCGGCGGTGATCGGGATACGGGCGAGGTGGTCTTCGAGCTCTGCGACCCGCCCGGGCGTGACGACTGGTTCTGAGGCTGCGCGGGACCGGCCTGCGCGTCGCCGCCGTGGCCCGCGGCGGCGATGACGTCCCCTATCCATCCAATGTTCCGGATAGTCGTTTTCTGATCGGCCGTTATCCGATCGTCAATAAAAATCGTCCGCTATGTCGGAACCCCCCTTGCCTTGCGGACTGTATGCGAAATGCGGTCTGCGATATTCCTTGATCACCCCTGGCGGGAGGTAGGCCCTCGTGCGCCGAAAAGCGGTTGCCCTGGTGGCAGTTGCATCGGTGTCCCTCACCTCGGGCTGCGCATCGCTGCAGTCCTCGGCGACCGAGGCCGGAGGTGTGCGGAAAACCGATCAAACTGCACCGTCAGGCCCGCGGCGAAGCCGTACGGGCACGGGTCGAGCAGCTCCTCGCCCAGGTCGGACTGCGCCCCGAGCACGCCGACCGGCACCCGCACGAACTCTCCGGCGGACAACGCCAGCGCATCTCCATCGCCCGCGCGCTCTCCTGCGACCCCGACCTCGTCGTCGCCGACGAACCGACGTCGGCGCTCGACGTCTCCGTCCAGGCATCCGTACTCAATCTGCTCGCCGACCTCCAGCGCGACCGCGGCTTCGGCTGTCTGTTCATCACCCACGACCTGGCCGCGGTCGAGTTCCTCGCCGACCGGATCGCCGTGATGTACCTCGGGCAGATCGTCGAACAGGCCCCGACCGCCGAGCTGTTCGCCGACCCGAAGCACCCGTACACCCAGGCGCTGCTCTCCGCCGCGCCGGTCCCCGACCCGGTCGAGCAGCGCTCCCGCGAACGCATCGTGCTGCACGGCGAGCTGCCCAGCCCGCTGGACCCCCCGCCCGGCTGCCGTTTCCACACCCGCTGCCCGCTCGCCACCGACCGGTGCCGCACCGAGGTCCCGGCCCTGCGCGAACTGCCCGGCGGCCGGCAGGTCTCCTGCCACCTCGTCAAGGACGACGGCACCGCCCCGGACGCCGCTGCCTGACCTCCCGTACATACGATCCGAACCGAACTCCAGAACCTCGCACGTCGCAGCAAGGAGCCATATCCGTGTTCACCACCCGGCCGACCCTCCAGGGCACCTTCGGCATGGTGTCCTCCACCCACTGGCTCGCCTCGCAGTCCGCGATGGCCGTCCTGGAGGACGGTGGTAACGCCTACGACGCCGCCGTCGCGGCCGGTTTCGTCCTGCATGTCGTCGAACCGCACCTCAACGGCCCGGCCGGTGAAGTGCCGATGATCCTGGCGCCGAAGGACGGCGAGGTGCAGGTGCTGTGCGGCCAGGGCCCGGCTCCCGCCGGTGCCACCGTCGCCCACTACCGTTCCCTCGGCCTCGACCTGGTCCCCGGCACCGGACCGCTCGCCGCAGCCGTGCCGGGCGCGTTCGACGCCTGGATGCTGCTGCTGCGCGACCACGGCACCAAGACCGTCGCCGAGGTGCTTCGGTACGCGATCGGGTACGCGGAGGACGGCCACGCGCCCGTCGAGCGGATCGGCCAGACCGTCGAGACCGTCCGCGAACTCTTCGAGACCGAGTGGCAGTCCTCCGCCGACGTCTACCTGCCCGGCGGCAAGTCGCCGAAGCCGGGCGAGCTTTTCCGTAATCCCGCACTCGCCGCCACCTGGCGCCGGCTGATCGCCGAGGCGCAGGAGACCGGCGGCGAGGACCGCACCGCCCAGATCGACGCCGCACGGAAGATCTGGAGCGAGGGCTTCATCGCCGAGGCCCTGGTGCGCCAGGCAGCCCGCCCCACCATGGACACCAGCGGCTCCCGCCACATCGGTACCCTCACCGCCGCCGACCTGGCCGGCTGGTCCGCGTCCTACGAGGCGCCCGCCACGTACGACTGGAACGGCTGGACGCTCGCCAAGGCGGCCGGCTGGAGCCAGGGCCCCGCCTTCCTTCAGCAGCTCGCCCTGCTCCCGGCCGAGCTGCCGCAGTACGGCTCCGCCGACTACGTCCACCTGCTCATCGAGGGCTGCAAGCTAGCCATGGCCGACCGCGAGGCCTGGTACGGCGACGCCGCCGACATACCCCTCGACACGCTGCTCTCGGAGCCGTACAACGCCGAGCGCCGCGCCCTCATCACCGAAGAGGCCTCGCGCGAACTGCGTCCCGGCAGCCCGGACGGCCGCACCCCCGTCCTCAGCGAGCACGCCCATGCCGTCGCTTCCGGCGAAGCCGCCTTCGATGCCATGGGCATCCCGGCGGCGGGCGTCGGCGAGCCGACCGTGGCGAAGAACCGCGCCGGTGCCGGCGAGCCGACCGTCGACAAGGACGGCACGACGCGCGGCGACACGTGCCATGTCGACGTGGTCGACCGCTGGGGCAACATGGTCTCCGCCACCCCCAGCGGTGGCTGGCTCCAGTCCAACCCGGTCGTGCCGGAGCTCGGCTTCCCGCTCGGCACCCGGCTCCAGATGGCCTGGCTCGACGAGGGCCTGCCGAACTCCCTCACCCCCGGCCGCCGCCCCCGCACCACCCTCACCCCGTCCCTCGCCCTGCGCGACGGCGTCCCGGTCATGGCGTTCGGCACGCCCGGCGGCGATCAGCAGGACCAGTGGCAGGTCCACTTCTTCCTGGCGGTCGCCCTGCGCGCCGAGGTCCGCGGCGGCCTCGACCTCCAGGGCGCCATCGACGCCCCGAACTGGCACAACGACAGCTTCCCCGGCTCCTTCTTCCCGCGCGGGATGCGGCCCGGCAGCGTCACCGTCGAGGAGGGCATGGACCCGGAGGTCGTCGAGGAGCTGCGCCGCCGCGGTCATGACGTCACCGTCGGCGACCCGTGGTCCGAGGGCCGGATGTGTGCCGTGGCCCGTGACCCGGAGACCGGAGTGCTGTCCGCGGCCGCGAACCCGCGCGGCATGCAGGGGTACGCCGTCGGACGCTGACCGGCCACCTCCCCGTCATGACCAGGTCGTCGGCTCCGCGGCGGACCGTGCTTAGCTGGGGTCATGATCGATGAATTCCTCGCCGGAGACCTGACCGAGGTCGAGGCGGCGGTCCGCGCAGCGGCCGCCGCCGAGATCATGCCGCGCTACCGGCAGCTCGCCGCGCACGAGATCGTCGAGAAGAGCGGCCCGCACGACCTGGTCACCTCCGCCGACCGACTTGCCGAGGAACACCTCACCGCATCCCTGACCAGGCTCCTGCCCGGCTCGGTCGTCGTCGGTGAGGAGGCGGTCCACGCCGATCCGAAGGTGTACGACGCCCTGGGCGGCGACGCACCGGTGTGGGTCGTCGACCCGGTCGACGGCACCCGCCAGTTCGTCCGCGGCGAACCGGGCTTCTGCACCCTGGTCGCCCTCGCCCACCACGGCGAACTCCTGGCCTCCTGGACGTATGCCGCGGCCCTGGACGAGATGGCGATCGCCGTCCGCGGCCGCGGTGCCACACTCGACGGCAAGCCGATACACTCCGGCTCGCCCGCGCCCGGGGCTGTTCTGCGGGTGGCGATGTCGCACCCCGACTACACCACCGAGGCCCAGAAGCGCGCCCTGCTGGGCCTGCGCACCGAGGGCATCGATGCCCGCCCCTGTGGTTCCGCGGGCCTCGAATACCTCGCCGTCGCCCGCGGCGACCAGGACGCGGTCGCCTTCAACTGGGAGTACGCCTGGGACCACGCGGCAGGCCTGCTCCTGGTCACCGAGGCGGGCGGCGCCCAGGCCACGCTTTATGGCGCCCCGTTCCGCATCACCGGTGGCAACGCCCTGCCGTTCACGGCGGCCCGTGACGAGGCGACCGTCGAGCGCGTCCTTCAGGCGCTCCGCGGCGAAGCCTGACCGACCGCCGCCTCGCCGTCGCCGTGCTGGACCAGGCAGAACGGATGCCCGGCCGGGTCCGCGTAGATCCGCCACGGGCGCCCCGTCCCGGCTCCGTCGTCGAGGACCACCGCACCGGCCGCCACTGCCTGTGTCTGCGCCGCGTCCAGATCCGGGACACCGAAGTCCAGATGGAACTGCTGCGGGTGCACCGGGTGCCCCCGTCGCGGCGGCCGGTGGTCCGCCACCCGCTGGAAGGCGAGGACCGGACCGGCTGCTGTGTGGAGCGTCGCCCAGCCGTCGCCGAGCGCCCATCGCCGGTCCGGCCGGTCGACCTCCCCGCCGAGCAGACACTGGTAGAACCCGGCGAGGCGTGCGGGATCGGCGCAGTCGAGTACCACGCACTGGAGTTCGGCGATCACGAGCGGCTCCCGGGTTCTCCGGCGCCCGTCGCCAGCACCGATCGGACGTCCCGCACCAACTCTGCAGCTCTCCGCACCGCCGTCGCGTCCAGTCCCCGCAGCGCCTCGCCGACCCGTTCGGCGAAGTCCGCGGGGGTGTCCGGCAGGGCGGCCGCAGCGGCCAGCGCACCCTTCTCGTTCAGACACCAGGTGCGATGGTGGGCGTGGAGCGACTGGGTGAGGATGCCGAACGCCCGCGACAGGCACAGGGCGACATGGAGCGGGTCCCCGGCAGGGGCCGACTTGCGGGCGGCCGCAACCGAGAATTCCGCCTCCCACGCGGCTTCGACGAGCGCGGTGCGCAGTGGCTCCGGATAGGTCCGGGTCTCCTGCTGAAGCACTGTCAATTCGTTTCGGGGATCGGCCAGTACGTGCCCGAGCGCGACCTCCCCGGGATAGGCGGGGGACCAGAAACCGAGCGGATGCCCCGGCTGCACGCCCACTTCGAAGCGGCCTTCGAGGCAGTCGGACCAGACCGCCTCCACCCGGTCCAGATCGCGCAGGATCCAGTCCACCGGGGTGCCGTCCACCCGCAGCCAGGCCCCGCCGTCGACCCAGGGCCCCCAGCCGCCGGGACCCGCGACCTCTGCCGGGGAGCCCTGTACCTCGGACGCCAACGCGGTCAGCGCGGCCAGGTCAGGAGTGCCGCGGTAGTACACGCCCAGATCCCAGTCGGAGTCCGGGCGATGCGTGCCGCGGGCCCGGCTGCCGCCCAGGGCGACGGCCCGGATGCCCGGCAGCGCGGCGAGCCGGGAGGCCATGTCCGCGATACGGGCGGGCAGGACGGAGCCGGGTTGCGCCACGGGCGCGGTGTGGGATTTCGGCGTGTTCATCGAGCGGCGACCCTACCCGCGACCGGGCTGTCGGCGCCTCGGAATATCCTGGGTGTCCTGGCCGTCGGCTGACGAAGGAGTCCGAAGGTGCCGTCGATGCTTGATGCTGTCGTCGTGGGGGCGGGGCCCAACGGACTGACCGCCGCGGCCGAACTGGCCCGCCGTGGCTTCGCCGTGGAGGTCTTCGAGGCGGCCGAGACCGTCGGAGGCGGTGCCCGTACCGAGGAGCTCACCCTCCCCGGCTTCCGCCACGACCCCTGTTCCGCAGTCCATCCGCTGGGCATCGGCTCGCCCGCGTTCAACGCGATGCCGTTGTCCCGGCACGGCCTGGAGTGGCTCCAGCCCGAGCTGGCGCTCGCCCACCCGTTCCCGGACGGGTCGGCCGCCGTGCTCACCGGGTCGGTGGGGGAGAGCGCCATGTCGCTCGGCGCCGAGGACGCCGGGGCGTACCGCAGGCTCGTCGCCCCGTACCTGGGGCACTGGGACACCCTCGCCCAGGACTTTCTGCGCACCCCGTGGGACGGGCTGCCCCGTGACCCGTACCGCTGGGTGCGATTCGGTCTCGACGCGCTCCAGCCCGCGACGCTGCTCTCCCGCCGCTTCCGCGGTGCGAAGGCGCGCGGCCTGTTCGCCGGGCTCGGCGCCCATGCCATAGCGCCCGTCAGCGGCCTGGCCACCGGCGGGGTCGCCCTGCTCTTCGCCCTCGCCGCGCACGAGAAGGGCTGGCCGGTGCCGCGCGGCGGATCGCAGGCCATCTCCGACGCCCTTGCCTCGTACCTACGCGAACAGGGCGGCACGATCCGTACCGGCACGGAGGTCAAGCGCCTGGACGAGCTCCCGCCCGCCCGCGCCTACATCTTCGACACCTCGCCGACCGCCCTCGCCCGCATCGCGGGGCTGGGCCACGCCTACAGCGGCTATCGGTACGGGGCATCCTGTTTCAAGATCGATTACGCGCTGTCGGGCCCCGTCCCCTGGACCGCGAAGGAGGCCCGCCGCGCCGGGACGGTCCACATCGGCCCCACGGCCGGGGAAATCAACTCCGCGCTGAGCGCCGCGGTGGCGGGCCGCGACCCGAGCGTGCCGTTCCTGATCACGGCGCAGCCCAGCCTTGTCGACCCGTCGCGCGCGCCGGAGGGCCGCCATGTCTTCTGGGCGTACGGGCATGTCCCGGCGGGCTGGGAGGGCGACGCCACCGAGGTCGTCGAGCGGCAGCTGGAGCGCTTCGCGCCGGGCTTCCGCGACCTGGTGCTCGCCCGAGCGGTCGCGGGGCCGCCCCAACTCGCGGCGCGCAACGCCAATTACGTCGGCGGCGACATCGCGTGCGGCGCGTTCTCCGGCCTCCAGACGGTGATACGGCCCAAGCTCGCGCGGGTTCCGTACGCGACGGCGCATCCGGCGGTGTTCATGTGCTCCTCGGCCACTCCGCCCGGCCCGGGCGTGCACGGCATGTCCGGCCACCATGCGGCGAAGGCCGTCTGGCGGCGGCTTCGGGCGGCCTGAGCGCCTCACGGCCGTCCGAAGCGCCGGGACCGTCCGGCCCGGGCCGTTGTGTCTCCTGCCCCACCACCGGTCGTCTCCCGCCGGTCACGGCCGCGCACCCCCGGCTGTGGCCGGCCGGAGACGACCGGCCGCGGGCGCGTGACAGGACGACGGGCGACCACGACCAGGATCACGTCGAGCACGGCGAGGGAGACACCCAGACCGCGGCGACACCGGCGCCGACGCAGGCGGCGCAGGGCGGCGCACGCGATGAGCCGTTCGGCCCGGGCCCGGCGGGTGATGACGCGGTGGTACCCAGGCCCGGTCGGCCAGGTGGACCACAGCACCGCCGAACAGCAGCGCCAAGGGCCGTGCGGCCGACGGGGGCACGGCATCATGGCCGCATGCGCACACCCGAGGCCGTCGACATCACCCTGGTACGCGGTGACATCACCCGGCAGTCCGCCGATGTCATCGTCAACGCGGCAAACTCCTCCCTGCTCGGCGGCGGCGGAGTCGACGGCGCGATCCACCGGCGCGGCGGTCCGGAGATCCTCGCCGCGTGCCGCGAGCTGCGTGCCTCGCAGTACGGAAAGGGGCTGCGCACCGGCCAGGCCGTTGCCACGACCGCCGGAAAGCTCGATGCCCGATGGGTGGTCCACACCGTGGGGCCGGTCTGGAGCAGCGCCGAGGACCGTTCCGCGCTCCTCGCCTCCTGCTACCGCGAGTCGCTGCGGGTGGCTGCGGAGCTGGGGGCTCGTACCGTCGCCTTCCCCGCCATCTCGACCGGGATCTACGGCTGGCCCATGGACGACGGGGCGCGTATCGCCGTCCGTACGGTTCTGGAGGAGGCCGCCGCGCCCGTCGAGGAGGTGCGGTTCGTGCTGTTCGACGCGCATGCGTATGCGGTGTTCGAAGAGGTCCTGGCAGCGCGGGGTTGATGGGCGCGGCGCGTACGCAGGGCCCGGACGCGAGGAGGCTGCGTGCGGTCGACGGGCCGGGGAGGGGCCGGCGAACGCACGCAACCTGCGCCGTTACCTGTGCGCGTAGGGCAGCAGGGCCATCTCACGGGCATTCCTGATCGCCCGGGCGAGCTGCCGCTGCTGCTGTGCGGTGACCCGGGTCACGCGACGGCTGCGGATCTTGCCGCGGTCGGAGATGAACTTCCGCAGCAGATCGGTGTCCTTGTAGTCGATGTAGGTGATCCCTGCCGTGTCCAGCGGGTTGGGGCGGGACTTCAACGGCTTGTGGGGATCGTTGCGTCGTGCCATGTGACATTCCTTGGAGGTGAGGGCTGCGCCGCCGCGTTCGGCGCGGGGTCAGGAAACCGGGTCGAGGAGCGAGTCGAAGGAGGCCGAGAGCTGTTTCCACGCCTCGGGCCCTGCGGCGTATTCGGTGTCGGTGAGCAGACACGATTCGAGGAGTTCGGCCAGCCCGTCGCGGTCGAGGCCGGGGGAGGTGAAGACGAGGTGCTGGCAGCAGTCGCCGTGCTCGGGGTGCCAGTCGAGCGAGGCCGCCGCCCTGCGCATGGGAGGCACCATGTCCCAGGCCGCGTCCGGCAGCGAGGCCAGCCACGGCCCTGCGCTCTCCACGCAGAGCGCACCACCGGCGGCGTCCCAGGCCAGAAGGGTGTCGGGGCGGTCGGCGAGCCAGAACCGGCCCCGGCTGCGCGCGGCCGCGCAGCACAGGTCTTCCAGCGCCTCGTAGAGCCGCTCGGGATGGAAGGGGCGGCGGCGGTGCCAGACGAGAGTGGCGACCCCGGCCTCGTCCGCCTCCTGCGGCAGCAGGGCGCAGGCGGGGTGCTGGGCCGCAGCCGCCGTCTCCACGTCGAAGCCTGCGAAGGCCAGTCGGCCGAGTTCGCCCGAACCGGCGGGCACCTGACGTGCGGTCGGGTGGAGCTGAGTGAGCAGCGCGCGGTCCTCGTCGTCGGCCGCTTCGCTGTCGACGAGAGCGAGCACGGGCGCGTACTCCAGCTGTCGCGCCCAGGTGTCTCCCACGGTTCGCCGGTCCGTGCCGGCCGCCGCGAGACCCGCCTCGGCCAGGTCGTCGCCGTTGCCGAGGTACGGCAGCACGAGCGCGGGGTCGACGGCCGTCATCACATTGGTGAGTTCGAGTACATGACCGCCGTGCGCGACGACGACCTCGGCCATCGCCCTGGGCTCGACGGAGTCCCACAGCTCGACGATCGCCAGCCGGGTCAGACCGCTGCCGGCCAGGCGCTCCAGCTCGGGGACCAGGTCCTCGCGCAGCGCGCAGCACGCGCAGTCGTCGACGAGCGGGGCGTCGCCGTGGGACAGCTCGCCCGATGCGTCCCGTACGAGGCGCCGTACGGTGCCCTCGGTGCCGGCGGCCAGATCGTGGTGGAGGGCGACGCTGCCGGGGACGATGCGCAGCAGCCGGTCCACAACCTCCTTGCGGGCGTCGGAGTGCAGCCCGCCGACGATCACGACGGGCAACCGGGCCTGGTCCCGCATCAGTTCGCCCCGCGTCGGCCGTAGCGGCGCTCGAACCGCTCGACGCGTCCCGCGGTGTCCAGAACGCGGGCGGTGCCCGTGTAGAAGGGATGGCTCACGGAGGAGATCTCGACATCGACGACCGGGTAGGTGTTGCCGTCCTCCCATTCGACCGTCTTGTCGCCGGTCGCGGTGGAACGGGTGAGGAAGGCGGAGCCGGCGGCCTTGTCGCGGAAGACGACGGGGCCGTAGGCGGGATGGATTCCTGGCTTCATGACGGTGTCCTTCTGGGGGGAATGGGGGAGCGGTCAGCGCTCTTCGCGGAAGTCGACGTGCTTGCGGGCGACCGGGTCGTACTTGCTCAGAACCATGCGCTCGGGGTCGTTCCGGCGGTTCTTGCGGGTGACGTACGTGTAGCCGGTCCCTGCGGTGGAGCGGAGCTTGACGACCGGGCGTAGTTCGTTGCGAGCCATGGCGCTACTATATGGCAATGGTTTCCATTTCCAACAAGCCGTCCATGGAAAGCAGGTAGCGCCATGTCCGCCCACTGCCAACTGACCGGCGCCCAGCCGGGCTTCGGCAACAACATCTCCCACTCGCACCGGCGCACCTCGCGTCGCTTCGACCCCAACATTCAGCGCAAGAGGTACTGGCTGCCGAGCGAAGGCCGGAACATCCGGCTGACGCTCAGCGCCAAGGCGATCAAGATGATCGACAGGATCGGCATCGAGGCGGCCGTCGCCCGCATCCGTGCCGGGGGAGTGAAGGTCTGATGGCCAAGAAGAGCAAGATCGCGCAGAACGAGAAGCGCAAGGCGATCGTCGAGCGATATGCCGCCCGCCGTGCCGAGTTGAAGGAGATCATCCGTCGGCCGTCCTCCACGGACGCCGAACGCGGTGCCGCCGTGGACGAGTTCCGGCGCCAGCCGCGCGACGCCGGCCCCACCCGGGTGCGAAACCGGGACGGCGTGGACGGCCGGCCGCGCGGGCATCTGCGGAAGTTCGGGCTTTCTCGCGTCCGTATGCGCGAGCTGGCCCATGCCGGATTCCTCCCCGGAGTCACCAAGTCCTCCTGGTGACCCGGTCGTTCGTGATGGGTGGCGATCGGTCGTGATCCCCGGCAGGAAGGGGGCGGCCGGTCGTCCACTCGGCCCGGGCGGGGCCGCCTGTGGCCGTCGTCCTCGGTGCCGCCCCCGGCTGCAGCGGCTCGCTGAGTGAAGGTGTGACATGACACAGCCCCGGAGGCAGAATCGGCTGCCGGGGCGTATGCCGGGTCTCCGGCATGGTCGCTGAGCGAGATGGCCTCGACCGCCGAGTCGGCGTAGGCCATCCCCGTGTACCCGATGGCACAGGGGGCGCCGGAGACGGCCCTGGATAGGTCGAAGACGGTCTTCTCCCAGTGCACCGCGGGATCGGCGGGGGCTGTGCCGTCCGCTGCCCCGGGCGCCACTCGCCGCGCTTGCCGTTGTGGTCGAGTACCCGCCGGCGGACGAATTCCTCGAAGCCGTTCCACGGCTGAAGGCCGACGATATGGACGGGCGTGTCGGCCCGGTCGCCGGTCGCGCCCGGATCGCCCAGGTGGTTGCGGCCTTGCCGCCGCGGTTGTGGGTGGTGGACAGCACTCCGAAGAGGCCGTGGCAGCGCAAGGCTGATGTCGGATTCTCGCCAGCCCCCACGTGCCCCGTCACCGATGCTTGAGTCATGCACACCGACACCGAGCGCTGCGTGCGGGCCGTCCAGTCCAAGGACTCCCGCTTCGACGGCTGGTTCTTCACGGCGGTCCTGACCACCCGGATCTACTGCCGCCCCAGCTGCCCCGTCGTGCCGCCCAAGGTCGAGAACATGACCTTCTACCCCAGCGCCGCCGCCTGCCAGCAGGCCGGATTCCGGGCCTGCAAGCGGTGCCGCCCCGACACCAGCCCCGGCTCCCCGGAGTGGAACGCCCGTGCCGACTCCGTCGCCCGCGCGATGCGACTCATCCGGGACGGCGTCGTCGACCGTGAAGGCGTCCCCGGACTTGCGGCCCGGCTGGGCTACTCCGCCCGCCAGATCGAGCGCCAGCTGCTTGCCGAGCTGGGCGCCGGCCCGCTGGCACTGGCCCGTGCGCAGCGCGCCCAGACCGCGCGGCTGCTCATCGAGACGACCGGGCTCCCCATGGCAGAGGTCGCGTTCGCAGCCGGGTTCTCCTCGATCCGTACCTTCAACGACACCGTCCGTGAGGTCTTCGCACTGGCCCCGGGCGAGCTGCGCAGCCGCGCCGCCCGGTCCGCGACACCGCCGCCCACTCCGGGCGTGATAGCCCTGCGGCTGCCGTACCGGGCCCCGCTCAACCCCACCAACCTCTTCGGCCACCTGGCCGCGACCGCGGTCCCCGGCGTCGAGGAGTGGCGCGACGGCGCCTACCGCCGCACGCTCACCCTCCGGTACGGACACGGCATCGTCGCCCTCACCCCGCACCCCGACCACATCGCCTGCCGGCTCTCCCTCACCGATCCGCGCGATCTCACCCTCGCGATCAGCCGCTGCCGCTGGCTGCTCGACCTGGACGCCGACCCCGTGGCCGTCGATGACCAGTTGCGCGCCGATCCACTGCTCGCCCCCCTGGTCGACAAGGCACCGGGCCGGCGGGTGCCGCGTACCGTCGACGGTGCGGAATTCGCCGTACGGGCCGTGCTCGGCCAGCAGGTCTCGACCGCGGCCGCCCGCACCCACGCGGCCCGCCTGGTCACCGCCCACGGCCTCCCCGTCGACGACCCGGAGGGCGGCCTCACCCATCTCTTCCCGACCCCCGGGGCCCTTGCCGCGCTCGACCCCGAACAGCTCGCCCTGCCGCGCAGCCGCCGCACCACCCTCACCACACTCGTCGGCGCACTCGCCGACGGCACACTGCGACTCGGCACCGGCACCGACTGGGAGAAGGCGCGGGCCGAGCTGACCGCTCTGCCCGGCTTCGGCCCCTGGACCGTCGAGGTGATCACGATGCGGGCGCTCGGAGACCCGGACGCGTTCCTCCCCACCGACCTCGGCATCCGGCGCGCGGCCGGGCAACTGGGCCTCCCGTCGACACCCGCAGCGCTCACCGTCCGCGCGGCGGCCTGGCGGCCCTGGCGGGCGTACGCGGTCCAGTATCTTTGGACCGTGGACGATCACCCCATCAACCACCTGCCCGCATGAGAAAGTTGGGAAGTTCACTCATGACCGCGACGCACATGCGTGACGTGACCCGGCAGCACACGGTCGTCGACAGCCCGTACGGTCCGCTCACTCTCGTCGCCACCGACGGAGTCCTCGCAGGCCTCTATATGACGGACCAGCGGCACCGTCCGCCCGAGGAGACCTTCGGCGACCCGGACCCGCACCCCTTCGCGGAGGCGATCCGTCAGCTCGACGCCTACTTCGCCGGTGAACTGCGCGAGTTCGACCTTCCGCTGCATCTGGACGGCACCCCGTTCCAGCGCAGCGTCTGGGCGCAGCTCCAGCTGATTCCGTACGGCGAGACCCGCTCGTACGGCGAACTGGCCGAGTTCCTCGGCAAACCGGGCGCCTCACGCGCGGTGGGCCTCGCCAACGGCAAGAATCCGGTGGGAATCATCGTCCCCTGCCACCGTGTCATCGGCGCCTCCGGCAGCCTCACCGGCTACGGCGGCGGGCTCGACCGCAAGCAGCGGCTGCTGGCCTTCGAGAACGGTACACAGGACGACACCCCGGCACTCTTCTGACACCGCCCGAACGCGAGGACGGGCTCGGAAGACCTGGTCCGAGCCCGTCCGGAAGCCACGCACGAAAACGCCGAAGCAGCGCCGTAGCGGCGGAGGCATCAGCCGGTGAAGATCTCCACGAGGGTCCAGATCGCCAGCCCCAGCATGCAGAGCCCCCCGATCCGCTGAACCGTCTTGAGGGGCACCCGCTTCGCGATGAACCGCCCCGCGAGAAGCGCCAGCGCCGAGACGGACATCAGGGCGGCCGCGGATCCGATCGCCGTGGACCAGGTGCCGTTGCTCGCGGCCAGGTTGGCCGTGGTGATCTGGGTGAGGTCGCCCCACTCGCTGATGAAGACCGCCATGAACGCGGTCGAGTAGACCGGCCAGAAGCCGGTCACCGTCTTGGTGCCGCCCTCCTCCTCGTCATCGCCGCCGCCGTTGCGCAGCAGCATGAACGCCCCGAACGCGAAGAGGGACGCCGAGACGAGCTTGACGATCCAGTCGGGCAGCAGCCCGATCAGGCTGCCTGCCCCGACGGCGATGGCGACGTGCACGATGAACGCGGACGACGTACCGAACCAGACGTACAGCGGTCGCATACGGGTGCCCATGGCAAGCGACGCGAACATCGTCTTGTCGGGGAGTTCCGCGAGGAAGATCAGCCCGAAGGCGGTGAGGATCGCCAGGGGGTCGAGGTGCATTCCGGGTGGCTTTCTGTAAGAGCCGGGCCCCGGGCCTTCGCGAAGTGCCACTCGGGCTTTTCGGACGACCACTCGGCCCGGCATGACGTCAGCGCCCACGGGGCGTGGGCGCGTCATACCTGACCGAAGGTCTCGCCCGCCCGTAAAGATCTACGGGCCCGGCCACCGGGAACCCGGGGGCTCCAGTGTGTCGACGACCGGTTTGCGGGGCTACTCCCCTTCGCAGCCATCTACTCTACCTGACCGGTCGGCGGGGGAGAGCAGGTGTTCGACCCGACGGCAGGGACCGGTAGAGTCCCACGGTGATCATCCGCCCCGGCACCGGAGGCGTCCCCGCATGAGCCGCCGCACCCGCAAGGCCGACCCCGCCCAGGGCACGCCCCGCCCCACCGTCAGCGTCTGCCGCGGCTGCTGCTGCGGGACACCGAAGATCCCGGACGTCGACCACGCCGGTCAGCTCGCCGAGCTGCGCCGCTCGCTCGGCGAGGCCGCCACGGTCCGTGCCGTCGAGTGCCTGGACGCCTGCGAGCAGGCCAACGTCATCGTCGTACAGCCTTCCGCGCAGGGACGCAGAGCGGGCGGCCGCCCGGTCTGGCTCGGGCTGGTCAACGACCCGGACGCCGTGACGGACATCGCCGCCTGGGTCGAGGCGGGCGGCCCGGGGCTCGCGGACCCACCCGAGATCCTCGACCTGTACACGTTCCGCCCCTCGCGCCGCATACAGCAGGAACTCGATCACCAGGGCCTTTCTCCCGGATCAGGCCCGCTGCGACAGGGTTGAGCGTTTTTCGGCCGTACCGACCACTCAGCCCCTGGAGCCCGTACTCGTGTCCGGGCCCGCGGCCAGTCGCTTCAGCAGTGCGGGAAGCGCCGTGCCGATGGGCTCGCGGATCGTCTCGTCGGCCAGTTCGTCGTACGGCGTGGGGTCCGCGTTCACCACGATCAGCCGCGCCCCGTTGTCCACCGCGATCCCGGCCAGCGAGGCGGCGGGCTGCACCTGCAGCGTCGTACCGACCGCGATGAACACCTCGCAGGCCTTGGCGATCGACATCGCCTCGCCCAGCACCACCGGATCGAGCCGCTCGCCGAACATGATCGTCGCCGATTTCAGGATGCCGCCGCAGACGGTGCACGGCGGGTCGGCCTCGCCCGCCTCCACCCGGGCCAGCGCCTCGGCCATCGGGGAGCGGGCATGGCAGCGGGTGCAGACCGTCTCGCGCGCTGTCCCGTGCAGTTCGAGTACCTTGCGGGCGGTCAGACCGGCGAGCTGATGCAGACCGTCGACGTTCTGAGTGATCACCCGCACCGCGGTGCCGGACCGCTCCAGCTCCGCAACCGCCCGGTGGGCCGCGTTCGGCTCCGCGCCCCAGGTCGCGCTGGTGCGGCGCATCTGCCAGGAGCGGCGGCGGATCTCCGGATCGGCCATGTAGAAGTCGTACGTGACAAGCTTCTCGGCCTCCGGATCCTTGCGCCAAAGCCCATTGGGCCCGCGGTAGTCGGGGATGCCGGAGTCCGTGGAGATACCGGCGCCGCTGAGGATCGCGACGAGAGTCATGGCACGAGCGTACGCATCGCCGGCCGTCTCCCGCGAGGTCATTTCACCCGGTGCTGTGGTCCCGGCCCATGGCCGAGGCCACCGCAGGTCCCGATGCGGAACTCGTGGTGGAAGTGACGGTGCTCGCGCAGGACGCCGTCGAACGCGTCGTGCGCGACCACGTCGCGCGCGGCTGCCGCACCGGAGCGCGGACCGCCGCGCGCGAGGAGTCGCTGCGCGAGGTGGACGTCAGGCCGCAGGACCAACAGGGCTGAACGGTGACGGGGTCCGGCCCGTCCAGGTGTTCAGCACGGCGCGGGCCGTCTGCTTGGTGACGCCGCCGTCCTGGACCGTGCCGCTCCGAGCGACATAGAACCGCCCGTCGTCGAGCGAGATCAGCCCGTACTGCCCGTACTGCCCCGGCACCGGCCACCCGTACGTGCCGGTTGCTGCATCGTGCGCCCCATCGCGCAACAGGGGGAGCAGCAGACCGCGCTCCGGCCTCTGCTGACCGAGGACGGGGCCGCGTACCGGCTTCCTCGCACCGTCCAGCGCGAAGACCGAGTAGTTGGGGAAGCCAGGCTTGGTGCCCTTGTAGACGGCCATCAGCCAGTTGCCGCTGTAGCCGTCGTACTCCAGGTTCTGCACGCCGTACGTGGTGTTTCCGGTGTACGCGAAGAACTTTCCGTCGACGTGTGCGGGGCCGCTGGTGTGCGGGGCGGACTCGGTCAGCGGGCGCTCGTACTTCTTCCACCGTGTGACGTCGTACTGGAGCAGCACCTGGTGGTCGTTGTCCGTGCGGCCCGTGTTGGCGTACACGCCGTACGCGACCGTCAGCTTCTGCTCACCGCGCTTGCCGCGCCGGTCGCCGAACGCCGGGCCGAACGCGACGCCGTCGATGCCGCTGCAGCCGTAGCGGTGATCGGGCGTATTGGCCGTGTCGCCGTCGAAGACGCCGTCGCCGTTCATATCGGCGGTGAAGTCCTTCACCACCTCCCTGAGATAGACGGTCGACACGACACCCGTGGACTGGGCGTCCATGCCCATCCGGGTGATGCGGTCGACGTCGAGGATCGCGATGTAGAAGGACTTCGCCTCCTTGTATTCCAGCGAGCCGTAGACCCTGCCGTCCTTCTCGTTGAAGTCCAGATCGCCGAGATGGCCGGTGAATCCGGTGACTGAGCCGACCGGGTTGCCCTTGAGGTCGGTCTTGACCAGCAGATTGGTCATCGAGAAGTACATGAAGCCCTTGCGGCGGTCGATGGCCATGCCCTGGACATGTCCCGACTGCCACGCGCCGCCGTCGACCGACAGCGGCACCTTGTGGTGTGCGGCCGGGGCCGGCTCCGCGGTCGCGGTCGACGCCGTGGCGACAACCGCCGTACAGGCGAACGCTGCGACGATCGTGGCCAGCAGCCTGCCGAGGTGTCCCGTGTGCGTACGCATGATCCCTCCGCTGTCGTGGAGTTCGGATGATGCCGGTCGAGCGTGCACTGCGGACAAATGACACATGAACTCGGGTGTCCGGCAGCTGCCGACCGGCCTATCAGCTGACGGCCTGTCAAGACAACGGGACACAGCGGGAATACGGGCCATACGCGACGGGTGGTGGGTGCCGGGTGCGAGCGGGCGCGTACGTCAGCCGGCCACCGGGCGGCCGTCCTCCAGTTCCACTGCGCCGCTGCTGGAATCGAGCACATCCAGTGCCGCCCTCAGGCGCAGCGCGAGACCGCCGTGCAGATAGCGGTCGAGATCGTCGCGCTCGACCAGTTCCCAGGACAGGAGTTCCTCCTCCTGCAACCGGATCGCCTTCAACTCCGCCTCGTCCAGAACTCCGCCGTCGTACAGATACGCGGCGATCGGTGGCCGCTTCGGGCCGCGTGCCCAGTCGATCGCGAGCAGCCGTCCCGGCTCCAGATCGAGACCGATCTCCTCCGCTGTCTCGCGTCGCGCGGCCTGCCGAGGGCTCTCGCCCTCGTCCGACTCGACCGTTCCGCCGGGCAGCGCCCAGCCGTCCCGGTAGTTCGGCTCGACGAGCAGCACTCGCCCGCGGACGTCCCGGAACACGGTGGCCGCGGCAGCGAGAACCCGGGGGAGTCCCGCGATGTAGGTGGCGTAATCAGTGGTGGTCACACGGGCAGCGTAGTAGGGGCGGATCCGGTGCGAGGACGGCTCTGGGCAGCAGGTATCCGCTGCGGATAGGGTCAGGGGCGGCGCGACTGCCTGTTCGAAAGCAAGGGATTCAAGGTGGCGGACGGAGCAGTGATGGAGACCGCACGCGTGCTCGTCGCGGCGGACAAGTTCAAGGGCTCGCTCACGGCCGTACAGGTCGCGGAGCGGGTGACGGCCGGGCTGCGGCGCGTCGTCCCCGGGGTGCAGGTCGAGACCCTGCCCGTGGCGGACGGCGGCGACGGCACGGTGGCGGCGGCGGTGGCCGCCGGGTTCGAGCGCCGCGAGGTGCGGGTGACGGGGCCGCTCGGGGAACCGGTGACCGCGGCGTACGCGTTGCACGACACCACGGCGGTGGTGGAGATGGCCGAGGCCTCGGGCCTCCAGCACCTCCCCGCAGGGGTGTTCGCCCCGCTCACGGCCACGACGTACGGCTCCGGCGAGCTGCTGGCCGCGGCGCTCGACGCGGGTGCCCGGACCATCGTGTTCGGCGTCGGCGGAAGCGCGACCACGGACGGCGGCGCGGGCATGCTGGCCGCGCTCGGAGCCCGTTTCCTGGACGCGGACGGCAAGCCCGTCGGCCCCGGTGGCGGCGGCCTCGCCGACCTGGCCGAGGCGGACCTGTCCGGCCTCGACCCGCGAATGGCCGATGTGGACCTGATTCTCGCCAGCGACGTGGACAACCCGCTGACGGGCCCGAAGGGCGCGCCCGAGGTCTACGGCCGGCAGAAGGGCGCGACCGAGGACGACATCGCGACCCTCGACGCCGCGCTCGCCCACTACGCGTCCGTCCTGGGCCCGGACCACGCCGGGCTGCCCGGAGCAGGCGCCGCGGGCGGCATCGGCTACGGGGCGCTGGTCGCTCTCGGCGCCCGGTTCCGCCCCGGCATCGAGGTCATGCTCGACGTCCTCGGCTTCGCCCCCGCGCTGGCGCGCGCCACGCTGGTGATCACCGGGGAGGGTTCGCTCGACGAGCAGACCCTCCACGGCAAGGCCCCCGCAGGTGTGGCCGCTGCAGCCCGTGCCGCGGGCGTCGAGGTCGTGGCGGTCTGCGGCCGCCTCGCCCTGCGGCCGGAGGCCCTGGCCGGCGCGGGCATCAGCCGCGCGTACGCCCTCACGGACCTGGAACCGGACCCCGCGGTCTCCATGGCCCAGGCGGGATCACTACTGGAACGGGCGTCCGAGGCGATCGCGCGCGACTTCCTGCTGTAGTCCGCCCCGGTTTCGGGAAGGGCGGGCAGGGGGCAGCCCCTTCCCGAAACCGCACCCCCACCTCACCCTCCGCGTCACCCCACAGAGGGCGCCGCCCCCTGACCGTCGGTCGTGTCCGCGTCGGGACGGTCCTCGCCGGCGAGCAGCTCCGCCAGACACCGCAGCTCCACCGGCAGATCACGACGCCACGCCATCGTCACGAACGGGGCAAGGATGATCATGCCGCCGTCCAGATGGGGCTTGACCGAAACGGTGACCATCGTTCCCTTCCGGCTCGGACTCAGCCGGAACTCGAGCTCCGGGGAGTGGCGGCCCAGCGGGGTCCACATACGCGCACCGCGGAAGGCCAGGTACTCGACAGGTGTACTCGCGGTGCACGTGAGGCGATGCATCCGGCGCCTGCCCGGGAACTTGCAGGTGTACTCGTCGCCGAGTTCCGTGCTGATCGGGCCCTCGATCACCTGATCTATGCTCGATGACCACACGGCCAGATTCCGCGGATCCCGGAGAAACGAGAAGATCTCGTCGGCGGGGCGGGACACATGGACGTTCGCAGACACATGGGGCATGGCTCCACCTCTTATGGCGCCCGTCTGCCGAGTCTCGGCGTCCGGTCGCCCTCGTTGCGGTGCCGTACGCCCATCAGCATGCTGCGGATCCCGGGTCTGCGCACTCCTCGTACGGCCGATGGAGTGATTCAGATGCCCTGTTGCGACACCTTCTCGGCGAGTTGCGCACAGAGTCGCTTGATCTCCTGGTAGGTGCGATTCCGTTCGGTGATGACCGCCGCGAGGAGCAGAGCTGTGAGTGAGGTGGCTCCGTTGAATGCCTGGAGCGTGATCATGTTGGTGAGGAGACCGTGGTGGGCAAAGGGGCCTGTCATCCGTCCGGCGGCGAGGATCGTGAAGACGGACACGCCCAGTGCGCAGCACGCGGCGCCGGCCCGCTCGAAGCGGAAGGCGGCCCAGATCAGGAACGGGAACACGAGGAAGAGCAGGGAAGCGTTGGGGGTGTCGGTCGCCAGGATGGTGACGGTCACCGTGCACGCCACGAGCGCGGTGGCCTCGGCCCACCTGGGCAGGCCGACGCCGTGCGGCCATCGGACCCTTCGGACGACGAGCAGGAACGGCGTGACGACCATGACGCCCATGGCGTCGCCCGTCCACCAGACCGACCAGGTAGGCCAGAAGCCACCGGCCGGGAGCGCCCCTGACAGGTCCAGGATGCCGGTGCCCACGGTCGCGCTGATCAGCATGCCGCCCAGTGCACCGAGGAAGACCAGCGCCAGCGCGTCCCGCAGGCGGTCGAGGTCGTTGTGGAAGCCGGCACGGCGCAGCATCAGGTAGGAGCAGATCGGGGCGAGGGTGTTTCCGGCCGCGATGAACAGGACGGGCACGACGGAAGGCCCGATGAAAATGTTGACGACGAGGGCGCCGAGCGCGATTCCCGGCCAGATCCGCGTACCGAACACGAGCAGCGCCGCGACCGCGATGCCGGTCGGGGGCCACAGCGGTGTGACCTGGCCGCGCACCAGCTGCTGGAGCAGCCCCAGACGGGCCGTCGCGAAGTAGCAGACGGCCACCGCCAGGAACGTCAGGACCGTGACCGTGTGCTGCCGGAGCTGTGCGCTGTCCACCACCACAGCATCAGACACCACGTCGAGGCGGCCCGGCCGGTCAGGCACGCCGACGCCACACCGATGAAGCGGACGAATGAGGTAGGTCCCTGCCGGGCAGCCCGGGCTGCCGCCGTGGCCGACGAACGAGGACGTCCCGCTAGCCGCCGCCCGGCACACCGTCGTAGCGGACGACGAGGACAGCGGCGTCGTCCTCATGACCGGTCAGGTCCGCCACCTCGATCACTCGCGAGGCCAGCTCGCCGGGATCGGCCCCGTCCGCCGTACCGACCAGTGCGGACACCGCAGCCAGTCCCTCGTCCATGGGGTAGGCCGGTCCTTCCACGACCCCGTCGGTCACCATGACCAGATACCCGGGCTGCTTCAGCCGCCGACGGGTCACGGGGTACTGCTGGCCGGGGAGTATCCCCAGGGGCACCCCGCCGGCGTCCAGGGAGATGCCCGAGCCGCCGCCGTCTTTGCCCCAGACGACCGGGACATGCCCGGCCCGGGCGACGCAGAACTCACCGCTCTGCGGGACGATGCTCAGCAGGCAACAGGTCGTGAACAGGTCACCGCCCAGTGAGATCAGCAGATCGTTGGCGCAGGCCAGCACCCTTCCCGGGTCGACCGTGACGCTGGCGAGTGCCCTGAGACTGGCACGGGCCTCACCCATGAAGGCGGCGGCCTCCACCCCGTGACCCTGCACATCACCGATGGCGATCCCCGCCACTCCGTCCCTCATCGAGAACGCGTCGTAGAAGTCACCGCCGACAGCCAGACCGTTCTGCGAGGGCGAGTACCGGGCCGCGATCCGGATGCCCGGAAAGTCCGGAAGTTCGGCTGGGAGCATGTGCCGCTGCAGCGCCATGCCCAGCTCCGCCCGGGCTCGCTGCAGCCTGATGTTCTCCAACGCCTGATCGACCAGACGCCCAAGGGTGATCAGGAGCTCCTGGGTGCTGTCCGGTGCGCTGCGGTGTCGGTGCATGACGTCCCTGGGCGTGGTTGGTGCGCCCCTGTTGAAACCTTAGCCCTCCTGCCGATACATGCAGGAGCGCACGGGCGAACACAGTCGAAGCGCCACGGCGGTCCGGACTCGGGGCTGTGGCCGTTTTCTCGCACATGGACAACTGGCCGGTTGCCTCTGCGACTTTGCCGCCGCACGCTGGATGGGTGGATGTCTCCGCGTCCGTCCCGGCTGAGCAGAGCGGCTGGGCCGTCCGGACACCCGGTCCGATCGGCACCGGGCCCTTGGCGCGCGTGCACCGCACGATGCCTGCCCCCGGTCCCGGGGAGCTTCTGCTGAACGTGGAAGCGTGCGGCGTCTGCCGCACCGATCTCCATCTGGCCGAGGGCGACCTCCTGCCGCGCCGTCCCTCCACGGTCCCCGGTCATGAGATCGTCGGCCGGGTGGCGGCCGTAGGCGACGGGACCGGCCTCTTCCGTGTCGGCGACCGGGCGGGTGGAGCGTGGCTGCGCGGAACGTGCGGGAGCTGCCGGTACTGCCTGGGCGGCCGGGAGAACCTCTGCCCGCGGTCCACCTATACGGGGTGGGACGCGGACGGCGGCTTCGCCGACACGGCGCTGGTTCCGGAGGCGTTCGCCTACCGGCTGCCGGAAGACCAGGACGCCGTCCGGCTCGCACCACTCCTCTGCGCGGGAATCATCGGATACCGGTCGCTGAGGCGCAGCGCGCTGCCGCAGGGCGGGCGGCTGGGAATCTACGGCTTCGGCGCGTCGGCCCATCTGGCTGCGCAGGTGGCCATCGCCGAGGGCGCCACGGTTCATGTGCTGACCCGCTCGGCACAGGCACGCGCGCTCGCTCTGGACCTCGGCGCCGCGTCGGCGGGCGGTGCCTATGACAGTCCACCGGAGCCCCTGGACTCGGCGATCCTGTTCGCACCCGTGGGCGACCTGGTGCCGGTGGCGATGGAGGCACTGGACAGGTCCGGCACGCTCGCCATCGCCGGAATCCATCTGTCGGACATTCCCGTGCTGAACTACCAGCGCCATCTGTTCCAGGAACGCAATCTGGGCAGCGTCACCTCCAACACCCGCGAGGACGGCCGCGATTTCCTCGCTCTGGCCGGGCGCGTGGGCATCCGGGTCACGGTGAGCACCTACCCGCTCAGCAAGGCCGACCGGGCACTGGCCGATCTGGCGGCCGACCGGGTGAACGGGGCCGCCGTGCTCGTACCCGGCTGAGGGCCGGGCGGTGCGCAGCGGGCGCCGGCACCGGGACACGTGCGTCAGCGAGTCCGCTCACCGGCACACGCAGAGGGCCCCGGGTGCTGGGGAGCACCCGGGGCCCTCTTGCATATCTGCTGTACCGCTACGGCAGCTGTGCCGCCCGTGCCTCACGCCGGTTGTCGCGGAAGGTGTTCACCCGCCGTGCCGTCGCGAAGAGCGGGATGACCGCTCCCAGGACCACCTGCAGCGCACAGCCGGTCTGGAGAAGCAGCTGACCGCCGGGGGCGTCGAACGCCCACGCGGCGAGGAGCCCCATCGCGGCCACGATCCAGCTGAGCATCGCCACCGCGAGGACGCCCCGCGGTTTCGGGTACTCGACCCGGCTGACCATCAGCCACGCCACTCCGACGATCGCGAGCAGCGTCAGTGGGAAGGGCAGTTCCAGCAGCACGATCGAGACGACCGTGAGCGCTCCGAAGGGGCTCGGCATGCCCTGGAACATGCCGTCCTTCATGGTCACGCAGGAGAATCTGGCGAGTCTGAGTACCACAGCCAGCAGCACCACGATCGCCGCCAGCGCCGAAACCCGCTGGTGTGCGTCGTCCGCGACCATGCCGTACACGAGGACGAAGTACGCCGGGGCGAGTCCGAAGCTGATCAGGTCCGAGAGGTTGTCCAGCTCGGCACCCATCGGCGAGGAGCGCAGCTTGCGTGCCACGAGCCCGTCGAAGAGGTCGAAGACCGCGGCGAGGAGCATCAGGATCACGGCGGTGGCCGCGGAGTGCCGGGCCATGCCGCTCTCGTCGCTGCCCGTGAGGTGCGGGATGAGGATTCCCGTGGTGGTGAAGTACACCGCCATGAAACCGCACGTGGCGTTACCGAGAGTAAGGGTGTCCGCTATCGACAGCCGCAGAGAGAGCGGCATGTCCTCGGCGTCGTCCTCGCACTCGCTCTCCGGCACCCAGCCGGCCTGTGTGTCGGGATCAATCACGGTCAATTCGAGTCACCCCCGCGGTGGTGGCCTGGCCGACCTCGACCGCGACATCGATACCTTCCGGAAGGTAGATGTCGACCCGGGAGCCGAAGCGGATCAGGCCGATGCGCTCGCCCTGCTCCACCTTCGTGCCCTGCGGGAGGTACGGGACGATGCGACGGGCAACCGCACCCGCGATCTGCACCATCTCGATGTCGCCGAGCTCGGTGTCGAAGTGCCAGACAACGCGCTCGTTGTTCTCGCTCTCCTTGTTGAATGCCGGGACGAACCCACCGGGGACGTGCTCGACCGATGTCACCGTGCCGGCCAGGGGTGCGCGGTTGACGTGGACATTCAGCGGGCTCATGAAGATCGCGACGCGGGTGCGTCCGTCCTTCCACGGCATGATGCTCTGCACCACGCCGTCGGCCGGAGAGATGACCCGGCCCCGGGTGATCTCGCGCTCGGGGTCGCGGAAGAACCACAGCATGCCCGCCGCGAGGGCGGTGGTGGGCACGGCCACCGCGGCCCAGCGTCCGGACTTGCGGGCCCGGGTGAGGCTGAGTGCCGCGGTGGCGACCGTCGGGAGGAGCCACGGCGAAGCTCCGCGCGCAAGGCGGACTCCGCCGCGTGGTGCAGAGGTTTGGCTGTCGGGCATGGATGACCTTCGTAGCGGATGATGCCGCGCTGGCAACGGGGGACGGCGGCTTTTCCGGCGATGTTATCGGTTGCGAGCCACAACTGGGCAAGCCAGCAGCCGAGTCGGACGGCTTGAAGGCACCGCCTGAGGGTGACAGGGTGTGATCTTCTTCGCGGCTAAATCGCCTCGAAAAGGGCAATCACCCCTGGAACCGGTACTCCTCGAGGAGTCGGCGCCCAATGATCATTTTCTGGATCTCGGCGGTACCTTCACCGATCAGCAGCATCGGGGCCTCCCGGTAGAGGCGCTCGATCTCGTACTCCTTGGAGAAGCCGTAACCGCCGTGGATCCGGAAGGCGTCCTCGACGACTTCCTTGCAGTACTCGGAGGCGAGGTACTTCGCCATCCCTGCCTCCAGGTCGTTTCGCTCCCCGGAGTCCTTTTTGCGCGCTGCATTTACCATCATCGCATGGGCGGCCTCGACCTTGGTGGCCATTTCGGCCAGCTTGAACTGGATCGCCTGGTGCTGAGCGATCGGCTTTCCGAAGGTGTGACGCTGCTGGGCATAGGAAACGCCCAGCTCGAATGCACGCTGTGCGACACCGCAGCCACGCGCAGCCACATTTACCCGGCCGACCTCGACACCGTCCATCATTTGGTAAAACCCTCGGCCGGTGGTGCCGCCCAGTACCCGATTGGCCGGAATGCGTAGCCCGTCCATGATGAGTTCGGTTGTGTCGACGCCCTTGTAACCCATTTTGTCGATTTTGCCGGGAATGGTGAGACCGGGCCGGACCTCGCCGAAACCGGGCTCCTTCTCCACCAGGAACGTCGTCATCGACTTGTGCGGGGCGGTCCCCTCGGGGTGGCCTTCGTCACTCCGGCACAGCACGGCGACGAGCGAGGACGTGCCACCGTTCGTCAGCCACATCTTCTGGCCGTGCAGGACGTACTCGGCGCCATCCTTGACGCCCTTGGAAGTGATCGCCGCGACGTCGGAGCCCAGTGCCGGCTCGGACATCGAGAACGCACCCCGGACCTCGCCCAGCGCCATCCGCGGCAGGAATGTGTCCTTCTGCTCCTGCGTGCCGTGCTGCTTGAGCATGTACGCCACGATGAAGTGCGTATTGATGATTCCCGACACGCTCATCCAGCCGCGGGCAATTTCCTCCACGCACAGCGCGTATGTGAGAAGCGACTCACCCAGGCCCCCGTACTCCTCGGGGATCATCAGCCCGAACAGGCCGAGTTCCTTGAGCCCCTCTACGATTTCGGTCGGGTACTCGTCACGGTGCTCCAGCTGGGTCGCGACCGGAATGATCTCCTTGTCGACGAAGTCCCGGACCGTGGAGAGAATTTCCTGCTGGACATCGTTGAGACCGGCAGTCTGGGCAAGTCGCGTCATGGCTACTTCTCCACGTTCTTCTGCGAAGGCTGGTTCAGCTCGGGGCGGCCGGGCTGCTCCCCGCCGCGCTCCTTGATGTACGTCTCGGTGGGGACCATCACCTTGCGACGGAACACGCAGACCAGCGTGCCGTCCTGCTTGTACCCCCTGGTCTCCACATAAACGATTCCACGGTCGTTCTTGGACTTTGACGGAGTCTTGTCCAGAACGGTCGTCTCGCCGTAGATCGTGTCGCCGTGGAAGGTCGGTGCGACATGCTTCAGCGACTCGACTTCGAGGTTGGCGATCGCCTTTCCGGACACATCCGGAACGGACATTCCGAGCAGCAGCGAGTAAATGTAGTTGCCGACGACCACGTTCTTCCCGAAGTCGGTCGTCCTCTCCGCGTAGTTGCTGTCCATGTGGAGCGGGTGATGATTCATGGTCAGCAGGCAGAAAAGGTGGTCGTCGTACTCGGTGACCGTCTTTCCGGGCCAGTGCTTGTAGACCGCACCGACCTCGAACTCCTCGAATGTGCGTCCGAACTGCATGATCAGGCCTCCGGCGCTTCGAACTTGGAGGTGCGCTGCATACCGGCCGCGCGGCCCTTGCCCGCGATGACGAGCGCCATCTTGCGGCTCGCCTCGTCGATCATCTCGTCGCCGAGCATCGCCGAGCCCTTCTTGCCGCCCTCCTCCGAGGTGCACCACTCGTACGCGTCGAGGATCAGCTCGGCGTGGTCGTAGTCCTCCTGCGACGGCGAGAACACCTCGTTGGCCGCGTCGACCTGACCGGGGTGCAGCACCCACTTGCCGTCGAAGCCCAGCGCCGCCGCACGGCCCGCGACTTCGCGGTACGCGTCCACGTCGCGGATCTGCAGGAAGGGACCGTCGATCGCCTGGAGGTCGTGCGTACGGGCCGCCATCAGAATGCGCATCAGGATGTAGTGGTACGCGTCCGCGCCGTATCCGGGCGGCTGCTGACCGACGACCAGGGTCTTCATGTTGATCGACGCCATGAAGTCTGCCGGGCCGAAGATCAGCGTCTCCAGGCGGGGCGAGGCGGCGGCGATGTCGTCGATGTTCACCAGGCCCTTGGCGTTCTCGATCTGTGCCTCGATGCCGATCTTCCCGACCTCGAAGCCCATCGTCTTCTCGATCTGGGTCAGCAGCAGATCGAGGGCGACGACCTGCTGGGCGTCCTGGACCTTCGGCAGCATGATGCAGTCGAGGTTCTGGCCGGCGCCCTCGACCACCGTGATCACATCGCGGTACGTCCAGTGCGTCGTCCAGTCGTTGACGCGTACGACCCGGGTCTTGCCCGTCCAGTCGCCGTTGTTCAGCGCGTCGACGATGTGGTGCCGGGCGCCTTCCTTGGCGAGCGGCGCGCAGGCGTCCTCCAGGTCGAGGAAGACCTGGTCGGCCGGGAGGCCCTGGGCCTTCTCCAGGAACCGCGGGTTCGAGCCGGGCACTGCCAGGCAGGAGCGACGCGGACGCAGACGGTTCGGGAGGTGCGCGGCGGAGCCGCTCCCCGGAAGGGTGGTGGCGGGAGACGGGTGGGCAGGCTGGGTCATGCGGGGACCTCCAGAGGGTCGAGCTTGTTCGCTTTCCGGATCTCGTCGACGATACGGCCGATGATCTCCGTGATGCCGAAGTCCTTCGGGGTGAATACGGCGGCGACGCCCGCCCCGATCAGCGCGGTGGCGTCGGCGGGCGGAATGATCCCGCCCGCGATGACGGGTATGTCGTTGGCGCCGGCCTCACGCAGCCGGTTCAGTACGTCCGGCACCAGCTCGGCGTGCGAGCCGGACAGGATCGACAGACCGACGCAGTGCACGTCCTCGGCCAGCGCGGCCGAGACGATCTGTTCGGGGGTCAGCCTGATCCCCTGGTAGACGACCTCGAAACCGGCGTCACGGGCCCGTACGGCGATCTGCTCGGCGCCGTTGGAGTGCCCGTCCAGGCCCGGCTTGCCGACCAGCAGCCGCAGCCGCCCGGCGCCCAGGTCGGCCGCGGTACGGGCGACCTTCTCGCGGACCAGGGCGAGCGGTGTGCCGGCCTCCGCGGTGACCGCGACCGGAGCGGACGAGACGCCCGTCGGAGCCCGGAACTCGCCGAAGACATCGCGCAGCGCCCAGGACCACTCGCCGGTGGTGACACCCGCGCGGGCGCACTCCACGGTCGCTTCCATCATGTTCTCGGTGCCCGCGGCGGCCTTCTTCAGCGCGGCCAGCGCGTCGGTGGCACGGGCCTCGTCGCGGTTGTCGCGCCACTCGTGGAGGGCTGCGATGACCCTGGCCTCGTTGGCGGGGTCGACCGTCATGATCGCCCCGTCGAGGTCCGCGGTGAGCGGGTTCGGTTCGGTCGTCTCGTAGATGTTGACGCCGACGATCTTCTCCTCGCCGCCCTCGATCCGGGCCCGGCGGGCGGCGTGCGAGGAGACCAGCTCGGACTTCAGATAGCCGGACTCGACGGCCGCCATGGCGCCGCCCATCTGCTGGATCCGGTCGATCTCGGCGAGCGACTCGGTGACCAGCTCGTCCACCTTGGCCTCGATGACATGCGATCCGGCGAAGATGTCCTCGTACTCCAGCAGATCGCTCTCGTGCGCGAGCACCTGCTGGATACGGAGCGACCACTGCTGGTCCCAGGGCCGGGGAAGCCCCAGTGCCTCGTTCCAGGCCGGCAACTGGACGGCCCGGGCGCGGGCGTCCTTGGAGAGGGTGACGGCCAGCATCTCCAGGACGATGCGCTGGACGTTGTTCTCCGGCTGTGCCTCGGTCAGACCGAGCGAGTTGACCTGGACGCCGTAGCGGAAGCGCCGCTGCTTGGCGTCGGTGATGCCGTACCGTTCGCGGGTGACCTGGTCCCAGATGCGGCCGAAGGCGCGCATCTTGCACATCTCCTCGATGAAGCGGACGCCCGCGTTCACGAAGAAGGAGATTCGAGCGACCACATCGCCGAACTTCTCCTCGGGCACCTGACCGGAATCGCGTACGGCGTCCAGGACCGCGATGGCCGTCGACATGGCGTACGCGATCTCCTGGACCGGAGTGGCTCCCGCCTCCTGCAGGTGGTAACTGCAGATGTTGATCGGGTTCCACTTCGGGATGTGGTTGACCGTGTACGTGATCATGTCGGTGGTCAGCCGCAGTGAGGGACCGGGCGGAAAGACATGCGTCCCGCGCGAGAGGTACTCCTTGACGATGTCGTTCTGCGTCGTGCCCTGGAGCTTCGCGACGGCCTCCGCGTCAAGTCCTTGCTCCTCTGCTACCACCTGATAGAGCGCCAGCAGCCACATAGCGGTGGCGTTGATCGTCATCGAGGTGTTCATCTGCTCCAGCGGGATGTCCTGGAACAGCCGGCGCATGTCGCCGAGGTGCGCCACGGGCACGCCGACCCGGCCGACCTCGCCGCGGGCGAGGATGTGGTCGGGGTCGTACCCGGTCTGCGTCGGCAGGTCGAAGGCGACCGACAGGCCCGTCTGGCCCTTGGCGAGGTTGCGCCGGTAGAGCTCGTTGGACGCCTCGGCGGTCGAGTGACCGGCGTACGTCCGCATGAGCCACGGGCGGTCCTTCTGGCGGCCCGTCATGTCAGACATTCCTGCTGTGCTCGTCGGTCCGCTCCGCTGACGCGTCACGGAACAGGTTGATGGCGTCGATGTGCTTCTCGCGCAGCTCCTCGTTGCGCACACCCAGACCCTCGCGGGGGGCCAGCGCGAGCACGCCGACCTTGCCCTGGTGGAGGTTGCGGTGGACGTCGTACGCGGCCTGACCGGTCTCCTCCAGCGAGTAGACCTTCGACAGCGTCGGGTGGATCTTGCCCTTGGCCACCAGCCGGTTGGCCTCCCACGCCTCGCGGTAGTTGGCGAAGTGCGAGCCCACGATCTTCTTCAGCGACATCCACAGGTAGCGGTTGTCGTACTCGTGGTTGTAGCCCGACGTGGACGCGCAGGTGACGATCGTGCCGCCCTTGCGGGTCACGTACACCGAGGCACCGAACGTCTCGCGGCCCGGGTGCTCGAAGACGATGTCCACGTCCTCGCCGCCGGTGAGTTCACGGATGCGCTTGCCGAACCGCTTCCACTCGCGCGGGTCCTGGTTGTGCTCGTCCTTCCAGAACTTGTAGCCCTCGGCGTTGCGGTCGATGATCGCCTCGGCGCCCATCTTCCGGCAGATGTCCGCCTTCTGGTCGCTGGAGACGACACAGATCGGGTTGGCGCCACCGGCCAGCGCGAACTGCGTGGCGTATGAACCGAGTCCGCCGCTGGCGCCCCAGATCAACACGTTGTCGCCCTGCTTCATGCCCGCGCCGTTGCGCGAGACGAGCTGACGGTACGCGGTGGAGTTGACCAGACCCGGAGCCGCGGCCTCCTCCCAGCTGAGGTGCTGCGGCTTCGGCATCAGCTGGTTGGACTTGACGAGCGCGATCTCGGCGAGGCCGCCGAAGTTGGTCTCGAAGCCCCAGATGCGCTGCTCGGGGTCGAGCATCGTGTCGTTGTGGCCGTCCGAGGACTCCAGTTCGACCGAGAGGCAGTGCGCGACGACTTCGTCGCCCGGGTTCCAGGCGTTTACGCCGGGGCCGGTGCGCAGGACGACGCCCGCCAGGTCGGAGCCGATGACGTGGTACGGCAGGTCGTGGCGCTTGGTGAGCTCGCTGAGCTTTCCGTAACGCTCCAGGAATCCGAAGGTGGAGAGCGGCTCGAAGATCGAGGTCCACACGGAGTTGTAGTTCACCGAGCTGGCCATGACGGCGACCAGCGCCTCGCCGGGCCCGAGCTCCGGCACCGGAACATGGTCGAGATGCAGTGACTTGCGGGGGTCCTTGTCGCGGGTGGTGAGCCCGGCGAACATCTCCGTCTCGTCCTTGTGCACGGTCACCGCGCGGTACGACTCGGGGATGGACAGGGCCGCGAAGTCTGCGGCGGTGCTGTCCTGCGATTGGATCGCGTCCAGGATTTCCTTCACGGTGTGCCTCCGGCGGATGCGGCGCTGAGGGAACGCTTGAGAGTCCCTGCGAGCTGAGGGGGAGCGGTGAGGTGTGGAGGTGCTGCCGTCGGTTCGGCTGGTGAGGCTTCGGCTTGCTCTGTGGAGCAGAAGGGATTGCCTGTGACGCAGGCGTCCGGGCGCGCAGGCACATTGCTTGCGGGGACAGCCGGCGTACGTGAGGTCTCAGCACGCCGGCCGCCCGGACAACTTCAACGTATGGCACTCCGTGACACCTGGCAAGGCACTCGGTGCCAACAATTTCTCTCACTTGTCACCCGCCGGGCACGCATGAGCAACGCAAGAGGTGTTTCGGGCGGTTCTGTCCCGCCGGATGCGGTCAGTGCGAGGGCCGGTACACGTGAGGAATCGTGGTGCTCAGGGCCAGGAATCCGAGTCGCTGGAGGATCGGGCTGCTCTGATCGGAGGCGTCCACCTGAAGGTAGCCGTAGCCGCGCTCCGCCGCGATCCGGGCGCGGAAGGCGACCAGGGACCGGTAGATGCCCCTTCCGCGCCACGCCTCGACTGTTCCGCCGCCCCAGAGCCCCGCGAAGCCCGTGCCCGGGTACAGCTCCATCCTGGCCGAGCTCACCGGCTCGTCGCCCACCATGGCGAGGACGCCGACGAAGCTGTCCGGGTCCTCGGTCAGCCTGGCCAGCACCTGATGCCGCAGCCGCGACCAGTCCGAGCCGAATGCCCGCTCATGGGCGCGGGCCATCAGCTCCACATCGTCCGCGTCACTCACGGTGCGCAGCCGGACGCCCTCGGGCAGTTCCACCGCCGTCGACAGGCCCGCCACCGGGGCGACCAGCAGTGTCTCCGGCTCCTCCGCCTCGAAACCGGCCGTCAGCAGCCGCTCCGCCAGATCCGCCGGCCGGTCGTGCGCGTACAGCTTCCACTCGAACTCGTCGTGCCCCAGCGCCGTGTAGTGCGCCACCTGCGCCGCGATCGCCGCGTCCGCCCGAACGGCATCCAGGTCCGGGGCAGACCACACGACACCGTTCCAGTCGCCGGCCGCGCCGACCTGCCGTACGACATCACCGGTGCGCTCGACCCGGACGCCGGGGCCGTCGGGGCGGGCGTGCTCGCGCATCTCGCGGTCGAAAAGGGTCAGAAGTGTGTCGCGATCAAGATTCATCCGCACACCACAGCACCGGGGTGCGGGCACGGCAACGGAGTTTTTCGGGTACGGGCCGGGAACCGGCCCCGCCGGTCGCGCGGGGCCGGGCGGGCCCGGCCGGCACGTCCCCGTTCAGCGGCTCTTGAGCGCCTGCTGGATCGTGCGCATCACTTCTTCGAGGGGCGCATCGGTCCGCGCCACCGTGACGAGTACCTCGCCCTGGGACGTCACCGAGGCGGCCGGCTGTTTCGCCGGTTCGGTGCCGGCGATGCGGCCCGCGCCGATACCGGTCCCGAACGTGTCGCGGACGATCGAGAAGGCGTGGTCGAGCTGGGCCTCCACATCGCCCTCGCCGCCCGCCCGCAGCCAGCGGCGCAGCACATGGTTGTGCGCGGTGACGACGGCGGATGCCGCGACCTCCGCGAGCAGCGGGTCGTCATTGCCGACATGGTGGTCGCGCTCGTCGAAGTGGCCCAGCAGATAGCGCGTGAACAGTCGCTCGTAGCGGGCCACCGAGGCGATTTCGGCCTCGCGCAGTGTGGGGACCTCACGGGTCAGCTTGTAGCGGGCCACGGAGACCGCGGGCTTTGCCGCGTACATCTTCATGACTTCCTTGATGCCGCGGCAGACGGTGTCGAGCGGGTGCTCGTGCGCGGGGGCGGCATTGAGGACGGCCTCGGCCCTGACGAGGGTGTCGTCGTGGTCCGGGAAGATCGCCTCTTCCTTGGAGCGGAAGTGCCGGAAGAAGGTCCGCCGGGCGACTCCCGCGGCGCCCGCGATCTCGTCGACCGTCGTCGCCTCGTACCCCTTCGAGGCGAAGAGTTCCATTGCCGCGGCGGCCAGTTCGCGGCGCATTTTGAGCCGTTGGGCGGCGGCACGGGTACCTGCGGCACTCTCCTGGGTGTCGGGCGCGGCGGAGACACGGGGGGACCTGACGGGCTGGGACATGGTGTGAACGTACTGCATCGGCGCAGGGGAATGCGCCCGTGGGGGCGGGCCGCCCGAGGGATCGAGCAGCCCGCCCCACCCGGCTCCCGGCTCAGCGCCGGGCATATTCGCGGAAGCCGCGCCCCGTCTTGCGACCGAGGCAGCCGGCGGCCACCAGATGCTCCAGCAGCGGAGCCGGGGCCAGGCCCGGGTCGCGGAACTCGCTGTGCAGCACCTTCTCGATGGCGAGCGAGACATCGAGTCCGACGACGTCGAGGAGCTCGAACGGGCCCATCGGGTAGCCGCCGCCCAGCTTCATCGCGGCGTCGATGTCGTCGAGGCTCGCGTAGTGCTCCTCGACCATCTTGATCGCGTTGTTGAGGTACGGGAACAGCAGTGCGTTCACGATGAAGCCGGCCCGGTCCCCGCAGTCCACCGGGTGCTTGCGGACCTTGACGCACACCTCGCGGACGGTGGCGTGGACATCGTCGGCGGTGAGCACCGTACGGACGACCTCGACCAGCTTCATCGCGGGCGCCGGGTTGAAGAAGTGCATCCCGATGACGTCCTGCGGGCGCGAGGTGGCCCGTGCGATCGCCACGACCGGCAGCGACGAGGTGGTGGTGGCGAGCACCGCACCCGGCTTGCAGACCTTGTCCATCGTCCCGAACAACTGCTGCTTGACCGACAGGTCCTCGGCGACCGCCTCGACCGCGAGATCGACATCGGCGAAGGCGTCCAGCGAACCGGATGCGGTGATCCGGGCCAGGGTCTCGTCCCGCGCCTCGGAGGTCAGCCGCCCCTTGGTGACGGAACGCTCCAAGGACTTGGCGATCCGGCCCTTCGCCGTGTCCGCCTTCTCCTGGCTGCGGGCGGCGAGCACCACGTCGTAGCCGGCCTTCGCGAAGACCTCGGCGATCCCCGAGGCCATCGTCCCGGAGCCCGCGACGCCCACCGAGCGCACCGTGCGGCCGCCGGCCGCCGACGCGCTCTCCTGCGGGGTCAGCGCGTCCGGCACCACGGTCTGGCTGCCGGATTCCGTGTACGTGTAGAAGCCGCGGCCCGAC
Source organism: Streptomyces atratus (assembly GCF_014648655.1). Taxonomy (GTDB): domain Bacteria; phylum Actinomycetota; class Actinomycetes; order Streptomycetales; family Streptomycetaceae; genus Streptomyces; species Streptomyces atratus. The sequence goes on from NZ_BMRN01000012.1 coordinate 34,674, forward strand.
TTGCGGCCGGTCAGTCCCGCCTCGCTGAGCTGCCTGAGGATGGGGGCCGGGGCGTGCAGCCGGTCGTGCGACGCGGAGTACATCGCCTCCAGGACGGTACGGGCGGTGTCGATCCCGATCAGGTCGAGGAGGGCGAGCGGGCCCATCGGCAGGCCGCAGCCCAGCTTCATCGCCGCGTCGATGTCCTCACGGGAGGCGTAGTTCGCCTCGTACATCGCGGCGGCCTGGTTGAGGTACCCGAACAGCAGCCCGTCGGCGACGAAGCCCGGCCGGTCGCCGACCGCGACCGGCTCCTTGCCCAGGCTGCGGGCGAGCGCGGTGACCGCCTCGACGGCGGGCGGCGCGGTCAGCACCGAGGAGACCACCTCGACCAGCTTCATCGCGGGCGCCGGGTTGAAGAAGTGCAGACCGAGCACGCGCTCGGGATGCAGCGATTCGGCGGCGAGCCGGGTGACCGACAGGGCATTGGTGCCGGTCGCCAGGATCGCGGTGGGGGAGACGATCGCGTCGAGCTCCCGGAAGAGCTGCTGCTTGATCTCGTACGACTCGGGCACGACCTCGATGACCAGCTCCGCCTCCGCGGCTGCCTGGAGGTCACCGAAGGTACGGAACCGGGCGAGGGCATCGCCGCGCTCCTCCTCCGTGATCCGCTCGCGCCGCACGGCGCGGGCGGTTGCGGCTTCCAGGGCGGCGACGGCCTGACGGGCGGCCGCGTCGCTGATGTCGATACCGATGACCTCGTGGCCGGCGCGGGCCAGGACTTCGGCAATGCCGGTGCCCATGGTGCCGAGACCGACGACGGCAATGGTGCTGAGCGGGATGTCCATCACGGGACTCCAGAGAATGAGTGACGACTGTGAGGAGCACGGCGCGCGCTGAAGAGGCGAACCGGCGCAGAGCGTGCGGGATTTGCGTGTCGTGGTGCTCAAGGCCTGTGCGCGATGGGCGCGCCCGGACCGGGAAGGGGCGACGGACTCTGTCCCGGAGTCACGTCTCGCAAAGCTGCCGAACCGACAAGCACTCCGGGTGGCTGCGTCACCAGGCCACCGGAGCCGGCGGGGAGTGTGTCCCGCTCACATGAGCTTAACCGGCGAGTAACGAGCACGCCAGCCCCAAGTGGCTGTGGTCCGGCTCACACTCACGGTCATCGCCGATACGCTGACGGTCATGGACGAGGAGTTGCGGTCGTTGACGGACCGGCTGGCGGACGAGGCGGGGGAGTCGGCGGCGTACCGCAGACTGCTCGCCACCGACGACGACGAGGAACTGGCCCGGGTCCTCGTGGAACGCGAACGCCCGCTCTGGGCGCGGGAGATTGCCGCGTTCAGGCTCGGCTGCGGCGGCGACCGGCGGGCCTTCGAGGCGCTGGTCCTGCTGCTCAACCACCGAGACCCGGAGCGCTGCGTCTCCGCCGCCCACGCCCTGATGCGCCTCGGCGACCCCCGCACGCCCCGGGCCGCCGCCGCCCTGGCAACGAACAACCTGCGCACCGCGTACGCCCTGCACCCGGTGCGGCTGCTCACCGTGCTTCGGGCTCCGGAATCCGTACCGGCGCTGATGAGCACCCTGGAGCGGCTCCTGGCCCCGGGCGATCCGCACTGGCGGGTGGCGCTCGCCTGTGTGGAAGGGCTCGGGCAGCTCGGGGACGAACAGGCCCGCCCGCTCCTGGAGGCGGCGCTGCCGCACCCGAGACTGGGCGGCGCGGCACGGGACGCGCTCAGCCGCCTGCGGGAAGCCTGAGGGCGCGGACCCCTGTGGGCCGGTCCGGCGCCGACGCGTTCAAGAGGCGCCGAGGGCGCGCACGTACCGCACCTCGGGGACGAGTACGCCGTCCACCTCGAAGGGCTCCTCGGCGCCGTCGGGGAGGAAACCCGAGCGCTCGTAGAAGCGGCGGGCCCGGGCATTCTCCTTCAGCACCCAGAGCGCCAGGTCCGGGAAGCCGTCAGCGGTGGCGCGGGTGAGCATCTTTGCCATCAGAGCGCGGCCGGCCCCGGTCCCGATCTGCTCGGGCAGCACATAGATCGCGTACAGCTCGCCCCGCGCCGGCCGTCTGCCGTTCTCGCGGTACGGGCCGTAGCAGGCCCAGCCGATCACACCGAGGTCCGCCCGTTCGGCCACCACATTCACGACCGGGTTGCCCTCGGCGAAGAATTCACGGCGCCGTTCCGCGTCCTCGGCGATGTCCATGGCGTCCAGATGCGACTGCGGCATCAGTCCGGCGTACGCGGCCTGCCAGCCGCGCACCCGGACTCTCGCGACCGCCTCGCAGTCGTCGACAGTCATGTCCCGTACGAGCACACCGGGCGTGATCCGCATCGTCATACGGGCCATCCTGACGCATGCGTCAGGATGGCCCGTACGGGAATACGGCTCGGGTTCGCAGGGCCTCAGCCGCGGAAGCCGAGCAGGCCGTGCAGGATGCTGCCCCTGCTGCCGGAACCCGTTCCCCGGGCCGACTCCACCGCCGCCCTGCCGGTCAGCGGCTTCGGGTCGGGGGACTTGGCGCAGACCGCGTCCGCGTCGGCTCCGCTGCCTGCGTCGCGCGGGACGGTGCCCTTGTCGAGATAGTCCGCCAGATAGGTGTCCAGGCAGTCGTTGCCGCTCAGTGTGATGCCGTGATTGCCGCCGCCCTGCTCGACCACCAGGCTGGAGTCGCGCAGCTTGCGGTGCAGGGTGACTCCGCCCTCGTACGGCGTGGCCGCGTCCTCGGTGGCCTGGAAGAGCAGCGCCGGCGGCAGGCTGTCGTTGGAGACGCGTACCGGGTCCAGCGGCTCCACCGGCCAGTCGACGCACGGAGCGTTGTACCAGGTGTTGTTCCAGGCGTAGAAGCGTGCCTTGTCGTGCACCTTCCAGCTGTCGTTGCGCCAGGTGTTCCACAGACGGGGCCACTGGGTGTCGCGGCACTGCACGGCCGAGTAGACCGAGTACCCGTTGTCGGCCTTCGCATCGACCGCGCCGAACTTCTTGTACGCCTTCACGAGCGCGTCCTGGTCCTGGTCGTTCACATACGCCGCGAACGCATCGGCCAGATAGGGCCAGTAGCCGTTGTAGTAACCGCCGGGCAGGAAGGTGTCCTCCAGCTCGCTCGCCCCGACCTCCCCGCCCGCGGGGTGCGCCTTGACGGCGGCACGCATCGCGTACCAGGCATCCTCGACCTTCGCCGGGTCGCTGCCGAGCCGGTACGTGGTGTCGTGCTTCGCGACCCAGGCGGCGAACGCCTTGTGGCGGGCGTCGAAGGCGTAGTTCTGACCGATGTTGTCGTCGTACCAGACGCCGTCCGGGTCGACGTTCGAGTCGAGGACCAGACGCCGCACCCGCTCCGGGAACAGCTTGGCGTACACCGCGCCGAGGTAGGTCCCGTACGAGTACCCGAAGTAGTTGAGCTGCTGGGAACCGGTTGCCTGCCGGATCACATCGAGGTCCTTGGCGGTGCTGACCGTGTCCATGTACGGCAGCAGATCAGGGTACTTCTCGCCGCATGCCTGCGCGAACGAGCGGGCCCGGTCGCGGTTGGCCTCCTCGACCGCGAGCGAGTCCGGCACCGAGTCGGGGCGCAGCGGATCGAAGTAATTCGGTACGCAGTCCAGCGCGGGCGCGCTCTCGCCGACGCCGCGCGGGTCGAACCCGATCACGTCGTACTGCGCGGCAACCGACTTCGGCAACGAGGACGCCACGAAGCCGGCCATCGAGAGGCCGCTGCCCCCGGGGCCGCCCGGGTTGACGAGCAGGGGACCCTGGAAGGTCTTCGCGGTGTGCGGGATCCGGGACAGGGCGAGGGTGATCTGCCGACCCGACGGATCGTCATGATCGAGCGGCGTACTGACCGATGAGCACTGCAGGCTCGGGTACGACTTGGTGCCGCAGTCGGTCCAACTGAGCTCGGCTGCGGTGTGTCGCGCACCGTTGTCTGCAGTCGCCGGGGACGGGACGGCGGTCACCAGACCGGCGACCGTCGCACCGACGGCGAACAGAATTCCTGGACGTTTCGTCATATGGCCTCCCGTGGTGGGGAAAAGACGGCTGCGCGTGGCGGAGCCCCCGCCGCATGTTCCCCACATTCGCGCCCGGAAGGACATGTTCTGTTGAGAGTTGACCCGTTTGCCCGCGTCGGATGCGCCAGGCCTGCCCGTGTCGTATCCGCCGGGTCAGAGCAGCGTCAGCTGGGTGGGCCCGGGGCCGCCGAGCGGTGACCGCTGCTCCTGACGCACGGGGAGCCGGCGGGCCGAGCCGCGGTGCGAAGGGCCGATGCCGAACTCGGCCGCCAGTTCGTGGACGTACCGCGTGATGCGCCGCTGGTACCACTTGGGCGCATAGGCCCCCTCGGCGTACAGCCGCTCGTAGCGCCGTACCAGATGGGGGTGGTGCTGACCGAGCCACCGCATGTACCACTCCCGGGCGCCGGGCCGCAGATGGAGGGCGAGCGGGGTCACCGAGGTCGCCCCGGCGGCGGCGATCGCCCGGACCGTGGCGCGCAACTGGTCCGGGTGATCGCCGAGGAACGGAATGACGGGCGCCATCAGCACGCCGCAGTCGATGCCGTGCTCGCTCAGCGTGCCGACGGCGTCGAGGCGGCGCTCGGGGGAGGGCGTGCCGGGCTCCACGGTGCGCCACAGCCCGTCGTCGACGAAGCCCACCGAGACGCAGACGCCGACATCGGTGACCTCGGCCGCCTGCCGCAGGAGCTCCAGATCGCGCAGGATCAGAGTCCCCTTGGTCAGGATCGAGAACGGGTTCGCGTGATCGCGCAGAGCCGAGATGATGCCGGGCATCAACCGGTAGCGGCCCTCGGCGCGCTGATAACAGTCGACGTTGGTCCCCATCGCGATGTGCGCGCCGTGCCAGCGGCTGGACGCCAACTGGCTGCGCAGCAGCTCCGGGGCGTTGATCTTGACGACGATCTGGGAGTCGAAGCCGACTCCGGTGTCGAGGTCCAGATAGCTGTGGGTCTTGCGGGCGAAGCAGTACACGCAGGCGTGCGTACAGCCCCGGTACGGATTGACGGTCCACTCGAACGGCATCCGCGACGCGCCCGGCACCCGGTTCACGATCGAGCGGGCCCGGATCTCGTGGAAGGTGATCCCCCGGAATTCGGGGGTGTCAAAGGTGCGTGTGGTCACCGCGTCTGCGGTGAAGAGCGCGCCGGCTCCGGTGTTGGTGGGACTGGTGGGGTTGTCGGCCAGATTGTCCCAGCGCATGGACGCCTCCTCGGTAGCACTGGACAGAGAATAGAACACTTGTTCCCTTGATCGTTTTTTCCCCTTCGTCCGGCCCGGATTTTGAGCGGCGTCCCGGAGGTGGTTGGCTCAGCACACCCCCGAACAACCGAGTGCTGGAGGAACAGCCATGGCGCAGGTCGAGGCAACGACGGAGCGAGTCATCGCGGCGGACGCGGAGACGGTGTTCGACGCGCTGGCCGACTACAAGGAGGTCCGGGGCAAGGTGCTGCCCGGACAGTTCAGCGAGTACGAGGTGCGTGAGGGCGGTGACGGCGAGGGCACCCTCGTCCACTGGAAGCTCCAGGCCACCAGCAAGCGGGTGCGCGACTGTCTGCTCGAGGTCACCGAGCCCAGCGACGGCCGACTCGTGGAGAAGGACCGCAACTCCTCGATGGTCACCACCTGGACCGTCACTCCGGCCGGTGAGGGCAGGTCGAAGGCGGTCGTGTCGACCGTCTGGAACGGCGCGGGCGGCATCGGTGGATTCTTCGAGAAGACCTTTGCGCCCAAGGGGCTTGGGCGGATCTACGACGAGCTGCTGCAGAACCTCGCCACAGAGGTCGAGAAGTAGCTTCGACCTCTCTTGACCGGCCTCACCGGTTCGGGTGGTTTTCTCGGCCCGTCGGTTGTGCGCCGTAGTGGCTCCCACCGGGGGCTAAGCCCCCCGAGTGCGCCGTCAGCGCCCCCCGCCGCGTTTGCCCTCCCTCGTCACGCAATGCAAGAAATGGGCGGCGCAGATGCGACGAGGGGAGCGGCACGTGGTGGGTGGGATCACTCTGTTGGAGGACGAGCCGAGCGGTACGGGGGCCGCCGAGGCGGCGAACACGCCGCCCTCGCCGCCCCCTGTCGCGAAAAAGACGCAAGAGGCGGAAGAAGCCGCGGCCATCGCGCCTTCCGCCGTACCGGATGCCACGCCCCGTCACATCCGGCTGGTCTTCCTCGGGCTGATGCTCACGCTTCTGCTCGCGGCGCTCGACCAGATGATCGTGGCCACCGCACTGCCGAAGATCGTCGGCGAGCTGCACGGCCTGGAGAAGATGTCCTGGGCCGTCACCGCGTACCTCCTCGCCTCCACCATCGGGCTGCCGATCTACGGAAAGCTCGGCGACCTCTTCGGCCGCAAGGGCGTCTTCCAGTTCGCCATTGTCGTCTTCGTCATCGGCTCCGCGCTGGCCGGCTGGTCCCGCACCATGGACGAACTGATCGCCTTCCGTGCCGTCCAGGGCATCGGCGGCGGCGGGCTCATGATCGGTGTCCAGGCGATCATCGCGGATGTCGTACCGCCCCGGGAACGCGGCCGGTTCATGGGACTCATCGGCGCAGCCTTCGGCCTCGCCTCCGTCGCGGGTCCGCTGCTCGGCGGCTTCTTCACCGACCATGCCTCCTGGCGCTGGTGCTTCTACATCAACGTCCCGTTCGGCCTGATCACCCTCGCCGTCATCACCGTCGTACTGAAACTCCCCAGGCCCACCGTCCGGCCCCGCCTCGACATCCTCGGCGCGCTGCTGCTCGCGGCCGCCTCCACCTGCCTGGTGCTGCTGACCAGCTGGGGCGGTACGGAGTACGCCTGGGGATCGCGCACCATTCTGGGGCTGGCCGCCGGAGCCGCCGGAACGGCCCTGCTGTTCGTCGTCGTCGAGCACCGGGCAGCCGAACCGATCATTCCGCTGCGGCTGTTCCGTGACTCGATCTTCAATGTCACCGCGCTCGTCGGCGCGGTCGTCGGAGTCGCACTGTTCGGCGCCGCCAGCTATCTGCCGACGTTCCTGCAGATGGTCGACGGCGCCACGGCCACCGAGTCCGGGCTGCTGATGCTCCCGATGATGGGCGGCATCGTCGGCGCGTCCGTCGTATCCGGTCAGCTGATCTCCCGGACAGGCCGCTACCGTGTCTATCCGATTCTCGGCGGCGCCGTCTCGGTGGTCGGCATGTGGCTGCTCTCCCGGCTCGAAACCGACACCCCGCGGTTCGAATACAGCATCGCGCAGGCCGTGCTCGGCATCGGGATCGGCCTGGTCATGCCGGTACTCGTGCTCGCCGTGCAGAACTCCGTGGAGCCCGCCGACCTCGGCGCCGCCACCAGCGCCAACAACTACTTCCGGCAGATCGGCGGCAGCGTCGGCGCCGCAGTCTTCGGGACGCTCTTCGCGGGCCGCCTCGCGGACGCGCTCGCAGTCCGTCTGCCGTCCGGCGCCGACCTCCCGGACCCCGAGTCGATCACCCCGCAGCTGGTCCATGCCATGGAGCCCGCGCTGCGCGACAGCTACATCCAGGCATACGCCGACGCGATGCCGCGGATCTTCCTCTATCTCGTGCCGGTGCTCGCGCTCGGCCTGTTCTTCGCCTTCTTCCTCAAGGAGAAACCGCTGGTGTCCCATCACAGCCCCGAAAGCGCCGCCGGGTCCGCACCGATCCCCGCCGCCCGCACCACCGCTGCCGCTCCGCCGCCGCCCGTCTACCTGTCGGGTGTGCCGGTGTGCGGCAGCGTCCAGCACCCCGACGGCACGAAGGTCCCGCGCGCCGCCCTCACCCTCATCGACGTCCAGGGACAGCAGGTCGGACGGGGCGCGAGCGGGGACGACGGGCGGTACGCGCTGAGCGTGCCCGGCGCCGGCAGTTACGTCCTCATCGCCGCGGCCGGCGGCCACCAGCCTCAGGCCGTCAGCGTCACCGTGGGCGAACGGCCCGTCGAGCTCGATGTGGTGCTCGGCGGTGCGGGACGCCTTGCCGGGACCGTCGTCACCGCCGACGGCATTCCGGTGCGCGACGCCGCCGTCACTCTCACCGATGTACGCGGCGAAGTGGTCGCGTCCACCCGCAGCGGCCGCGAAGGCGGCTATGTGATCACGGAGTTGGTGGCCGGCGAGTACACCCTCGCCGCCAGCGCGCCCGCCTTTCGGCCCGCCGCGCTGCCGGTGAGCGTGCAGGCGGCCAGGGAGACCCGGCAGGACATCGAACTCGCCGGCGGAGCGGTGCTGCGCGGCGTCGTACGGGCCGGTGGCGGCCGGCCCGTCGAGGACGCCCGGGTCACGCTCCTGGACGCGGCGGGCAATGTGGTCGACACGCTCACCACCGGGCCCGACGGCGCATTCCGGTTCGTGGACCTGTCCACCGGTGAGTACACGGTGATCGCGGCCGGGTATCCGCCGGTGGCCACAGTCCTCCAGGTCGCGGGTGGCGGACGGACCGAACGCGACCTCCAACTGGGCCACGAGGACTGACCGTTCCGAGGAACGGGCCGGCCGGCGGCTTCACCGGCCGGCCCGGCACCGCAACGGCGCCGGTCCGTGCGCGGCCGGGTGCGCTGGGCGCACCACCTCCGGGGGCGGTTGGGCCGATCACCGGCGGGCGCCGGACGCGGAGCCGTACCGTGGAGTCACGTATCGCAGAATGTTGCAGTGGGGAAGCAAGACCGTCCGGCGATCAGCCGTATCCCGCGCCCCCGGTCGCACGCCTGGTGAAGGACGCCGCCCACGGGCGGTGGATGCTGTGTGCGGTCTTGCCGCGGCCGCCCCGGGGGCGGTAGTCCGTACCTGGGCAAAATGCCTCAGGAAAAGCGGACTCGGGAGTGCATATGGACGTGTCACAGCGTTACCGCGAGGCGTGGGAGGGCTTCTGGTCCGCCACCTCGGACGCGCCCGGTGAGGCGATCTGGGACGCCGACCCCTCCCTCAGCTCCGTACCCCACAGCGAGCTGCTCCTGCCGTACGCCGACACCTCACTGCCCATCGTCGACCTCGGCTGCGGGAACGGCACCCAGACCCGCTATCTCGCCACCCGCTTCCCCCACGCGATGGGTGTGGACCTCTCGCACGCGGCGATCGCGCACGCACGCCGCGCGGACCCCGACGGCGTTGCCGAGTTCGCCCAGCTCGACCTCGTCGACGCGGAGGCCGTGGCGGCCCTGCACGAGCGGATCGGCGACACCAATGTCTATATGCGTGCGGTGATCCACCAGAGCGAGGCCGAGGCCAGGCCCGCCGTCGCCGCGGCGGTCGCGACGATGGTGGGGGAGCGGGGCCGGGCGTTCGTCGCCGAGCTGACCCCGGCCGCCAAGGACGTGCTCCAGCAGGCGGCGCAGGGACCGGACGGCCCGCCCGAGAAGCTGCGCCGGGTCCTGGACCACGGTCTCAAGCCGGCCGGCGCCACGGAGGAGGAGGTGCCTCAGCTGCTGCGGGCGGCCGGACTGACCACGCTGGCCGGCGGTGAGACCGTCCTGGCCCAGACCGAGTATCTGCCCGACGGAACCCGTATCGACCTGCCCGCACGCTGGTTCGTGCTGGCCGCGTCCTTGGCCGTCGGCTGACATCGTCGGCCGGCAACACAGGGAGCGGCGGGCGAGGAGGTCACGGCAGCAGCCGCGGCCCCCGCTTCGCCGCGAGGTCTTCGACCCAGCCGAACAGCGCCACCGCCAGGCGACCGCTGCACCCCGCTGTGGGGTGGCACCGCGAAGGCCGGCGACAAGGCGGTGACCTCGCGCGTCGCCGCGCTCACCGCGACCGGCGCGGACGTCCGGGTCTCCTTCGGCGGGGCCGCGGGGAACGAGCTCGCACTCGCCTGCGACAGCGCCAGGGAACTGGCCCTCACAGCCCGCCGTCACTCCGGAGCAGCGCCATCAGCTCCCGTGCCCCCGGGCTCATGGCCCGGGCCGCGGGCAGCACCACGACGCTCTCGTAGTAAGGCTGTCGGGGCCCTTCGAGCTCCACCGCCACCAGTCCCCGGGCCTCGGGCTTGCGGGAGAAGTGGTGCGGCACCAGCGCGACCCCCAGCCCCTCGTGCACCAGCTCCAGCAGGCTGTGTACGTCATTCACCTCCAGCCCTACCGTGCGCCGCACCCGCGCCTCGGTGAACGCCCCGTCCGCCGCCCGCCGCGGACCCCAGTCCGGATGGAAGTCGATGAAGGACTCACCGGGCAGCTCACTCCACGCGACGCTGTCTGCCGTCGCGAACCGGTGACCGGGCGCACAGAGGACGACCATGGGCTCACGCGCCAGCGGGATGAGCTCGCCTCGCCACTCGACGGAACTGACGGTCGCGGCGAAGGCGGCATCGAGCCGCCCGCCGGCCACCCCGTCCACCAGACTCGTGGTGCCCTCCTGGCGGAGCCGGATCTCCATGAGCGGGTGCTTACGGTGAAAGGCCGCCAGCAGACGCGGAAGATGCACCCCGGGCACGCACTGCTCGACGCCCACCGACAGGGTGCCGCGCAGCAGTCCCCGTACCGCATCGACGGCGTCCCTCGCCGCTCGCGCCCCCGCCAGCGTGCGCTCGGCCTCCACCAGCAGGGCGCGTCCCGCCTCGGTCAGCCGCACGCTGCGCGTGGTGCGGCTGAACAGCGGTGTCCTGAGCTCCTGCTCCAGGGCCCGGACGGAGGCGGAAAGACCGGACTGCGACACGGCGAGGCGCTCGGCGGCACGCGTGAAGTGCTGTTCCTCGGCGACGGCGACGAAATGTTCCAGCTGACGCAACTCCATGATTGAGAAATATAAGCGCTGAATCCAAGCAGAATCTCCTGTTGGACTGCTGGATCGTTGTCGGCGAACCTGGACCCTGCGCACCGCAACCGCCCCTCTTCCGTGGAGCCCGCATGTACCTCCCGTCCGCCGACCGCTACCAAGCCATGCCCTACCGGCGCACCGGACGCAGCGGACTGCTGCTTCCCGCGCTATCCCTCGGTCTGTGGCACAACTTCGGCGGCGACCGGACTCCGGAGACCCAGGGACAGATCCTGCGCCGGGCATTCGATCTCGGCATCACCCACTTCGACCTCGCCAACAACTACGGACCGCCGCCCGGCGCCGCCGAGACCGCGATGGGCCGCGCACTGAGGACGGACTTCGCCCGGCTCCGGGACGAGCTCGTCATCTCGACCAAGGCGGGCTATCTGATGTGGGACGGCCCGTACGGGGAGTGGGGGTCCAGGAAGAATCTGCTCTCGTCGCTCGACCGGAGCCTCACCCGGCTCGGCCTCGACTACGTCGACATCTTCTACTCGCACCGCCCCGACCCCGACACCCCGCTCGAAGAGACGATGGGCGCGCTCGACTCGGCGGTGCGTCAGGGCAAGGCGCTCTACGTCGGCATCTCCAACTACTCGCCGGAGCAGACCCGTCAGGCCGCCCGGATCCTCAAGGAGCTGGGCACCCCGCTCCTCATCCACCAGCCGCGCTACTCGATGCTGGACCGCTGGGTCGAGGACGGCCTGCTCACGGCGCTCGACGAGCTGGGCACCGGATCCATCGCCTACTCGCCGCTGGAGCAGGGCATCCTTTCCGACCGCTATCTGCGCGGCATCCCGGAAGGCTCGCGCGCGGCCGGCAGCAGCCCCTTCCTGACGCCCGATTCGGTCACCCCGGAGCTGGTGGACCGGCTGCGGGCGCTCGACGAGGTGGCTTCCGCGCGCGGACAGTCCCTCGCGCAGATGGCGCTCGCATGGGTGCTGCGGGGTGGCCGGATCACGTCCGCCGTGGTCGGGGCGAGCAGCGTCGCCCAGCTGGAGAACAGCGTCGAGGCGGTCCGTGATCTGGAGTTCGCCGAGGAGGAGCTGGCCCGGATCGAGGAGATCCTCAAGGGCCCGGACCTCCGCTGAGCCGTCGGGCGCCCCCGTGGCCGGGGGGCGCCGTCGGGCCCCGCGAATCTACGGGGCGTACAGCTGTCGGGCTTGGCATGATGGCTCGATGCAGGATGACAAGAGAACCTATCCTCCGCGGATGGACGACGAGCGTGCGTCACTGGGCGGCTTCCTCCAGTTCCAGCGCGAGACACTGGCCATGAAGTGCGCCGGGCTCACCACCGAACAGCTGAGGGAACGGGTTTTTCCCACCTCGGAGTTGACCCTCCTCGGGCTGGTCCGCCATCTCGCCGAGGCGGAGCGTTCCTGGTTCCGCCGGGTACTGAAGGGCGAGGTCGCGCCGCCGCACTGGCCCGGCCCGAACCCCGGAGAGTTCGCCGAGTTCGACGTCGAAACCGCCGAACCGGACGAGGCGTTCAGGATCTGGCACGAGGAGTGCGCGCGCTCCCGCGCCACTGTGGAGGCCGCCGATTCCCTTGAAATCACCGGGAGTTACGGCGACGATGTGTTCTCGCTGCGATACATCCTCACTCATATGATCGAGGAGTACGCGCGGCACAACGGCCACGCGGACCTGCTCCGGGAGGCCATCGACGGAGCCACCGGGGCGTAGTCTCCCTTCCGGTTCCGTGGCCGCGCGGCCACGTCCGTGCTCAACCCGCCGCGGGTGTTTGCGCCTCGACCCGGTCGACGTAGCGGTGGGCCCAGGGCAGGGCCTCCTCCAGGGCCGCGGATACGCCGAGCAGGAGGTCCTCGCGGCCCCATCCGGCCGTGAGTGAAACCCCGAGCGGCAGGCCCTGTGAACTCCAGCCCAGCGGAAGGCTGATGGTCGGGAACCCGGTGGCGTTCCCGATCACGGTGTTGCCCGTGAAAGCGGTCATCGCGGCCAGCTCCGCCGCCGGATCCGCGTCGTTGCGGAGCCGGCCGATGAGCGTCGGCGGGGTCGTGACGGTCGGGGTGATCACGATGTCGGCGTCCGCGTAGTCGAGCGTCCAGGCCCGCGCGCGGGCCTGGACGACACCGATCGAGGCGGCCAGCTCGCCCGAGGTGAACTTCTTCGATCCGGCCCGGAGATGGCGGACGATCGGACGCAGGGCCGCCTCGTCGAACGCCATGGTCCTGGCCCCGACCAGCGCGGTGAACATCACCCGGAAGCCCTCGGTGAACGCGGGGTCCGGCGCCTGGTCCCGGGCGAAGACGGCATGGCCGAGCCCGGCCAGCGTACGGGCGGTGAGTTCGGCGGCGGCGGCGACCTCGGCGTCCACGGGCGCTCCCGAGACCGAGCCCTGCGCGAGCGCCACCCTCAGTCGCGGGACAGGTGCGTCGCAGGCGCGCTCGTAGCTGTCGACGCGGGGCGGATGCACGGTGCCGACTCCGGTACGGGTGGTCAGCGCATCGAGGAATGCCGCGGTGTCGCGCACGGTGCGGGCGAGCGGCCCCCGTACGGAGAGCCCCATCCCGTCGTTGCCGTCCGGGCCCGCCGTGACGAGTCCACGGCTCGGTTTCAGCCCGATCACACCGCAGGCGCTCGCGGGGGAGCGTACGGAACCGGCGGTGTCACTGCCCTGGGCGATCGGCACCAGCAGCGCACCGACCGCGGCCGCCGCGCCGCCACTGCTGCCGGCCGCGCTGCGGGTGAGGTCGAACGGGCTGCGCGCGGGGGCGGACACCTCGGGCTCGGTGTAGCAGGCGGCCCCGAACTCGGGAACGGTGGTCTTGCCGAGGCTGATCAGCCCGGCGTCGGCCATGACATCGACGATCTCGTCGTTGTGGTCGGGAATCCAGTCGCGCAGCAGCGCGGAACCCAGCGTGGTGCGTACGCCCGCGGTGGCCTCCAGGTCCTTGACGGCGGTGGGTACGCCGAACAGGCGCGGCAGTTCCGTACGGTCCGTGGAGCGCAGGGTGCGTCCGGCCTCGGCCGCGGCGGCGCGGGCCCGGTCCGCCGACACGGTGGTGAACGCACCCACCCGGTCGCCGTCCTCGATCCGGGCCAGCAGATGGTCCACGACTTCGGTGGGAGTTGTGTCTCCGCGCTCGTAGGCGGTGGCCAGTTGGAGAGCCGTGAGGTCGTGCAACTGCGGCATGGATGCTCCCATTGCTGTTTCGTTACGCGTATCGATATGGTGACGGCATGGTGGTCGAGAAGGCAAGTACTCCGAAGAACGGCCGTCCCCGGGCGGTCACGCTCGACGCGATCCTGGACGCGGCGACCGAGATCGCCGACGACCGCGGTCTCGACGCGGTGACCTTCCGCGTGGTGGCCGACCGGCTGGGTGTGTCACCGATGGCGATCCACCGCACGACGGGCGGCATCGACGCGCTCCAGCACGCGCTGGTGTCCCGGATCGTCGGCGAGGTGACCCGGTCCGTGCACTGGCCGGGCGACTGGCGCGGCGTCGTCCGGCTGTTCGCGGACACGCTCCACGACCTGCTCATGCGGCACCCCGTCATCCTTGAGGCGCACCGCCGCGCCTCCCTCGTCGGGCCCGGCGCGGACGATGTCGCACTGCGGGTCGTCGATGCGCTGCGGACCGCGGGACTCGACGAGGAGGGCGCCGTGTACGCGTACGGTGCCCTGCACGACTTCGTCACCGGCCATGTGGCGATCCGTCTCGGCCGCGGCGATCCGGAACAGCTCCGACTCCCGCCCGAGCGCCGGGCCATGTCGGTGTTCGCCGACCACCACGACTACGACCGTCGGTTCGCCTACGGCCTCGACCTCGTCATCGGCGGGATCGCCGCCGCTGCCGCCGCCCCCGTATCGCATGAGGAGCAGAGATGACCCCCTCCGTGCAGGATCTGCCCGAGACGGTCCGTCTGACGGCCCCCGGCGGGCGCCGTATCGCGTACTGCTCGTACGGGGACCCCGCCGCCCCGCCCGTGATCGTGCTCCACGGCACCCCGGGCAGCCGTTTCGAGGGGGTCGCACTGCGGCAGGCGGCCACGGACGCGGGCCTTCATCTGGTCTGCCCGGACCGTCCCGGATACGGCGAGACCGATCCCGTGCCCGGCCGGGGCTTCCACCGCTGGAACGGCGACTTCGTGACCCTGCTCGACCACCTCGGCCATGAACGGGCACCGCTCGTGGCGATCTCGGGCGGCGGCGGATACGCGCTGTCCGCCGCCCAGACGCACCCCGAGCGGGTGACGAAGCTGATCCTCGCGTGCGCCGCCGTCCCCGGAGCACCCCGACAGGCGTACGCACGCCGGATCCCGATCGTGAAGTGGCTGGACCGGCTGGTGCGCTGGGCCCCGGTGATCGCCCGGCCGATGCTCGCGGGGACGGGGATCTTCAAGCGCATGAAAAGCCGTGAGCCGCACCTCGACGCCTGGCCGCTCGCCGACCAACTGATCATGAAAGAACCGGAGTTCCAGGAGCTGTCGGATCTGGACACCACCGAGGCCCGGCGCCAGGGCATGGACGCGGCCATGGCCGATCTCGCCGGATACTCCCGCCCGCTGCCGGACCCGCTGAACTCGATCTCCGTACCGACCGTCTTCATCCACGGCGAGGCGGACGGCAACGTCCCCATCGAGGTGGCGCGTTGGGCGCACGCGCAGATCGACGGCGCCGCTCTGCGCACCGTTCCCGACGGCGGACACCTGTTCCTCCTCGCGGACCCGGACCCGCTCCTGCGGGAACTGACCGGCCCGCATCGCGGCGTAACGGTCGTGAAAGGAGATGGCGGGCAGCACTGACGATCCCCCTCTCCTGCCGGTGTGCTCGTCAGAGTCCATGCGGGGGCCGTGCACGGCGACGGGGTCCGTGCGGTGGATCACACCGTCGGCCGGTATCGCATGGCAGCGGAGTCCGCGGACCGTTTGGGCCGGTGGACGTGGCCGGCCCAGGAGGTGCCGCGCGGAGCGCACTTGCTGAGGCGCATTTGAGCGTTCTGGCGTGGCCGGCACGACGGCGATCGACAGCACCCCCGTGAAGTCCCCGCCCCTGGACGTTCGTGGCCCCTTCACGGCCCGACGGCCAGGACCGCTGCACGATCAGCGAGGTCGTCCTGTTCATCGGGCTCAGGGCTCACGCTCTGCGCTGGTACGAGCAGATCGGTCCGATGTCGCAGGTGGAGCGGTCGCACGCCGGCCGGCGCCGCTTCAGCAACAGGGACCTGGAGGTTAACTTGCTTGCCCGCCTCACGTGTTGAGGAACTCCGCGCACCGGTAGGGGCCCAGCGCGGCACCTTCGGACGGCCGCAGGGTGACCTCGACGTCGTCGGTCCTGACCTTCGGGTCGAGTACGGACTGGGCGCGCGCCAGCGTGCACACCAGCTGGCCCGTACCCTGGTCGCGTCCCGACTCCGCATAGGGGCCGTCGAGGCGCACCGTGACGCGGATGCCCGTCCCGGTCACCGAGAAGCCGGGGAGCTGGACAAGAGAGGTGAGTCCGTCGCGCTGCTCGGCGGGCGGCGGACCCGACAGGAGCAGCTTCACCACCGAGTTGAGGTCCTTGACATCCTTGTCGAGCAGGGGCACTCCGCGCAGCCCACCGGCGGACGCGTAGTACAGCCGCATGCCGCGCGTCAGCCCGGACGCGGGCTCGCCCGCGCCTATCACTCCGGTCGGCTGGACGCCGCAGCCCACGAGAGCGATCCCCAGCGCGGCGACCACGACCCCTTGTGCGACCTTCACTCCGTGTCCTCTCCTGTACGTCGCAGGGGCAGCCGCAGCGTGAACACGGCGCCGCGCCGCGGTCCATCGGCCACGTCGATCGTGCCGCCGTGCAGCCGTGCGTTCTCCAGTGCGATCGCCGTGCCGAGGCCGCTGCCCTGTCCGCTGTCGTCGGCCGCGCCACGCGTGCGGGCCGCGTCCGCCTTGTAGAACCGGTCGAAGACCCGCTCCCGAGCCCCCGGCGGCAGCCCGGGACCGTGGTCGGCGACCTCCAGCGTCACCCACTCCCCGTCCGCCTCGCGGGCCGTTGCGAGGGTCACGGTGACCGGCGGGGCTCCGTGCCGCAGCGCGTTGCCCACCAGGTTCGCGACGATCACGTCGATGCGGCGCCGGTCGATCACCGCCCGTACACCCTCATGGAGGTGCGTCTGCACCCGGTCCGTCCAGCCGCGCAGTGCCAGCGACGCCCGTACGGTGTCGGCGAGGTCCGTCTCGGCCGCGTTCAGCCGTACCGCCTTGGCGTCGAAGCGGGAGATCTCCATCAGGTCCTCGACCAGCCGGGACAGCCGTGCCGTCTCCGCGCCGACGGCACGGGCCGCCCGCGCCGCGTCCGGTGGCAGCTGGTCGGCGTCCTCCTCCAGGACGGTCGCCACCATCGTCATCGCCGCGAGGGGCGTGCGCAGTTCGTGCGACACGTCCGCCACGAAGCGGCGTGCCTTCGCCTCCTGCACGCGCAGTTCCGCGTCGGAAGCCTGGAGCGCGTCGGCGGTTTCGTTGAACGTCCTTGCCAGGTCGGCGAGTTCGTCGTGCCCGGTGACGGCGACCCGGCTGCCGAGGTCTCCGGTCGCGAGCTCGCGGGTGGCCCGGCCCAGCTTCCGTACCGGACGAAGGACCGTCCCCGCGGCCAGCAGCGCCAGGACGGCGGCCAGCAGCACCACCGGCACGATGCCCGCCCGTACGGAGTCCAGCAGGGCGGCGGTGTCGTCGCGCTCGGCCCGCAGATCGCTGATCGCGAAGACCTCCAGGCCGGAGGTGCGGTGGTCCCCGTCGGCGAACGTGACGGGCGTGCCGACGACCAGGTAGGGCTCGCCCCGCCACTGCACCCGTTGGAACGCGGCGTCGTCGCCGGTCATGACGGCGCTGCGCAGCTCGACGGTGATCCGGCCCTCCGTCTCGGCCAGCGAGTCGGAGACCGCGGTGAGGTCCTGGTAGCGGGCGACCACGATCTTCCCGCCGATGCCCTCCGACACCTTCGCCGCGAACCGGGACAGCGTCCGCTGGTCGGGCGGTACGTCGAAGTCGGCGGCCACCGCGCCGACCCGCTCCCGGAAGTCGTTCACGGCCGCGTTCTGGGCGCGCTGGAGGACGGCGGTACGGGCGTCCCGGTAGGCGAGGGCGGTCGAGGTCACCGCGCTGATCAGAGCGACGACGACGAAGGTGACGACGAGCCGGACGCGCAGCCCGCCGACGAGCCGCCGGGAGCGCCGCTTCGAGGCGACGCCGCGCTTGCCCTTGTTTGTGCGCTTCACAGTGGCCCGATCTGTACGCTTCACAGTGGCCCGAAGCGGTAGCCGAAGCCCCGCACCGTCTGTACGTACCGCGGCTTCGCCGGTACGTCCTCGAGCTTGGCCCGCAGCCGTCCGACCGCCGCGTCCACCAGCCGGGAGTCGCCCAGGTAGGTGTGGTCCCAGACGGATTCGAGGAGCTGCTCGCGGCTGAAGACCCGGCCGGGCGCGGCAGACAGCTCCAGCAGCAGCCGCAGTTCGGTGGGCGGCAGCGCGACCGGTGTGCCGTTCTTGGTGACGGTCAGCCCGGCGCGGTCGATCACCAGCCCGGCGAGATCGGCGTCCGAACGCTGTCGTGCGGACGGCTCCGCACGGCGCAGGGCGGCCCGGATGCGGGCCTCCAGGACGGGCGCGGTGACCGGCTTGACGACGTAGTCGTCGGCGCCCGCCTCCAGGCCGGTCACGATGTCCGAGTCGTCGCCGCGCGCGGTCAGCATGATGACCGGCAGGGTCGCCGAGCGGGCGCGGATGCGGCGGCACACCTCGAAGCCGTCCATGCCGGGCAGCATCAGGTCCAGTACGGCCAGTTCGACCCGCGCGCCCCGCTCCCCGGCCAGCAGGGCAAGGGCCTGCTCGCCGGTGGCGGCGGTGTCCACTCCGTACCCGTGACGGCGCAGCACGAGCTCCATTCCGTCCCGTACGGACGCGTCGTCCTCGATGAGCAGTACATGCGGCATGAGGCCGATTATGGGCACACCGGGACCGTTTCCGGCTACTCCGTACGGGGGTGGACGCGCAGGTCGGGGGCACTGTTACGTTCTCATCATGTGGCCATGGACGGGCCATCATCTGCAGCGGCGAACGTGAAGCGCATGAGTTTCCTCAGGACGAACCCCCGCGCCACCGCCCGGCTGCGCCTGGCCACCCTCGTGGCCGTGCCCGTACTCGCCTTCTCCGTCGCCTGCGGAGGCGGTGACGACAGCGCCGGCGGAGCGAAGAAGGACGACGCGATCGCCGACGTACCCGACTCGCCGGCCGCGAGCGCCGCGAAGGGCGAGAGCAAGCCGAACACCCGGCCCGCGGGCAAGAGCGCCTTCTACGACGCCCAGATGAAGTACGTCCAGTGCATGCGCGTCAAGGGCGGCTACAAGGACTTCCCCGACCCCAAGCTCAGCGGGCACCTGGACTGGACGAAGATCGACGAGATCGGCTCCCAGCCCGGCCGCAACGAGGGCATCAAGGGCGGCAAGGACGGTGTCTGCGTCACCGAGTTGCAGGCCGCCATGACGGCCGAGCCCGAGCGCGACCAGCAGAAGGACTACGAGTCGATGCTCGCGCACGCCAAGTGCATGCGGGACAACGGCGTCTCCAAGTTCACCAACCCGACCATGAACGGCGGCAACGCCCAGCCGGGCGGCGACCCGAACCCGGCGTCCCCGTCCATCGACACGAAGTCGCCGTCGTACAAGCAGGCCCGCGAGGCGTGCAAGTCGAAGCTGCTCGACGGTCTGGACGGCATGCAGTGAAGCGCCGCACCGCCTTCCTCGCGCTCGGCGCGGTGACCGTCGCCGCCGCCGTCACCGGGGGAGTCCTGTTCCTCGGCGACGGCGGCGACGCGGGCGCCTCCGGGAGGGACGGCAATCTGCCGCCCGCCACCGCGACCGTCGTACGCACCGACCTCGTGCAGTCCAAGACGGTCGACGGCAAGCTCGACTTCGCGCAGCGCCGCGCAGTCAAGTCCGCCGTCGAGGGCACCGTCACGGTGGCCGCATCCGAAGGGAAGACGCTGACCATGGGGCAGGCACTGTACGAGCTGAACGACAAGCCCGTCACCCTCCTCTACGGGCCGGTCCCGATGTTCCGCGAGATGAAGGCGGGCGACCGGGGCAGCGACGTGCTCCAGCTGGAGCGCAATCTGCGCGACCTGGGGTACGGAGCGAACCTCTACGTCGACGCGCGGTACGACGAGAACACCGAGGCCGCCGTCAAGCAGTGGCAGAAGTCGCTGAACCGTGAGACCACCGGCAAGGTCGGCAAGGGCGATGTCGTCTTCCAGCCCGACCGGGTCAAGGTCGTCACCGCGGACGCGGCGCTCGCCGACCAGGTCGGCCCGGACACGCCCGTACTGACGGTCGCCTCCACCAAGCCGGTCGTCCGCGCGCAGCTCGACCAGGGCGACGGCGCGCTCACCTCCCGGGGCACCAAGGTCGAGGTCACCCTGCCGAGCGGGAAGACGGCGACCGGCAAGGTGGCCCGGACGGTGCGCCCCGAGGCGTCCGCCGGGGCGAGCGATGCCGCGCAGAACGGCATCACCGTCGAGGTCGTCCTGGACGGCGGGGTGAGCGCCGCGTCCGGCGAGGACGCCAAGGCGTCGGCGAGCGTGAAGTTCGTCAGCGAGGCGCGCGAGGGAGTCCTCGCGGTCCCCGTCGAGGCGGTCGTCGCCCTGCGCGGCGAGAACGGCGGCTACGGCCTCCAGGTCGTCCAGGGCGCCACCTCGAAGATGGTGCGGGTGGAGACGGGCATGACCGCCGACGGGCAGATCGAGGTCAGCGGCCCGGAAGTGCGCGAGGGCCTGAAGGTCGGAGTGGCGAAGTCATGACGGTCTCATCGGACGCGGTGATCGAACTGCGGGACGCCACCAAGTCGTACCCCGGCGGCGTCCACGCCCTGCGCAGAGTGAACCTCACCGTCGAAGAGGGCGAGCTGCTCGCCGTCGTCGGCCCGTCCGGCTCCGGCAAGTCCACGATGCTCAACGTCATGGGCACCCTCGACAAGCCCACCACGGGCACCGTCCGGGTCGCCGGGTACGACGTGTCCGAGCTCTCCGACTCCCGGCTCTCCGCACTGCGCGCCCGCCACATCGGCTTCGTGTTCCAGCACTTCCACCTGGCGGCGGGGCGCGACGCGGTGGACAACGTCGCCGACGGGCTGCTGTACGCGGGTGTACCGCTGAAGGAACGGCGCACGCGTGCGCGGGAAGCGCTCGCCAAGGTCCGGCTGGACCACCGCTGCTCGCACACGCCGAACGAGCTGTCCGGCGGTGAGAAGCAGCGCGTGGCCATCGCCCGTGCCCTGGTGGGAGACCCCCGGCTGCTGCTGGCGGACGAACCGACCGGGGCGCTGGACACCGCGTCCGGCGAGATCGTCATGGAGCTGCTGCACGAGCTGAACGCGTCCGGCACCACCATCTGCGTGATCACCCACGACAACGAGATCGCGGACTCGCTGCCGCGCCGGGTCCGCTTCAAGGACGGCGAGATCGTCTCGGACGCGCGCTCCGGCGCGCGCTCCGCCTCCCGTACGGAAGAGGTCGGTTCATGAAGCACGACCTCAAGCCCTCCCGCCTCTGCGCCCGCGACATCCTCCGCGTCGGTGCGGTCGGCCTTCGCGCCCGTCGCGCGCGCGTGGTGCTCTCGGCGCTCGGCATCGCCATCGGTATCGCGACCATGGTCGCGGTCGTCGGCCTGTCCGAGTCGAGCCGCGCGGACCTGATGGCCCAGCTCGACCGCCTCGGCACCAACCTCCTCACCGCCGAGGCGGGTGAGGACCCCATGGGGCAGCCGATCAAGCTCCCCAAGAACGCGGTCGCGATGGTCGAGCGCGTCGGCCCGGTGCAGCACGCCACGGCCACCGCCGACGTCGACGCCCGCATCCGCCGCAGCGACGTGGTCCCCGAGGAGCGCACCGCAGGCGTCACCACCCAGGCGGCCCGCATCGACCTGCTGTCCGCGCTCGGCGGCGAGGTCGACAAGGGCGTCTGGCTGAATCCGGTCGGCGAACGCCTCCCGACGACGGTCCTCGGCGCGGTGGCGGCGGACCGCCTCGGTATCACCCGCACCGGCGAGACGATCATGATGAACGACACGCGCGTGGTCGTCGTGGGCATCCTCAAACCGCTCGAACTGGTCCCCAACCTGGACCGGGTGGCCATGGTCGGATTCCCCGCCGCCGAGCGTTACTTCGGCTTCGACGGCCACCCCACCACCATCTTCGAGCGCTCCACGGACGCTTCGGTGGAGGATGTGAGGGCGGTCCTGGCCCGCACCATCAGCCCCGGCAACGAGGCGGGCGTCAAGGTCTCCCGCCCCTCGGACGCGCTGGCCGCCAAGGCCGCCACCGACGAGGGCCTGACGACCCTGATGCTCGGCCTGGGCGCGGTGGCCCTCCTGGTCGGCGGTGTGGGTGTCGCCAACACCATGGTCATCTCGGTCCTGGAGCGCCGCCAGGAGATCGGCCTGCGCCGCTCACTGGGCGCCACCCGGGGCGCTATCCGACTCCAGTTCCTGACCGAGTCGCTACTGCTGTCGGCGCTGGGCGGGGCGACGGGCGCGCTGCTGGGCGCGGTGGCGACGTACGGCTTCGCGCAGGTCCAGGGGTGGATGGCGGTGGTCCCGCTCTGGTCCCTGGCGGGCGGCCTGGCCGCCACCCTCCTGATCGGCGTGGTCGCGGGCCTCTACCCGGCGATCCGCGCCTCCCGTCTCCACCCGACGGTGGCTCTGAACGCGACGTGAGGCGGCGGCGTACGGGGTGCCCTCTTGAGGTGGCGCCCCGTACGCCCCACTTGCCCCACGCCGAACGGGCGTGGCCTCCAGCAGCGTCGCGGCCGGTGTGAGGATGGCTGCCATGACATGGACCGCACCCCGCATCGAACGTACGACAGCCGACGGCGACCAGCTGAACGTCCCGAGCACCGCGGACGAGCGAGCCATGCTGGAGGGCTGGCTCCGATGGCACAGGGAGACGCTGCTCACCAAGTGCGCCGGACTCGACCCGGCGCAGCTGGCGCACACCGCCGCCGAACCGTCGAACCTCACTCTCCTCGGCCTGGTACGGCACATGGCGGAGATCGAACGCTGGTGGTTCCGGCGGAGTTTCGCGGGTGAGCCGATCGATGACGTCTTCACCGGCCTGGATGACGGGGACGAAGGCATCGACGGCGTCGACGCAGCGTACGCGGAACGCGATTTCGCCGCGTACCGCGCCGAGGTCGAGGCGTGCGAGGCCGCCGTGGCGGGGCGCGGTCTCGACGAGACATTCATGTCGACGACCCGTGGCAGGTCCGTCAGCCTTCGCTGGGTGTATCTGGTGATGATCCAGGAGTACGCCCGCCACAACGGCCACGCGGACCTGCTGCGCGAACGCACCGACGGCGCCACGGGCGACTACCCGGCGCTGGGGTGAGCGCGGTTTCGTACTCCTCGCACCGAGGAGTACGAAACCGCCCCTCAGCCGTCCGTCCCGGACGGATACACCGCCGCATGGGCCGAGCGGAACAGGGCGGTGACCTCCTGGCCGCTGAGACCCTGAGACCGCGCCTCGTCCAGCCACTGGGCGAGCGAGGCGCGCAACGGGGAGTCGGGTTCCTCCTGGGCCGGGGCGAGGGACCGGGTGATGAAGGTGCCCGCTCCCTGCCGGACCTCGGCCAGGCCCGCGCGCTCCAGCTCACGGTACGCCTTGAGGGTCGTGTTCGGGTTGACCTTGGTCTCCGCCGCGACCTGCGCGGCCGTGGGCAGCCTGTCGCCCTCCTCCAGGGCACCCATCCGCAGAGCCTGTTCGACCTGGCGCACGATCTGGAGGTACGTCGCCACTCCGCTGCGTCTGTCGATCCGGAATACGACCACGTCTTCACCTCCCTTTGAACTGCCGAAACGATACGTACCTGCGGCGGTTTGTCCTAAAGGGGGCTCCGGGACACCCGCCACAGGGTGAACACGGTCAGCACGGCGGTGGCCGCGACGAGGATGCCCGCCCCGGTCCACTGCATGGCCGGCATCTGGTCGTAACCGAGGTACTCGACGACGTTGTTGACGATGCCGTGCTCCTTGATGCAGGCGTCCGAGGCCGCTTCGGTGGTCTTGGCGCACAGCCCCCAGCCGTAGAGATGGCCGTCGGCGGAGCCGATCCAGCGGTCAAGCTCGAGCGACTCGTTCAGCCGTGCGGGCATGTCGCCGTCGAGCGGGTAGGTGAGCATGCGTGACGGCGCGAGATATGCGCGCATCTCGCCCCAGACGACCTCGACGATCGCGGCGAAGACGAACGTGACCAGCATGGAAGCGAGGACACGCCGCAGCAGCAGGCCGATGGTGATGCCGGCGGCGGTCAGGAAGAGGCAGAGCGCGGGCAGCACCGGACCGGTGTTGTCGAAGACCGGCCCCTCCGACCACGGACTGGAGAACACCGAACGGTAGGGCTTCCACCACCAGGTGAAGAACGCCGAGAGCACCGTGCCGGACACGACCACGGCCGCATAGCACCACAGGAGCTTTGTCGTCAGCCAGCGATGGCGGGACACGGACTGGGTGGTGACCAGCTGCGCGGTGCCGTGCTCCTGATCACCCGCGATCAGCGGGGCGCCGAGGAAGACGGCGAGGATCACGGGCAGCGCGCTCAGGGCCGTGACGGTGAGACTGAGTCCCGTCGTCGAGGCGACTGCCGGCTGCGCCAGCTCCTTCTCCGGCCAGCCCGCGGCTTCGAGCGTCTGGCCCATCCGGCCGTGCTGGTACGCGATCCAGATCGAGCCGAGGACCGTCACGGCGAGCACGGTGAGCAGTGCGGCCCGGTGCTGACGTACGACGAGCCAGTTCAGCCCGCGCAGCAGACGGGGTCCGGGCGCGCGTCCGGTTCGGGACGTCTCGGTCAGGGTGGCGCTCATGAGGTGTGGATCCCTTCGGCCTCGATACGGGCACCGGGTGTGAACAACGGGGGTGCGTCCGACGAGCGGAGATGCGCCAGCAGCACTTCCTCCAGGCTGGGTTCGGCGACCACCCAGTCACCCGACAGCGGGCCGTTCGGTCGCACCAGCGCGTGGAACTGCCTGCCCTGGACGCGGGCTTCGACCACCGTGTGGGGAGCCAGCAGGTCGGTCGGGTCACCGTCCCCGGCGAGTCCCGTCACCAGTGAGTGGGCCGGGACGAGCGCGTCCGCGTCGCCCGCCATCCGGATCCTGCCGTCGGCGAGAACCAGCAGGTAGTCGCACATGTCCTCCAGCTCGGACAGCATGTGCGAGGACATCACCACCGTGGTGCCGCGCTCCACGGCCTCCGACATCAGGAGGGTGCTCATGTCATGGCGGGCCAGCGGATCGAGGTCGGACATCGGCTCGTCGAGCAGCAGCAGGTCGGGCCGCTTGCCGAAGGCGAGCGCGAACGCGACACGGGTGCGCTGACCACCGGAGAGAGTGCCGACACGGGCGTGCATCGGCACCTGGCCCGACCGTACGATCCGCTCCGCCGCGGCCATGTCCCAGCCGGGGTTGAGCTCGCTGCCCAGACGCAGCGTCTCCGCCACCGTGAACCGCTTGAACAGCGGTTTGTCCTGCCCGAGGAACGCGAATCTCGGCATTGCCGCGGGATCGTCCACCGGCACGCCGAAGATCTGGAGTTCACCCTCTGTCGGCTGCACCTGCCGGGTCGCGAGTCCCAACAGGGTGCTCTTGCCCGCGCCGTTGGGGCCGACGAGACCGCAGATCCGCCCGGCCGGCAGCCGGAACGAGCAGTCGCGCAGCGCCCAGCCGCGACGGTAGCGCTTACCCAGGCCGCGGGCCTCCAGCGCCCATGCGCCGGACGCGCCGCCCGGAGTGAATGCGTCTGCCATGCACTTCGCCTCAATTCCATTAGTCAATTAATGGAATCATGGTCTTGGTGAAGGAGGGCTGTCAAGGAGGCGCCGCCGGGTCCGCGCGACCCGGGGCGCAGGTGTGTCTGGAATGCACCTGTTCGGGGTGTGGGGCGCTTTCGACCGGAAGAGTGCGCCCCTGGCACAAGGGCGTGCCTTGTGCCAGGGGCGCGGTCAGGGAAGGGATGCCGTGCGGGTCAGCGAATGGCGTAGGCCTTGATCAGGGTCTGCTCGATCTTGCTGCCGTTGGTGTCCTGTGCCTTGACGCGCAGGGACACGTGGCCCGAATCCGGGTTGCTCACGGACACCTTGTAGCTGCCGTCGCTCTTGCTCTTGACCTTCGCGGGCTGCCAGGTGGCACCGTCGTCGGAGGACGCCTCCACCTCGACCCCGTCGATGTCCGGGGTGGCGCCGTTCTGGAGGAGGAACGCCAGGTCGAAGTGGTAGGTCTTGCCGCCCTTGGCGGTGTTCTCCGCGTCCAGGTCCAGGCCGTACCTCGGCCAGAGCAGCGCCAGGTCCTCCTTGCCGTTCGCCGGCCGGGCGGACTTGAACGTCCAGGCGGTGCTGGCCTTCGTGGACAGCGGGAACCACGCCGGGCGCTGGGTGTCCAGGGTGATCCGGTAGGTCGCCGGGTCGGGGCTGACCGGCAGCGTGGTCAGCGAGAGCCGCGGCACCTCCTTGAGGAGCTTCCCGTCCTGGTACAGCCGCACCGTCCGCTTGTCGGCTTCGTGTTCGAAGAAGCCGGCGTGCCCCTGGCTGTCACCCATCTCCGGGACGGTGAGGGTGATGTTGTCACCCTCACGGACCGCCTGGCTGGCCTTCGGTCCGGCCGGGCCGTTCGCCGCGCCCAGCCAGGTCTCCTTGCGCTGCTCGCCCGGCTGGTAGGTGCGGAGTACGTCCCTCATCATGCGGGAGTTGTCGGCGCGGTCCGGGTAGATCCTGTGCCACCACCGTATGTCCTTCATCGTCGGGTGCTTGCTGCCGGTGGAGTACCACTCCTCCCGGTCCACCGGCGCGTCGAAGGAGTCGTAGATGTCGGTGAGGAGGGCATCGTTCAGGCGGACCGCCGAGACGACGTCGCCGATCACGCTGCCCTTGGCGTTGCGGTAGTCGGACTTCACCACGGCCGAGTTCTCCGCGGTGACCGCGTCGACGGGGTCGGCCGGAATCCTGTCGGGAACCATCATCGCGATGTTGTACACCTGGGGAACACCTGTGGTGCCCTTCAGGCTGATGCGGGTGGGGCCGTCGGCTATCCGGCCGAGGAGCCCCGCGCCCTCGTCCTGAGTGAGGGACCAGGCCGGGATGGTAGTGCCGGTGGCGCGCGGCACGATGGTGGCGAAGGGGCCGGGCCGGTCGTTGACGATGATCACTGCCTTCGCGCCGGCACCGGCGACCGCGGTGATCTGGTCGATGGACTTCCGGGTGGCATCGCGGGTGACGACCGCGAGCTTGCCACCGAGATCCTTGCCGGTCAGGTCCTCCGGCCGTGCCATGCCGGCGTCGACCGCCTGGAGCCTGCTCGTGCCGTACAGCCGGGCCGCATACACCACGGGCTCCAGCGGGAGCGTGCGTTCCTGCCCCGCATAGGTGGCGCGGATCACCGGCGAGTACCTGCGCTGCTGGAAGTGGAACTCGAACGTGCCGAGCTCCACCGGCTTGGTGGGCACCACATAGGCGTGGTCCCAGAGCGGGCTGAACGCGCCCTTCAAGAAGTCGATTCCCCGCTTTCCGGGGAGCTGCTGACGGTACCCGAGCTTGGAGCCGCCCGTCGCCTCGGACTCCTTGGGGGTCGCGACCTTGACCTCCTTGCCCAGCCGGGCATCCAGCGTGACCGTCCGTGCCGCCTTCAGCTCCACCACGGGCTCACCGGCGAGAGTGTAGTCCGTGACCTGGGACGAGGCCTCGTCCCTGGTGTGTACGACACCCATGACGGAGTAGCGTCCCTGCGGCACGGCGACCCTCTTGGTCCCGTCCTGGGGGAAGACCTGCTGGACAGCCCCCGTGTCCAGGTTGAACACCGCAACCTCGCCGGTCGCCGGGTTTCCGTGCCGGTCGATCGTGTTGAGCGTGAGGTCGACGGTGGGCACGTCCTTCGTGGCGCCGACGGTGGTGCGGATCGCGGTGCCGTCGGGCGCGGTGGCGGTGATGATGCCGGTGTAGTCGCCCACGGCGCCGAGCTCGGGGTGGTAGGTCACCGTCACGCTCGCGGTGGAGTTCGCCGGGACCGTCACGCTGTTGGCGCTGAGCGTGAACATGCCGTCCGGCGGGGGTGCCGTCTCCCCGAGGCTGAACAGGCGGAGCGACAGCGTGGTGTCCGCCGCGGAGGTGTTGACGTAGTCGATCGTCTTGGTGACCGGCGCGCTCTCGGCCGACTTCTTGCCCATGCTGACGACGGCGGGGCTGGAGTACGTCGTGGCGTCGATCGCCTTGGGCACGTCGACGCGGCCGTTACCGCCCTGGTAGGCGTTGTACGAGCCCTGCTTGGCGGTGCTGACCAGCACCTGCTTGAGCCGGTCGGCGGACCAGTCGGGGTGGCGCTGGACGAGGATCGCTGCTGCGCCGGACACGTGCGGGGTGGCCATCGAGGTGCCGTTGGCCGCCGTGTAGTTGGCGTCGACCGGGGTGCCCATCGTGGTGCCGGCGGCGCGGGCGGCGACGATGTCCACGCCCGGTGCGGTGATCTCCGGCTTGACCGCGAAGGTGTCCTTGAGCGGTCCGCGGCTGGAGAAGTTCGCGAGCTGGTCCTGCTTGGACACCGCGCCGACGGTCAGCGCGGCGTCGGCGGCACCCGGCGAGCCCACGGTCGACTTGCCCGGGCCCGTGTTGCCGGCCGCGATGACGAACAGCGCACCGGAGGACGCGGTGAGCTGGTTGACGGCCTCGCTGATCGGGTCGGTGCCGTCACTGGGGGCCACCGTGCCCAGGCTCATGCTGACGACGTCCGCACCCTGGGCCACCGCCCATTCCATGCCGGCGATGATTCCCGACTGGGGGCCTTCACCGGCGCTGTTGAGGACCTTGCCGACGTACAGGTCGGCGCCCGGCGCCACGCCCTTGTACTTGCCGCCCGACGCGGCACCCGAGCCGGCGATGGTCGAGGCGACATGCGTGCCGTGACCGTGGTGGTCGACCGCATCGGGGTCGTCGGTGAAGTTCTGCGTCTCCTTCACCCGCCCCGCCACATCAGGGTGGTTGGGGTCGACACCGGTGTCGAGGACGGCCACCTTGGTGCCGGTGCCGTCGTAGCCCTTCGCCCACGCGTCTGGCGCACCGATCTGCGGCACACTCTGGTCCAGCGTCACCTGCACCGGCCGGTCGAGCCAGAGCTTCTTGATGCCATTGGCAAGCTTCGGCGCGGTCGTCGCGGCGGCGCTGTCGTCGTCGACCGCCTCCCAGAACGTCACCGCCTTCTTCTTGTTCGCGCGCAGTGCCACCGCGTTGGCGCTGGGCAGCTCGTCGTCCTTCACCGAACCGGCCGGCGCGGCCTGCTTGAGCGCCTTGCCCGCCTTGCCCGGCGCGCCCGAGAAGGTCGCCAGCAGCGGCACGGCGGGGCGGTGCGCGTCGTCGTAGCCGTACTCGACCAGCTTGGTGACGTTGAACAGCTCGCGGTCGAGCTCGTTCGCGGCAAGGTACGGCTGCGCTTTGTCCGGGATGACGTAGACCTCGTCGCCCACCTTGATGGAGGAGAACGCCGCCGGGGTGCCGTCGGGCGCGGGCGCGACCGTCGCCGCCTGCAAGCCGTTGGCGTGGCGCTCCAGCGTTACGACCTCGCCCGTGACGAGGGTGAGCGTGTGGGTGGCGACAACCGGGCCGTTCTGCTGCGTCTGGGCCGCCCGGGTGGCCGGCGATTCGGCGGCTGCGACGGCGGGGATGCCGAGCGTCCCGGCCACGCAGGCCGTGGCGACCAGCGCCGTGAGTGCCCGATGTGAGCGGTGTGGCAAGCGCCGGAGTATGGGGATGGTCAGGTGGACCGGGGGCCTGGATGCCCCAGCCGGCGGTGACTGTCTCATGCGGCAATGACCTTTTCTGAGGGGAGAATGCGCGCGGATACTACGCGGTTGCGGGGATTGCGCATCGCGCCGAATGGCTGCGATGAGCGTGGTGGGTGACGGCCGGTGCTGCTTCGGCCCGATCGGTGGTACAGCGCCGGGCGGCGAACGACGCGTCCCGCTGCTGCGGCAGTGACCTGGAACCGGTCGGCCTGCGGGGTTCGTCCCGGAACCTGGCCTTGTCGGGAAACCAGGGCCGGTTGAGGCGATCCGTCAGATGTGACCGTGCGGCAGAAGCCTTGCGCACGTGGGGGGACGAGTAGCGACGGGCGGAGGCGGTGATTCCATGACGCTGAGTGTTGTTCACGCACCGGCCACCGGACGACTGGGCAGATGACCCAATTTTGCTGCAGCGCCCGCCTAACGGTGCGCGCCGGCCGGGCTGTCGACGACGACGCCGGCTTCGACGACCTTCACGGCCAGCGCCGTCCGGGACGAGACCTCGAGCTTGCGCATCGCTGTCTCCACGTGCCGCGCGACCGTCTTCGGCGACAGGATGAGGACACCGGCGATCTCCCGGTTGGTCCGGCCTCCGACGAGCAGCCGGACTACGTCGAGCTCACGGGGAGACAACTGATCGCCGTAGCTTCGCCGTCCACCGTGCCACGACGGACGCTTCACCCCGACACCGGATGCACGCAGTGTGTGCATGACGCGCTCGGCGTCGCCACGAGCGCCGAGGGTGGACAACCCCTGGAAGGTTTCCGTCAGGAGGGAGAGAGCCGCATCGGGCTGGTCCGCACGTAGCAGACAACGGGCCTGTCGCTCACGGCTGAGCAGGGCGTCGTACGGCCGCGGAAGGCCCTGCCACGCGTCGGCCGCACGCGCGAACAGTTCGGCGGCGCTGAGGGGATCGTCTCGATGCTGGGCCAGGATCGCCCTGCAGGTCGACAAGGCGGCGTGCGGCCCAGGTGCGCGGCGATCACGCACTCCCGCTGCGAATGCGTCGACCAAGTCGCCGGCCTCGTCGATGCGGCCGGCCATGAGTAGTGCCTCGGTCCGGACCGGGGCGAGTTCGGTGGCCCAGATCCAGGTGCCCTTTCGTTCCAGGAACCGGATCGGCTCATCGGTCAATTGCAGCGCGTCGTCGATCCGCCCGGCGCCGAGCCGGAGCCTGGCCAGGGCGCCGGCAGGTTCGACGGAATACTCCGCACCGCCATGTCGGTCCGCCTGTTCAAGGACGCGCCGCAGGCACTCGTCCGCTCTGTCCTGGTCGCCGCGAGCCGCATACAGCAAGCCGGTGACCATGGCCGGCGCCAGGCGACTCACCGGCTGCAGGAGTTCCTCGTCACCGGCCAGCGATCCGGCCCGGTCGGCCAGCCCGTCCCAGTCTCCGGTGAGCCAGTCCAGGTGGGCCAGCGTCACCTGCCCGAGCCTACGAAGCTTCCGGTACTGATACGTGTCGGCCAGCCCTGCGGCCAGCGTGAGCAACCGCCTCGCCTCCGGGTACCTTCCCCAGATCAGCGCCATGTGCCCGACGTTGAGTTGGCCGACCGTGATGTGCTGCCTCTCCGCGGCGGTGGACGCGTCATCGGCGATCAACGCCGCCTCCGCCCACCCCTCCTCCTCACCGAGCAGCAATAGCCCGCTCGCCCGTCCGACCCGGATGCTCAGCCGGTCCACCGGCGCCATCGAGACCGGCACCTGCGCAACGCGCCGCAGCCACCTGAGGTGTTCGGCCGCCGGTGTCGTCGTCCCGTACGGCAGGCCGAGAAACACCATGGCGCGGGTTGCCTTCACCGGGTCGTGCCCGAGGTCGGGCAGCGCTCGTTCCATCTCGATCCGGGACTGCTCGAACGCCTCCATCTGCTGCAGCAGCCGGGCGACATGGAAGCGGATCTCCGCTCCCTCGCTCGGCGTCGGCTCACCGGTGTCCAGCACGAGGCGGAGAGCGTCCATGAGTTCGCGGTAGCGTTCGTGCCCGCTGAGCAGACAGAACGGAACCTTGCTGGTCAGCCGCACCACGTCGGCGGGCGGCAGGTCGGCGTTGGTGAGCAGATCGTGCACCAGGACGACCGCCGTCGCATCGTCACCCGAGGCGAGGGCGAGGTCGGCAGACTGTTCCGTGTACCGGCACCATGCCGTCGTGTCGCCGGCCTCCCGGAAGTGGCGCGCGAGCTGGGCGACCGGGGACGGGGTGGTGCCTTCGCGGACGTGTGCGGCACGCAGGTGCATCGCCCGCCGCTGCGGTACAGGAATCGCCTCGTACACCGCGCGGCACGCCAGCATGTGCCGGAACGAGACCAGCCCGCGCTGGTCCTCGCTCAGTAGCCCCGAACCCACTGCCTCCGCCAGGCCTGCCAGCCTGCTCGCCGGATCGCCTTCCAGAGCCATCACCTCGACGACGGCGTCCTCGGGGGCGGGGTCGGTGAGTACGGCGGCCGCGCGCAACGCCGCCTGCGCCGCCGGGCCGAGCCGTGCGCCGCGTTCCAGTACGACGTCCCGCACTGTCGGCGGTACGTCGATCTCACTCAGTCGCTGCCGCACCCAGGAATCATCCCGCCGGGTCGGGTCAGCGCGGTTCCACATCAGCCGGACGGACTCTTCGACCGCGAGCGGAAGCCCGTCGGTCCGGTCGTGCAGGATGGTCGCGAACTCGTCGGAAACCCGTTCCCCACCCAGCATCGAGGACACCATCGCGGCAGTCCCAAGAACATCCAACGGCTCCAACGGCAGCCGCAGCCGCGCCGCACCCGCCGGTTGCCGCGACGACAACCGCAGCAGCAGAGAGTCCGGCGCGATCTCCTCCGGACGATAGCTCACGAGCAAACTGACCTGTTGTCGCGGACGTGATGCCAGGAACAGCAGAAACTCCAGGGTCGCCTCATCTGCCCAGTGCACGTCCTCAACCGTGAGCAACCCGATCTCGAGCCGTTCGAGGATCTCCTCGATGGCCCGGAACAGCCGGTGTCGTGCCGCTGCTGCGTCTTCGGCCGGGTCGGGTGCGGGCGGCAACGCCGATGCCCACTCGGGGAACAACGGCCGGAGCGCCCCCGCCAACCCGCTCAGGCCGAGCCGGGCGACATCCTCGGTGGCCGGCCGGATCGCGTCCACCACCGGCCCGAGCGTAAAAGGCTGCCGAACAGCCGGACATGCAGCCATCAGCACCCGCTGCCGGGCCGGGGCATGCGCCGCGAGCAGTTCCTGGATCAGCCGGCTCTTACCGATCCCGGCCTCGCCCTCGATCAGTACGACCACCGGCGGGTCGGACAACGCGGCTTTCAAGGCGGCGAGTTCGCGCTCGCGTCCTACCAAACCGGGTGATGCGATCGCCGGCAGGTCGCGTGTGTCAGAATCGCTGGTAGACATTCGCCCCACTGTCGGAGACAGGCGACGGTGTGCCCGAACCGTCGTCTTCCGTGAACAATATGACCAGAGGTTACAAGGCGGGGTGGCAGGGGGATAGGCCACGTTCAAAGGCGTGGTGCAGAAGGCGATCACTGTGGAGTTCCGGGGCTGAGGTTTGTGCTGCCATCCCGCCCGCCCGGGGGCAGAGACCTCCGTGTCACTTGCCCCAGCCTCACATCGGTCCGCTCCGCCGCCGTGGCGCTACGGACCGGCGGACGCCGCACCGGTGCCGCGTTCTTGCACCGCATGTGCGCGGTCTTTGACGGCGGGGTTCCCCGAAGGGGCATCACGTGCTCT
Organism: Streptomyces atratus; assembly: GCF_014648655.1. GTDB lineage: Bacteria > Actinomycetota > Actinomycetes > Streptomycetales > Streptomycetaceae > Streptomyces > Streptomyces atratus. Next base: position 67,894 of record NZ_BMRN01000012.1, read on the forward strand.
GCTGAAGCTCAGCAGTTGTCACCGGCAGAGCTGACGGAAAAGGCAGGCGGAGCAGCCTGACTCGGCGAACTCCTTGAGCGTCGGCGTCGGGTCGGTCAGCAACCGAATAGCCAGTCGGCAGATCCCGCCACGGAACACCCGTCCGCAGCCGGTACAGGGTCCCGTTGGTCACCTCCGATGCCTCTTGCGTTGCCCACCCCGCCCGACGATTTCCGGCAGGTGCCGATCCGACCGAGCCCACTCCGTGCCGGGTGATCGGCATCCTGGCCGGGTTCCGAACAGCAGTCAGCTGCCGCAGCCAGGCCATCCTGGGGCACAGTCACTTCGACACGACGATGTCGGTTCACACCCACGCCGCGCTACAGGCGCAGCGCGAGGCCCTGGACAGGGTAGGGGCACTGCTTGCGGCTGATGTGAGCGATGCCGGATCGTGAGAAAGGGGCGTTTCGGCCCCGGGTGACGGAGGAGGGGAGACGGTTGCCCGGCAAGGATGCTTGTATGGGGGCGCCGAGTTGGATGCCTGCCTGATGCTCTTCAGGAACTGATGTCAGCAACTGGTGTCACGACCGGCCCGGATAGCCCCTGACCTGTAAGAAGACGGACTCAACATGAAGATCCTGATCAGCGCGGATATGGAAGGCGCCACCGGCGTGACCTGGCCGGCCGATGTGCTGCCGGGTACCCCGCAGTGGGAGCGGTGCCGTTCCATGTTCACCTCCGACGTGAACGCGGCGGCGCTCGGCTTCTACGACGGTGGTGCCGACGAGGTGCTCATCAACGAGGCCCACTGGTCCATGCGCAACCTCCTGCTGGAGCAGCTCGACGACCGGGTCCAGATGCTCACCGGAAGGCACAAGTCCCTGTCCATGGTGGAGGGCATCCAGCACGGCGATGTCGATGCCATCGCCTTCGTCGGCTACCACACGGGCGCCGGCGCGGAAGGGGTCCTCGCCCACACCTATCTGGCGAACTCCATCACAGGGGTCTGGCTCAACGGCGCCCGGGCCAGCGAGGGGCTCCTCAACGCGCATGTGGTGGCCGAGTACGGCGTTCCCGTCGTCCTCGTCACCGGCGACGACCTGACCTGTGTGGACGCGGACGGGTACGCCCCCGGAGCCCGCAAGGTCGCCGTGAAGGACTATGTGTCGCGGTACGCGGCGGTGTGCCGCACCCCGGCCCGTACCGCCGCGGACATCCGTGCGGCGGCCAAGGACGCGACCGCGCTCGCCGTGCGGCACACCCCGGTGGAGGGCGGCCCCTTCACCGTCGAGCTGGAGTTCGACGCCGAGCATCTGGCCGCGGCGGCCACCGTGGTCCCCGGCGTGGCGCCCAGCGGTGAACGGCGCGTCGCCTATACCAGCGCGACGATGTACGAAGGCATCCGCACGTTCAAGGCGGTGACGACGATCGTGTCGTCCGCCGTGGAGGAACAGTATGGCTGAGGCGACCCACCCCCAGGAGAGCGCCGAGAGCGCCGAGAGCGCCGAGAGCGTCGACGAGCGGGCGCTCGACGAATCGGTGACGTTCACCTCCGAACTGATCCGGATCGACACCACCAACCGCGGCGGCGGCGACTGCCGGGAACGACCGGCCGCCGAGTACGTTGCCGAGCGGCTGGCCGCCGCCGGACTGGAACCCACCCTGCTGGAACGCACCCCGGGGCGCACCAATGTGGTGGCCCGGATTGCCGGAACCGACCCGTCCGCCGACGCCCTGCTCGTACACGGCCATCTCGACGTCGTCCCGGCCGAGGCCGGCGACTGGACCGTGCACCCCTTCTCCGGGGAGGTCCGCGACGGTGTCGTCTGGGGGCGCGGCGCCATCGACATGAAGAACATGGACGCGATGGTGCTGGCCGTCGTCCGGGCCTGGGCGCGGACCGGTGTCCGGCCCCGCCGCGACATCGTGATCGCGTACACCGCCGACGAGGAGGCCAGCGCCGAGGACGGCTCCGGCTTCCTCGCCGACCGGCACGCCGAACTCTTCGAAGGGTGCACGGAGGGCATCAGCGAATCCGGCGCCTTCACCTTCCACGCCGGACCGGACATGCCGCTCTACCCGATCGCCGCCGGTGAGCGCGGCACCGCCTGGCTGAAACTCACCGCGCGCGGCAAGGCGGGGCACGGCTCCAAGGTCAACAAGGCCAACGCGGTCAGCGCACTCGCCGCGGCCGTCGCCCGGATCGGCGAGCACCGGTGGCCGGTCCGGCTCACCCCGACCGTGCGCGCCGCGCTCACCGAGATCGCCGCGCTGTACGGCATCCGCGCCGACCTCGACGCCCCCGGCTTCGACGTGGACGAGCTCCTCGGCAAGCTCGGACCGGCCGCCGCCCTGGTCGAGCCGACCGTCCGCAACAGCTCCAACCCGACCATGCTGGAGGCCGGGTACAAGGTCAATGTGATCCCCGGCCACGCCACCGCCTTCATCGACGGCCGGATGGTGCCCGGCGGCGAGGACGAGTTCCACACCACCCTGGACCGGCTGACCGGACCCGATGTCGACTGGGAGTTCCACCACCGCGAGGTCCCGCTGCAGGCCCCGGTCGACTCGCCGACCTTCGCGAAGCTGCGCGCCGCCGTCGAGCGCTTCGACCCGGACGGCCACGTCGTGCCGTACTGCATGTCGGGCGGCACGGACGCCAAGCAGTTCTCCCGGCTCGGCATCACCGGCTACGGCTTCTCACCGCTGAAGCTGCCCGCCGGCTTCGACTACCAGGCGCTGTTCCACGGCGTCGACGAACGCGTCCCCGTCGAGGCACTGCACTTCGGCGTCCGCGTCCTCGATCACTATCTGCGCACGGCCTGACCCGGTACGGGGGGAATTGATCATGAAGTCCACAGCGGCCCACGGAACGTGGCCGTCACCGATCGACGCACGACTGGCCGCCTCCAACGACGGCCGTCCGGAATACGTCGGCGTGGTCGGCGACGAGGTGTGGTGGACGGAACCGCGCCCCGCCGAGGCGGGCCGCCGCGCACTGATCCGCCGCCGGGCGGACGGGACCAGCACCTGTGTCCTGCCCGCTCCGTGGAACGTACGGAGCCGGGTCATCGAGTACGGCGGACAGCCCTGGGCCGGGGCCGCACGCGCCGAGGGCGGCCCGCTGATCGTCTTCGTCGACTTCGCCGACCAGCGGCTGTACGCATACGCCCCCGACCGGCCCGGCGAACCCTGGCCGCTCACCCCGGTCTCGGCCGTCGGCGGCGGACTGCGCTGGGTCGACCCGCAGCTCCACCTCGACCGGGGAGAGCGGGGCGAAGTGTGGTGCGTCCTGGAGGAGTTCACCGGCGAGGCACCCACCGATCTGCGCCGGGTGATCGCCGCCGTACCCCTGGACGGCTCGGCGGCCGACGACCGCTCGGCGGTACGTGAACTCACCGACGACAGCCGCCGCTTCGTCACCGGACCGAAGCTCTCGCCCGACGGGCGGCGGGCGGCCTGGATCGCCTGGGACCATCCGCGGATGCCGTGGGACGGCACCGAGGTGATGCTCGCGGACGTCGCCGACGACGGTACGTTCCAGCACACCTGGAGCTTCGGCGGCGGCCCCGAGGAATCGGTGCCGCAGATCGAGTGGGGTGCCGACGGGCAGCTGGTGTTCGCCAGTGACCGCAGCGGCTGGTGGAACCTGTACCGCGCCGACCCGCACCGGGGAACGGTCGCGCTCTGCCCCCGGGAGGAGGAGTTCGCCGGACCGCTCTGGAAGATCGGCCTCAGCTGGTTCCGGCCGCTGGAGAACGGCCTGATCGCCACCGTCCACGGCCGGGGCACCACCACGCTCGGCATACTCGACCCGGAGACCGGCGAACTCGTCGACGTCGCCGGGCCCTGGACCGAATGGGCCGAGTCGCTCGCCGTGCACGGCAGCCGGATCATCGGCATCGCCGCGAGCCCGTACAGCGACTACGAGATCGTGGAGCTGGACACCGCGACCGGCCGCAGCCGGATCATCGGCACACCGCACGTGGACGCCGTCGACCCCGCCTACTACCCGCAGCCCGAGGACCGCACCTTCACCGGGCCCGACGGCCGGGAGATCCACGCCCACATCTACCCTCCGCGAAACCCCGACCTGGCCGGCCCCGACGGCGAACTGCCGCCCTATGTGGTCTGGGCGCACGGCGGCCCCACCGGCCATGCCGCACTCGTCCTCGACCTGGAGATCGCCTACTTCACCTCGCGCGGCATCGGCGTCGCCGAGGTCAACTACGGCGGTTCCACCGGCTACGGCAGGACCTACCGCAACCGACTGCGCGAACAGTGGGGCGTCGTCGACGTCGAGGACTGCGCGGCCGTCGCCGAGGCGCTGGCGGCCGAGGGCACGGCCGACCGGCAGCGGCTCGCCATCCGGGGCGGCAGCGCCGGCGGCTGGACCACTGCCGCCTCACTGACCGGCACCGATGTCTACGCCTGCGGCACGATCATCTACCCCATCCTCGATCTGACCGGCTGGGGCACGGATGAGACCCATGACTTCGAATCGCGGTACCTGGAGTCCCTGGTGGGCCCGCTCGCCGAAGTCCCGGCACGCTACCGCGAACGGTCGCCGGTCACCCGCACCGGCCATCTGACCACGCCCTTCCTCCTGCTCCAGGGGCTGGACGATCCGATCTGCCCACCCGTCCAGTGCGAACGGTTCCTGGCCGAGGTCGAAGGGCGCGGCATCCCGCACGCGTATCTCACCTTCGAGGGGGAGGGGCACGGGTTCCGGCGCGCCGACACCATGATCCGCGCCCTGGAGGCCGAACTCTCCCTGTACGGCCAGACTTTCGGCATCGACTGTCCCGACGTGCCGCGGCTGGAGCTGAAGAAGTGACCCTCGCCCCCCTGTCCCGTCCCGCCCGACTGCGTCCGGGCGCCAGGATCGCCGTCGTGTCACCGAGCGGACCGGTGCCCGCCGACCGCCTGGAGGCGGGCCTCGACATACTGCGCGGCTGGGGTCTCGATCCGGTCGAAGCGCCCCATGTCCGTGCTGTGCACCCGGAGTTGGACTACCTCGCCGGTACGGACGTGGTGCGGGCCCGGGACCTCCAGGAGGCCTGGTGCGATCCGTCCGTCGACGCGGTCATCTGTGCCCGCGGCGGGTACGGCGTGCACCGCATGGTCGACCTGGTCGACTGGGCGGCGATGCGCGCGGCCGGGCCCAAGGTGTTCATCGGCTACAGCGACATCACCGTGCTGCACGAGGCATTCGCCCGGCGCATGGGGCTCGCCACCCTGCACGGCCCGATGGTCGGCACCGAGACCTTCCTCAAGGACCCGGACACCCAGGAATCCCTGCGGGCCACCCTGTTCGAGCCCGAGTCGGTACGCATTCTCGGCCTGCCCGCGGCGCGGGTGCTGGTCCCCGGCAGGGCCCGCGGCATCACCTACGGCGGCTGTGTGAGCCTGCTCGCCGCCGACATCGGCACCCCGAATGCCCGGACGTCCGCCCGGGGCGGGCTGCTGGTGATCGAGGACACCACCGAAGACCCGTACAACATCGACCGCATCCTCACTCAACTGCTCAGGGCCGGGGCGCTCGACGGGATTGCCGGGGTGGCCTGCGGTTCCTGGGCGGGCTGCGGTCCGTACGAGAAGGTGCGGGCGGTCCTCGCAGACCGGCTCGGCCCGCTGGGCGTGCCTGTTGTCGAGGAACTGGGCTTCGGGCACGGACCGACGGCGCTCACGATTCCGCTCGGCGTGCCCGCGGTGCTGGACGCGCCGGCCGACGGGGGTCCTGCCACGCTCACCATGGAGGGGCCAGCACTGGTCTGAACGGCCCTGTGCTGCGAAGAAGCTGAGCATCCTTCACAACCGCGGCATCAAGCCGGTCACAGTGGTCAGCGCCCCCGAGGACACCGGTGTGCTGGAGCTTCCGGTGGTCGGCGGCCGGGTGGAGTGAGGCACCGAGGGGATGATCGGCCCAGGTCGACACCCCTGGGGAGTGTCTTCAGAGTCCCGTCTGCCCGGCGCTGTGTGGTGCGCACGCTCCCTAGGGCATTCCGTGAGGGACGGGCTCCGCGGTACCGCGCCGCGCCACGAACACGAACTCCCTGCCCGGCCGGTCGGGTGCGTCGCGTACGTCCTCGACGACGAAGCCGTGCTCGTGCAAGTCCCGCTCGATCTCCGTACGTTCACGGAAGCGAAGTGTCGATTCCGAGGTCAGTACGTCCCCGTCCGCAGCGAACACGTGCGTACCCCGGAAGCTCACCAGCGGCAGGCTCACGTCCGTCAGCTCGGCCCAGGTCTCGACGTGGCCGACGCCCGCGATGTCCGTCATGCGGTACGTGGTCTCGCGCGTCCACTCCGCCCACTCCTCCCACACGCGCTGCGCCGGATCGCGCGTCTCGAAGACAAGCCGCCCGCCGGGCCGCAGCGCCTCGTACGCGCCGCGCAGCGTCGTACGCCACGCCTGCGGCTCGGCGATCGCCTCGGCGACGTTCCCGGTCATCGTCACCAGGTCGATCTGCATGGGCGGCAGGTCCCCCGCGTTGCCGTCGAGCCAGCGCACCCGCTCCGCGCCCGGCTTGCCACGCGCGACGTCGACGGATGCCCGCGCGGGATCGATCCCGGTGACCGTCATCCCGCGCTTTGCGAGCAGCAGCGCGAACACGCCCGTACCGCACCCGATGTCCAGCACAGACCGCGCGCCGAACTCCTCCGCCATCGCGAGATACGCGTCGAGATCGCTGCGGTCCGGATCGAGTGGGTCGTAGATGGCGGCGAGGCGTGGATGCCCGAAACTTGCGTCAACCATGGAGGCGAACCTATGTGGCCCCGAGCCCGCGCGGCCACCGCTTTTCGGGTTACGGCGCCAAGCGGGCGCGGCGAAGTGCGCCGCTGATCCCGGCAGGAGTTGTCTTCCAATGTCACGCCCTAGGCTGGCCGGATGTCTGGAACCCACTGTCTGGCCGAGGGACGGCGCACGGCTATCCGCCCCTACACACGAGCGGATGCCGAGGAGTTCACCACCCGGGCGAGGGAGAGCCGGGACATGCACAGCCCATGGCTCTTCCCGCCCGACGACGCCCGCGCGTACGCCGCCTACGCGGGCCGGCTGATCGAAGACCCCACAAAGGCGGGCTTCCTGGTCTGCGAACGAGGGAGCGGCGACAGCGGGGCCGGCGAGGGCGGGGCCGGTGACAGGATCGCGGGGTTCATCAACATCAACAACATCGTCGGCGGCGCGTTTCGCTGCGGCGCGCTCGGATACGGGGCCTTCGCCCATGCGGCGGGGCGCGGCCTGATGAGTGAAGGGCTGGGACTGGTCCTGCGGTACGCTTTTGGTCCGCTCGGCCTGCACCGTCTCGAAGCCAACATCCAGCCCGGCAACGAGGGTTCGCTCGCCCTCGTCGAACGGGCCGGATTCCGCCTGGAGGGGTTCTCGCCGGACTTCCTCTTCATCGACGGAGCCTGGCGCGACCACGAGCGGTGGGCGATCACGGCCGAGATGCTGAGCCAGGACGGCGTCTAGGTCCTGTCCTGCCGATCTTCGCGGGCCCGGAACGCCTGGCACGGCACCTCGCCGCGTTGTCGGAGTCGCCCAAGTACGTCCAGTACGAGGACGATCCTCCGCCTTGCGGTGCACCGCACCAGACGTCCCGGGCTGATCCACGAAGATCGACAGGACAGGACCTAGTGCCCGGGCCGGGCCGGGCCCACGGTCGCGGTCACCACAGCTGCGGGCTCGGGCCCGGCCTGCGCGGTGGGGGTTCCGTCCGGTGCCCAGATGCCTGAGCCGCCCGACGTGAGGGCGTACACCCCACTCGGTCCCGCCGCGGTGGCCAGCACCGCCCACACACCATGGGCGAGCGCCGCCCGGTTCATGTGCCCGTCGCGCCGGGCGGCCTGCTCGGGTCCGGGGCCGTACAGGGTGCTCGCCACATACGCGTCGATGCCCAGGGCGGCAGTGGCGGCGGCGTGCTCGGGAACGGCCGCGTCGTAACACACCGCAAGCCCCAGCCGCAGGCCGTCGATCACCAGGACCTCGGGCTTCTCTCCCGGGGTGAAGCGGTCGGACTCCTCGCCGTGCAGCCACATCTTGCGGTAGACGACGCTCGCGCCCTCGCCCGTGACGGCCAGGGTGGCGATGTACTCACGCCCGTCCGCGGCGCGCACCGGCGCCCCGACCAGAGCCGTCGCGCCCGCCTCGCGGCACGCCGTGACGATCGGCCGCAGGCGGGGGTCGTCGGGTGACACGGCCGGGGCTACGAGGTCGTAGCCCGTGAGCGACAGCTCCGGGAAGACGACCAGCCGTGCCCCCGCCCGGCCGATCGCCTCCGCATGGACCACGGCGTTGGCGGCGACGTCGAGAGGGACACAGTCGGGCTGGGCGACGGCGGCAGTGAGCGGTACGGGCACGAGGTACTCCGGATCAGCCGGTCGGCCGGGCACTCCGGGGGCGGACCGCCCGGGGGAGACACCGCAGGTCACCGACGCGAACAAGGTGGTGACCAGCCTATAGAGCAGCTCGACCCGAGCAGCCGGCCGGGTCCGTCGGGCGGAGTGGTCAGCCGGGCCGGTCGCGTGGGCCGGTCACCCGGACCGTTTCAGCCGGTGCGGTTCAGCAGTGGCCGGGTCTGGCATACACGGTGATGCGCGCCTGCGTGACCGTTCGGCTCGCGCATTCCTCGAAGTACGCGTCGAGGGTGGAGCGCTTGACCGCCTCACGCGCGTTCGCGTCCAGCGGCTGGCCCTCCGGATCGCGCACCGCGATGACGCGTGCCCTGGTCAGGATGCGCTCGCGAATCCGGTCCGTCGGCAGCTCCGTGCCGAACAGTGTGTCGGAGGCGACCGGGGTCTGTTCCAGGGCGAGGTCGGACAGGGAACGGAAGGAGTCCGGCCGGGCCAGCGTCCATACGCGTCTGCGTGAGGGCATGAACAGCAGCCCGTCTCCCGGCTCGGCGATGTCCTGGACCGCCCGGGCGATCGCGACCGCGTCGTTCGCGCGGCTCCCCGGTTTCCGCAGCGCGGTGCTCACGGGTACGAGGGTGGCGAGCACCGCGGCCAGCGCCACTGCACATGTCACACGTTGTACGGTTCCGGCACCGCGTGCCGACCGCCGGAGCCGGTCGAGCATCGAACCCGCCAGGAGCGCGAAGCCGATGGCGGAGGCCAGGACGTAACGGTCCACGTACAACGGATGCAACGGGCTTGTCAGCATGAGCAGCGCGCTGGGCAGGATCAGCAGCGGGAGCGCGAGCGCGGACAATGTGATCGGTCCGCGGGCTCGGCCGGCAAAGCGGGCGAAGGCGATGCCCAGCAGGGCCGTCGCGGCGAAGCCCAGCACTTCCCCGACGTCCGGCGTGCCGATCCAGTCCACCTGCGCGGACTGCGTGGTGCTGAAGGCGGCGAGCGGGAGGAGGCCGGCGAGCACCCCACCCGCCGCGATGCTCCACGCCCGCGCCAGTCGAGCCCGGAAGACGGTCACACCATGGGCCAGGAGCATCAGTACGGCGAACTCGTGGAGCAGACAGGCCGTCAGCATCACCGCGCCGTACGCAACCCAGCCCCGTCTTCCCGGCCGGGAGAGGTTGCTGACCAGGAGGCAACTCGCCCACGTGATCAGTGCACAGATCAGGGCGTAGGACCGGCCCTCCTGCGCGTACCGCTGCACCGGCGGGAGCAGCGGGAAGACGAGGCCCGCCAGCAGCCCCGTCCATGTCCCTCCGAGCCGCTGCCCCAGCCGTATGATGCCGACCGCCGCCGCGGCGACCGCCAGTACCGACGGCAGCCGCAGCGCCACCAGACCGCCGTCCCAGAGGCCGAACACCCCACGCATGATCAGGTAGTACAGGCCGTGCACGACGTCGACATGGCCCAGCGTGTGCCACATCTGCGGCACACTCCGATGTGACATTGCAAAGGTGACCGCCTCGTCTCCCCACAGGGTGTCCTGGCGGCGGATTCCCCAGACCCCGATGAGCAGGGCCGGCAGTCCGGGGGTCCACGGGATGGCCCGGCGCAGGGCGCTCCGGGCCGGTTGCGGGAGATGTGCCGTTCGCGAATCGGCGGTGGGGGCGGTGTGCTGGATGAGAGAGATGACGTGCTCCGTCCGAAGAGAGGTCTCTCGCTCAGTCGATCGTCCATCGTGTTGATGGGCAGCCCCCGCAGGCGGTGCCGATCAATTTCATTCGCGCTGCTCAGCGCCGGCGCGCCATACCCGGTGCCGGCTCCGCGGCACCACCTCTACACCGCCCTGCGCATTTACCCGCTCGCTCCGTCCCGGGCGGCCGCCGCCGTCTGCTCGCGCTCCCGAGGCGGTCCCTCGAAGGACGAATAACAGGCGCGTCTGCCCGATGTGGGGTATCGGATCATCTACTGACCCGCAGGGTGCACCCCACTGGCCCACCCCGGATTGGCCAAGTCTTTGCCCGTGGCCGATTCGGGCTGCCCACCGCGCCCGCCGGCCTTTCCCGTACGGGCTGCGGAGCGCAGCACTCCGTACAGGAAGGGAAAACGGCGGCCGAAAGTATGAGGGGCCGGCCTCCGTCGGTGTAACGACCGTGTTGACCGTACGCAATCGCAGGCAGAGGCTCGTTATATAGCTGCTAAATACAACTGGTTCTGCCGGGCCTTCGCTTTCGGCACGCCGCCCGGGGGACGGCACCGTGCGTGCGACCGCTTCCCGGCCGGGACCGAATCGGGAGGACGCGTATGTGTGGCATCACCGGCTGGGTCTCCTTCGACCGTGATCTGCGGACAGCCGAGGACGTCGCGACGCTGGACGCGATGACGGAGACCATGTCCTGCCGGGGCCCCGACGACCGGGGGACCTGGATCGCCGATCACGTGGGGCTCGGACACCGGCGGCTGGCGATCATCGACCTGCCCGGCGGACGCCAGCCCATGACCGTCGGCACACCCGAGGGGGAAGTAGCCCTCGTCTACTCCGGTGAGGCGTACAACTTCAGCGAACTCCGTACCGAACTGACCGCCCGCGGGCACCGCTTCATCACCGACTCGGACACCGAGGTCGTGCTGCACGGCTATCTGGAGTGGGGCGAGTCCGTCGCCGAACGGCTCAACGGCATGTACGCCTTCGCCCTCTGGGACAGCCGCCACGACAGGCTCGTCATGATCCGTGACCGGATGGGCGTCAAGCCCTTCTACTACTGGCCGACGCCCGACGGAGTGCTCTTCGGCTCGGAACCCAAGGCCATCCTCGCCAATCCCGTGGCCCGGCCCCGGGTGACTCTCGACGGGCTCCGGGAGCTCTTCACCCTCGTCAAGAACCCCGGCCACGCCGTATGGGACGGCATGTACGAGGTGGAGCCCGGCACGCTCGTCACCGTGGACCGCGGCGGCCTGCGCAAGCACGTCTACTGGCAGCTGAGGACCCATCCGCACCCGGACGACCGGGACACCTCGATCGCCAACGTACGGTCACTGCTCGACGACATCGTGCGCCGCCAACTGGTCTCCGACGTACCCCGCTGCGTCCTGCTCTCCGGCGGCCTCGACTCGTCCGCGGTCACCCTGCTCGCCGCCCGGCAGCTCGCGAAGAGCGGCGAGAAGGTCCGCACCTTCGCCGTCGACTTCGTCGGACGCACCGAGAACTTCGTCGCCGACGAACTGCGCACCACCCCCGACACCCCGTTCGTACACGACGTGGCCGACCAGGCTGGCACCCTCCACCGCGACATCGTGCTCGACCCGAACACCCTCGCCGACCCCGACGTACGCGCCCGGATGATCCGGGCCCGGGACATCCCCATGGGCCTCGGCGACATGGACGCCTCGCTCTATCTGCTCTTCCGGGCCATCCGCGAACACTCGACCGTCGCGCTGTCCGGCGAGTCGGCCGACGAGGTCTTCGGCGGTTACCTCCAGTTCTTCGACGAGGAAGCCCGCAGCGCCGACACGTTCCCCTGGTTGGTGCGGTTCGCCGAGCACTTCGGTGAGGACGCGGGCATGCTCCGCGACGACGTGAACCGGGCCCTCGGCCTGGAGACGTACATCGGCGACAGCTACGACTCAGCCGTCGCCGGCATCGAACGGCTCAGCGGTGAGAGCGACTTCGAGTACCGCATGCGCAAGATCTGCCATCTCCACCTGACGCGGTTCGTACGCATCCTGCTCGACCGCAAGGACCGCGCCAGCATGGCCGTCGGCCTGGAGGTCCGGGTGCCGTTCTGCGACCACCGGCTCGTCGAGTACGTCTACAACACCCCCTGGGCCCTGAAGTCCTTCGACGGCAGGGAGAAGAGCCTGCTGCGCGAGGCGACCGCGGATCTGCTTCCCCGGTCCGTGTACGAGCGGACCAAGAGCCCCTATCCGTCGACCCAGGACCCCAAGTACGCCGTCGCCCTCCAGGAGCACGCCCACGACCTCCTCGCGCGCCCCGACCACCGGGTCTTCGACCTGATCGACCGCGCCCGGCTGCAGCGGGTCGCCGACCACGATGCGCCCCGGATCACCTCGGCGTCCCGCCGCGGCCTGGAACGCACCCTGGACCTCGCGATGTGGCTGGACATGTACGAGCCGGAGGTGGACCTCAGCTGAGCGGTCCGCCGCCTGTGGCCCGGCGCGCGGCGGCCACCGCTCAGCCGCGCCGCCCCTTGTAGTTGATCTTCATGGTGTCCATGTCCGTCGCCGTGGACCGCAGTTCGCCATGGCCGTACCCCTGCTCCTTCAGCAGCTTCTCGGCCCGGTCCTCGGCGATCGCGGATGCCATCTCCTCGCCGTCCCCGGCGTCCGACACGACCACGAACCGGAAGCTGAAATGCTTGAGCACACGGTCGTACGTCAGCGAGCCCTCCTCGGTGAACTGCATCGCGCTCAGTCCGTGCAGGTCCACCTCGGACAGGAGCCGGGCGCGCGCCTCGTCCGTCAGCCCTTCCCAGGTACCGCGCACGATCACTCGGTAGGTGTGCTGCGTGCTCATCGTGTTTCCCGCTCCGCATTCCGCTGGTGAACCGTCGAGGGCCAAGGTTACGGCGGTGAGGACGGGGCGCACGCGAATTATCGCGGGGGCGGCGGCCCCGGGGGCATTGCGTGGAGGGTGACCCCGGCCGCCGCCTCGGTGGACTTTTGCCGAAGTCTGACGGCGACGCCCCTGGCCGGGCCGCTGTCCAGCGTGTTCCATGGTCATCGGGGGCGCCCGGACCCGCGGCGGCCCGTGTGAGGGAGCGAGGTTGCCTTGGCCACGACCGTACGACGTGCCGTACTGACTCTGCCTGCCGCACCACTGGGCCCGGAGAACCCGCTGCCCGCACTGCGGCCGCTCGACGAGATGCATGTCGTCGACGACCGCGACCGGGCCGGACTGCCACGTGACATGGCACGCCAGATCGGCTACGAACCACTGGCCACCGTGCTCCCGGTCCGCATCCTCGACGGGTACGGGCGCGAACGCGTCCCCACCGGACTGGACGCGATCATCATCGAGAACGACCGGCTGCGGGCCACCGTGCTGCCCGGGCTCGGTGGCCGCATCCACTCCCTCCACCACAAGCCGACCGGCCGCGAACTCCTCTACACCAACCCCGTCCTGCAGCCCGCCGACTTCGCGCTCAACGGCGCCTGGTTCTCCGGCGGCATCGAATGGAACATCGGCGCCACGGGCCACACCACACTGTCCTGCGCCCCGGTCCACGCAGCCCGGGTGCCCGCACCCGACGGCGGTGAAATGGTCCGCCTCTGGGAGTGGGAACGACTGCGCGACCTGCCGTTCCAGGTGGACCTCTGGCTGCCCGAGGATTCCGACTTCCTGCACGTCGGCGTACGGATACGCAACCCGCACGAACACACCGCACCCGTCTACTGGTGGTCCAACATCGCCGTACCCGAGGGCGAGCGCACCCGCGTCCTGGCCCCGGCCGACGAGGCATGGCACTTCGGCTACGAGCGGACCCTGACCCGGGTCCCGGTCCCCGAGACCGGCTCCGTCGACCGTACGTACCCGCTGCGCGGCGACTTCCCCGCCGACTACTTCTACGAGGTGCCCGAAGGCGCCCGTCGCTGGATCGCCTCCCTCGACGAGGACGGCCACGGACTCGTCCAGACGTCGACCGATCTGCTGCGCGGCCGAAAGCTGTTCCTGTGGGGCAGCGCCCCGGGCGGGCGCCGCTGGCAGGAGTGGCTCACCGAGCCCGGCACCGTCGGATACGCCGAGATCCAGGCCGGACTCGCCCGCACCCAGCTGGAACACATCCCCCTCGAACCGGGCGCCGAGTTCAGCTGGCTGGAGTCGTACGGACCGCTGTCCGCGGACCCCCGGGCCGTGCACGGCGACGACTGGACGGCGGCCCGCGCCGAGACCGAGCGGCGGCTCGCCGAGGCGCTGCCGCGCGCGGATGTCGACGCCGCGTACGCCGCCTGGCGCCCCTGCGCCGACAACGAACCCGGTGAGCCGCTCGCCACCGGATCCGGCTGGGGCGCCCTCGAAGTCCGGCGCGGCAAGTACAAGCTCCCCGGCACACCATTCGCCGAGTCGACCCTTGGCGAACAACAAGCACCCTGGCTGGAGTTGCTGGACCAGGGTGCTTTCCCCGAACCGTGCAGGGTGGCCCCGCCCGGCCCCTCCCTGGTCTCCCCGCACTGGCGCGACATGCTGGAGACGGCCTTGGCCGAACCTCTCACGGAGTATCACCTCGGAGTCGCCCAGTGGCACGCCGGCGACCGCGCCCAGGCGGTCCGCAGCTGGGAACGCGGACTGGCCCTCGCCCCGTCCCGCTGGCCGCTGCTGCGCTGCCTCGCCGTCGCCGCCGAGGAGGGCGGCCAGTGGGACCGGGCGGCCGACCTCTACACCGAGGCGTTCGACGACCTGTGCGCGGAACGTCGCGACGACGGCGACGTCTGGACGTCCGCCACGGCGGCGCTCGGCCGCGAGGCGATGGAGGCACTGCTGACGGCAGGGCGCCCCGAAGCGGCCCGGACGGTGTGGGCCGGCCTGCGCGCGGCGGTCCGACGGCGCGGCCGCTTCCGCCTGTTGGAGGCCCGGCTGCTGATCGCCGAGGGCGACCGCGCCGCCGCCCGGGCCGTTTTCGACGAGGGCTTCGAGGTCGCGGATCTGCGCGAGGGTGCGGAAATCCTGGACGAGGTGTGGGCCGAGCTCACCGACGAGCCGCTGCCGGACAGTTACAACTACCGGATGCGCCCCAGGACTTGATGGCGAAAGCCGCCCGGCCCGCGTCCGCCTCGACCGGCGCGGGGCGGGCGGCCGCGGGCCGGGTGCCGCGGGTCAGACGGTCAGGTTCCGGTCGACGTACTCGAAGACCGAGCCGTCCGGATGCACCGCGATCAGATTGCGGCCCACCGGCGTCGGTACGGGGCCTGCGAGGATCCGGGCGCCGACGCGGGTGAGGGAGGCGTGGGCCTCGTCGACATCCTTGACCGCGATCGTCGCCGTCACCTTGCGCAGGATCTCCAGCTCCGGCTCCGGGCCGCTCATCAGCAGAAAGCAGCTGATCGCGGCGACCGAGACTCCGCCGCGCTCGAAGCGGAGCGCAGAACTGGCCGTGAGGTCCTCGTAGAAGGCCACCGCGGCCTCCAGGTCGTCGACGCAGATACGCAGCGTGGTTCCCAGAATGTCCATACGGGCAAGGGTAGTTGGCGGTGCTCAGGCCCGGCAGAGCACCTCGCCGTGCGGGACCATGAACCAGGCGTCGTCCGGTGCGCCCCACTCGCGCCAGGCCGCGGCGATCGCGGTCAGCTCCTCGGTACTCGCATGGCCGCCGTCCACGGCCAGCTTCGCGTACACCGAGCCGACCGTACGGTCCGCCCACAGGCCGCTCCACCAGGCGCGGCTCTCCGGGGTGGCGAAGCACCAGTTGCCGGCGGTCGGGGTGATGTCGGTGAAGCCGGCCCGGCGGGCCCAGGAGAGCAGCCGGCGGCCCGCGTCCGGCTCGCCGCCGTTGGCGCGGGCCACCCGCCCGTACAGTTCCTGCCAGTCGTCCATGCCCGGTACCTCGGGGTACCAGGTCATCGCCGCGTAGTCGCTGTCGCGGGCCGCGACGATACCGCCGGGGCGGCAGACGCGCCGCATCTCGCGCAGCGCCTGCACCGGGTCGCCCACGTGCTGGAGCACCTGATGGGCATGGACGACATCGAAGGAGTCGTCGGGGAAGTCCAGAGCATGGACATCGGCGGTGGTGAACTCGACGTTGTCCAGGCCGCGTTCGGTCGCGACCTCGGCCGCCCGGTCCAGGATCTCCCGGGTGGTGTCGACGGCGGTCACCCGGCCGGGGGCGACCAGTGCGGCCAGATCCGCGGTGATGGTGCCGGGGCCGCAGCCGACGTCCAACACGGTCATGCCGGGGCGGAGTTCGTCGATCAGATAGGCCGCGGAGTTGGCGGCGGTGCGCCAGCGGTGCGAGCGCAGCACCGACTCGTGGTGGCCGTGGGTGTAGACGGCGGTCTCCTTCGGCATGGCCGTGGATCCTTTCTCGAAACGCAGAGCGCGACATGCGAACCGCGAAGCGCTGATCGGTACGGTCACCGTACGCTCGAATGCCGAATGATGAGATGTGCGTCTTGTTATATGGACGAGCCTTGGGTTGGCCGGCGTGCGGAAGGGCGGCCAACCCACAGTCGGCCGCCCCTTGTTCGCTTGCGCGTGGCTGATTACCGGACGCTCTCTACGCCGGCATCGGGCAGTACGCCGTCAGTGCCTCCGGAAGCTTGTCGATCACCAACTCACATCGGCTGTACGCCACCTCGCCGTCGTACGCATAGGGTGTGCCGGGCTTCAGGCCGGTGATCCGCACCCTCCGGCGCCGTTGTGCCGCATGGACGGGCGAGCGGGTCAGCGGGCCCGCGACGGCTGCCGCGAGCAGGCGCAGGCCCGGCGTGCGTCCGCCGTGCACCACCCGTACGTCCAGCAGGCCGTCCGCGAGATTGTGCCGGCGGCCGGGTGCCGGACCCACCCGCTGGAACAGGCCGTTGCCCACGAACAGCAGCCACAGCGGGCGCCGCCGACCCTCCAGCTCCGCCTCCAGCGGACGCTCGCCACGCAGCACCTCCCATGCCGCGACCAAGCCCGCCGGCCAGCCCCCGATACGTGGGGCCCAGCGCTCACGGTTCCGTACCAATTCCGGATAGACGCCCAGGCTGAAGGCGTTGAGAAAGCAGCCGTGCCCACCATCGGGCCCCTCGGGTCCCGGCCGGAATCGGCCGAGGTCGACCCGGACCGCATCGCCCGCGGTCAGCGCGGCGCAGACGTCGTCCACGGTCTCGATGCCCAGGTCGTAGGCGAAGTGGTTCAGCGTCCCGCCCGGGAACACGGCGAGTGGCAGACCGTGCGCGGCGGCGACGGCCGCGGCCCGGTTGACCGTGCCGTCCCCACCGCAGATCCCCAGCGCCCGGCCCCGTCGCGCCGCCTTCTCCAGCTCGGCCGAGAGCTCCTCGGGGGCGCACTCCACCACCTCGGCGCGCGGCAGCGCATTGCGTACCAGCGAGGCCGTCGCGGTCGCCGTGCCCGATTCCTCGTTGACGACGACCACCAGGTCCTCGCCGGCCGGCAGCGCGGGCGCGTGGCCGGGCGGGCGGCCCGGTGCCGGGAGCTGTCCGCGGGTCGGTACGACACCGCGCAGCGCCAGCGCGGCCCCCGCGCCGACCACCGCACCGGCCAGCACATCGCTCGGATAGTGGACTCCGGTGTAGACGCGGGAGGCGGCGACGGCCGCGGCGAGCGGTGCGACCACCGCACCCCAGCCCTTCGATTCGAGGGCGACACCCGTGGCGAAGGCCGCGGCCGACGCGGCGTGCCCGGAAGGGAAGGACGTGGTGAACGGCTGACGCCTGAGCTGACGGATCACCGGTACGGCGTCCAGCAGCGGACGCTCCCTGCGCACCGCGCCCTTGCCGATGGTGTTGATCGCGGCCGACGCCACGGCGAGCGAGGCGATCCCGCGCAGCGCGGCCCGCCGGGCCCGGGCACTGCCGCCCAGCGCCGCCAGGCCCGCAGCGGCACCGAACCACAGCAGCCCATGATCGGCGCTGCGGCTCAGTCGTGGCAGCACGGGCTCGGCGCCCGGCCAGTTCCGGTGGGCCAGGCCATGGAACACGGCGAGATCACGGCGGCGCAGCCAGTCGCGCAGTGCGGTGGACGACCGGCCGGTGAACGGGGTACGGCGTGGTGCAGACATGGGACAGCGAATACCCCGCCCGGACGCGCCGAACCAGGAGGCGCGCTCGCGCACCCGTCACGGGCCGGGGAGAGTGGACCCCATGGCATCTGTCCCCACCGGCGAAATTCTCGACCGCCACGGCGAGGCGCTCCGGCTCTTCACGGACCGGGTGCATGCCGTACGCGACGGCCAGTGGTCCGCACCGACGCCGTGCATCGAATGGACCGTCCGTGATCTGGTCACCCATCTCGCCTCCGAGCAGCTCTGGGTGCCGCCCCTGCTCACCGAGGGCCGCACCGTCGCCGAGGTCGGTGACGCCTTCGACGGCGATGTGCTGGGTGACGACCCCGTAGCCGTGTGGGACCGGGCGGCGGACGGGGCGCGCCGGGCGTTCGAGGCGCCCGGCGCCCTGGAGCGGACGGTGAACCTGTCGTACGGGAACAGCGCCGCCGACGCCTACTGTGCGC
Source organism: Streptomyces atratus (assembly GCF_014648655.1). Lineage (GTDB taxonomy): Bacteria > Actinomycetota > Actinomycetes > Streptomycetales > Streptomycetaceae > Streptomyces > Streptomyces atratus. The sequence goes on from NZ_BMRN01000012.1 coordinate 86,414, forward strand.
AGATGGTGGCCGACGCGGTGGTGCACGCCTGGGACCTGTCCCGGGCCATCGGTGCCGACGAGCGGCTGCCCGCACAACTGGTCGCGTTCACGCGCCGCGAGGTCGGACCGTATGCGAAGGACCTCTCGCAGAGCGGCCTGTTCGCTCCGCCCGTCGAGACCCCCGCGGACGCCGATCCGCAGACCGAACTGCTCGCGCTCCTCGGCCGACGGGCCTGACCTCACCCGAGGTCACCGGCATTGTCGCGGCAAGTGCCACCCGATTACGCTGTGTTCGTGATTCCGGTCATCGGCCGGAGTGTCGAACGCGAGAGATGGGTGCACGGCCATGGGGCGACCGGTCCCCGCGGTGACCAGGGCTTTGGACGTACTCGAGCTCTTCCACCACGGCGACGGAACGCTCTTTGCCCCGGAGGTCATCCGCAAGTTCCAGCTGCCGCGTACCACCGTCCATGAATTGCTCACCACCCTCGCGGCCCGTTCCTGCCCGGTGCCGGTCGCGGACCAGCCGGGGCGCCACTGCCCCGGGGGGCGTACGTACCGGCTCGGCAGTCGGTACGCCGAGCAGCTCGACCTCGCTGCCGAGGACAGGCAGGTGGCCCGCGAGGTCGCCGGGACCTGCGGGGAGACCGTCCAGGTGGCGATCCTGGACGACACCGACACCGACACCGACACCGACACCGACACCGACACCGACACCGACATCGTCTGCGTCGCCGAGGCGGACACGGACGAAGACGATCTGAGGACCGTGCTCGCTTCGGTGCGCGAGCGGGGAGTCGCGGTGGAGCGCCGTGAGTCCGACCCCGATGTCAGCTGTGTGGCCGCGCCGGTACGGGACCGTACGGGCAGCGTCGTCGCCGCGCTCTCCATAATCCGTACCCATGATCCGCTGGACCGAGGAGCGCGAGGAGGAACCGGCGAGCCTCGCTGTCGGCGGTGCCGATGCGCTCTCCGGCCGGCTCGGACACCACGAGGGGCAGCAGTGACCACCACACGCCTGGATGTTGCCGTACATGAGCGCGCGGAGCTCGGCGAGGGACCGACCTGGGATCCCGTCACCGGTCGGCTGATCTGGGTCGACATCGTCTCCGCCCGCGTGCACACCTACGATCCGGTGAGCGGCCGCCGTACGGTGATGGCCACCGAACAGCACGTCGGAGCCGCCAAGCCGCGCGCCGGTGGCGGACTCGTGGTCAATCTGCGCGACGGCATCGGCCTGTACGACCCCGACGGCGCCTTCCACTGGCTGGTCCACGACCCGGAGCCAGGACGCCGCGGCAATGACGCGGCGGTCGCTCCGGACGGGGCGCTGTGGGCGGGCACCATGCGCTACGACGGCGCGGAGAGTGGCGGCAGCCTCGCCCGCGTCGCAGCCGACGGCGCGGTCACCCCGGTGCTGCCCGTCGTGGCCTGCGGCAACGGCATCGGGTGGAGTCCGGACGGGCGGCTGATGTATTTCATCGACACGCCCACGCGCCGTATCGACGTCTTCGACTTCGACGGTCGACACGCCGTGAACCGACGCCCGTTCGCCACCGTCGAGCAGGGTGCGGGATTCCCCGACGGGCTGACGGTCGACGCCCGGGGAGCCGTCTGGGTCGCTCTGTGGGACGGCGCCGCGGTGCGCCGCTACACGGCCGACGGCACCCTGGACCGGATCGTCGAACTCCCCGTACAGCGCCCGACGGCCTGCGCCTTCGGGGGCAGGGACCTGCGCGACCTCTACATCACCTCGGCCCGCACGGGGCTCGCCGCTCCGCATCCGCTGTCCGGTTCGCTGCTGGTGCTGCCGGACGCGGGGCACGGGATGCCCGGGTCGGCCTTCGCGGGCTGAGGGCGCCTCCCTCTGCCGTTACCCATGGCCCGCCGCCGGGCGGCCGCCTCGACGGCTCCGTTGGGCGGGCGCGGTCGGCCGAACCCTCGTATAAAGGGCCCTGAGTGCGAGACGACGGGGCGGCGGCGAAGGAGGCCCGGATGGCGCGGAAGCGGACCGAGCGGACCGGACGGGCGGGGCGCAGTGAGAAGGACGGGAGTGGTGCGGGTTCCGTACGGGAGGACCGCGGCCCTGTCCGGTACGGGCCGCCCGCACCCGATCCCGTCCTGCCCGTCCTGCCCGAGCTGGCCGAGGTGCTCGCCGCCGCGGCCGGCCGCAGCGAACCCGAACCGACCGGTGGCGGCGAGGCCCTGCGCGAGGCCGCGACCGCCTACTGGGAGCGGCGCGGACTGCACGGCGGCCCGGAGAACATCGCCGCCGCCCCGGGCGCCTCGCCGCTGCTGCTCGCGCTGATCGCCGCGCACGGTGGCGACGTGCTCATGCCGCGCCCCTGCCCAGCCACCTGGATTCCGCAGGCCAGGCTGCTGGGCAGGCCCGCCTATCATGTGCCGACCCCGGCCGAGTGCGGCGGCGTGCCCGATCCGTACGCGCTGCTGGAGACCGTACGCAGGGTGCGCGCCGAGGGAGGCAGACCCCGGCTGCTGCTGATCTGCGTCGTCGACGACCCGACCGCCACCGTCGCCCCGCCGGAACTCGTGCGCGAGGCGTGCGAGGCGGCGGTCGCCGAAGGGCTGCACATCGTCAGCGACGAGACCTGGCGCGACACCCTGCACCGGCCGCACGACACGGTCCTGCTCAGTCCGGCCGAAATGTGCCCCGACGATGTCACGGTCGTCTGTGATCTCGCCGGTGCGCTGACGCCGTCCGCCTGGCCGGTCGCGGTCGCCCGGTTCCCGGACACCGAGCGGGCGGCGGTGCGCCATGCCCGTACCCTCGACAGCCTCACCGCACTCGGCGCGCACGTCGCGGGCCCCGTCGCCATGGCCGCCGCCCACGCGCTGCGCGAACCGGACTCCGTCACGGACCGGGTCCGCCGGTCCGCCGCGCTCCAGGCGCAGGTCGCGGCAGCGGCCCACCGCGCGGTCCTGGCATCGGGCGCGCTGGCCAGACCCCCGCAGGCCGGCCGCCATCTCTACGCCGACCTCGGGCCGCTCAGGTCCCGGCTCGCGAGTCGAGGGGTCGCCGACTCGCTCGAACTGGAGGAGTACCTGACGGAACGCCTCGGCGCACCGGCGCCCGGCGGCCACCGGTTCGGCGACGAACTGGGGGCGCTGCGCGTACGGCTGGGCACCGGGACGCTCCTCGGGTCGACCCCGGAACAACAGATGGAGTCCCTCACCGCTGTGGCGCCCCTGGAATTGCCGCATGTGGCTCAAGCCCTGAGCATTTTCGGAGAGGCCCTCGACGAACTCCGATGACGAACCGAGATGCCGAACCGAGATGCCGAACCGACTCCGGACAAACTCCGAATCACCCCGATGACCCCGATGACCCCGGACAACTCCGGTGCCGAACTCCGAGACGGGAGTCTCTCGATGACGGAACAGACCGAGCGCTCCCTCCCCGGGACCGCGCACCCGCACCGTGCCTCCCGCGGCGAGGTCGTCGAACCGCGTCCGCTCGGCGAGCTCCGGGTCTGGCCGAAGACCTTCGCCGACCGGCTCACCGCACCCCTCCCGGGTGTCATGGGCATGTCTCGGCTGGCTCGTGACCGTGCCCTGCGGCCCGACGCGGAGGGACTGCGCGGCATCCACCGGCTCCCGTACGCACCCGAACCCCTGCCCGCCACCCCCGCCGGCACCACATCCGTGACCTGGGCCGGACACGCCAGCTGGATCGTGCGCACCGGCGGGCTGACCGTCCTCACCGACCCCGTCTGGTCCCGTCGCATCCTCGGCACCCCGGCCAGGATCACACCGGTCGGCGTCCGCTGGGAGGACCTCCCGCCCGTCGACGCCGTCGTCATCAGCCACAACCACTACGACCACCTCGACGCCCCTACTCTGCACAGACTGCCCAAGGACACCCCGCTGTTCGTGCCCGCCGGGCTCGGCCGCTGGTGCCGCCGTCGCCGCTTCACCTGCGTCACCGAACTCGACTGGTGGGAGTCGGCCCAGCTGAACGGCGTGCGCTTCGATTTCGTGCCCGCCCACCACTGGTCCAAGCGGACCCTCACCGACACCTGTCGCTCCTTGTGGGGCGGCTGGATCATCGATACCGGCCGCGACGGGCAGCGGATCCACTTCGCCGGGGACAGCGGGTACGGGCACTGGTTCGGCGAGATCGGCCGCCGGTACCCGGGCATCGATCTGACCCTGCTGCCGATCGGGGCGTACGAACCGCGCTGGTGGCTCGGTGGCGTACACACCGATCCGGAGGAGGCCGTGCAGGCGTACGAGGACCTTGGCGCCCGCGCGATGGCGCCGATGCACTGGGCCACCTTCCTGCTCTCGGCGGAGCCCGTACTCGAACCGCTGACCCGACTGCGCACCGCCTGGCAGCGGGCCGGACACCCCCGCGAACGGCTCTGGGACCTGCCGATCGGCGGCTCCCGCATGCTCGAACCGGAACCGTTCCTCACCAGTGTGCGTAAGTGAGTCCTGGACCCACTGCTGCGTTCTGGGCGCATCCCGAACGGTGTGGGATGCGCTGGGTTGCCGCTTTCTCGTCCCGTTCGGCGGCGCGCCTCCAGGGGCGTGGTCCGTTGTGGCCACCTGCCCGACGAGCAGCACCGCCAAGGCCACCCGTTCGGCCCCAGAACTACCGTTCCCGCCCGGCGAAGCCGCCGACAGGACTCACTCCTGCTCACCACAACGCACTTCAGCTCAGTAGACCGACAGCAGCTCACAACCCCGCACGATCAGTGACCGAACCGCGCCCGCATCCGGCGCCACACCGCGGGCGCCCCGCTGATCAGCAGTGTCAGACCCACCGCCGCGACCACACCCTGCCACGGCTCGGGGAAGAGCGAACCGCCCAGAATGCCGATCAGCTGGTACGTCGCCGCCCACGCCAGACAGGCCGGCACATCCCCACGGGCGAACCGGTGCAGCGGCATCCGCCCCAGCAGGCAGGCCAGCATCACCGGAATCCGCCCCGCCGGTACCAGCCTCGACAGCACGAGCACCACCGCACCGTTCTCGTCCAGCTTCTGCTGCGCCTGCGCCAGCCGCTCCGGGGCGGCCCGGTCGCTGATCGCCCGCAGCCACTTCGAACCGTTCTTCGACCGCACCCCGCGCCGGCCGAGCCAGTACAGACAGATGTCGCCGAGGAACGCCGCAGCCGACGCCACCCCGAAGACGATCAGCAGCGAGAACGGCGACGACTGATGCAGCGCCACCACCGCGGCCGAACTCACCAGCGCACCCGTAGGTACCACAGGCACCAGCGCGCCCAGCGCCACCAGCAGGAACAGCGACGGATAGCCCACCGCCTGCTGCGTCGACTCCGGGGGCAGCTGCCTCACGACCTCCTGGATCACCTGGCGGCCTCCGGCCGCACATGTTCGCCGTGGGACAGCCGGTGCACCGCTACCTCCGGCGCCAGCAGCGCCGCCTTGCGGACGAACTCGTCACCGGGCGCGTGGAACTCGTGCGGCCTGACTCCGTCCATGCCGATCGGCCAGTACGTGCCGTAGTGCACCGGCACGGCCGACCTCGGCGCCAGCCGGGCCAGCGCCTGCGCGGCCCGGCCCGCGTCCAGATGGCTGTGGCCCAGATACGGACCCCATCCGCCCACCGGCAGCAGCGCCACATCCACCGGACCCACCGCCCGGGCCATGTCGTCGAAGAGCCCGGTGTCACCGGCGAAATACGTCCGTGCCTCGCCCTCGACCACATAGCCGAGCGCGGGGGAGCGGTGCGGGCCCAAGGGCAGCCGCCTGCCGTCGTGCAGTGCGGGAACCGCCCGTACCAGCACCTCGCCGACCCGGACCTCGTCGCCCGGTGCCACCTCGGTGATCCGCAGCCCGCGCACCGAGCGCAACACCCGCAGTCCCGGGACGGAACGCACCGCACCCACCGGCACGATCAGCCGGCTTCCGGGGGCGAGCCGGGCCAGTGACGGCAGATGCAGATGGTCGGAGTGAAGATGCGAGACGAGCACCACATCGGCGACCGTGGCCTCGGGGCCGGGCAGCTCGCCGCGGCGACGGCGCAGATGCGCGAAGCGCCGTACGAAGAGCGGATCGGTCAGCACACGGACCCCGGAGTCCTCGATCGTGCAGGTGGCATGACCCCACCAGGTGACTTCCACCGGCACGCGGTGCCTCCTCGTTCCCGGGTTCCTTGTTCCGGCCCTGGCATCGAGCCTAGTGCCGTGACCGGACCGGGTGCCCCGGCTCCGTCCGGTCCTTGCCGTCCGGCTGGCCGCTCTCAGTCGGTCAGGCCCAGTGCCCCCGCCGCCTGGATGGCCAGCCAGACCTCCGCCAGGGCGCCCGTCGATGCCATGTCACGGTCGGTCAGAGAGCCGAAGCGGCGCAGCCGGTAGGCGAGGGTGTTGGGATGGATGTGGAGCGCGGCCGCCGCCGTCTCCGTGCGGCGGTCCCGCTCCATCCACGTGCGGACCGAGACCAGCAGCTGCGAGTCATGGGCCTCGTCGTAGCGCAGGACCTCGCCGAGTACATGCTCGACCAGCGCGGTCAGGACCGCAGGGTCGTCGGGCAGCCAGCGGCCCAGGGAGTCGTCGCCGTAGCGGACCACGGAGCGGCCCGACTCGGCGGCCTTCGAGACTGCCCAGAGCGCCTCGCGCTGAGCCACCCGCAGCGCGGCACCCGGCAGGAACGGGCGGCTCATCCCGGCCGCCACATCCGGCAGTTCACCGATCTCCACGGCCAACTGCGGTGCCCCGAGGACATAGCGGTCCGTGCCCCAGGTGAGCAGCAGATGCGGATGGTCCTGGAGGCAGCGCAGCAGTGCCTCGTCCGTGGTCTGCCGCACCACGATCAGCACGGTGTCGCCCTCGATCGCATGCCGGGCGAGCCTGCGCCGGGCCGCCTCCGGGTCCAGTACCTCCTGAAGGAGTTCGGCCAGCGTCTCCGCGCCCTCGCGGCGTAGCGTCTCGCGCTCGCTGCGCACCATCGCGACCCGCAGCGCCGCCACCGTGGCGATGTGCTGGACGACGGCCAGCCCGGCGGGCTGGGCGCCCTCCCGCTCGTACGCGACGAGGAATCCCGCCGGGCCCCCGGGCGCCGGCACGGGCAGCACGAACCCGCCCGGGACGGTCGGCGGAGCGTCCACGGAGGCGGGCAGCACGCCCGGCTCCGGCACAGGTACGCCGGGCAGCAAGGGGCGCCCCTGGGGCGTGCACAGATACACGTCGTAACCGGAGAGGCGCTCCAGCCGACGCAGCAGCGTCGGCGTGTCGAGATCCTCGGCGACCAGCCAGCGCAGCGAGCCGAAGACCTGGAGCTGGGCGCCGAGCCGGTGCCTGGCGTCCTCCTGGACCGAGGCGGCGACCTCCTGGGAGACCGCGATGAACGGGACGGCGAGCGGGACCTCCAGGACCGGGAAGCCGCGCTCCTCGGCCGCCCGGAAGAAAGCGTCGTGCAACGGTGGCATGTGCAATTGCGCAGACAGGGCGAGCGCGGAGACACCGGCATCGTCGAGCCGCTCCAGATAGGCGCGCTGTCCGGCGGCGGTACGCGGGACCGCAAGGCCCGTCGTCATGATCACCTCGGCGCCCAGCAGCCAGGGCGTCGGATCGGCGAGTTCGCTGGCGTGCGCCCAGGACACGGAGCGGCCCAGGCCACTGCTGCCCGCCTTCACGGAGAGCTGCAGAGCGGGGAAGGAGAGCAGATCCTCAACGGTGAGTTTGTTGCTGGCCACAGACATCAGCCTAGTGCTCTGTGATGTGCACAATTGTCGACCGTCGTCCGGAGCCACAGACTGTGGGACCGTCCCCATGAACAAGAGGTGGAGCGCCCGTGACTGCTTCGATCACCGAAGTCGAGACAAATGGTGTCGAGCGGATTCCCGACGCCGACCGCACCGCCCGTCCGATCGACCTCTTCCGGCTCGCCTTCGGCGGTGCCAACACCTTCGCGACGTGCGTGCTGGGCGCCTTCCCGATCCTGTTCGGCCTCTCCTTCTGGCAGGGACTCGCGGCGACGCTGCTCGGTCTCGTCGCCGGTGCGCTGCTGCTCGCCCCGATGGCGCTGTTCGGTCCGGCCAACGGCACCAACAACGCCGTCTCCTCCTCCGCCCACCTGGGCGTGCACGGCCGGATCGTCGGCTCGTTCCTCTCGCTGCTCACCGCGGTCGCGTTCTTCTCGATCTCGGTGTGGTCCTCGGGTGACGCACTCGTCGGCGGCGCACACCGACTCGCCGGCGTACCCGAATCCGATGTGACATACGGCATTGCATATGCGATCTTCGCCGGGCTCGTCCTGGTGGTCTGCATCTACGGCTTCCGCTTCATGCTGATGGTCAACAAGATCGCGGTGATCGCCGCATCGGCACTCTTCGTCCTCGGCGCCTTCGCCTTCGCGGGAGACTTCGACGCCGGCTACGCGGGCACCTTCACCTCGACCGCCGACCCGCTGTTCTGGCCGTCGTTCATCGGCGCCGCGCTGATCGTGCTGTCCAACCCGGTCTCCTTCGGCGCGTTCCTCGGCGACTGGTCCCGCTACATCCCGGCCACGACGCCCCGCCGCCGGGTGATGGGCGCCGCCTTCCTCGCGCAGATCGCCACACTGCTGCCCTTCGTCTTCGGCCTGGCCACCGCCTCGATCATCGCGTCCAAGGCCGCCAAGTACGTCGACCCGGCCGCGCCCAACTACGTCGGCGGACTGCTCGCCATCTCGCCCGACTGGTACTTCCTGCCGCTCTGCCTGATCGCCCTGATCGGTGGCCTGTCGACCGGCACGACCGCGCTGTACGGCACCGGCCTCGACGTCTCGAGCGTCTTCACCCGCTTCAGTCGGGTGCAGTCGACGTTCTTCATCGGCGCCCTGTCGATCGCCTTCATCTTCATCGGCCGCTTCGCGCTCAACCTCGCGCAGTCCATCTCCACCTTCGCGACCCTGATCATCACCTGTACCGCCCCGTGGATGATCGTGATGGCACTCGGGTACGTCACCCGGCGCGGCTGGTACGACGCGGACGCGCTCCAGGTCTTCAACCGCCGCCAGACCGGTGGCCGCTACTGGTTCAACCACGGCTGGAACTGGCGCGGGATGGCCACCTGGTTCATCTCCGCCGGTGTGGCGCTCCTGTTCACCAACCTGCCCGGCCAGTTCGTCGGCCCGCTCGGCAACCTCGCGAACGGCGCGGACATCTCCCTCCCTGTCGGTCTCGCCCTCGCGGCCGTGGTCTACCTCGGCCTGCTCACCGTCTTTCCCGAGCCGCGCGGTGTGTACGGACCGGACGGCCCCCGATTCGTCAGGGCCTCGGACACAGCGGTTCTGCCCATCGCCGGTGGCCCGGACGAGGAGGCCGTCGCCGCCGAACCGGCCACCGCGGTCTGAACGCCCCGGCTCTCCGGCGCACGCCCCGCCCCCGTAACCAGGAGTTGCACATGAGCACCACCCCCGTCCAGGAAGTCCAGGAAGTCCAGGAAGTTCAGGCCGCCGCCGACGCGCTGATCGCCGCCTTCGCCGAGGGCCGCCTCGACGACTACTTCGGCTGCTTCGCCCCGGACGCCACGTTCGTCTTCCACTCCACCCCGCAGCGGCTCGGCTCCACCGCCGAGTACCGCGCGCTGTGGCAGCAGTGGGTGGCCCAGGACGACTTCCGCGTCGTGCGCTGCACCTCGACCGGACAGCTGATCCAGCACTACGGCACCACGGCCGTCCTCAGCCACGACGTGGAGACCACGATCGCCACCCGGGCCGGCGAGGAGACCGTCCACGAGCGGGAGACGATCGTGTTCGCCCGCGCCGTCGACGGCAGCTGGCCCGCGGTCCACGAGCACCTGTCCGCCCGTACAGCCGACTGACCGAGCACGGCTCCCGACCGGGCGTCCCGCCCGAATCACCGCTCGACCGCGTGTTTTGCCCGTATCGCCGCCCGACCATGAGAGAGACCGGTTCCATGAGCACCACGTTCCGCAATTACATCGACGGCGTCTTCGCGGACGCCTCGGACGGCCGCACCCTCGCCGTGGTGGACCCCAGCACCGGCGAGGTCTACGCGACGTCCCCGCTCTCCGGCGATGCGGACGTCGACGCGGCCATGGCCGCCGCCGCTGCCGCGTTCCCCGTCTGGCGCGACACCACCCCGTCCGTACGCCAGCTCGCCCTGCTGAAGATCGCCGACGCGATGGAGGCGCGGGCCGACGAGCTGGTGGCCGCCGAGAGCCGTGACACCGGCAAGCCGCTCCACCTCACCCGCAGCGAGGAACTGGCCCCGGCCATCGACCAGGTCCGCTTCTTCGCCGGTGCGGCGCGGATGCTCGAAGGCCGCTCGGCCGGCGAGTACATGGAGGGCCTCACCTCGATCATCCGCCGCGAGCCGGTCGGCGTCTGCGCGCAGGTCGCGCCGTGGAACTACCCCCTGCTGATGGCCGTGTGGAAGTTCGCGCCCGCGCTCGCCGCGGGCAACGCCGTGGTCCTCAAGCCTTCCGACACCACCCCCGCCTCCACGGTGCTGATCGCCGAGATCATCGGCGGCGTACTGGAGGAGCTGGAGCTGCCCCGCGGCATCTTCAACGTCATCTGCGGCGACCGGGAGACCGGCCGTGCGATGGTCGAGCACCCGACCCCGGCGATGGCCTCCATCACCGGCTCGGTGCGGGCCGGCATCCAGGTCGCACAGAGCGCGGCCAAGGACGTCAAGCGCGTCCACCTGGAGCTCGGCGGCAAGGCGCCTGCGGTGATCTTCGAGGACGCGGACCTGGAGAAAGCGGTCGAGGACCTGATCGTCGGGGGCTTCTTCAACGCCGGCCAGGACTGCACGGCAGCGACCCGCGTCCTTGTCCAGGAGTCCGTCCACGACGAGTTCGTCGCCGCCCTCGCCAAGGCCGCCGCCGACACCAGGACGGGGCAGCCGGACGACGAGGACGTGCTGTACGGCCCGCTCAACAACGCCGGCCAGCTCGCCCAGGTCAGCGGCTTCATCGACCGCCTCCCGGAGCACGCCAAGGTCGAGGCGGGCGGCCACCGGGTCGGCGAGAAGGGGTACTTCTACGCCCCGACCGTCGTCTCCGGCCTCCAGCAGGACGACGAGATCATCCAGAACGAGGTCTTCGGCCCGGTCATGACCGTCCAGTCGTTCACGGACGAGGCCCAGGCCGTCGCGTACGCCAACGGCGTCGACTACGCCCTCGCCTCCTCGGTGTGGACCAAGGACCACGCACGGGCGATGCGGATGTCCAAGAACCTCGACTTCGGCTGCGTGTGGATCAACACCCACATGGCACTCGTCGCCGAGATGCCGCACGGCGGCTACAAGCAGTCCGGCTACGGCAAGGACCTCTCCGCGTACGGCTTCGAGGACTACACCCGCATCAAGCACGTCATGACCTCGCTCTGACCCACCCGTCCCACGCGCGCCCCCGCCCCGGCTCCGTCCGGGGCGGGGGCGCACCGGCGTTCCGTACTCCGCGCTCCTCCCGTCCCGACATGCGCCTTTTTGTACGGGAGCCGGAGCGGTAGGGTCGCCCGTACGCCTAGCACGGGGGGACGGCCATGGGGGATGCAACAGACGTACGGGTGGCGGCCATCGCCAGTCTCACGCCGCTCGAAGAGCTCGACAGCGACCCGTTCCTCGTGGACACCCGCAGCCAGCACGACATGTGCGCCCGCTGGGCCGCCGACAAGGGATACGTCGTCACCCGGCAGCTGCGCTTCTACGGGCTGCGCCCCGACCACCACGCCCTGTGGACGGATGTCGAGAGCGGAGCTGTCGAACTCTTCGTCGCCGCCAACGACCGGGTGCTGGCGCGGGCCCTCACCTCGGTGCCGGATTTTGCCGCGGAGTGCGAGCGGCGCGGCGTACGGCTGGAGATCGCGGGACTGGACGAGCCGCCGTACAACGCCCGTACGAAGGCGAGTGTGCACCGCAGGCTCTCCATGCCCACCGCCGGATACGACGGCTGCTGACCGGCCTCCCGCCCGCTGCCGCCAGTGGCCCGCGGCCGCGCTGTGAAAAGCTGGGGGGCAGGGCCCGGAACGGCGGGGTCCGGACGTGAGGTGGAACGGCGTGGGTGACGGGCGATGGCGAACAGCCGGCAGCGCCCTGATGCGAGTGGTTGTGGTGTGGGCGGTCTCGACGCTCACGATGCTGGCGCTCGCCGGGATTCTGCCGGACTTCCAGCTCCAGTCGGACGACGGCGACAGCATCACCAAGATCGCGTTCACGGCGGCCTGGGGCGCCGGAGCGTTCGGTCTGCTCTCCGCGCTCGTCTGGCCGGTCCTGGTACGGGCACTGCTCATCGTGCCCGCACTCGTCCTGGGGATGCTCGTCTTCTTCCTGAACGGCTCGCTGCTGCTGGTCGCCCTGAGGCTCATCCCGGACGGGCGCGGCGCCGCCAACCCGGAGACCGCGGTCGTCGTCGCGGCCGTGATGTCCGCCGTCGCCTCCGCGACCTCCACGGCGCTGGCCGTCCGCGACGACAACGCCTACCGGCGCCGGCTCTCACGGCTCGCCGACCGCCGCCGTAGACGCAGCGGTGCGGACAGCGGGCGCAGCGGACCGCCGGGCACCGTCTTCATCCAGCTCGACGGCGTCGGCCACGACGTGCTCGCCCGGGCCGCCGAATCCCGCCTGATGCCGACCGTTGCGAACTGGCTCGCCGACGAGGAGGGCCACCGGCTCACCCCGTGGCGCACCGACTGGTCCAGCCAGACCGGCGCCAGCCAGCTCGGCATCCTGCACGGCAGCAACCACGACGTGCCCGCGTTCCGCTGGTACGAGAAGGAGACCGGCGACGTCATGGTCTCCAGCCGCCCCGCGAGCGCCATAGAGCTCCAGCGCCGGGCCATCGCACGCACCCATGACGGCGGGCTGCTCACGCTCGACGGCGCCAGCCGCGGCAACCTCTTCAGCGGCGGCGCCGACCAGCTGGCGCTCGTCCTGTCCATGGCGGCCCGGCTCGGCAAGGGCCGCCGCTCCAGGGCGGGGTACTTCGCCTACTTCTCCGATCCGGCCAACGCCGTGCGTACGGCGCTGTCGTTCGTCGCCGAGGTCTGCCGCGAGATCGGGCAGTCGACCCGGGCGCGGATACGGAAGGACACGCCCCGGATCAAGCGCGGTGGGCTCTACCCCTTCATCCGGGCCTTCGCGACCGTCGTCGAACGCGATGTGGTGGTCGCCGCCGTCATCGGGGACATGTTCGCCGGACGCACCGCCGTCTATGCCGACCTGGTCGCGTACGACGAGGTGGCGCACCACTCCGGACCGCACAGCCGTGACGCGGAGAAGGTACTCGCGCGCCTGGACCGCTCGCTCGCCCTGATCGTCAAGGTCGCCGAACACACCCCGCGCACCTACCGGATCGTGCTGCTCTCCGACCACGGGCAGAGCCCCGGCGAGACCTTCGCGGGGGCGTACGGGCTGACGCTCAAGGACCTGGTACGGGCGGGCTGCGGGCTGCCCGTACCCCGTCGGGCGCAGCGCACCCGCAGCGGTTCGGAGGCGCGTGACGCGGTACGGATCGCCCTGCACCGGCCGGTCGAGGAGGGCGAGGTGGAACGCCGTGCGAAGCCGTCCGACCCGGTCGTCCTCGCCTCCGGCAACCTCGGCCTGATCTCGTTCCCCGACATCGAGGGACGCGCCTCGCGCGAACAGCTGGACCGGAGTCGTCCCGCACTGCTCGGCACCCTCGCCAACCACCCCGGCATCGGCTTTCTGCTGGTTCGCAGCGAGCGGCACGGATCGGTGGTGCTGGGCCGTGGCGGCACCGAGGTCCCGGTGTCGGAACTGAAGGACGGGGAAGGGCCGCTGGCCCCCTTCGGCCCGGGCGCGGCGGCCGCGGTGCGCCGCACCGACACCTTCCCGCACGTCGCCGACATCATGGTCAACTCGATGCATGACGGGGCCACGGGCTGCGTGCACGCCTTCGAGGAACAGATCGGCTCGCACGGCGGTCTGGGCGGCGAGCAGTCCCGGCCGTTCCTGCTGTGGCCGGCGGATCTGTCTGCGCCGGTGGCGCAGGACACGGAGCTGGTGGGGGCCGAGCAGGTGCACGAGGTGCTGCGGCGCTGGCTGCGGGAGTGCTCGGGACCGCAGATCCCGCTGGCACAGCCGGGCGCGGTGGGTGGCGCCGACGAGGCGGGCGGGACGGTTCAGACGGCCGGCTGAGGGGCGTTGTCAGTGGTGGGCGGCAGGATGGGGGCCATGACGAACTCAGCTGTTGTGCTCGCCGGTACCGCCGCCTATGCCGCCGCGGTCGAAGAAGCGTCGCAGGCCGCCGCCGCGTACTACGCCACGGGCGAGAGCACGCTCGACGACGATGCGTACGACCGGCTGGTACGAGGGATCGCCGCATACGAGCAGGAGCACCCGCAGGAGGTGCTGGAAGCGTCCCCGACCGGCAAGGTGGCGGGCGGCGCCGCGAGCGGGGACGTGCCGCACACGGTACCGATGCTGTCCCTGGACAACGTCTTCTCGGCCGAGCAGTTCGCCACATGGACGGCGTCGCTGGAGCGCCGGATCGGCAGACCCGTCGCCGCGTGGAGCGTGGAGCCGAAGCTCGACGGCCTGGCGGTCGCCGCCCGCTACCGGGCGGGCCGCCTGGAACAGCTGATCACCCGGGGCGACGGCACCGCGGGCGAGGACGTCTCGCACGCGATCGGCACCGTGGTCGGCCTCCCCGAGCAACTCGTCGAGCCGGTGACGATCGAGATGCGCGGCGAGATCCTCATGACGACCGAGCAGTTCGAACAGGCCAACACCGTGCGCACCGAGCACGGCGGCGCCCCCTTCGCCAACCCGAGGAACGGCGCGGCGGGCACACTCCGCGCCAAGGACCGCGCGTACACGGTGGAAATGACCTTCTTCGCCTACGGTGCACTGCCGCTGCCCGATTCCGGAGAGCTGACCGACACTCTCGCCGAACTCCCGCACAGCGAGGTCCTGGAGTACGTCGCAGGGCTCGGCGTGCACACTGCGGCGGACACGGATGTGGCACCGCGCACCGTCACCACCGTCGAGGGGGTGCAGGCCAGGGTCGAGGAAGTCGCGGCCCTGCGCGCCTCGCTGCCGTTCGGCATCGACGGCATCGTGATCAAGGCCGATCTCGCGGCCGACCAGCGCGAGGCCGGTTCAGGGACCAGGGCGCCGCGCTGGGCCATCGCATACAAGCTCCCGGCCGTCGAGAAGGTCACCCGGCTCCTCGGC
Organism: Streptomyces atratus; assembly: GCF_014648655.1. GTDB lineage: Bacteria > Actinomycetota > Actinomycetes > Streptomycetales > Streptomycetaceae > Streptomyces > Streptomyces atratus. Next base: position 101,527 of record NZ_BMRN01000012.1, read on the forward strand.
GTCGAGTGGAACGTCGGCAGGACCGGCATCATCGCGCCACGCGCCGTGCTGGAACCGGTGGAGATCGACGGCTCGACCGTCAGCTATGCCACACTGCACAACCCGGCCGACATCACCCGCCGCGATCTCCGCCTGGGCGACCGTGTGATGGTCTACAAGGCGGGCGACATCATTCCCCGCATCGAGGCGCCCGTCGCCCATCTGCGGACCGGTGACGAGCAGCCCATAGTCTTCCCCGAGGCATGCCCGCAGTGCGGCTCCGAGATCGACACCAGCGAGCAGCGCTGGCGCTGTGTCCGGGGCCGCGACTGCCGCCTCGTCGCCTCCATCTCGTATGCGGCGGGCCGCGACCAGCTCGACATCGAGGGCCTCGGCGCCACCCGGGTCGTCCAGCTCGTCGACGCCGGGCTGGTGGCCGACTTCGCAGACCTTTTCACCCTCGGCCGCGAGCAGCTGCTCGGCCTGGAACGGATGGGCGAGACCAGCACCGACAACCTCCTGGCCGCCATCGAAACGGCACGGACCCAACCGCTCTCCCGGGTCTTCTGCGCGCTGGGGGTACGCGGCACCGGGCGTTCCATGTCGCGACGGATCGCCCGGTACTTCGCGGACATGGACCGGATCAGGGCCGCCGACGCCGAGGAGCTCCAGCGGGTCGACGGCATCGGCAAGGAGAAGGCCGCGGGCGTCGTCGCGGAGCTGGTGGAGCTGGCCCCGCTGATCGAGAAGCTGGTGGCCGCCGGGGTCAATATGACGGAGCCCGGTGCGACGCCGCCGCCGGAGCCGGGCGAACAGGGCGCGGAAGAGGCTGCCGCCGCCGACGGGGAGGGAACCGCCGGTCTGCCGCTGGACGGGATGACCGTGGTGGTCACCGGCGCCATGACCGGCGTGCTGGAGAAGCTCTCCCGGAACCAGATGAACGAGCTGATCGAGCGAGCCGGCGGGAAGTCCTCGTCCAGCGTCTCCAAGCGCACCACGCTCCTCGTCGCCGGGGAGAAGGCCGGATCCAAGCGCACCAAGGCCGAGGACCTGGGTGTCCGGATTGCCGCGCCGGACGAGTTCGCCGAACTGATCGCCGGGTTCCTGCCGTCGGAGGTGTGAGCCGCGACGGAGACCTCGCCGCGCCCGAGCCCTTGGATTTTGCCTGGGAGTGGCTTTCTTTGCCTCCCTATTGCATAGTGAGGGCTCGGCCATGCCTCGCTATCAGCGGGTCAATGGGTGTGTGAACGGCTGCGTCGGCAGGCCGGTGGGAGGGGCGATGCGTTCGCTGCACAACGGACCGCGACTCGGCCGGCCCGTCCGCCAGGAGTACCGGGGCGTCACCCGCGGCCTGGCCCTCGACCTCGGCAGTTCACGGACCCGCGCCTGGATGCCCGGACACGGCGTCATCGCCGACACCGACGCCTGCGGCGACTTCGGCGCCGGGCCGGGGCACGGCCGCCCGGTCCGGCGAGGGCGCATCGTCGACCCGGTGTCCTGCGGCCGCATGCTCGGCCGTATCGCCGACAGCGCCCTGGGCGCGGACCGCACCGACACCGTGATCGTCCTCAGCCATCCCGTCCTCGCCGGGTCCGAGCACCGCGCCGCGGCGAGGGAACTGATCGCCGCACTCGGGCCGACGAGTGTCATCGCGCTGGACAGCGCGAGGGCCGCCGCCGCATACGCCGGACCGCAGGACGGCGGCCCGCTGCTCGTCGTCGACATCGGCGCCGAGCTGACCGAGGCGACTCTCCTCGTCGACGGACTGGTCCGCGACGCCCGCCAGGCCGAGACGGGACTGAGCGACCTCGACCCCTCCGAGCCGCCCACCGCTGTCGTTCGCACCGTCCTGGACATGGTGGACGAGATGTGGAAGCAGGACCGGCACGGCGCCGTCCTCGGGGCCCTGCGCAAGGGCCCGTTGCTCGCCGGGGGCGGAGCCGCCCGCCCCGACATCACCGACCGGGTCGCGGTCCGCCTCGGCGTTCCGGTACGGCTCGCCGACGACCCGGCGACCACGGTCGTACGCGGCGCCGGACTGATACTCAGCTCCGTGCTCCGCCGGGCCGGCGCGACACCGGCCCTGCCCGGCCGCACGAGGTGACCCCCCTCCCGGGGCCGCCCCCGGGGAATGTGCCCCCGAGGGCACGGCCGGGCACCCCGGCGCGCCACAGAACCGCACAGGCGGCCCGGCAGGTCTTCGTCGCCCTCCTGCTCACCGTACTCACCGTCGTCGGCGGCGCCCCCGCAGCCGCCGGATCCGTACTCCCCGCCCGGCCGTTCGCCGGTGTGCCGCCCTCCGCCGCGTACTCACCCGGCGCCCATCAGCCCACCCCGCACACGGACCGGACCGCGCGCACGGGCACCGTCCACGACACCCGGCGCACCCGCACGGCCACGGCGACCGACCCCCACCGGCCGACGCCGACGACCGCACCCCGGCCCAGGGCCGGTACCGACCACGCCCGCACCCAGCACCATCTGCCGCCGCCCGGCCCCCACTTCCTGCTGCCCGGCGCAGGGGGCATCCGCGTACCGCACCACGCCCCCCAGCGGGCACCCGCCGCACCCCCTCGTGCCACCGACCGCTTCCGCGTCGCGCTCCCCGCCGTACGCGGGCCTCCGAGGACGGCCGTTCACCGGCCACCGGTCCTGCCACCGGCCCCGTCCCACAGACCCGCCGGAACGTCCTCGCCGAGGTGAGGGCGCCCGGCGCCCCCTCGGAGGAAACCCATGACTCGCGCCACCACGGTGCGAGCGGTTCTGGCTGCGGCCGTCCTGCTCGTCTCCGTGCTCATCGCACTGACCATGTCACCCAGACTCGGCCTCGACCTTCAGGGCGGCACCAGAATGGTGCTCCAGGCCAAGGACTCCGACACCGCGAAAGCGGACCGGGAGAGCACCGACCGCACCCTTGAGGTGCTCCGCCAGCGCATCGACTCCCTCGGCGTCACCGAACCCACCCTGACCCGCTCCGGCGAGGACCGGATCATCGTCGAACTCCCGGACGTCCAGGACCCGCGCAAGGCCGCCGAAGTCATCGGCAGAACCGCCCAGCTCAGCTTCCACGCGGTCCAGGGCCCCGCCGCGCAGAACGGCGACAGGGCGGACGCCAAGGGCGACGCCGAGGCCGGCAACGGGCCGACGCTCCCGGACGAGCAGGGCCGCTCCCTCGACCTCGGCCCGGCCCGGCTCTCCGGCGCGGGCGTCAAGGACGCCACCGCCGCGTTCGACGCCCAGCAGGGCGCCGGCTGGACCGTCTCCCTCGACTTCCACAAGAAGGCCGGCCGGGACTGGACCCGGCTGACCGGTGAGGCCGCCTGCCACCCGGTCCAGGACGACCGGCGCCGCGTCGCCATCGTCCTCGACCAGCAGATCATCTCATCGCCACAGGTTTCCCCCTCGGTCGGCTGCAACGTCGGCCTGCCGTCCGGGTCCACCCAGATCACAGGCTCCTTCAGCGCCGACGAGGCCCGGGAACTGGCCCTGCTCATCAAGGGCGGCGCTCTGCCGCTCCCCGTCGAGATCGTCGAACAGCGGACCGTCGGCCCGACGCTCGGCGCCGCCGCCATCGACGCCAGCGCCCGGGCCGCTCTCATCGGCGCCGCGGCCACCGCACTCTTCATCACCATCGTCTACCGGCTCTTCGGCGCGCTCGCCGCCGTCGCGCTCGGTGCCTACGGGCTGATCTCCTACGCGGCCCTGGTCGCCCTCGGAGTCACCCTCACCCTGCCCGGCCTGGCCGGGTTCGTCCTGGCCATCGGGATGGCGGTCGACGCCAACGTGCTGGTCTTCGAACGGGCCAGAGAGGAACACGCACAGCACCCGGGCCGCTCCCTGCGCTCCTCGCTGACCGCCGGATTCCGAAACGCCTGGAGCGCCGTCGCCGACTCCAACGTCACGACGCTGATCGCGGCCGGGCTGCTCTTCTTCCTCGGCTCCGGGCCGGTGAAGGGTTTCGGTGTCACACTCGCCATCGGTGTGCTCGCCTCGATGTTCTCCGCACTCGTCATCGCCCGCGCACTCACCGACATCGCCGCACGCTCACGATTCGTCAGCGACTACCGGGGCATCAACGGTATCGCCGCCCCCGGCCGGGTACGCACCTGGCTGACCCGCCGGGATCCCCAGCTGATGCGTTCGCCGCGCCGCTGGCTGCTCATCTCCACGGCACTGATCGCCGTCGCGGTCCTCGGCATCGTCGTACGCGGCGTCAACCTGGGCGTCGAATTCACCGGCGGCCGGCTCGTCGAGTACTCGACGAGCCGGCCCGTCGACGTCGAGCGGGCTCGCACCGCTCTCGCCAATGCGGGCTTCGCAGACGCCGAGGTCACCACGGCGGGGGCGGGCGACCTCTCCGTACGCACCGGAAAACTCGACAACGACGGCGAACACGCCCTGCGCGCCGCCCTCGCGGAGGAGGGCGGCGAAACCACCAAGGTCCGCGACGAACTCATCGGCCCCAGCCTCGGCGACGAACTCCGGCGCAACGCCCTGATCGCGCTCGGCATCGCCGTGCTCGTACAGCTGGCGTATCTGGCGATCCGGTTCCGCTGGACGTTCGCCGTGGCCTCGGTCGCGGCGCTGGTCCACGACGTCATCATCCTGGTCGGCGCCTTCGCCTGGCTCGGACGCACCGTTGACGGCATCTTCCTGGCCGCACTCCTCACCGTCATCGGATACTCCGTCAACGACTCGGTTGTCGTCTTCGACCGGGTGCGGGAACTGTGGGCGAAGGCCCGTCGCGTGCCTCTCGCCACGGTCGCCAACCAGGCCGTTCTCCAGACCGTCCCCAGAACGGTCAACACCGGAATGGGTGCCCTGTTCATCCTGACCGCACTTGCCGTGCTGGGCGGCGACTCCCTCGCGGACTTTGCGCTCGCCCTGCTGATCGGCATCTGCGTCGGCACGTACTCCTCGGTGCTGACCGCCGTACCGGCTGCGCTCCTCCTGGAGCGGAGCAGCAAGGCCCCGCCGCCCGCCCGGAAGCGGGCTCCCGGACGCCGGTCCGGTACGAAGACGGCGCGCCGGGATCCGCTCGACAACGGGGCACGCGTATAGCGGCTCCGCAACGCACATCGCCCCCGCCCCGGGAACCGGCCTCCTTCCGGGCGGGGGCGATGTGCGGCGGTCGTGGTGTTCCGTGTGCCGGAGGCGGCACAATTTCGACCACCCACCCCGTGATCGGAGCGTGCCCGTGTCACTGTCCGTCGTGCTGCGTGAGGCATGGTCCACCGTCGTACCGGACATGAACGACCGGCATGGACCGCTGCCGCCCATGATGCTCGCCCTGACCGTCGTCACCGGGCTGGTCGACGCCGTCAGTTACCTGGAACTCGGCCGGGTCTTCGTCGCGAACATGACCGGCAATGTGGTCTTCTCCGGCTTCGCGATCGCCGGAGCCCCCGGATTCTCGTTCGCCGCCTCGCTCGTCGCACTCGCCGCATTCGCGGTGGGGGCACTGCTCGGCGGCCTGATCGTGCACCGTGCCCTGACGCATCGCGGCCGGATGCTGTTGTACGCGCTCCTCGTCGAGACCGCCTGTGTCCTGGCCGCGCTGATCGTCACTCTGGCCTCCGGCCATCCGTTCGTGGGTGGGGTCCGCTTCGCGCTCATCGCACTGCTCGGACTCGGACTCGGTGCGCAGAACGCCATCTCCCGGGCGCTGGCGGTCCCCGACCTCACCACCACCGTGCTGACCCTGACCATCACCGGCATCCTCTCCGACAGCCGCTTCGCCGGCGGAGGCGGCAGCAAGGCCGGACGGCGGGTGCTGTCGGCAGCCGCCATGATGACCGGAGCATTCGTCGGAGCCGTGGCCGTACTGCACGGGCACCCGCGACTTCCCCTGCTGCTCGCCGTGGCGGTCCTGGCGGTCGTGACCACGGCCGCGATCGTCCTGGCGCGGGCCGACGCCCCCTGGATCCGCCCGATCGTCAGGAAGTGAGGGAACGCAGATGGTCGGCGGTCGCCCGGTCGGCGGGCAGGAACGTCTCGATGGCCAGCTCGGCCACCGTCACATCCATCGGGGTATTGAACGTCGCGATGGAGGAGACGAACGAGAGCACCTGCCCGCCGTGCTCGATATGCAAGGGCAGCGCGAACGGCAGGGAGGACGCGGGGCCGGCTCCCGGGTTCTCCCCGACAGGGCTCCCGGCGCCCCCGCCGCTCCCTGCGGCTCCGGCCCCCTCGGCCCTGTCAGCACCTTCCGGTGCGGGATAGCCCGCGACCTCCTCGTACAGCTCACGCAGCTCCGCAGACCGGGCCAGGGCGATCTGACGCTCCATCTGCGCCAGCAGATCGGCACGCCACTCCCGAAGATTGCGGATGCGTGGGGCCAGGCCCTCCGGATGGAGAGTGAGCCGCATGGCATTCAGCGGCGGGGCCAGCAGATGCCCGGCCACTCCCTCCAGCAGCATTGCGATACCCCGATTGGCCGCCACCACGTTGTACATACCGTCGACGACGAGCGCCGGGTAGGGGTCGTACCCCTGGAGCAGTCGCTCCATCCCCTCGCGCAGCGCGCCCAGCGCCGGGTCGTCGAGCGCGGTCTGTGCGTAGCGGGGCGCGTAACCGGCCACCACCAGCAGGGCGTTGCGTTCCCTGACCGGGATGTCGAGATGCTCGGCCAGCCGCAGGATCATGTCCTCGCTGGGGCGGGAACGGCCCGTCTCGATGAAGGAAATGTGCCGGGCCGAGGAATCCGCGCGGAGCGCCAGCTCCAGCTGGCTGATGCGACGCTGCTCCCGCCAGCTGCGCAGCAGCGGCCCTACCCCCGTGTCAAGCGCGACAGTTGTCATACGAAGACCGTAACGTCACCGGCACCGCCGACCGGCACCGATCGCTCGTAGGGAGTCGCAGCATGCCCGCCGCACCATTGTCGCAGAAGGAGATCGAGGACCGTCTGGGTGACCTGCCCGGCTGGTCGCTGGAGGGAGACCGGATCACGTGCACCTACCGGCTCCGCACGCATTTCGCCGCCGTCGGGCTGACCGTGCATGTCGCCCAGATCCAGGACGAACTGAACCACCACTCCGATCTGACCCTCGGCTACAACACCGTCACCCTGTCCGTGAACACCCACGACGCGGGTGGTGTGGTCACCGAGAACGATCTGAACCTGGCCGCGCGGGTGGTGGCGATCGCCGCCGGACACGGCGTGAGGTAGCCGGATGGGCGGGCACGCCACTGAACACCGGGCCGGGGGGCCGGGACGGGCGGGCCATGTGCAGCCGCGCCGCGGGCAGGCCGCTCGTGCGCGATGACATGTCACAGTGCAGGGCTGAAACGGGGTGCGTGATGGCATGTCATATTGCAGCGCCGAGACGGCGGAGAAGTGCGATGACATGTCACATCGCTTGCGGAGGAGGGGAAGTGCGATGACATGCCACATCGCGTGCAGAGGCGTGGATGTGCGATGGCATGTCACATCGCAGCGCCGAACCGTGGATGCGCGGCGAGCCATCGCGTATAGCTCTCGCTGCGCTCCACCGCCTCCGCGTACGCCGCCCGGCTGTGTCCGCTCACCGCTCCGGACGCCGCTGCGGCCGCTGCCGAACGTGGATGCCAGCCCAGCAGATGGCGCCAGCTCAGCGGCGAACCGATGAGCGGGCGCGTCACCAGACCCGGGGCCGGCGGGAACGTCGCCCGGCACAGTCCGACCGCCCGCCCCACCTGGACGAGATGGACGACGGACGCCGTGTCCGTCTCGTACACCGAAACCGGACTGAACCCGGCCCGTGCGCAGGCGCCCACGAAACAGTCCGCGAAACAGCCGTCGCCCGGAACATCCGCCCAGCACTCGTCCGCCAGGGACGAGAGGTCGAGCTCCTGTTCACCGGCGAGCGGGTGGGAGTCCGGCAGCATCACAAAGACCGGATCGACCCCGATCATCTGCCACGTCAGCCGGTCGTTCGCGGGCGGAGGGCTCTCCCCGCAGGCCCCGATGAGCGCGAAGTCGAGTCTCCTGTCGACCAGTTGGGAGGCGATCTCGACGACCGACCAGGAGGTGTACGTCGACACGGGCGCGGCCGGATGCGCGGCGACCAGGCGGTCGACGAGACCGCCCAGCAGCGGGCCGTGCGTGCCGCCCAGCCGGAAGCGCTCCATCGTCCCCCAGGCGTTGGCGAACCGCACCGCCTCCTCCTGGAGCTCGCTCACGGCGGGCAGCACCACCCGGGCCCGTTGGAGTACCAGCTCACCGAGGAGCGTGGGCCGGGCACCGGTGTGATCCCGCTCGAAGAGGGGGCCGCCGAGAGCCTTCTCGATCCGTCGCAATTGCGCGCTCAGCGCAGGCTGGGCGAGCCCGAGGGTGGCGGCCGCCTTGGTCGGGCTCCCGGTGTCGGCGATGGCACGCACAGTACGCAGATGGCGCAACTCCAGCTCCATGAACGCAAGTTATGGGCCCGGCGGCCCACCGGCAATATGCCGGTGTCCATTCGGTCGGGTGTGTCCTAGAGTCGGCCAGGTGCTGAACTATGACACCGTGGCAGCCCACTACGACGCCACGCGCGGCGGCGTGCCCAGGGCCGAGGCCGCAGCCGCCGCAGTGCTCGGACTGATCCCGTCATCCGCCCGCACCCTTCTGGACATCGGCTGCGGTACGGGACTGGTCACCGAGCGAATAGCCCTTGCCCGCCCCGGACTCGGCGTGTTCGGTACCGATTTCTCGTACGGCATGGCACAGGTCGCTCGGCAGCGGATCGGCGCGGTGGCGCTCGCCGACGCACGCCGGCTGCCGCTGCCGGACGCGGCGGTGGACGCGGTCGGCGCTGTCTGGCTGCTGCACCTGCTGCGTGGGGAGGGGGATGTGCGGGCGGTGGTGTCCGAGGCGGCGCGGGTGCTGAGGCCGGGCGGTGTGTTCGTCACCACCGTCGACAAGGACGTGGCCCACGACGTGGGCAGCGACATCGACGAGGCATTCGCCCCCCACCTCGACGCCGATCCGTCCGATTCCGCGGATCTGATCGTCAGGTACGGCTCGGAGGCCGGCCTCGATGTGGTGGGGGAGGCCCACTTCCGCGGCCATGGCCAGGGCCAGAGCCCGCTGAGTGCGGCACAGAAGGTGCGCGAGGGCTATTTCGCCTCACGCCTGAACCTGCCGGGGACGGCGGCCGAGCGGCTTGCGACCGTACTGACGTCCCTGCCCGAGCCCGACAGGCCGCGAGCAGATCCGCGGTACCGGCTGCTGGCACTGTGTGCGAGAGACTGAGACGGCGACTGCCTGTCCCGAGCGCGTCCGGGGCATCGGCCCGAGGAGTACCGGTGCAGCGGCTTGCCGAACCGGCAAAGAATCTTGCCAGGGGGTTGATGCGTGGTGAGGCTGTCCCCATGAGCCAGCACACCGACCACGGTCACCATCACGACACCACCGGCAGCCATCAGCACGACACCACCTCTGGTCATCACCACGGCAGCACACCGGGACACCAGCACGACACCACCGACATCGACTGGGGCGTCATGGGCCCGCGGCTGGAGCAGAACGCCGAGCTCAGCCGCCCGCAGTACGAGGAGGCGGCCCGTTGGATCGCCTCCCTGCCCACGGCCCCGAAGGTGCGCAGGATTCTCGACATCGGCAGCGGACCCGGCGTGATCGCCTGTCTGCTCGCCGAGGTGTTTCCCGAGGCGGAAGTCGTCGCCGTCGACGGCACCCCGGCGCTTCTGGAACGCACCCGGGCCCGCGCGCAGCGGCTCGGTCTCGGTGACCGGGTCCGTACACAGCAGGCCGACATCCCCGACGGCCTCGCCGAGCTGGGGGAGGCGGATCTGATCTGGGCGGGCAACGCCCTGCATCACATGGGTGACCAGCGCGCAGTCCTCGCCGGGTTCGCCGCGCTGCTGCGCCCCGGTGGGACCGTCGCCCTGGTGGAGGGCGGTCTGCCGCCCCGCCAGCTCCCGCGTGACATCGGCATGGGGCGGCCGGGTCTGGAGGCCAGGCTCGACGCGATCACCGCGGACTGGTTCGAGGACATGCGGGCGTCACTGCCCGGGACCAAGCGGGAGACCGAGGACTGGGGCGCCCTGTTCACCGCGGTGGGTCTGGACCCGCAGGGCACCCGCAGTTTCCTGCTGGACCTTCCGGCGCCGCTCTCCGAGCCGGCCCGCGACCATGTCATCGCCGAATTCGCCCGTCGGCGCGAGATGTTCGAAGAGTCCCTGATGGCCGACGACATCGCCGTACTGGACCGGTTGCTCGACCCCGAGGACCCGGCCGGGCTGCGCCGCCGCCCCGATGTCTTCCTGCTCACGGTCCGTACGGTGCACCTGGGGCGACGGGGGTGACCTGTGCTGACCTGCTAGGTTCCCGGGACACGGCGGACCGGGCAGGCCGGTGCGCGGGGACCGGGGAACGGGGGACGAACGCATGGGCGTATCCCTGAACTGGCTGACCCGCCGCCGCGAGCTCGGACTGACCGTGCTCGCGGGCCGCAGTGCACTCGACCGCGAAGTGGCGTGGGCGCACAGCATCGAACTGGCCGACCCCACCCCTTGGCTCAGTGGCGGCGAGCTGTTGCTCACCACCGGCCTGAGGCTGCCGGGGACACCCGCGGGGCAACGTGCCTACGTGGCACGACTGGCCGGTTCCGGCGTGGCCGCCGTCGCGTTCGGCACCGGCCTGTCCCATGCGCGGGTCCCGGCCGCCCTGGTCGAGGCAGCCGAGGAGGCCGGACTGCCGCTGCTCGAAATACCGCTGCCCACGCCCTTCGTCGCGATCACCAAGGCCGTGATGGAACGTCTGGCGGAGCAGAGTTACGAAGGGGTCGTGCACGCTTCCCGGATCCAGCTCCGGATGACCCGTGCCGCGCTGCGCGGCGCCCAGGCGGTCGTGCGTGAACTCGCTGTCTCGACCGGTACCCAGGTGCTGTACATGGACGGGGAGGGCGCCGTGCGGGCGTCTCATCCGCCGGGCTCGGCAGGGCCGGAACCGGTCGTTCTGGCGGAGCTGCGTGCTCCTGGAGCGGGTGACGGGGCCTCGGCGGCAGTGAGCACCGGGCCGCAGGGGAGCGTCGCGGCACAGCAGGTACGCGTCGGGCCCCGGGCCCACGGCCGCCTTGCGCTCGTCACCGGCCGGGAGCTGACCGCCGTGGACCACCTCCTCCTCGGTCACGCGGCGTCGCTCATTGCCCTCCATGAGGAGAAGCCACTGCGCCTCATGGACGAACAGCACCACGTCAACGGCCTGTTCCTGCGCATGCTCCTGGACGGGACGGTGTCCGCGCCCACGGCCCGCGCCCATCTCACGGAGGCCGGGTTCCCCGTGAGGGACGGAATCAGCGTGCTCGTGCTGCGCGGTGGCAGCCCCCGGCGGGCGCTGGACGCGGCGGGCAGCGATTTCGCCGAGCGGGGTCTGCCCCGCTTCGGCACCGTTCGCGGCGGGTGCGCGGTGCTGCTTCTTCCGGGCGACGGGTCGGCGCAGGCCCGTGCGCTCACCGACGGTGCGGCGGCCCGGCTGAGACCGAGGCCCCATGCCGGGCTGAGTGACACGCACGGTCTGGACGCGGTGCCCCAGGCGCTGCGCGAGGCCGCCAACGCCGCCGCGGCGGCCGAGGCACGCAGCGGGCACGAACTCGTCCCCTTCGCGTCGCTGGCGGGCCAGGTCCTGGTCACCGCGCCCGAGACCCGTGGTCTGCTGCGCGAGCTGTCCGCGGTCCGCATCGCCCCGCTCGCCGACTACGACCGGGAGCACGGCACGGATCTCATCGCATCGCTCCGTGCGTTCCTGGAGCATCACGGCCAGTGGGGCGCGGCCGCGACGTCCCTGGGAGTACACCGGCATACGCTGCACAGCCGCGTCGACCGGATCCGCGCGCTGTTGGACGTCGATCTCGGCTCCGCCCACGTACGGGCCGAGCTGCTGCTGGCGCTGTCGGCCTGGCCGGGGGAGAACGCCGATGCGGACGGGGTGGTCCGCACATCCCGGCCGTGAGGATCAGTCACCGGTGACACCGCGACACCGCTCTCACGCACCAGTGCCGCACCCTCCTGCGCGATCACCTCACCGAGCAGCCCCGAGCCCTCGTCGAGGAGTGTGTCCGGGATGGGCAGCGGCGGCAGGAACCGCAGTACGTTGCCGTAGCTTCCCGCGGTCGGCACCAGCGCTTCTCGCCCGGTACCGGGGCGTACCGGTTGAGCTTTTCGCACACGTCCAGGCAGGAGCGGTACGGGTTCACGAGGAAGCAGGTGCGGGTGAAGCGCTGCAGCTGCGCGTCGGCCCGCTCGGCGACCCGGGCGGCGGAGTGTGAAGAGTGGGGTGCCGGCGCACAGCGGCGCGGGCTGCCGAGCAAACCAGTCGTCCGGGCGCACCACCCATGGACGGATTGGAGTGCCCTGCGGTATCAGGGCGGGACATCTCGTCCACTGCGGGGACGCGTGCCGTGTGCCCAAGATGTGGCTTCGCGATCCCGACCGTCACCGGCCGGGCACTCGGCAGGTCGCCTCGCGCAAGGACGCGTATCGAGAGGAAGGCACATGCAGCACACCCCAGCCACCGCCTACGCGGCGGATCCCGCACCGGATTCCGCGCAGCAGACGCCGTTGCTGCGCCACCTCGTGGCCGGGCAGTGGCGGAGCAGCGACGGTGCCGAGCTCATCAGCACCAACCCCGCCCGCCCCGAGGAGACGGTCGCGACGGGGCACCTGGCCGGCCACGCCGAGCTGGATGAAGCCGTGGCGGCCGCCCGCGCGGACCTGCCCGCCCGGGCCGCGCTGCCGCACCGGTCGTGCGGCCGGGTCCCGGCCCGTGCCGCGGACCGCCTCGACGCCCGCGCCGCCGAGTGGGGCGAGGAGCTGTGCCGCGAGGAGGGCAAGACCCGCGCCGAGGGCGTCGGCGAGTTGCGGCGCGCGGCCGAGATCCTGCGCTACTACGCCGCCGGGGCCGACCGCCCGTCCGGTGAGGTCTTCGCGTCGCCGCGCCCCGGCGAGCAGATTCGGGCCGTACGGCGTCCGGTGGGTGTGACCGCGGCCGTCGCACCCTTCACCTTCCCTGTCACGACCACGGTGTACATACGCGGTTCCCGGACGGTGATCCGGTGAACGCTTCCGTTCCCGGCCCTCTGTCGGGTGTCGTGGTCGCCGACTTCGGACGGGTGCTGGCCGCCCCGTACGCCACGATGCTCCTGGCGGACCTGGGCGCCGACGTCATCAAGGTGGAACGTCCGGGCACCGGCGACGACACCCGGGCCTGGGGCCCGCCGCGCGCCCATGACGAGTCCACCTACTTCCTGTCCGTGAACCGCAACAAGCGGTCCTTCGCCGTCGATCTCGGCACGGAGGAAGGACGCCGCGACGCGCACGAGCTGGTGCGCCGCGCCGATGTGCTCTTCGAGAACTTCCGCCCCGGCACGATGGACAAGTACGGGCTCTCCTACGAGGAGGCCCACGCGCTCAACCCCGGCATCGTCTACTGCTCGGTGACCGGATTCGGAGCCGGTGAAGGCGCCTCGCTCCCCGGCTACGACCTGCTGCTGCAGGCGGTCGGCGGGCTGATGAGCGTCACCGGGCCCGCACCTGGGCAGCCCGTCAAGACGGGCGTGGCGCTGGTCGACGTACTGACCGGCCTGCACGCGGCCGTGGGGGTCCTGGCGGCGCTGCGCCACCGCGACGCGACCGGCGAAGGCCAGCACGTCGAGGTCAGTCTGCTGTCCTCGCTGCTGTCGAGCATGGTCAACCAGGCGGGCGGGTACACCCTGGCCGGCCAGGTGCCGGGCATCCTCGGCAACCGTCACCCGTCCATCGCCCCGTACGAGGTGTACGGGGCTGCGGACCGGCCGCTGGTCGTCGCCGTCGGCAACGACCGGCAGTTCCTCGCCCTGTGCCGGGGCCTGGGCGCAGACGCGCTCGCCGCCGATCCCAGGTTCGCCTCGAACGCGGACCGGGTCGCGCACGTCGATGCGCTGGCCGAGGAGATCTCCGCACGGCTCGCCCTGCGTACCGCCGCCGAGTGGTTCGACCTGCTCACCCCGCTCGGGGTGCCCTGCGGTCCGGTCAACGACCTTGCAGGCGCCTTCGACCTCGCCGAACGCCTGGGCCTGTCCCCGCGGGTCGCACCGGCCGACGCGGACCCCGACGACCCGATGCGCCTGGTGGCCAACCCCATCGGGCTGTCCCGTACCCCGCCGCGTTACGAGCGGCGCCCGCCGCGGCTCGGCGAACACACCGAGGACCTCAGGCGCTGGCTGGACAGCTGACCGCCCGGCCGGCCCGCCGCCGTACCCCGCACTCATTCCGATCGACACCGGCAGCACGTACCGAAGGAGTTCCCCCATGCCCCCGGCCAAGCGCCTCAAGGACCCGCTCGACCTGCTGGACATCGCCTCCCTGCTCACCGACGAGGAGCGCGAGATCCAGGCCACGGTCGCCCGATTCCTGACCGAGCGGGTCCGTCCGCACATCGGCCAATGGTTCGAGGACGCGCACTTCGCCCGCGAACTGGCGCCCGAACTCGGCAAACTCGGTGTGCTTGGCATGCACCTGGACGGCTACGGCTGCGCGGGCACGGGCGCGGTCAGCTACGGACTCGCCTGCCTGGAGCTGGAGGCGGCCGACTCGGGTCTGCGCAGCTTCGTGTCCGTCCAGGGATCCCTCTCCATGTTCTCGATCCGGCAGTGGGGATCGGAGGAACAGAAGCAGGAGTGGCTGCCGCGGCTCGCCGCAGGTGAGGCGATCGGCTGTTTCGGGCTGACCGAGCCGGACTTCGGCAGCAATCCGGCCGACATGCGTACCCGGGCCGTCCGCGACGGCAGCGACTGGATCCTGAACGGCTCCAAGATGTGGATCACCAACGGCGGTATCGCCGATGTCGCCACCGTCTGGGCGCATACCGAGGACGGGGTGCGGGGCTTCCTCGTCCCGCGCGGCACCCCCGGCTTCACCACCAGCAACATCAAGCAGAAGATGTCGCTGCGTGCGTCGATCACCTCCGAGCTGCACTTCGAGGACGTCCGCCTGCCCGGTTCGGCCATCCTGCCCGGGGCCCGGGGACTGCGCGGCCCGCTGTCCTGCCTGAACGAGGCCCGCTTCGGGATCCTTTTCGGCGCGGTCGGCGCCGGGCGCGACTGCCTGCAGGCGACGCTCGACTACGCCGACTCGCGCATCCAGTTCGGCAAGCCGATCAGTGCCTTCCAGCTCACCCAGCGCAAGCTGGCCGACATGGCACTGTCGCTCGGCAACGCCGCCCTGCTCGCGGTGCATCTGGGACGACTCAAGGAACGGGAGACGCTGCGGCCCGAGCAGATCAGCGTCGGCAAGCTCAACAACGTACGCGAGGCTCTGGCCATCGCCCGCGAATGCCGGACCGTACTCGGGGCCAACGGCATCTCGCTGGAGTACTCGCCCCTGCGGCACGCCAACAACCTCGAATCGGTCCTGACCTACGAGGGCACCAGCGAGATCCACACCTTGGCCGTCGGCCATGCCCTCACCGGGCAGGCGGCCTACCGCTGACACACGGGGCGTCATGACGCCGCGCAGCCGACGACCGGCTCGTTCGCCGAGTACGCGCGCACCGCCTTCGGCGGCCGGGCCGGGTTCAGCGTGGGATGGCTCTACCGGCACCTCTGGGCCATCGTCGTCTCACCTCGATGCTGTCCTGTCTCAACTCCGGCCTGTACACGGCGTCCCGGATGCTGCTCGTACTGTCGGGCAACCGCGAGGCACCGGCCTCTTGCCTCAGGTCAACCACCGCGGAGTCCCGGTACGCGCCGTGCTCGTCAGTACTTCGTCGCCGACAGCCGCTCGCAGCTGTTGATGAGCATCCTGGCCTGGGGCGTCGCGTTGCTCGCGTACGCTGCGGGCTGGGCTCTGCGCTCCGGACGGCGGGACGCACCGGATACGGCCGGCGTCGCCGTGGAATGAGTGCTCACCCGCGGCCACAGGGCACCCGGCGACCCGGGGAACGCTCTTCGGCACGCACTATCGGCGCGTCACTGCAGGTCAGGGCGGGTGGGACTGCGGATGACGGGCAATCAGGGCGGTGGCGTACGGCTCCCGCCCGGGCCGTGTCAATAGAGACACGCCGCCACCAGGGGTGAGAGGGCATCAGGAAGTCGCCTGGACGGGCTAATGCCATATCAATGTGCCCATAAATAAGGGCGATTGGCAGATTGTCAGATTATCCGGAAGTGGCATTTGGGTGTCTTGTGTACCCCGATTGGCGCCCCGACCCCACCCCTTCCAACGTGTCCGATATGACAGCTATGGGGGCCGTCAGTACGTTCAATTACGGGTCGGCTGCTCGGCCGGCCTCTCTGAGACAGGAGAAGTGACATGGTTACGCGTTCCACTGTCGTTACTGCCGCACTCGCGGCTGCCGCGGCCTTGGCCGCCACCGGCATCACGTACGCCTCGGCCGCCTCCACGGAGCCGGCCCAAGCTGCCCCGGTCGTCCAGCAGCAGGCCGCCGCCCCCGTGTCGGCCCTCAACGGTGGCGAATCCGGCAACGGCAACGAGGGCAACGAGGGCAACGAGGGCAAGGGCAACGAGGGCAAGGGTGGTGGCTACGAGGGCAAGGGTGGTGGCTACGAGAACAAGGGTGGTGGCGAGAACAAGGGTCGCCGCCACTTCGAGGGCCGCGTCCACATCAACGAGCGCACCTTCAGCGCCCGGGAGACCGGCTGCATCACGGTAGTCAGTGGTCTTGGTTCCAAGACGCTCAACATCCGCAACGACAGCCGTCGGACCGTTGAGGTCTTCCGCGGCGCGACCTGCGACAACGGCGCCCCGCTGGCGACCGTCGGTCCCTGGAGCTCCAGCGACGGCGTCCACCCGGGTCGTGTCAAGGGTGGCGTGAAGGTCCACAACGGAGTGGTCGGCAGCTTCCGGGTGATCGAGCGCCACCACGGCGGTGGCGGCTACGGCGGCGGCGGCGACTTCGGCGACGACTACTGAGAGCGGTGATCGAGCACCATCACGGTGGCCGGTAACCGAGCACCACTAACAAGGCCGGTGATCGATTCACCCGCCTGACATAGAACCCCGGCCCGCCGGAATCGGGCCGGGGTTCCAGTCTGGACACTTCTGCCACGCCATACCGGAGCCGGACGGCGAGGCGCTGCCAGCTCGGCTGGACAGCCGTGCCGTACGTGGCCTTCGAGCCTTTGGCAGGACCCGGCGACCGGGGCGGCAGAACGTGGCGCCGGCGCGGCAGACGCCGCCCACGTCCCGGCCGCCGGGAGCCTGGCCAGGCATGGGGCCGGATTCCCGATGGCTCTACCGGGCCTGCGATCGAATCCGAACGACAACGGCTCAGACCATGGGGGTGTCCGACACCGGCTCCAACTGCCACCACTGGCTGGGGGAGTCGGTGTCCTCCCACTGCTGGACGCGGGCACCGTCCACCGTGCTGCCATCGGCCACTTCGAGGACGAGCCCGCTGATGAAACTGACCAGGGTCACCACCCCCGGCGCCTCCAGGTGCTGCTCGATCAGCCATTCCTGGGCGCCGTAGTTGTTGGCCCGCCACTGCTGGACCACGGCGCCGTTCTCGGTGGAGGCATCGGCGACGTCCAGCCGCTTGCCGCTGTGGACATTGACCAGGTGGTACAGCGCGGCACCCTCGTGCACGGGTGTCAGCTCCCAGTGCTGGGCCGCCGAACCGCTCTCCTCACCCTGCTGCACCGGGGCGCCTGCGCCCTTGGCGGAGCCGTACACATCCAGCAGCAGCCCGCTGCCCACATTGCGCAGCCGGTAGCGACCCGCTGCGACGACGGGTGCGGTGTCCCCGCTCATGTTCCGGTTCCTTCCTGGGCAGCGAGCCGCCGCCCGGCTCGGCAGCCGGGCGGCGGTCTGTGTTCGTCAACGGTGCAGCGACACGGCTCAGGCGCCGAGGTTGAACTCGCCCGGGTTCGGGCCGATACGCTTGCCCTCGTCCAGTGCGGCGAACGCGGCCAGGTCGTCGGCGTCCAGCTCGAAGCCGAACACATCGAGGTTCTCCACGATCCGGGACGGTGTCACGGACTTCGGGATCACCACATTGCCGGTCTGGATGTGCCAGCGGAGCACCACCTGGGCCGGCGTGCGGCCATGCTTCTGGGCGATCGCGACGACCGTCGGGACCTCCAGGAGGCCCTTGCCCTGGCCCAGCGGCGACCAGGCCTCGGTCGCGATGCCGTGCTTGGCGTGGAAGGCGCGCGACTCGGCCTGCTGGAGCTGCGGGTGGAGCTCGATCTGGTTGATCACCGGGACGACGGAGGTCTCGCCGAGCAGGCGCTCCAGGTGCTCGGGCAGGAAGTTCGAGACACCGATGGCCTTCGCGCGGCCCTCGGAGTAGATCTTCTCGAAGGCCTTGTACGTGTCGATGTACGCGTCCTTGGCCGGCACCGGCCAGTGGATCAGATACAGATCGACGTAGTCCAGACCCAGCTTGTCGAGCGAGGTGTCGAAGGCGCGCAGGGTGGAGTCGTAGCCCTGGTCGGCGTTCCACAGCTTCGTCGTGACGAAGAGCTCCTCGCGGGCGACACCCGAGGCTGCGACGGCCCTGCCCGTGCCCTCTTCGTTCTCGTAGATCGCGGCGGTGTCGATGCTCCGGTACCCGGACTCGATGGCTGTCGCGACCGCCTTCGCGGCCTCGTCGTCGGGCACCTGCCAGACACCGAAACCGAGCTGCGGCATCTCGACGCCGTTGTTGAGGGTGATGGAGGGGACCTTGCTCACGAGCGGTCGATCCTTACGTCGTCGGTTGGCATTCTCATGCTCAACGACCACAGGGCGCGATGCATTCCCTGCCGACCTGACGTTCAGCAACCCCTCACTGCCCCGACCGGGATCGACGCGACACCGACTCGATATTGCGCCGACCTTATTCGTCAGGACCATTGACCGAGTCCCGTCAAGGCGTAACTCTGGAGCATATCGCTGAACGTTGAACACTCTTGTGAACGCAACGGTTGGTGGCTCCGGAGAAAATAGCCACACCCCACTCAATCCTGAACCCCACCTCAGGAAGGCTGGTACGGCTTATGTCTGACCGCACGAAGACGTCGGATCACCGCCCGTACGGCGCGATCGGCCTGAGCTTCACCAGCCCGGACAGCACGCAGGCCGGCCGCCTTCTGCTCCGAGCGGGGTCGAAGCGATGAATCCCTCCAGGCGAGCGCTACTCGGTGCGGCAATCGGCGGCGCCGTGGCGGCCACCGCCGGGCCCTCCGCCACCGCGCATGCGGCGAGCTGGCGACTGCGCTGGTCGCCCTCGGCGAGCAGCGGCGGACTCGGCGCCTTCGAGACCGTCGAGGACGACCGGGCCGACTCCCATCCGGCGGGGCAGCCGCACATCCTCACCGAGGGCGACAACTTCCGGTTCAACATGCACACAGTCGACCGGGACACCTCGACGGACCGTCAGCGCCAGGAAGTGACCGGACTTCGCACCAGCGGCAGTTCCTACCTCAAGTGGCTGCCCGGCGAGACCTGGCGGATCACGTACCGGATGTACATCCCCGGCTCGCTGAAGGCGACCACCACCTTCACGCACATCATGCAGATGAAGCAGCCGGGCAACGGCACCTCGCCGATCGTCGTGCAGTCGCTGCGCCGGGTGAACGGCGTACAGACCATCGAGCTCAAGCTCGCCGTCGCCGACATCCTCGTCGGCCGCACAGACCTCCTACCGCTGCAGAACAAATGGATCGACGTCGACTTTCGGATCACGGTCGGCGACGGTACGGCGGGCTCGGTCCGCTGGATTCTGAAGGACGGTTCGACCACCGTCATCGACAAGTCGAAGTCCGGTGCCGACACCCTCCTCGCCGACCGCGTACGGCCCAAGTGGGGCATCTACCGGTCGCTCGGCGACACCTCGGGATCGCTGCAGGACACCCATCTTCTGCTCACCGGCATGCGCGGCTACCAACTGGTCTGAGGAGCTGATCCATGAACACCGGCAGACGTCCGCGCGCCCGTGTGCTGCTCGTCGTCGTGCTGCTGCTCGGCGCTCTCGGCCTGCAGGCACCGGCCCGGGCCGAGTTGCAGAACCCCCGTCAGGACTTTCTGCGCTCCGCCACCGCGGGCCTCTTCCTGCACTGGGGTGAGCGCACCGCACCCGCGCACACCGACTGCGCCGACTGGGAGTCCGACGTCACCTCCGGCGGCTGGAATCCCGACTACTGGGTCACCGAGGCCCAGAAACTGCACGCCCAGTACCTGGTGCTCGCCACCTTTCACAGTCGCCTCGGCTACGCCCGCCCCTGGCCGTCCGGTATCCCGGGAAGCTGTTCCACCGAGCGTGACTTCCTGGGCGAGACGATCGCAGCCGCCAAGGCGAAGGGGCTCAGGACGATCCTCTACATGACGGACGACCCCAAATGGCACAACGAGGGCGGGCACGAGTGGCTGGACTCGGCCGCGTACTCCGCGTACAAGGGCAGCTCCGTCGACCTGACCACCCGGGACGGCTTCGGGCAGTTCAGCTACGACAATTTCTTCGAGGTCATGGACCGCTATCCGGACCTCGGTGGCTTCTGGATCGACAACGACAACGCGTACTGGGAGAGCCATGACCTCTACGCGCAGATCTATCGGAAGCGCCCCCACTACACGATCAGCAACAATAATGAGGACACGCCGATCATGGACATGGTCAGCAATGAGCAGAAGACCGGGATGACGCCGCCGTACGACTATCCGCAGGCGGTCTACACGGCACAGCCCCGGCTCACCGAGGCCGACTTCAAACTGCCGTCCACGGGGGCCTGGTGGTACGACGGCTCCGATCCTGCCGTGGACAGGAAGCTCACCCTCGGGCGGCTGATCACCAACGCGGGCTCCTCGGTCAAGGCGCTGATGGCCGAGACGGCTCAGGTCAACGGCGTTTTTCCGGCCAATCAGGCCGCGTTCAACACGTTCGCCGATTCCTTCCTCGACCCCATCCGGGAGTCGCTGCACGGGGTCGAGGGCGGCGGATACATGTACGGCGGGCTGAAGCCCGGCTTCTGGAACGACGGTGCCCACGGCGTCACGACCGTCAACCGGGCCCACCCCGACCTGAGTTACATCCATGTCCTCACCCCGCCATCCACCTCCACCCTGAAGATCCGGGACAACGGGTACCGGGTGAAGCGCGTGACCAACCTCCGTACGGGAGCCCGCGTCCGCTTCGGGCAGTCGGGAGGCACCCTCAGCCTCACCGGCCTGGGGGCCTGGGATCCGTACGACACGGTCTTCAAGGTGACCACGGCCGGGCGCACCGGCATCATTGCGCCCTCCTCCTACATCATGACCGCCGGTGCCTCGGCGCCCGGGCACGCGGCGGCGGCCGCCGCCGACGGCAGCTACCTGACCTACTGGGACAACGACAAGTCGCTCCCCGCGCGACTCGACTACGACCTCGGATCGTCCGGGAAAGTGCGGTACATCGGGATCAACCAGCGTGAGGACTCGGTGAGTTACCCGCGATCCGATACCGAGCAGTCCGCACGGATCAAGGACTACAGCGTGTACGTCAGCAGCGACGGCGCCGACTGGGGGAGTCCGGTGAAGTCCGGCACGCTGCCCAGTGCGCGCGGGGTCGCGGTGATCGACATCCCCGCGACCCGTTCCCGGCGCGTCCGGCTGGAGGTCACCAGCACCTATGCCGCGTCCACGGACACGAGCCGCCACCAGCGGTTGCGGATCGACGAGACCTGGATCGGTACGGCCTACCCGGGCGGCAATGCGACATCGGCGTACGGCACCGGAAGGGTCACCGTGTCCGATCCCGGCCACCTCGACAGGAGGTAGAACGCCCTCTCGGACACGGGGCGGCGGGCTGATCCCGTCGCCCCTCCGGGCTGCCCGCGATCCGGTCAACCCGCTTACGCGTTCCGGGATTTGGGCCCGCGCGGGGCATTGACAGAACGAGCCCCAGGGAATCCTATGCAGTGTTGGTTAGGAACCTTTCCTAACGTCGAACCGGAAGGGATCACCGTGCACCCTGCCGCACCCCCACGCCGCATCGTGGCCGTCTTCGCCGGACTCAGCTGTCTGCTTCTGCCCCTGCTCGCCCACCTTCCGAAGGCCTCGGCCGCCACGGCCGCGTACGAGGCCGAGAACGCGAGCCTGTACCGGGCGGCCGTGGCGACGAATCACACCGGCTACTCCGGCACCGGCTTCGTCGACTACACCAACGTCGCCGGCTCGTCGGTGGAGTTCACGGTGAACGCCACCGCGGGCAGCACCTCGCTCGCCATCCGCTACGCCAACGGTACGACCACCAACCGCCCGATGGACATCAGCGTCAATGGTGCGGTCGTCGCCTCCGGGGCGGCCTTCGACGGGACCGGCTCCTGGGACACCTGGGCGACGAAGACCATCACCGCCCGGCTCGTCGCCGGAACAAACACGATCCGTGCCACCGCGACCACGGCGAACGGCGGCCCCAACCTCGACTACCTGGACAGCGCAGACGCCGCCGGTGGTCCCGCAGTGCCCTTCGGCAGCCATCGATTCCCGTACGCCGCAGGGACGCTGAAGCCGTCCGGCTCACAGTCCGCGCTCGACCAGGCCGTGATCAAGACGTACAACGCCTGGAAGTCCGCGTTCGTCAGGAAGAACTGTGGCAACGGCTGGTACGAGGTCATCTCACCGGACGCCGACCACCCCTACGTCGCCGAGGCCCAGGGCTACGGCATGGTCGTCACCGCGACGATGGCCGGAGCCGACCCGGAGGCGAAGACCGTCTTCGACGGCATGGTGAAGTACATGCTCGCGCACCCCTCGGTCAACAACGCCGACCTTCTCGCCGCCGAGCAGGACGCCTCCTGCAAGAGCGTCGACGGCTCCGACTCGGCGACGGACGGGGACCTCGACGCCGCCTACGGGCTGCTCCTCGCCGACAAGCAGTGGGGATCCACGGGCACGTACAACTACAAGGATCTCGCGGTCAAGCACATCAACGCCATCAAGAAGAGCGAGGTCAACCCGACCACCCACCTCATGCTGCTCGGTGACTGGTCGGACTCCGGTGAGTCCCACTACTGGATGACCCGTTCCTCGGACTGGCTGATCGACCATTTCCGCGCCTTCAAGACGGCCACGGGCGACGGCACCTGGGACACCGTGCGCACGGCCCATCAGAATCTGATTACCACCCAGCAGTCCAAGTACGCGGCGAACACCGGCCTCTTGGCGGACTTCGTCGTCAACACGAACACCACGCCCAAGCCCGCTGCGGGTGAGGTGCTCGAAGGCCCGGGCGACGGCGACTACTCCTGGAACGCCTGCCGCGACCCGTGGCGCATCGGCGCCGATGCCGTCACCAGCGGGGACGCGGCCTCGCTCGCCTCGGCGCGCAAGCTCAACTCCTGGATCAAGTCCAGGACCGGCGGCGACCCGAACAGGATCGTCACCGGCTACCACCTGAACGGCACGGCGTTCGACAGCGGCAACGACATGGCATTCACCGCCCCGTTCGTCGTGACCGCGCTGACCGACCCAAGCTCCCAGGCCTGGCTCGACGCGCTCTGGAGCAAGCTTGCCGCCACCTCGATCGACCCACAGCTCTACTACGGCGGGAGCGTCCAGCTGCAGTCGATGATCGTCGCATCCGGCAACTACTGGGTTCCCTGACGGAGGTTCAGATGAAGGCCAGCACACTCACCACGTTACGAGGAAGAGTGGCCGCGCTCGCGGTCATGCTGCTCTGTACCGGCCTGGTGCAGGCGGTGCCGCAATCCGCCTCCGCGGCGGCCACCCGGTACGAGGCGGAGTCCGCGACGATCGTCCAGGGCGCCGCCGAGTCCAATCACTCCGGCTACTCCGGGACAGGCTTCGTCAACGGCGACAATGTCGTCGGCAGCTATGTGGAGTTCACTGTCACCGCGGCCTCTGCCGGGACCGGACAGATCGCCATCCGGTACTCCAACGGCACGACGGCCGGTCGGCCCGCGGATGTCGCCGTGGGCGGCACGGTCGTCTCGGCCGCCCGCGCCTTCAACGCCACGGCCGACTGGAACACCTGGGCCACCTCCACCCTGACCACCCCGGTCAAGGCAGGCAGCAACAAGATCCGGCTGACGTCCACGACGGCCAACGGGCTGCCCAACCTCGACTACATCGACTTCGCGGTCACCTCATCGGACACACAAGCACCCACCCCACCCGGCCGGCCCAGCTGCTCGGCGATCACCGAGGACAGCCTCACGCTGAACTGGGACGCCGCCACCGACAACGTGGGCGTTGCCGCGTACGACATCTACGAACACGGCAACAAGTTCGCGGAGGCGACGGGCACCGCCACGACGAAGAACCTGACCGGGCTCAGCCCCAATACCACGTACAACATCACATTGTTCGCGCGTGACGCGGCCGGCAACGTGTCGTCGGTCAGCCCGATCGTGGACTGCACCACCCTGCCCGGCTCCGACACCACCGCGCCCTCGGCACCCGGCACCCTGTCAACCTCGGGCCTCACCGCGAACAGCATCGTCCTGAGCTGGGGAGCGTCGACGGACAACAAGGCCGTCACCGCCTACGAGGTACGCAGCGGCAGCACTGTCTACAAGACCGTGACCGGTACCCCGCCGGCCACCACGACCACCCTCACCGGGCTCGCCTGCGCCAGCCCGTACACCTTGGACGTCGTTGCCAAGGACGCTGCGGGCAATGTCTCGCCGCCGAGCAACACGGTCACCTTCACCACCGCGGCCTGCGCCACCGACGGCGGCGTACCGTCGAGCATCGCCACCGTCTCCACCGGCTGGTCCATCCCCTGGGGCACCTACTGGATGCCCGACGGCAAGACAGCGCTGGTGACCGAACGGGACAGCTTCAAGGTCTTCGAGGTCACCCCCGGCGGCACCAGGACCCAGGTCGGTGCAGTGCCGGGCGTCGTCACGACCAACGGTGAGGGCGGCCTGCTCGGCGTCGCCGTCGACCCCAAGTGGTCCACCAACCACTACGTGTACTTCATGCACACCGCGTCCGAGGGCAACCGCGTCGCCCGCATGACATACGACGGCAGCTCGCTCGGCGGATACACGGTCCTGCTCCAGGGGATCAAGAAGAGCAGGTACCACAACGGCGGACGGCTCGCCTTCGGCCCCGACGGCTACCTGTACGCGTCGACCGGCGAGGCCCAGACCCCCGACCTCGCGCAGGACAAGGACTCGCTCAACGGCAAGATCCTCCGGATGACCACGGACGGCAAGGCCGCCCCCGGCAACCCGTTCGGCAACTATGTCTACAGCTACGGCCACCGCAACCCGCAGGGCCTCGCCTTCGACGGCAAAGGACGCCTGTGGGAGGCGGAGTTCGGCGACAGCAAGAAGGACGAACTCAACCTCATCAAGCCGGGCAACAACTACGGCTGGCCCGTCTGTGAGGGCAGCTGCTCCACCGCCGGCATGACCAACCCGAAGAAGACCTGGAACGTCTCCGAGGCCTCGCCCAGCGGGATCGCCATCGTCCGCAATGTCATCTACATGGCCGCGCTGAAGGGCGAACGGCTGTGGCGGGTGCCGATCACCGGGGACACCGAGAACCTCGGCACGCCGACCGCGTACTACGTCGGTACGTACGGCCGACTGCGCACGGTCACCAAAGTGCCCGGCCAGGACCAGCTCTGGCTCTCCACCACCAACTGCGACAACAACGGAGGCGAACCGGACGGCGCGGACAAGCTGTTCCGCATCTCGATCACCTAGCAGGCGCTCAACCGCTGAGGCACGGCCGTGCCTCAGCGGTACAGCGCGTCGACCTCCGCCGCGTACGCCGTCTCGATCGCCTTGCGCTTCAGCTTCAGGGACGGCGTGAGCAGACCGTGCTCCTCGCTGAACGGATGCGCCAGAATCCGGAACGTACGGATCGACTCGGCCTGCGACACTGCTGTGTTGGCGGCCACCACCGCGCGCCGGACCTCCATCTCCAGGTCCGGATCCCGCACCAGATCCCCCGGCCGCATGGGCGGCCGCCCCTGCATGGACAGCCAGTGGTCCACCGACTCCTGGTCGACCGTGACCAGGGCCGCGATGTACGGTCGGTCGTTGCCGACCACGATGCACTGCGCGACCAGCGGATGTGCCCGCACCCGCTCCTCCAGACCGGCCGGCGAGACACTCTTGCCGCCGGACGTCACCAGGATCTCCTTTTTCCGCCCGGTGATCGTCAGATAGCCGTCCTCGTCGAGCGCCCCCAGATCCCCGGTGGCCAGCCAGCCGTCGCGCAGTACCGCGTCGGTGGCCTTCGGGTCGCCGAGATAGCCCGCGAACACATTGCCGCCGTGCACCCACACCTCGCCGTCCTCGGCGATGTGCACGGTGGTGCCGGGGATCGGCTGCCCGACCGTGCCGTACCGGGTGCGCTCCGGCGGATTGGCGGTGGCCGCCGCGGTCGACTCGGTCAGCCCGTACCCCTCGTACACGGTGACGCCCGCGCCTTCGAAGAACAGCCCGAGCTGCCGCTCCATCCCCGAACCGCCGGACATGGCGTGCCGGATCCGGCCGCCCATCGCCTCGCGCACCTTCTTGTACACGACCTTGTCGAAGAACTGGTGCTGCATCCGCAGCCCGGCCGACGGCCCTGGACCGGTCCCGAACGCCCGTGCCTCCGTCGCCGCGGCGTACTTCACCGCGATGTCCACGGCCTTGTCGAACGGTCCGGCCCGGCCCTCCACCTCGGCCTTGCGCCGGGCAGCGTTGAAGACCTTCTCGAAGATGTACGGCACCGCCAGGATGAACGTCGGCCGGAACGACACCAGGTCCGGCATCAGGGCCTTCGCCGACAGCTCCGGCTGATGGCCCAGCTTCACCCGGCCGCGGACCGCCGCGACCTCGACCATGCGGCCGAAGACATGCGCCAGGGGCAGGAAGAGCAGGGTCGCCGCCTCGTCACCCGGCTTGGAGCGGAAGACCGACTTCCAGCGGGCGGCCATGGTGTCCGTCTCGAACATGAAGTTGGCATGAGTGGTCACGCAGCCCTTGGGGCGTCCCGTCGTGCCCGAGGTGTAGATGATGGTCGCCACCGACTCGGGCGTCACCGCGCGCCGGTGGCGGTGCACCACCTCGTCCTCGACACGGGCGCCCGCGTCGACGAGCTCGGCCACCGCGTCGGCGTCCAGCTGCCAGAGCCGCTTGAGCCGCGGCAGTCGGTCGATCACCGACGCGACCGTCATCGCATGGTCCTCGTGCTCGACCACGATGGCGGACACATCGGCGTCGTGCAGCATCCAGAAGACCTGTTCGGCCGAGGATGTCGGATAGACCGGTACGGACTGGGCGCCGACCGTCCACAGCGCGAAGTCGAGGAGCGTCCACTCGTAGCGCGTACGCGACATCAGGGCCACCCGGTCGCCGAATCTGACGCCGTGCGCGATCAGCCCCTTGGCGAGCGCCAGCACCTCATCGCGGAACGTTGCCGCAGTGACGTCCTGCCAGCGTCCGCTCGCGTCTTTCCGGCCGAGCGCGACCCGGTGCGGATCTTCGTCGGGGTAGTCGAACACCACATCGGCCAGCCCGCCTACAAGGGGCGCGGCCGCCATGGGTGGGACAGTGAACTCGCGCAATGACCTGCTCCTTGTGGCGCTCCGCACAGCGCCGTGACGCTACCCCACCGGGCGGCGCGGCGGGAGGGTCCCGTAACGGCGGACAACGTGGCATATGCACAGGTCAGCCACCGAAATCCGGCCAGATGGGCAAGGCTCGGGCGTGGCTGAGACCGCGGAGTAAGAGGCCGACGCCGGAATCTCCACCGAATCTGTACGCCGCTGTCACTTCCGTTTCGAGCGGGTGCGAGGGTATTGGTCCGCAGACGGGCCCGCGCATGCCCGACCCGGCCGGGTCGGTCGCGGAACTGCGACTGCCGTCCATTCTCCCCGTGCCGGCGTGCGGTCATGCGCCATCCCGGCCACTGATCGAACCGATTGCGCCGACACCGCGGATCAACCGGTCGCCGCCCGCCAGGATCGCCGCCGCCAGGGCGTCCGCGGCCTCCTGCGCCCCGTCCCGGCGGCGGCCGTGCAGCAGGACGAAATCCACATCACCCAGCTCCGGCAGACCCGCTCTGGCCGGCACCGGCGCCAGACCCGGCGGGATCAGCCCCCGGCTGTGAGCCATCACGCCCAGGCCCGCATGGGCCGCAGCGATCAGTCCGCTGAGGCTGGTGCTCGTACACGCGACCCGCCATGACCGGCCGTGCTCCTCCAGGACCTCCAGAGCACGGGCCCGGGTGATGCCCGGCGGCGGGAAGAGGATCAGCGGAACCGGACGGTCCGGGTCGATCCGCAGTTGCGGTGCGCCGATCCAGGTCAGCGCGTCCTGCCAGACCAGCTCGCCGTGCGTGTCGCCGACGCGCCGCTTGGCGAGCACCAGATCGAGCCGGCCCGCGGCCAGCCGCTGGTGCAGCGTCCCGGAGAGCTCCACCGTCAGCTCCAGCTCGACCTCCGGGTGGTCACGGCGGAACGACTCCAGAATCTCCGGCAGCCGCGTCAGCACGAAGTCCTCGGAGGCCCCGAACCGCAGCCGCCCGCGCAGCCGGGTGCCGGTGAAGAAGGTCGCGGCCCGCTCATGGGCCTGAAGAATCGTCCGGGCGAAACCGAGCATCGCCTCACCGTCCACGGTGAGATCGACCCGGTGCGTGTCCCGGGCGAACAGCTGCCGCCCCGTCGCATCCTCCAGGCGCCGCACATGCTGGCTCACCGTGGACTGCCGCACACCCAGCCGGCGGGCCGCCTGGGTGAAGCTCAGTGTCTGGGCGACGGCGAGAAAGGTACGCAACTGCGCGGGGTCGTACATGGAGCCAGGCTATCGCTAATCGTGATGACAGTGAGAGTGGTATGCCGGATTCCCGATCGCGGTGGTCAAGAGCAGGATGGAGCGGGCACGACCAGAACCAAGAGAACATGTGGAGCACATGAGCCGCCGCACCCTGAAACTGCCGTCCTGGCTGCCGGTCGACCCGTACATCCTGGCGCTGATCGGCACGGTCGTGCTGGCGGCGACACTGCCCGCGTCGGGGACCGCCGCCGATGTGGCGGGCGGTGCCTCGACCGGAGCCGTCGCCTTTCTCTTCTTCCTGTACGGCGCCCGCCTCTCCACCGCCGAGGCACTCGACGGCCTCAAGCACTGGCGGCTCCACCTCACTGTCCTCGTCTGCACCTTCGTGGCGTTCCCGCTGCTCGGTCTCGCGGGCAAGGGGCTGGTTCCGTACGTTCTGACGCCGCAGCTCTACAGCGGCTTCCTCTTCCTGTGCCTCGTCCCCTCGACGATCCAGTCGTCGATCGCCTTCACCTCGATCGCCCGCGGCAATGTGCCCGCGGCGATCTGTGCGGGCTCCTTCTCCTCGATCGCCGGAATCTTCCTCACGCCGCTGCTCGCCGCCGCGCTGCTGGGTAACGACGGCGGTGGATTCTCGGCCGATGCGCTGCTGAAGATCGGGGTCCAGCTGCTGCTGCCGTTCGTCGCCGGGCAACTGCTGCGCCGCTGGATCGGTGGCTTCATCACCCGCCACAAGAAGGTCCTCGGCCATGTCGACCGAGGCTCGATCCTGCTCGTCGTCTACACGGCGTTCAGCGAAGGCATGGTCGCGGGCATCTGGCACCAGGTCACCCCGGCCAGGCTCGGAGCGCTGCTCGCTGCCGAGGCTGTGCTGCTCGCGCTGATGCTCGCGCTGAGCTGGTACGGGGCGAAGCGGCTCGGCTTCGACCGTGGGGACCGGATCGCCATCCAGTTCGCCGGCTCGAAGAAGAGCCTGGCCTCCGGGCTGCCGATGGCGAGCGTCCTGTTCGGGGCGCAGGCGTCCCTCGCCGTACTGCCGCTCATGCTCTTCCACCAGATGCAGCTGATGGTGTGCGCGGTGATCGCCAAGCGCCGCTCGCGCGATCCGCAGGAGGAGAACCGGGAGAACGGTGCGGTGTCACAGGAGCCCGTCACGGTGAGCTGACGGTGCGCCCGGAGCCCCGCCCGGGGTGGGACCGGCCGGCCGCAGGGGGCGCTCCCGGCCGACCGGATCCCTGACCCGTGCAGGACGGGCGAGGCGCCTCAGCCCCGGCCGACCGTCGCCTCCAGGGCAATGCGGTGCTCACCCGCGTACACGTTCATGGAAGGACCCCGCAGAAAGCCGACCAGGGTCAGTCCGGTCTCGGCCGCCAGATCGACTGCGAGGGACGACGGCGCCGAGACCGCCGCGAGCATCGGGATCCCGGCCATCACCGCCTTCTGGGCCAGCTCGAACGAGGCCCGCCCCGAGACCAGCAGAATCGCCCGGGACAGCGGCAGCCGGCGGTCGGTCAGAGCCCGGCCGACGAGCTTGTCGACCGCGTTGTGCCGGCCGACGTCCTCCCGGACGTCGAGCAGCTCACCCGTCTCGGAGAACAGTGCTGCCGCGTGCAGACCCCCGGTCCGGTCGAAGACCCGCTGCGCGGCGCGCAGCCGGTCGGGGAGAGCGGCGAGCAGGGCGGGCTCGACCCGGACCGGGGGTGCGTCGGCGATCGGATGCCGGGTGGTGGTGCGCACCGCATCGAGGCTCGCCTTGCCGCACAGCCCGCAGGACGACGTGGTGTACACATTGCGTTCGAGTGTGATGTCGGGGACCGGGACGCCGGGGGCGAGCTTCACGTCCACGACGTTGTACGTGTTGACGCCGTCCGCCGTGGCCCCGGCACAGTAGACGATTCCCTGCACCTCGGAGCCGTCACCGATCACGCCCTCGCTCACCAGGAAGCCCGCCGCCAGTGCGAAGTCGTCGCCCGGCGTGCGCATCGTGATGGCGAGCGGCTTGCCGTTCAGCCGGATCTCCAGGGGCTCCTCGGCGACGAGCGTATCGGGGCGCGTCGAGACGGCCCCGTCCCGGATTCGGATGGTGCGGCGGCGCTCGGTGACCCGTCCCATAGCGGTTAAACCCGATTCTGTGCGTGTTGGAAGCCGAACCGGCCCTTGATGCAGAGGTTGCCATGGGTCACCGGATTGTCGTGCGGAGAGGTGACCTTGACGATCTCATTGCCCTGCACATGGAGTGTGACATTGCAGCCGACACCGCAGTACGCGCACGCGGACGCCCTCACGGCGCATTGCGGCCAGATGCGGGCCGCGGGCGATGAGGTGGACCTCGGCGCCGGTGCGGTGGAGCGCGGCCCCGACATGGACGCCGATGGCACCGGCGCCGACAACTGCGACTCTCACGGGGCTCTCCGTTCGGCGAGTGGACCGAGGATTGGACCGAGCGAAGGAACAGGAGACGACGCCAGTCGACAGAATATTGTCTGCAGTATGCTTTCTGGGAGGTCGGCGCTGTTGCCAAGCCTCCAATGACCGAGCGGTAATCCTGTGGGATCACGTGCCCCTGTACCGGGCAGTAGCGACCAAGACTGGATGGTTCCTGCATATGTAGCGAGGGGATCTTGTACATGACCGGCTCACGTGTCGTGGCGCTCGGCCACTATCAGCCCGCCAAGGTGCTCACCAACGACGATCTGGCGGCCATGGTGGACACCAGCGACGAGTGGATCACCAGTCGCGTCGGCATCAAGACCCGCCATGTCGGAGGCCCTGACGAGCCGGTGGACGAGATGGCCGCGCACGCGGGGGCCAAGGCGCTCGCCGCGGCGGGGCTGCAGCCCGCCGAAGTCGATCTGGTTCTTGTCGCGACCTCCACCGCGATCGACCGTTCACCGAGCATGTCGGCCCGGGTCGCCGCCCGGCTCGGCATGGGCTCGCCCGCGGTGATGGACATCAACGTCGTCTGCTCCGGCTTCACGCACGCCCTCGCCACCGCCGACCACGCGATCAGGGCGGGCGCGGCCGAGAGCGTCCTCGTCATCGGCGCCGACAAGATGGCGGACATCGCGGACTGGACCGACCGCAGCACCTGTGTCCTGCTCGGCGACGGAGCCGGTGCGGCGGTCGTCGTCGCGGAGCCGGACGGCGGTGACCGGCCCGGGATCGGCCCCGTGCTGTGGGGTTCAGTGCCGGAGATGGGGAACGCGGTGCGGATCGAGGGGACGCCCCCGCGGTTCGCGCAGGAGGGGCAGTCCGTATACCGCTGGGCCACCACGCAGCTGCCGCCCATCGCCCGCAGGGTGTGTGAAAAGGCCGGTGTCGCCCCCGAGGATCTGGCCGCGGTGGTACTGCATCAGGCCAATCTGAGGATCATCGAACCGGTCGCCAGGAAGATCGGTGCGGTCAACGCGGTCATCGCCCGGGATGTCGTGGATTCCGGCAACACGTCCGCGGCGTCCATTCCGATGGCTCTGTCCAAGCTGGTGGAGCGCGGTGAGGTCCACAGTGGCGAGCCGGTGCTGCTTTTCGGCTTCGGCGGGAATCTCTCGTACGCGGGTCAGGTGATCCGCTGTCCCTGAGGGGCGTTGCGCTCGGTAGACTGTAGACGATAAGCAATTGCTCGTCGTGCGGAGGGGGATCGGGATGTTGTCCACAGGGCTGCCGCAAGGGGCTGTACCGAAGCTGGAGCGGCCCGGTCCGCTACGCGAGCGCGTGTACGAGGCGCTGCTCGAGCTCATCACGACGCGTGCGCTCCGTCCCGGCCAGCATCTGGTCGAGAGCGAGTTGGCCGGCCATCTCGGAGTGTCCAGGCAGCCGGTGCGGGAGGCGTTGCAGCGGCTGAACACCGAGGGCTGGGTCGATCTGCGGCCCGCCCAGGGTGCGTTCGTCCATGAGCCCACCGAGGAGGAGGCGGACCAACTGCTCTCGGTCCGCACCCTCCTGGAGGCCGAGGCCGCCCGTCTTGCCGCGGCCAACTCCGGCGCCGCCGGGATCGCCGCGCTGGAGGAGCTCTGCGCCAAGGGCGAGCAGGCCGTCGCCGACGACGACGTGGACCTGGCGGTCGCCACCAACGCGGCCTTCCATGCCAAGCTCATGGAGCTGGCGGGCAATGTCGTCCTCTCCGAACTCGCCGGGCAGGTGGACCGCCGGGTGCGCTGGTACTACACCCCGGTGGCACGCCGGCGCGGCACCCAGTCCTGGATCGAGCACCGCTCGCTCATCGCGGCGATCTCCGCGCGCGACGAGCAGCGGGCTGCGGAGATCATGCGGGCGCACACGGAACACACGCGAAAGACGTACCACCAGCGCGAAGAGAGCTAGCGCGCGGCCGGACAGGTCGAACGGCGTCATGAGGGAAGGGTCTGGGCTTTGAGCCCAGGCCCTTTTCCGGGTTCCGCGCCGTCCTGGTTCCCGGAGCCGTTCGGTTTTCTCACATCCGGATGTTCAATCGGACATCGATGTGTTAGAAATGAGTCATGGGTGTCGCCAATCGTCTGGACCTGACCCTGCGATTGGTGCAGGGCTCCGACCGGGTTTCCGTGTCGGAGCTCTCCCATCGCCTGGGGGTCTCCGAAATGACCGTCCGCCGGGATCTCGACGCACTGGAGCGGCAGGGGCTGGTGCGCAGGGTGCACGGCGGTGCGGTCGCCACGCGTGCACGGGAGGAGGGCGCGGGCTTCTGTGCCCGTGAGCCGTGGCAGGCCGCCACGAAGGACCGACTCGGTGCGGCCGTGGCCGCGATGGTGGAGCCGGGATCCCGGGTGCTTCTCGACGCGGGCACCACCACCGTGCACGTCGCTGAGCACCTGGCCGAACGGGCGCCCCTGACAGTGGCGGTGGTCAGTCTTCAGGCCGCGGTCCGCCTGGCGGACCGGCCGGGGATCGAACTGCTGATCGTCGGCGGCCGGTCCCGCCCCGGTGAACAATCGCTGGTCGGCCCGCTGGCCCTTCGCACCATCGAGGCGCTGGCCTTCGACTGCTTCGTACTGTCCATCGGCGGTGTGCACGCCGAATACGGCTGGTCGGAGTTCTCGCTGGACGACGCGGCCGTCAAGCAGGCCGCGCTCGCGCAATCGGACCGGACCATCGCCGTCGCCGACGCGACCAAACTCGGGGTGCGCGCGTTCAGTCAGGTCGCCGCCGTGGGCGCGGTGGACGTGTTCGTCACCGACAGCGCGGCCCAGGACGCCGCCACCCACCCCAATGGCCCTCTGACGCTGTCCGCCCTGCGCGATGCGGGTGTCCACACCGTCCTGGCCTGAGAACCGGATCCACCGCGAGGAGCGCACATCATGACCGCAGGCCTGGACACCCCCGACCGCCGCGGACGCACCGGTCTGGACCGGCACGGCCGCGACCTGACCGGCAATCCACGGGTGCGCATCAGTGATGTGGAGGTGCTGTCCTGCGACTGGTACGTCCTGCGCAGGACGACCTTCGACTATCAGCACAGTGACGGCCACTGGAGCCGGGAGCAGCGCGAGACCTACGACCGGGGCGACGGAGCCACGATTCTGCTCTACCACCCCGGTCGCCGCACCGTTCTGCTGACCCGTCAGTTCCGGCTGCCCGCCTACGTCAACGGGCACCACGACGGGATGCTGATCGAGACCGCCGCCGGGCTGCTCGACGGCGACAGCCCCGAGGAAGCCATCCGCAGGGAAGCGGCCGAGGAGACCGGACACCTCGTCGGCACTCCCGAGCGGGTCTTCGACGTCTACATGAGCCCCGGCTCGGTCACCGAACGCCTGCACTTCTTCGCCGCCCCCTACCGTTCGACGGAAGCCACCGCCGGTGCGCACGGGGTCGCGGCCGAGGGTGAGGACATCGAGACCGTGGAACTCCCCTTCGAGGAGGCTCTCTCCATGATCCGCTGCGGGGCCATCGCCGACGCCAAGACCATCATGCTGCTCCAGTGGGCGGCCCTGGACGGCCCGTTCCGGCACCGCTGACTTCCGGCCCGGACCACTCCGGTACGCGCCCCGAACGTCACCCGCGCCGGTGGCCGGACCATGACCCGGCCGAACGGCTTTGTCCTCGGTGTGGAGAAAGTTGTAGTGGATTCCTGCGCAACTTCTTCCCACTCCGGGCAACCGCTGCTACGTTCCCCTCGAAAGCCCGACGGACAGGCCGATGTGGCGGGGAGGGGCGCGTGAGACGTATGACGGCACGACCCGCGAATGCGCATCAGGCGCGACTGCTCAGGCTGTTGCGCGACGGCGGGCCCAACTCACGGGCACAGCTGGGGGATCAGGTCGATCTCTCCCGCTCCAAGCTCGCCGTCGAGGTGGACAGGCTGCTGGAGACCGGACTCGTCGTGGCCGACGGACTCGCCGCATCCCGCGGAGGACGCCGCTCGCACAACATCCGGCTCGCCCCGCAGCTGCGCTTCCTCGGCGTCGACATCGGTGCCACATCCGTCGATGTGGCCGTCACCAACGCCGAGTTGGAGGTCCTGGGTCACCTCAACCACCCCATGGACGTACGCGAAGGGCCCGTCGCCATCTTCGAGCAGGTGCTGTCCATGGCGGCCAAGCTCCGGGCCTCCGGGCTCGCCGAAGGTTTCGACGGCGCGGGCATCGGCGTACCCGGACCGGTCCGCTTCCCCGAAGGGGTACCGGTCGCACCGCCGATCATGCCCGGCTGGGACGGCTTCCCGGTCCGCGAGGCGCTCAGCCAGGAACTGGGCTGTCCCGTCATGGTCGACAACGATGTGAACCTGATGGCGATGGGGGAGCAGCACGCGGGCGTCGCACGCTCCGTGGGCGACTTCCTCTGCGTCAAGATCGGTACGGGTATCGGCTGCGGCATCGTCGTCGGCGGCGAGGTTCACCGCGGTACGACGGGCAGCGCCGGAGACATCGGCCACATCCAGGTCGAACCCGATGGGCGCGCCTGCGCCTGTGGCAACCGGGGCTGTCTGGAAGCCCACTTCAGCGGTGCCGCGCTCGCCCGCGACGCCGAGGACGCGGCGCGCGCCGGGCAGTCGGCGGAACTGTCGGGCCGGCTGGAGGCGGCCGGAAAGCTCACCGCCGCCGATGTGGCCGCCGCCGCGGCCGCCGGTGACGCGACCTCGCTCGACCTGATCCGCGAAGGCGGCAACCGGGTCGGCCAGGTCATCGCCGGACTCGTCAGCTTCTTCAATCCCGGACTGGTGGTGATCGGCGGCGGTGTGACCGGCCTCGGTCACACGCTCCTCGCCAGCGTCCGGACCCAGGTCTACCGGCAGTCGCTGCCGCTGGCCACCGGCAACCTTCCCATCGTGCTGGGCGAGTTGGGACCGGCCGCCGGAGTGATCGGCGCCGCCCGCCTCATCAGCGACCACCTGTTCTCACCGGCCTGACCCTCGGGCCGGCAGAACATCGGCACAGTCCGGAAACACCCGCACCACCGCACCTGGTACAGCCTTGCCCGCTCACCGGCCTTCCCCAAGCTCTCGACTGCGCTCGAGCAGGGGAGAACCCACTCGCCGAGGGGATTTGTCATGGCACCGGAACCACCCCTGCTCACCATGTCCGGCATCACCAAGTCGTTCCCCGGAGTACGCGCCCTCGACGGCGTGGACCTGGAGGTCCAGGCCGGCGAAGTCCACTGTCTGCTCGGGCAGAACGGCGCCGGCAAGTCCACCCTCATCAAGGTGCTCGCCGGGGCCCATCAGCCCGACGGCGGCGAGATCACCTGGCGCGGAGAACCGGCCGCGCTCAAGTCGCCCATCGCCGCAATGCGCCTCGGCATCGCCACCATCTACCAGGAACTCGACCTGGTCGAGGGCCTGTCGGTCGCCGAGAACGTCTTCCTCGGCCATGAACCCACCACCGCCCGCTTCGTCGTCCGCACCCGCGAGGGCCGCACGGCGGCCGCCGCACTGCTGAAGCGTCTCGGCCACCCGGAGATCGATCCGGCCAGGGCGGTCGGTGAACTGTCCGCCGCCCAGCAGCAGATCGTCTCCATGGCGAGGGCGCTCTCCCACGACGTACGGCTCATCGTGATGGACGAGCCGTCCGCCGCACTCGACCCCGACGAGGTCGACAACCTCTTCCGTATCGTCGCCGCCCTCACCGCCGACGGGGTCGCCGTCGTCTACATCTCGCACCGCTTGGAGGAGATCCGCAGGATCGGCGACCGGGTGACGGTGCTCAAGGACGGCCGGGCCGTCGCCGTGGGGCTGCCCGCCAAGTCCACACCGACACGAGACATCGTTGCCATGATGACCGGCCGCAATGTCGAGTACGTCTTCCCGCCGCGCACCACGGACAGCGCGGGAGCGGCAGCGGCGGAGCCGGTACTGAAGGTCGAAGGGCTGGCCAGGAAGGGCGAATTCGACCCGCTGGACCTTGAGCTGAGGCCCGGCGAGATCGTCGGCCTGGCCGGACTTGTCGGATCGGGGCGCTCCGAGATCCTGGAGACCGTCTACGGCGCCCGCAAGCCGAGCGCCGGACGGGTCACCGTTGCCGGCAAACAGCTCCGGCC
The DNA here is from genome assembly GCF_014648655.1 of Streptomyces atratus. GTDB lineage: Bacteria > Actinomycetota > Actinomycetes > Streptomycetales > Streptomycetaceae > Streptomyces > Streptomyces atratus. The sequence continues at coordinate 138,654 of NZ_BMRN01000012.1, forward strand.
CGGCAGCGTCCGCGCGGCCGTCGCCGCAGGCATCGGCCTCGCCCCCGAGGAACGCAAGGCGCAGGCCCTGCTGATGCTCGAGTCCGTCACCCGCAATGTCTCCGTCTCCTCCATGTCCCGCTTCTCCAGAGCAGGTTGGATCGACCGGGGGGCCGAGCGCCGAGCGGCCCGCACCGCAACCCGCGAGCTCTCCCTGCGCCCCGACAACCCGGACACCCCCGTCCGCACGCTCTCCGGCGGCAATCAGCAAAAGGCCGTCCTGGCCCGCTGGCTGCTGCGCGGCTGCCGGGTGCTGCTGCTCGACGAACCGACCCGCGGTGTCGACGTCGGCGCCCGCGCCGAGCTCTACGCCGTGATCCGCCGGCTGGCCGACGAAGGCCTCGCCGTGCTGCTCGTCTCCAGCGAGGTGCCCGAAGTATTGGGCCTCGCCGACCGGGTGCTGGTGCTCCGCGAGGGCCGCGTCGTGCATGCGGCGGACGCCCGGGAGCTCGACGAGCACCGCGTACTCGACCTAGTGATGGAAGGGAGCCCGACGTCATGACGCAGCCCGTTTCCTCGGCGCAGCAGAGCGGGCCGGACAAGGGGGCCGCCCCCGCCCCGGTCGCCGAACCCCGTAAGAAGGACGGACCTTCGCGCACCTTCGGCCTGCGCGCGGACGTCCGTAACCTCTCGCTCCTCGGCGTTCTCGCCGTACTCGTTGCCGTCGGCGGATTCACCGAGCCCGATGCCTTCCTGGACACCGGGAACCTTCAGCTGATCCTGACCCAGTCGTCCGTCATCGGCGTCGTCACCGTCGGGATGACCTTCGTCATCACCAGCGGCGGCATCGACCTGTCGGTCGGTGCGATGGTCGCGCTCGCCTCCGTCTGGGCGACCACGCTCGCCACCCAGGAGTACGGCTTCGCAGGGATTCTGTTCACCGCCGTGATCGTCGGACTCGGCGCCGGGCTGGTGAACGGGGTGCTCATCGCGTACGGCCGGATGGTGCCGTTCATCGCGACGCTGGCCATGCTCGCCTCGGCCCGCGGGCTCGCCCTCCAGATCACCGACGGCAAGACCCAGATCGTCACCGTCAAGTCGGTCCTCGACCTGGGCCTGCCCGACTCGTACGTCCTCGGCATCCCGCCCCTGGTCATGATGTTCGCCGCGGTGACCGTCATCGGCTGGCTGGTGCTGAACCGCACGACTTTCGGACGGCGTACGGTCGCGGTCGGCGGCAACGCGGAAGCGGCCAGGCTGGCCGGTATCGACGTACGACGGCAGCGGCTCTGCCTCTATCTTCTCTCCGGGCTGTGCTGCGGCATCGCCGCCTTCATGCTGATCATCCTTTCCGGCTCGGGACAGAACACCAACGGCAATCTGTACGAGCTCGACGCCATCGCCGCCGCGATCATCGGCGGCACCCTGCTCAGCGGCGGACGCGGCACCATCGTCGGCTCCGTGCTCGGTGTCCTCGTCTTCACCACCATCACCAACATCTTCGCTCTCAACAATCTGCAGAGCGACGTCCAGCAGATCGCCAAGGGCGCGATCATCGTCGCCGCCGTCCTGGTCCAGCGCCGCACATCGGCGCACGGGGAGACCTGAGCCCCCGGGCGCACTCCCGGCAGCTCCGCTTCTCCATCCCGCCCACCGCCCCGTATGCCATATGTGACATGTCACGCACCGGATGAAGGGTTTGACAGCCATGCCAGAAACCAGCCGCAGAGGACTGCTCTTCGGCACCGCAGCCGTCTCCGCGGGCGCCCTCCTCACCGCCTGCACCAGCAATGAGCCCAAGAAGTCGGAGACCGCGCAGAGCAATCAGCCCGCCGCCGACGATAAGCCCGGCAAGCCCGTCACCATCGGCTTCGCGGGTCCGCAGGCCGACCACGGCTGGCTCAACGCCATCAACGAGAACGCCAAGTCGCGGGCGGCGAAGTACTCCGAGGTGACCCTGGAGATCACCGAGGGCTCCAACGACACCGCCGCCCAGATCGGCCAGGTCAAGACCCTCATCAACAAGAAGGTAGACGTCCTCGTCATCCTCCCCGCCGACGGCAAGGCGCTCACCCAGGTCGGTCTGGAAGCGATGAAGGCGGGTATCCCCGTCGTCAACCTGGACCGGATCTTCGCCTCGCCGCAGGCGTACCGCTGCTGGGTCGGCGGCGACAACTACGGCATGGGCCTCAACGCCGGTACGTACATCGGCGAGCAGCTCAAGGACAAGGCGAACGCCAAGGTCGTCGAGCTGGCCGGCATCGACAACCTGGAGCTCACCAAGCAACGCAGCCAGGGCTTCGCCGACGCGCTGAAGAACTACCCCAACATCAAACTGGTGGCCCGTCAGGCCGCCGATTTCACGGTCGAGTCGGGCCAGGCGAAGATGGCCCAACTCCTGCAGGCGCAGAAGAAGTTCGACGCACTGTGGAACCACGACGACGACCAGGGCGTGGGCGCGCTGCGCGCCATTCAGCAGGCGGGCCGCGACGAGTTCCTGATGGTCGGCGGCGCCGGTGCCAAGTCCGCGATGGATGCCATCAAGGCCGACAACAGCGTGCTGAAGGCCACCGTTCTCTACCCGCCGACGATGGCCGCGTCCGCCATCGACCTGGCCCGCGCCCTCGGACAGGGCAAGGGCATCGGCGGCCTGGCCGAACTGGAGATCCCCACCAGTCTCACCCTCTACTCGGCCGTGGTCACCAAGGAGAACATCGACCAGTACCTGCCGACGGGCTTCAGCTGATCCGCCCCGCAGGAGGGTGCTGACCCTCCTGCCGCACCCATCGAACGACCGACGAGGAGGAAGCCCGGATGGCCCGTAGGGAAGAGACGGATCAGGAGGCCGCAGCGCCGCCGACGTATCGGCCGATGACGAGTGCGCCGACGCTCGGAGTCGGCATGGTCGGATACGCGTTCATGGGCGCCGCCCACTCGCAGGGGTGGCGCACAGCGGGACACGTCTTCGAGCTGCCGATGAAACCGGCTCTCGCCGCGATCTGCGGACGCGACCGGGCAGCGGTCGAGGCGGCGGCCGCCCGCCACGGCTGGGCGGCGGCGGAGACCGACTGGCGGGCCCTCATCGCCCGGGACGATGTGCAGATCGTCGACATCTGCACCCCCGGCGACAGCCATGCCGAGATCGCCATCGCCGCCCTGGAGGCGGGCAAACACGTGCTGTGCGAGAAGCCGCTCGCCAACACGGTCGCCGAGGCCGAGGCCATGACCGAGGCAGCGGAGCGCGCGGCGGGCCGCGGTCAGGTGGCGATGGTGGGCTTCAACTACCGCAAGGTGCCCGCGATCACCTACGCCCGGCAGCTGATCGCCGAGGGGAGGATCGGCGCCCTGAGGCATGTCCGCGCCACCTACCTCCAGGACTGGCTCGTCGACCCCGATTCCCCGCTCACCTGGCGGCTGAAGCGGGAGCACGCAGGCTCGGGAGCGCTCGGCGACCTGGGGGCGCACATCGTCGACCTGGCCCAGTATCTGGCGGGGGAGCTGCTGGTCGGGGTGTCGGCGGTCAGTGAGACGTTCGTACGGGACCGGCCGCTGCTCGGCGGTCCGTCGGCCGGGCTCTCCGGCACCGCGGACTCGGCCGCGCGAGGAGCGGTGACCGTCGACGACGCGGCCCTGTTCACCGGCCGGCTCGCCTCCGGGGCGCTGGCCTCGTTCGAGACGACCCGGATGGCGGCCGGTCGGAAGAACGCGCTGCGGCTGGAGATCAACGGGCAGCGCGGCTCGCTCGCCTTCGATCTGGAACGGCTCAACGAGCTGTCCTTCCATGACCACACCGAACCCGCCACCACGGCAGGGTTCCGGCGCATCCTCGTCACCGAACCCCAACACCCCTACCTGGAGGCGTGGTGGCCGCCGGGCCACGCCCTGGGCTACGAGCATACCTTCATCCACCAGGCCCGTGACCTGGTGCGGACGATCGCCGAAGGGACCGCTCCCGCACCGTCGTTCGCCGACGGACTGCAGGTGCAGCGGGTGCTCGCAGCCGTGGAGGAGAGCGCCGAGAAGAACTCCGTACACACCCCCGTAGTTCTCTAGGAGGTCCTGCGCATGCCCCGTCCCTTCACACTCTTCACCGGCCAGTGGGCCGACCTGCCGCTGGAGGAGGTCTGCCGGCTCGCCCGGGACTTCGGGTACGACGGGCTCGAACTCGCCTGCTGGGGCGACCACTTCGAGGTCGACAAAGCTCTGGCCGACCCCGGCTATCTGGACGGGAGGCGGCAGCTGCTCGACAAGTACGGACTGAAGTGCTGGGCGATCTCCAACCACCTCGTCGGCCAGGCCGTCTGCGACAACCCGATCGATGAACGGCACCAGGGGATCCTCCCGGCGCGGATCTGGGGCGACGGTGAACCCGAAGGGGTGCGCCGACGGGCCGCCGAGGAGATCAAGAACACCGCCCGCGCGGCCGCCGCCTTCGGGGCGCGTACCGTCATCGGCTTCACCGGCTCCTCGATCTGGCACCTGGTCGCGATGTTCCCGCCCGTCCCGCCGCAAATGATCGAACGGGGTTACGAGGACTTCGCCGAGCGCTGGAACCCGATCCTGGACGTCTTCGACGCGGAGGGCGTGCGGTTCGCCCACGAGGTGCACCCCAGCGAGATCGCGTACGACTACTGGACCACGCACCGCGCTCTGGAGGCCGTCGGCCACCGGGCCGCGTTCGGGCTGAACTTCGACCCCAGCCACTTCGTCTGGCAGGACCTCGACCCGGTCAATTTCCTGTACGACTTCCGGGACCGGATCTACCACGTGGACTGCAAGGAGGCCCGCAGGCGGCTGGACGGCCGCAATGGTCGCCTCGGCTCCCATCTGCCATGGGGCGACCCGCGGCGCGGCTGGGACTTCGTGTCCGCCGGGCACGGCGATGTGCCGTGGGAGGACGTCTTCCGGATGCTCCGGTCCATCGAGTACGAGGGGCCGATCTCCGTCGAGTGGGAGGACGCGGGGATGGATCGGCTGGCGGGGGCGCCGGAAGCGCTTGCCACGCTGAAGCGGTATGACTTCGAGCCGCCGTCGGCCTCGTTCGACGCGGCGTTCGGGGGCGGGGACTGACGGGTCCTTCCGGGGCGCTGCTCCCGGATTCCGCTCCTCGATCGCCGAGAACCAGGCTCGTCCGGCGATTGAAGGGTCCGGGGCGGAGCCCCGGTTCGGGAGGGGTGGGGCGGGGGAGAGCCTGCCGCCACCCTGTGCTCACCCCTGCCCTCATCCCGCTTTGTCCTGGCGCAGGAAAAAGTTCAACAAGACCGCTGCGTAAGGGCTTTCCGTCCCGGACGAACAGGTCTACCGTCCCCAACGTGTTCATGACATGACCTCGGTCACCGGCGCCACACAGGCCCCGCATGACCTGCGCGGCAGTCCCTGCGCAGAACGGCACGGCAGCACCCGCCCGTACAACCGGCACTCTCCGGAGGACACTCGTGCACAGAACCAGAACCAGAAGCAGGAGCAGAACGCGGCTCCGCGTCCGTAAATCCCTCGCGCTGCTCACCGGCGGACTGCTCGCGGCGGCCACCCTCGCCCTGGGCGCCTCGCCCGGAGCCGCCGCGGCAGGACCGTCCTCGCCGGCCGCCGCCGACGCGGCGGCCGAGGACTTCCAGCAGGTCACCCTCGCCAAGGGTGCGGCCGAGACCGGCGAGCCCATGTCGCTGGCCGTGCTCCCCGACCGCAGCGTGCTGCACACCTCGCGCAACGGCGAGCTGCGGATCACCGACAGCGCCGGCAATACCAAGGTCTCCGGTGTCCTCCCCGTCTACTCGCACGACGAGGAAGGCCTCCAGGGCGTCGGCATCGACCCCAAGTTCAGTGAGAACCGGGCGATCTACCTCTTCTACGCACCCCCGCTGGACACCCCCGCGGGCGACGCCCCCGAGACCGGGACCGCCTCCGACTTCGCCAAGTTCGACGGAGTGAACCGGCTGTCCCGCTTTGTCCTCGAGGAGGACGGCACCCTCGACCTGGCCAGCGAGAAGAAGGTCCTCGACGTCAAGACGTCGCGCGGCATCTGCTGCCACGTCGGCGGCGACATCGACTTCGACGCCCAGGGCAACCTGTATCTGTCCACCGGCGACGACTCCAACCCGTTCGCCTCCGACGGCTACACCCCCATCGACCAGCGCCCCGACCGCAACCCGGCGTTCGACGCCCGGCGCACCTCGGGCAACACCAACGACCTGCGCGGCAAGATCCTGAGGATCAAGGTCGCCGACGACGGCTCGTACACCATTCCGGACGGCAACCTCTTCGCGCCGGGCACGGACAAGACCCGCCCCGAGATCTACGCGATGGGCTTCCGCAACCCGTTCCGTTTCAGCGTCGACAAGGCCACCGGCATTGTGTACGTCGGCGACTACGGGCCCGATGCGGGCGCGGCCGACCCCAAGCGCGGACCGGCGGGACAGGTCGAGTTCGCCCGGGTCACCAAGCCGGGCAACTTCGGCTGGCCGTTCTGCACCGGCGACAACGACCCGTTCATCGACTACGACTTCGCGACGAAGACCTCCGGCGCCGCCTTCGACTGTGCGGCCCCGAAGAACACCTCGCCGCACAACACCGGTCTGGTCGACCTGCCCGCGGCGCAGCCCGCGTGGATTCCGTACGACGGCGGCTCCGTGCCCGAGTTCGGTACCGGATCGGAGTCCCCGATGGGCGGCCCGGTCTACCACTACGACCCCGACCTCGACTCCCCGGTGAAGTTCCCCGAGGCGTACGACGGGGACTTCTTCGCCGGAGAGTTCGGCCGGCGCTGGATCAAGCGCATCGAGCAGGACGGCGACGGCACGGTCAAGTCCATCAACAACATCCCCTGGTCAGGCACCCAGGTGATGGACATGGCCTTCGGCCCCGACGGGGCGCTGTACGTCCTGGACTACGGCCTCGCCTGGTTCGGCGGCGACGAGAACTCCGCCCTCTACCGCATCGAGAACGCCACCGGTGGCCGTTCACCCGTCGCCGAGGCGGCGGCCAACAAGACATCCGGCACCGCACCGCTGAGGGTGCAGTTCTCCTCCGCGGGCACCACGGACGGTGACGGCGACGCGCTCACGTACGCCTGGGACTTCGGCGACGGCGGAACCTCCACGGCCGCCAACCCGACGTACACGTACAAGAAGAACGGCACCTACACCGCCACCGTCACGGCCAAGGACCCCACCGGACGCACCGGCGCGGCAAGCGTCCATGTGGTCGTGGGCAACACGGCACCCAAGGTGAACCTGGAACTCCCGGGCGACGGCCAGCTGTTCAGCTTCGGCGACAACATCCCGTTCAAGGTGACCGTCACCGATCCCGAGGACGGCACGATCGACTGCTCCAAGGTCGAGGTCCGCTTCGTCCTCGGCCACGACAGCCACGGACACCCCATCACCACCGCCAACGGATGCTCCGGCACGATCAAGACCGCCGTCGACGGAGGACACGACCCGAACGCCAACATCTTCGGAGTCATCGACGCCTCCTACACCGACAACGGAGGCGGCGGCCAGGCCGCGCTGTCCGGGCACGACCAGTCGCAGCTCCAGCCCCGCCACCGGCAGGCCGAGCACTTCACCTCGTCGTCCGGCATCAAGACGTACGACAAGGCGGCCGCCCACGGCGGGAAGACCGTCGGCGACATCGACAACGACGACTGGATCGCCTTCAAGCCGTACATCCTCGACGGAACCACCAAGCTCACCGCCCGGATCTCGTCCGGCGGGGCGGGCGGCTTCCTCGAAGTACGGTCGGGATCCCCGACCGGCGCGATCCTCGGCTCCGCACCGGTACCGGTGACCGGCGGCTGGGAGACCTTCCAGGACATCGACGTACCACTGCGCGGCGTTCCCAAGAAGGCCACCGAACTCTTCCTCGTCTTCAAGGGAGGTGCCGGAGCGCTGTACGACGTCGATGACTTCGAGCTCTCCAACAGCGCCCCCGACCGGACCGCCAAGCGGGTCCTGGTCTTCTCGAAGACGGCCGGTTTCCGACACGATGCGATTCCCGACGGCGTCGCCGCGCTGAAGGAGCTCGGCAAGAACAGCAACATCACCGTCGACGCGACCGAGGAGGCCGGCCAGTTCACGACCAGCAACCTGGCGCGGTACGACGCCGTCGTCTTCCTCTCGACAACCGGTGATGTGCTCAACGCCGAGCAGCAGAAGGCGTTCGAGAACTATGTGACCACCGGTGGCGGCTACATGGGCGTCCACGCGGCGGCGGACACCGAGTACGACTGGCCGTTCTACGGGGAGCTTGTCGGCGCGTACTTCGCCGGACACCCCGCCATCCAGCCCGTCACCGTTCGCGTCGAGGACCACAAGCACCCGGCGACCGCACACCTCGACGACGCCTGGAACCGGACCGACGAGCTGTACAACTACCGCACCAACCCGCGCGGGAAGGTGAAGGTGCTCGCCACACTCGACGAGACGACCTACACCGGCGGCACCATGAAGGGCGACCACCCGATCACCTGGTGCCAGAGCTACCAGGGCGGCCGCTCCTTCTACACCGGCCTCGGCCACACCAAGGAGTCCTACGCCGAACCGGACTTCCGCGGGCTTCTTCTCGGCGGCCTGCGGTACGCGGCCGGCCAGGTGAAGGCCGACTGCAAGCCCGACACCGGCTACCGGTCGATCTTCAACGGCAAGACGCTCGAAGGCTGGAAGCAGGCCGGCCCCGGAAAGTTCGGCATCGTTGATGGTGAACTGCGCTCCGAGGGCGGCATGGGTCTGCTCACCTACCAGGCCAAGGAACTCGGGTCGTACTCGCTCAAGCTCGACTGGAAGATGGAGGGCGACGACAACTCCGGTGTCTTCGTCGGCTTCCCGGAGTCCGACGACCCCTGGTCCGCGGTGAACAACGGCTACGAGGTCCAGATCGACGCCACCGACGCGCCCGACCGCACCACGGGCTCCGTCTACACCTTCAAGGCGGCGAACATCAAGGCCCGTGACCAGGTCCTGCGGCCTCCCGGCCAGTGGAACAGCTACGAGATCAAGGTCCAGGGCGAACGTCTCCAGGTCTTCCTCAACGGAGTGAAGATCAACGACTTCACCAACACCGATCCGGTACGGAGCCTGAAGGACGGCTACATCGGCATCCAGAACCACGGTGCCAATGACCATGTGTCCTTCCGCAACATCCAGTTGAAGGAACTGCCCTCGGCGTAGGGCGCACTCCGGCCGACGGCGGGCGGGAAGGACATCCTCCCCGCCCGCCGTCACCACCCGATCCCGTCCCCTCGTCGCACAGCGCCACTTGCTCTGCCCAGCCAGGACCCCCAGCCAGGGAGGCAGCCCGTGTCAGCATCCGCCGTTCGTACCGGAGTCTGGTTCATCGGAGCACGCGGCTCCGTCGCCACCACCGCCACAGCGGGATGCGCGGCAATCGCAGCAGGGCTACACCCGGCGGCGGGCATGGTCACCGAAACACCGCCGTTCGCCGACAGCGGGCTGCCCACCCTCACCTCACTGGTCTTCGGCGGACACGACACCGTCGGCTGTCCGCTGCCCAAACGGGCCGAGGAACTGGCCACCGGGGGAGTGCTGCCACACGGCCTGCCCTCGGCGGTACGCTCCGAACTCGCCGCCGCCGACGCGGAGATACGGCCCGGCGGCCCACTGCCCGGCGACACCCGCGGCGACGAGGAGCTCATCACCGCCTTCGCCGCCGACCTCGCGGACTTCGGGCACCGGAACGACCTGGCCAGGACGGTCGTGATCAACGTCGCCTCCACGGAACCGGTTCCGGCCCCCGGCGAGCGGCGGTTGCCCGCCAGCTCGCTCTATGCCGCGGCAGCGCTCCGGGCCGGCTGCCCGTACATCAACTTCACCCCGTCCACCGGGCTGCGCACCCCCGCCCTCCAGGACGCCGTCGCGGGCTGCGGACTTCCTCACGCGGGCCGCGACGGCAAGACCGGCCAGACGCTGCTCCGCTCCGTACTCGCCCCGATGTTCGTGCAACGCGCCCTGCCTGTACGGGCCTGGTCGGGCACCAACCTGCTGGGCGGCGGGGACGGAGCGGCGCTGGCCGACCCGGGCGCGGCCGCGGCCAAGAACGCGGGCAAGGAACGCGTCCTCGCCGACACGCTGGGAACTGCCCCCGAGGGTGAGGTCCACATCGACGACGTACCGGCCCTCGGTGACTGGAAGACGGCCTGGGACCACATCGCGTTCGACGGTTTCCTCGGGGCGCGCATGGTGCTCCAGACGACCTGGCAGGGGTGCGACTCCGCACTGGCCGCACCCCTGGTTCTGGACCTGGCCAGACTGGTGGCCCGCGCCCACGAGAGGGGGCTGACCGGCCCCTTGCCCCAGCTCGGCTTCTACTTCAAGGATCCGGACGGCGGCCCTGCCGCACTCTTCGAGCAGTACACGGCGCTGCTCGCCTTCGCCGAAACGCTGCGGGGGGAGAAGTGACGGTACGGGCCTGGGCGGAACTGCTGCGGGTGTCGGCACTGTTCACCGTCCCCGGTGACGCACTCGCCGGGGCGGCGGCGGCGGGCAGGCGCCCCGACCGCGGCACCGCGCTCGCCGTCGGCGCCTCGCTCTGCCTCTACGAGGCGGGCATGGCGCTCAACGACTGGGCCGACCGTGACGAGGACGCCGTCGACCGCCCGCACCGGCCGATCCCCTCGGGCCGTATCGCTCCCGGCGCGGCCCTCGCGGCGGCGGGCGCGCTGACGGCCGCAGGACTGGGTCTCGCCGCACGGGCCGGCCGACCGGCCCTCGCGGTCGCCACGGGGCTGGCGGCGACGGTCTGGGCGTACGACCTCCGTCTCAAGCACACCCCGGCGGGACCGGCGGCGATGGCCGCGGCACGAGGACTGGATCTGCTGCTCGGCGCCACCGCCACCGGCGCGGCTGAGCGGACGGCGGGCCCGGGGGCGCGCACGGGCTCGGCTTCCGGTTCGCGCACGGGTTCGGCCGCGGCTCCGAATTCGCGTGGCTTCGTTCGCGGCGCCCTTCCGGCCGCCGGCCTGCTCGGGGCGCACACCTACGCCGTCACCGCCGTCTCACGGCACGAAGCACAGGGCGGATCCACCACCGCACCCCTCGCCGCACTGGCGGCCACCGCCGCACTGGGCGCCGCGGCCCTGCGCGAGCAGCGCGGACCCGGGGACGCGCCCCCGGATGCGGGACGCGGCAGGAAGGGGGAGTCGCACCGGTCGCACCGGCCCCCGGCGACCCCCGCCTCCCGCCTCCTGCTCACCGCGCTCACCGGCTCCTACTTCCGTACTGCCGCGGGCCCCCTCCTCCACGCCGCCCTCAACCCGTCCCCGCCCCTCACCCAGCGCGCCGTCGGCGGCGGCATCCGGGCGATGATCCCGCTCCAGGCAGCCCTCGCCGCCCGCGCCGGAGCAGCAGGTTCGGGGCTCGCCGTCATGGGACTCGTCCCGCTCGCCCGCACTCTCGCCCGGAAGGTGAGCCTCACATGACGATCCGCCTCGGCTACGGCACCAACGGGCTCACCGACCTCCGCCTGGACGACGCCCTCGGACTCCTCGCCGATCTCGGGTACGACGGGGTCGGGCTGACCCTCGACCACATGCACCTCGATCCCCTCGCCCCCGACGTCGCCGCGCGCACCCGCCACGTGGCCTCCAGGCTCCAGGAGTTGGGCCTCGGCGTCACAGTGGAGACCGGGGCCCGCTACGTCCTCGACCCCCGCCGCAAGCACGGCCCGTCGCTCCTCGACCCCGACCCCGAGGCCCGCGCAGCCCGCACCCGGCTGCTCGTCCGGGCCGTCGGCATCGCCGCCGATCTCGGCGCCCACGCCGTGCACTGCTTCAGCGGCATCACCCCACCGGACACCACCCCCGACACCGCCTGGCACCGGCTCACCGACTCCCTCGCCCCCGTCCTGGACGCCGCCGAACGCTCCGGCATCCCCCTGGCGATCGAGCCCGAGCCCGGACACCTCCTCGCCAACCTCGCAGACTTCCACCACCTGCGCGTTCTCAGCGGCGATCCGCCACCGCTCGGACTGACTCTGGACATCGGCCACTGCCAATGCCTGGAGCCCGCCGCACCCGTCGACTGCGTCCGCGACGCCGCCCCCTGGCTGCGGCACGTCCAGATCGAGGACATGCGCCGGGGTGTCCATGAACACCTCCCGTTCGGTGAAGGCGAGATCGACTTCCCGCCCGTGCTCGAAGCGCTCGACGCCCTCCCGGACACCGGCTACCGCGGCCTCACCGTCGTCGAACTGCCCCGTCACTCCCACGCCGGCCCCGAACTCGCCCGCACCTCCATCGAGTTCCTCCGCAAGCACAGTCCGTCGAGCCGCTGAAACCGCCGAAGGGAGCAACGCCATGCCGATGACCCCGACGACCTCCCCGCTGCTGACCCGCGAGGAACTCGACGCACAGCTCGGTGGAGCCGCGCGCGCCTGGCTCGACGAGGCCCTCGCCGAGGCCGAACACGCCGCCTCCCACGAGCCCTGTGAACAGCCCGGCGGCCCGTACGCCGTACCGTCGTGGGAACTGCGGTACGCCGCCGCCGGCCGGTACTGCGGACTCGAACACGCCGACTCCGTACGCGCCCTGCTGCTCGTCGAAGCCCACGCCGCACTGCCCGCCCTGACCCGGCTGTACGAGCAGGGCACCGCCGCCGAACGACGCGCCGTCCTGCTCGCCCTGCACCGGCTGGACCTCGGCCCCACCGCCCTTCCGCTCGTCGAGGACGCCCTGCGCACCAATGACACCCGGCTGGTCGCCGCGGCCGTCGGACCGTACGCCGCCGCCCATCTCGAAGCGCACAACTGGCGCCACGCCATTCTCAAATGCCTCTTCACCGGTGTCCCCGTAGCTGCCGTCGACCAACTGGCACTGCGCTCACGCGGCGACGCGGAACTCGCCCGCATGCTCGGCGACTTCGCGGCCGAACGCATCGCCGCGGGCCGCAGCGTCCCCGCCGACCTCACCCGGGTGCTCGACCTGACCGTTCCCGGCCCTGCCGCCCCCACGGAGGAGTCCTGATGCGCATCTTCGACCCCCACATCCATATGACCTCCCGCACCACGGACGACTATCAGGCGATGTACGACGCGGGTGTCCGCGCCCTCGTGGAACCCTCCTTCTGGCTCGGACAGCCCCGCACCTCGCCCGCCAGCTTCTTCGATTACTTCGACGCCCTGCTCGGCTGGGAACCCTTCCGCGCCGCCCAGTACGGCATCGCCCACCACTGCACGCTCGCCCTCAACCCCAAAGAGGCCAACGACCCCCGCTGCACCCCCGTCCTTGACGCCCTGCCCCGTTATCTCGTCAAGGACTCCGTCGTCGCTGTCGGCGAGATCGGCTATGACTCCATGACCCCGGCCGAGGACACCGCCCTGGCCGCACAGCTCCAGCTCGCCGCCGACCACGGCCTGCCCGCGCTCGTGCACACCCCGCACCGCGACAAGCTCGCCGGACTGCACCGCACCATCGACGTCATCCGCGAATCCCACCTCCCCCCGGAGCGGGTCCTGCTCGATCACCTCAACGAGACGACCGTGAAGGACGCCAGGGACAGCGGCTGCTGGGCCGGCTTCTCCATCTACCCCGACACCAAGATGGACGAGGACCGCATGATCGCGGTCCTCAAGACCCACGGCACCGAGAAGGTCCTGGTCAACTCGGCCGCCGACTGGGGGAGGAGCGACCCGCTCAAGACCCGCAAGGTGGGCGACGCGATGCTTGCCGCCGGGTTCAGCGAGGACGACGTCGACCGGGTGCTCTGGCGCAACCCCGTCGCCTTCTACGGGCAGAGCGGCCGGCTCCAGCTCGACATCGCCGCGCCGGAACCACTCCACGAGGGCAACTCCATCCTGCGCGGCGGGGAGTGAGGCGATGCGTTTCCGCCACCCCGACGGCTCCACCGTCCACCTCTCGTACTGCACCAACGTCCATCCCGCGGAGACACTCGACGGGGTCCGCACCCAACTGCGCGACCACTGCGAACCGGTCCGCAAACGCCTCGGCCGGGACAGGCTCGGCATCGGCCTCTGGCTCGCCAGGGACGCCGCCCGCAGCCTGATCAACGACCCGTCCCAGCTGCGCTCCCTGCGCGCCGAACTGGACCGCCGCGGCCTGGAAGTCGTCACCCTCAACGGCTTCCCGTACGAGGGATTCGGTGCCGACGAGGTCAAGTACAGGGTGTACAAGCCGGACTGGACGGACCCGGAGCGGCTCGCCCACACCACCGACCTCGCCCGGCTCCTGGCCGGTCTGCTCCCCGACGACGTCACCGAAGGGACCATCTCCACCCTCCCGATCGCCTGGCGCACCCCGTTCGACTCCGACGCCGGGGCGGCCGCTCTCGCACACACCGCGCTCACCACCCTCGCAGACCGCCTCGACGCGCTGGCCGAGCTCACCGGCAAGTCCATCCGCATCGGCCTCGAACCCGAGCCGGGCTGCACGGTCGAGACCACTGCCGACGCCATCGCACCGCTCACCGCCGTCGGACACCGGCGCATCGGCATCTGCATCGACACCTGCCACCTGGCCACCTCCTTCGAGGACCCCGACACCGCCGTCGACGCGCTCGAAACAGCGGGCATCCCGGTAGCCAAGGCCCAGCTCTCCGCCGCACTGCACGCCGAACACCCCCATCTCCCCGAGGTACGCACCGCACTCGCCGCCTTCGCCGAGCCCCGCTTCCTCCACCAGACCCGCACCAGCACCGCCGCCGGGCTGCGCGGCACCGACGACCTCCACGAGGCGGTCACCGGCCGGGCCCTGCCCGACGGCGCCCCGTGGCGCGCCCACTTCCACGTCCCCCTGCACGCACCTCCCGCGCCACCGCTCACCTCCACCCTCCCCGTGCTCCGGTCCACACTGACCCGGCTGATCGGTGGCGCACGGCCCCTCACCAGGCACCTGGAGGTCGAGACGTACACCTGGCAGGCGCTCCCGGCCGCACTGCGCCCCCGCACCCGCACCCAGCTCGCCGACGGCATCGCCGCTGAACTCACCCTCGCCCGCGACCTCCTGGTCGACCTCGGCCTCAAGGAGCTCCCATGACCGCAGCCGAGCAGACCACCACGCCCACCACACCCACCCCGCTTCTCGTTCTCGACGTCGTCGGCCTCACCCCACAGCTCCTCGACCACATGCCGCACCTCAAGGCCCTGGGGCAGGCCGGCACCCACGCCCCTCTCGGCACCGTCCTCCCCGCAGTCACCTGCGCGGCCCAGTCCACCTTCCTCACCGGCACCACGCCCGCCGAGCACGGCATCGTCGCCAACGGCTGGTACTTCCGCGAGCTCGGTGACATCCTGCTCTGGCGCCAGCACAACGGTCTGGTCGCCGGGGACAAACTCTGGGACGCCGCCCGCCGCACCCACCCCGGCTACACCGTCGCCAACATCTGCTGGTGGTACGCGATGGGCGCCGACACGGACATCACCGTCACCCCGCGCCCCGTCTACTACGCCGACGGCCGCAAGGAACCCGACTGCTACACCCGGCCGCCCGCCCTGCACGACGAACTCACCGAAAAACTCGGAACCTTCCCCCTCTTCCACTTCTGGGGCCCCGGCGCCGACCTCGTCTCCTCCCAGTGGATCATCGACGCGACCCGGCACATCCTCGACACCCGCCACCCCGACCTGGCCCTGTGCTACCTCCCGCATCTCGACTACGACCTGCAGCGCTTCGGCCCCGACGACCCCCGCTCGTACCGGGCCGCGGCCGATCTCGACCGGGCCGTGGCACCCCTCCTGGACGACGCCCGTCGCGAAGGCCGCACCGTCGTCGCCCTCTCCGAGTACGGCATCACCCGCGTCGACCGGCCCATCGACATCAACCGGGCCCTGCGCCGCGCCGGCCTTCTGGAGGTCCACACCCAGGACGGCATGGAATACCTCGACCCGATGGCCTCCCGCGCCTTCGCCGTCGCCGACCACCAGCTCGCCCACATCTACGTGCGCCGCCCCGAGGACCTCGAAGCGACCCGCGAAGCCCTCCAGGACCTCCCGGGCATCGAGCAGCTCCTCGACGACGAGGGCAAGAAGGCACACGGCCTGGACCATCCGCGCTCCGGCGAACTGGTTGCCGTCGCCGACCCGGATGCCTGGTTCACGTACTACTACTGGCTCGACGACGCCCGCGCGCCCGACTTCGCGCAGCTCGTCGAGATCCACCGCAAACCCGGCTACGACCCCGTCGAACTCTTCCTGGACCCCCAGGACCCGTACGTCCGGGTCAAGGCCGCCGCGGCCGTCGCCCGCAAGAAGCTCGGCATGCGCTACCGCATGGCGGTCGTGCCGCTGGACCCGTCACCTGTTCGCGGCAGCCACGGCCGCCTCCCCATGAGCGACGAAGAAGGTCCGCTCATCCTGTGCTCCACCCCCCACGCGTTCACCGGACCCGTCCGGGCCACCGAGGTGAAGTCCTTGCTCCTCACGCTTGCCGGCCTCGCATGAGATCGGTCCGCACACGGCGTTGCGAGCATCTTCGAGAAAGAGAGAGACCGTGATCGCGTACAACGACGAATCCGGAACGGACGGCGCCCTGCGCCGCAGCCTCGGCGTCAGCCGCCGCCGCTTTCTGAGCACCTGCACGGCCGCTGCGGCAGCGGCGATCGCCGCGCCCGCCTTCGGCGCTTCGCCGGCCCTCGCCCAGACCGCCTCCGGCAAGGGGCGGGGCGTCGGCCGGGCTCTGGTCCCGGCGGAGCGACGAGGAATCATCCTGTACACCGTGCGCGACGCCACGGGCCGGGATCCGCTCAGCACCGACCTTCCCTCGGGCTTCCGTGAGGTCTTCAGGGAGCTGGCCCGCTACGGCTACAAGCAGGTCGAGTTCGCCGGGTACGGCCAGCACGCCAACGCACCCGGCGGAAGCAACCTCGAATCGGTGGCAGGCGCGAAGCTGCTGCGTTCGTGGCTGGACGACTACGGTCTGCGCGCCCAGGGCAACCACGGCTTCATCCCGTCGTCCTGGCCGCTGAACCAGAGCGACCTGGACCAGTTCAAGCGCCACCTCGAGATGGCGAACATCCTCGGTATGGAACACATGGGCACCGGTGGCGACCCCACCGGCAGCGCCTACCGTGCCGACTGGGACGTGGCCGCCGACAAGTGGAACACGTTGGGACAGATCGCTCAGGGTGCGGGCATCAAGCTGTACACCCACAACCACGACGCGGCCTACGGCTTCCTGCTCGACGGCGGTCCGCTGGACGCACAGGGCCGCCCCACCCGCAGCTCCGGCATCCGCAAGCTCGAGTACTTCCTTCAGGTCACCGACCCGAAATCCGTATGGCTGGAGATGGACATCTTCTGGGCGCACGTCGCTCAGTACAAGTTCCATACCTACACCGCGCACGACGGATCGCAGCAGGAGAACATCTTCGACCCGGCGGCACTGGTCCGCTGCAACACCAAGCGCTACCCGCTGTTCCACGCCAAGGACGGCATCGTCAACACGACCAGCGGCCAAGGCTACGACATGGTCCCCTTCGGTACCGGGGTCATCGACTACCGGACATTCTTCCGCCGCGTAGGGGCGAAGAACTACCACAACCCGATGGTCGAGCAGGACAACGCGCCGAGCTCGACCGTCCCCGCGCAGTCCCTGAACCATGCGCGGACCGGCTACGACAACTTGGCGGCGCTGCGTAAGTAGGACCATCGGCGGCACCGTACGCTCCACGGCCACAACCAGGAGCGTACGGCGCCTGACCGGCACCCCGAACTGCGCGACCGATCCCGGGGCCGGTCGGGAATCCGCACGAGCGGCACGGACGTGAACCGCTTCGGATCGGTCTCGCTCTCGTACCGCACGTGCATGAATGGCGACAGTGCGTACACACCGCCAGGCAGGTGGCTTCCCTGTGCCCGCCACCCCCACTGACCACCGAATATGCAGGTGAGCGGCACCCCAAACCCCTGGTATTGTTTTCCTTGTCGCCGCGGGAGACCGGGGCCGACCACCTGGTCCGGGTGGCGGAATGGCAGACGCGCTAGCTTGAGGTGCTAGTGCCCTTTATCGGGCGTGGGGGTTCAAGTCCCCCCTCGGACACGATCTTATGTACACGCATGGCGCGGGTTGTGACTCTACAGTCACGGCCCGCGTTTTCGTGTTGTAGGTCAGCGTAAGGCCGAAGGCCTGGTAGATGGGGCTTTGCGGTCGGGCTCGGCGGCGAGGAGCCGGTCGGTGAGGCCGTCGAGGTCCTTGATGATGTCGTGGATCTGCTCCTCGCTCAGTACGGTGCGCTGTGCCGCGCCGGCGGTGATCAGCTGTTGCTGTGCGGTGGCCTTGTCGGCCTCTGCCTGGCTGATCCAGCCGGTGACGGTGGCCGGGTCGGCCCCGGCCCCGAGGGCGGCACGGTACTGGGTCAGGCGCCGGTCGCAGTCTGCGATGGTGCGGCCGGCCGCGTCGAGGTCGGGCCGGCCGGGGCCTGTGCCCGTTGGGGCTGCTGCCTGGCCCGCAGCGTGGACTTCAGGCGTCCCGGAGCGAAGACCTTTGCGATCCACCTGTCGAGCTCCGGCAGGACGGCGGCTTCCCGGACGTAGACGGTCAGCTGGTGGTCGAGGGCTCGGGGCCGTGGTTGAAGGTGCCCTGCGTCTTGCGGCCGCCCCGGACGCCGGCGCGGCCCGGGTGCGCGGCCGTGGGTGGTCGGTGCGCGGCCTCTCGGCCGTTGCGCGCCGACCGGGCCGCACACCCGGGGCGCCGTACTCAGTTCGTCGCGTCCGGCTTCACGATGTCGGGAAGCTTCACCTCGAACATCTCGTCGAGCTTCATCGATGGCAGGATGTGGCCCTGGTCGGAAGCCTCGTTGGCGACGCTCGCACCCCATGTGGACGCCGCGAGACGCTGGTTGGGCGTGCCGTGGTGCCCGTTGCTCGTGAAGCTGCAGTCGCCGACCTGGTAGAAGGACTGGGCGGAGCCGAGCACCCGCTTGGTATTGAGGGCCTCGCCCCGCGAGTGCGTGAGGAAGTACGTGCCGAACGCGTCCGCCATCAGCTCGGTGCGGCGGGTGGCCTCCGGCCCGGTGAGCGTGGTGTTGTCGAACAGGTTGTCCTCGTACTGCACGTGGTGGCCGAACTCGTGGGCGAGAATGGCACGCGGGGCGGTGTCGCCCAGGCCGATGGCCTTCGTGGCCTCCAGGATGCCGTCGCCCATGACGATACGGTCGGAGATGCCCAGCGGCTGCGGGTCGCCCTTCTCGGAGTAGGCGAACGCGTTGAAGGTGAAGATCGGGTTGGCGCCGCCCTTCAGTACGGGCTCGGAGCCGACCAGCGAGATGAAGAGATCGGCCAGGCCGAGGTTGCTCTCGGTCGTGCCGCCGTACAGCACTGACAGGGTGCGGGCGAGCCGCTCCGGGGAGGAGAAGACGTCGGCGCCGTGCATCGGCATGAGCTGGATGTCGTCGGAGTAGATGTCCCAGAACTTCTTGAGGTCCTTGGCTTCGGACTTCAGCTGGTTGGTGTACTCGCCGTTGACACCGTAAGTGTTGGACTTGGACTCGCTGCCGAACAGCAGCGCATCGTACGTGGGGAGGTCGAACCCGCCGAACAGAGAGAGGATGAAGATCGTGAAGGGGTCCTCGGCGCCGTCGAGCAGATTGTTCGCGTAGGCCGTCAGCTCCGTGCTCTGGCACTGGTAGTCGCCCGGGTTGATGACGCTGTTGCGGATCTCCGTCCACTGGGCGTCGCCTATGCCGTACTTGGCGTTGGCTGCCTGGAGGCGCGCCTGCCAGTCGGCCGGCAGCTTGGCGAGGATCTCGTCGACGAGGGCCTTCGTCTGCGGGTCGAGCTTGGAGGTGTCGATCGCGGAGCCGTTGGACGCGGACGCGGCGGCGGTGGCCGTCATGTTGTCCGCGGCCGTTGCCGGCAGGACGGTGCCAAGGGTGCACGTGGCCGCGGTCACGAGTGTGACAGCCCAGGCGAGGGACTTCTTCACAGTCAACTCCTTGATGGGTCGAAGCCGATGCGCCATTCGTCCTTGTGGGACGGGGGAGACGATCGGATTGCCATGAGCCAAGAGTCTGCAAAGAAAGCACTCTCCGGAGAAGCCGTCGGTGCTGTCTGAATCCGGCATGGCAGGAAGGTGACAGACGCCATGCAGCCACGTACACGCTCGATGTGACCATCCCTTATCTGATGACATGTCACTCCGGTTACCCCCGGCGGTAGTCACCATGTGGACGTGATCTTCACATGGAGCACATCGCATATACGTGCAATGCTTGCAATATGCATCCGCTCCGCGCCATCGGCCTCACCGCGACCGCCGAGGACGTCTACCTCGCGCTCGTGCAGCGTGACCCGACGACCCCGGCCGCGCTGGCAGGCATCCTGCGTGTGCCCCTGGATGCCGTCGTCGAGGCGGCCCGCGAACTGACCGAACTGGGCCTGGTGGAACCGGACGACGAAGGGCTCGTCGCCTGCCCCCCGCGCACCGCGCTCGACGCCCTCGCGGAAGTCCGGGCCAAGGAACTCGGAGCCCTGCGCGACAGCGCCGACGAACTCGCGCGGTTCTGGCGCGACCACCACGCCGAAGGCCCGGGATACATCGAGATAGTCCGGACGGACGAGGCCGGTGAAGCGCTTGTCCGGCGCGTGCAGGACGAGGCGACGCACCAGGTCCGCGCTCTGTCCATCGGCCCCTCCGGCCGCCTCGCCGCGCCCCCGACGGTGGCGCCAGGCTGTCTGGAGGCACTCGCGCGCGGCGTCGCGTACTCCGTGGTCTACGGCACCCAGGTGTTGCGTGACCCGATAGGCCGGGAGGCCATCCAGACGTGCGTCAACCTCGGTGAACGCGCCCGCGTCTTCCCCGATGTCGCGCTGAACCTGAAAATTTGTGACGACCGCTTCGCCGTCGTTGCCGCACCCGCGCGCGATCACCAGCGACGCCACCACATCGCCGTGCAGCGATCCGCCCTGCTCGACGGCCTCATCGGCGTGTTCGAGTCGTACTGGCAGATGGCCGTTCCGCTCCCCGCCGGCGACGAGCCCATGGACGACGTCGGTGCCGCCCCCACCGACGACGCCCGGCAGCTTCTCACCTACCTCAGCGGCGGACTCACCGACGAGTTCATCGCCCGCGAACTCGGCGTCAGCGAAAGGACGGTGGCGCGTCGCATCGCACGCCTCCAGGAAGTCCTGGGCGCACAGACCCGATTCCAGCTCGGCGTCCAGGCCAGCCGCCGCGGATGGCTTTGAGCACGACGCCGAGTACACCGAAACCGGCGGTCGGCAGGATGCCGCCGTAGGGCACCTGGCCCTTGTCCATCCGGCCGGTGAACCTGGGCGCGGAGCCCGCCAGTGCCATGGAGCGCAGGATGCGCCCGGTGGAGTACAGGCCGGAGTTCAGGCTGGAGAGTGCGCGGTCGGCACGACCAGGTTCATCACACCGGCCGCGCCCGGGATAGCTTTTCCATGACGGTGACGAAGGGGCTCTGGTCCGCCGAGTACGAGGTGTACGGCGGCAGGAGGGCCGGCAGCACCACCGAATCGACGTAGAAGAGGCCGAAGCGCCACAGGTCGCTACCGTAGGCGTCCTTGTGGATGTACTGCTCCTTGCGGACGATCGGCCACTTGCTCAGTACGGTGACGCCACCGTCCTCCGGAGTGGTGGCCGAGCGGGCGCCGCCCGTGGCGTCCCGGCCGCCACTGCTCCGGCCCATCACCGGTGTCCGGTACGGGTATTGCGCGGATGCGCTCCGTGTCGGCGCGTCCGAGGCGGAGTTGTCGCATGCCTCCTGGAGCACGGCCACGTCATGGCCCTGGAAGAAGGATGCCTTCGGTACCTCCGCCGCTCAGCGGTCCCGTCCCCGGTTCGGGTGGAGGTTCCGGCTCAGGAGGAACGTGTTGTACGTGACCACCCGCAGGGACGGGAGTCCGCCACGGCTGTCGCGTGAGCCGTCGAGGAGCGCGACCGGCCGGTGCCGCCGTCCCGAGCCGCCCCGCCCGCCGCCGGGTGTGCTGCCCCGGACCGCGCCCCGGCTCCCTCTGTGTCCTTCGTCACGATCCGGCCCCGAGTGCCCTGCGAGGTCTTGTTTTCGGCCGTGTAATCGATTCCAATCGTCGCTGTAATCGATTCCACGGCTCTGGACCGCCGGTTTCGAGGCTCACGGAAACCACAAGGAGGTGGTCCGGAAATGGCGAGCATCAAGGATGTCGCGGCCGAGGCGGGAGTGTCCGTCGCCACGGTCTCCCGCGTTCTCAACAGCCATCCCTCCGTCAGCCCCGACGCGCAAAGACGCGTCCTCGCCGCTGTCGACGTCCTCGGCTACCGGCCCAACGCCGTCGCCCGTTCGCTGCGCACCGATCAGACGCGCACCCTCGGCCTGGTCATCAGTGACGTACTCAACCCGTACTTCACCGAACTGGCCCGCTTCGTCGAGGAGGAGGCCCGCGCACTCGGCTACAGCGTCATCATCGGGAACGCCGACGAGCAGCCCGACCTGCAGGAACATCACGTCCGCACGCTCCTCGACCGCCGGATCGACGGGCTCCTCGTCTCCCCCGCCGACGGGAGCTCCCCGCTCACGCCGGGCGCTGCGGGCAGCGGGACACCGATGGTCTTCGTGGACCGTTGCATCCAGGGTGTGGACGTCCCCGTGGTACGTGCCGACGGCCGCGACGCCATCCGGGACCTGGTCGCACACCTGCACCGGCTCGGTCACCGCAGGCTCGCGATCATCGCGGGCCCGGCGGCCACCACCACGGGCAACGAGCGAGTCGAGGCCTTCCGCGAGGCGCTGCGTGAGCACGGACTCGCGCTGCCCGACGCCTACATCGGGCAGGGCGACTTCCAGACGGACAGCGGGCGCCGCGCCACCGAGCGCTTTCTGGCCCTTCCCGAACCGCCCGAGGTCGTATTCGCCGCCGACAATCTGATGGCACTCGGCGCGCTGGACGCGATCCGCGCACGCGGGCTGCGCGTCCCGCAGGACATCGGGCTCGCGGCCTTCGACGACATCCCGTGGTTCCTGCACACCGACCCGCCGATCACGGCCATCGCCCAGCCGACCGGCGAGCTCGGCCGAGCCGCCGTGCGGGCCCTGGTCGACCTCATCGAGGGACGGTCCCCGCAGTCCGTCACCCTTCCCGCCCGCCTTGTCGTACGCAGTTCCTGCGGCGAGCGCGCTTCGAACCCGAGGAGCAACCTGTGAGCACTCAGGACGAGTTGCTGCGCATCGAAGGCGTACGCAAGACCAAGGTGCGCGAACTGGGCACCGCCCGGCGGGAGATCGTGGAGTTCGCCGTTCAGCAACCCCTTCTTCGTGCAGACGGAGGCGTGTGCCCGGGCAGAGGCGAGGGCGGCCGCAGTCGCGGCCGAAGGAACTGGGCAGACGCCGTGCAGAACGCGGTGCGAGCCGCAGCGGGAATGAAGGTCGATAGCATGGTGAAGGTGCCAGTTCAAGGTAGTCACCGAGAAGAATGTTGCCGACTTCTCCCGAACAGCGCCTGAGCAGCGTCCGACCCTCGGAAAGCAGGAACAATGCACGTCAACGACCACCACCGGTACGACCTGCTGGTTGTGGGCTCGGCCAACGCCGACCTGGTCATCGGTGTCGAACGCAGGCCGGCGCCCGGTGAGACCGTGCTCGGTTCCGATCTTGCCGTCCACCCGGGCGGCAAGGGAGGGAACCAGGCGGTGGCCGCCGCCCGCCTCGGGGCCGTCACTGCGCTGCTGGCACGGGTCGGCGACGACGCCCACGGCCGCCTGCTGCTCGAATCGCAGCGGGCCGCCGGGGTGGACACCGAGGGCGTCCTCGTGGGCGGGGCGCCGACCGGAGTAGCGCTGATCACCGTGGACCCCTCCGGCGACAACAGCATCGTGGTGTCGCCGGGCGCCAATGGCCGGCTGACCCCGGAGGACATCCGGGCGGCCCGACCCCTCTTCGAGGCGGCGAGGGTCGTGTCCGTACAGCTGGAGATTCCGCTGGAGACGGTTGCCGAGGTGGCCGGTGTCATGTCCCGCGATACCCGGCTGGTTCTGAACCCGTCCCCGCCCGCACCACTGCCCGATCACGTGCTGGCCGCCTGCGACCCCTTGGTCGTCAACGAGCACGAGGCGCGCTACATCCTGGGGGAGGCCGCCGGCGCCACACCTGGGGAGTGGGCGCGAGCACTGCTGAAGCTCGGCCCGCGGTCGGTCGTGGTCACGCTGGGTGCGGCGGGCGCGCTCGTCGCCGACGGCCGTACGGGTGACGTCGTGTCCGTATCGAGCCCCAGGGTCGAGGCTGTGGACACGACGGGGGCGGGCGACGCGTTCACCGCCGCCCTGGCCTGGCGGCTCGGCCTGGGAGAGCAACTCGCCGAGGCCGCCGCATTCGCCGTCAGGGTCGGTGCGGTAGCCGTCACCCGGCAGGGCGCGCAGGAGTCCTTCCCGAGCGCGGAGGAAGTCTCCGTGCTGTGAAGAAGACGGGACTGCTCAACGGTCGTCCCGCCGGGGCGCCGACGCAGTGGCACACGGTGCGGCGTGCCGAGTGCGTGGAGGCGGGGATCGGGATGCCTGGGTGGCAACTGGTCAGCCCCGGGCTCCGGCCGCCGTCATGACACCGGGTTTTTGGCGGGCTTCCGGTCCCACGCCGCGTCGGCGCCGGACGCGGCGTCGGCCGGACCGGTGCAGTCCGTCGTACTGGAGCCGCGGACGATGAGTTCCGGACCGAGTCGTACCGTGCGGCTCGGGCCCGCCTTCTCTCCGGCCAGCCGCCGGTCCAGCAGCCGGGCGGCCTCCGCGGCCAGTTCGGCAACGGGTTGGCGGACGGTGGTCACGCCGGGGTCGGTGAGGCTCGCCATGGGGATGTCGTCGAAGCCGGTGACGGCGATCTCGCCCGGGACGTCCACTCCCAGCTGTCGCAGTCGTTGCAGTGCACCGATGGCGATGAGGTCGTTGGCGCAGACGATGGCGTCCGGGCGGTGTGCGCGCACCCGGTCCACCGCGGCCCGCCCCCATTCGACGGAGAATTCACCGAGTTCGACACGTCCGGGCGCCCGCGGGTCCAGTGCGCCGACGCCGGACTCGTACGCGGCGCGGCGTTCGACCGCCGCCGAGGCGGTGCCCGCAGCCCCGACGAAGCACGGACGGCGACGCCCCGCGGCCGCGAGGTGGTCCAGCACGAGCTGTATGCCGGCGGCGTTGTCGACGACCACGGAGTCGGCGACGCCGGGGCCGCAACCTCGGTCCAGCAGCACCAGCGGCACTCGGGCCGCTGCGGCGGTCACCGCGGCCACGCTGCGTTTCTCGTCGACCGGGACGACCAGCAGGGCGTCGACCTGCCGTGCCAACAGGGCGTCGATCCGGGCCGCTTCGGTCATCGGGTCGTCGTCGCAGTCGGCGAGGATCACGGCACGGTCGTGGGTATGCAGAGCGCGCGTCAGCTCCCGCACCAGCGTGGGGTAGAACGGGTTGGTGATCTGCGGCAGGACGAGTCCGATGGTGCCTGTCGAGCGGCTGCGCAACGCGCGGGCCACGTGGTTGGGCCGGTAGCCGAGACTGTCGACGGCCGCACGTACTCGCCGGGCGGTTTCCGCGCCGACCGGACGGCTGCCGGCGAGCACCCGGGACACCGTGGCGACGGAACAGCCCGACAGTCGAGCCACGTCTCGCAGTGTTACTTCCGCCACTTCGGATCGCCTGCCCTGTTCTTCTGGTCGGCCGCGTGAAGCGGGCGGATGCCCGCGGGGAGTTGGCAAACGTTATCACCGGCCTTTCCTCGTGCCCAGAGTGCGATCCGCTGTCTCAAACAGGTCACAACGTGAGATATGGCTTCACCCATTGACATCGTGGGCGTCGGTGCGCAAAGTTCTCGGAGAACGATTTCCCAGATCGTTTTCCCAACGTTTTTCCACCGCGTGATCAAGGAAGAGTGCGCGGTACCTGTCTGTTTCGCTGCCCGCCCGTGAGTCGGCGCCGCATGCCGGCGTGGACCGCAACGGCGGTCGGGGGACCGTACCGGCGCGCTCTGTGCAGTAGCCCTTTTGCGGCGCTGGCCGAGATCCATCTCAAACTCTTCAGCTGAGCGAAGGGGCTCATTTGATGGCCAGAAAGATCATCCTGGACTGCGACCCCGGGCACGACGACGCGATTGCCATGCTTCTCGCGTACGGGAACCCGGACGTGGATCTGGTCGCCGTGACCACCGTGGTCGGCAACCAGACGCTGGAGAAGGTGACGCGCAACGCGTTGTCCGTGGCGCGTATCGCCGGTATCACCGGGATTCCCTTCGCTGCGGGAAGTCCTCGCCCGCTGGTGCGGACCATCGAGACGGCGCCGGAGATCCACGGCGAGTCGGGACTCGACGGCCCGGTGCTGCCCGAACCGACCCTGGAGCTGGACCGCCGCCACGCCGTGGACCTCATCATCGACACGGTGATGTCCCATGAGCCGGGCGAGATCACCATCGTCCCCACGGCCGGCCTGACCAACATCGCGCTCGCCGTACGCAAGGAGCCGCGCATCGCCTCCCGCGTCCGCGAGGTCGTGCTGATGGGCGGCGGATACCACGAGGGCAACTGGAGCGCGGTCGCCGAGTTCAACATCATCATCGACCCGGAGGCCGCGCACATCGTCTTCAACGAGAGCTGGCCGGTCACCATGGTGGGTCTCGACCTGACCCACCAGGCGCTCGCGACCCCGGAGGTGCGGAGGAAGATCGCCGCGGTCGGCACCAAGCCGGCCGCGTTCGTGGGCGAGCTGCTCGACTTCTTCGGCGCCACCTATCTTGAGTCGCAGGGCTTCGAGCACCCCCCGGTGCATGACCCGTGCGCCGTTGCCTACGTCATCGACCCGACCGTCATGACGGTGCGCAAGGCCCCGGTGGACATCGAGCTCACCGGCGGGCTGACCCTCGGCATGACCGTGACCGACTTCCGGGCGCCCGCCCCGCCCGACTGCCACACCCAGGTCGCCGTCAAGCTCGACCACGAGCGCTTCTGGGACCTCGTCGTGGACGCCCTGACGCGGATCGGTGACGGCGCCGAATGAACGTCTTCACCACTACCGAAGCCGCCCCGGGCGGGCCGCCGCCGGTCACCGACCGGCGTCCGGTCCGGGTGGGCGTGCTGGTCGCCGCGCTCCTCATGGCGTGCTTCGCCTTCCAGCTGAACGCCAGCATGCTCAGCCCGGCCCTGAAGAGCATCGAGGACAGTCTGGGCGCCACTTCGGCCGAGATCGGGCTCACCCAGACCGCGTTCTTCACCTCCGCGGCTTTGTTCTCGCTGTTCCTGCCGAGGCTGGGCGACATCATCGGCCGCCGCCGGGTGCTGGTCGCGATGATGGCGCTCATGGCGGTCGGCTGCGTGGTCTCTGCGCTGGCACAGAACGTGCCGATGCTGTTCGTCGGCCGCATCATCCAGGGCGTGTCAGGGCCCACGGTGCCGCTGTGCCTGATCATGCTGCGGGTCGAGGTCACCGAGCCGAAGAAGTACGGCACCCTGCTGGGCGTGATCACCGCCGTCAACGGTGGTATCGCCGGGGTCGACTCCCTCGTCGGCGGGTTCCTCGCCGACAAGCACGGCTTCGCCTCGGTGTTCTGGGTGATGGCCGTGGTGGCGGCGATCGCCGCCGTCCTGGTCGCCACCATGACGCCGGAGTCCAAGGCGGCCGCCGCGTCCCGGATGGACTGGCCCGGCGTCACACTGCTGGTCGTCTCCGTCGGGGCACTGCTGATCGCGCTGAACGAGGCCGGAAAGCTCGGCGCCGCGAACTGGCTGCTCTTCGCCGTCCTTGTCGTCGTGGCCGCGATCGCCTTCGCCCTGTTCTGGCGGACCGAGGGCAGGAGCGGGCACCCGCTGGTCGCCACCCGGCACCTGCGACAGCGCGCGACCTGGGCGACGCTGCTGACCACCGTGCTCACCATGACCGGCGTGTTCGCCGTCATGAACGGGCTGATCCCGGCGTTCGCCCAGGACGCACACGCCGGCCTCGGCATGTCCGCCGAACAGTCCGCATGGTGGACGCTCACGCCGTACGCGTTGGCCGGGCTTGCCATGGGTCCCATCGCCGGCCGGCTCGCCGCCGGCTTCGGTTACCGCCGCATCCTGCGTCTGGGCCTGATCGGCGCGGCCGCCTCCGTCGTCCTGATGATTTTCACCCTGGGCGACCAGTCGCGTGCCCTGCTGCTCGTGGCCTCGCTACTGGTCGGCATCACCTACGCCGGCGTGGGCAACATCGTGCTCAACGGCCTCGGCATCGTGCTGTCCCCGCGCGAGAACCCCGGATTCCTGCCCGGGCTGAACGCCGGTGCGTTCAACCTCGGGGCCGGGCTCAGTTTCGCGGCGCTCTACGCGGTCCAGACGGCCTTCCAGCCCGCCGACCCGGCATCAACCGATGGCTATGTCGCCGGCATGATCGCGGGCGTGGTCCTGCTGGGACTCGCCACCGTGGCGTCCTTCCTGATCCCCAAGCCAGTGGCGGCGGAAGACGGATCCTGACGGCTGCGGCTGCCCCGGCGTGACACTGTCGACGCCGGGGCAGTGGGATCAGCTCGGCCGGTGGACCGCTGGAGTTCCCAGGGCTGTTCACAGCACCCTGAGGGGCGGGCGGATCTTCCCGCTCAGGCCGCAAGGCAGGAATCCTCAGTCGTCATGGCTAATCGCGGACGAAGGGTCTGCGCGGTGGCCTCCGCGTTCTCTGGCGCGATCGCCGCTCAGACCGCACGACTGATGGGCCGCATCCCTCCTCGGGGGCGGCCCATCACGTGTATGCGCTGACGCAGACGGTGAGGATCCCGGCGAACCGTCGACAGTACCGACGCCCCCTCGCCCCGCCCATCCTCGTGACCCCGGGCGCGCCCGCGGGTCGGCCCGTACGCGCCACGGTGTCGGCCCCTCAAGACAGATCCGTCCTCCGTGACCCGGTGGCGGACCCGGTCGGCGCAAGGCCATACACTCCGAGACCGCGCCCGACGAAGTCTGTTCGGACGAGGGAACGCACCATCAGTAACCCCCGGTGGCGGTTGCTTTGGGGCGGGCGTGACGTAGCGTTGCCCTTTTGGTGGTGTTCGGAAGAGCACCGCGAGGCACCGTTGTGCCCTCATCAGTCATGGGGGCACCGAGGGGTATTGGGATGAAGCTCTGCTTCCTCGTCGAAGAGCTGTACCGGCATGACGGCATGCCGCTTGACGTGGTCCGACGACTGTCGTCGTGGGGACACCAGGTGGACGTGGTGCGCCCCGGCGGCTCGCTGCTGCGGATTTCGGAAGAGGTGCGGGCGGGGACCCATGACGCCTGGGTACTCAAGACCGTGTCCGGCGGCCCCGGGCTCACCCTTCTGGAGGCCGCGGCGGCCGTGGGCCTGACCACGGTGAACGATGCGCGGTCGATCCGCGCGGTGCGCGACAAGGTCCTCACGTCGGTCATCGCGCGGCAGCACGGGCTACCGGTTCCGGTGACCTATTCGGCACCCAGGGCCACGCTGTTCGCGGATATCCCCGACGAGCTCTTCCCTCTGGTGGTCAAGCCTGCCGATGGCAGCTCGGGGCGGGGGGTGCGGCTCGTACCGGACCCCGGGGCCCTGGCGGATGCGGAACAGGCGGGGGAGGGTCAACTGATCGCCCAGCCCTACGTGCCCAACCCCGGTTCCGACCTGAAGGTCTACTGTCTCGCGGGCGAGTTCCACGCGACCTTGCGACGCTC
Source organism: Streptomyces atratus (assembly GCF_014648655.1). Taxonomy (GTDB): domain Bacteria; phylum Actinomycetota; class Actinomycetes; order Streptomycetales; family Streptomycetaceae; genus Streptomyces; species Streptomyces atratus. Next base: position 168,207 of record NZ_BMRN01000012.1, read on the forward strand.
CCCGCTCCACCCGGACGGGCCGGTCGAGGAGGGAGCCGTCCCCCTGCCCGCCGAGGTGGCCGCAGCGGCGGCGAAGGTGGGAGCGGTCTTCGGCCTCGACCTGTACGGCATCGACGTGGTGCTCGGCCCCGACGGCCCCGTGATCGTCGACATCAATGACTTCCCGAGCTTCCGTCAGGTCCCCGATGCCGTATCCCGGTTGGCCGGAGCGGTCCTCGACCTGGCCAGGACGGGCGGCGCTGCCAGGACGGGCGCGCCCGCCTTCGCTCCGCGCATTCCCGCGCAGCCGCAGACCCCCCACGGACAGTCCCACCCGCACCCCGAAGCGGACAGGCTGGCGGCCGCACCAGGAGCCGCCCGGATATGAGGGTGTGTCTGCTGACCGACAAGCCGGCTCATCCGCTGCTTGCCGCAGCCTCTTCCGTACTGATCGAGGCGGAGCACCGGGTGACGTTCCTGAACCCGGACACCGGAACGGGATCCCCGTCGGAACTGGTGATCCCGGGTGATCTGGCCGACGTCTACCTCCTCAAGGCTCACACCCCCCGGGCACTGGAACTTGCCCGATTCCTCGAAGCACACGGTGCCCGGGTGGTGAACTCCGCCGCCGCGACGGAGCTGTGCCAGGACAGGAGCCGGATCGCCATCGTGGCCGATGGCGCGGGATTGCCGATGCCCCGGACCAGGACCCTGGACACGCTGTCCGAATCCCTCCACGGGGCGGAGTGGCCGGAGTGCGGCTATCCCCTCATGGTCAAGAGCCGCCACAGTCGGCGCGCGGACCTGGTCGCCCGCGTGGACGGCCCGGACGAGCTGCGGGACCTTGCCGCGAAGTGGCCGGACGAGCCCGTGGTCCTGCAGGAGTTCGTCGCGAACAGTGGCTGGGACCACAAGCTGTGGGTGATCGCGGGGGAGGTGTTCGCGGGGGTGCGCCCCGCACCGGTGGGCGCCCCGCCGGACGGTGCGCAGTCCGCGCCACTGGTCCGTGACCTGCCGCAGGCCTGGACCCAACTCGCCCTCCACACGGGAGAGGTCTTCGGCCTGGATGTCTACGGTGTCGACCTGCTGGACCGCGAGGGGGCGCCCGTCGTCGTCGACATCAACGCCTTCCCGGGCATCCGCGGACCGAAGGGCGCCCCTGCGGCGCTGGCGGCCCTGGCACTGCGACGCCCCCGGCCCGGCCCTCCCGCCTACGATGCCTGACACACCCCGGCCTCCACCAGGAACTCGCGGCGCCGATCCGGGCACTTCCCGTCCGCGGTGCAACCCGGGCCGTCTCCCGCACACCCCGGGCCTGGTGCGTGCTTCCCCGGATGAAGACAGGGGGCCTAGGTCCCCCCTCGAACCAGGGTGGCAGGCCCAATGTTTTCGTAGCCTCCTCACAGCAGAATCATCTGCGACGGGATCGAGGGAGCCCGCAGGAGGAGGCCGGAATGAAGAGGGTCGCATCACCCGCACTTTGGCAGCCGCCGTTGCGCGGGCTCGTGCTGGCCGCGCAGAAAGTGCCGCAGGCGGCCCTCTTCGCACTCATGGTGTTCTCGACGGCCTCTCTGGGCCTCGGCGCGGGCGTCCTGCTTCTCCCCGTCGTCGTGGCGGCCGTGCGCAAGCTGGCCAACCGTTCCCGCAGGCTGGCCCATGACTGGTCCGGGGTGACGATCGCGCAGCCGTACCGTGAACTGCCCGAGCCGGGGCCCGGCCTCGCGGGACGCTGGGGGCACTGCCTGCGGCTGCTCCAGGACCCGGCCACCTTGCGGGACACGCTCTGGACAATCGTCGACCCCGTGATCGGCACCGTCCTCGCGCTCCTGCCCGCCGCACTGCTGGTGTACGGACTCGAGGGGCTGGTTCTCCCGTTCCTCTGGGACACCCTCGTCTCCGCCGGCTATCACGACCACTACGCCGGACTGATCGACGTGAGCGGCGAACGAGGTGTACGCACCTGGCTGATGCCCCTGTTCGGTCTCGGATTCATCTGGCTCGGACTCCGCACGGGACCCCTGCTGCTCATCGCCCACGCCTGCTTCACCCGCAAGCTGCTCGGTCCGCGGATCGGTGACGAACTCACGGCACGTGTAGGTCATTTGACTCGGACCCGAGGGGCAGTGGTGGACAGTCAGGCCGCCGAACTCCGCAGGATCGAACGCGATCTGCATGACGGCGCACAGGCCAGGCTGGTCGCGATGGGAATGAACCTGGACGCCGTCGGCCAACTGCTGGACACCAACCCCGAAGCCGCCCGCGCACTGCTGCTGGAGACAAGGGAATCATCCTCCAAGGCGCTCGGTGAACTCCGTGATCTGGTACGGGGAATTCATCCGCCGGTCCTCTCCGACCGGGGACTCGGGGACGCCGTACGTGCCCTGGCGCTGGACAGCCCGCTGCCGGTCGATGTCGCCGTCGATCTGCCGGGCCGGCCCGACGCCCCGGTGGAGTCGGCCGCCTACTTCGCGGTCAGTGAACTGCTCACCAACGCGGCGAAGCACGCCCGGGCCGATCGCGTCTGGATCGATATCCGCCACGAACGCGAGGCCCTGCGCATCAGTGTGGGTGATGACGGATGCGGTGGTGCGACGGTAGCGGCGGGAACAGGGCTGGGCGGAATCGAGAGCCGCATTGCCGCATTCGACGGAGTGCTTTCCGTCAACAGCCCTCAGGGCGGACCGACCATGACCACGATGGAGATTCCGTGCGCATTGTTCTCGCCGAAGACCTCTTCCTTCTGAGAGAGGGGCTCGTCCGGCTCCTGACGGCCCACGGTTTCGAAATCGCCGCCGCAGTGGACAACGGCCCGGAACTCCTCGACGCACTGGTCGAGCACCGGCCGGATGTCGCACTGGTGGATGTGCGGCTCCCGCCCACCTTCACCGACGAGGGACTGCGCGCCGCCATCGAGGCACGGCGCAGGATCCCCGGACTGCCGGTGCTGGTTCTCTCGCAGTACGTCGAGCAGCTGTACGCCCGCGAGCTGCTGGCGGACGGCACGGGCGGGGTCGGCTATCTGCTCAAGGACCGGGTCTTCGACAGCGGCCGCTTCGTCGACGCCGTGCGCCGGGTCGCGGCAGGTGGCAGTGCGATGGACCCGGAAGTGGTGGCAAAACTGCTCAGGGGCAACGCCCGGGACGAACCGCTCACCCGGCTCACCCCACGGGAGTACGAGGTGCTGGGACTCGTGGCGGAAGGACGTTCCAACGCCGCCATCGCCGGCCGGCTCGGGGTGAGCGAGAAAGTCGTCACCAAACACACATCGAGCGTCTTCACCAAACTCGGTCTGGCGCCGTCGGACGACGACAACCGCCGGGTTCTTGCCGTACTCGCCTATCTGAACTCCTGACACCCTGCCGGGTCGGCAGCGAAACAAACGCGGTAGTCGCGGCATCGCGATGCCGCGGCCATGCCATTCGCCGAACAGGTGCCGCACAGCCGTAACGGCTCGCTGCGCCCGATGAGTCATGCCCGCACCGGGCCAGAACGCACGGCACATTTCCCACTCACGGACGAGGAATCCCCCATGACAGGACCGCGCAATTGGGCCGACCGGCTCCTGAGAATGCCTAGCGGACGAAGAGGAAAGTGGCTGACGCTGATTGTCTGGCTGATCGTCGTGGTGGCCGCGGTGCCGCTCGCCGGACAGCTCTCGGAGCTCGAGAAGGACGGTCTCACCGTCGAACTGCCCCGTGGAGCAGAGTCCACCGAGGTGGCCGGGCTCGCCGACCGCTTCGACGAGGGCAGGATCTCGCTCGGCATCGTCGTCTACGTCCGCGACAGCGGACTCACCGCGCAGGACCGGGCCAAAGTCGCATCCGACATCGAGGAGTTCGCCACCCTGGCGGCAGGAGCGGTCGAACCGGCCCGGCCCTCCGAGGACGGCAAGGCCCTGACCGTGTTGGTCCCCCTCGACAAGCAGGACAGCACCGCACTCGCCGACAACGCCGAGAAGGTGCGCGACCGCGCCACCGGCGACCGGCCCGACGGTCTGAAGGCCGAGCTGACCGGGCCCGCCGGCAACTCGCTGGACGCTGCGGACGCCCGGGAGTCCACCGGTCGTGCGCTCACCCTCATCACTGTCGTGGTGGTCGCCGCGCTGCTGCTCATCACCTACCGCAGTGCGATCCTCTGGCTGCTTCCCCTGCTCGTCGTGGGTGTCTCCTTCCTCACCACCCAGGCGGTCTCCGCCCTGCTCGCCAAGGGATTCGGTCTGACCGTCGGCGGCGGGAACGAGATCGTCGTCACCGCACTGCTCTTCGGCGTGGGCACCGACTACGCGATGCTGCTGCTCGCCCGCTACCGCGAGGAGCTGCACATCAACGAGGACCGGCACCACGCCATGCGGACCGCCCTGCGCAGGGCCGTACCGGCCATCGCCGCCTCGGCCGCGACCGTATGCATCGGGCTGCTCTGCCTCACCCGGGCCGACGTCGGGTTCAACCACACGCTCGGCCCGGGCGGTGCCGTTGCGATCGTCTGCGGACTTGCCGCGATGACCACGCTGTTCCCGGCCGTGCTCGTCCTGCTGGGCCGATGGGTGTTCTGGCCCCGTGTGCCGCGCGCCGGGGTCGCCGTGAAGAACGCCAACCGCCTTCTGTGGGACCGGATCGGCGGCCGGATATCCCGGCGCCCGCGTCTGGTGTGGACGGGCTCCGCCCTCGTCCTCACCGCGCTGGCACTCGGCTCCCTGGGCCTGAGGACCGGGCTGGACGACGAGCACCTCGTCATCGGCAGGCCCGGCTCGATCGCCGGCCAGGAACTCCTCGCCGCCCACTACCCGGCCGGGCAGAGCCGGCCCGCCGAGGTGATCAGCAGGGCCGCCAACGCACCGGCGGTCGCCGAGGCACTGAAGCACATCGACGGGGTCGCCCAGGTCGAGCCCGCCACCATCTCCACCGACGGTGAACTCGCCGCCACCAAGGCCGTGTTGAAGGCGCATGCGGACAGTGCGGCCGCAGCTCGCACCGTGGACCGGATCCGCACCGCCGTCCATGACATCCCCGATGCCGACGCACGGGTCGGCGGTCCCACCGCCATGGCGCAGGAGAAGGCCGAGGCGCAGGCACACGACCGCAGGGTGGTCATCCCGCTGGTGCTCGTCGTGGTCTTCGTCATTCTGATCGCACTGCTCAGGGCCGTGGTCGCGCCGGTACTGCTGATGGCGACCGTGGTGCTCTCCTACTTCGCCGCACTCGGGATCAGTTGGCAGCTGTTCCAGCACGTCCTGGGCTTCCCCGCCGTGGACACCCAGGTCATGCTGATCGGCTTCCTGTTCCTGGTCGCCCTCGGCGTCGACTACAACATCTTCCTCATCCACCGCATCCGTGAGGACGTCGGGCATCACGGCCACCGGAGCGGGGTCCTGTCCGGCCTCACCTCCACCGGCGGGGTCATCACCGGCGCGGGTGCGGTCCTCGCGGCGACGTTCGCCGCCCTCACCAGCGCTCCACAGGTGGCGTTCATCGAGATCGGCATCGTGGTGGCGATCGGCGTACTGATCGACACCTTCCTGGTCCGCTCCGTCCTCGTTCCGGCGCTCGCCCTCGACGTCGGCCCCGCCTTCTGGTGGCCGGGCCGACCGGTGGGCCCGGACACGCCGGCGCAGGCGATCGGCGCCGCGCCGGGGGACGCGGTCGCGGTCGCCGTCAGCTCCGGGCGGCGTACACGATGAGGTTGTCCACGGGGTGGCCCTGTGCGTCGAAGGCGCCGTCGCAGGTGATGAGACGCAGGACGCGCTTGTCGGTGGCACCGTAGACCCTCTTGGTCGGGAAGGCCTTCTTGCTGACGGTCTCCGTGCCGGTGACCCTGTAGTGGATCTCCGCTCCCCGGTCGTTGCGGATCGCGATGTCCGCGCCCTTGCCGATCTTCTTCAGATCGTGGAAAACGGCCTTCCCCAAACGGGTGTTGTTGTGCCCGATGAGGACCGCGGCGCCACGCTCGCCGGGAACGGCGCCACCGGTGTACCAGCCGACCGTCATGCCCTTCTCGGCGGGCGGGACCTGGACGGTGCCGTCCTCGTTCAGACCGAGCCGCATCAGCGAGCTGTTCACCCCGATCGAAGGGATGCTGACATGGGTGGGGCTCGCCGCGGACCTCGGCTTCCTGGACTTCTCGAGCCTCTGCGTCCCCTCGGGCCCCGTGTCCTTCGGAGAGTTGAGAGAGCCCGGGGTGCTGGGTGAACTGCCGTCGGCGCGTGATGCGGCGGACGAGGCATCCACGGCGCCGGAGGAGCAGCCGGTGAGGGCGACACAGGCGAGCACCGGAAGTGTGACATGCCAAAGCGACATGGACGTACGGGACATGGGGGCTCCAGAACGGGACGGAGATGGGCAGTGGCGCCGCCCGGGACGGGGCGGCGCCACAAGGGAAGGTCAACTGCTGAGCGCGGTCGGTTTCCGTGCGCGGTCAATTGCCTTGCATGTCAGTGGCCGTGAAGGGACTGACGCGCCGGCAGTTCAGCGGCCCCGCTGCGCGGCGGAGCGGCGGCGCAGCACGACCGTTCCCGCTCCCGCGACCAGAACGGCGGCTGCGGCCGACCCGGCAAGGGCGGTGGTGCTGTCACCCGAGGTACCGGCCGGTCGCTCGCCCGCGGCCACGCCACCGCGCGGAGCGGCGCCAGCGGAACGCTTGCCCGCGGCCGGACGCTCGACCTTGGCCGGGGCGGGACTGTCGCCCGCGGCAACACCGCCACGGGGAACAACCGTCGGCTCCGAGCCCCGCGTGGGCGCGGTGGTACCGGCCGGGGCGGCTGCGGCGGACCGCTCGACGGACGGCTTCGGTGCGGGCGTGCTGTCGGCGAAGGCCGCGGTCGACGGGACGAGTACCGCGCCGGCCGCGACAGCGGCAAGAAGGGCGGTACGCAGGGACAGACGGTGGGGCATGGGCATGGCTCCATTCCAGGTCGGCCTCGATGGTGCCCGGAAGTCGGTTCGCACCGGGCACGAGGCATGCCGACAGGCTGGCGTGAAGTTATGAAGAAGCTGTCAGATCGCTGTGGTCATCGCATCAGGCCTGGCCCGCACCACTTCCACGGCCACTCACGACACCCTGGGGTCCGCCCGCGCCGCTCCCGCGCTCGCAGCCGCCTGCCGCGCTCCCCGACACGCCCGTCGAGGCTTCTTGGGACTCGCCCGGCCCACCAGCCTCTCCCACTCACCCGACCCCGCCTGCGCAGGATCCGATGTCGAACGCGAGGTGGGGCATGGGGCGGACTCTCCCGGAAGGCGGACGGAACGGTGGAGACGGGGTCAGGTGGCCGGACCGTCGAGATCGAGGCCGATCAGCGCCAGCGCCTCGCCGATCCCTTCGGTCATCTCGTCGCCGGGACCGAAGACCAGACACAGGTCGTCGTGCAACGGCCGAAGAATCCTGTGGGCCTCGACCGCCTGCCCCTGGGCGAGCAGCAGCATCCCGATGTCGCGAACTCGGGTCATAGTCAGTAGGTCATCCACCTTGCCGTCAGCTCCTGCCCACGCTCCAGTCGCTGCGGGATGTCGGCCTATGGACGACAACACAGACAACGTGAGAGCGCGTGGGACGACGATGCCCCGCCGGAATGCTCCGGCGGGGCATCTGTGAGCGGCGGTCTATTGGGTGTCGCTGTCGACTGTCCCGGACCGACTTGGAGTCTCGCCCGGGGCGGAAGCGGGGATCTGCGCGCTCGCCAATCCAGGCGGCCGGCTTGCTGGCGGTCCGTCTTCGTTCTGCATCTCCAGTGCCGCGAAGGTCGACAGCGGCTCAGCTAGAATTTCTACGGCCGTCGCGCACACGGAGTCAGCGGGTTTCATGCGCGGAGTGTTTCAGCCGATGATGGCGACAGGAGCGTCCCATGCGTTGCGGTCGACTGTGATTGTGTAACCGCCGCGGGTCTCTTTGCTGTTGACCATGTACTGGTGGCCGCGGCTGTGGTTGGTGAACTGAGTGGAATTCCACGGCCAGTCTGTGGTGGTCGTATTCTTCTTGTCCCACAGTGCGTACCAGAGGTTTCCCGGCAGGTCTGTCTTGTTTGCGGCGGTGGCGATGGCCTTGGCACTGGAGCTGCTGAAGCCGTAGAAGCCGCCACGGTAGGTTGCGTTGCGCAGCGTTTTGGTGAAGGAGCGGACGTATGTCAGGACGGCATCATTGCACGCTTTGTTGGTGACGTCGTACGGCTCCATGTCCAGGTAGATCGGGCTGCCGGCTTTCATCCCGAGCGCTGATGCCTTGGCCACCGCGTCCTTGGCGTTGCTCGCGCCGAGGGAGGAGGCCGTGGAGGAGGTGAATCTTTCTCGGTTCGCACTTTTTTGGCAGGGCGGCTGGGCGCCGACGTAGAGCGGTATGAGCTTCCAGCCGGTGGAGTTGACCGACTTCACCCAGGATGCGGTCAGGTTGGGCTGGGCACAGCCACGGTTCTTGCCGCCGATGTAAACGGCGGCGGCGCCGTAAAACCCGGTGTTCCACGCTTTCATCGCTTTGAGCGAGGGTGCTGTGCACGTATCGAACGCTCGGCCGGTGTAGGTCTTCTGGGCGGGCCAGCTTGTGGCTGCCATGGTCGTCTGTGCCGAGATTCCGGCACCTGCGACGACGGCAGCGCCCGCTGTCGCCCAGGCGACGTAGCGGCCCTTTTTGGACATTCGATGACGGGACATTCCCACCCCATTCATATCGCGGCCCACGGCCGCATCCGACGCGCCTGTAGACGGCAACCTGCGCTGCGACACGGCACGACGGTACGAATGCAGCGTCTACGCAGACAGTGGCGCGGTACTTCCACTCCGGAAGCCCGAAGCGCATCGCACAATAGCCGACGCGCACGTCGCGACTGGACCGAGCGCAGGGCCCCGGCGAGAGTCGACCGGCTGCTGGTCACCCTGAACCGTTCCGGGTTCGGTAGAGACTCTGGATTGTGGCTGTGACCTGCGGACTTTGCTGCTGGTAGTGGACGGCGTCACATTCGGCGGGCGGGAATGGCCTATCTCGCCGTGGAGTCGGCTGTGGTTGTACCAGTCGACCCACTCGGCTGTGGCCAACTCGACGTCGCCGAGGGCTTTCCGAGGCCGCTGGGGCTTGATGAGTTCGGTTTTGTACAGGCAGTGCCGCGGAGTGGTCGCTGGATGGTGTGACGTGGACCAAGGTCGCCACAGGTGGGGCCGGTGCTGCCAAGGGCATCAGTATCACCCCGCCCAAGAACGGCACTCACACCGTGCAGGTGCGGGCCGTGGACAAGGCGGACAACAAGTCCGATGCCATCGAGTACACCTTCCACGCGGGCCCCGGGGGATTTGTCCAGCCCTCCGAAGATGAGCGCACCGCGCGTCGACTGCCGCTGAGGGGACATGGCGGCTGCTGAAGCGCCATGGCTGGTCGTGGCAGCAGCCGGCCCGCCGGGCGATCGAACGTGACGACGGAGCTGTGGAGTTGTGGAAGAAGGAGGTGTGGCCGCAGGTAAAAGTACGGCGGCGGCCCGCGGGGCCTGGATCGTCTGTGAGGACGAGGCCAGCCAGTCGCTGAGGCCGCCACGCGCGAGGTCCTGGGCCGCATCGGCCAGACGCCGGTCGTCCGCGTCCGGAGCAGGCGTTCCGGACGGGTTTCGATGGCGGGAACGGTCTGCTTCCGACGCGGAGACCGGTCGAGGCTGATCTACAGCTTTCGCGTCCACCGGGGCCGCAAGGGCGAACCCAAGGGATTCACCTGGCAGGACTACCGCGACCTCATCGTGCGGGCGCACAACCAGCTCAAAGGCCCCATCGTCCTGGTCTGGGACAACCTGCGCACCCATCTCATGCCGCAGATGAAGGACTTCATCGCTGCGAACGAGGACTGGCTGACCGTCTTCCATTTCCCGTCCTACGCACCCGACCTCAACCCGCAGGAGGGCATCTGGTCCCTGGTGAAACGGGCGATCGGCAACCTCGCCGCCGCGAACCTCGACCAGTTCGCCGCCGCCGTGAAGCGCAGCCTCAAGAAGACCCAGTACCGACCGCACCTCATCGACGGCTGCCTCATAGGCACCGGCCTGACCTTGACCAGCTGACACGATCAGGCCGACATCACACATTCAAGTTCAGTAGCAAGCTCCACGGCGTTGGCTGCTCATAAGAAACGGCCAACCCCGTGGCCAGGAGGAACGCGTGAAAAAGAACCCAAAGATCACATCGCGAGCATTGTTCTGGTCTGGGGCAGTTGTCTTCGCACTCGGAGTTACGGCATCGCTGCTCTACGGGCACGTGGACGGCCAGCGACTCTTCTTCTGTTCGACAGTCATCCTAGGAATCGCCTGGGTAGTGGAAAGGACCTCGGCCGACTGACTGCGAATGACCGGGTAAAAAAAGCCTGACCCGATTGAGGCGCTACCGGCCGAACTTCTCGTTGGTAGCGCCTTTCTCGTTTTCATTCGTCCCCACTTCGTTTCTTCCCTTGCGCGGTCCATGACGCCGTGGCCCGGCCCTATTGCCATGCTCAGCAAGGGAGTTGATCACGGTTGGTGGCGCCCCGGCTAGTGTCATGAGCCCCGGAAAATCCATAGAAGTATGTTGGTCTCATCCTGGATCCACCGAGCGGTGATCGGGGTGGGAAGGGGCTGATGAGGTGACCCCCGGAGTGTGGACGCAGGGGGTCATGCTGCGAGTGAGAGTTTAGCTGTCCTGTGGTGGTTCTGTTCGAACTCCATCGGGGAGAGGTAGTAGAGCGCGCTGTGTCGGCGACGGGCGTTGTAGTAGGTGAGCCACCGGAATATCTCGAGCCTCGCCTGAGACATTGTCACGGATACTCTCTTGTACATTGTTTCTCGCTTCAGTCCCTGCCAGAAACTCTCGGCCAGGGCGTTGACGCTCCTATGGTTCGTCAAGTCGCTTTTTTGGACGGTTGCTTGACCTTGATGTGCTGGTAGATCTCCCGGGCCAGGTATCGCTTAAGACAGCGGATGATCTCCTGTTTCGTCTTGCCCTCGGCGTGTGCGCCGGGCGACGTAGTCGATCGTGGGCTGGTGGAAGCGCATGCGGACGATCACGACGCGGTAGAGCGCGGAGTTCAGCCGTCGGTGGCCGCCGCGGTTGAGCCGGTGCCGGTTCGTCTTGCCGGACGAGGCCGGGACGGGGCAGAGCCCGCGAGCTTGGCGAACGCGGCCTGGGAGCGGATGCGCTCGGGGTTGTCGCCGACGGCGACCAGTATTTCAGCGGCGGTGTCCTCGCCGATGCCGAAGGCGTCGACCGAGTCGGGCGCGTGGGCCTTGGTGAGCTCGCCCAGCAGCGTGTCGTGCTCCTTGACCTCGTCGTGAAGGTCTTTCCAGCGGCGGGCCATGGCACGTATGGAGTGCTTCGAGGACGCTGAGGGGCTGGTCACCGGGCCCGGTCGCGGGCCGGTGCTGCGCCAGCAGCTCCAGGGCCGAAGCCGCGCAGTTCGGCATGGACTCGAAGCGCGCCGTGGTTCCCGCGGTGTTCGGCATGGACTTCGCGGATCTCCTCGATCAGGGCGTCCTCCTCGAACTGCCGCCCCGCCCGCGCCTCGGCGTCGGCGATCCACCGGTAGTAACCCGAGCGGGAGACCTCCAGCACCCGGCATATCCGCTTGATGCCGAACACCTCGGCACGGGTGGAGACGAAGTCCCAAGCGGCGGTCTTCACTTCATCTCCCGGGCGAAATACGCCGCTGCCCGACGCAGGATCTCCCGCTCCGGCTGCCATTCCTTCTCTGCCTTTTGACCGGCCGCGCGTTCTCCGCCCGCAGCCGGGCCAACTCGGCCTCGGTGTCCTGCGACGCGCCGCCAGCGACCGGACGGCCGTCGGCATCACGCACCCAGGTCCTGCAACGTCCCGGGGTTGACATTCAGATCAGCCGCGACGTCCTTGAACGTCCGCCTGCCGGCCGAAGCCCGCCACAACGCGATCGCGTCGGACCGGAACTCCGCACTGTACTTCCAGGGCTGTGCCACGTAGATCTACACCTTCCGGGATCAACAAGATCGATTGTCAGGTGTGTCCACACCACGGAGGTCACCTCGGCCTCGGTAGTGCCCGGAAGCCGGTTCGCACCGGGCGCAAGGCATGCCGACAGGCTGGCGTGAAGTCATGAAGAAGCTGTCAGATCGCTGTGGTCATCGCATCAGGCCTGGCCCGCACCACTTCCACGGCCGCTCACGACACCCTGGGGTCCGCCCGCGCCGCTCCCGCGCTCGCAGCCGCCTGCCGCGCTCCCCGACACGCCCGTCGAGGCTCCTTGGGACTCGCCCGGCCCATCAGCCTCTCCCCACTCGCCCGACCCCGCCTGCGCAGGATCTGCCGGCAGCCGGAGCGTGAACACCGAACCCTGCCCCTCGACGCTCACCGCACTCACCGAGCCGCCGTGCGCCTCGACGAGTTTCCGTACGATCGCCAGGCCCAGCCCGCTGCCACCGGTGCGGCGGCTGCGGGACTTCTCCGCGCGCCAGAAGCGGTCGAAGACATGGGGCAGATCCTCGGCCGAGATGCCGCTGCCCGTATCCGTGACGTCCACCACGACCTGGTCCGCGCACTCGGACCCGTACGCATGCAATGTGACATTTCCACCCGCCGGGGTGTGACGCACCGCGTTGGAGACCAGGTTGCCGATGGCCTGACGCAGCCGGACCGGATCGGCCGTCAGCTCGGGACCGTGAGTGCCGGCCGTCGCCGCGAGGACGGTCAATGTGACTCCAACCGTCTCCGCCCACCCCTGGTGGGCCGCGGCGACCTGGCCCAGAACGTCCTCGATGCGTAGCGGCTCGGGGTGCAACCGCAGCGCACCCGCGTCGGCCGCGGCCAGATCCTGGAGATCGTCGATGATGTGCTGCAGCTGAACGGCCTCCGTGTGGAGCGAGGAGATGAACGCCGGGTCGGGCTCCGCCAGACCGTCCTGCGCTGCCTCCAGCCAGCCGCGGATGTTGCTCAGTGGGGTGCGCAGTTCGTGGGCGACGTCGCTGACCATGTCCTTGCGCTGTCCTTCGAGGCGGGCGCGGTGGGCCGACATGTCGTTGAAGGCCGCGGCGAGCCGCCCGATCTCGTTGTCGTCGGTGACCAGCACCGGCGCGGAGTCCTCCCCGTCCCGCATCCTTTGTGCCGCACCGGTGAGGGCGTGCAGCGGCCGCACGAGCCGGGCCCCGGCCAGCATGGTGGCTCCGACCGTGAGCGCCAGGACGAGCGCCGCGGCACCCGCGATCTTCGCGGTGTTCGTCGGGGAGAGATCGAAACCGGGCACGGTCGTGCCGCCCTCGTCGCCGATGAACAGCATTGCGGGCGACGCGACATAGGAACTGAGCTGCTCACGGCGGGCCGTCCCCACGCAGGATGCGGTGGCCCGGTCGTCGTCGCCGTTGCGGACGCTCGGCGCGGGGGCGGGCGTTCGGGCGGAGACGCCGGCGCTGGGCATCGGCTCGGGACCGTCGCCCCAGGACAGATCCGGATTGAGCCGCACGCCCGTGCGGCCCTGACGTTTCAGGCAGGCATCGGCGAGCTGATTGAGCGCCCCCAGCGCCTTTCGCTCGGTCGCTGTCGGTTCGTCCAATTCGTCGGATGCGCATCTGGTGCCCTGCACCCGGTCGGGATCGTTGCCCACGACCTCGATGCGCGGGCGCCCACTCGGTCCCCGGACCACATCCGCCGCAACCCCGGACCGATTCAGGCACGCCACACTCCGGTCTGCGGCACGCTGCAACGACGTACGCTCGGCCGCGGGCAGCCGGAACGGACCGACTGCGCGCGGGTCGACACGGTCGGCCGTGACGCCGGCCCGGCCCACCGTCTGGGACAGCGTCGTGTCGACGGACAGCGGATCCACGATCGCCGAAGCCTCGGGCGGCAGCGCGGGCGGGGACGGCCGGGTGGCGGAATCGGCGAGTGGCCGGCGCTGCTCGGTGGTGAGGGCGATCCGCCGACCGGACTGCCGCGCCAGGTCGTGCACGGTGCTGTCGACGCCGTCCCAGGTCGGGTGGGTCGCCGCGTATCCGAGCAGGGTGTTGTAGATCCGGGCGTCGGCGGTGAGGTTCTGACCCTGTTCCTGCTTGATGGCGCCGGAGGTGGTCTGTACGGCAAGCCAGGCGGTGGCGGCCACCGAACACGCCGCCACCAGCGCCGATACCGCCAGCAGACGGCCGAACAGACTCTTGCGGAGCGGCAGTCGTGCCCGCTGCTCACGTCGAAGGGACACACCACGCGCCCGGCTGCTACGACGCACGCGAAGCATTCCTCGCCGGGTCCGTCAGCTTGTAGCCGACACCGAAGACGGTGAGCAGCCGGGCCGGCCGACGCGGTGCGGGCTCGATCTTCTTGCGCAGGTTCATGATGTGCACGTCGACGGTGCGCAAGCTGATGTACCGGTCGAAGCCGTGCAGCTCCTCCAGGAGCCGCTGCCGGGTGAAGACCCGCTCGGGCTCGGCCGCCATGGCGGCGAGGATCCGGAACTCACCGGGTGTGCACTCCACGAACCGGCCCTCGACCGACACCTCGTGCCGGACCGGATCGACCACGAGCGCACCCACCCTCAGTACCTCATCCGCGGCGGGATCGATACCTGCCGCAACCCGCCGGGTGCGACGAAGCAGCGTCCGCACGCGTGCCATCAGCTCACGCGGGCTGTACGGCTTCGTCATGTAGTCGTCCGCACCGAGATCCAGACCCAGCAGCAGATCGTCCTCGGTGCTGCGGGCCGTCAGCATCAGCACCGGCAGCTCCCGGTGCTCGGCGCGCAGCACACGTACCACGTCCAGACCGTCGGCCCGCGGCATCATCACATCGAGCACCAGCAGATCGGGCTCCCGGTGCCGGACCTCGGCGAGGGCCGCCAGGCCGTCCCCGACGACCGTGACCGCGTGACCCTCGTGTTCCAGGTAGCGGCGTACGAGTTCGGCCTGCTTCTCGTCGTCTTCGGCGACTATGACGTTTGCGCACACGCGGACGATCGTAGATGAGTTCACCGGGGCCCCTCGCGGCGCCGGACCGCCGGGTCGCACCAGGGAGCGCTTCACCGGCCAGTCCGGACCCGGCGGATACCGGGTCGGGGAGGGGGCAGGTGTGACCAGCTGCGGTACGGAGGACGAGGGGGCCGTGCACACCGATTCCGGTGCTCCGGCTCTTGCCGCAGGTCCCGCCACCTGGTCTTGTGTACCGCGGGCACCGTGGGTGATCCGTGACGAGGTCCGCGGCAGGGCTGCGCGCATCCGGCGCACGGACGCGGTCGAGGCGGGGAGAAATGTGGAATCAGTGGCCGGACACGATGTACGAGGCACGCTGCCCGAAGGGCTCGGCGAGGCGATACGCGCCACCGCCGAGGAGATTGCCGCGGTGCTTCGCGGGGTTGCCGACACGGGCGTTCCGGTGCCCGGCTCGGAGTGGACACTCGGGCAGGCGGCAGCGCATCTGGCGCAGGCCAACGAGCTGATGGCCGACATCGCCGCCGGGCAGGAACGCAGCTACGGCGACGGAACGCCGCAGAGTCTGGCCGAAGCCAATGAGCGCGCGCTCGCCGGCTTCGGGGAGCGGGACGCCGATCCGCTGGCCGAGATGATCGTGATGCACGCGGACGCGTACCTCACGGCGGTGGGTCGGTGCACCACGGACGCGAACGTGGTCACCCCGTTGGGCCCGATGACCAAGGCGGTGCTGGGCTCGTACCTGCTGACGCACATGCTGGGCCATGGTTACGACCTCGCCCGTGCGCTGGGCCGCCCGCACATGCTCGACCGCACCCGCGTCGAGCTGGCGCTGCCCTTCCTCATCACGGCGATGCCCCGGGTGACCGATGCCGCTGCGATCGCCCGGCTGACCGCCCGCTACACGATCCGGCTGCGGGGCGGCGCCCGCTTCGGCGTCACCTTCACCGACGGCGTCGTATCCGTCACCCCGCAGCCGCCCACCCGCCCGGACTGCACCATCCTCATCGAGCCGGTCACCTTCCTCCTGATGGCGCTCGGCCGGTGCAACCCATGGGGAGCCATGGCCCGCGGCCGTGTCCTTGCCTGGGGTCGCAAACCCTGGCTCGCTCCCCGCTTCCCGGAGCTGTTCAAGGCACCCTGAGGGGCGGGCGGATTTCCGGCGTCAAGCCAGGACGGTCATCATTGCCACGTCCAAGGGATGGCGACCCGTCTGACGCTAACGTTGATCCGCACGGTGGCAGCGGCGGTGCCGGGGAGGGCGCACCGCGCGGAACACCGGGAACGAGGAGTGCGCGACATGCTCGATCCCACTTCGGTGGCGGCTATTTCGGCGGTACTGGGCGCAGTTGGTTCGGGGATGGCCAACGAGGCAGGCAAGTGGGCCTGGGAGTCGACCGGCGGTGTTGTACGGAGAATCGTCGGGCGGGAGGTCCCCGCGCCCGTCGCACCCCAGGAACGGGACGACGTGGCCCGCATGGTCTACGAGCAGATCCGTACGAACCCGCAACTCGCGGCCTCCTGGAGCGCGTTCGCGTCAAGGGTGCACGGAGGGCCGAATCCGGCCCGATCCGCGCAGTCCCACCTCCCCGCCTCCATAAGGTTCTTCACGGACCGCAAGGAGGCGATGAGGCAACTCCAGCGAGAGGCAACCCGCCGCGCGGACGGAAGGCCCCGGCTCGCCTTGGTGCACGGCCCGGACGGCATGGGTTCCAGCGCGCTCGCCGTGCACTTCGGATCCCGGCCGACCCGGCTCTTCCCGGACGGTCAGATCTATGCCGACCTCGGCGGCGGGGGCGCCGGGAGCGCACGCGACGTCGGAACCGTACTGCGCACACTGCTTCGCCAACTGGGCGTACGGGACGAAGAGATGCCGAGCGCCACCGACCGGCTCGGTGAGTTCTTCCGCCATTGCGCAGCGGACCGCAAACTCCTGGTCGTTCTCGATCACGCGCACTCCGCAGCGCAGGTCAGACCGTTCCTCACGTCGGCGCCCGGGGTGTTCACGATCGTCGTCGCCCGGACCCCGTTCCCCGGCCTCGACGCCGTAAGGGTTCCCGTCGGTCCGCTTGCGGACAAGGACGCCGTGCGTCTGCTCACCGATATCACCGGCAAATCCACCGTCGCCGCGGCCCGCGCCACGCTGCCTTCGCTGCTCGCACGATGCGGCGGATCGCCGTACGCCCTGCGCGCCGCAGCGGACCGGCTCTGTGCCCCCACGCTTCCGCCGCGTCAGGCCGCACCGGACAGCGATCCGGTACAAGGGGCGGCTGAGGACAACTATCAGCTACTGACGCCGGAATCCGCCAAGCTGTACCGGCTGATGGCACTGCGCAGCTGGCCCGCCTTCGACGCCGCGACGGCCGGACGGGCCACTGGCCAGGACCCGGCGGTCATGGCGGAACTCCTGGACGGTCTCGCCGACAGGATGCTCCTGGAACGCAACCGGAGCGGAACCGACAACGGCCGCTATCACTACCGCCCCGGCGTCCGCGCACACGCCGAGGCGACGGCGATCCGCGAGGACGGAATCGCGGCCTGCTCCGCAGCTCTCACCCGCACGCTGCTCGCCTATGCGGACCTGGCGACATCGGCATCTCACCAGGCACTCCCGGAGAGCTGGCGCGTCCCGGCACCCGACGAGGACCGGATCGGGCAGAGGTACGAGGGCCGGGGCGCCGCCCTCGACGCGCTGCTCGCGGAGCTGGGCAACCTGGTCGAGGCCGTTCGCTGCGCCGAGGAGTCCGGCGACCCGGACATCGCCGTACGCCTGATCCGTTCCCTGTGGCCGCTGCAGCTCAAGGCGGGCCACCACGAGATGCTGCTGCCGGCGCTGCGCATCGGAGCGCGTCTCGCCGACGTCCATCTCCCGGGAAGCCTCGACGCCGGTGCGCTCCACGCCCAACTGGCCCACTCACTGACCGAGTTGGGGCGTTGGGAGGAAGCGGAGGCGGAGACACTGGCGGCTGCGCGGGCCGAGGAGTCGGCCGCTCACAAGCGAGGCCACGCCTCGGCCGTGGAGTTCCTGGGACTGCTCAGGCTGCGTCAGTGGCGTTACCAGGAGGCGCACGAGTGCTTCGACGAAGCGGGCGTCATCCTGAACACGATGGGCGCGCACGACGAGGGAACCGCAGACCTGCCGCGTGCCCAGGCCCTGTTGGAGCGCCATCGCGGCCGAGCCCTGCGCGGGCTCGGACAGCGCGGGGAGGCCCGCGAGCGGCTGGGGACCGCACTGCGCCACTTCCGGGCGAGCGGCGATACGTACAACACGGCCCGGACGCTCACCGATCTGGCCGAGACCTGGTTGGACGAAGAGGACACCGAAGCGGCACTGCCGCTGATCGACGAGGCGATCACAACGCTCGACGGCCAGCGCGCGGAGTACCACCTGTCGCATCTGCGACGCATGAGAGAACGCTGCGTCTCCCCGTAAGCCTTTTCCGCCTCTGGCATCCCCGTCATTCCGGGGGTGTCAGAGGAGCAACCCGCACCCGGTGAAGCCGAGTGCCTGTCCGCACGGAGAGCCCCTCGGCCATCGCTTCCGCCAGCCGCTTGTCGGCTGCGGCCGTGTCGGGGCTGCCGGTGGCCAGCCAGGCGTACAGGGCAGAGGCGTACGCGGCGGGGTCCGGACCGGACATGCCTCCCGCATCGGTGCCGGGCGCCGGCACCACCCGGAGCGGCTCCTCGCCACGCACCCGGACCACACACGCGGACGGCCCGGTCACATAGGCCGCAAGGGAACAGCCCTGATGGCGCCGGAGCACCTCGGCGGTCCAGACCGACGGAGAGCCGAAGCGCGGGTCGTCGGGTGCCCCGTCCCGGAAGATGACGTCTGCCAGATCCAACTGGTCCACGTCACGGGTGTCCTCGTGCACGGCGACATGCAGTTCCCCGTCCTGATCCGGCCCCATCATCGGCCGCGGGCCCGCCCGGCGACTGACCGCAACCTCAACCGGCCCGAGGACCTGCGACAGCACGTGAAAGGGGACGGTGGCCGCTCCGGCCTCGTAATCGGGCAGCGGGAGAGGCTTCAGCGAAGCCGGCCAACCGGGCTCCGGCGCACCCATCATCGAGTAGAAGAGCCTGCGCAACCGGACCGCTGATTCACCCGGCACGGAGGTGGTGAACCCGGCAGGCCCCGACAAGGGCCGGTGACCGCGGATGAGTCTCTCGATCTGCGCCGACAGCGACGCGTCGGGGTCGAGCTGCGGCGCCTCCCGCATGAACGCGGAGATCGGCGCATCGGGATCGAGGGCGTCGAGCGGCGCGGCACCCAGGAGCACAGGAGTGCCGAGGGCGGCGGCATAGTAGGTGACGGAACCGTGGTCCCCGATCACGGCATCGGCGGCCAGCAGAGCCTGCCGCCACCCCTTCAGCGGATCGATCAGCGCCAGCCCGCCGCGCCGCGCGCGATCGAGCCAGGCGCGGATCTGACCGGGTCCGTGGCCGTGCCAGATGTTCGGGTGCAGTACGGCGGCGAACCGGTACTCGTCCACGGGGAACTCGGCAGAGACCCGGTCCAGCAGCGCAGCCACGACGTCACCGCCGCCCCCGCCATCACCGAAGAGCGACTCGGGGTTCCAGGTCGAATTCAGCAGGACCAATTGCTGCCCAGGTCGCACCCCCAACGCACGGCGGAAGCGCTCGCGATAGGGACGGGCGGCGAGCAGCCGGTCGAAGCAGGGGTCCCCGGCGAGTACGGCTGTCGGCGCCGCCTCGGGACAGGCGATACGCAACCGTTCGTACTGCTCGGGATGGGAGAGGACGAGCGCGTCCGCGACAGGAGCCCCCCGCGACAGGAGCCACTCCGGCGCAAGCCCGAAAACGGGCGCAGGCACCGCCGCCCCCGCCCCCGACCCGGTGTCCGGTGTCCGGTGTCCGGTGTCCGGTGTCCGGTGTCGCCAGCCTTTTAGTGTATCCAACACCGTGCGACAGGATCGCCAACTTGCTCGAAAGAACGTCCAGTTGGCCGCCAAAACTGGCGGAGACGACCAGGTCCACCTCTGTCTCGGCCGCCTGTTCCCACGGCAGGACCGGCACCCCGGTGTCGGCCAGCAACTCGGCCGTGCCGGCCGCGAACGCCGACGAGCCCGTACAGGTCACCAGCAACTGGACGCGCCAGTCGTCGTCGAACAGGGGCAGCACATCGAGCAGCCGGGTCGCGGCGGTCACGTTGTGCACGACGACGAGGACCCGCAGACACTTCCCCCGGGTCGCCCATCGCGCCGCATCATCCCCCACCGGCACCCGCACCCACCCGGCCCGCCCGTACTCCATCCGCACGCCCCTCATCCGCCCCGGCCCACCCGTGGGATCCATGCCGCCCACGCGACCGGCCACGATAGTCAACCAGCGCGACCCACCGCGCCGACCAAGGGGGCGGAGCAGAGCTGACAGGGGGGCGACGGATCGACGCGCATCCGACGGGACGCCCCGGGTGCCAAAACCCTCACGCAGCCATCGTCACCGCAGCCTTGCTCAGCGAGTCATCGCGCGACAGGGTCTGCTTCCGGTCGCCGAAGACGACGACCCGCAGCAGCGCGAACCGTCCGATCCCCGCCAGAGCGGACGCCGACAGATAGACCGTCTGCTCGACCAGGGCCGAGGGCTCGGACCGGATGGCGTACAGACAGAGCAGCGCCCCCGTCGTGAACGCATAGCTCACGGCGACCGTCACCCCGGACTGAAGATGGACCCCCCACCCCTTCCGCTCGCTCCGGAAGGAGACCCGCCCGTGCAACTCGGTCGCGATCACGGTGGAAACGACGGTGACCAGCGCGTTGGCGACAGCCATCGGTATCCGGTCGCTGAGCAGTACGAGCGCCCCACTCGACGCAAGCCCCACACCGCCACCACACACGACGAACCGCACAAAGGCCGCGACGAGAGGGTGAAGGGTGCGCGGCTGCCGGCGCGATGGGGCGGTCACTAGGGGGGCCTCCGTAGGCTGATGTGTGGAACGGTGTTTATTCCACCGCAGAACCTACGGAGCCGGCGCCGTCCGGGCGACCGGATAAACCCCGGACTTCAGTGGGGGACAACCCCGAGAGATCCCTGGGTCCGACACCCGAGCACAGAGACAGCAGGGGGCGGGCGCCCGGCGGCGTGGGTTCTGGTGTACCAGCGACCGAGTCAGCCGAGGTGGTAGAAGATCATCCGGCCGGTGGGGCGGACCCGGCGGTGACCTCGGCCGCGCCGCCACCGAAGACACGGGCATGGACGGGGATGCCGCCGTCGGCCGACACCGCGAGCCCGGCCTGGGCCTGCTTGAGGTCCACCCGCCGGTCCTTGGGATGCCCGTAGCCGATGAGGCGCCGGCCCTGATCGAGGAGCACGGCTGGGGCGGCGGTCTGTGGTAGATGCTTCGAGGGAATGATCGATCCGTTCCGGGTGTCGGACAGCAGCATGTCGTCCCCGTGTGACGACAACCCGAACGCCTGTATCGCCTGACCTCCCCGCTCGAGGCGGCGGGGGCGGGGCGGCGCGTTGTACTTTCGCACCGCGAGTTCTATCGAGAAGGTGATTGGATGCCGGCGTCCGCCATGACGCGTTCGAACGTGCAGGAGATTCTCCTGGACACGGTGCCCGAGACGGCGGAGCCCATCCGGCTCCTGGCGCAGGAGGACGCGGACGGGGAAGTGCTTCTCTTCCCGTTCCTGAGGGAAGGTTTCGCCGACCCGCTGGTGATGCCCGCGCTGAGGCTTCCGTCCGCGCACGAGGATCTCCTGCGCCGCTGCTTCGCATGCGTCGATCTCGGCCTGCGCAGCACGGACACGACACTGAACGACGCGTTCTGGTTCCAGGTGCTGGAGCTCCTGCTCGACGCGGCCTACCCCTTCATGACCGACGAGACCAGGGACTACGTCCTGGAGAAACTGACGGACTTCGGAGTCCCGCTCACGCCCCACTGGTCAGCATGGGCGGGGAGCCACTGACCGGAGCGTTCCGGACACCGCTGAGCCGGGTGGTCTTCCGGGCCGCCGGCCGCTGTCGGTGCCGTCCGGCACGATCCACGCCATGGACGAGAACACCTTCTGGCAGCTCATCGACGACTGCCGGCCCGCCCGGCCGGACGACGACGGTGAGCAACTGGCCGAACGCCTGACCGCACGGCTCTTTGCCGGACCGCTCCCGGCAGTCGTCGGGTTCGCCGAGCAACTGTCCTGGGCTCCCCACCGGCCGGACCGCCGGGAGTACGGGCGGGCGGGCGCGTTGCGAGGCGGTCACGATCAGCCGTACTTGCTCGCCGTTACGGGGCGGAGAGGTCAGGGGGTTTTCCCACACCTCCCTATACCCGCAGGCCGAAGAAGACGCTCGGATCCCGACGCCCGGGTCTCGCCGCTCGCGTCCCGGCGCCCGGATCCCGAAACTCAGGAATCGGCCGAGGACCCTGGCGCGTACCCACGAAGGAGTGAGGAGGGCCATGCGGCAACTCGGGTATAAAGATCCGGGTTTCGAGGCCCGGGACATGGTGACACGACACACCCCTCCGCCTCGCATCTATGGCTGCTCACCCCATGGGACGGTCCCCCCGCACCGCCCTACCGTGGCGGACCCGGACCACCGAGCCCACCCCCGACGGGAGAGCCGCAATGCGCAGAGCGACGAGCACCCTGCTCGGCCTGCTTCTCACACTGCTGAGCCTCGGAGCAGCCACCACATCGGCCCACGCCGCCCCACCCGGCTACCTCACTCTCGAGGCCACCTACACCACCGTCGCCAACGGCTGGGACCGCGTCGACCGCTACCTCGACACCACCAGCGGCTTCCATGCCGAGCAGTACCCCCAGGACGGCCGTGGCGACCAGGACGGTCAGCGACGCACCTTCTTCGGCGGCGTCAAGCAGCCCTACTCCGGCCGCTTCCTCCTCTACTCCGCGCCCGGCTGGAACAGCGGCAGTCACCAGACCCCCGTCCTCCTCGTCCACGGCGCCAACGACAACGCCGACCGCGCCTGGGCCAACCCCGGCGAAGCCGGGGGCTACGGCTGCGGTACGGCCTCCTGCCCCAGCACCGGACTCATGCAGTACCTCGCCGCCCGCGGCTACCGCGTCTTCGCCGTCAACTTCGCCCATAAGCAAGGCGACAACCTGATGCAGGCCCAGCAGGTCGGCGACGCCATCGCCGTCATCAAGGACCGGCTCGGCGTCAGTCAGGTGGACCTGGTCGGCTGGAGCAAGGGGGAGATGTCCACCCGAGCCTACGTCTCCTCACTGCGTCCCACCTGGGGACGCCCCTACGCCGGAGACGTACGCCGCCTCATCACCCTCGGCGGCCCCAACGGCGGGTACGACTATCCCTATGCCCACGGCTGGGCCCACGACTTCAGCATCTGGCCGCAGTGCGGCGGCAGCGTCAACGCCCCCTCGCCCCACCTCTACATGACCTGCTACGGCACCTACACCGCTCACCCCGAATTCGCCTTCGCCCCCACCGACGGCTACGACGTCTATCCGGGGCAGCGGCAGATGCTCGCCCGCTGGGACGCCACCTACGGCATCGACATGACCCAACAGGACTGGTACACCACTTACCACGGTGGCCAGGGCTTCTACACCTCCGGCAGCGGCATCCAGACCGCCATCGACGCCGGCTCCCTGATCGCCCCCCTCCACAAGGCAGGCATCCCCGGCACCGTCGCCACCTACCTCCTCGCCGGTGGATCCCCCAGCGTCCTCGGCATCTACAACGAGAACCGCGGACCCAGCGACGGCGTGGTCTTCGTCAACAGTGCCCTCGACCGCACCGGCATCGCCAACGTTGCCGGAACCGCCCTCATCTCCACCGCCAACCACCTCCAGCTCGGCTGGCACTCCTCCGCCAGCGCCCAGATCGCCGCCTGGCTCGGCTGACCCTGCCACTCCCAAGGACGAACCATGACCCCGCCCGCACTCCTGCCCGGCATCCACGCTCGACGGATCACCACCCCCCGGCTCACCCTCAACCTCCTCGAACTCCCCGAGCGGACCGGTGAACCCGTCCTCTTCGTCCACGGCAATGTCTCCGCCGCCACCTTCTGGCAGCAGACCATGCTCGACCTGCCCCAGGCCTACCGCCCCCTCGCCGTCGACCTCCGCGGCTTCGGCGACACCGACCCTCTGCCCGTCGACGCCACCCGCGGCGTCCGGGACTACAGCGACGACCTCAGCGCCCTCCTCGACACCCTCGCCCTCGACCGCGTCCACCTCGTCGGCTGGAGCATGGGCGGCGGCATCGTTCTCCAACAGCTCCGCGATCAACCCACCGCCGTCCGCAGCCTCACCCTCGTCAACCCCGTCTCCCCCTACGGCTTCGGCGGTACCCACGGCCCCGACGGCAGACTCAACCACCCCGACGGCGCCGGCTCCGGCGCAGGAACTGTCAACCCCGAATTCGTCCAGCGCCTCGAAGACCGCGACCGCAGCGAGGACTCACCGCTCTCCCCCCGCGCCGTCCTTGCCTCCAGCTACGTCAAACCGCCGCTCCGCCCAACGCTCGAGGACGCCTTCGTCGACGCCATGCTCTCCACCCGCACCGGAGACGGCCACTACCCCGGCGACACCCGTCCCAGCGACCACTGGCCCGGCACCGCCCCCGGCCCCCGAGGTGTCCTCAACGCCATGGCCCCCACCCACTTCCGTATCGACGACCTGCACCGGATCGACCCCAAGCCGCCCATCGGCTGGATCCGCGGCACCGACGACCTCATAGTCTCCGACACCTCGCTCTTCGACCTCGCCCATCTCGGTGCACTCGGCGCCGTCCCCGGCTGGCCCGGCGCCGAACACTGCCCCGCCCAACCCATGCTCGCCCAGACCCGCCACGCACTCGATCACTACGCCGCGACGGGGGGCTCCGTACGCGAAACCGCTATACCCGATGCCGGCCACGCGGTCCACATCGACAAACCCAAGGAGTTCACCGCCGCCCTGCTCGACACTCTTGCCGCGGGCCGGTGAAGCGGCCGGGCCGTCCCCTGTGAGGACCTGTGTCGACGTCGAGGTCGTCCAGCGCGATGCCGGCGTCAAGGGCTCTTGCCGCCGGCACTCGCTGGACCTGGACCAGTCGCCGGGTGGGCTGCTCGGCGAGGTGGAGGGGCCGGCCCGATTGATGGTGCGAGACGTGTGAGGTGACGCATATGACGTAACCGTTGTGGCTCAAGGGTAGGTTGAGGCCATAGCTTGATCACTTTCGCCCGTCCGGAGGTCTCCATGAGTGAGCAGCAGCCATCCGTCACCCTGCCCGCCACGCCGGTGTCGGACCGGATCGACACCACCAGGCCGCACTCCGCCCGCTTCTGGAACTACTTCGTCGGCGGCAAGGACAACTACGAGGTCGACCGTGAGATCGGCGACCAGATCAAGACGTTCTTCCCGGGCCTTGTTGACGTAGCGGTAGCGGGGCGACAGTTCCTGCGCCGCTCGGTGAGTCACCTGGTGGAGGATCGGGGTGTCCGGCAGTTCCTGGACATCGGGACCGGCCTGCCCACTGCCGACAACACCCACCAGGTGGCCCAGGGCATCGCCCCCGAGTCGCGCATCGTGTACGTGGACAACGACCCACTCGTGCTGGCGCACGCTCGTGCGCTGCTGACCAGCTCACCCGAGGGGGTCACGAACTACATCGATGCCGACCTCTACGAGCCGGACGTCATCCTTGCCGAGGCCGCGAAGACACTCGACTTCGACCGGCCTGTGGCCCTGATGCTGCTCGGCATACTCGGTCACGCGGGCGACTTCTCGCGGGCCCGTGAGGTGGTGGGCCGGCTGATGGCGGGCCTGCCGTCCGGCAGCCACCTCGTGGTGTACGACGGCACGCGGACCAGCGAGGGCATGATCGCCGCGGAGAAGGCATACATCGAGAGCGGCGCAGTGCCGTATTTCGTCCGCGAGCCGAGCGAGATCGTCACGCTCTTCGACGGGCTGCGGATCCTCGACCCCGGTTTCGTCCGGCTCAGTGAGTGGCGGCCCGACGCCGACAGCGCGAGCGTGCCCGCCGATGTCGATGCCTTCGGCGGAATCGGCGTCAAGGAGTGACGCGCGGGCGCTGCCGCCGCCCTGCACGTGATGCATCGTGCCGCGGACCGATCCACGGCGCGGTCGCCCGCAAGCTGCGGGACGGGGATACACGTCAGGGGCCGTCCGCGAACGGCCCCTGACACGGTTCCTGCCAGCTGGCAGGAACCGTTACTTCCGCAGCTGCACAGTGAAGCCGCGACCCGTGGAGACGGACGGCGTCTTGATCTCCGTGACCCCGGTCGCGGGGTCGGTGAACCAGCCGGACTCGGCCGCGGCGAACTCCGCTGCCGAGTTCAGTCGGTGCAGGCGGCTGTGGTCCATGACCACCTGCGACGGGGCGCTATTGCCGTGCACGGTGACATGGTACGAGCGGGCGGACGGCTTGCCCTCGTAACTGCCCACGCTCGCACCGACCTTTACGGTGGTGCGGCCGGACTTGCCGTGCGTGGGTGCCTGGACCCGTACGTGCTGGGTGGCCGAGGCGCCTTCCGTGAACTTCCTTGTCACGCCGTCGTCCTCGTAGAGCGTGTAGTCCGTGGTGCCCTGCGGATAGATGTCGTAGCCGAGTTGGCCCTTGTCCCGTGATTCCCAGGAGAGGGTGCCCTTGGGCCACATCGGCACGATCGAACCGCCCTTGACGAACAGCGGCAGGGTGTCGAGCGGTGCCCTGTAACCGTTGACCGTGGTCGGCCCCTGGTAGGTCTTGCCCGTCCAGTAGTCGGTCCAGGTGCCCTTCGGCAGATAGATGCCGTTACGGACGTCCGTGTCGCTGTACACCGGTGCGACCAGGAAGTCAGGTCCGGCCAGGAACTCGTACTTCGCGTTCGGTCCCAGTGCCGCCGGGTCGTCGGGGTACTCCAGTGCGAGCGGCCGGACCGGACCGACGCCTGTCTTCGTGGCGTCCTTCGACAGGGTGTACATGTACGGCAGCAGCCGCTCCTTCAGCTGCAGGTACTTGCGGTTGATGGAGGTGTACGGCTCGCCGTCCAGCCACGGCTGCTGGTCGTGCGGCTTCTTGGTGGCGATGTCGCTCGCCCAGCCGTCCATGGTCATGATGGCCGGGAGGAATGCCTTCCACTGCAGGTCACGGGTGTACATCTCGGGGTCGTGCCGGTAGATGCTGCCGACGTCACCCGTGTTGTACGCGATGCCGGACATGGTCGCACCGGCGTATGTCGGGATCTGCCAGCGGATGTAGTCCCAGGACAGGCTCTGGTCACCGCTCCACAGCACACCGCAGCGCTGTGCGCCGGCCCAGGAGACGGGCAGCCAGACGAAGCCGCGGGCGTCGCTGTTGTCCTCGATGCCGGCCTTGGCCTGGTCGCAGGCGTCCAGGGCGAAACCGTAGCCGCCACCGACCCAGGCGACATCCAGCTTGCGGACGCGGACGCCGGCCTTGGCCTCCTCGGCCTGGTCGGGCAGACCGTTCTGCGTCCAGAGGCCGAGCTGGGCATGGTTCTTGTTGAGGCCCACACCCGTCTGGGAGAGGTTCTCGTAACCGCAGCCGTAGCCGTCGTTGACGAGCATCCAGCCGAGCGGCATGCCGTTCTCCACGTAGCTGTCGGAGACCTTCAGCGCGTCCAGGGTGTGGCGCTCGCCCCGGTTGGCGTTGTGGAGGTAGCAGTCGGCGGAGCCGGGCTCGAGCCCGTACACCGGCGGCATGAACGGCTTGCCCACCAGGGAGGTGTACTTACCGATGACCGACTTGGTGTCACCGGTGAAATAGTAGGCGTCCAGCCGCCGTTCCTGCTGGCCGGTCCGTACTGGTGAGTTGAAGTCGTAGATGCCGGGGGTCATCGTGTTACGGAAGACGCCGTAACCGGCGGTGGAGATGTAGAACGGCTGGGAGTTGTTGTAACCGCCCTCGTTCCAGTTGGTGTTGTTGCCGACGTGTCTGACCTGATCGCGGTGCGAGAAGCTGCCGTTCTGCTCACCACCGCCGAAGAACTGTTCACCGGCGCCGCGATTCAGGCTCTGTCGCATGCCGCCGCCGGTCCAGCGCAGCGGGTCGGCCTCCTGCCAGATGACCGTGCGGTTGTCGGCCTTGTAGAGGCCGAAACGCAGCGGCTTCTTGTAGACGCGCATCACCACGTCCTTGGAGCGGATGCCGTAATAGGTCCCCGCGTCGAAGGATGTGGTGTGCCGTTGGGCCGTGGGCTGCTGCCGGATCATGTGGCTGTTCTCCGGGTCGGCGAGGACGCCGTCCGGGGACGCCTGCAGCCGCAGTGTGTCGTCGGTGAAGAACTCGGCGCGGGCCTTGAGCGCACCGGCCTCGATCTCGTACGTACCGTGCGAGCCGCTGAAACCGGTGAGGTCTCCGGCGTCGGTGGCCTCGGGGAGATACGCCTTTGCGCTGAAGGAATTGTTGTGCACGTCGTAGGGGACCACGACCACGTGGTACGTGCCGGAGGCCTTCGGGATGACCGCGGACTCGGGGTCGGCCGTGCCCGCACTGGACGCCACCTCCTTATTGGCCGAGTCATAGATGTACATGTCGAAGTCGTCGGTGGGCGTCTCCCACTGGATGGAGACGGGGACGCCGCCCTCGGGATTGTCGTCCCACTGGCCCGCGGGTGGGTTCACGGTCAGATCGAAGCGGGCGCAGACGGCGTTGTCCGGGTCGTCGGCGGCTGTACCGCACTTGGAAGGTGAGTCGACGGTGCCCTTGGCGTAGACCGGGCTCTGCCATGTCACATTCTTCGTGGTGCTGTCGAGGGTGCCCGACGGCGTTGCCGCGGCCTCTGCCTGCGTGGCCGGGACGGTCAGGGCGGTGAGCGCGAGGACGATCACCGACAGCGAGCCGACCGCCGCCTGGCCGGGACGGTTCTGAAGGATCCGCAAGGAGTGTTCTCCGTTCGTACCGAACAGCGAAGTAGGTGATGTCTGCGCAGACATGCTTGGAACATTGGAGATTCGCGCATCAGAATTCACCGTACGGCCGGTGCATGTCAACGTTCCGGATCAGCGCTTCGCGTCGGTACGTCATGTCCGGGCTTCGTGCCGGCGCTTCGTCCCTGTGGGCTCGTGCGCTGGATGGGAGTCGATTCAGTCGATTCCCGGTTCGTGGAGGCCGGCCGTGACTGCGGCGCGGCGCATCCCTGTCCCCATATGGTCAGCGATGCGCCGAAGACAAGCCCCCGGAGCGGCACTCTCACGGGTGGAGGCAGGCATAGCCCCGCCCGCACTGTTCGGACGCTTCCCCGGGCTGCGGCCGGCCGTCGCGGACGAGGAGATCCGCAAGCTGCCGGTGATGGCGCAGAACGGCATGGAAGCCTTTTTCTCCCGGTCCTGCCGCACGGCCGGCGTGCATCGAAGAGACGCCGAGGGCTGCCCGAACCGTCCGGGCGGCCCACCGGCCTGTCGGGAGATTCAGGGGCGGACAGGCCACCGCGGCCGCGCCCACCGCGCCGGTCACGCACCAGCCCGCCGACTGCTGTTCGGCGGATCGCCACCGTGTCCACACCGCGTCGGTCTTTCGCAGCCCCGCTGACTCTGGAACACTCCAGTCGCTTTCGCCCCACACCTCCTCACCCCACAGAGGTCCTCACCCATGGCTGAACTCGACCGACGCCGTTTCATGCAACTCGCCGGAGGCGCTGCCGCCTTCACCATGCTGTCGAACAGCATCGCCCGCGCTGCCTCCCTCCCGGCGAAAGGTGCCACCGGCACCCTTGAGGATGTCGAGCACATCGTCGTGCTGATGCAGGAGAACCGCTCGTTCGACCACTACTTCGGCACACTCAAGGGTGTACGTGGTTTCGGTGACCCACGTCCGGTGACATTGCCCAGCGGCAAACCGGTGTGGCACCAGGCCTCCGGCACCAAGGAAGTGCTGCCGTTCCGGCCGACGGCCGACAACCTCGGACTCCAGTTCATCCAGGACCTCAACCACGACTGGGCGGGCAGCCACCGGGCGTTCAACAAGGGCGCGTACGACCAGTGGGTGCCCGCCAAGTCGGCGACGACGATGGCCTACCTCACCCGCGAGGACATACCGTTCCACTACGCTCTCGCCGACGCGTTCACCGTCTGCGACGCGTACCACTGCTCCTTCATCGGCTCGACGGACCCGAACCGCTACTACATGTGGACGGGATATACCGGAAACGACGGCACCGGCGGCGGCCCCGTGCTCGGGAACGACGAGGCGGGGTACGGGTGGACGACGTACCCCGAACGACTGGAGAAGGCCGGGGTGTCCTGGAAGATCTATCAGGACATCGGCGACGGGCTCGACGCCGCCGGGTCCTGGGGTTGGATCAGCGACGCATACCGTGGGAACTACGGTGACAACTCGCTGCTCTACTTCAACAATTACCGCAATGCCAAGCCCGGCGACCCCCTCTACGACAAGGCGCGCACCGGGACCGACGTCAAGAACGGCGACGGGCTCTTCGACAGGCTCCGGGCCGATGTGAAGGCCGGGTCCCTGCCGAAGATCTCCTGGATCGCCGCCCCGGAAGCCTTCACCGAGCACCCCAACTGGCCCGCGAATTACGGTGCCTGGTACATCGCGCAGGTGCTGGACGCGCTGACGTCCAACCCGGAGGTGTGGGGGAGGACCGCCCTGTTCATCACGTACGACGAGAACGACGGCTTCTTCGATCACATCGTGCCGCCGTACCCGCCGTCCGGGGCCGCGCAGGGGCTGTCCACCGTGGCGACCTCCGCTGACTACTTTGCGGGCAGAATAGGTTACGCCGCAGGCCCGTACGGTCTTGGGCAGCGCGTGCCGATGCTGGTCGTCTCGCCGTGGAGCACCGGAGGGTTCTCCTGCTCCGAGGTCTTCGACCACACCTCGATCATCCGGTTCATGGAACGTCGCTTCGGGGTGAAGGAACCGAACATCTCGCCCTGGCGTCGCGCCATCTGCGGTGATCTCACCTCCGCCTTCGACTTCGGCCGTACGGACACCGCCCCGGCCGCCCTGCCCTCCACGGCCGGGTACCTGCCCCCGGACCGCAACCGGCATCCCGACTATGTGCCCGTGCCGCCCGCCGTCGGCAGCGTTCCCAAACAGGAACCGGGCTCCCGTCCCACCCGTCCGCTGCCGTACGCGCCGTTCGTGGACGGCTCGGCGTATCCGGCGACCGGAAAGTACGGCCTCACCTTCAGCGGCGGCTCCGCGGCCGGAGCGCAGTTCCTGGTCACGTCCGCGAACCGTACCGACGGACCGTGGACGTACACCACCGAGGCCGGCAAGTCGCTCTCCGACACCTGGAACACGGTCTACTCGAACGGGGTGACCAACCTCAGTGTGTACGGTCCGAACGGCTTCCTGCGCACCTTCAAGGGGCCCGGCAAGGCGGCGGGGCCCGAGGTGACCGCTCGCCACAACGCCACCAATGGGCATCTGGACCTGACGATGACTCATACGGGCTCCGGCGAAGCTCATTTGACGTTGACCGACGCATACGGCGGCTCTTCCCAGACGTTCACGGTGCGCGCTGGCGCGACCGTGAACCACTCGGTGGACCTGCGGGGGAGCAGCCGCTGGTACGACATCTCGGTGGTCTGTGACGCGGACACCACGTTCCTGCGCCGCTTTGCCGGACACGTCGAGACGGGCGAGGCGGGTACGAGCGATCCGGCCCTGATTGCAGGCTGACCGTGGGGGCGGGGGAAGGTGTCCATGCCCCCGCCCCCTCGGCCGGTCCGGGTGTCTGACCACCCGGCGGCCCGCTGTCGCCGGTGGGATGCAGTGCTCGTAGGTCATGAGTTCCAGTGCACAGTCCCGGCCAACTGGACGGCACCCCGCTCCGCTGCAGGTGCTCCGGGTGACGACCTGCCTGTGGATGTGCCCGCCGGCACCGACGAGACCCTGGCCAACCTCGTCAGCCGCGAGGCGCGTAAAGAACTTTTGCCAATCTTGAAGCAACCAATAGACGCTGCCGACTTTCTGACGTCTCGCGCCCTGCGATCGATGGGAGACACGAGATGAAACCGCATATGGCGAAGGGCAGCCGGCCTCGGTCGGCGGTCCCGGGCCGTCTGTCCGGCTGGGCTCCGGCCACAGCACTCCTCCTGGCCGTGACAACGTCCTGCACCGGCTCCGCACCGGGAAACGGTGCCGTCGCGGTCAAAAAGCCCGGCACGGCCGGAGTGGGGGATCGGCTGTTCCCGGCGCTCGGCAATGGCGGCTATGACGTGGTGCACTACGGGCTGACGCTGGATTACGTGCCCGAGACCAACCACCTGAAGGGGGCGGCGGTCATCACAGCGCGGGCCACCCAGGACCTGAGCCGCTTCAACCTCGACCTGTCAGGGCTGCGGGTACGCACCGCCACAGTGCAAGGAGCCAAGGCCCAAATCGCTCGCTCGGGCGACGAATTGCTCGTGACACCGGCGAAGACGGTGAGGAACCGCGAAGTCTTCAAGACAGTCGTCACCTACGACGGCACACCGCGCACGCTCAAGGACGACGACGGAGGCCTGGAAGGCTGGATGGAGACCGACGACGGCTCGACGGCCCTGGGTCAGCCGTCCGGCTCCATGACCTGGTTCCCGGGCAACCATCACCCGTCGGACAAGGCCACGTACGACACCACGGTCACCGTACCCAAGGACGAGGACGGCGACCCCTACGACGTGATCAGCAACGGCAAGCTGATCACGGAGGAGGACAAGGGCAAAACGGTGACCTGGCACTGGCGCACCGAGGAGCCCATGGCCAGCTACCTCGCCCACGTCTCCGTCGGCTACTTCGAGATCCACAAGGGCTGGACGGACGATGACGTGCCTGTCTACGTCGCCATCGACCCCGACGAGGCCGAAGACTCCGCCGATGTCGCAGACCTGGTGCCCGAGATCGTCGACTGGGCCGGCAAACGCTTCGGCCCCTACCCCTTCTCCTCGACCGGTGCCATCGTCGACCACCTGCCCGGGCTCGACTACGCCCTGGAGACCCAGACCAAGCCCTACTTCGGCGAGGCGCCCGAAGAGGCGCTGCTCGTGCACGAACTGGCACACCAGTGGTTCGGCAACTCAGTCACCCCGCGCAAGTGGAAGGACATGTGGCTCAGCGAGGGTCTGGCCACCTACGCGGAGTGGCTTTGGGAGGAGGAGCGGGGCAACAGGAGCACCACGGAGATCTTCGAGGACTTCTACGACGGCACGGACACCGAGAGCGAGGGCATCTGGGCGTTCCCGCCGGCGGATCCGCCCAGCGGAGGGCGCGTCTGCGACCCGCCCGTCTACGGACGCGGTGCCATGGTCGTGCACAAGGTGCGCAGGGCCGTCGGCGACGATACCTTCTTCGACATCCTTCGTACCTGGACCCGGCAGCACCGGCACGGCAATGCTGACACCCGGCAGTTCATCGCCCTGTGCGAGAGCAAGTCCGGGAAGGACTTGACCGCGCTCTTCAACACCTGGCTCTTCGGCAAGAAGAAGCCCTCCCGGATATGAGGAGGGCGATCCGACGAGAGAAGGGCTCTCCCCGGGGAAAGCCCTTCTCCAGCCGGCAGGAGGCCCTACGCAGGCGGGTACACCAGCGTGATCTCGCCGGTCTCGTCCGTATCCGGGTACATGGACACCTCACCGTCGGACCACCGCACCAGGAAGTCGTCCGGGTGGCGGTTGTCCGTGTAGTCGCCGGCGCCCAGGATGGTGGCGTGCGTCCAGAGCCGGTTGGGCTTCTTGACCTGGATCTCGCCGTGGAAACCGTTCTGATCACCAACTCGGCACCGCCGACGACGTCCTCGACGTTCTTGCCGCCGCGCGGTTCGAGCTGCAGGAAGTTGAAGTCGAGGTCGGCCGCGGCGTCCGGGCCCTTGGACAGGTAGCGCTTGTCGACGTAGATATGCCCAGACTTGACGGTGAAGGAGCCGTGCGGCTTCTTCCCGTCGTCGTACTGTGGGACGAACGCGAGGTTCTTGCGCGCGTCCTGGTCGTCGAAGCAGTGACCGGCGCTCATCACGATGTTCTTGCCGGGGCTCTTGACGACCGTGCCACCGCAGAAGCGGCCGGTTTCGGTGCCGTTGTTCCAGAAGAAGGTGCCGACGATGGGCAACCCTTGGAACGGCTGGCCGGCGGCGCGATCCATCCTGGCCGGAGCAGGAAAGTGCTTGGCCTCCTGCTCCTTGACGGGCTTCGTGGCCCGCATGCGCTCCGGGGTCCAGTAGTCGTCGGCGTCAGCCGGCGTGAACTCGCGCGTGTCGTCGTCCCCGCCCGCCGGGACAGGGGTCGGCGGAACGGAAGACCGGTCCTCCGGGACAGGGGCCGACGGAACGGCTGTTCCTCCGGGGCGGCGGTCGGCGAAACGGAAAACTCCTCCGGTGGGACGGAGGCCGGCGGAACAGAAGGCTGCTCCGGGACAGCATGCGGCGAAACGGAGGACTGTTCCGCCGGGGTGCTCGGGGTGGCGTTCCCCGAGGGAGTCGGATCGCCTTGGTCGGCAATCGCCGGAAAGCCCAGACCGCTCAGACCCTCCGGTCGGCCGACGTGCCGGTATTCGTCGCGAACACCGCCACCCCTACGGAGGTTGCGGCCACAATCGCCGACGCGATCCCTGATCCGCCGGTAGCGTCGACTGCCCCATCACCGTCAACAACCTCTCAGGGACCATGACACCGCAACTCGCACAACCCGTCATCGATACCCACGTCATCCTCCGCACGGGCGACAAGCTGCTGCTCTCCCAACGCGGCGGCCCATACGGATACGGCCGCTGGCACCTGCCGTCCGGCAAGCTCGATCAGGGCGAGCCCCTGCCGGACGGGGCCGCCCGTGAGCTGATGGAGGAGACCGGGGTATCGGTCGACCCCGCACACCTGCGCCTGGTGCACGTCGTGCACCACAAGCAGAGCGACACCGTCGAACGCATCGGGTTCTTCTTCCTGGCCACCGAGTGGACCGGAGAGCCCGTCAACCGGGAACCGGACAAGTGCCTGGCCCTGGAGTGGCACACCGTGCACGACCTGCCCGAGGACATCATCGAATACCCCAGGGAAGGGCTCCTCGGGTACCTGGACGGCGACGGCAGAGCAATGACAGAACACGGCTGGACCTGACCCTCAGGAGAAGGGCCGAACTCCCTCATGAGAGGAGTTCAGCCTGTTCTTCGGCGGTCGAATTCTCTTGCGCTTGCACTCCAGAGCGAACCCGGACAAAAAGAGGAGTCCCCCTGTGCTGAACCAGAAGCCCAGCGGCACGACGGAATCAACCGACGCCCCGAGCGAGCCCGCCAAGACGACCTGGATGCCCCGCGAGGAATGGGTCAAGACCCAGCCCCAGGCACTCATCGCCTCCTGCGTTGTACTCCTCGACCAGCAGGGCCGGATGCTCATGCTGCGCTACGCCCCCGGACAGCCGAGCGCCGGAAGCTGGTGGTTGCCGGGCGGCATGCTCGATCACGGCGAAGATCCGTTGACAGCGGCATGTCGGGAGATGCACGAGGAGACCGGCATGGAGATGAGTTCGGTCCCAAGGCTGATCGGCGTCGACCACCGCGTCAATGTTGGCGGCACCGGACCGGTGCTCGACTGCTTCTTCCACGGAGGGACCGTCGCGGATGGACTCCCGATCCGCCTGAGCCCCGAGCACGACCAGCATGCCTTTCTCGGGCTGGACGAACTCAATGACACGCCCCTCGCCGAGCACGTGCGCACCCTCGAAGCACTTCACACTGCCGCCACAACGGGAACCGTCGTCTGCCTGCGGGAAGGGCAGCCGCTCGGACCTGACGGTTCACCGCTGTGGCGTCAAACCAAGGCGCAACTGGAGCAAGGCCGCCAATGAGAACTATCGGATCTCCCGCCGGCGGTACCCGGACCACGGTCAAGGCTCTTTCCGCAGACCCCTTCTCTGAAGCGGGAGTTCGCACGCACTTGCGGACACGCCCCGAGATCGACCTCGTGGTAGACGACGATCCCTCCGATGACCCGCAGGTGACAGTCATTGGTGGCCGACACCGTCAGCGACGACGTGCCGGTGCTGCTGCGCCATGCCCGGCGCACCAGCACCACTCGCACCGTCCTCATCGTGGCCGACTTCTCGGAACAGGCAGTGCTCGGGGCCGTGGGCTGCGGGGTGGCGGAATCCGTAAGTCGTCGACGACTCTGTGGCCCGCGTCGCCGACTTCCGCGGATCGTTCCGCACGGAGACCGAGCAGCGCATCGGCGCCCTGGATACGTACTGCCGTGCCTGCCGCCGCCCGGAGTGATCTCGCCGATGCCAAAACCGCAGGGAAGAAGGTCCGTCAGGAAAACGTCCCACACGGCGAGTACCGATACAACTGCCTGAACTGTCGGTGTGATGTGTGCTGCACCGCCGCCACCAAAGGCTGCGCCAGGCGTCGGGTCGCCGCACAACCTGAGGGACCTGAGGGGCAGTCCGGGGTGACGGGGCAGGTCCACGAAAGCCGCCGTGGAACCCCTGCTCGCCTCGGGTGATGTCGGTGCCGACGGGTGGATCGGGCTGAGCCCCGCCTTCGACCTCGCTGAAGACCTGCCGAAGGTGTGGACACACGCGCCGGGACTCCTCCGGGAAGGTCGTATGTCTCCCGCAGCCCTGGCCATGGCCATTCGGCGAGTGCGCCGTCCTCGTTGACGCGGTAGGCCGGCAGCCGTGCGGCCAGGGCGCGCCGGCGGGTGGCGGACGGGTGGCCGGGGAGCTGTCGGCCGCGGTGGTCAGTGCGGCGTGGTGTGTGGTGCGGCCGCGATCGACGATCTCGTCGGCCATGTACAGGGCGGTGGGACGCTGGTCTGCGGCCCTGCGCGCCTTCGGCCCGGCGGCCACGGTCACGACCACTGAAACACTGGTCACGGTGCCGGACACGATCGGGGCCTGGAAGCGGCCGGCTACGACGAGCAGTTCGGCATCACGGGCGGGCTTCCCACGGACCGCTTCGGGTCGATACGGTCGCCCACCCCCGCCCGTCCCTCAGCCCAGCGCGCCGGCCAAGGCGCTGTCGGCCGCGACGCGCGACTCCTGCCACAGCGTGGTGACCGGCACCCACACATGGACCCCCCTGGGCATGCCCACGGTGGCTGCCCGGAACGTGACGCCCAGGTGGGAAGGGTTGGCAGATACGGACAGGCTGCCGACGACGTGTCCTTCGGTTGCCGCCGGGTCCGCCGTGCGGACGGCTGCGTACGCACGCTCGCCCCGCGAAAGGACGTAGGGTCCGCTCTCGGCAGGCGGTACGGTCTCGGCGGAGCCGTCCAGGCCCCTGAAGGTGATCGTCGGGATGCGGTCCACGACGCAGGCCCGGCCGCCATGGTTGGTGACGCTGATACGGGCGACGTTCCGTTGTCCGCCGGGTGCGGCATGCAGATCGAGGGCCTTCTCCGGACAGATTCCGGGGCGGCTCACGGATGCGGCGGATGCGGTGCCGATCGTGGCCGACGCTGCGGTGGCGGTCAGGGTCAGCGCGGCTGCGACGGTGAGGGCGGAGGCGAGAGCGGAGCGGAGACGCATGGTGTTTCTCCCGTTGGATCGACAGCCTGCGGATGCGGCCGGACGGCCCGGCGGCCGGTGAGGCCGACATCGCCAGTGTGACCGGTATGCCCCGATCTCCGCGACAGATCAGACATATCGGTTCGATATATCTGGCGACGGGGTGGAGCCGGGGCCTCGTGACCGCGGGGCGGGAGCGCCACGCCGTCCCGGCCGAGCCGTCCTGCACCGTAGGACTGCGGATGTGAAGGACAAGAGCGGTAGTGATCAGCGCTTTCGTGACGAGCGCCGACAGAAGGGCCACGGCCCAGACCCACGTGTAGTGCTCATAGGCCCAACCGCCCGTTCGAGCATGGTGCTCACGGCTCGGGCCCATCATCTCCACACATGCCGTGCCGAGCAGCGTCAGCAGTGCGAAACAGAGGACCGTGATGCCGATCCTGACCGCCGAACGGGCCTTCTCCGCTGCCCGGTTCGTCTTGCCGAGAGATATCACCCCGACGGTGAACACCACCGGTATCAGCGCACCGACCGCCCTTGCGAAGCCGTAACCCCCGCCCGGGAAGCAGTCGCGTGCCCACCTCCACGAGCCGGGGCCGCCGAGCGTGGACCCGATGGCCGGGACGACGATGCCGAGGACCACCGCCACCGTGCAGCCGCAGCCGAAGACGGTGTCCCGGCGTCGGCCGGACGGGGCGTCGGCCTTGCGCGGCGGGCGCGCGGTGTGCACCGGCGAGCCGGACGCCGCCCTACACCTGCGGGGCTTGCCGGAACCGCCCACGGTGTCGTCCTCCTCGGTCGGGGAACACGCCGACGGCGGTGGCGTACGGCGGTTCGGGTCGCAGCAGCCTACGGAGTGAGGGCGCGGGAGACCGCCGCGGCCACCCCACCCGTACGCCGTTACCGCGCCCGGACCGTCGCCATCACCTCGCGGTCCGGCTGCAGCGTCAGCGTCGGTACGGGGTTGACGCTGCCCGGGTCCACCTCCAGTTCGAAACGGCGTGCCAGCACGGCAAGGATGAGCACCGCCTCGACCATCGCGAACCGTGTGCCCAGGCAGACCCGGGGGCCGCCGCCGAACGGGAACCACGCGTACTCCGCGATGTCGTCGCCCTCCTGCGGGTCCCAGCGCTCGGGACGGAATTCCTCCGGCTCGGGAAACCACCGCTCGTCGCGGTGCGTCGCCCACTGACTGGTCCACACCCTGGTGCCCTCCGGCATCGGCACACCGCCGATCCGCGCACCCTCCTTGGCGACGCCGGTGACGAGCCAGATCGTCGGGTAGAGACGCAGGGTCTCCTTGACCACCGACTGGGCGTACGTCAGCCGGGCATAGTCGTCGAACTCCGGCTCACGGTCGCCGAGCACCCGGTCCAGTTCCTCGGTGAGCGCGGTGCGCGTCCGCGGATTGCGGGACAGCAGATACCAGGCCCACACGAGAGTGGAGCTGGTCGTTTCGTGTCCACCGATGTACAGGGTGACCGTCTCGTCGCGTATCTCCTGGTCCGTGAGGTGCGCACCCGTCTCGTCGACCGCGGTGAGCAGCCGGCTCAACAGATCGGGGCGTTCGTCCCCGCCGTCGCGGTGACGGGCGACGACCCGGCTCACCTCGGCGTCGATGACCGCGGCGGCCTTCCTGATCCGGGCCCGGCCCGGCGTCGGCACCCAGTCCGGCAACAGCGCGCCGATACCGGCGAACTCCTTGCCGATCTCCTGCTGCGCCACATCCATCGCCCGGCCCATCGCATCGGCGTCGGCCGGGGTGTCGACGCCGAAGATCGTACGGACCGCGATCTTCTGCGTCAGTGCCGCCATCTCGCGCTTGATGTCGATGCGTTCACCGCCGGACCAGGTGTCCGCCAGCTCCACCGTGCTGCTCGCCATCGTCGCCGCGTACGACCGCACCTGCTTGGGGCGTACGGAAGGCTGCACCAGTGACCGTTTCCGCCGCCAGTCCGTACCGCGGGCGACCACAACGCCGTTTCCCATCACGGTCCGGAACGCGATGCCGAGTGCGGGCTGGTCGAAGGTGCGTTCTGTCTCGGTGAGCAGCTCGCCTATGCACTCCGGATCGGCTATGTACACACTCGGGTTGGGGCCGAATCGCCAGCCGACCATGTCGCCGTGACCGCGCAGCCGCTCGAAGAAGGCGAGGGGATTCTTTCCGAACTGTGGCAGGTTCCCGAGAAACGGCAGCCCCTTCGGGCCGGGCACGATCGTGTGGCCTCGCGGCTCGGCATCGACGGCCGGGCCGGTCTCCGTGGACATGAAAGTCTCCGCTCCCTTGTGGCGCATCCGACTTGATGCGCAACGACCTGACTTCAGTGGTACCGCACGGCGTGGAAGGAGTCATCGGCCTTGTGCGGTACGTGAGTTGTCGAGGGTAGCGGCCGCCGCGCCGAGAGCGTACGGGCGGCTGGGGGGGGGGCGACGGGATGTGGCCGCCGTCGCCGGACGGGCCCGGGTACTGAGCCCGTCCGGCGGTGCGGCCCGGTGGGCTCGTGGTCCGGAGCCCGTTGCGCGATGTGCGGGTCAGACGCCCGGCGGGACCCGGGACGGGCGGCCGTTGCCGCGGGTGAGGGAGTAGCCGAAGACGGCCGCGAGCGCCCCCAGTACTCCGCCGCCGACCGTCCACAGCCAGCGGTCGGTCCACCAGCCGGAGGCCCAGCCGTCCTCGGGCTCACCACCGCGCCACACCGTGGACGGCGAGCCGTCACTACTGGCGGCCGAGCCGTTCGAGATCTGCTCGACGAAGGACGCACCGGGGACCAGCGGCTCGGCGAGCGTGCCGTCCACATCCCCGGCGCCGCCCTTGTCCACCGCCGTGACCTCGACCTCGGTCTGCACCGGAAGACCGAGGTCCGCCGAGGGCAGGTCGACGACCGTGAGACGTACGTAGTAGTTGCCCGGCAGCGGGTCGTTGGCCCACGGCTCGGACCAGGCGCGGACGGTCCGCAGTACGCAGGTCAGCTCGACGGCCGACGCGTCGGCCGCCGCCTTCCCGGTCTGGCGGCCGTACATGCAGGCCTGGCGGCGCCGCAGCCCGTCGTACACATCGACCTGCCAGGTCGACGCGCCGTGCCGGGTGGCGCTCTCCGGCAGGGTGATCTTCGCCTTGACGGTGGCCCGCTCGCCCGCGTCGGCGGGGAACACCCAGTACAGGTAGTCACCCGTGGACGCCCCGGCGGTGGCGCGCTGGTTCTGCTGGACCGCAGTGGCCGTACGGAAGGTGGTGCCGGCCTCGGTGGGGCCGGACCCGCCGTCCGAGGCGCTCGGGCTCGGGCTCGCCGACGGGTCGTCGGCAGCGGCGGCGCCCGCCGAGGTCAGCAGGGCGAGGCCGGTCAGCAGCGCACCCGCGAGTACACGTGTCGTACGCATCAGTTGGTCCTCCAGACGGCGATGCGCCAGCGCGAGATCCAGCCGGTCAGCAGACCCGCGACCAGTCCGGTGAGAACCAGTACGCCCAGCAGCCACCAGCCGCGGCCGAGACCGAACGCGGCGACATCGGCCGCGTCGTCCGGGGCGTCCACCAGGTCCACGGTCAGTTCGAGGGGCATGCCCGGCGCGGTCTTCACCGAGGCGGGGGCCGAGTAGGAGTTGCTGACCTGGAGGCACACGGTCTCGGCGGCGGGCTTGTCGCCGCTGTCCGTGTCGTCCTGCTCGGGCTTCGGGTAGCGCAGGCCGGAGGAGATCGCATCGGTGCGGCCGGTGCCCGACTCCGAACCCCGGACGATTTCCCGGCCGTGTACGGTCACCGCCCGCAGCAGCACGCCGTAGTCATTGTTCACGGCACGGTCCGCGAAGACGCTCACCGAGGCGCGCAGCTCCTGACCGGGCAGTACATCCACCCGGTACCAGCGGTGCTCGCCGAACTTCTCCCGGTCGGTGTACAGACCCGCCTTGAGCTGTGGTGCCGTGGAGCAGCGATTCGCGCCTTCCGTCGCCACCGGTGTGACGACCGGCTCGGCGGCCCGGTCGACCAACTGCTTGACGCGGCCGGAGAGTTCATCGGCGTGCTGGACTGCGGTGTAGGTGCCGCCGGTGGCCTCGGCGATACAGGTCAGCTGCTCGCGGATCTTCGCGTTCGGCACCAGGCCCAGCGTGTCGATGACGAGGTGGATGCCACGAGCTGCAATGTCACGTGCCACTTCGCACGGGTCGAGCGGGCCGCAGGTGTCCTCGCCGTCGCTGATCAGCACGATCCGGCGGGTGGAGTCGCCGCCTTCGAGGTCGTCGGCGGCGCCCAGCAGGGCCGGGCCGATCGGGGTCCAGCCGGTGGGGGCCAGGGTGGCGACGGCGGTCTTCGCCTCGGTGCGGTCCAGTGGGCCGACCGGGTAGAGCTGTTTGGTGTCCTTGCAGCCGACCTTCCGGTCATCGCCCGGGTAGTTGGCGCCGAGCGTCCGGATGCCGAGCTGCACCTCCTCGGGCACCGCGTCCAGGACCTCGTTGAACGCTTGCTTCGCCGCGGCCATCCGGGACTGGCCGTCGATGTCACGGGTCCGCATGGAGCCACTGACGTCGAGCACCAGCTCGACCTTGGGGGAAGCTTTGGTGGGGGTTTCATCAGCTGCGGCGGGGAGCGCCGAACCGAGCCCGGCGGTCAGGGTGGCGAGCAGAATGCCCACCCCGACCGTCAGCCTTCTTCTTATGATCATCGCCGGATACTAGTGAAGATCGCTTCGCTTCCCCAAACCGGTCCGGAGGCGGTCGACGGGCCGTCACCCGGGCCGGTCGGGGGAAGTGACAGCCGGTCAGTGCCCCTTGCAGGGTGTGCGGGGTCGGCCGGCTCGGGCGTGCAGGCTGTGCAGCGGCCAGGGGGCGTTGGGTGTACGGGCGTCAGGCCCTGCCCAGCAGTGGGCCCGCGGCCCGCTCCAGTGCCGAGCCGACCCGCTCCCAGGTTTCCGAGTCCCGCTGGATGGCGGGCAGTTGGGTGTCCTCGCCCATGTTCCAGCCGGTGGCGACCGTGACCGGGTCCTCGCCGGTTGCCGCGGCGGCGGCCAGCGCGGCCGCACCCAGAGCCACCAGTTCGCCGCTCCCGGGCACGATCACCGGCCGGCCGGAGAGCCGCCGTACCGTCTCCACCCAGGTGCGCCCCTGCGCGCCGCCGCCGATCAGGCGCAGCGG
This sequence comes from Streptomyces atratus, assembly GCF_014648655.1. Taxonomy (GTDB): domain Bacteria; phylum Actinomycetota; class Actinomycetes; order Streptomycetales; family Streptomycetaceae; genus Streptomyces; species Streptomyces atratus. The sequence goes on from NZ_BMRN01000012.1 coordinate 210,567, forward strand.
CCGGGCGGCCACCTCGGGGTCGGCCGGGTCGAGGCCGCAGGCCCGCAGGAGTTCGTCGAGGGCACGCAGCACGGTGAAGACCGCGCCCTCGTAGGCGGCGCCCAGGAGCTGCTGCGGGGTTGTGTCGTGCCGCAGCCCGGTGAGCAGGCCGGAGGCGGCGGGCAGATCGGGGGTGCGTTCGCCGTCGAGGTAGGGGAGAAGTACCGCTTCGCCACCGGGGGCCGCGTCGTCGCGCTCCAGGCCGAGCAGTGCGGCAACCTTGTCCACGGCGAGCGTGCAGTTGAGGGTGCAGGCCAGCGGGAGGTACGTACCGTCCGCTGCGGCGAAGCCGGAGAGTGCCGTCGACGCGGGCCGTGTCCGGGAGGCGGCGAAGACCGTTCCCGAGGTGCCGAGGCTGAGGACGGGGTGATCCAGCAGTCCGGCACGGCCCAGTCCCAGGCCGACGGCGGCGCTCATGTTGTCCCCGGTGCCCGCGGCCACGGCGATTCCCGCCGGCAGGCCGAGCGCACCGGCTGCTTCGGCGGTCAGCGAACCGATGCGGGTCGCACCGGTCTCGGCCACCTCGGGCAGCAACGCGACGTCCAGGCCGAGGAGTTCGAGCAGTTCGGGGTCGTACGCGCCGGTCGCGGTGGAGTACCAGCCGGTGCCCGAGGCGTCACCGGGGTCGGTGACGGCGCTGCCTGCGAGGCGTTCGGTCAGGAAGTCGTGAGGGAGGCGCAGGGCCGCGGCCGCGGCGGCGTTCTCCGGTTCGTTCTCCCGCAGCCACCGCCACTTCGTCGCGGTGAGGGAGGCCACCGGCACGGATCCGGTCCGCGCGGTCCAGGCCTCGGCCCCGCCCAGCGCCGCGGTGAGGGCGGCGGCCTGCGGGGCGGAGCGGGTGTCGTTCCACAGCATCGCCGGACGCAGTGGACGCCCCGTCCGGTCGAGGACGACCAGTCCGTGCTGCTGCCCGGCGACCGCGATACCGGTGACGGCGGAGGCGGCGACGCCGGACTCCTTCAGTCCGGCGGCGACGGCGTCGCACAGCGCCTGCCACCACACCTCCGGGTCGCTCTCACGGGCACCCGCCCCGCCGGTGACGACATGCGGTGCCCGGCCGACGGCCAGCAGCCGGCCGGTTCCGGCGTCGACGAGGGCGGCTTTGGTGGACTGGGTGGAGCTGTCCACACCGATGACGACGGTACGCGGCGGCATGGGTGACCTCATTCCTGAGCTGCGGGGAGATGACTGCGGGGAGACGGATGCGGCGAGATGGCTGCGGGGGCGTGCATCGCTTCGGGGTGTGGTTGCTCGGGATGCCGCCACGGAAATTTGATCGTACGGAAAACAAATTACGCGATCGAGCGTGTCGGGAACAGTGAGCCTTTTCCAACCTCATGTTGAGGCGTGATGGAGGACGGGGACGGCATGGACGATTGCTGTGATGCGGTTGGTGCTGCAGCGGGGCTTCCGCAGGAGGCGCCAGCCCTTGAGGGTGGCAATGGCTCGCTCTCCGAGGCAGCGGATCTTGGTGTGTGCGCTGTTGTGCCGGCGTTGCCACCGCTTGAGGTGACGGCTGAGGAAGGGTACCCGGATGGTGCTGCCGGCGCCCTGGTACGCCTTGTCGGCCCAGCACTTGAGGCCGTCC
>NZ_BMRN01000013.1 GCF_014648655.1 Streptomyces atratus
AGCCGTCAGGCTTCTCCAGCCACCCCCGGCCGCCGACGTACCACTCAGCCGGCGGACACCGCAGCATCCACCCCTTGGGCTGGACAGTGAGCCGTCCGAGGTCGTCCAGCACGTCCTCAGCCCCACAGGGGACGAGCCACCATGCAAGGTCGGCTGACGGGTAGACGAGCACAGGGCCGAGACGGTCCGGCCCTATGCGCTGCATCGCAGCGACAGATCGCATGAGGTCGGCTTCAACGGCCAGCCGGAGCCGACCTGAAGGAATCCGAGCATCAGACCCAGTACACCCCGCCCCCGAAGCCCTGCCCGCCTAACCTGAACAACGGATCACCGAGTGGCCGTCGTTACACCACGCCACCGGACGTGACCTGGGGAAGCGGCCGCTCGGGTCGGGCCTCATCGAATGCTGCCTCGCCGACTGCGCGCGGCCGGTCCGGGCGAACAGATTCTGATCCACAGGCAGTTCAACGGAGGGGAGACGGGTCCGGCGGACACAGCGGGAATGACGTTCCGCTCGGCCCGGACCAGGTCTCGGTGAGCATCCGCCGATGCCGCGCGGGCGCGTCGAGGAGACCGCCGTCGCGCCCGCCGGCCGGGAGAGGGTGGCGCTCGCCGCGGGCGTGGAGGCACTGTCGGTGATCACCCAAGGCTGGCAGATATATTTCGTAGCTCGATATATACTCGACGCATGACACGACGGAACCCGTCCTTGACGGAACCGCAGTACTTCATCCTTGCTGCGCTCATGGATGGACCGTTGCACGGTTACGGCATCATCAAGGCTGCCGAGCAGGCCACCGACGGGCGGCTCCGGATCGCTGTCGGCACTCTCTATGGCGCGCTGGAGCGGTTGGAGCGGGCCGGGCTGGTGGCCGCCGGCGACGAAGAGATCGTGGACGGGCGGGCGCGGCGCTACTACCGGCTCACGGAGGACGGCACCGAGGCGCTCGGCCGGGAGGCGCTGCGGATGCGGCAGGCGGCGGCTGTCGTCCTCGGGCGCTCGCGGGATGCCGGGGTGGCCCCGGCATGAACCGTCTGCTGCTTGCGGCCTACCCCGAGCCCTACCGCTCCCGGCAGGGAAAGGAGTTGCTGACCTGCCTGTCCGAGGCGTATCCCGGCCGTTCCTGGCCCCCGCCGCGGGAGGTTGTCGCCTTGGTCCGTGCCGGGGTGCAGGCCCGCGCCCGTGCCGTCGTCGACGACACGGCCCGGCCGTGGTGGCTGGACGGCATCCATCTGACCACTCTCGTCCTCGCCACGCTGGCGCTGGTGCCGTACCTGCAGGATGTGTGGCACTGGGCACTGCACATCGATCCCGGCCGGCATGCCATCGCCTTCCACTTCTCCGGCTGGTACCCGTGGGCGCAAGGTCCCGGCACGCAGACACGGCTCCTGCCCTACGGGCTGCTTCCTCTGGTCTGCCTAATCGCCCTGCTGCGCGGCAAGCCGTGGATCGCCCTGCCGGCCGCAGCAGCGATGATCTATGCCGGTGCCACGTCCAACAGCAATACGCTCTTCGGCGACGAGGGCAAGGCGGGCCTGGGCTACTACGGGCTGGGCACCCCGATAACGGCCCGTGACCTGGTGCTGTCCGGGGCACTGTGCACCGCGTGCGCCGTGCTGGCGGCCTGCCGTCATGGCCGGCTGCGGCGCCACTCGTACCGCTGGCTAATCCCCGTCGTCCTCGCCATGTTCGTGGCCGGGAGCCTGCACATCATCTCCGTCAGTCCGGCCTTCCAACGCGGCCTGTTCGCCCTCGAAGTCGCTGCGCTGATCGCCGCGTGGGTGGCGACGGCCGCCACCGGCGACTACCGGTGGCTGATCCCCGTCGCGGCGTTCGCGTTCATCCGCACACAGGCGATCGTCATCCAGCCGAACGAGTTCATACGGTCCCTGCCGGACCTGGTCGTCCTCCTCCTCCTCATCGCACCCCTCCCGACCCTGGCGATCGCCGCCCAGCGCCGGCAGAGCCGGGCGCTCCTCGAATAGGAGCAGATCCCCGGTGGGCCGGCAGAGCCTGCCGGCCCACCTCGCGCCCAAAGCGGTGCGGGCCCGCACCGCTCCCCCACGAAGACAGAGAAAGCGATGACTCAGCAAGATCCCTCGACCCTGTCCACGCACCCTGGCCCCGGCCAGGTCCCGGGAACCACGGCCGAACCCAGCCCTGCGGGGACGATACGGCTACGGGTCTCGGCTCCGCTGTGCCTCCTGGGGTTCCTGGCGGTCTACGTGATCGCTGTCTGCACCCCGTTCGGGCAACGGGCGGAGAACGCCCTGCTCAGCGGATACGGCGCCGAACCGGCATGGATCTACGACTGGTCGGGGGCGGCCTACGGTTCATCGGCCATGCCGCCGCTGGAACAGACCGCCATGCCCACCCTGCTCGTGGGCATCGCGGTCATCGCGGCCGTCACTCTGGTGCGGAGGTGCTGGTGGCAAGGCTGCGCGGCGACCGGGATCGTCATGGTCACGCTCGGGACCAAGGAACTCACCAGGATGATCCTGCCCCGCCCCGATCTGGTGGACGCGCACGTCTCGCTCATCGAGCCGAGCTTCCCCAGCGGACACGTAGCCATCCCCGCCGGGCTGGCCCTCGGCGCCACCCTCGTCGCTTCCCCCCGCATCCGCCCCTACGCCACCGCGGCCGGCATGCTGTGGCTCGCCGTCTCCGCCGGCGCCGTCCAGGCCACCTACCACCACCGGCCCAGCGACGTACTGGGCTCCACACTGCTGGCCTGCGCCTGCTACAGCCTCGCGGTCCGGTTGCTGCCACCGGCCGCGGCACCAGGCGTCACGCGGCGCCCTCGTGCGCTGTCGGCGGTCGCCCTGGCACTGTCAGCGGCCGGCGCGCTCGTCGCCGGCGCGCGGGACGACTCCGTCACACAATCGCTGGTCTTCGCGGCAGCGGCCTTCCTGTGCGCGGCCCTGTTCTGGTTCACCACAGCGGAGGGGTCCGCACACACCGCACGCCGCACACGCCCCGCACTGGGCTGACCACCCGGCCGGCTCCGGGCGGGAACCGGCGCATCCCGGCAAAGCCGCGGTCCGACGCCACCGACCACCATCGTGCACGTCGTGACGCCGCCGGGCCGCCCCCGTACGAGGAATGGAGGAAGCAAGGGCTGTTCCAGAGGCCCATGCCGCCGGTGACCCCGGCAATCCACGAGAACAGCCGCACGGCCCAAATTTGGGTCGCTACTCAGCGCCGTTCCTCCAGGCTCGTCCAGTGGGCGAAGGCCGCCCAGTCCAGGGAGCGGGGCCCCGCCTGGGTTCCACGCCAGCGGGGCCGGACCCGTCCGAGTAGCAGCAGCGCACGGCAATCGTGTGCAAAGGACGGCACCACCGTAGCCGCGGCCACCGACACCGGTCGTTGTCAGGTCCGGTCGTCGCGCTGCCGGTCGGGGTGCGCACTCGCGTAGTGCTCGGTGAGCGCGTCCTCGACCCGCTGCCGCATCGCGTTGTGCCGTTCGTTCGCCTGGGCCGTGAGCGCGTCGCCGATGTCCCGGCCAGTGAAGCCTGTCGGCAGGACGACCCGCATCGACGTCACATCGAGGCCAGAGTTCTCGTCGTGTGCCCAGCCGCACCCGTGCACGCAGGACCACCGGACCGTACCCGCCAGCCGATGCATGGTGAAGCCGTACGGGTACGTCGGTTCCGGGATGATGCTCGGCTCCGGGGGCGGCGCTGCAGCAGCCTCGCGCCTGGCGCGCAGCATGTCGTCCAAGGACGATGCCGGCAGGCGAGACCCTCCTCGGTGAGATCGAGTGAGTGGGTCAGTGGCCTCGGGGAGGTGCCCGTACCGGTCGGAGGTGGTCGTGATCGACTCGTGCCCCAAGCGACGCTGCACGTAGGTCAAGCTGTGCCTGTCCGACGGCAGCGCCGCAACGTGCGAGTGCCTCAAATCATGGAAGGTGGGGAACTTCCACTGCGGCAACACCCCCCGCTTCTTGGCCTCAGCGACCCCAGCCATCCACCGGTCGTAGAACGTCGAGTAGGGCAGCCGGCCACCGCTCCCGTCGTGGAAGAGCAGATCGTCCTTGCCCATCTCGGCGAGGCCGTACTCGAGGAGCTCCTGCCAGAGTCCGACCGTGAACTCGACCGTCCACCGCCCCGCCTTCGACTTCGGCGGTCCCAAGTACCGCTCCTCGCCCGGCACCCGCTTCCACGCCCGGGTGACGCGCAGCTCGTACTCGCCGGGCCGGGGGTTGCGGGCATGCCGCGCCGCGAGCGCGCTGATCTCGCCCCACCGCAGTCCGCTCCCGTACGCCGTCCGCCGTCCGCCGTCCGCACGAGCATCCGATCACTGGGGCGAGAGAAATACTCGACAAGGCCGGCGACCTCTTCAGGAGTCATGAACTCCATGTCATCGCTCGACACGTCGTCGCCGATGCCCCAGTCGTCATTGCTCGGCAGCCGGGTCAGGTCACACGGGTTGCGGTCCCGAAGCGGCGGCTCGGCGACTACGGCCTCCTTCAGAACCGACGACAGCAGCCCGTGCAGACCCCACAGCGTCTCCGGCGACATGTCCTTGATCTTCGACCCGCGCTTGACCTTCGTCTTCAGCATCTTGTTGACCCACGCGCCGATCGTGGCCTTGCTGAAGTGCTCGGCGGAGCGGATGTCGCAGTTGCCGAAGGTCGGGAACATGTACATCTCCAGCGCGCGGATGCGCTGTTGCTTGTAGCGCTTGCTCGCGGTGCGGTTCTCGACGGACTCAACGGCCCAGCGGTCGAAGCGGTATCGCAACTGGTCGGCGGCTGCGGGGTCGACGTAGCCTTTGCCCTTCACCCAGCCGGGGGCCAGTGCTGCCCGGCCTCGTCAACGGCGTCCCTGAAGACCTTGGCCGAGTCCTCGTCATCGAAGCGTTCGGTCTGCTGCTCGCCGGCCCTCACACCGCCTTCGCGCCACCTCACCTGGTAACTGGAGACCTCCCCAGCCCTGTTCCTACGCGCAACAAGGTTCGCCATACGCGGCGATTAGCGGCTCGTGCTCCCACGGTGCTCCCACGGTGCTCCCACTACCCCATCTGAACCAGCCAAGATCCGACCATCGTCGCAGCTCAGGGTGCAGATACGCAGGAACGGCCGGAGCCCCCGCACAGTGGGCTCCGGCCGTTCATCTGCCGCCTGCTGTCGTGCTGTCCAGGCGGATCACAGGCGGCGCTGGTGGATCGGTTCGATCCTGTTCGCGGACCTACAGGGCGAGGCCGGTGAGGACCAGCACGCGCTCGTAGGTGTAGTCGTCCATGGCGTAGCGGACGCCCTCACGGCCGACGCCGGACTGCTTGGCGCCGCCGTACGGCATCTGGTCCGCGCGGTAGGAGGGGACGTCGCCGATGATCACGCCGCCGACCTCGAGGGCACGGTGGGCGCGGAAGGCGGTCTGCAGGTCGTGCGTGAACACGCCTGCCTGCAGGCCGTACTTGGAGGAGTTGACGGCGGCGAAGGCCTCGGTCTCGCCGTCCACCTTCTGCACGGACAGCACCGGCCCGAAGACCTCTTCGGAGAAGAGGGTGACGTTGTCCGGGAGCTCGGCGAGCACGGTCGGCGCGTAGGTGGCACCGTCCCGCTTGCCTCCGGTGAGCAGCTGGGCACCGGCCTGCACGGCCTCGTCGACCCAGGACTCGACGCGCTTGGCGGCGTCCTCGTTGACCAGCGGGCCGACGTCGGTGGCGGCGTCGGACGGGTCGCCGGTGACCTGGGTCTCTACGGCCGCGACGATCTTCGGGACGAGCCGGTCGTAGACCGCGGCGTCCGCGATGACGCGCTGCACCGAGATGCAGGACTGGCCACCCTGGTAGTTGGAGAAGGTCGCGATACGGGTCGCGGCCCAGTCCAGGTCCTCGTCGGAGGCGTAGTCGCCGAGGACGACCGCGGCGCCGTTGCCGCCGAGCTCCAGGGTGCAGTGCTTGCGCGGTACCGACTCCATGATCGAGTAGCCGACCGGGGCGGACCCGGTGAAGGAGATCACGGGCAGCCGCTCGTCCTGGACGAGGGCGGGCATCCGGTCGTTGGGGACCGTCAGCACGGACCACGAACCGGCCGGCAGGTCGGTCTCGGCCAGCAGTTCGCCCAGGATCAGCGACGAGATCGGGGTGGCCGGGGCGGGCTTCAGGATGATCGGGGCACCGACGGCGATGGCCGGGGCCACCTTGTGGGCGCTCAGGTTCAGCGGGAAGTTGAACGGTGCGATGCCGAGGACCGTGCCGCGCGGGAAGCGCCGGGTCAGGCCGAGACGACCGGTGCCACCGGCGTCGGTGTCGAGGCGCTGGGCGTCACCGCTGTTGAAGCGGCGGGCCTCCTCGGAGGCGAACCGGAACACGGAGACGGCGCGGCCGACCTCGCCGCGCGCCCACTTGATGGGCTTGCCGTTCTCGGCGGAGATCAGCTGGGCGATCTCCTCGGTGCGCTCCACGAGACGCCGCACGACGTGGTCGAGCGCGGCGGCGCGGACATGAGCGGGAGTCGCGGCGAACTCCTCGCGCACGGCGTGCGCGGCGGCGACGGCTTCCTCGATCTGCGCATCGGTCGGCACGCTGACCGTGCCGACGAGACGACCGTCCCAGGGGTTGGTGACGTCGAAGCTGTCCTCGCCGGTGGCCTGGCGGCCGGCGAGCCAGAAGGCGTGGGTGGAAGTCATGGAGGTTCCGGCCCTTCGGAGTCGTGGGGTGTCCTGCCCCCACCGTAGGGCCGTGCGGCCGACCTGGCGTTTGTCCGGTGTGGAGCAGAGCACGACGGGTACACGCCGGTTTGTCGGATGCGTCGGCGTGAGCTGGGGCGCATGGCCTTCCGGTAGCGGTTGGGACACCGGCGCCGGCGGGGAGCTCGTGGCCCTTCCGCCGACGACAACGGCAACCGCTACGACTCCGGCGCCGGCGCCGGCCGGGAGCTCGTGGCCCTTCCGTCGACGACAGCGGCAATCGCTACGGCTCCGGCGTCGACGGGGAGCTCGTGGCCTTCAGTGCCAGCCACAGCTCCATCCGGACGTCCGCATCGTCCAGTGAACGGCCCAGGATCTCCTCCACCCGGCGCATCCGGTAGCGCAGGGTGTGGCGGTGCACGCCCAGGTCTGCCGCTGCCGCGTCCCACTGGCCGTGGTGGGAGAGCCAGGCCCGCAGCGAGGCGACCAGGTCGCCGCGGCCCTTGGCATCGTGTTCGTGCAGGGCGCGGAGCATTCCGTCGGCGAAGGCCCGTACGGCGTCGTCCGCCAGCAGCGGCAGCACCGAGCCGGTCGCCAGCTCCTCGTGCTCGACCAGTGCCCTGCCCCGGCGGCGGGCCACCGACAGGGCCTGCTCCGCCTGCTTGTACGCGGCGGAGACGGCGATGGGGCCCGCTGGTGCGGACAGGCCGACGACCACCTGGCCCTCCTCCGGCGCCGCCGGTTCGCGCGGGGGCCGCGCCTCGTGGGCCTCCTGGGCCACCGCGTACGCCGCGCAGGCCTCGACCGCCGCTCCGCCGTCTGCGGCCAGAACGACGAGCCGTTCGCCCTCGGGCACGGCCAGCAGGGTCTCGCCGGTCCGGAAGGCCGCCGCCTCCATCGCCTCGCCGAGCGGGGCCGTTGTCGAAGGGGCGGACGCCTCCGCGATGAGCAGCCGGAACGGGGCGTCGAGCAGCCCGCCGTACAGATCCCCGGCGACGGCCCGTGCGTGGTCCGGCTGGCCGGCGAGCAGCATGCGCAGCACCGCCGCGCCCAGTCGCTGCTCCGCGCCCTGGAGGGACCGGGAGCGGGCAGTGGTCAGGGTCAGCAGCGCGACCGCCGAGTGCACGGCGTACCGCTCGGCGGTGCCCAGTGCCGCGCCGGTACCGACGGCCAGCGCGCCCCGGACCCGGCGGCCGGTGCCCAGGGACTGGAGCTCGACCCGGTCGTCGGTGTCGCCGACGACCATGCTGGCCGGGGCGGGGCGCTCCCGCAACCGTTCCACATCGGGGGTGAGCCGGGCGGCCCGGCGTGCGGCCCAGTCGGGGGCCGCGGCGACGACCGCGCCGGAGGCGTCGTACAGCGCCGCCCAGCCGTCGACGTGCGCGGCCAGACGGGTGAGGATCTCGCCGGGGCCGTCGCCCGCGAGTGCGGCCTTCGTCAGCTCCCGCTGGGCCTCGAACCCCGCTGTCACCGCCCGGTACTGATCTGCGGCGATCTCCGACGACACGGCCTTGGCGATGGCGAGGAACGGGGTGCGGCGCGGCACTTCGAGAAGCGGCAGTCCCGATTCCTCGGCAGCGTCGATCAGCGCCTGCGGTACGTCGTCGTAGTGGACGCCGACGGCGAAGCCCAGCCCGACGACTCCGGCCCCGGCCAGCCGCCGCACATACCGCCGCATCGCCTCGGGATTCTCGGCGTCGAGGTTGGTGGCGGTGACGAGCAGGAGCTCACCGCCCTCCATGTACGGGACGGGGTCGGTCAGCTCGCTGGCGTGCGCCCAGCGGATGGGCGCGTCGAGCCGGTCCGCCCCCGCACGCACCGTGAGTTTGAGTGCCGAATGCTGGACGAGCGAGGCGAGAGTGGGGGGCATGGGGACCGCGGGACCTCGGGGAGTCGATTTTCGCCGTCCCGTATGAACGGCTCCTACCGATTCTGCCAGGGCGGCAGGGTCCGCCGTAACCGCTCCGGCGCCGCGGGCCACTCTGCGTACCGCTCAGCCGTTCAGATCCACCAGCAGGGGCGGCGCGTGCTCCCCCCGTACGGTCGTCAGGGACAGCACCGCGTGTCCGGCCGGTACCCGGTGGGCCAGTTCGGAGGCCGACCAGCGTTCCCGCTCGACCTGGCGCACGGTCACCGCGTCCGTGGTGACCGCCTTGCCGGTGACCAGTTTGCGGAAGGCGTGGATGGCCCGGGTCATCGGCTGGTCGGCGAAGACGGTGCGCTGGGTGACGTCGCGGGTCTCGACCCACTCCGTTCCCCAGGCCTCGGCGAACTTCTTCCCGTCCCACGTCGTGATTCCGGAGAACGCCATCCGGCAGCCGACCGCACCGAGCAGCGCCGTGTGCAGTTGCTCCGGTACGTCGTCGAGGGTGCGCAGGGTGAGTACGGCCCCGGCGTGCGCGGAGCGCAGCCGCTGGATTCCGCGGACGGTGTCGGGGGTCAGGGTGTGGGTCGCGTCGTCGAGGACCAGACAGGCGAAGAGGGAACGGTCGGTACGGGCCGCGGCGCTTGCGGTGAACTGGGCGAGTACCAGACGTGCCAGTACCCGGGACGCCTCGGCGTGGCCGCGTTCGGGCAGATCGATACGGACCCGGAGCGGGTGTTCCAGGGCGCGCAGCGAGAAGGGGCGGGCCTTGCCCGTGGTGTCGAAGAACTCGGTGAAGGCGGGCCGGTCGAGCAGGGCGACGCGATCGGCGAGAGCCGGGCCCGGGTCGCCGGGCGCACCGGACTGGCGGGCGCGGCCGTCGAGCTCGCGCTGCATGCCGGGGTGTCCCGTCGCGTCGAGCGCCTCCCGCAGGGCGGCGAGGGCACCGGGCACACCGTCCAGGAGTTCCCGCAGCTCCGGCACGGAGGGGAAACGGCCGTGGGCGGCCCGGAAGGGGCCGAGTAGCTGGGCGAGGGCCGTGGCTGCGCGTCTGCTGTCCACCTCGGGGAGGTCACCGACCAGGCCGTCGGCGAGGACGGCCGCGGCCTCGTCGGGGTCGTTGGTACCGCCGTACAGATCGAGATCGTGCACGGATGACGGGTCGCCGACCTTGATGACGACGTCGAACCCCTGGTCGCCGCCGAGCTGGGTACCGGCGGCGCACACGGCGACGACGGCGGCCTGTCCGGCGAGCGCCTGCAGTGCGAGGGATTCGACGACGGGCCGGATCAGTGCCCGGCTCTTGCCCGCGCCGGGCGGGCCGACGGCGAGCAGGGACGTGCCCAGCAGCCCGGGATCGAGGGCGATGCCGCTGCCGCGACGGGCGTACGGGTTGCGCTCGCCGTCCTCGACGGTGCCGAGTCTGACCTGCTGGACCAGCAGATCGTGCCGGGCGGCGCGGACCGGGAGGTCACGTGCGCCGGAGGGGTGGGTGCAGGCGGCGGGGCCGTTGCGCAGCACGGTGTCGGTGAAGGCGGAGAGCCTGGAGTGGTCGGCGCGCACGGACGTCCAGGCGCGGCGGATGCGGGCGTAGTCGACATCGTTCATCCGTCCGGACCGGGTTTCCCTGGCGAGCGCGGCGGCGGCCTGGTGCTGTCCGGCGGCGCGCAGATCCGGCCATTCGGCCGGGTCCTCCTCGCTGCCTTCGACGATGGCGTCCGCACCGCCGGGCGTGTGCGGCTTCGCCGGGTCGCGGCCGTCCCGGCCCGGTGCCTGCTGCGGGGACCCGCCGCGGCGCCACACCTCGGTCCAGCGCCCCAGCCTGGCGAACGGCCACACGATCACCAGGGTGAGCAGGACGTACAGCCCGTAGCTGACCACCGGGGACATCGGCTGGTCGGGGCCCAGCCAGGAGCCGGGAACCAGGCCGAAGGCCAGCCCCATCCCCGGCACGGTCCCGTTCCAGACAAGGATCCAGACCAGCAGCGCACCGATCGCCGCACCGCCCGCCCGTGCGGCGGCCCCCCTGGCGGCGACGCACCGCTCGAAGGCAGCCGGCCAGTTGCCCAGTCGGCCGAATCCGTAGACGAGGCCCCCGGTGATCAGCAGGCGGTAGATGTCGAGCGCACGGACCGCGCCCCGGGTCTGCGGCGCGTCGCCGAACGGTCCCCACCAGTCGCCGGGGGTGAAGAGCTTCAGCGGAACCCGCCAGTACGGGATGTAGTTGTTGCGCCAGAGCGACCAGAGCAGGATGCAGGCCAGCAGCGAGATCACCGCGCCGCTCACCAGCGTGCGGTCCGGGGTGCGCTCCTTCTCCTCGGCGGGCCGGGGGGCATGGCCGAGCCGCCAGACACCTGGTTCCGCGGCGGGCCTCGGGGTGCGGAGCCAGTCCCCGAGGGAGGGGCCGGAGGCGGGGGCGTAGCCCGGCCTGGGCGGCAGTTCGGGCGGTGGCGGGCCGGCCGGGCGCGGCACCGGATGACCGGAGCGGGTGCCGCGTGAGTCGTACGTGCCCTCGGTGTCCATGTGCTGTCCCTCGTCCCCTGACCAGCGCTGACCGGTAACTCCGGGCGCAGGCGCCCGAAGTCATCAATCTAGTGCCCCGTACCACCCCGTCAGACGCGGTCCGGCGGGAAGTCTTCGCCCGTGCCCCGGGGCCTTTCGTCCCGCCCGCGTACCGCCGCACCCCGGCCCCGCACCCCGTCGCTATGTCCGTGGAGGACAACCGCGTACGGCCACCACTCCCGAACGGAACATGCCGGACCCCGGGCCTCGCCCATAGCCTGCAGAGAGAGAAGCGTCCGAAACACCCCACAGGAGCCCCTCATGACCGCAATTCCGCAGGAGCGCCGCGTCGTCACTGCCATTCCCGGCCCGAAGTCGGTGGAGCTGCAGGCTCGCCGTCTCGCGACGGTGGCCGCAGGTGTGGGCTCCACCCTGCCGGTGTTCACCGCCCGCGCCGGTGGCGGGATCATCGAGGACGTGGACGGCAACCGTCTGATCGACCTCGGTTCCGGTATCGCCGTGACGTCGGTCGGCGCCTCCGCCGAGGCCGTCGTACGCCGTGCGTCCGCGCAGCTCGCCGACTTCACCCACACCTGTTTCATGGTCACGCCGTACGAGGGGTACGTCGAGGTCTGTGAGCAGCTCGCCGAGCTGACGCCGGGCGACCACGCCAAGAAGTCCGCGCTGTTCAACTCGGGCGCCGAGGCCGTGGAGAACGCCGTCAAGATCGCGCGTGTGTACACCAAGCGCCAGGCCGTCGTCGTGTTCGACCACGGCTATCACGGCCGCACCAACCTGACGATGGCGCTGACCGCCAAGAACATGCCGTACAAGCAGGGCTTCGGCCCGTTCGCGCCCGAGGTCTACCGGGTGCCGGTGGCGTACGGCTACCGCTGGCCGACCGGTGCCGAGAACGCCGGTGCCGAGGCGTCCGCCCAGGCCATCGACCAGATCACCAAGCAGATCGGCGCCGACAACGTCGCCGCGATCATCATCGAGCCGGTGCTCGGCGAGGGCGGCTTCATCGAGCCGGCCAAGGGCTTCCTCCCGGCGATCGCGCAGTTCGCCAAGGACAACGGCATCGTCTTCGTCGCCGACGAGATCCAGTCCGGCTTCTGCCGCACCGGTCAGTGGTTCGCCTGCGAGGACGAGGGCATCGTTCCCGACCTGATCACCACTGCCAAGGGCATCGCGGGCGGTCTGCCGCTCTCCGCCGTGACCGGCCGTGCCGAGATCATGGACGCCGCCCACGCCGGTGGCCTCGGCGGCACCTACGGCGGAAACCCGGTGGCCTGTGCGGGCGCGCTCGGTGCCATCGAGACGATGCGCGAGCTGGACCTGAACGGTAAGGCGAAGCGCATCGAGGAGGTCATGAAGGGCCGCCTCACCGAGATGCAGGCGAAGCTGCCGAACGGCGATGTCATCGGTGACATCCGTGGCCGCGGCGCGATGATCGCGATCGAGCTGGTGAAGTCCGGCACGAAGGACCCGAACCCGGAGGCCACCGCGAAGCTCGCCAAGGCCTGCCACGCAGAGGGCGTGCTGGTCCTGACCTGTGGCACGTACGGCAACGTCCTGCGCTTCCTGCCGCCGCTGGTGATCGGCGAGGACCTGCTGAACGAGGCTCTCGACGTCATCGAGCAGGCTTTCGGCCAGATCTGACCTGTTCGAACCCCGGCGGTGACGGACGGCGTTCCCGCCGGGGATGCAGGGGGCCCGCGTGAGGGCCTGTGAAGAACGTGTGGGGGGCCGATGGCGGGATCCGTTTGCGTCTGTCGGTCCCCCGTCGGCTGACGTACGGTTTCCGCAGATGAGAGAAACACCCCGCCCGCAGGGGACTGCCGGCGACGCCGGGCCGGAGCTTCCCCAGCACCGTCCTGGCCGTGCCTTCGCGCACACCACTGGAGCCTCTGGCTCCGGAACTCCTCACCGATCGGATGGCCGCTCGCCCCAAACCCCCCGGGGCGCGCGGCAAACCGATCCGACCGGCCGCCCCGGAACCACCCCCCCTGTTCCCGGGCGGCCGGCTCCTCTCCCACCCCTTGCGCCGACGCCTCGACGCCCCGGCTCGCTCGAGCCGTCCCGTTCCCTCCGGCGGCTCTCGCTGTCGTACGGGTGGAGATCAAGCGTTGGCAGGCCAAAGACAGTTGAAAACTTGGCACACGCCGTGAACAACGGGTAAATATGTGACCATACTCGTCATGAACGGTTCCCGGGGGGGAATTAGTGTCGGACCCTATAGTCACAGTCATCATCGGCGCCTATAACGCCATGCCCTATCTGACGCGCTGCCTGGAATCGGTGGTCGAACAGTCGCTGGGCACGTACGAACTGGAATGCCTGGCCGTCGATGACGGATCGACCGACGGCACCGGGCAGGAGCTGGACCGGTTCGCCGCCGAGCATCCTGGCACGGTGCGCGTCATCCACCAGCAGAACTCCGGAGGGCCGAGCGGCCCGCGCAACGTCGCTCTCGGCCTGGCCCGGGGCCGCTACGTCTTCTTCCTGGACGCCGACGACTACCTCGGCCCCCATGCTCTGCGCCGCATGATCGACATGGCCGAGCGCAACGGCTCCGACATAACGCTGGGCAAGTACGTGGGTGTCAACTGCACCGTGCCCCGTTCCATGTTCGAGGCCGACCAGGAGGTCGTCGATCTGGCCACCTCCCGCGTCTGGTACGCCCTGACGCCGCACAAGCTCATGCGGCGTTCGTTCCTGGAGGAGCGCCGACTGCGCTTCGACGAGGACATCCACATGGGCGAGGACCGCCTCTTCGTGACCAAGGCCTACCTGCAGGCTTCCGTGATCTCGGTGGTCGCCGACGAGGACTGCTACTTCAAGGTGCAGCGCGACGACATGGGCAACCTCACCAACAACTTCAGTGACGTGATGAAACGTCTTGAGGTCGCCCGACGCCTGATGACCGCGATCACCACGCACAGCGAACCCGGACCCGTTCGTGACGCCGCTCTGTTGCGGCACTTCAGGGGCGGCCTTCTGGACTCCTTCTCCTGGCGCTTCCCGCTGTTGGAGGAGAGCGACCGGCTGAAGGCCATGGGGATCGCCAAGGAGCAGCTGGACGAGTTCTACACCCCGGAACTCGCCGTCCAGATGACCGCACCGCTCCGGCTGGTCGCCCACTGCGCACAGCACGGACTGCAGCGGGAACTGATCGACATCATCGATTTCCTGACCGCGGAGAGGGACAAGCACCGGCCTCCCCACGAGATTGCCGTCAAGAACGGGCGCGCCTACGCCGCCTACCCGTATTTCGGCGACGCGAAGGCCGGTATCCCCGACTCCTGCTACGACGTCACCTCCGGGCTGCAGCAGGACGACCGGCTGGACGCCGTCGAATGGCACCGGACCGGGCGACGCGGCGTCCTGCGGCTGCGCGGCCATGGCTACATCGAGAACGTGGACACACAGGAGCCCGCCACCGAGCTGATCCTGCGGCTGCGAAACGACGGGCGCGAGGTGCGCGTCCCCACCCGCAGCGCACCGCTGTCCGCCCACGCCCATGTCCGGGGGCACGACTGCGACCACAGTACGGCGGGCTTCACCGCCGACATCGACATCACCCACGCCCTGGACGGCGCCCCGCTGCCGACGGGGGTGTGGGACGTGTACCTCAACGTCCGCTCCCAGGGCCTGAGCACCCAGCGCAGGTTCGGCGCCCGCAAGGCGGACGACCTGGCTCCGGCCCGCGGCGGCCGGAGCGGACCCCTGGAAGTAGATCCGTACTACACCCAGGGCTTCGCCAACCTCAGCCTGCACATCACCCGCGTCTCCCAGACGAAGCAGATCTCGAAAGGGTTCAAGCGGCGCGTACGCAGGAGGCTGACCGGCCTCAGCAAGCAGATCGGCCGCAGGAGACTCAGAAGAGTCGCGAAGCTCGGACACCTGTCCGGTCTCGGCCGGACCAACGGGCCCGGTCGGTCACAGCCCTAGGTGTATTGCCCTGCACCTGCATGATCCGCCGGACGGGCCCTTGCCCGGGCCTGTCCGGTGCTTGGGCCTGTCCGGCGATCCGGGCCGATGCGGGCGCGCCATCCGGCCCGAGCGGACCGTGGTGGACGGACATGCGGTTCCCGGCCCCGGACCTGAGGCTGCGTTTGGGCCGACCCGGCTCGGACGGCCGGATCTGAGACGCTGGACCTCATGTTGCCGACCTGCCCCGACCCGCAGACCGGGAGTGCGCCCGCCCCACGGGTCGCCGAGCGACCGGAATCCCTGCGTCTCTCCCTTCGCGTGTTCCTCCTGGTGTGCGGCCTGTCGGCCCTCCCCTTCACGCTGATCACCTGGCAGGTGGTCACCGATGGCCCTCTCCTGGGCGTGGACGAACGGATCAGCCATGCGCTGATCCATCCGAACCGGGTGTCCGAGTTGCTCTCCGACCTCGGTAATGGTCAGGTCGCCGTGCCCTCGCTGGCGCTGGTCGCGGTGTACGTCGCCTGGCGGGGCCGTGCCACCGGGACGGGCCGCTGGTGGCTGCCGCCGCTCGTTGCGGCCGTGCTCATGGCCCTGGTGCCGGCGATCATCATGCCCCTGAAGGAGTGGACCGGCCGCCACGGCACCCCGGTCGTGCCGCCGGGGGGCGACTACTACCCCTCCGGGCACACCGCCACCGCCGCCGTCGCGTACGGCTCCGCGGCCCTGCTCCTCCTGCCCTGGCTCCGTTCAGCCCGCACCCGCCTCACACTCCTCGCCGCTTGTGCCGCCCTGGTCCTCGGCGTCTCCTTCGGGCTGGTCCGACAGGGCTACCACTGGCCGCTGGACGTGGTGGCCAGTTGGTTCCTGTGCGGGCTGCTGCTCCTGCCGCTGGGCCTCAGCTGCCGAAGTAGGCGTCGAAGTTCTTCGAAAGCTCCCCGTTGTTGAAGCGGTCCCAGTTGATCGACCACGTCATCAGTCCGCGCAGCCCCGGCCACGTCCCGCGGGTGGCGTACGAGCCGCAGTCGGTCCTCTTCGTCAGGCAGTTCGGCGCCTTGGTGACCTCGGCGGGCGTGGTGCAGCCGTTGCCCGCCTGGATGCAGGCCGGCAGACCGACGGAGACCTGGTCGGGACGGAGCCCGGGGAAGACCTTGGCCTGGTCGCCGGCCACCGGGAATCCGGCGAGCAGCATGTCGGTCATGGCGATGTGGAAGTCCGCGCCGCCCATCGAGTGGTACTGGTTGTCCAGACCCATGATGGAACCCGAGTTGCAGTCCTGGACGTGCAGCAGGGTGAGGTCGTCACGCAGGGCGTGGATGACCGGGAGGCAGGCACCGGCGCGCGGGTCCTGGCCGCCCCAGGGGCCGGAGCCGTAGTACTGGTAGCCGAGTTGCACGAAGAAGGTCTCGGGCGCCGTGGTCAGGACGAACTTGTCGCCGTACTTGGCCTTGAGGGTCTTCACCGCGGAGATCAGGTTGACGAAAGAATCAGTACGTCCCGGCGCCGGCCGGCGGGAAGGAGCGCGACCCCCTGGGGATTGCGCTCCCACTCCCACCGGCAGGCGTCCGGCTCCGGTGCCACCGATGCGAGCCACTCGACTGCTGCGCCGACCCCCGCGCCGGTCATGACCGGCCTCCATTCCGTGTGCACCGGCGATGCGTTGCCGGTGCACACGGAAGAGAGGGGTGACGCCGATCCATTACGCGGGTTCGGGCTACCGGTTGGCAGTGAACTGGATCACGCCCCCGGGTGCGGGGGTCCGCCGTGCTCAGCTGTCGAAGCCGAGCCCCAGCCGGTCCATCGTCCGCAGCCACAGATTGCGATGTCCGCCATTGCTGTCCGCCCTGGCCAGGGACCGCTTGGTGAGCTCGATCCCGGCCCAGGCGAAGGGTTCCGGCGGGAACGGCATCGGCTTGCTGCGGACCATTTCCAGAGCGGTCCGCTCATTCTGTTCGCCCGCCAGCAGATCGAGCATCACATCGGCCCCGAACCGCGTGGCTCCGACGCCGAGTCCGGTATATCCGGCGGCATAGGCGACCCGGCCCTGATGGGCCGTACCGAAGAATGCGGAAAAGCGGGAACAGGTGTCGATCGCCCCGCCCCAGGCATGGCTGAAACGGACCCCGGCCAACTGCGGGAAACAGTCGAAGAACTGGCCTGCGAGCTTGAGGAAGGTCTCCGGGCGCTGATCGAGATCGGCGCTCAGCCGGCCCCCGTACGGATAGATCGCGTCATATCCGCCCCACAGAATCCGGTTGTCGGCCGACATCCGGAAGTAGTGGAACTGATTGGCACTGTCGCCCAGTCCCTGCCGGTTCTTCCAGCCGATCGAGGCGAGCTGGTCGCTGGTGAGAGGCTCGGTCATCAGCGCGTAGTCGTAGACCGGCACGGTGTACGGGCGTACCCGCTTGACCAGCGAAGGGAAGATGTTCGTACCGAGGGCGACACGGCGTGCGAAGACCCTCCCGTACGGCGTACGGACCGCCATTCCGGTGGTGGACCTGGCCAGTTCGAGGCCCCGGGTGTGCTCGTACATCCGCACCCCCAGGTCGAGACAGGCCCGCTTCAGACCCCAGGCCAGTTTGGCGGGATGCAGCATGGCGACCCCGTTCCGGTCCCAGAGCCCACCCAGGAAAGTGGGCGAGTCGACCTCGGCGCGCAGCGCATCCCGGTCCAGGAATTCCACACCCGTGAAGCCGAGCTTTTCGGTCTCCTGGTGCCATTCGAGAAGTTCTTCGAGCTGATGGGGTTCGGTGGCGACATCGATTTCGCCGGTGCGCTCGAATTCGCAGTCGATGGAGTAGCGGGCGACGGCGGCCTCGATGGCGTCGAGGTTCCGCTCGCCCAGCTCCTCCAGCTTCTTGATCTCGTCCGGCCAGCGCTCCAGGCCGTTGGGCAGGCCATGGGTGAGGGAGGCTGCGCAGAATCCGCCGTTGCGGCCCGACGCGGCCCAGCCCACCTCGTGCCCCTCGATCAGTACGACGTCCCGCTCCGGGTCGCGTTCCTTGGCGATCAGCGCAGTCCACAGTCCGCTGTAGCCGCCACCGATGACGAGGAGATCGCAGTGCTCGTCGCCGGTGAGCGCGGGCAGCGCTTCGGGCCTGCCGGGGTCGTCGAGCCAGAACGAGACCGGCTTGGCGTCGGCAAGTGATTGTGCAGCAGTACGCATGGCAACTGGGGCCATGGTTTCCAACTCCTTCAGGGCTTTCTATCGTGCGCTGTTCTTCCGCCGGTTCGCGATCAGCTGGCCGGCGACAACCACCAGCACAGCAATGATGAACATCGCCGTACCGATGACGTTGATCTGCACGGGCGTGCCGCGCTGTGCCGATCCCCAGACGAACATGGGGAAGGTCACGGTGGAGCCCGCGTTGAAATTGGTGATGATGAAATCGTCGAAGGAGAGCGCGAAGGCGAGCAGCGCTCCCGCCGCGATTCCGGGGGCGGCGATCGGCAACGTCACCCGCAGGAAGGTCTGCACGGGTCCCGCGTACAGGTCGCGGGCCGCCTCCTCCAGCCGCGGGTCCATCGACATCACACGCGCCTTGACGGCCGTCACGACGAAGCTCAGGCAGAACATGACGTGCGCGATGAGGATCGTCCAGAAGCCCAGCTGTGCGCCCATGTTGAGGAAGAGCGTGAGCAGCGAGGCGGCCATGACGACCTCGGGCATCGCCATCGGCAGGAAGATCAGCGAGTTGATCGCGCCGCGCGCCCGGAAGCGGTAGCGGACCAGCGCGAAGGAGATCATCGTGCCCAGGACGGTCGCGCCGATCGTCGCCCACGTGGCGATCTGGAGGGACAGCGAGAGCGAGCCGCACATGTCGGCGACGCCGCAGGGGTCCTTCCAGGCATCCAGGGAGAAGTGCTGCCAGGCGTAGTTGAAGCGCCCGTTCGGCTTGTTGAACGAGAACACCATCACGACGACGTTCGGAAGGATCAGGTACGCGAGGGTCAGCAGACCCGCGATGACGATCAGGTTCCGGCGTATCCAGCGCAGTACGGGCATCAGACCAGGTCCTCCGTCCCGGAGCGGCGGATGTAGACGGTGACCATGATCAGGACGACCGCCATGAGGATGAAGGAGAGCGCGGCCGCCGTCGGATAGTCGAGGACGCGCAGGAACTGGGTCTGGATGACGCTGCCGACCATCTTGGTGTCGGTGGAGCCCAGCAGTTCCGCGTTGACGTAGTCACCACTGGCCGGGATGAAGGTCAGCAGCGTTCCGGAGACGACACCCGGCATGGAGAGCGGGAAGGTCACCTTGCGGAAGGTGGTGGCGGGGGTGGCGTACAGATCGCCGGCCGCCTCGTGCAGCCTGCCGTCGATCCGCTCCAGCGAGGTGTAGAGCGGCAGGATCATGAACGGCAGGAAGTTGTACGTGAGACCGCAGACCACCGCCATCGGCGTGGCCAGCACCCGGTTCGACTCGGTCCAGCCGAGCCAGCTGGTGACGTCCAGAATGTGCAGCGTGTTCAGTACGTCCACGACCGCGCCGCCGTCCGCGAGGATCGTCTTCCAGGCGAGCGTACGGATCAGGAAGCTGGTGAAGAACGGTGCGATGACCAGCACCAGGACGACATTGCGCCAGCGGCCCGCCTTGAAGGCGATGAGGTACGCGAGCGGGTAGCCGAGCAGCAGGCACAGGAGCGTGGCGGTGCCCGCGTACAGCAGGGACCGGATGAACTGCGGGTAGTAGTCCTTCAGCGCGTCCCAGTAGGTCTGGAAGTGCCAGGTGACCTCGAATCCCTTCTCCAGGGATCCCGTCTGTACGGAGGTCGATGCCTGGTAGACCAGCGGCAGCGCGAAGAAGACGACCAGCCACAGGATGCCGGGGAGCAGCAGCCAGTAGGGGACGAGGCGCTTGCGGGTGGAGGCCTTGCGCACTTTCAGTTCTGTGACGGGCGCGGCGGGTGGCGCCTCCTTGGTGACGGTCACGCCGCGTCCTCCACCGTCTCCACACCGGCGTCGATGTCCTGAGCGGCGTCCAGACCGAAGGTGTGCGCCGGGTTCCAGTGCAGGACGACCTCGGCCCCGGCCCTGAGTCCCGCGCGCCTCTCGACGTTCTGCTCGTACACCTGGAGCGCCTTGCCCGCCGGGCTCTCCACCACGTACTGCGTCGACACACCGATGAAGCTGGAGTCGACGATGCGGCCGGTGACCCGGTTGCGGCCGTCGGCTATCGCGTCCGCGTCGTCGGCGTGCGCGAGCGAGATCTTCTCCGGGCGTACGCCGAGCAGCAGCTTGCCACCGTTGGCGGTCGGGGCCGAACATCGCTCGGTGGGCAGCCGCAGCTTTCCGCCGCCGGCCGCCACGACGATGTCCGTGCCCGCGGAGACGATCTCGCCCTCGATGAGGTTGGACGTGCCGAGGAAGTTGGCGACGAAGGTCGTCTTCGGGTTCTCGTACAGATCGGCGGGGGCGCCCAGCTGCTCGACCCGGCCGCCATTCATCACCGCGACGGTGTCGGCCATGGTCATGGCCTCCTCCTGGTCGTGGGTGACATGGATGAAGGTGATGCCGACCTCGGTCTGGATGCGCTTGAGCTCCAGCTGCATCTGGCGGCGCAGCTTGAGGTCGAGGGCGCCGAGCGGCTCGTCGAGGAGGAGCACCTGCGGGTGGTTGATCAGGGCGCGGGCGACGGCGACGCGCTGCTGCTGGCCGCCGGAGAGCTGGTGCGGCTTGCGCTTGGCGAAGTCGCCGAGCTGGACGAGCTCCAGCATGTCGTCGACCTGCTTCTTGACCGACTTGATGCCGCGCCGGCGCAGACCGAAGGCGACGTTCTCGGTGATGTCGAGATGCGGGAAGAGCGCATAGCTCTGGAAGACGGTGTTGACGGGCCGCTTGTACGGAGGGAGGTCGGTGATGTCCCGGCCGCCCAGCGAGATGGTGCCGGTGGTGGCCTCCTCCAGCCCCGCGATCATCCGCAGGGTGGTGGTCTTGCCGCAGCCGGACGCGCCGAGCAGCGCGAAGAAGGAGCCCTGCGGAACGGTCAGATCGAGCGGCTTGACGGCTTTGAAGGAGCCGTACGTCTTGCTGATCCCGGTGAGGCGGACGTCGCCGCCTTCTGTCTGCTGCTGTGTCATGGGTCGCAGTCCCAGTGGTGTCAGGGGGAGATCGGGGGGAGGGAAAGGCGGGTCGGTCAGGCGCCGATGAGCTTGGCGAACTTCTCTTCGTACGCCGTCTCTTCCTTGGAGGTCAGCGAGCGGAAGGCGTGCGACCGGGCCGCCATCTCCTTGTCGGGAAGGATCAGGACGTTGTCGGCCATCGCCTGGTCGATCTTCGCCAGTTCGTCGCGGACTCCGTCGACCGGACAGACGAAGTTGATGTACGCGGCGAGCTCGGCGGCGACCGACGGCTCGTAGTAGTAGTCGATGAGCTTCTCGGCGTTGGTCTTGTGCCGGGCCTTCACCGGGACGAGCAGGTTGTCGCTGGAAATGATGTAACCGGCGGCCGGGATGGCGTACTTGATGTCCGGGTTTCCGGCCTGGAGCTGGATGATGTCGCCCGCCCAGGCGACGCAGGCGGCGATGTCGCCCTTGTCGAGGTCTGCCGTGTAGTCGTTGCCGGTGAAGCGCCGGATCTGGTTCTTGTCGACACCCTTCTGGAGCCGGCCGATCGCCGCGTCGTAGTCGGCGTCGGTGAAGGTGCCGGGGTCCTTGCCCATGTCGAGCAGGGTCATGCCGATGGAGTCGCGCATCTCCGAGAGGAAGCTGACCCGTCCCTTGAGCTTCGGGTCGTCGAGCAACTGGCTGACGGAATCGACCTTGCGGCCCCCGGTCGCCTTGGAGTTGTAGGCGATGACTGCGGGGATGCCCGCCCACGGGTACGAGTAGGCACGGCCCGGATCCCAGTCCGGGGAGCGGAACTGGGCCGACAGGTTCGCGTAGGCGTGCGGCAGGTGCGAGGGGTCGAGCTTCTGCGCCCAGCCGAGTCGGACGATGCGGGCGGCGAGCCAGTCGGTGACACAGATGATGTCGCGGCCGGTGTCCTGGCCGGCCGCGAGCTGCGGCTTGACCTTGCCGAAGAACTCGACGTTGTCGTTGATGTCCTCGGTGTACTTGACCTTGATCCCGGTGCGCTCCGTGAACGCCTCCAGGGTGGGCCGGTGCTTGCCGTCGTCGGTGACGTCCATGTACTCGGTCCAGTTGGAGAAGTTGACCTGCTTCTCCTTCGCCGAGTGGTCGTCGGAAGCCGCCGCGGCGTCCCCCTCCCGCTTCGCCGGCGGGATGCCGCAGGCGCTCAGCGTACCGAGACCGCCGATCGCGAGCGCCCCCATGCCGGAGGCGCGCAGCAGCGATCGGCGGGTCAGGGCGCCCCGGCCGCCGGTCAGACTGCGTCGCATCGCGGCCAGTTGGGCCGCAGAGAGACGCTCGGGCTCGTACTGCTCCATGCGCGTTGCCCTTTCGGGTGTGTGTGGCCGGGGTCGGCCGGGTTATCGGTCCCCGAAGATCGTGCGGTGCCAGTCCTTCCGGGCGACCGCGGTGTTGTCGTACATGACGTGTTTGACCTGCGTGTACTCCTCGAAGGAGTACGAGGACATGTCCTTGCCGAAGCCGCTGGCCTTGTATCCGCCGTGCGGCATCTCGCTGATGATCGGAATGTGGTCGTTGACCCAGACGCAGCCCGCCTTGATCTCGCGGGTGGCGCGGTTGGCGCGGTACAGGTCGCGGCTCCAGGCGGAGGCGGCGAGTCCGTACGGGGTGTCGTTGGCGAGGCGGATGCCCTCGTCGTCGGTGTCGAAGGGCAGCACGACCAGGACCGGGCCGAAGATCTCCGACTGGACGATCTCGCTGTCCTGGGCGGCACCGGCGACCAGCGTCGGCCGGTAGTAGGCACCGGCCGCCAGTTCGCCGCCGGGGGCCTCGCCGCCGGTCACGACGGTGGCGTAGGCGCGGGCTCGCTCGACGAATCCGGCGACCCGGTCCCGCTGGGCGTGGCTGATCAGCGGGCCGAGGTCGGTCGACGGGTCGAAGGGGTCGCCGAGCCGGACGGTCTCCATGAGCTCGGCGACGCCCTGCACAAAGGCGTCGTACAGCGGGCGCTGGACATAGGCGCGGGTGGCGGCGGTGCAGTCCTGGCCGGTGTTGATGAGCGCTCCGGCGACCGCGCCGTTGACCGCGGCTTCGAGGTCGGCGTCGTCGAAGACCACGAAGGGGGCCTTGCCGCCGAGTTCGAGGTGGAGGCGCTTGACGGTGGAGGTGGCGATCTCCGCGACCCGCTTGCCGACGGCGGTGGAGCCGGTGAATGAGGTCATGACGACGTCCGGGTGGCCGACGAGGTGCTCGCCGGCGTCCTTGCCCGCACCGGTGACGATGTTGATCACGCCGTCCGGGATGCCCGCCTCGGTGGCGGCCTGGGCGAACATCAGCGAGGTCAGCGGGGTGATCTCGGCGGGCTTCAGCACGATCGTGTTTCCCGCGGCGATGGCCGGGAGGATCTTCCAGGCGGCCATCTGGAGCGGGTAGTTCCAAGGCGCGATGGAGCCGACGACGCCGATCGCCTCACGGCGTACGTAGGAGGTGTGGTCGCCGTCGTACTCGGCGGCCGACTTGCCCTCCAGATGGCGGGCGGCGCCCGCGAAGAAGGAGGTGTTGTCGACGGTGCCGGGCACATCGAACTCGGTGGAGAGCTTGATCGGCTTGCCGCACTGGAGGGACTCGACGTAGGCGAAGTCGTCGGCCTGCCCGGCGAGGACGGCGGCGAAGCGGTGCATCGCCTCGGCCCGCTCCGCCGGAGTCGCGCCCGACCAGCCGGGGAACGCCTCGCGTGCGGCGGCGACGGCCGCGTCGACATCGGCGGTGCCCGCCAGTTCGTAGGTGTAGACGGTCTCGCCCGTCGCCGGGTTCACCACCTCGTGATGACGTCCCGATGTACCGGACCGCAGCTTTCCGCCGATGAATTGTGCGCCGTCCGCGAAGCGGTCCCGCACCTGGATGCCGTTGTCCATGACGCTCTCCTCCGCCGCAGTCCCCGGAGCACGGGGCGGCGTAGCTTCTGCTCGATTTGAGTGCCGATCCTGACAGAGTGGATCGACCCCAACAAGTGATTCCGTTGTTGCCTTTTGGTTACGCAACGGAATCTGTCGACCATGTGTCGCGTTGTTGCGGAATTCCCCGTACGGAGTGTCAGTGGCGGATGCCAGACTCGCGTGTCATGGAACACATGCACGATCTACTGGCTCGGACCGGGCGTGGCGAGAAGGTGAAGTATCTGCACTTCTGGGGGCATCGCCCGCGGCCCGACGGCAGCATCGGTGCGAGCTGTCTCAGTCAGTGGTGGCCGGCGCCCTTCACGGTCGACGGGGTGACCTATGCGTCGGCCGAGCACTGGATGATGGCCGCCAAGGCGCGGCTCTTCGGCGACGCGGAGTCGGAGGCCGAGGCCGTGTCGGCGAAGAGCCCGGCCCAGGCGAAGAAGGTGGGCCGGCTGGTCCGCGGTTTCGACGAGGCGGTGTGGGAGCGCGAGCGGTACGCACTGGTGGTGGCCGGCAGCGTCCACAAGTTCGCCCAGGCCCCAAAGCTGCGGGAGTTCCTGCTGAACACCGGGAACCGGGTGCTGGTCGAGGCGAGCCCGATGGACCGGATCTGGGGCATCGGGCTGGCGGCGGACGACCCGCGTGCGGAGAATCCGGCGACCTGGCGGGGGCTGAATCTGCTGGGGTTCGCGCTGATGGACGCGCGGGCGGAGCTGCGCGCTCCATGAGGCGGCCGGGATGACCGATGGCCGGGCGGGCCGGAGTCCGGCCCGCCCGGCCATCGGGTGGGATACGGCACCGGCACCGCAAGGGATCCGGCACCGGCGCTCGACGTCGGCTATCGCGTGACGTCGACGACCAGAGACGTGGAGTACGGGTCGTCGTTGTACGAGTTGTCGTCGAATTCATCGGCGTGGGTGACGAACAGCCAGATGAAGAAGCTGATGATCGCCACACCGAAAGCGATGCCGATGGACCCCATGATGATCCCGGCGAGCGCCTGACCGCTGTTGGTCGCCTCACCGCGCTGCGCCCGCTTGCGGCCCAGGATGCCGAAGATCAGGGCGAGTGCGCCCAGAATCAGGCTGGGTATCCCGTAGATGCAGAACAGGCAGACGGCCAGGATGCCGAGCACCATGGCCGCCGTACCCATGCCGTTGGACGGCGTGGTTCCACCCCAGGGTGCCTGGTTGTAGCCGGTGTACCCCGGGTAGCTGCCGTACTGCGGGGCCGGCGGGGCCGGGTAGCCGTACTGCCCCGCGGCCGGCGGGAGCTGCTGGCCCGGTCCATTCGGTGCGATCGGCGGCGGCGGCGGTACCTCCCCGGGGCCGAACCCGGGGCCGAACCCGGCCCCGGGTTCGGACACCGGCCCGGTCTGCCCTCCCGCGCCGAACCCCGGTCCCGTGACCGGCGCGGGGCCGTCCCCCACACCCGGCATCGAGGTCACCGTCGGCTGATCGTGCCCAGCAGGCGACCGGGGATCACCGGCCGGCTTCTCCAGCGGCACCCCGCTGTCCGGCGGAGCCCACGGATCGCGCGGCGCGGCCCCGCCCGCGGGCTGCTCTGTGTTGTCTGACATGGGCCTCCCCCATCGTGATCCCGTCATGCTACGGCCCACCACCGTCCGGCAGGACCCGGCCTACGATGATCCCCGTCCCCTGCCCGGCCCACCGCGCCCGGCACCCGAACCGTCCCACGCCCCCGGAGTAACCGATGACCGATCTGCACCCCTTCATCGCGGGGCTGCCCAAGGCGGAACTGCATGTCCACCATGTCGGGTCCGCCTCGCCCCGCATCGTCGCCGAGCTGGCCGCGCACCACCCCGACTCCAAGGTCCCCACCGACCCCGAGGCACTGGCCGACTACTTCACGTTCACGGACTTCAGCCACTTCATCGACGTGTATCTCTCCGTCGTGGACCTGATCCGCACCCCGGAGGATGTCCGGCTGCTGACCTTCGAGGTCGCCCGTGACATGGCCCGGCAGAACATCCGTTACGCGGAGCTGACCGTCACCCCGTTCAGCTCGACCCGGCGCGGCATCCCGGAGCAGGGGTTCATGGAGGCGATAGAGGACGCACGCAAGGCCGCCGAGGCCGAGCTCGGGGTCGTTCTGCGCTGGTGCTTCGACATCCCCGGCGAGGCCGGGCTCGAAGCAGCCGAGGAGACCACCCGGCTCGCCGTGGACCTGCGTCCCGAGGGGCTCGTCTCGTTCGGTCTCGGCGGCCCGGAGATCGGCGTGGAGCGCCCGCAGTTCAAGCCCTACTTCGACCGGGCGATCGCCGAGGGCCTGCACTCCGTGCCGCACGCCGGGGAGACCACCGGGCCGCAGACCGTCTGGGACGCGCTGACCCATCTGCGCGCCGAGCGCATCGGCCACGGCACCCACTCCGTCCAGGACCCGAAGCTGCTGGCCCACCTCGCCGAGCACCGCATCCCGCTGGAGGTCTGCCCGACGTCCAACATCGCGACCCGCGCGGTGGCCGAAATCGAGCAGCACCCGATCAGGGAGATGGTGCAGGCGGGTGTCCTGGTCACCATCAACAGCGACGACCCGCCGATGTTCGGCACGGACCTCAACAACGAGTACGGGGTGGCCGCCCGTCTCCTCGGTCTGGACGAGCGGGGTCTCGCGGCGCTGGCGAAGAACGCGGTCGAGGCGTCGTACCTCGACGCGGCCGGCAAGCGGACGCTGGCCGCCGAGATCGACACGTACACGACGAACTGGCTGGAGCGCACCGGCCGCTGACACCGGTGGCCACAATGACCCCATGGCCACCACTGTCACCGCCGTAGCCCATCGCGGCGATCCATACCGTGTCCGCGAGAACACGCTGCCCTCGATCCGCTCCGCCCTCGAACGGGGGGCGGACGCGGTCGAGGTCGATGTGCGAGTCACCCGCGACGGCGTACCGGTCCTGCTGCACGACTCCACGCTGGAGCGGCTGTGGGGCCATGACGTGCGTCTCGACCGGCTGACCCACGAGGAGCTCACCGAGCTGACCGCGGGCGGTGTGCCCACACTGCGCGACGCGCTGCTCGCCGCCGGGACGCACCGCGTCATGGTCGATCTGCCCGGCTCCACCGATGATTCGGTACGCCGGATCGTCGGCGTGGTGCGCGAATGCGGGGCCGGTGAGCGGGCGTACTACTGCGCGGGCCCGGATGCCATGCTGCGGGTGCGCGCCGCCGACCCGTCCGCGGAGATCGCCCTGACCTGGACGACACTCGCGCCACCACGCGCCGCACTGCTCGACGCGGTGAGGCCGAGGTGGCTGAACTACCGGTTCGGTCTGGTGGACCGGGAGCTGACGGACCGTCTCCACCGGGACGGACTGCTGGTCTCCGCCTGGACGGCCGACACCAAGCGCACCATGCGCCGCCTCGTCCGGCAGGGGGTCGACTCGATCACCACCAACCGGGTCGACGCCCTGCAGAGGGTCCTCACCAACTCCACTGCCACCGGCACCACTTGATCGGTCCGGCATCATGGACAGCGCCGCATCCGCCGTGATGCCAGGCCGGGAGCCAGAGGAGCAGAGACGTGACCGAAGCCCGCATCATCCCTCTCAACGACCGCATCCGTTCCGACGTCGCCCACAACGCGCGGGTCTGGAACCACTGGCTCGGTGGCAAGGACAACTACCCCGTGGACCGCGCTGTCGGCGACCGGGTCACCGGCATGTATCCGAGCATCGGCGAAGTGGCGCGCGCCGACCGGGCGTTTCTGGGGCGGGCCGTGCGGTATCTCGCCGGTGACGCGGGGATCAGCCAGTTCCTCGACATAGGCACCGGCCTGCCGACCGCCGGCAACACGCACGAGGTCGCCCAGCACACCGCCCCCGACTCCCGCATCGTGTACGTCGACAACGACCCGGCCGTGCTGGTGCACGCCCGCGCGCTGCTCACCAGCTCACCGGAGGGCGCGACCGAGTACATCGAGGCGGACGCGCGCCACCCGGAACGGATCCTGCGGGCCGTCGAGCCGACGCTGGACCTGAAGAAGCCGGTCGCGGTCATGCTGCTCGGCACCCTCAACTTCGTCCTCGACACGGACGAGGCGCAGCGCATCGTCCGGACGCTGATGGACGCGGTGCCGTCCGGCAGCCATCTGGTGCTCACCCACCCCACGCTGGAGCTGGGCGGCGAGGGCAACGAGGCGGCGATGCGGTTCTGGAACGAGAACGCCACCCCGCCGATCACCGCGCGCAGCCGCGCCGAGTTCGCCGCGTTCCTGACGGGGCTCGAACTCGTGGAGCCGGGCATCGTGTCGTGCGCACGCTGGCGCGCCGAGCCCGGTGCGGTGGAGGTCGCCCAGTTCGGCGCGGTGGCACGAAAGCGCTGACAGCGCCGCCCGATGCGGATACAGGACATCGGGGCGAGGGTGCTCGGGGCCGGTCCCCGCGCCGTCGACCTCGTCATCGCTCTGCTGGTACAGGCGGCCATGACCATGCCGTTCGTCGTGCCGCGCGCCCCGGAGCTGCCCGACGCCACGTGGACGGCGTACGGGCTGACGACCCTGATGGTGCTGCCGCTGGTCGCCCGTCGCCGGGCGCCGGTCGCGGTTCTCATCGCCGTGCTCGCGGCCGGCGGTCTGTACAAGTTCACGGTGGACGGCCCGGGCCAGCCGCTTCCGTACACCGGCCTCGTGGCGTTCTACACGGTGGCCGAACTCTCCTCGCCGCCGAAGCGGACCGGGATCGCCGTGCTCACGACAGTGGCGGTGCTGTGCTCGGTCGGGCTCGACAGCAACGACGTCAGGGAACTGCTCTTCTCCCTCTTCGTGTTCGCCGCGGCCTACGCCTTCGGCCGGCTCGCCGTGACGCGCAAGGCCTATCTGCGTGCGGTGGAGGACCGGGCCCGTCAGCTGGAGCTGACGCACCGCATCGAGGCCGAGCAGGCCGCGGCGCGCGAACGGGCCCGGATCGCCCGGGAGATGCACGACATCCTGTCCCATGCGGTGAGCCTGATGATCGTGCAGGCGGAGGCCGGCCCGGTGGCGGTGCGCACGGCACCGGAGCGTGCCGAGGCGGCGTTCGACGCGATCTCGGAGACGGGGCGGGACGCCATGGTGCAGCTGCGCCGGATGCTCGGCGTGCTGCGCGAGAACGAGAGCGTGCCGGGCGCGCCGCGCGAGCCTCAGCCCGTAGTGGACGAACTGCCCGGACTGGTCGAGCGGGTACGCGGCAGCGGTCTGGAGATCTCGTACGAGGTCACGGGCCCGGCCCGCCCGCTCGGCCTGGCTGTCGAGGCCACCGTCTACCGGATCGTGCAGGAGGCCCTGACGAACGTGGTCAAGCATGCCGCCGCCGACACGGTCTTCGTTCAACTGGATTACGGGACGGGGGCGTTGATCATCACGGTCACCGATGACGGGTGCGGTTTTGCGGGCGGCGTCGGCATGGGCCTGATCGGCATCGGGGAACGCGCCGCCGCACACGGCGGCACGGCCGACACCGGCGCGGGCCCGGGCGGCCGGGGGTTCCGGGTCCGGGTGACGATTCCGCAGACGCAGCCCCAGGCACAGACAGGAGTGGGAAGTTGACGATCCGCGTGGTGGTGGCCGACGACCAGGAGCTGGTACGCAGCGGCTTCGCGATGATCCTGGACGCGCAGCCGGACATCGAGGTGGTGGCCGAGGCGGGCGACGGGGCCGCGGCGGTCGACGCGGTACGGCGGCTGGGCCCCGAGGTGGCGCTGCTCGACATCCGGATGCCCGGCACGGACGGCATCGAGGCCTGCCGCACAATCAACGCCGAGACCGGCTGCCGGACGGTCATGCTGACCACGTTCGACTCCGACGAGTACGTCTACGAGGCGCTGCACGCGGGCGCGAGCGGTTTCCTGCTCAAGGACGTGCGCCGCGACGACCTGGTGCACGCGGTACGGGTCGTGGCGGCCGGGGACTCGCTGCTGGCGCCGTCGGTGGCGCGGCGGCTGATCGAGGAGTACACCTCGCGCCCGGCCGCCTCGGCCGTGGGACCGTCGGCGCGCCTGGACGTACTGACCGCCCGGGAGCACGAGACGCTGCTGCATCTGGCCCGCGGGCTGTCGAACGCGGAGATCGCGGCCGCGCTGGTCGTCAGCGAGCACACGGTGAAGACCCATGTCGGCAACGTGCTGTCCAAGCTGGGTCTGCGCGACCGGATCCAGGCGGTGATCTGTGCGTACGAATACGGTGTCGTCACTCCCTCTCCGGAGGGACAAGCGCCCCCGTCTCCCCCGCACAGGTGAGAGGAGCTCATGCCGAGGACCGCTCGGCCGGGTGATCCGCCGGGGCCTGCGGATCAACAGGATGGAGTCCAGAAGCAGTTGAGGATCCCAACGCCCAGGGGGCACCTGACATGAACGCCCGCGCCACCCGTACTGCCGTCGCCACCGCCCTGGTCCTCGGCATCGCCACCGGTCCGGCCGGACCGGCGCTCGCGGCGGCCCGCGCTCCGGTGGCCGCCATCACGCCCGTCCAGGAGACGCCGGACGCCAAGGCCCTGGACGCGCAGGCCCTGCGCGCCGCGATCGCCGGGCTGCCGAAGGCCGACGCCACGGCCGCACTCGTACGCGTCGCGGGCACCGACGGCAACTGGCGGGGCGGTTCCGGCGTCCATGACCTGGAGTCCAACCGTCCGGCGGACCGGGACGCCCGCTTCCGGGCCGGTTCGGTCACCAAGGTCTTCACTGCCGCCGTCGTGCTCCAGTTGGCAGGCGAGGGGAGGCTCGACCTGAACCGCCCGGCCCGGCACTATCTGCCGGAGCTGATCCCCGCGACGTACCGGAAGGTCACGGTGCGCCAGTTGCTGAACCACACCAGCGGCATCCCGTCCGTCGGCTCCGGCGGCGACACCCTGGACGAGTGGTACGCGCACCGCTTCGACCTGCACGACGCGGCGGACACGGTACGCGAAGCCACGTCCCACGAGCCGGACTTCGCGCCCGGTACGCAGCAGCACTACGCCAACATCGGCTACACCGTGGCGGGCCTGCTGATCGAGAAGGTCACCGGCCACACCTACGCGGCGGAGGTCTCCCGCCGCATCCTGAAGCCTCTGCACCTGAAGGACACGTACTTCCCCGGCACCGACCCGACGATCCGCGGCCCGTACAACCACGGCTACCAGATCTTCACCGGGACCGACGGGACCAACGAGCTGCGCGATGTGTCGGTGTGGGGGGCGACGGACGCCTGGGCGGCGGGTGACCTGATCTCCACCACCGCCGACCTGGAGCACTTCACCCGGGCGCTGTTCCGCGGGCAGGTGGTGGGCGGTCCGCTGCTGGAGGAGATGTTCACGCTGCCCGGCGCGTCGGTGCGCGAGTACGGCACGGGCGGCCCTGCCGCGTACAGCGTGGGTCTGTCGGTGATGAAGCTGGGCGGGCGCGAGGTCTGGGGCAAGACGGGTGGCCGCTGGGGCTACAACACGGCCATTGCGGCCACCCGTGATCTCTCCCGGACCCTCGTCTACAGCGTCAACGCGACGGACGCGAAGGGTGAGGGCATGAATCCCACGGCGATGAACATCGTGGTGGCCGCCTTCGGCACCCCGTCGTCCGGCTGACTCAGCCCGCCGGCGCGGCCGTCGGGGCGGGCACCGGCTGCGGTGTCCGCTCCATGGCCTCCAGCCGCTTGATCATGCGACGTACGACGAGCAGCGGGATCACCCCGAAGACCCCGAACGACATGTCGATGACCGACCACCAGAAGGGAATGTCGCGGATCGGTCCGCAGATCAGCGCGAGCGGGATGATCCCGGCGCAGGCGATCATGCCGAACTCGATGACCCAGATGTTACGGACCGGGTCTCGGTAGGGGCCGTAGAAGGCGACCGCGATGACGAGGTGCGCGAAGGCCAGCCAGTCGGTGCCGTACAGCACGAAGGGGTACTTCGCGTCGGCCTCGTCGAGACCGGTGCGGACCCGGGTGATCCACTCCATCAGGGCCGGGAAGTGCTCGGGGACGGGCGAGGCCGAGGAGCTCAGCAGCTCCTCGGCCCAGCGGAGTTCGTGGACGAGCGGGAAGGCGGTCAGCCCGCTCAGTACCAGACAGACGATGAAGACGACCAACCACACGCGTATACGCCTCTGCAGGGCGCGTCGCTCGCTCATGTCCGCAGCGTACGCCGGGGTTTACCGGCTCTTTACGTCACCCCTGGCAGGGCTTCACAAGCCGACGACGGAGTTCCACTTCTTGGCGAACTCGGTGCGCTCCTCCGAGGTGATGTCCCGGGCGATCGCCAGCCGTTTGCGCATGGCGTCGTCGGGGAAGATCAGCGGGTCCTCGGCGAGCGCGGCGGCCTCCTCGTCCTTGGAGGAGGCCAGCACCTCTCGGGCGGCCGGGACGGGGCAGACGTAATTGACCCAGGTCGCCAGCTCCGCGGCCACCTCCGGCTCGTAGTAGTAGTCGATGAGCTTCTCGGCATTGCGCTTGTGGCGGGCGAGGTTGGGGATCATGAGGGACTCCGCCCAGAGTTCGGCGCCCTCCTCCGGCACCACGAACTCGATCTCCGGGTTGTCCGCCTGCAGCTGGATGACATCGCCGGAATAGGCCTGGCATGCGAGCACATCGCCGGTCGACAGGTCCTTGATGTAGTCGTTGCCGGTGAAGCGGCGGATGTGCCTCTTCTTCACCAGCTTCTCCACCTGGTCGCACACCTCGTAGAAGTCGTCCCGCTTCCAGCGGGTGATGTCGACGCCGTTGCCCTGCATCAGAAGGGCGAAGGACTCGTCGAGCCCGGACAGCAGCGTCACCTTGCCGCGCAGGTCGTCCGCCCACAGATCGCTCATGTGCTTGATCTCTCGGCCGAGCTTCTTGCGGTTGTACGCGATGCCGGTGATCCCGGACTGCCAGGGGACGCTGTGCATCCGGCCCTTGTCGAAGGCGGGCGAGCGCAGCTGCGGATCGAGGTACTTCGTCACATTGGGCTGCTTGGCCCGGTCCATCTCCTGGACCCAGCCGAGCCGGACGAACCGTGCGGCCATCCAGTCGCTGATGACGATCAGGTCGCGGCCCGTCCCCTGGTGATTCATCAGCGCCGGGCTGATCTTCCCGAAGAACTCGTCGTTGTCGTTGATCTCCTCGGTGTACGTGACAAAGATCCCGGTCCGCTTGCTGAAAGCGTCGAGGGTGGGCCGCTTCGACGTGTCCTCGTCGTCGGTGTCGATGTACAGGGGCCAGTTCGCGAAGTGCAGGGAGTGGTCACGCGCCGATGTGTCTCGTCCGGCGCGGTCACCGGGCTCCACATAGGCGGCGGGCACTCCGCAGCCGGCCAGCGTGACACCGGCCGCTGTGGCCCCGAAGGCGCGCAGCAGGGACCGGCGGGACATGGGGTTCTTCGGGGTTCCTCGCACCTGCGCAGGATGCCGGTCGGCCGGCGGCGGGGGCAATGGACCAATCGTCCAGCAGCACACGCTCCGTCCGCACACCCTGTCGATGCCGATGCCGATGCCGGACGGAAACGGCCCCGGGCTCATGCCCGGGGCCGCACACCGTAACTGACCAGGGATCAGTCGTCGAGCGAGGTCATGACGTGCTTGATGCGGGTGTAGTCCTCGAAGCCGTACGCGGAGAGGTCCTTGCCGTAGCCGGACTTCTTGAACCCGCCGTGCGGCATCTCGGCGACGAGCGGAATGTGGGTGTTGATCCACACGCAGCCGAAGTCGAGGTTCTTGGACATCCGCATGGCGCGGGAGTGGTCCTTGGTCCACACCGAGGAGGCCAGGGCGTACTCGACACCGTTGGCGTACGCGACGGCCTGGGCCTCGTCCGTGAACTTCTGGACGGTGATGACCGGGCCGAAGACCTCGTTCTGGATGATCTCGTCGTCCTGCTGGAGGCCGGAGACGACGGTCGGGGCGTAGAAGTACCCCTTCTCGCCGACCCGGTGGCCGCCCGCCTCGACCTTGGCGTGGGCGGGGAGCCGCTCGATGAAGCCGCTGACCTGCTTCAGCTGGTTGGCGTTGTTGAGCGGGCCGTACAGCACGTCCTCGTCGTCCGGCTGCCCCGTCTTGGTGTCGGCGGCGGCCTTGGCGAGGGCGGTGACGAACTCGTCGTGGATGGACTCGTGGACCAGGACGCGGGTCGCGGCCGTACAGTCCTGGCCCGCGTTGAAGAAGCCCGCGACGGAGATGCCCTCGACGGCCTTGGCGATGTCGGTGTCCTCGAACACGACGACCGGGGCCTTGCCGCCGAGCTCCAGGTGCACCCGCTTGACGTCCTTGGCGGCGGACTCGGCGACCTGCATGCCGGCCCGTACCGAACCGGTGATGGAGGCCATCGCCGGGGTCGGGTGCTCGACCATCGCGCGGCCGGTGTCGCGGTCGCCGCAGATGACGTTGAAGACACCCTTGGGGAGGATCTGGCCGATGATCTCGGCGATCAGCACGGTCGACGCCGGGGTGGTGTCGGACGGCTTGATGACGACGGTGTTGCCCGCGGCGAGCGCCGGGGCGAACTTCCAGACGGCCATCATCATCGGGTAGTTCCACGGTGCGACCTGCGCGCAGACGCCGACCGGCTCGCGGCGGATGATCGAGGTGAGGCCCTCCATGTACTCGCCGGCCGAGCGGCCTTCGAGCATCCGCGCGGCACCCGCGAAGAAGCGGATCTGGTCCACCATCGGCGGGATCTCTTCGGTGCGGGTGAGCTCGATCGGCTTGCCCGTGTTCTCCGACTCGGCGGCGATGAGGTCCTCGGCGCGCTCCTCGAAGGCGTCCGCGATCTTCAGCAGGGCCTTCTGGCGCTCGGCGGGCGTGGCGTCGCGCCAGGCGGGGAAAGCGGCCGCGGCGGCGTCCATCGCGGCATCGACATCGGCCTGGCCGGAGAGCGGCGAGGTCGCGTAGACCTCTTCCGTCGCCGGGTTGACCACG
The DNA here is from genome assembly GCF_014648655.1 of Streptomyces atratus. Taxonomy (GTDB): domain Bacteria; phylum Actinomycetota; class Actinomycetes; order Streptomycetales; family Streptomycetaceae; genus Streptomyces; species Streptomyces atratus. The sequence continues at coordinate 34,772 of NZ_BMRN01000013.1, forward strand.
TCGATGGTCCGCCCGTCAGCGGCGTCCCGGAACTCTCCGTTGATGTAGTTGCGCAGACGGCGCACCTCGGTGGTCACAACCACCCCTCCTGTCGACACGTCCAATGGATGAGATGCCCAGCCTAGTCGCTCAGGTGTCGCTTTCGACATGCCCAACCACCGTGAACTTCGGATTCAGTGAGATTGAGGCCCTCAGACAACGAATTTCATCGATCTGGGGTTGCCAGACCGACGAGTCCCGGTGCACAGTGGATGCGTGGCCAGTCGCAGCGCAGACTCCAGGACAGGGAACGGATCGTCCCCAGCGGTCGATGCCGTATCCCTCGCAATCATCGAGCAGCTCCAGGAGGACGGGCGTCGTCCGTACGCCGCGATCGGCAAGGCCGTCGGCCTCTCCGAGGCGGCCGTGCGGCAGCGCGTCCAGAAGCTGCTCGACCAGGGCGTGATGCAGATCGTCGCCGTCACGGACCCGCTCACCGTGGGATTCCGACGACAGGCGATGGTCGGCATCAATGTCGACGGCGACCTCGATCCCGTCGCCGAGGCGCTGTCGGCCATGGCCGAGTGCGAGTACGTGGTGATGACCGCGGGCTCCTTCGACCTGATGGTGGAGATCGTCTGCGAGGACGACGACCACCTGCTGGAAACGATCAACAAACGCATCCGGGCCATCCCCGGTGTGCGCTCCACCGAGAGCTTTGTGTACCTGAAGCTCAAGAAGCAGACCTATATGTGGGGAACCCGATAGCCGTGAGCAAGGACCTCAGCCGAACCGCGTACGACCACCTGTGGATGCATTTCACCCGCATGTCGGACTACGAGAACGCGCCCGTTCCCACCATCGTGCGTGGCGAGGGCACCTACATCTACGACGACCAGGGCAAGCGCTACCTCGACGGCCTGTCCGGCCTGTTCGTGGTCAACGCCGGTCACGGCCGTCACGAGCTCGCCGAGGCGGCGTACAAGCAGGGCCAGGAGCTGGGCTTCTTCCCGGTGTGGTCCTACGCCCACCCGAAGGCCGTCGAGCTGGCCGAGCGCCTCGCCGACTACGCGCCGGGCGACCTCAACAAGGTCTTCTTCACCACCGGTGGCGGCGAAGCCGTGGAGACCGCCTGGAAGCTGGCCAAGCAGTACTTCAAGCTCCAGGGCAAGCCGACCAAGTACAAGGTCATCTCGCGTGCGGTCGCCTACCACGGCACCCCGCAGGGCGCCCTGTCGATCACCGGCCTGCCGGCTCTGAAGGCCCCCTTCGAGCCGCTGGTCCCCGGCGCGCACAAGGTGCCGAACACGAACATCTACCGCGCCCCGATCCACGGCGACGACCCGGAGGCCTTCGGCCGCTGGGCCGCCGACCAGATCGAGCAGGAGATCCTCTTCGAGGGCCCGGACACCGTCGCCGCGGTCTTCCTGGAGCCGGTGCAGAACGCAGGCGGCTGCTTCCCGCCGCCGCCCGGATACTTCCAGCGCGTGCGCGAGATCTGCGACAAGTACGACGTGCTGCTCGTCTCCGACGAGGTCATCTGCGCCTTCGGCCGTCTCGGCACGATGTTCGCCTGCGACAAGTTCGGCTACGTGCCGGACATGATCACCTGCGCCAAGGGCATGACCTCGGGCTACTCCCCGATCGGTGCCTGCATCGTCTCGGACCGCATCGCCGCGCCGTTCTACGAGGGTGGCAACACCTTCCTGCACGGCTACACCTTCGGTGGCCACCCGGTCTCCGCGGCGGTCGGCCTCGCCAACCTCGACATCTTCGAGCGCGAGGGCCTCAACCAGCACGTCCTGGACAACGAGAACGCCTTCTACACGACGCTGCAGAAGCTGCTCGACCTGCCGATCGTCGGCGATGTCCGCGGCAACGGCTTCTTCTACGGCATCGAGCTGGTGAAGGACAAGGCCACCAAGGAGACCTTCAGCGACGAGGAGACCGAGCGCGTCCTGTACGGCTTCCTCTCCAAGGCGCTGTACGACAACGGCCTGTACTGCCGGGCCGACGACCGCGGCGACCCGGTCGTCCAGCTCGCGCCGCCGCTGGTCTCCGACCAGTCGACGTTCGACGAGATCGAGGGCATTCTGCGGACCGTCCTCACCGAGGCGTGGACCAAGCTCTGACCGGCCGTTCGATCGGCTGACCGGCCACGGACCGGGCAGCCGATCGCCCCTGTCCGCCCGTCCGCCCGACGGGCCAGGATCCCTCCGGCCATGATCGGCCGGACGGCCCTGCGGCTTGACCACCGGTTGACCACCGCTTGACCGGCCTCCAGCGGTCATTTCATACGGTCCACACGGCCCGGATGCGCCCATTCGAGTGGGATGGAGCGCACCCGGGCCGTGTGCTGTGCCCACACCGCGGTTCGAATCCTTACGGTGCCGAGTGACCGATCGGCACCCTCTTCGTTCCCCCGTAAGGGGGACGGGACATACGATCTGAACCGAGGAGTACGCCATGGAGGCCCCGCCGGACAACGACGTGATCTGGGCGCGTTCCCTGCACCACTCCCACAACGGCTCACCCGCACTCAGTGGAGTCTCCGTGGGTGTCCACGACGGCGAGATCCTCGCCGTGACCGGCCCCAGGGGCAGCGGCAAGACGACCCTGCTGCACTGCCTCTCCGGTCAACTGGTGCCCCAGCAGGGCGAGGTGTGGTTCAACAGCGTCCCCGTCCACACCATGGGCCCCCGCTTGCGCGAACGGCTGCGCCGCGACAAGTTCGGCTGGATCGCCCCCGAGCCCCAGCTCGTACCGGAGCTGAACGCCTGGGAGAACGTGGCTCTTCCGCTGCTGCTGCGCGGCGCCCCGCACCGGGAGGCGAAGAAGACCGGGCTGGAGTGGCTGGAGCGGCTGGACATCGGCGTGTGCGCCAAGAAGCGGCCGCACACGCTGCTCCAGGGGCAGCGCCAGCGGATCGCCGTGGCCCGCGCGCTGGCCGCCTCTCCCTCGGTGATCTTCGCCGACGAACCGACCGCGGCCCTGCACCGCGCCGACCGGACGCATGTGCTGCGCACCCTCACCAGCGCGGCCCGCTCGCACGGCATCACGGTCGTGCTCGCCACCCATGACGCGGAGGTCGCCACCCTCGCCGACCGTACGGTCCCGTTGCTGGACGGCCGCCCCGTCGCCACCGTCGCCCTGCCCGGCGTATCCGATGCGGAGGGCAGGGCGGCGTGCTCGCTCTCCGTCTAGCCCGGAGTACCCATCCACTGGCCCTGATGCGGCGACTGCTGGTCGCGGCCGCCTCCGCCGGGGTCGGCTTCCTGCTGCTGTGCGCCCTGGGCTACGCATCGGGGCACCCGGCGCACTCCGCCGCGGCCGTGCTGCGGCTGCTGTGGTGCTTCGTACCGCTCGCCGCCACCGTGCAGTTCGCGGTCGCGGTGGCCCGTACGGACCCGAGCACCCGGCCACGCTCCGGGCTGTCCGCCGTGGGCCTCGGGCCGGTCAGGCTCACGGTGCTCGCCGCGGTCTCCACCGCCGTCTCCTGCACCCTCGGGTCGATGGTGGCGCTGCTGCTCTTCCTGCATCTGCGCGGCAATCTGTCCGGGCTGCCGTTCGACGGTGCGGCGGCAGGGCTGCTCGACGCGGACGCCCCGCTGCCGCTTGCGGCCGTACTCGTGCTGCTGGCCCTGGCCCCGGTGGCCGCGGCCACGGCGTGCGGGCTGGCGCTGCGTGCCCGGCCGGTCTCGGCGACGGTCCCGGACGACGTGCCGGAGGACCGGCCACCCGCTTCGGTGACGCCCCCGACCGGGCTGCCGTGGGGGGTGGCGCTGATCGCGGCCGGCCTCGCCGTGGAGGCGTACCTGAGCCGCGACGAGGGGCGCAGCCTGCTCCCGCTCCCCGGCAGGTTCGACGCCACCCCGGCCGGAGTGCTGGCAGGGTGGACGCTGACGGCGATCGGCCTGGCCATGGCCGGACCCGGCCTGGCATATCTCTGCGGGCGGCTGCTCCAGGCGGTGCGGCCCGGCGCCGTACGGCTGCTGGCCGGCCGGGCGCTGATGGGCGAAGCGCGCCGGATCGGCGGGCCGCTCGGTGTGGTCTGTGCGGTGCTCTCCGCGGTGATCGCCGCCTACGCGCTGTACGGGACGGGGCCGCGCCCCTTCGGCCCGCTCACGGCACTGGGCGCGGTGCTCGTCCTCGGCTGTACGTCGGCGACGCTGCTGACCTCGGCGCTGGAGGCGAAGCAGAACCGCACCCGGACGGCGCGGGCGCTGCTGCGGCTGGGTGCCCCGGCCTCGGTACTGTGGGCCGCGACGGCCCTGCGCGCCGCCGCGCTGCTCGTCGTCTTCGCCCCGTTGACCTGGCTGGTCGCCGAGCTGGCGGCGCTGCCGCTGACGGCCTGAGGACGCCGGGTCCCGGCCACGCCCGTGCACCTCGGCCGCTACGTAGCATGACAATGTGGACAACCCGGACGACAGCAATCCCGTACCCGGCCCGGAGATCGAGTCGCTCGCCGAATTCGACGCGGTGGTCGCCTCCGGGAGGCTGGCCGGACACCGGGTCCAGTCCGTCGACCTGACGGACCGGGGGGCCGCCCTGCCGGCCACCGGTAAGGCCGGTGCCTGCCCGTGTGGCCACTGCTGCGCGCGCTGGCCGGCAGCCGGCCGATCGCGCTCGTCGACACGGTGGACGAGGCCGCCGGGGCGCTCGCCCGGTTGTCGGCGAAGCGGTAGGCCGAGGCCGTTTCAGAGGGACGCGAGACGGGCCACGAGCGCGTCGAAGAAGGCCTCCCAGCCGTCCTCGGCGGCCGCGTACTGCTCTGCCGTGAGGTTGCCGCCGCGCTGCTTGAAGACCATTTCGGTGGTCTTGTCGCCGCGGTCGGTGAAGGTGACGGTGACGGTCTCGCCCTCGATGCCGGCGGGTGCGGTGGCGTCCTTCAGCGTGAACACCAACCGCTCGGGGGCAAGGACCTCGCGGTAGACCCCGTGGAAGGGCATCTCGGTGCCCGGCACCACGAGGACCAGGCTCCAGGCGCCGCCCGGCCTGACATCCATCGACACCCGGTCGAGCGGCACCTCGGCGTCCCCGCCGTACCAGGCGGCGAAGTGCTCGGGCGTCGTCCATGCCTCGAAGACCAGTTCCCGCGGGGCGTCGAGGATGCGGGTGATGTCGATGCCCTCGCGTGCTGACTGAGTCATTGTTCCCGTCCTTCTCGGAGTCGTTCCCGGGTCTGCCGCATGTCCTCCCCCAGCTTGCACGGACACCACTGCGCCGACCTGCCGCGTGTGATCGGTCCGGGCCGCTCCAGCAGTTCCGGACGCCGGGAGACTGCGGGCACGATCGTCGGACACGGCTCGGCCGGTCGAGTGAACCCGGCGCCGGACGCGCGAGGCCGGTCAGAAGACGGCGGGCAGGACGACGGTCTCCGCCGCGTCGAAGCCGACCCCGACCGTCGCGCCCTCCTCCGGGGCGTCCCGCAGCGCACACTCCGCCTCCAGGACCGGACCGCCCACCGGCGTCAGCTGTACGGCGACACGGTTGCCCCGGAACGTACGCGTCCGGACCGTGCAGCGCAGCCCCCCGTCCGGGGAGCCGATCCGGACCCCGGACGGGCGCACCAGCAGATCGCACGCCCCCTGCGGCGATCCCTTGGGCACCGGCACCTTGCCCCACACCGTGTCGGCGGTCGTACCGGCCACCGTCGCCTCCACCACGTTGTCGAAGCCGAGGAACCGGGCGACGAAGGCGGAGGCGGGCTGCTGCCAGACCTCCAATGGGGTGCCCACCTGGGCGATCCGCCCGTCGCGCATCACGACCACCCGGTCGGCGAGGGCGAACGCCTCGCCCTGGTCGTGGGTGACGGCGAGCACCGTCGTACCCAACCGTCCGAAGAGAGTGCGCAGTTCGACGACGAGCCGTTCACGCAGCCCGCGGTCGAGCTGGCCGAGCGGCTCGTCCAGCATCAGCAGCTTCGGGCTCGGCGCGAGCGCCCTCGCGAGGGCGACACGCTGCTGCTCACCGCCGGACAGCGCGGCGACGGCCCGTCGTTCGGAGCCGGGCAGGCCCACCAGGTCGAGGAGTTCACCGACCCTGCGCTCCTGATCGCGCCGCGACACCCCGCGCATCCGCAGCCCGAAGGCGACATTGGCGCCGACATCCCGGTGCGGGAAGAGCTGGTGGTCCTGGAACATCAGGCCGAGTCCACGCCGGTGCACCGGCACCCCGGCCTGGTCCGCGCCGTCCAGCAGCACCCGGCCGCCGTCCGGCGGGTGCAGTCCGGCGACCACCCGCAGCAGGGTCGACTTGCCGCTGCCGCTCGGCCCCAGCACGCACACGATCTCGTGCTCGGCGACCTCCAGATCCACCCTGTCGAGTGCCGCCCGCGCACCGAAGCGGACCGTGGCCGATTCCAGTGTCAGCATCTCTAGAACTCCCCGGATCGGTCCGTGCGGATACGTTCGAGCAGCAGCAGCGACAGGGCGCAGACCGCCATCAGAATGGTGCTGAGGGCCATCGCCTGGCCGTAGTTGAGCTCCCCGGCCCGCCCCAGCAGACGGGCCACGGCCACCGGCAGCGTCGGGCGGTCGGGCCGAGCGATGAACACCGTCGCGCCGAACTCACCGAGCGACACGGCGAACGCGAACCCGGCCGCGACCAGCAACGCCCGCCGCACCAGCGGCAGATCGACCTCCCGCCAGGCCCGCAGGGGTGACGCCCCGAGCACCGCGGCCGCCTCCCTCAGCCGGCCGTCCACCGCCCGCAGGACCGGCAGCATGGTCCGTACGACGAAGGGCACACCGACCAGCGCCTGGGCGAGCGGCACCAGAATCCATGAAGTCCGCAGATCCAGCGGCGGCTTGTCCAGGGTGATCAGAAAGCCGAAGCCGACGGTGACCGCGGACACCCCGAGCGGCAGCATCAGCAAGGCGTCGAAGCCGCGGACGAGCCGCCCCCCGCGCCGGGTCAGCGCCGCGGCGGCGAGCCCGCCGATGACCAGCGCGATGACGGTCGCGACCAGTGCGTACTGAGTTGAGTTCCAGATCGCTTCGAGCGGGGCGACCAGGAACGTACCGCCGCCGGCGTCGGCGGACCGCAGGGCGCGGTAGAAGTCGAAGCCATGGCCGCCAGGTGTGTCCAGCGAGCGCTCGACCAGCACCCCGAGCGGCAGCAGTATCAGCACGAGCACGGTCAGCAGCACCCCGCAGAGCAGCGCCCACTGCCCGGCGCCGCGCGGCCTGCGGGCGGTCTGTGCCGGGTCGACCAGCTTCAGCGCGGTCTCCCTGCGCCGTACGGTCCACGCATGAACGGCGAGGATCGCGCCGACCGCGGCGAACTGCACCAGCGTCAGCACGGCGGCTGTCGGCAGGGCGAGCAGTTGGGCGGTCTGCCGGTAGATCTCCACCTCCAGCGTGGAGTACCCCGGGCCGCCGAGGATCTGTACGACCCCGAAGGAGGTGAAGGTGAAGAGGAAGACCATCAGCGCGGCGGCAGCCACGGCGGGCGCGAGGGCCGGCAGGGTGACCCGCCGCCAGGCGGCGAACCGTCCGGCGCCCAGCACCCGGGCGGCCTCCTCCTGTCGCGGGTCGAGCTGTGACCACAGCCCGCCCACGGTCCGCACGACCACCGCGTAGTTGAAGAAGACATGGGCAAGCAGAATTGCCCAGACGGTGGTGTCGAGCCGTACGCCCCAGAGTTCGTCGAGGAACCCGCCGCGTCCCAGCAGCGCCAGGAAGGCGGTCCCGACGACGACGGTCGGCAGGACGAACGGCACGGTGACGACCGCCCGCAGCAGTTGTTTGCCGGGGAAGTCGAAGCGGGCGAAGACATAGGCGCCGGGCAGCGCGATCAGCAGGGTCAGCGCGGTCGAGGCGAGCGCCTGCCAGGTGGTGAACCAGAGGACGTCGCGAATGTCCGGCCGGATCAGCACCTCGCCGATCCGGCCGAACTGCCAGACGCCGTCGGCCTTCAGCCCGCGGCCGACGATCGCGGCGACGGGGTAGGCGAAGAACAGCGCGAAGAACGCGACGGGCACGGCCATCAGGCCGAGCCGCACCGCGCTCCCCCGCCACGCCTTTGCGCGCACCGGGTTCGCGTGCCAGGAGCGGGCGCGCGGCCTCTTCCCGCGCGGCCCCTCCCCGTGCTCGCTCTTCCCGCCCGCGTCCGTTCCGCGTACGGGAGTCTTCGCTACTTCACTACGAGCGAGGACCACGACTGGACCCACTGCTCACGGTTCTTGGAGATCCGGTCGGGGGCGACGGTCGTCGGCTCGTCCACCTTCGCGCCGAACTTCGTGAAGAGTTCCGGCAGTTCCGCGCTCTTGGTGACCGGGTTCACGAACATGTTGAGCGGCATGTCCTCCTGGAACTTCTTGCTGATCAGGAAGTCCAGCAGGGCCTTGCCGCCCGCCTCGTTCTTCGCACCGTTCAGCAGACCCGCGAACTCGATCTGACGGAAGCAGGTCCCGGTGGCGACCCCGGTCGGGGCCTTTGCCGGCTGCGGCTTCGCATACAGCACCTCGACGGGTGGGCTGGAGGCGTACGAGACGACGAGCGGCCGGTCGGCCTTGGCCTTCTTGCCGCCCGCGGAGCCGGAGAACTCCTCGTTGTACGCCTGCTCCCAGCCGTCGACGACCTTGACGCCGTTGCTCTTCAGCTTCTTCCAGTAGTCCTGGTAGCCCTTCTCACCGTAGGTGGCGACGGTGCCGAGGAGGAAGCCGAGGCCGGGCGAGGAGGTCGCGGCGTTCTCGGTGACGAGGAGGTTCTTGTACGCGGGCTTCGCCAGGTCGTCGAAGGACTGCGGCGGCGCGAGCTTCTTGTCGGCGAAGTACTTCTTGTCGTAGTTGATGCAGATGTCGCCGGTGTCGATCGGGGTGACCCGGTGCTCGGCGTCCAGTTGGGTGCCGGCCGCCACCTGGTCGAGGCCCTTCGCCTCGTACGGCGTGAAGAGACCGCTGTCGAGAGCGCGGGAGAGCAGGGTGTTGTCGACGCCGAAGAACACATCGCCGCGCGGGGAGCCCTTGGTCAGGATCTCCTGGTTGAGCGCGACACCCGCGTCGCCGCTCTTCAGCACCTTGACGGTGTACCCGGTCTCCTCCGTGAACTCCTTGAGCACATCCTTGGAGGCGTTGAAGGAGTCATGACTGACGAGAGTCACGGTCTTCGAACCGGAGCTCTTCGTGCCGCCGGAACCGGAGTCCGACGTGTCGGAACTCCCGCATCCGGCCAGTGCCGTGACGCCGAGCGCGGCGGCGACAGCCGTCGCCGCAAGCCGCTTGGTTCTGCGGGTGGTGCTCATTGTGGATTCCTCCTGGGTTTTGGCCAGGAAGAGACGCGGCCCCGCCCCTGGAGAAGCGGGCAGGGCGCAACAGCATGAGTTGATGACCGAACTTCCTACCCGGAATGACCCGGGCGAGGTTCAGAGGGTCTGCGGCCGACCTGTTCTCGGTGCCGCACTCTCAGCGCTGTGGCGCTCCCCTGTCGGAATATGAAGTTGATTTCAGGCCCAGGTTACACGGGACGTTGTGGCCTCAGCGCTCGGCTGCCGCCAGCTGCCCACAGGCCCCGTCGATCTCCTGGCCGCGGGTGTCCCGCACGGTGACCGGCACTCCGTGTGCCGCGATCGCCTCGACGAAAGCCTTCTCGTCCTCGGGCCGCGAGGCGGTCCACTTGGATCCGGGCGTCGGGTTCAGCGGGATCAGATTGACGTGCACCCGCTTGCCCTTGAGGAGCCGGCCGAGCCGGTCACCGCGCCACGCCTGGTCGTTGATGTCCCGGATCAGCGCGTACTCGATGGAGACACGGCGGCCGGACTTCTCCGCGTACTCCCACGCGGCGTCCAGCACCTCGCCCACCTTCCAGCGCGTGTTCACCGGGACGAGCGTGTCGCGCAGCTCGTCGTCCGGTGCGTGCAGGGAGACAGCGAGGCGGCACTTGAAGCCCTCGTCGGCGAAACGGAGCATCGCGGGCACCAGGCCCACGGTGGAGACGGTGATCCCGCGCTGCGAGAGCCCCAGCCCGTCCGGCTCCGGGTCGGTCAGCCGGCGGATCGCGCCGACCACCCGGTTGTAGTTGGCGAGCGGCTCGCCCATGCCCATGAAGACGATGTTGGAGAGCCGCGCCGGACCACCGGGAACCTCCCCGTCGCGCAGCGCGCGCATGCCGTCCACGATCTGGTGGACGATCTCCGCGGTCGACAGATTGCGGTCGAGACCGGCCTGTCCCGTGGCGCAGAACGGGCAGTTCATCCCGCATCCCGCCTGCGACGAGATGCACATCGTCACCCGCTCCGGATAACGCATCAGGACAGACTCGACGAGCGTCCCGTCGTGCAGCTTCCACAGCGTCTTACGAGTGGTGTCGTCGTCACAGCTGATGTGGCGGACCACCGACATCAGGTCGGGGAACATCGCCTCGGCGAGCTTGTCCCGCGAACCGGCCGGGATGTTGGTCCACTCGGCCGGGTCGTGCGCGTACCGCGCGAAGTAGTGCTGCGAGAGCTGCTGGGCGCGGAACGGCTTCTCGCCGATCGCGGCGACGGCTTCCTTGCGCTCGGCGGGCGTGAGGTCGGCGAGGTGCCGCGGCGGCTTCTTGGCTCCGCGGGGCGCGACGAAAGTGAGTTCTCCGGGCTTAGGCATGGTTCTTCCAGTGTCGCAGACACGCCGTGGTACCAGAGGACGTCACCAGCTCGGACGGGAGCACAGCCGGTCGTCGCTGGCCGTCGTCGGTGGTCATCGGCGGCCCTCCGACGGCCCACAGACGGCCCAGGACCGAGAGCACGGCAGTGACCGATCACACCAAAGGCGGCTGTCCAGTGGCAGCGAACCTTGAGTGTTTGCCATGGAGTCCTGACCGATGCGGATTCGTGCCATCGCAGTTTGATCTGTGGACACCCAGCAGCTCTTGCCGCTGCTGTACCTGTTGGCGCGGCGGTCGCTCGTTCCTCACGAGAGGTCTAGCGGCGCCTGATCACAGCCCGCCCCGTGGTCAGGTCCACCCCGGTGACGTGTGGCGGTGCACCGGCCTCGCTGTCATGACGTACCAACTGCTCCGTGCGGCGCTGCTCGATCTCCACCCGCTTGTTCGGGTTCAAGACTGCGGCCAGCTCGTCGGCGACGGCCGCCCCCGCGCCGCTGCCGCCCCCGCCCGTCGTCAATTTGCCCACAAGTCGTCGCAGCCACCTGGGACGGCCGGTGCGCAGCACCAGGCGCCGGGCCCCGGAAAGCACCAGCGGTACGACGATCACGGACGCCATCAGCAGGGAGACGGCCAACATCAGGACCATGCCGGAACAACGCCTCCCCCGCCCCGCCGGTTCCCCGACACAGTGCAAGGGCGCCGCAGCCAGTCAGCGAGGTACTCCACGATGAGCCGGGATCCGGCCGGACGATCTCAACCGATCGACAGAACGTCTGCGGATCCGCAGCCCGAATCGGCTCGACCACGAAGTCTGCCTGGACGAGTTCGCCCTGCGGCCGGTCAAGGACTGGCTGGTCGAGCGCCATCGTCGCCGGCCGCTGAGCGCCAATCCCTATCTGATCGTCAGCCCCATCACCGCCATGCACGTCGACCGGCCCGCCGTCGGCATCTCCAGTACGAACGCGGCAGTGAGAGCGATGACGGCCCAAGCCCAAAGGCGGCCCAAGCGGCGTAAAGAGCCAGCCGGGCAACGGAGAACACACAGGTCAAACGCTGTTTACGCCCCGTTCCCGGCTGAGTTTTCCGGGCTTGGGCATGGTTTTTCCAGTGCCGCAGACACAACAGTGAGGGCCCGCCGCCCTGTGGACAACGGACCCTCACTCGTAAAAGCCCAGGTCAGGACAGTAGAGCTCGGGGTCAGCCGGAACCCACGAACAGCACCAGCAGCAGCCAGACCACCGGGGCGGTCGGCAGCAGCGAGTCCAGCCGGTCCATGATGCCGCCGTGGCCCGGCAGCAGCGTGCCCATGTCCTTGATCCCGAGGTCCCGCTTGATCATCGACTCGCCCAGGTCACCGAGAGTGGCACTGGCCGCGACCGCGAGCCCCAGCAGCAGTCCCTGCCACCAGGAACCGCCGTCGATCAGGAACTGCATGCACAGCGCACCGGCGACCATCGCGAAGGCGACAGCCCCGAACAGGCCCTCGCGGGTCTTTCCGGGGCTGATGCGCGGCGCGAGCTTGTGCTTGCCGAAGCGCCAGCCGACGGCGTACGCACCCGTGTCGCTGACCACGGTCAGCAGCAGGAACGTGAGCACCCGCTGAGGGCCGTCGTCCGCGGTCAGGAGCATGGCTACGAAGGTGGCCAGGAACGGTACGTAGAACGCGGCGAACACGCCGGCCGTGACGTCCTTGAGGTAGCCCTCGGGCGGTTCGGTCATCCGCCAGACGAGCACCGCGAGTGCGGTCAGCGCCATCGCCACCCAGGCGCCCTCGGCGCCCCGTGCGTATCCGGCCACCACCATCGCCGCGCCACCGACCGCCAACGGGATGAGCGGCGCCTTGATGCCCTTGCGCTCCTCCAGCCGGGAGGTGAGCTCCCACAGGCCCACGACGACGGCGACGGCGACCACACCGACGAAGACGGCCTTCACGATGAACAGCGAGGCGACGATGACGGCGCCGAGCCCCACACCGACCCCTATTGCGGATCGCAGATCACGGCCCGCACGTTTCTTCTGCGGGGGCGGTGGCGCGGTGGACATGGGCTCCTGCGGCTTCTCGTCACGGAACAGGGGGCCGCCGCTCAGGCGTGCGGCCCCCTGGTCCCGGTCATCACGGTCGTCAGCGTCTCTACCTGCGTCGGAAACGTCCGGCACTATGGGCATGGGCCGAGTCTGCTGGGCGTCATGCACATCGTATGCAGGACCCGCCGGGGCTGCCTGCATCTCGGGCGCACCCCAGCGGCCGGCTCCCTGCGGGGCGCCCCAGGAAGAGTCGTTCATCAGACTTCGAGCAGCTCGGCTTCCTTGTGCTTGAGCAGCTCGTCAACCTGTGCGACGTACTTCGCGGTGGTGTCGTCGAGCTCCTTCTCGGCGCGACGCACCTCGTCCTCGCCGGACTCCTTGTCCTTGACGAGCTTGTCGAGCGTCTCCTTGGCCTTGCGGCGCACGGCCCGGATGGAGATCTTGGAGTCCTCGGCCTTCGTCTTCGCGACCTTGATGTAGTCGCGGCGACGCTCCTCGGTGAGGTCCGGGAAGGTCACCCGGATGATATTGCCGTCGTTGCTCGGGTTGACGCCGAGGTCCGAGTCGCGGATGGCCTGCTCGATGTTGCGCAGCGCGCTCTTGTCGAACGGCGTCACGACGGCCATGCGCGGCTCGGGCACCGAGAACGAGGCGAGCTGGTTGATCGGGGTCAGCGCGCCGTAGTAGTCGGCGACGATCTTGTTGAACATCGCCGGGTGCGCACGGCCGGTACGGATCGCGGCGAAGTCCTCTTTCGCGACGACGACGGCCTTCTCCATCTTCTCCTCGGCCTCAAGGAGGGTTTCTTCGATCACCACGTGCTCCTGCGTGTCTTGAGTGGGCCCGGCGTGCTCGGGCCCGGCGGGTCCTGCGTCGCGTCCTCACCTGCACGGTGTCCGACCGGCAGGCCGTTGTCCATCCTTCGGGACCTGTCCCGGGGTGTTCCCCGCAGGCCCCGGACCTTCCCTCGACTTCCCTGGAAGGTCCCCCGGTTCTCAGGCCCGGGTGCCCTGGTCACTCACGAGCGTGCCGATCTTCTCACCCTTGACCGCGCGGGCGATATTGCCCGTGGCGGTCAGCTCGAAGACGAGGATCGGCAGCTGGTTGTCGCGGCAGAGCGTGATGGCGGTGGCGTCGGCGATCTTGAGATCGCGGGCGAGCACCTCGCTGTACTCAAGGGCGTCGAACTTCACCGCGTCGGGGTTGGTCTTCGGGTCGGAGTCGTAGACCCCGTCCACCCCGTTCTTGCCCATCAGCAGACCCTGGGCGTCGATCTCCAGGGCGCGCTGGGCGGCAGTGGTGTCGGTGGAGAAGTAGGGCATCCCCATGCCGGCGCCGAAGATGACGACACGGCCCTTCTCCAGGTGGCGCACGGCGCGCAGCGGGATGTACGGCTCCGCGACCTGCCCCATGGTGATGGCGGTCTGGACGCGGGAGTCGATGCCCTCCTTCTCCAGGAAGTCCTGGAGCGCCAGGCAGTTCATGACCGTGCCGAGCATGCCCATGTAGTCGGACCGGGCCCGGTCCATGCCGCGCTGCTGGAGCTCGGCACCGCGGAAGAAGTTGCCGCCGCCGATGACGACCGCGATTTCCGCACCGTCGCGGACGACTGCCGCGATTTCCCGGGCGATGGCGTGTACGACGTCGGGGTCGACACCGAGCCCCCCGCCACCGGCGAACGCCTCTCCGGACAGCTTCAGCATGAAGCGCCCGGGTACCTTGCCGTCGTCGCGCTTGTGGTCACCTGTTGCGGCGTCCGCGCCCTTGTTCATGGAGATTCTCCTCGTGCACATACGAAGAAGGCCATTGCCGGTGGGTCTGGTGTCCCTCAGCGGCAATGGCCTCCTCGTCAGTTCTGCGGTCGTACGGCATGTGTGCGGCCGACGACTGCACCAGACCCTATCGGGGTCCACCGTTGTTCGCGGACGGACTCAGATGCCGACCTTGATGCGCGAGAAGCGCTTCAGGGTGACACCGGCCTCGTCCAGAACCTTCTGGACGGACTTCTTGTTGTCCTTGGCGAACGCCTGCTCCAGGACGACGACGTCCTTGAAGAAGCCGTTGACGCGACCCTCGACGATCTTCGGAAGGGCGGCCTCGGGCTTGCCCTCCTCGCGAGAGGTGGCCTCGGCGACACGACGCTCGTTCTCGACCGTCTCGGCCGGGACCTCGTCGCGGTTGAGGTACTTCGGGGCGAAGGCGGCGATGTGCTGCGCGACGTCCTTGGCGACCTCGGCGTTCTCCTTGTCGAGCTCGACCAGGACGCCGACCTGCGGCGGGAGGTCGGGCATCGTGCGGTGCATGTACGCAGCCACGTAACCGCCGGTGAACTGCGCGAAGCGGTCCAGGACGATCTTCTCGCCGAGGTTGGCGTTGGCCTCGTCGACGTATGCCTGAACGGTCTTGCCGGCCTCGATCTCGGAGGCGAGCAGCGTGGCCAGGTCGGCCGGGGAGGTCGCGGCGACGTGGGCGGCGAGCGTGTTGGCCACGGTCTGGAACTTCTCGCCCTTGGCGACGAAGTCCGTCTCGCACTTCAGCTCGAGCAGAACGCCGGAGGTCTTGTCCTCGGAGATGAGGGAGACGACGGCGCCGTTCTCGGCAGAACGGCCCTCGCGCTTGGCGACGCCCTTCTGACCCTTGATACGGAGCGCCTCGACGGCCTTGTCGACGTTGCCCTCGGCCTCGTCGAGCGCCTTCTTGCAGTCCATCATGCCGGCGCCGGTCAGCTCGCGGAGCTTCTTGACGTCAGCGGCGGTGTAGTTCGCCATGAGTCTGTGTTTCTCTCTCGAAGTCTGAAAGATCTACGGGTGGACGGCGGGGGCGGTGCCCGTGGCACCGGCCCCCGCCGTCATTCAGCCGTGACGGAGGTGTCAGGCCTGCTCGGCGTCCGCGGCCGGAGCCTCGGCAGCGGGGGCCTCGGCAGCGGCCTCGGCCGGCGTCTCGGCGGCGTCCGCGACCTTCTCGGTCTCGGCAGAGGTCTGCACCTCGGTGTCGGCCTTCTTGTCGCCCTCGAGCAGGTCGCGCTCCCACTCGGCGAGCGGCTCGCCGGCAGCCTTCTCGCCCGGCTTCGAGTCACCGGTGGCGGCACCGGAACGGGCGATGAGACCCTCGGCGACGGCGTCGGCGATCACGCGGGTGAGCAGGGTGACGGAGCGGATCGCGTCGTCGTTGCCCGGGATCTTGTAGTCGACCTCGTCGGGGTCGCAGTTGGTGTCGAGGATCGCGACGACCGGGATGTGGAGCTTGCGCGCCTCACCGACGGCGATGTGCTCCTTCTTGGTGTCGACGATCCAGACGGCGCTCGGCACCTTCTGCATCTCGCGGATACCACCGAGGGTCTTCTCCAGCTTGGCCTTCTCGCGGGAGAGGACGAGGAGCTCCTTCTTGGTGAGGCCGGAGGCGGCCACGTCCTCGAAGTCGATGAGCTCGAGCTCCTTCAGACGCTGAAGGCGCTTGTAGACGGTGGAGAAGTTGGTGAGCATGCCACCGAGCCAACGCTGGTTGACGTACGGCATGCCGACGCGCGTCGCCTGCTCGGCGATGGCCTCCTGGGCCTGCTTCTTCGTACCCACGAACATGATGGAGCCGCCGTGCGCGACGGTCTCCTTGACGAACTCGTAGGCGCGGTCGATGTACGACAGCGACTGGAGCAGGTCGATGATGTAGATGCCGTTGCGCTCGGTGAAGATGAAGCGCTTCATCTTCGGGTTCCAGCGACGGGTCTGGTGACCGAAGTGGACGCCGCTTTCCAGCAGCTCCCGCATCGTGACGACGGCCATGGCCGTACTCCTTGAGGTGCTCGGTTGTCGCGACCGCAGGATTGCTGTCGCGCCTGACGCCCCGACGCGCCGTGCCACAAGGGACCGAGGAGCGCGGCCACCCTCCGCAGAGAGGGAGGTGGCGGGGCGTGCGAAGTCGACCCGGTGACCCGGATCGCCATAGGAAGTGTACGGGACAGGTCGGGTGCCGGGTGACGGCGCTGTCCACAACCGGTCGGTAGTCCACAGATCCGGTTCATGATCCCCGCGATTCCGAGCTGTGCGGGACGGTTCTGCCATGCGATGCACACCGGATCCGACCGTTTCCCTTTTCAGGCACAGATTCCGATTCTGCGACGCCGCGCTCGTGGCGGCGTCGGCCCTTCTCGCAGCGCTGTGCGGCGCGCCGGTCGCGACAGCCGAAGAGCCGGCGCCCGCGCCTGCTCCCGCATCCGCTCCCTCACCGGCGCCCCGGCCGGACGGTGCCCGGTTGTGGCCGCTTGCCGGGCGGCCCGCGGTCGTACGGGGATGGGAGCCGCCGGCCAGCGCCTACGGACGGGGCCACCGCGGGGTGGATCTCGCCGCAGAGCCGGGCACGGCGGTGCTCGCCGCAGCCTCGGGCCGGGTCTCGTTCGCAGGGCGTGTGGCGGGGCGTGGGGTGATGGCGATCGAGGTGGCCGGGACCGGCGATCCGCCTCTGCGGACCACGTACGAGCCGGTGCACGCGCTGGTCGCGAAGGACGAGAAGGTGACGGCAGGACAAGTAGTGGCGGTCGTGGAGGCGGGGCCCTTCCACTGCACGTCGGGCTGTCTGCACTGGGGACTGCGGCGCGGTGACGAATATCTGGATCCGCTGTCGCTGCTGCCGCCGGAGCTGCTGCGACGGGGGCCGTCCCGGCTGCTGCCGGTGTTCGGCGTGCCGGAACCCCGGCCCTCGGCCGAGGGAGCCGGGGACGGACTCGCCGCCCCCGGCGTTCTGTTCGTCGTTGCCGCGGCGCGGCCCCGACGTCAGTCCGGTACGCCCTGTACGCCTCGCAGGACCATGGCGGCGGTGGTGTCCGCGATCACGGCCGGCTCCTCCGCCACGCCGAGTTCGATACGCCGCACCGCGGCGTCCACCGAGCCCTGCAGCAGCATCGCCGCCAACCGCGGCTGCTCGTGGCCGAGATCACCGAGTGCCTCGACGATCATGGCGATCAGCCCGCCGTGCGCGGCCCGGATCTTCTCGCGTGCGCCCGCGTCCAGCTCGCTGGCCGAAATCGCGACGACCGCCCGGTGGCGACGGTCTGAGACGAGGTCGAGCTGCCGTCTTACGTAGGCCTCGATCTTTCCCACGGGCGTGGTGGCCTGCTCCATCGCGTTCTCGACCTCGGCCGCCCAGACGGGGAAGTCGACGGCACAGAGCTCTTCGACGACGGCCGCACGGGAGCGGAAGTACTCGTAGACGGAGGACCGGGCGAGGCCCGTGCGTTCGGCGAGGGCGGGGAAGGTCAATGCCTCCGTACCCCCCTCGGACAGCAGGGATCGGGCGGCGTCCAGGAGGGCGCCGCGCTGCATGGTCCGGTGCTCGGCCACCGAGGCCGCTCGAATCCTGGGCACGCATCCACTCTACGGCGACCAGTGTTCGAGAGGGCGGGTACGGCCCCGATCAGTGGCCGAAGCAGCCATGACCGGCAGCGGCCACCGGTGGTATCAGCGTCCGGCGTCGGCCAGTTTCGCACGCAGTTGCAGCACCGACTTGGTGTGGATCTGACTCACACGGCTCTCGGTCACCCCGAGCACATTGCCGATCTCGGCGAGGGTGAGGCCCTCGTAGTAGTACAGCGTGACGACCGTCTTCTCGCGCTCCGGAAGCGTATTGATCGCCCGGGCGAGCAGCCGTCTGAGCTCACGGTCCTCGGCGACCTCCACCGGATTGTCGGCGGCGGTGTCCTCCAGCGTGTCCATCAGGCTCAGCCGGTCACCGCCCTCGCCGCCGACGTGCAGCAGTTCCTCCAACGCGACCACGTTCGCCAGCGACAACTGGCTGAAAACCGCGTGCAGTTCCTCCAGTGCGATGCCCATCTCCGCAGCGACCTCCGGCTCGGAAGGAGTGCGTCGCAGTTGCGCCTCCAGCGTGGCATAGGCGCGTTCCACGGCCCGCGCCTTCTGGCGCACCGAACGTGGAATCCAGTCCAGCGCGCGGAGTTCGTCGATCATCGCGCCACGGATGCGGGTGATCGCGTACGTCTCGAACTTGATCGCGCGCTCGATGTCGAACTTCTCGATCGCGTCGATCAGTCCGAACACCCCTGAGGAGACGAAATCCGCCTGCTCGACATTGGAAGGCAGGCCCACACTCACCCGGCCCGCGACGTACTTCACCAACGGGGAGTAGTGCAGGATCAGCTGCTCCCGCAGCCGCTCGTCGCCCGTGGACTTGTACGAACGCCACAACTCGTCGAGCGAGGAGGGGGCAGGGGGGCGCACAGTGCCACGCGCAGCCGGTGGTACTGCCGCGCGGTCAGACCCGGAGGTGTGCTGGGGCATGTGGTGCCTTGAGCCGTTCTGCTGTGAATTGCTGGGGGACTTGTGTCTGAGTCGGAATTCATGTGAGCGTAGCGTGACTGAGGCGTCGCGGTCCGCGCAGGACAGTGGATCGGCGCAGTGCGATTCCGGCCGATCGAACATGACTGAGGTCCGGGGCCGTCGCCACGTGCGTCGGCCCCGGAGGCGTCGCTGAAGGATCCGCCGAGGTCATCGGCATCACCTTTTCACCCGAATGCTCCAGGTCAAGTACCGCCTCGCCGCGCGTCGCCATCGCATGTCGGTCTCGCCGTCAACCGCCATCCATCGCCATCGCGTTCGACGAACCCCAGTGAGTGCAGTTCGTACAGTCTGCCGAGCGCTTCATCGATGCTGGTTCCCGCGCCGCGGGCCACATCGCGCCCGCCGACGGCGCCGCGGGCCGGCAGCGCGTCGAGAACCCTGTCGGAGACCGCGTCCAGCAGGTCCCTGGGGTGTATGGGGCCGCGTCTGGCCGGAGCGAGTTCGCCGATGTCCCCCACCAGTTCGGCGACTTCCGAGGCATCCGTCACCAGGATGCCCTCCCCGCGGAGGAGTTCATGGACTCCTGCTGACAACCCACTGGTGACGGGGCCCGGCACGCCCATGGTGAAGCGGCCGAGCCGCTGCGCGCTGCGTGCGGTGACCAGCGAACCGCTGCGGTATTCGGCCTCGACCACGACCGTCCCGCGCGTCAACGCGGCGATGACCCGGTTCCGCAGAATGAATCTGCTGCGGGTCGGATGTTCGGACGGTGGTAATTCGCCGATGACGAGCCCCTGTTCCGCCATGCGTCCGATCAGCTCGGCATGTCCCCGGGGATAGGCGACGTCCACCCCGCAGGCCAGGACCGCCATCGTCGCCCCGTCAACGGCGAGCGCACCACGATGGGCTGCCCCGTCCACCCCGAACGCCGCTCCCGACACGACCACCCACCCCAGCTCCGCGAGCCCCGCGCCGAGGCTCGCCGCCATATGGGATCCGTACGGTGTGCAGGCACGGCTGCCGACCACGGCGACCGAGCGCAGCGCCCAGAGCCGCAGATCGCGCGGCCCCCGCACCCAGAGGCCGGTCGGCCTGGCGTCTGCCAGGTCGTCGAGCTGGCTGGGCCATTCCCGGTCGCCGGGGCAGACGAACCGCCCGCCGAGCACGGCGACCGCCGCCAGGTCCCGCTCGGGCTCGACACTCTCGGCCCGTAACCGGTATCCGTCCAGCCGTTTCGGAGTCATTCCGCTCAGCCGCTCCGCGGCCCCGTCCCTGGTGGTGATCCGCCGTAACAGTTCTACGGCACCGACCTCGCGCAGCCAGCGGCCGCCGCGCTCGTCCCCCGGCTCCAGGATGCGGGTCAGCGCAGCCCGCGCCAGCCGTTCCCGATCGCTCACCGCCGCCCCCGGCCCCGGGTCCCGCTCCGGGTCCCGCTCCGGAAGGCACCCCGGTTCCAGCCCCTGCCCGGGGTCCGCCCGCGGATTCATGACGCTCCGGCCTTCGTCAAGGCGCCCCGTGGGATCCCGGTCCGCAGTTCCAGCGCCACTGCGATGTCGGAGGCGTCCGGGCGGTCGGCACCGCGCAGATCGGCGACCGTCCACGCCACCCTGAGCACCCGGTCCAGGCCACGTGCGGTGAGCGCGCCCCGTTCCATGTCCCGTTCGGCCTGCATCAGCGCGCCCGGCGCCGCGACCAGCCGCGTCCGCAACTCATGGCCGGGCACCTCACTGTTGGTGGTCCACACGGTGCCGGCCAAGCGGTCCGCCGCCCGCGCCCTGGCCTCCCGGACCCGGGCCGCGACGGTGGCCGTCGACTCACCCCTGCCGCCCTGCCCCATCAGGTCCTCGCGCCTGACCGGGTCCACAACCACCCTCAGATCCACCCGGTCCAGCAACGGCCCGGAGAGTCTCGCCTGATACCGCCGGACCGTCGAGGGCGCACACTCGCAACCGGCACCGCTGAGGGTGTGCCGACCGCAGGGGCAGGGATTGGCGGCCAAGACCATCAGGAATCTGGCGGGCAGCCGCACCACCCCGGCGCTGCGTGCCACCACCACATACCCCGACTCCAGCGGCTGGCGCAGCGCGTCCAGCGCCCGCACGGAGAATTCCGGCGCCTCGTCCAGAAAGAGAATCCCCCGGTGGGCCAGAGAGACCGCACCGGGCCGCGGCAGCCCGTTGCCCCCGCCCACCAGCGACTGCATGGTCGCCGAGTGGTGCGGTGCGCAGTACGGCGCACGGGTGACCAGTGGTTCCCCCGGCGGCAGAATGCCTGCTACCGAGTGCACCGCCGTGACTTCCAGGGACTCCTTCCTGGTCAGCGCCGGAAGAATCGCCGGCAGCCTTTCGGCCAGCATGGTCTTGCCGGCGCCCGGCGGTCCGGAGAGCAGCAGATGGTGACCGCCCGCCGCGGCAACCTCCAGCGCCTTGCGGGGCCGCTCCTGCCCCGCCACATCCGCCAGATCCGGTGGGCTGCCATCACCCTGTCCGGGTACCCGGGCGAGCCCCGTGCCGATACCCGCGCCGGGAACCATCAGCCCGGCCAGCATGGTGTCGGGGCGCCCCTCGTCGTGAGCCCGCCGCTCGTCCGGCACCGGCTCGTCGCAGAGCACCGCGATCAACTGCCGCAGGCTCCGTACCCCGAGGACCGAGACCCCGGGCACCAGCGCCGCCTCCCCCGCGGTCTGCTCGGGCACGACGACCTGGCGGTACCCGGCCTCCGCCGCGGCAAGCACGGCAGGCAGCACGCCGCGCACCGGCCGCACCCGGCCGTCCAGCCCGAGCTCACCGATCATCACCACATCGGCGATGGAGGCCGGGTCGATCCGCTCGGCCGCGCCCAGCACCGCACAGGCAACCGCCAGATCGAAACCGGAGCCGCCCTTGGGTACGGAGGCCGGCGACAGGCCCACCGTGAGTTTCTTCTGCGGCCACTCGGCCCCCGAGTTCGCAACCGCGGCCCTGACCCGGTCCCGGCTCTCCACCAGGCTCTTGTCCGGCAGCCCCACCAGGGTGAATGCGGCCACCCCCGCCTCCAGGTCCGCCTGGACCTCCACCACCACACCCTCGACGCCGACGAGCGCCACCGAACACGCCCGCGCGAACCCCATCAGGCCACCCCCCGCGCGTGCTGGGCGACGGGCGCTCCGCGCCTGGGCAGCACCACGCCGACCAGGTCGATCCGGACCCCACCGGGCGGCGGGCCGCCGTGCCGGTGGAGCCAGATCCCGGCCAGCCGTCGCAGCCGCTCCGCCTTGACCGGTGTGACGGCTGCCATCGGATGCTCAAAGTCACCCACCCTGCGGGTCTTCACCTCGCAGACCACGAGTGCGTCGCCATCCATCGCGACGATGTCGATCTCACCGGCACGACAGCGCCAGTTCCGTTCCAGTACGGACATGCCGGCGTCGGTCAGCAGCCGCGCCGCCAGATCCTCGCCGTACCGCCCGAGTGCCCCCCGTGCGTCCATATCGGCACCACCTCCGGCACCGACTCTGACGCGTCCGGTCCCAGCTGGTGGATCTTGGTGGACAACTTCGGGATTGTGGATAATTCAGCCACCCGGAAGTGGGAATCCATCCCCTTTGAAGAGCACGTAGAGCGGGCTCAGCCGCCCGGAAGTTCGAGATCGCTCTTGTTGAGCTCCTCGATGTTGACGTCCTTGAACGTCAGCACCCGTACCTGCTTGACGAACCGTGCGGGCCGGTACATGTCCCAGACCCAGGCGTCCGCCATGGATACTTCGAAAAACACCTCGCCCTGAACCGAGTGCACCTGCATCTCGTAGTCGTTGGTGAGGTAGAAGCGCCGTTCGGTCTCGATCACATATTTGAACAGACCGACGACGTCTCGGTACTCCCGGTAGAGCTTCAGCTCCATCTCGGTCTCGTACTTTTCGAGGTCCTCGGCGCTCATTGGCATGTTCCCCTTCAGCCGTGCGTGCCCCCATTGTGCGCCAGGCTCCGGCACCCCTGGGCGCTTAGGCGATTTCGGGGGCCAGAACCAGTGGCGTATGCGGAGGACCCTCGTCGAGCAGCGTGCGCAGCAGCTCGGCGAGTCTGGTCGGGTACACCGTCTCACGCGCCGCCGACAGTTCGGCGGAGGTCCACCACCTCAGACCCGCGACGCTGCGCTGCTCCAGCCCGGTCAGCCCACTGGTATCGGTGACGGTCTGCGTCGTACGTGCCAGGAAGTACCACTCGTCCTGGTTCCAGCGGCGCCCGTCGAACGGGAACGAGCACATCCGCTGCCAGAGCAGCGGGCCCAGCTCGACATCGGTGATCCCGGTCTCCTCCGCGAGTTCCCGCAGCGCGGCCTGTTCCCGGGTCTCGTCGCCCTCCAGACCGCCGCCGGGGGTGAACCACCAGGTGTTCTCGGGGTCCTCCGGCTCGAACCCATGTATCAGGAGAATGCGGTCGTCAGGGTCCAGGAGCACCACCCTGGCGACCTTCCGCTCCTCAACGCGCACCGGCAGGCACCCTTTCGCGCCTGTTCCGTGCCGACCGCGCGGACCGTGCCGCGATCGGGCCAAATGCGGCACCGACGAGGATGAGCACCACACCCGCCACCATGGCCCCGAGCTGCAGCCGCAGCGGTCCGGGCGACGACACCCCACCGGGGAAGGAGGCGAAGGTCTGCGGCCGTCCGACCATGCCGCCCAGCGGCCAGGCGATGGCGTCCACCCGGGCCTGCACCGCGCTGCGCGGCACGGAGCCCTGCCCCGGGTCGTCCAGGTGGACCCGGGAGTCCAGCGAGGCGCTGCGCTCGTCCCCGAGCAGGAAGAGCTGCCCCTTGGGAACATCCGCGGTGAAGTCGTTCGCCGAGGCGAGGCCCTTGGTCCGCAGATACGGTTCCTCAATGGGCTTGCCATTGACGGTGAGCCGGCCCTTGTCGCAGCAGGCGATCTTGTCGCCACCGATCCCGACGACCCGCTTCACCATCGGCATGTCGCCCCACACCGGATCGGTGAAGACCACCACGTCGCCCCGGTGAACCTCGCTGCCGTCTATTCGCTGTGCGAGCACCCGGTCGCCTGCGTGCACCGTCGGTGTCATCGACTCGGTCGGCACGGTGTACGGCTTGTACACCACGGCTCCCCAGGCGAAGCCGCCGAGGAAGAGCACACAGCCAACGGCCACGGCCAGCCCCGACAGCGTGCTGCCGAGCCGGCCGTGGCCGTCATCCGTACGTCCTGTTCCACTCATCCCAGCGTCCCCCACCTCGGAGATCGACAATCGCTGATCCGAGTCGGCACCCTACCCGGCGGTACGCTCGCTGGTCAGCCTCCTGCGACGCCACAACACGAGGGGCAGCGCTCCGGCTACACCGAGTGCTCCCGGAGCCAGGCCCATCGCCGTATTGATCCCCGACTGGTTGTTGATCCCCGGCTGGTCGAAGGTCTTCGGAACGGGCAGGGTCGCCCAGCGGTTGATCGGCCACGCCACAACGATGGCCCGTCCGACGACCTCGTCGTTGGAGACCGTGCCGCCGCCCGGCAGCTCCTGGTGGTAGCGGGAGTCGAGGGAGTTCTGACGGTGGTCGCCCATCACCCAGATCCGGCCCTCGGGCACCTTGATCGGGCCGAACGGCTCGTCATTGCAGGGGGTGTTTCCCGGGAAGATGAACGACTGGTCGTCCAGTGCCTTGCCATTGACGATGACCGGGCCGTTCTTCTTGCACTCCACCGTGTCACCGCCGACTCCGATGACCCGCTTGATCAGGTCCTTCTCCTCGACGGACGGCATCAGCCCGATGAAACTGAGGAACTTCTGCACGACATTCGGATTGGGCGTCTGGGTGCCCTCCAGCCAGCCGCCCGGGTCGTGGAAGACCACGACCTCGCCGCGCTTGGGCTCCGCGCCGAACCAAGGGGTCAGCTTGTCGACCAGCACGCGGTCGCCCCGCTGGAGCGTGTTCTGCATCGAGTCCGAGGGGATCGAGAAGGCCTGCACCAGAAACGTCTTGATCAGCAGCGCGAGAACAAGCGCGATGCCGATGAGCAGGGGCAGCTCCTTCCAGAAGGAGCGTGGCTTCTTCTGGGAGGCACTACCGCCGTTCGGAGAGTCGCCGTCACCCTCCATGTTGTCCGCCGCCCCGGCGGATGCGACGTTCTCCGGATTGTCCGGCCGGTCCTCGGGTTCGTCGTGTCCGGATCGTGCGCCGACCGCCAAATCCCCCACATCCACTCCTTACTCCGTGCCACCGCCTGCGCCCTAGCCGGTGCAGGCCCACCACTCCCATAACGAGCGGGAGTTCCGCAGGGGTCGGGAGAGGGATCACTCCGTTGGGATCCTTGGACGACACACTATTCGACGGGCCCGACGCAGCAGCCGTCCCGGCGCGCGCGTCAGGGACCGAGTCGAATGTCGCCGGTTCCTCCAGTTTTCGCCAGTGCCCGAAGGGCCAGGCGATCACCACAGCCCGTCCCACGACCTCGTTCTCGGAAACCGTGCCGTGTTCCGGCTCGTCCAGGTGGTAGCGCGAATCGGCCGAATTGGACCGATGGTCGCCCATCACAAAGACCCGGCCGGCCGGAACTTTTACCTCGAATTTGATGAGGGAGGGCGGATTACCGGGATGCAGATACGGCTCGTCCAGTGGTACGCCGTTGACGGTGATCCGGCCGTCCTTGTCGCAGCACTTCACCGTGTCGCCGCCGACCGCGACCACCCGCTTGATCAGATCCTGTTCGTCGTCGGACGGCAGCAGCCCGATGAAGGTCAGTGCCTCCTTCACCTGCTTGACGACGACGGGCGAGTCCTTCTTTCCGGCGTTCTCCTGCTTCAGCCAGCCACCCGGGTCCTTGAAGACGACGACATCGCCGCGCTGAGGCCTGGATCCGAACCAGGGCGTCAGCTTGTCCACGAGCACCCGGTCGCCGATCCGGATGGTCTGCTCCATCGACCCCGACGGGATCACGAAGGCCTGCACCAGGAAGGTCTTGAGTACGAGCGCGATCAGCAGCGCCACAGTGATGAGAAGGGGGATCTCCCGCACGGCCGACCTGCGGCGCCTCCGCTTGACCTTGCGGGCCAGCTTGCGCCGTTCCGCCCTGGTCGGCAGTGAGCGCGCGGCCGTCGGCCGGCTGCCGG
This sequence comes from Streptomyces atratus, assembly GCF_014648655.1. Taxonomy (GTDB): domain Bacteria; phylum Actinomycetota; class Actinomycetes; order Streptomycetales; family Streptomycetaceae; genus Streptomyces; species Streptomyces atratus. Next base: position 60,739 of record NZ_BMRN01000013.1, read on the forward strand.
TCGGCAGCGGTATCCCGGCGTCGGACCCGTCCTGCCGCCGCCCGCGGTTACCCATGGGCCCCGCCCGTCGCCCGTACGCCGGCCAAGGCGGCACTGTCCGGCAGCGAGCCCAGCCGGCCCAGCGGCCAGCCGATCCAGTCCACCCTGCCGATCACCATGTCGACGGGGACCATGCCACCGCCCGGCTCCCCCAGGTGGTCACGTGAGTCCCGGGAATTGCTGCGGTGGTCGCCCATCATCCACAGCGTGCCGTCGGGCACGACGATGTCGAAGCGCACTCCGGACGGCGCATCTCCCGGATACAAGTAGCCCTCGTCGACCGGCCGGCCGTTCACCTCGACCCTTCCGCGCCTGTCGCAGCAGACCACCCGGTCGCCTCCCACGCCCACCACCCGCTTCACGTAGTCGGTCTCGGCAGGCTCTGCCAGCCCCAGGGACGCTGCCACACCATGCAGCAGCCCGGTGACGGGATTCTCCTGGGGGGCTTCCTGCACGAACGATCCGGTGCCGTCGAACACCACCACATCGCCGCGCTGCGGTACGGAGCCGAAGCGGTACGCCAATTTATTGACCAGCACCCGATCCCCCATTCGCAGTGTTGGCTCCATCGAGCCGCTGGGAATCAGGAAGGGCTGCACCACAAAGTTGCTCAGGAGCAGCACGAAGACCGAGCAGACGGCTCCGAGTGCGGCGGTCCGCCGCCACGAGATCGAGGCGGTCAACCGGTCCGGGATACGCGAGGAGCGCGGCCCCTCCTCCGACCCTGCTGCGGGTGCGGAGGAGCGGTCGCGCTCCGAGGGCTTGGCTTCCGTGTCCATCGGGGCCAGAGCTTATCCGGCCGTCCTGTGGACCTGGGAGTTAGCTCAGTTGTCGCGCTTCTCCTTGATCTTCGCGGCCTTGCCGCGCAGATCACGGAGGAAGTACAGCTTGGCGCGACGGACGTCACCGCGGGTGACGAGCTCGATCTTCTCGAAGATCGGGCTGTGCACGGGGAAGGTGCGCTCGACGCCGACGCTGAAGGAGACCTTGCGGACCGTGAAGGTCTCGCTGACGCCCGAACCCTGGCGGCGGATGACTACGCCCTTGAACTGCTGGATACGGGAGCGGTTGCCCTCGATCACTCGGACGTGGACGTTGACGGTGTCACCGGGGCGGAACGCCGGGAGGTCGGTACGCAGCGATGCGGCGTTGACGCCATCGAGCAGGGAAGCCATGTTGTCTGCTTTCTTCGCCGATGCCACAGGTCATCGACGGGAGATAGATAAGGAGATGGGGGTGCTGATCGCGTCGGGCGGGCGTCGTTCCCCCTGTGGCAGGGGCGCACGCCGGACGTACAGCAGCGGCCTATTCTTCCACGGCCTCGGGTCTGCGCCAAAATCGGCCACCGGGTTCCGGCGACCACCCGAGGATGGACAGGATCTCGCGGTCCTTCTTGTCGAAGCCGCTCGCCTCGCAGCGCTCGATGAGATCGGGCCGGTTGCGCGCGGTACGACGGAACGCCTCGTCCCGCCGCCAGCGTGCGATCTTCCCGTGGTGACCGCTGAGCAGGACGTCCGGGATGCCCCTGCCGCGCCACTCGGGCGGCTTGGTGTAGACGGGCCCCTCCAGCAGATTGGCCATCTCGCCGGGGGCGAAGGAGTCGTCCCGGTGCGATTCGGCGTTGCCGAGCACGCCGGGCAGCAGTCGGGCCACCGCCTCCGTGATCACCAGCACCGCGGCTTCCCCGCCGGCCAGCACATAGTCACCGATGGACACCTCGACGACCGGCATGCGGGTCGCGTACTCGTCCATCACCCGCCGGTCGATGCCCTCGTAGCGGGCCGGCGTGAAGATCAGCCAAGGCCGCTCGGACAGTTCGACGGCGAGCTCCTGGGTGAACGGCCGGCCGCTGGGTGTGGGTACCACGAGGACCGGGGAGTGCGCCCCGGCCTCATACCCGCCCGCCAGGGCGTCGTCCAGCGCCTCGCCCCACGGCTCGGTCTTCATGACCATGCCGGGGCCGCCGCCGTACGGGGTGTCGTCGACCGTGTTGTGCCGGTCGTACGTCCAGTCCCGCAGGTCGTGCACGTGCACATCGAGGCGGCCGCGCGCACGGGCCTTGCCGACGAGGGAGACGTTCAGCGGTTCCAGGTACTCCGGGAAGATCGTGACGACGTCGAGGCGCATCAGGCGTCCTTCCCGGACTCGGGCGCCTCGTCCTCGTCGCCCTCTTCGTCGCGCGAGGAGGCGATCACGGCCTGGCTCTCGTCGATCAGACCGGGCGGCGGGGTGATCACCGCGCGCTGCTCCTCCAGATCGATCTCGGTGACGATCTCCTCGACGAACGGGATCATCACCTCGCTGCCGTCCGGCCGCTCGACGATGAAGAGATCCTGGGACGGCAGATGCGTGATCTCGGTGATCCGGCCGATCTCGGTGCCGTCGGCGAGGACCACGTCGAGGTCCATGAGCTGATGGTCGTAGAACTCCTCGGGGTCCTCGGGGAGTTCCGCCGGGTCGACCTCGGCGATCAGGAGCGTGTTGCGCAGGGCCTCGGCAGCCGTACGGTCGCGTACGCCCTCGAAGCGGAGCAGCAGCCGTCCGCTGTGCACCCGGCCGGTCTCGATCGTCAGCGGTCCGGCGGTGGCCGGTTCGGTGGCGAGTACGGCCCCGGGCGCGAGCCGCAGCTCCGGTTCGTCCGTACGCACCTCGACGGTGACCTCGCCCTTGATGCCGTGGGCACGGCCGATCCGCGCGACTACCAACTGCACCTTGTGTCTCTCCTGTCATACGACGACGGGCCGGGGCGGGCGCATGGCCCTCCCCGGCCCGTGCCGGTGTTCAACTCTGTCAGCGAACCTGATCCACATCGACGAGGTCGACACGGATGCCACGGCCGCCGATGGCGCCCACGACGGTACGCAGTGCGCGTGCGGTGCGGCCGTTGCGGCCGATCACCTTACCGAGATCGTCGGGGTGGACCCGGACCTCGAGTACGCGACCACGGCGCAGGTTGCGCGAGGCGACCTGCACATCGTCGGGGTTGTCGACGATGCCCTTCACGAGGTGCTCGAGAGCCTCCTCGAGCATGCTCAGGCCTCGGTCGACTCGGCGGGCGCAGCCGCGTCAGCAGCCTCGTCCGCCTTCTTGTCGGTCTTCTTCGCCTTCTGCGTGATGGCCTCGCCCTTGGACTCCTCGCCGGTGTCCTTGGCCAGAGCCTCGAACAGGGCGCGCTTGTCGGCCTTGGGCTCCGGCTGCAGCAGCGGCGCGGGGGCCGGGAGACCCTTGTGGGCCTGCCAGTCACCGGTGAGCTTCAGGATCGCGAGAACCGGCTCGGTCGGCTGGGCGCCGACGGACAGCCAGTACTGCGCACGCTCCGAGTTGACCTCGATGCGCGAGGGGTTCTGCACCGGGTGGTACAGGCCGATCTCCTCGATGGCCCGGCCGTCACGGCGGGTACGGGAGTCGGCGACGACGATGCGGTAGTGAGGCGAACGGATCTTGCCCAGACGCTTCAGCTTGATCTTGACTGCCACGGAAGTGGTGTCTCCTGGTCTATGACGTGGTTGGGCACAACGAAGATGCCACGTGGGGTTGCGGTACTCGGGTGCCCGATGGACGCGTCAGCCGGAGGAGAGAGGGGTCCTATGCGACTGTCGAGTACAGCTAGCCATTGTGCCACACCGCATCGGGTCACCCCACCGCGACCGCGGCTTCCGGGATACGGAACGGCTTTCCGCAGCCACCGCAGACGATCGGCGCCTGCGCCAGGACCGACGGGACGACTCGCACATTGCGTCCGCAGTCACAGACGGCCTTGACGCGGACACCTCCGCCGGAGGAGCCGTGCCGGGCGGCCGGGCCACGGAAGGAACGCTTGGTGTCGGCGGCGGTGGCGACCGTATGCGCCTTGAGGGCGCGCTGCAGCCGCTCGATCGTCGGGCGGTACCTGCGCTTGGCCTCGGGGTTGAGCGTGACCAGCGAGAAGCCACTACTGGGGTGGGGCTCCTCGGCATGGTCGAGGCCCAGCTCCTCGGCGATCGCGAGGAATCGACGGTTGTGGTAGCGGCCGGCTCGCGAGGTGTCGCGGACACCTCGCGCGGCGGCAATGCCATGGACTGCCTCGTGCAGCAGTCGTTCGAAGGAGAGCTCGGCGCCACAGGCGGACGAGGACTCTCCGATCAGGGACTCGGGCGCGGCTAGATCCGGCAGCTCGGGGTGGTACCGCTGAATGTCGGCCCACGCCTGCGCCAGCTCTGCGGCAAGTACAGGTGGTGTCGTGCTCACGTCGTGACAACGAGCGCGAGTGCCCAGGTGTTCCGATTCCGGGCCATCCCAAATAATTTGCACGTACCAGTCAGTTGCCGTTGATGCGTCCTGACGAGGGCGGGTGCGCAGATCTGCGGAGAAGTCTCACAGCTCACACCAAGGTGGTACGTAGCGCCCCGTACGCCCGGACGCGTAGGCGGCAACCGTACGCGGGAGTGCCGAGCGGCTCCGCGTCAGTAGGCGCGGGCCACCAGGGCGACAGTACCGGGGGCATCGTCCGCGTCCGGCACCGACCCGTCCTCGGCGACCAGACACCGTACGGACACCCCGTGTTCCGCGAGCCGGGCCTCCCCCGCCGCACCGAGGACCGACCAGTCGATACGCGCCCAGCCGCCCGCGGCCGCCGCCTCCACGGCCTCGTCCACGGACGCGACCTCGCTGGTGGACGACTCGCGCCGGCTCCGGGACTCCCTCAGCAGCGTCGCCTGGTCCTCCTCGACAACCGTCGGAAGCAGCGCGGGCAGGGCCTCGATCGCGACCGGTTCCTTCCCGCCGGGGATGCGCCTGACCAGCATCGCGGTGCCGTTCTCCAGATCGCGCGGGCCGATCTCGATCCGTAGCGGCACGCCCTTCAGCTCCCAGTCGACCGCGCGGCGGCCGAACGGGGTGTCGGTGCGGTCGTCGACCTCGGTCCTGATCCCCGCGGCGCGCAGTCGCTCCCCGATGGACCGGACCGCGGTCAGCACCGCTTCGTCCCCCTTGATCGCGAGGACGACCGCCTGGACGGGCGCGAGCCGCGGCGGCACCCGGAGGCCGTGATCGTCGCCGTGCGCCATGATCAGCCCGCCGACCATGCGGGTCGACGAGCCCCACGAGGTCTGCCAGACGAGTTCCTGCCTGCCTTCCCTGGACAGGTAGCTGGTGTGGAAGGCCTTGGCGAAGTTGGTGCCGAGCTCATGGCTCGTACCCATCTGCAGGGCCTTGCCGTCCCGCATCATCCCTTCGAGCGTGAGGGTGTTGACGGCCCCGGCGAACCGCTCGGCGGGGGTCTTGCGGCCGAGGACCACATCGATGCCCAGCACGTTGACCATGAAGTCCGCGTAGACGTCCCGGTGGATGTACGCCGCGTACTCCCGGGCCTCCTCGTAGGTGGCATGGGCGGTGTGGCCCTCCTGCCAGAGGAATTCCGTCGTACGGAGAAAGACCCGCGGGCGCATCTCCCAGCGCACGACATTCGCCCACTGGTTGATCAGCAGCGGCAGATCCCGGTAGCTCTGCACCCACTTCGAGAAGTACTCGTTGATGATCGTTTCGGACGTCGGCCGCACCACCACGGGCTCTTCGAGGTCTTTTCCACCGGCGTGGGTCACGACCGCGAGCTCCGGCTCGAAGCCCTCGACATGCTCGGCTTCGCGTGTCAGGTAAGACTGGGGGATGAAGAGCGGGAAGTAGGCGTTCCGGGCGCCCGCCTGTTTGATACGGGCATCCATCTCCTGCTGCATCCGCTCCCACAGGCCGTATCCGTACGGCCGGATGACCATGGTGCCGCGCACCGGACCGTTGTCCGCGAGTTCGGCCTTGTTGATCAGATCCTGGTACCAGCGGGGAAAGTCCTCGGCCTGGGGCGTGAGAACGGGTGCCTTTGCCATGGCGCGCATCGTACGGCGATACCGCCCACCACACAGGGCGACGGGCCCTGCTACCACGGACCGTCCCCACGGGCGCACCACCGGAGCACGCAAGCATTGCCATCGGACCCCTGGACGCGGGCGCGGATGCGCAGTTCTCTGACATACGAGGGGGAGCGGGCGCACACGCACAGGGGGACATCCACTCGGGGCACGACCGATCGGACATGACCGACCTCTCGGCGGATTGGGGCGCTTCCATGACACCAACGCTCGTCCGGCACCACAGCTACGCGCGCACGGCCACCCCGGTGGACTCCGGTAACCGTGCCCGGGACTGGGCCGAGATTCAGGAGCGGATGCTCGCACCGCTGTACGAAGCGGTGTACGAGCGGCTCGAAGTGGGAAGCGGCACCCGGCTGCTCTCCCTCGGCTGCGGCTCCGGTCTCGCGCTGTTGATCGCGGCCGCGCGCGGGGCGCTCGTCACCGGCGTCGACACCGACCCCGAACGGCTGGCACTCGCCCGGGCCCGGCTGCTGCCCGGCCCGGGAAGCGACGCCGGGCCGCCGGCCGGGCATCCGCGGCTCCTGGACGGCGATCCGTCCGCGGCCGCCCCTGCCGACGGAACGCCGTACAACCTGCTCACCGCGTTCACCCCGATCGGCTGCTCGTCCGGCGACGGGGAAGGGCTCGTGGACGCGCTGCGGTCCGCCGTACCGCTGGCCGCCCGGGGCAGCACGGTCGTGCTGACCGGGTGGGGTCCGCCGGAGCGGTGCGCGACGGCGCCGGTGCTTCGGGTGGCGGGCCGGCTCTCCGACGGGTCGCGGGCACCCAGCACGGGCGGCTGGCGGCCGTGGAGCCGGGACGATCTGGAAGAAGTGGCGTTCCGGGCCGGTCTGAATCCGGACGGCTCCGGCCGGGTCGCGTGCCCGTTCGGGTACGCGGACATGGACAGTGCGGTGCGGGGGCTGCTGTCGACGCGGCTCTTCGATACGGCGGTGCGGGCGACGGACCGGAACCAGGTGGCCAAAGAGGTCGCGGAGGCCCTGCATCCGCATCGGCGCCGGGACGGCACGGTCTGGATGCCGAACGTCTTCCGCTACCTCGTGTGCACCACCTGAGCCATTCCGTGAACCTGGTGTGCAGCGGCCGCTACTTGCCCAGACGGGTGATGCCGGCCGCACGGTAGGCCGCGGCCTCGTCCAGCGTCTCGCTCTCCAGCAGCGCCGCGGCCAGCGAGTCCAGCCTGTCCCGGTTCTCGCCCAGGAGCCGGCACGCCACCTCGTAGCACTCGTCGACGATGCGCCGCATCTCGCCGTCCACCGCGTCGAGCGTGGCGGGGGCCGCGGAGAGTCCGTACGCCTGCTGGGCATCGCTCGGGATCGCCGTGAGCCTGCCCACCTTGCGGCTCATGCCCCAGCGGCCGACCATGCCCCTGGCCAGGTTGGTGACCTGTTCCAGGTCACTCTCCGCGCCGGTGGTGACCACGTCGAAGACCACCTGCTCGGCGGCCATGCCGCCGAGCGCACCGATGATGCGGCCACGCAGATACTCCTCGGTGTAGGCGTACTTGTCGGCGTCCGGCGTCGAGAGGGTGACGCCCAGGGCCCGGCCGCGCGGCACGATGGTGACCTTGCGGACCGGGTCGGCGCCCGGCTGGAGCATGCCGAGGAGGGCGTGCCCGCTCTCGTGGTACGCGGTCCTGCGGCGTTCCTCGTCCGACAGGACCAGTGAGCGCTCCGCCCCCAGCTGGACCTTCTCCAGGGCGTCCGAGAGATCGGACTGGCTGACCTCGGACTGCCGGCGCTTGACCGCGAGCAGCGCGGCCTCATTGGCCAGGTTGGCGAGATCGGCGCCCGTCATACCGGGGGTCGTACCGGCGACCTGGGCCAGGTTCACATCCGCGGCAAGCGGGATCTGCCGGGTGTGGATCTCCAGGATCGCCTCCCGGCCGCCTCTGTCCGGCGGGCTCACCTGAACGATCCGGTCGAAGCGGCCTGGCCGGGTGAGGGCGGGGTCGAGGACGTCGGCGCGGTTGGTGGCGGCGAGGACGACGACGCCCTCCGAACCGGAGAAACCGTCCATCTCGGTGAGGATCTGGTTGAGCGTCTGCTCGCGCTCGTCGTGGCCGCCCATGCCGGAACCGCCGCCGCGGGCCCGGCCGATGGTGTCGATCTCGTCGATGAAGACGATGGCGGGGGCGACCTTGCGTGCCTCGGCGAAGAGTTCCCGCACCCGGCTCGCGCCGACGCCGACGATCATCTCGATGAATTCGGAGGCCGATGCCGAGAAGAACGGCACCCCGGCCTCACCCGCGACGGCCCGTGCGAGCAGTGTCTTGCCGGTGCCGGGCGGTCCCGCGAGGAGCACTCCCCCGGGCATCCGGGCACCCATCTTCCGGTACGCCTGTGGGTTCTTCAGGAAGTCCACGACGTCGTTGAGCTCGCCCTCGACCTCGTCGATCCCGGCCACGTCCTGGAAGGTGGTGCGCTTGCCGCCCTCCAACTCGACGGGCTTGGGCGGCGCCTTGCGCCCGAAGCCGCCCATCCCGCCGCCCATGCCCTTGGACATCCGCCGGGCGATGAACACCCAGAGCAGGACGAGCAGCAGCATCGGGGCCAGCGAGATCAGCAGATTGGCGAGGAAGCTGCGCTGCTGGACGACCGGCTCGGCGGTGACCGTGACGTGGCCCTTGACCAGTTCGGCCCAGAGGTTGTCGTCCGCGAAGGCAGGCCGCTGAGTGACGAACTCGGTGTATTTCTTGTCGCTCCCCGGGACCTTCGCCTCCTTCTTGAGCTGTCCCTGGATGGCATCGCCCTTGGAGTAGATCTTGGAGACATTGCCCGAGGTGACCTGCTTGCTGAACTCCGTGTACGCGATCGTCCGCTCCTGTGCCCCGTTGAAGAAGGACAGCACCAGATTGGCGATCAGATAGACGGCGAGCGCGGTCAGCAGCAGCCCGCCCCAGCCTCCCGGCATCTTGCGGCCCGGCGGCGGAGGCGGCGGGGCGCCCTCGGAGCGCCACGGCTGATCGGTTCGATCGCGGGGAGGTACGGGGGTGGTCACGCGCGCTCCTCTGCCGACAGCCAGTGAATGTGACATTAGATGAGAAACCGACCCAAAGCCCTCTGTGAGCCCTTCCAGTAGGCCCACAGAGGGAAGCAACGCCCGCCGGATGAACCCCTCGCGAAATCCTTGTCAATATCCAGAATCCTGTTTACTGTTTGATTCGTGAACGATTTCGATGACCGTTTCCTCACCCGGAACGGCCTCGCCGCCCGGCAGCTCGCCGTCCTGCTGCTCAACCATGAGCCGGACACCCGCCTGCCCCGCGTGCGCGACTTCGCCGAGGAGCTGGGCTGCGGAAACGGGACCATTCAGGCGGCCCTGCAGTTGCTGGAGGATTCCGGGGCGATCGAGACGACCGCCCGCGGCCATCTCGGCACGTTCCTTGTCCGCTCGGACCGCTCCGTCCTCTGGCGGCTGTCCGGACTCGGCACGCTGCTCGCCGCGATGCCGCTCCCGTACTCACGCAGATACGAAGGCCTGGCGACCGGGTTGCGCAGCGCCTTCGAGGAAGCGGGCGCCCCGTTCGCGATCACGTTCATGCGGGGCGCCGGAGCCCGTACGGCCGCGCTGCTGGAGGGCAAGGTCGACCTCGTCGTCCTGTCCCGCTTCGCGGCCGACCAGCTGATCGCCGAGCACCCGGTGGAGCTGGTCGCCGACCTGGGCCCCGCCACCTACGTCGGCGCACACGGCATGCTGCTGCGGCACGGCGTCGACCTGGACTCCCCCGGACTGCGGGTGGCCGTCGACCACACATCCGAGGATCTGCGGATGCTCGTGGAGCGGGTCTTCGCCGGCCGGAAGGACATCGAGTGGCTGGAGGTCTCGTACATGCAGCTGCGCGATCTCTTCGCCCGCAACGAGGTCGACGCCACCGTCTGGAACCTGGACGAGGTGCAGGACCGGCTCGGGCTCGGCGTCGACGTGCTCCCGCTCGGCGACGAGGTCACCCGGGAGCTGTCGCTGCGCAACTCCCGCGCTGCCGTCATCGGCCGGACCGACGGGGCGAAGGCCCTCGCCGCGGTCCGGGACTCACTCGATCTGTCCCTGGTGACCCGGCTGCAGAGCGAAGTACTGCGGGGCGAGCGCGTGCCCTCGTACTGACCGACGGGTCGGGTGACGTAGATCTCGCGGGACGCCCGTGATGAAAATACAGAATCCTGGTTACTGTTGATTTTAGGAGGATCACCATGGACGACCAGCTCGCACTGCGGATCCAGCTCTTCCGCGAAGGCGGTCAGGTCCGGCCCGAGGTGGCCGACTTCGTCACCGCCGAGCTGACCGCCCTCGAAGCCGACGGCCGCACCGTCACCGAAGCGACCGCCGGCATGCTGACCAGCCATCTGATGATGGCGCTCACCCGGCTCCTCGACGGCGAACCGATCGAACAGTTCCTCACCGACGACCAGGTCGCCGCCGAACTGGCCGGACACCCCGACGCCGTCGAACGCGCCCGCGCCGTATCCGCGCGGGCCGAGCGGGAGCTCGGCGCCGCGCTCCCCGACTCGGAGGTCAACTTCCTCGGCATGCACTTCGCCGTCCTGGCCCAGCAGTCACCGGCCACCCCCACTTCCTGACCGGCCCCCGCGCGCGGAACAGACACGTCCCGGCACGCGGAAACAGACACAGAGAGAAGAGACAGCCATGACGAAGATCCTCACCGGTGGAGTCGGCAAGGTCGAGGTCGCCCAGGCCATCGGCAGGCTCGGGATCGACTCCCTCGACGTCGTCACCTCCAGCGACATGGACGCCGCGATGAAGCTCCGCGTGGGGCAGGCCGACTACTACCTCGGTACGTGTCACACCGGTGCCGGCGCCTCCCTCGGCGTCCTCGTCGGCCTCATGGGCAGCGCCGCATGCCACACCTTCGGCCGCAGCGTGCCCACCGAGGAGGCGATCAGCGCCCTGATCGCCGACGGCAAGAAGGTCTTCGGCTTCTCGATGGACCAGATCGACGCCATCGCCCCACTCATGGCGCGCGCCATCGCCGCCCGCGGCTGATCCGTCCGCATCTCCCCGTCCCGGGCACGAAGGAGTGATCCGTGAGCACCACACTCGCCGCCGGTACCAGCCTTGATTTCACGCTGGCCCAGCAACTGACCGTGATAGCCCTCTGTGCGCTGACGGCGTACATCTCGCACATGGCTCTGGCCGTCTTCAACGACGGCGTACGTCCGTTCCTGCTGGACTTCATCCAGGGGCGCACCACCCGCAGCGCGACGACGGCGGTCTCCTTCGGCCTCTCCGCCGGGTTCATCTTCGGACTCGGCGCCCCGATGGCGCTCTCCACCGGCGTGCTCAACCCGTGGCTCGTCTTCCTGCCCACCGACATCCTCGGCATGCTGGCGCCGAAGAAGTGGCTCGCGCCGATCCTCGGCGGAGCCTGGGGCGCGGTCGTCGTCTTCGGACTGAACGGCGCCAACAACGTCGCGCACGACCTGCCCGTCGACTTCATCACCGCCATGCAGCAGATGTCGACGCCGATCCTCTTCCTCTTCGCGCTGTTCCCGGTGCTCGCCATCACCAAGCAGTTCGGCCGCAAGTGGGGCGCCATCGCGGGAGTCCTGGAACTCGCTCTGGTGGTCATGACCATGAAGGTCTGGCCGAAGATGTTCGCCGGGTCGCTGGCCATGGCCGCCGGCGTGCTGATGCTGATCGCCCTGGCCGTCACCAAGGACATGAAGCAGCGCAGGGCCGACCGGGCCGCGGGTGTCACCGAGGTCGTCCTGGCGGACGACCCGATGGCCTCGCTCTTCAGCGCCAGCGCGGCCCGCCTGCGCAAGTACCTCCCGCTGTTCATGGTGCTCGGCGCCGGAGTCTGTGTGCTGGCCCAGATGCACATATTCGGCGGCGGCGAAGCGACCAGCTTCCTGATCGCCAAGGGGCAGTACTCCGAGGCCGCGCAGGTCGACTTCTACCGGGTCTTCGGCTTCATCCCGCTGATCGCGACGACCGCGCTGGCCTCCGGCGCGTACGGCATCGCGGGATTCACGCTGGTGTACCCGATCGGCTACCTGATGCCGAACCCGTTCCTGGCAGCGGTCGTCGGCGCCGTCGTCTTCGCCGCCGAGGTCTTGGCCCTCTCGTACATCGGCAAGGTCCTCGGCAAGCTCCCCAGCGTCCGTGACTCCTCGGAACACCTGCGCAGCGCGATCGGGGACACCCTGCAGCTCGCGATCCTCTTCGGCTCGCTGATGGCCGCCAACGCCATGGGCGGCGGACTCGGCATCCTCGTCGTCGGCGGGCTCTACCTGATGAACGAGGCGATGGGCCGGCCGGTCGTGAAGATGGCCGCCGCTCCCGCCGCGGTGATCGTCGGCGGCATCCTCCTCAACGTCCTGTACTGGCTCGACCTGTTCACCCCCATCAAGGGCTGAGGCCGGGTACGTACACGAAGAAGGAACCCCCCACGATGAACCACCCCGCACCGCCCGTCCTACGCACCGTCGTCGGCGACCTCGCAGCCGATTCCGTGGCCGGCCCCGCCCTCGCCCATGAGCACCTCGTCCTCGACCTGGACCACAGGGGCGACGGCGCGGCCGTCCTCGACCCGGGCCTCCACTCCGCGGCGGTCACCGCCGAACTCGCCGCCCTGCGCGCCGAGTTCGGTCTCTCCCTCGTCGTCGAACTGACCTGCCGCGGCATGGGCCGCGATGTCCGCGCCCTGGCCCGCATCGCCCGGGACGCGCGGATCGCCGTCGTGGCCGCGACCGGCTGGTACTACGAACCGTTCCATACCACCGAGATCGACGGCAGCAGCGTCGAGGAGCTCACCGGCTCGCTCGTCCAGGAGATCGACGGCGGTATCGGCGCCACCGGCATCCGCCCCGGTGTTCTCGGCGAGATCGGCAGCCACGGCGACACCCCGACCGCGCCCGAGGCCAAGGTGCTGCGCGCCAGTGCGCGGGCCGCCCTTGCCACCGGCCTCTCCGTCGCCACCCACGCCCAGCTCGGCCGCGGCGGAATCGCCCAGCTGGAGCTGCTGACCGGAGAGGGCCTGCCGGCCCATCGCATCAGCATCGGCCACCAGGATCTGCTCGACGACCCCGCCGTCCACAAGGAGCTCGCGGCGAGCGGGGCATACGTCGCGTTCGACACCGTCGGCAAGGACGGCTACCAGAGCGACGGCACCCGGCTGCGGCTGCTGCTCGCCCTCGTCGAGGCCGGGCACGCCGACCGGGTGCTGCTCAGCTGCGACATCTCCCGCCACGGCTACCTCCTCGACGAGGGCGGCCGGGGATACGGGCATCTCTTCCGGAGCTTCCTGCCCCAGGCCCGTGCGGCCGGTGTCGACGACGACCTGATCGACCTGATGACCCGCCGTAATCCGCTCCGCTTCCTGACCGGCGCGCGCGTGGAGGAGTTCTGACCATGAGCCCTGTACTTCCGCAGACCTTCCCGCTCGCGACGGTGGAACTGGACGACGCGATCGCCAGACAGTTCCGGCTCCTGGAGGCCACCGCCGCGCACTTCGAGGGCCCCCAGCTCTTCGACGCGGACGCCGGCGTCGTCCCCGGTCTCGGCCGCCCCCGCACCACCGCCCGCGTCGAAGCCGTACTCGCGGACTTCTTCGGCGCCGAGGACGCCGCCTTCGTCCAGGGCGCGGGCACCGGCGCGATCCGCGCCGCCCTGGGCGCCGCCGTGCGGGCGGGCGACCCGCTGCTCATCCACCGGGCCCCCGTCTACCGCACCACCGAGGTCACGCTGCGCGGCATCGGTGTACGGACCGTCGAGGTCGACTTCAACGACGCGCGGGCGCTGCACGAGGTCCTGGAGTCCGGCCGGTTCCGATGGGCCTACGTCCAGCACACCCGGCAGCGGCTGGCCGACTCGTACGACCCCGCGGAGGTCCTCGCCGCCTGCCGGGCCGCCGGAGTCCGCACCCTCGTCGACGACAACTACGCCGTCATGCGCACCCCCGCCTCGGGAGTGGAGCTCGGCGCCGACGCCTCCTGCTTCTCCCTGTTCAAACTGCACGGCCCCGAAGGCGTCGGCATCGTGGTCGGCGCCCGCGATCTGGTCGGGCACATCCGCCGCGACAACTACTCCGGCGGCGGACAGGTCCAGGGCCATCAGGCGCTCGACGCCCTGCGCGCCCTCACCCACGTACCGGTCATGTGGTCCGTGCAGTCCCGGGTCGGCGCCGAGGTCGCCGAACGGCTGGCCGCGGGCGAAGTGGACGGCGTCGCCGAGGTACGGATCGCCAACGCCCAGGACCGCTGCCTGCTCGTCCGTCTCGACCGGCCGGTCGCGAAGGAGCTGCCCACCGTCGCCGCCCGCTTCGGAGCCGCCTCCTACCCCGTCGGCTCCAACTCACGCTACGAGATCGCGCCGCTCTTCTACCGGATGTCCAGCTCCGCCCTGGACGACTCCCCCGAGCTGGCCGACTGGACCGTACGCATCAACCCGATGCGGGCGGGCGCGGATCTCGTCATCGACATCCTGCGCCGCTCGCTCGACGTGCTGAACGACCCGAAGGACGGCTGACCGTGTTTCTCGACACCGTGCTCACCCGCAACCCCGAGCTCGTCGACGCCGCGGCCACCCTTCACCGGCGCGGCGAGATCCCGCCCGACACCTACGTGATGGACCTCGACGCCGTCGAGGCGAACGCCGCGCTGCTGGCGGCCGAGGCCGAACGGGTCGGCATCGGCCTCTGGTTCGTCGTCAAACAGCTGGGCCGCAACCCCGAGCTCATCAGGGCCGTCGCCCGGCACATCTCCGAGTTCGCCGCCATCGACCCGGCCGAGGCCCGCACCCTGCACGCCGCGGGCGCACAGGCCGGCAACCTCGGCCACCTGGTCCAGATCCCCCGCCGCGCACTGCCCGAAATGCTGGCCTGGCGCCCCGAGACCGTCACCGTGTTCGACCTCGCCAACGCCCGGGCCGTGTCCGAGACCGCCCAGCGGCTCGGCTTCGTCCAGGACGTTCTCGTACGGCTCGAAGGCGCCGAGGGCACCGTCTACCCCGGCCAGGAGGGCGGCATCCCGCTCGGCCGCCTCGACTCGTTCGCCGAAGCGGCCGAGCAACTGCCCGGCATCCGGATCGCGGGCGTCACCGCCTTCCCCTGCGTCCTGTGCGACCCTGCGACCGGCATCCCCCGCGCCACCCCCAACTTCGCGCTCGCCCTCAGGGCCCGCGAAGTTCTGGCCGCCCGGGGACACGAGTACCTGAAGCTGAGCGCCCCCAGCGCCACCTCGATGGCGTCCCTCCCGCTGCTCGCCGAACTCGGCGCCACCCACGGCGAACCCGGCCACGCCCTCACCGGCACCACCCCGCTGCACGCCCTCGACCTGCGGCAGCCCGAGAAGCCCGCGTACGTGTACGTCAGCGAGATCGCCCACACCCTCGACGACGGCCGCCCGGCGATCCGCGGCGGCGGCTTCTACGCCCGGTCCCACATCCGCAGCGCCCTGCTGCCGCGCACCGGCGCACGCCTCGGCGTACAGGACGCACCCGCCGAGAACATCGACTACTACCGGCTGCTCGACGCTCCCGCCGACAGCCAGGACGCCCGGCTCGGCGACACCGCACTGCTCGCCTTCCGTACCCAGATCTTCGTCACCCGCTCGACCGTCGCCGTCGTCTCCGGACTCGCCTCCGGCACACCCCGGCTGAGCGGGCTGTACGACGCCCAGGGCCGGGCCCTCTAAGGCCGACCCCTGAATAGGAGGCACCCATGGCCAAGACCGTCATCGTCGTCATCGACGGATTCGGCATCGGCGCCATGCCCGACGCGGGCACCCTGCGCCCCGGCGATCTCACCGCCGACACCTGCGGACACGTCCTCGACCACTGCCGCACGGCCCTCGGCCGGCCGCTGCGCCTGCCGGTACTCGGCGCGCTGGGTCTCGGTCTGGTCCACCCGCACCAGGACCTCGCCCGCCGTACCCATCTGCCCGTCGCCGCGGGCCGCGCCGCGCTCGGCTATCCCGGTGCAGACACCTTCGCGGGCCACCAGACGATGATGGGCGCCGACTTCAGCCGGGTCACCGTGGCCCGGCTCGCCGACCATCTGGCCGAGGTGGCCGCCGCCCTCGAAGCGGCCGGCCACCGCGTCGAACCGCTGGACGGCAAGCCGCTCCTCGTCGTCGACGGCACGGTCCTCGTCCACGACAACCTGGAGGCCGACCCCGGGATCAACTGGAACGCCTCCGGCCGCCTGGAGGACCTGTCCTTCGACGGCCCCGGCGGAATCCTCGCCGTCGCCCGTACCGTCCGCGCGGTCGCGCCCGTCGCCCGGGTCATCGCGGTCGGCGGCCACGCGGACGGCCCGCTGAGGCAGTTCGTGCGCCCCGGCGATGCGGGAACCGTCGGACTCGACACCCCCGCCACCGGCTTCTACCGCAACGGCGGCCTGGAGGTTCAGCACCTGGGCGCCGAACTCGACCACACCCGCCAGCTCCCCGGTCTGGCCGCCCGCGCCGGCATCCCGGTCACCCTGGTGGGGAAGGCCGCCGACATCCTGGCCTGCGAGGCGGCGCGGCGACACCCGGCCGTGAAGACCGCCGACGTGCTCTCCCACACCCTCGAAGCGGTACGCGCCCCCGGCGACGCGCTCGTCGTCGCCAACGTCCAGGAGACCGACCTGTCGGGACACCAGCAGGACACCGAGCGCTACGGACGCCTCCTGGAGCAGGTGGACTCCGGGCTCGCCGGGCTCGTGGCGCTGCTCGACAGCCCCGGCGACCGGCTGATCGTCACCGGCGACCACGGGAACGACCCCACGATCGGGCACGCCTACCACACGCGCGAGTACGTGCCGGTGCTGATCCACCGGCCCGGCACGGACGGCGTGGAACTGCTGCCGGACGCGGACAGCCTCGCGGATGTGGGCGCCACCGCGGCCGCTTCGCTGTCCCTGGACCCGGCGGGGCTGGCCAACGGCACGACGCTGCGGCCGGGACGGCACGCCGCATAGGAACATGCGCAGGGGGCGCCCACCGTCGGTGGGCGCCCCCTGCGCATGTCGTCGGGCGATCAGCCCATGAACTTCTTGAACTCGTCCGGCAGCTCGAAGTTCTTGTCCTCCTGCGCCGGCAGACCGAACGCACCGCCCTGCGCCGCCGCCTGCTCGCGACGGGCCGCCGCGGCCTGCTCCTCGGCCTTGCGCTTCATCGGGTTGCCGCTCTTGCGCTTGCCCTTGGCCTGCTTGACCTGCTTCTTCTGCCGACCGGGACCGCCGCCCATGCCCGGCATCCCGGGCATCCCCGGCATGCCGCCGCCCTGCGCCATCTTCGACATCATCTTGCGTGCCTCGAAGAACCGCTCCACCAGGTTCTTCACGGCGCTGACCTCGACACCGGAGCCCTTGGCGATACGGGCGCGGCGCGAGCCGTTGATGATCGTCGGCTCGGCGCGCTCCTTCGGGGTCATCGACTTGATGATCGCGGCGGTACGGTCCACGTCGCGCTCGTCGATGTTGTTGATCTGGTCCTTGATCTGCCCCATGCCGGGCAGCATCCCGAGCAGCTTGGAGATGGAGCCCATCTTCCGGACCTGCTCCATCTGGGCCAGGAAGTCGTCGAGCGTGAAGTCCTTGCCCTTGCTGGACGCCAGCTTGGAGGCCATTTTGGCGGCCTCTTCCTGGCTGAAGGTCTTCTCCGCCTGCTCGATCAGGGTGAGCAGGTCACCCATGTCGAGAATGCGGGACGCCATGCGGTCGGGGTGGAAGGCGTCGAAGTCCTCGAGCTTCTCACCGTTCGACGCGAACATGATCTGCTTGCCCGTGACATGGGCGATCGACAGGGCCGCACCACCGCGGGCGTCACCGTCGAGCTTGGAGAGCACCACGCCGTCGAAGCCGACGCCGTCACGGAAGGCCTCGGCGGTGTTGACCGCGTCCTGGCCGATCATCGCGTCGACGACGAAGAGGATCTCGTCGGGGCTGACGGCGTCGCGGATGTCCGCGGCCTGCTGCATCAGCTCCTGATCGATACCGAGGCGGCCGGCGGTGTCGACGATCACGACGTCGTACTGCTTGGAGCGGGCGTGCTCGATCGACTCCTTGGCGACCTGGACCGGGTCGCCGACGCCGTTGCCCGGCTGCGGCGCGTACACCGCGACACCGGCGCGGTCGGCGACGACGCTGAGCTGGTTCACGGCGTTGGGGCGCTGGAGGTCACAGGCGACGAGCAGCGGGGAGTGGCCCTGGCCCTTGAGCCAGAGGCCGAGCTTTCCGGCGAGGGTGGTCTTACCGGCACCCTGGAGACCGGCGAGCATGATCACGCTGGGCGGGTTCTTGGCGAACCGCAGCCGCCGGGTCTCGCCGCCGAGGATGCCCACGAGCTCCTCGTTGACGATCTTGACGACCTGCTGGGCGGGATTCAGCGCCTGGGAGACCTCGACGCCGCGCGCCCGCTCCTTGACGTTGCCGATGAAGGCGCGGACGACGGGCAGCGCGACATCCGCTTCGAGCAGGGCGATACGGATCTCGCGGGCCGTGGCGTCGATGTCCGCCTCGGACAAGCGGCCCTTGCCCCGGAGGTTCTTGAAAGTCGCGCTAAGGCGGTCGGAGAGAGTATCGAACACGGCGCTCGTCGGTCCTCAGGGTCGGGGGCGGGGCAGGTCAGTCGTCCCCAAGGGTATCCGGACCCCGGGAAACACAAAGCCCTCGCCCGATTCTCATGGGCGGACGAGGGCCTGTGGGCGCGGCAGCGGGCCCTCAGCCCAGCGTCTTCTCGACCTCCCGGGCCACCTCCGCGGCCCGTACCTCGGGCAACGGCTCACCGTCCGTATCCGTGACGTAGAACGCGTCCACCGCGTTCGCCCCGAGCGTCGAAACATGCGCACTGCGTACCCGTACCTCGCACTGCTCCAGCGCCCGGCCGATCCGGTGCAGCAGTCCCGGGGCGTCCTGGGCCCGTACCTCGATCACCGTCGCCAGCTGTGAGCCGGCCGCCGCGACCGTCACCCTCGGCGGCGGGGCCTTCACCCCGCGCCGCCTCGGGTAGGCGGCCTCGCGTTCGGCGAGGCGGGCCCGGATGTCCAGGGAGCCGTCCAGGGCGCGTACGAGGTCGGCACGGAGGCGGGTGGCCTGCGGCAGGGAGCCGTACTCGGCCGCGACCCGCCAGCTGAGCAGCAGCAGATCCGCGGATCGGCCCTCACCGAGCTCGGCGGGGAGTTCCACGGCGCGCAGGTCGGCTGCTCGCACGGTGAGGCGGTGCAGGGCGAGGACACCCGCCGCCGCGGGCAGCACGCCGGGGCGGTCGGGCAGGGCGATGAGGAGTTCGACGCCGACGGGTTCCGGTTCGCCGTCCTCGTTCGGGGTCTGGGCCTGGGCGTGCAGGGCGAGGACGGGTTCGCCGGTGCGCAGGGCCTCGATGGCGAGGCGTTCCTGTTCGGCACTGGGTGCGGCGGGTTCCGGTTCCTCCGGGGCCTGGCCGGCGAGCACGGTGGCAACGCGTTCGACGAGGTCGGCGACGAGGGAGGCGCGCCAGGTGGACCAGGCGGCGGGCCCGGTGGCGAGTGCGTCGGCCTCGGTGAGGGCGTGCAGGAGCTCCAGGGTGGAGGTGGTGCCGACGGCGGTGGCGACGGAGCGCACGGTCGCCGGGTCGTCGAGGTCGCGGCGGGTGGCGGTCTCGATGAGCAGCAGATGGTGGCGTACGAGGGTGACGATGACCCCCACGTCGTGCTGGTCGAAGCCGATCCGGGCCGCCATGTCGCGGGCGATGACCTCCCCGGCGACGGAGTGGTCGCCGGGCCAGCCCTTGCCGATGTCGTGCAGGAGTGCGGCGACGAGGAGGAGGTCGGGGCGGCCGACGCGACGGGTGAGGGAGGAGGCGCGGACGGCCGCTTCGACGAGGTGGCGGTCGACGGTCCAGGTGTGGACGGGGTTGCGCTGTGGACGGCAGTGGACGCGTTCCCAGTCGGGGAGCAGGCGGGTGATCAGTCCTTCGGCTTCGAGTGCTTCCCAGACGGGGACGGTGGCCTCGCCCGCGCCGAGGAGGGTGACGAGTTCCTCACGGGCCTCGGCGGGCCAGGGCACCGGCAGCGGGCGTGCGGCGGTGGCGAGGTGGCGTACGACGTGGCGGGAGAGCGGGAGTTCGGACTGGGCGGCCGCTGCGGCGGCGCGCAGGACGAGCACGGGGTCGCGTTCGGGGCGGGCGGAGCGGGCGAGGACGACTTCGCCGTCGGCCTCGACGACGCCCTCGGAGAGCGGGGTGCGTTCCGGGGAGGCCGCCTTGCCGCCGCCGAGCATGGCGCGCAGCCGGGGGCGCGTGGACCGGGAGCGGAGCACGCGGCCGACCTCGCGCCAGGTGACGTCGGTTGCGTAGGACACGGTGCGGGCGGCCTCGTACACCTGGCGGAGCAGGGCGTCCGCGTCGAGGAGACCGAGAGCGGTGGCGACCTGGTCCTGTTCCTGAAGGGCGAGGCGGTCGGTGGCACGGCCGGTGGTGAGGTGGAGCGCGTCGCGGGCGTCGAGGAGGGCGCGACGGGCTTCGGCGAGGCCTTCGCGGGGGGCGTCGGCGACCCAGGAGGCGGCGACGGCGCGCAGGGCGGTGGCGTCGCGCAGTCCGCCGCGGGCCTCCTTGAGGTCGGGTTCGAGGAGGAACTGGAGCTCGCCCTGGCGTTCGGCGCGTTCGCGGCAGAGCTCGTCGAGGGCGGGGAGGCGTTTGGGGGCCTGGTTGCGCCAGTCGGCGAGGACAGTGGTGCGCAGGGCGGCGACGAGGCCGAGGTCTCCGGCGACGGGCCGGGCGTCGAGCAGTCCGAGTTGGACCTTGAGGTCCTCGCCGGCTGTTTTCCGGGCTTCGGCGGGGGTGCGTACGGAGTGGTCGAGGGCGAGGCCGAGGTCCCAGACGGGGTACCAGATGTGGTCGGCGAGGGAGGCGATGGCCCCGGCGTCGGCGTTGCCGTCGTGCAGGAGCAGGAGGTCGAGGTCGCTGCGCGGGGAGAGTTCGCCGCGGCCGTAGCCGCCGACGGCGACGAGGGCGGCGCCGCGGACGCCGGTCTGTTCGGCCGCGGCGGTGAACAGCGCGGTGAGCCAGTCGTCGGTGAGCGATGCGAGGGCCGCACGGCGCGGCGGCCCGGACTGCGCCTTCTCCTGGAGGAGGCGCAGCCGGGCCGCCGCGTAGCTGCTGGGTTCCGAGTCTTCGGATTCGGTGGTCACTTCGGTGCTCGTCACCCGGCTGCCTTCCGTTTCGGGACCGTGGGTCAGAGTGCGTCCGGGCCGCGTTCGCCCGTTCGTACACGAATCGCGGTGTCGACCGGCACGCTCCAGACCTTGCCGTCTCCGATCTTGCCGGTTCGGGCGGCCTTCACGACAACGTCGATGAGCTGTTCGGAGTCCTCGTCCTCGACGAGGACCTCGATACGGATCTTGGGGACGAGGTCGACGGTGTACTCGGCGCCCCGGTAGACCTCGGTATGGCCGCGCTGGCGCCCGTAGCCGCTGGCCTCCGTGACCGTGAGGCCCTGGATGCCGAAAGCCTGGAGAGCCTCCTTGATCTCGTCGAGCCGGTGCGGCTTCACGACTGCGGTGATGAGCTTCATGCGTCCACCTTCTTCGTCTGCGGTGTTGCCGTCGTGCCCGGTGCCGGTGCGGAGGCCGTGGTGCGCGGGGCCGCGCCGCCGCCCGCGCCGCTGAAGTCGTACGCGGTCTCGGCGTGTTCGACCTGGTCGATGCCGGAGATCTCGTCGTCCTCGTCGACCCGCATCCCGATCGTCCTGTCCAGGAGGAAGGCGAGGATCGCGGAGACGACCAGAGAGTACGCGAGGACGGCGAAGACACCGACGGCCTGCTTGCCGAGCTGGTCGAGACCGCCGCCGTAGAAGAGGCCCTTGGCGTCGGACTGGACACCACCGGTGGCGAAGAAGCCGACGAGGAGGGAACCGGCGACACCGCCGACGAGGTGGACGCCGACGACGTCCAGGGAGTCGTCGTAGCCGAACCTGTACTTCAGGCCGACGGCCATGGCGCACAGGACACCGGCGATGGCGCCGACCGCGATGGCGCCGAGCGGGCTGACCGCGCCGCCGGAAGGTGTGATGGCGACGAGGCCCGCTACCGCGCCGGAGGCCGCACCGAGGGTGGTGAAGGAGCCGTGGCGGAGCTTCTCGTAACCGAGCCAGGCGAGCATCGCGGCAGCGGTGGCGACCTGGGTGTTGACGAACATGACCGCGCCGACGCCGTCGTCGTTGCCGAGCCACGAGCCGGCGTTGAAGCCGAACCAGCCGAACCAGAGCAGTCCGGCACCGAGCATGACGAGCGGCAGGCTGTGCGGCCGCATCGGGTCCTTCTTGAAGCCGACGCGCTTGCCGATGACGAGGATCACGCCGAGCGCCGCGGCACCTGCGTTGATGTGGACGGCCGTACCACCGGCGAAGTCGATGACGCCGAGCTCGAAGAGCCAGCCGCCCGCGCCCCAGACCCAGTGGGCGACGGGGAAGTAGACGACGGTGACCCAGAGCGTGATGAACAGGGCCCAGGAGGTGAACTTGACCCGGTCGGCGAGGGCGCCGCTGATCAGTGCGGGGGTGATGACGGCGAACATCAGCTGGAAGACGGCGAAGACGTAGACGGGGATCGTGTAGCCGTCCCAGAGCTGGGTGATACCGATCCCGCTGAGGCCGACGTAATCCGAGTTCCAGCCGATGACGGAGCCGATGTCGGTGCCGAAGGCGAGGCTGAATCCGTAGAGCACCCACAGGATCGTGACGATCCCGAGGCTGATGAAGCTCATCATCAGCATGTTGAGGGTGCTCTTGACGCGGACCATGCCTCCGTAGAAGAAGGCCAGGCCCGGGGTCATGAGCATCACCAGGGCGGAACAGATGAGCATGAACCCGGTGTTGGCGGCAGACAGCGTCGGGGCGTCTGCGGCTGGCGTCGTGATGCCTGGGGGCATCGGCGTCTCCTCGTCGTCGGTGCGGCCGCGTGCGGGCGGTAAGAGCGGGACCACGTGCGGGACCACTGGGGAAAAGGTGCGGGCCGGTTATGCGCCATGAGATTCGCCCAGCACGATTTCCGCCGATGCCGCACGGTGTTTCGCGACAGTGACGAAGAGGTCCGGTGTGTTACGTCACCATGAACCGGCCGTGGCGTGTCCGGGGCCGGGCCTACTCTGCAGCCGGGGCCGCATACGGTGCGGTTACGACTCTCCCGTACGGGAACGGCAACACGAACCGGCCACGCCGACCACCCGCTGACCTGGCAATTGGGGGAGCCGAAGTCGGTCTGTGCGGGGTGGCCGCCGTGGCCGGGGCCTGGGGTGCGGCTCAGACCGCTTCTGCGGTCTCGGGCAGCTGCTCGGTGAGGAGATCGGTGAGCCCGGCGACTTCGGGAATGTCTCCGAAGTCCCTGGCAGCGGTGTCGACGGTCTTGCGGAGCCGGGTGTTGACGCGCTCGGAGCGGATCTTCTTGGCCACCCGCAGCGCCTTCTCGGCCAGCACCGTGGACTGCTCGGGCTCTCGCTGGAGGAGGTGGACGGTGGCGAGGCCGACCAGGTTGAGTGCGTACGACCGCTGGTGCTCGCCGTCCTCGCCGAAGAGCTGGACGGCCTTCTTCATGAGGGGTTCGGCGAGCGTGGCGTACGTGGGGCTGCGGCCCGCGACATAGGCGAGGTCGCGGTACGAGTGGGAGTTCTCGCCGTTGAGCTCGGCCTCGGAGAAGAAGCGGATCCAGTCGGGCTCGGGCTCGCCGTCGATCCCGACATCGAGGAAGGTGTCCTCGGCCATCCGGACGGCTCGTTTGCACTTGCTGGGCTGGCCCATGTTGGCGTACGCACGAGCCTCCATCGCATACAGCATGGCCTGGGTGCGCGCAGTGGCGCAGTCCCGGCTGCCGTACTGCGCGAGATGGATCAGTTCGAGGGCGTCGTCGGGCCGTCCGAGGTGGATCATCTGGCGGCTCATACTGGACAGAACATACGAACCGAGCGGTTTGTCGCCGGCCTCTTTCGAGGCATGGAGCGCGAGGACGAAGTACTTCTGAGCGGTGGGCTGGAGGCCGACGTCGTAGCTCATCCAGCCCGCCAGCTCCGCCAGTTCGGCCGCGCAGCGGAAGAGCCGCTTGGCGGTGGCTGCCGGCTGCGGTTCCTGCAGCAGGTCGGTGACCTCGTGGAGTTGGCCGACGACGGCCTTGCGGCGCAGTCCGCCGCCGCACTGCGCATCCCACTGGCGGAACATCGCGGTGGTCGACTCCAGCAGGTCGAGCTCGGGGCCGGAGAGCCGGGAGGGTCGGCGGGCCGCAGCGGCCGGCTCCGGCTGTGCGGGTCCGGTGGCGGTGACGGGCACCAGCCAGCGCTGCATGGGCTCGATCAGGGCGGGTCCCGCGGCGAGCGCGAGCGAGGAGCCGAGAAATCCGCGGCGGGCGAGCATGAGATCGCTGCGGGAGAATTCGCTGAGCAGGGCGATGGTCTGCGGGCCGGCCCAGGGCAGGTCGACGCCGGACACGGACGGTGACTGATGCGCCGCGCGCAGTCCGAGGTCCTCGATGGCGACGACGGAGCCGAAGCGCTCCGAGAAGAGCTCGGAGAGGATGCGCGGGATCGGCTCGCGCGGCTGTTCACCGTCGAGCCAGCGCCGTACCCGGGAGGTGTCGGTGCTGATGTGGTGAGCGCCCATCTGGCGCGCCCGGCGGTTCACCTGCCGCGCCAGCTCGCCCTTCGACCAGCCGCTGCGCACGAACCATGAGCCCAATTGCTCATTGGGGCGCTTACCGGCATTCGTATCGCCTGCGCCGCTGCCACTCACTGGAACGCCCCCATCCGCTGAATACTGTCGCGCGAACCACTATCAGATTGCCCTGATCCGATGCCGCCCATACGGAGGTTGCGCACGATCGAACAGGAAATCGGGTTGCCTCCGGCATACCCATGGGCGCACATACTTCCATGGTTCGTGTACCGACGGTAATCCTACGATCACCGCCACCGCGAGGGCGATTACAGAAACGCCACCATTCGCCACCCCTTCGAATGAACGCCACCGCCGTCGGGCGCGATTCACTTGACACACGGCGATCAGCAGTGGGCGCAGTGACGCACGACGGGGCGCATGGAACGTGTCGCAAGACTCCGAGTGCACCGGCGCGCCACGGGTCGGCAGCGACGACGGAGCGTCACGATGGACTCCGCGTCGTAACCACTGGCGAGTCGGACACGTTGGAGGGGGCATGGGCTTCACGATCGGCGGCATCCGCGACATGCGCACCGGCTCACGGCGCCGCGGCCGTGCGGCCGAGTACACGGCAGTGGCCGAGTACACAGGGCTGTGGGGCTGGGCTGTCGCGCCGGGAGCGCGGGCCGCGGCCGGCCGCTGCTCGTGCGGGGAGGCGCAGTGCCCCTCCCCCGGCGCCCATCCACTGGACTTCGCCCGCGAGGTCCCCGCAGGGGCCACGCTCGACACGGCGGCGGACGCCTGGGCCCAGGTGCCGGGCGCCTCGATGCTGCTTCCGGTGGGCCGCACCTTCGACATCCTCGACGTCGCCGAAGCAGCCGGGTGCCGGGCCCTGGTCCGCATGGAGCGGATGGGGCTGCCGCTCGGCCCGGTCGCGGTGACACCGGCCGGGCGGGCTCAGTTCTTCGTGGCCCCGGGTGCCGCCGCCGAGCTCCCGCAGCTGCTGTACCGGATGGGCTGGGACGACGCGGGTCTGGATCTGCGGGCGCTCGGGCCCGGCTGCCACATCACCGCCCCGCCGTCCGACGAGGGCGGCCTGGGCCCGGTCCGGTGGCTGCGCCCGCCGGTGCTGGCCACGGCGGCCGCACCGCCGCAGGCCCGGCTGCTGCTGGGCACACTGGCGTACAGCTGCCATCGCGCGCCCCACTGCGGCTGAACCGCCACCGCTTTCGCGGAGGTGGGGTCCCGTCGTCGGGGTTGCTCAATCGATGGTCGCTCTCAGACGCAGAGCCCGGTGATCCCGGGTACAGAGCCCGGTGGTCCCGGGCACAGAACCCGACCGGACGAAGAGCCCGACCGCAGTTGCCTCATGCGGTCGGGCTCTGTTGCGGGCGCGCGAGGCCCGTCAGTCTCCGATCAGGGCGTCCACGAACGCCTCCGGCTCGAACGGAGCCAGATCGTCCGGTCCCTCGCCGAGACCGACCAGCTTCACCGGCACGCCCAGCTCACGCTGGACGGCGATGACGATGCCGCCCTTGGCAGTGCCGTCCAGCTTGGTCAGCACGATGCCGGTGATGTCGACGACCTCGGCGAACACCCGGGCCTGCACCAGACCGTTCTGTCCGGTCGTGGCGTCGAGGACGAGCAGGATCTCGTCGAGCGGTCCGTGCTTCTCGACGACGCGCTTGACCTTGCCGAGCTCGTCCATGAGCCCGGTCTTGGTGTGCAGCCGTCCCGCGGTGTCGATGAGGACGACATCGGCGCCCTCGGCAATCCCTTCCTTCACCGCGTCGAAGGCGATCGACGCCGGGTCGCCGCCCTCGGGTCCTCGCACGGTGCGGGCGCCGACGCGCTCGCCCCAGGTCTGGAGCTGGTCGGCGGCGGCGGCCCGGAAGGTGTCGGCTGCGCCGAGCACGACGCTGCGGCCGTCGGCGACGAGCACCCGGGCCAGCTTGCCGGTGGTGGTGGTCTTGCCGGTTCCGTTGACGCCGACGACCATCACGACACCGGGGGTGTCGACCCCGCTCTCCGTCTTGACCGCACGGTCGAAGTCGGTGCCGAGCAGAGTGAGGAGCTCCTCACGCAGCAGCGAGCGCAGCCCTTCGGGGGTACGGGTGCCGAGAACGCGGACGCGTTCACGGAGCCGCTCCACCAGTTCCTGGGTGGGTGCGACGCCGACGTCGGCGGTGAGGAGCGTGTCCTCGATCTCCTCCCAGGTGTCCTCATCGAGGTTGTCGCGGGACAGGAGCGTGAGCAGCCCCTTACCGAGGGAGTTCTGCGAGCGGGCGAGCCGGGCACGCAGCCGGACCAGACGGCCCGCGGTGGGCTCGGGCACCTCGAGGGCGGGGGCGGCGGGCGCCTCCGGCTCGACGGCCTCGGGGGCTTCCTCGGCGGGAGCCTCGACCGAAGGGGGACCGACCTCCTCGATGGTGCGGCGCGGTTCCTCGCGCGGCGTCTCGGCTTCCTCGCCGACATGGGGCTCGGCGGGAGGAGTGATGGTCGGCGTGCTCGACGGTGCCGGGGGCAGCTGCTTCTTCTTGCGGCTGCTGACCACGAGCCCGCTGATCACGCCGACCGCGACCAGGGCGATGACTACAGCAAGGATGACGAATTCCATAACCCACCCAGTATCAGTCACGTCCGCCGTGGGGGGCCGCCCCGAAGGATCACCCCTGCACCACCCTCGGGTGTTATACACCTTTTGGCGGTAAAGGTACGATCCCGCCTGTGGAGACCCGTGGCCTGGAGCCCGTCCCCGACAGCGAGCGCACCGGCCGGGTCCGGACCCTCTTCCCCACCTGGGTCGGCGCGAACCTGACCGTGCTGCTGCTCACCATGGGTGCGGGGCTCGTCGTCTTCAACGGGCTGAACTTCTGGCAGGTGCTGGCCGTCGCGATCGCGGCGCCGGTCGTCAGTTTCGGACTGGTCGGCCTGGTCTCGATCGCGGGCAAGCAGGGCGGGGCTCCAGGCATGGCACTCTCCCGGGCCGTCTTCGGCCAGCGCGGCAATCTGCTGCCCGGTGCGCTGATCTGGATCGCCCGCTGGGGCTGGGAGACGGTGAACGCGGTAACCGGCGGCTACGCCCTGCTCGCCGTACTGGATCTGCTCTTCTCCATCGAGAGCGACAACACCCTGATCATGGCGACGCTGCTCGTCTTCGTAGGGAGCAGTTTCCTGGTGTCGGGGCTGGGCGTGCGCGCCCTGCGGGTGTGCTGCACCTGGTCGGCGTATCTCTTCGGAGGCTTCAGCCTCCTCGTACTGATCGACCTCATCGGCCGGACCGAATGGCGGGACGTCCTGGACAGGCCCGCCGGGCCCACGGCAATGATGATCGCCGGAGTCGGCACACTCGCGGCCGGCGGGATCAGCTGGGTTCCGACCGGCCCCGACTTCGCCCGCTATCTGCCGCGGACCGCGTCCGGCCGGGCGATGATCGTGGCGACCGTGGGCGGCGCCGGGATCGTGTTTCTGCCGATGGTGCTGATGGGCTCCGTGATGGCGGTCGCCACGCCGGGCCTGGCAGTCACCCAGGATCCGGTCTCGTTCATCGGCCCCCTGCTGCCGGGCTGGCTCTCGGTGCCGTATCTGCTGATCGCCGTGGTCGGCATGGTGCTGATCAATGCGATGTCGATGTATTCGGCCGGATTCACCGCACAGACACTGGGATTCATGATCCCCCGCGCCTGGGCGGTCGGGGTGAATGCCGCCATCAGTCTGTTTCTGGGCTCATTGCTGATGATGACGGCGGGTTTCCTGGATTCCTTCGTATCTTTTCTGACACTGCTCGCGGTGACATTCTCGGCATGGATCGGCGTCTTCGGTGTGGATCAGCTGCGCGGGCGTACGTACGACCCCGCGGCACTCCTGGACACCACACCGGCCAGCGCCTACTGGTACACGGGAGGTTTCGCCGTGACCGCCGTGACCGCGTGGACCGTGGGCCTGGTGGTGGGCCTGCTCTTCACCGGCGTGGAGTGGTTCTCCGGCCCTCTCGCCGCCACCTGGATCGGGCGCCACGGACTGGGCTGGGCGGCCACGATCGCCGTGTCCGCCGCGCTGTACGCGATCCTGCCGCGTCCCGCAGGCCGGGAACGGCCCGAAGGCGTCGCACCTCTACACTTCTGACGCTACGTCAGCTACTGTCCCGCCTCGCCGAGTCCGCCCGACGCAGGGGACAAGTGTCATGGCCTTCACAGTGGTCCGGTTCAATCTCGTCGATCCCGATGCCACCCCCGAGTCGCTCTCGGCCCGGTACCGCGCCGCGCTGGAGATGGCCGCGTACGCCGACGAGCACGGCATCGACACCGTACAGACCGAGGAGCATCACGGCGCCGCCAACTCCTGGCTGCCCTCCCCCTTCGTCTTCGCGGGTTCGGTCTTCGGCGCCACCCACCGGATCGCGGTCACCGTCTCGGCGATCATCGGCCCCCTGCACGACCCGCTGCGGCTGGCCGAGGACATCGCGGTCCTGGACCTGCTGAGCGCGGGCAGACTGGTCACGGTGGCGGGGATCGGCTACCGGCCCGAGGAGTACGAACAGGCGGGTGTCGAATGGGGCAGGCGCGGCCGTCTCCAGGACGAGCTCCTGGAGACATTGTTGCAGGCGTGGACCGGGGAACCGTTCACGTACCGGGGCCGTACGGTCCGGATCACGCCACGCCCGTACACCCAGCCGCACCCGCTGCTGCTGGTGGGCGGCAGCTCGCGAGCGGCGGCGCGGCGGGCGGCCCGGTTCGGGCTGCCGTTCTTCCCGAGCGCGCATCTGCCGGAACTGGAGGCGTACTACCACGAGCAGCGTGCGGAATTCGGGGCGGACGGCTTCTGCATGATGCCGTCCGCCGAGACGCCGTTGCTGCATGTGTCCGAGGACCCGGACCGGACCTGGGCGGAGTACGGCGAGCGCTTCCTGCACGAGGCTCGCACGTACACCTCCTGGCAGTCCAAGGACATCCGCTCGGCCGTGCGCTCGGCGGCGACGACGGTGGCGGAGCTGCGGGACGAGGGGGTCTACCGGGTCATCACGCCGGACGAGTGCGCCGGGGCGGCCGGGGAACTGGACAGCCTGGTGCTGCATCCGCTGTGCGGCGGGATGCCCGTCGAGGAGGGGTGGCGCAGCCTGCGGCTGTTCTGCGAGGCGGTCACGCGTTGACCGGACCACCGGAACTGCCCCGGCGCGCAGGTGCGGGCCGGGGCATTCCGTGGTCGAGGAGAGGGGCAGCGGGGATTAGCCCATCTCCTCCAACGCCTTGCCCTTGGTCTCCTTCACGAACTTGAGCACGAAGGGGATCGAGAGCGTGGCGAAGCATGCGTAGATGATGTACGTGCCCGACAGGTTCCAGTCGGACAGGCTCGGGAAGCTCGCCGTGATTGCCCAGTTGGCGATCCACTGCGCGGACGCGGCGACGCCGAGCGCGGCGGCGCGGATCTTGTTCGGGAACATCTCGCCGAGGAAGACCCAGACCACGACACCCCACGACAGGGCGAAGAAGAGCACGAACACATGGGCCGCGACGAGCGCCACGATGCCCTGGGTGTGCGGCAGTTTGCCGTCGACCAGGTGGGCGGAGAAGGCCCAGGCCTCGAAGGCGAGGGCGATGGCCATACCGGTGGAGCCGACCAGCGCGAGCGGCTTGCG
Organism: Streptomyces atratus; assembly: GCF_014648655.1. Lineage (GTDB taxonomy): Bacteria > Actinomycetota > Actinomycetes > Streptomycetales > Streptomycetaceae > Streptomyces > Streptomyces atratus. The sequence continues at coordinate 90,874 of NZ_BMRN01000013.1, forward strand.
GCCCACCCGGTCCACCAGCACCATCGCGATCACGGTACCGACGATGTTGATGATCGACGTGGTGAACGAGTAGAGGAACGAGTCCGAGGGGTCGATGCCGACGGACTGCCACAGCGTCGCCGAGTAGTAGAACGCCACGTTGATGCCGACGAGTTGCTGGAAGACCGACAGGCCGATACCGACCCAGACGATCGGCAGGAATCCGAAGCGGCCGCCGAGCAGGTCCTTGAACCTGGACTTGTGCTCGCGGTGCATGGCGATCTCGATCTCGGCCACCCGGGCGTCGAGGTCGACGTTCTTGCCCTCGACCTCCTCGAGGATCTGCCGGGCCCGGTCCTTCTTGCCGGCCGAGATCAGGAACCGCGGCGACTCGGGGATCGCGAACGACAGGAGCCCGTACAGGACGGCGGGGACGACCATCACGCCGAGCATCCACTGCCAGGCCTCGATGCCGCCGATCTTGCCGCGCTGATCTCCGTCGGCGAGCTGCAGAATGCCGTAGTTGACCAGCTGGGAGATGGCGATGCCGATGACGATCGCCGCCTGCTGGAAGGAGCCGAGCCGGCCGCGGTAGGCGGGCGGCGAGACCTCGGCGATGTACGCCGGGCCGATCACCGAGGCCATACCGATGGCGAAGCCGCCGATGATGCGCCACATCGCCAGGTCCCAGAGCGCGAACGGAAGGGCGGAGCCGACGGCGCTGATGGTGAAGAGCACGGAGGCGATCTGCATGCAGCGGATTCGGCCGATGCGGTCGGCGATGCGCCCCGCCGTGGCCGCGCCGATCGCACAGCCGATCAGGGCGATGGCGATGACCTGGGCGAGCGTTCCCGAACCGATGTCGTACCGGCTGCGGATCGCCTCGACGGCGCCATTGATGACGGAGCTGTCGTAGCCGAACAGGAAGCCACCCATCGCAGCGGCTGCCGTGATGAAGATGACATGGCCGAGGTGGTCCGGATGGGCCTCTCGGGCTCCGGACGCCGGTCCCTGCGATGTGCTGGTCACATGTACTCCTGATGCCTGGCAGCGTCGTCAGGTGTGGGGGGCGAGCTCTTGTGGGGGAGCGAGCTCTTCCAAGTGGCGCATAACTTCATTACCGCCACCACTTGAACGTAAAGACGACGTTTCAGAGAGTATGCCTTCAAGCTTCGAAGTCAATATTTGCTATTGGCACACACCCGCACAGGAACGCTCAAAACGCACGTTGAAGTATTGAAGATTGGGTAAAGGCTCAGCGCAGCCGCTGACTGATGACCTTGGAGACGCCGTCGCCCTGCATCGAGACGCCGTACAGCGCATCGGCGACCTCCATCGTCCGCTTCTGGTGCGTGATCACGATCAGCTGAGAACTCTCCTGGAGCTCCTCCATGATCCGGATCAGCCGCTGCAGATTGGTGTCGTCGAGCGCCGCCTCGACCTCGTCCATCACATAGAACGGACTCGGCCTGGCCTTGAAGATCGAGACCAGCAACGCCACCGCCGTGAGCGAGCGTTCCCCGCCGGACAGCAGGGAGAGCCGCTTGACCTTCTTGCCGGGCGGCCGGGCCTCGACGTCCACACCGGTCGCGAGCATGTTGTCCGGGTCGGTCAGGATGAGCCGCCCCTCGCCTCCCGGGAAGAGCCGCGAGAAGACGCCTTCGAACTCACGGGCCGTGTCCCGGTACGCCTCGGTGAACACCTGCTCGACCCGCTCGTCGACCTCCCTGATGACCTGTATCAGATCGGCCCGGGTCTTCTTCAGGTCTTCGAGTTGCTCGGAGAGGAACTTGTGCCGCTCCTCCAGCGCCGAGAACTCCTCAAGTGCGAGCGGATTCACCTTCCCGAGTTGCTGATACGCCCGTTCGGCCGACTTCAGCCGCTTCTCCTGCTCGGCCCTGACGAACGGCTTCGGCTGATTGCGCGGGTGCTCCGGGTCCTCCGGCAACTCCTCGCCCTCGGCGGCCGGTGACGGCGGTACGAGCTGGTCGGGGCCGTACTCGGCGGCCAGCCCGGCCGGCTCGACACCCAGCTCCTCCAGCGCCTTCGCCTCCAGCTGCTCTATCCGCAACCGCTTCTCGGCACCGAGCACCTCGCCGCGGTGGACGGAGTCGGTGAGCTTGTCCAGCTCGCTCTTGAGCTCGCGGCCCTGATTACGCTCGGCCGCCAGTTCCCGCTCCCGCTCCGCCTTCGCCGCCTCGGCCGCGTCCCGCTCCCGCTCGGCCCGTACGACGGACACCTCGACATGGGCCAGCAGCTGACGGGCGCCGGACGCGACGGCGGAGGCCACCGCCGCCTCGTGCCGCAGTCGGGCGCGGCGCTGCTCGGCGCGGGCACGGGCCTCGCGTTCGGCGCGGGCGCCCCGGTCGAGGGAGTCCGCGCGGCCCGCGAGTGCCTTGACCCTCTCCTCATGGGTACGCACCTGGAGGCGGGCCTCCATCTCGGTCTGGCGGGCGTTGGCACCGTCAGCGGCGAGCCGGTCGCGTACGGAGGTGTCCGGCTCCTCCTCGACCGGCATCTCCTCGGCGACGAGCAGCCGCTCGGCCAGCTCCTCGGCCTCCTCCGTCGCCCGCTCCAGTGCCTCCTGGGCACGGGCGGCTGACGCGGTCATCCGCTCGGCCTCGCCGGCGGCGCCACGGGCCTGCCCGGCGAGCCGCCCGAGCTGCTGGGCCACCCCGGACTTCTCCCGCTCGGCGGCCCGACGCCGCTCCCCCAACTCCTCGACCAGCCCGGCGCTCGCGCTGCGCCGCTCCCCCGCGCGCCGCTGGCCCTCGGTCAACTCCGCGCACCGCAAGGCCAGTTCCTCCAACTGGGTGGCGGCCTCGTCGACCGATGCCTGCACTTCGAGGAGGCTCGGCACCCCGGCGGAACCGCCGTGCGCGAAGTGGGCCGAGAGGATGTCCCCCTCGGCGGTCACGGCTGTCAGTTCCGGGTGTACGGCAACGAGATCCTCGGCATCCTCCAGGGTGCCGACGACCACCATGTTGTGCACCAGCCGCCGTACGGCGCCCACCAGTTCGACGGGCCCGCGGACGAGGTCGCCCACTGCGGGCGGACCTCCGGCGGGCGCTCCGGCCACATCGACCCCATAGGCACCAGAGGCACCACCCTGATCAGGCACCCCATCCCGCGCCCCGCCCAACAGCAGCGCCGCCCGCCCCGCGTCCTGCTTGCGAAGCAGCCGGATCGCGTCCGCTGCCGTGGCCGGATCCGTCACCGCGACCGCGTCCGCCGCCGCGCCCAGCGCCGCCGCCACCGCCACCTCGTGCCCCGGCGCCACCGTCAGGAGTTCCGCGGCCGGACCGAGCAGGCCCGACAGGCGGTCCCGCGCGCCGAGCAACACACCGGTGCCATCCTTTCGGCGCAGACCGAGGGCAAGTGCCTCATGGCGGGCCGCGACCGCCGCCCGCTTCCGTTCGGCGGCGGTGGCGGCCTCCCGGGCCGCGGAGAGCGCCGCCTCCGCCTCCGCGAGTTCCCGCTTGGCGGCCTCGTGCCGCTCACCCAGCTCCGCGTCGCCCGCGTCCAGGCCCTCGACCTCGGCCTTGAGCTGTTCGTACTCCTCCTGCGCGGCAACCGCCCGCTCCTGCGCCTCGTCGCGCGAGGCGGCAAGCCGGTCGATCTCCGCCTTCGCCGAACCGGCCCGGCTACGGGCGGCGTTGACCTGTCCGTTCAGCCGGGCGAGCCCCTCTCGGCGGTCCGCGATGGCGCGGGCGGCATCCTTGAGGCTGCGCTCCTCGGCAGCCAACTCCCTTTCCAGTTCGGCCCGGTGGGCGGCGGTGTCCTCCAGTGCGTGTTCCGCCGCCTCCAGCGCGGCCTCCAGCTCCGCCTCCTGTTCACGGATCCGGGCAGCCTCGCGCTCCATGCTTTCGGGGTCCCTGAATCCCGTGCCGCGCCGCTCCTCCTCAGGGGCGGCGCCGGCGCTCTTCACCCGGGCATCGGCCAGCGAGATCGTGCCGCGCACCCGCTCGGCCAGCTGCGACAGCTCGTACCAGGTCTGCTGGGCCCGCTGGAGCCGCGGCCCCAGCCGCCGCACTTCGTCCTCCAGCTCCGCCTCGCGCGCCAGGGCGGACTTGAGCTCCGCCTCGGCGGCCTCCCTGCGCTGCTTGAGCGCCGCTTCGTCGGCGATCTCGCTGCGCAGCGCGGTGTGCAGCCGCACCAGGTCGTCGGCGAGCAGCCGCAGCCTGGCGTCGCGCAGGTCCGCCTGGATGACGGCGGCCCGGCGCGCCACGGCCGCCTGCCGGCCCAGAGGTTTCAGCTGCCGTCGCAGCTCGTCGGTCAGGTCCTGGACGCGGGCCAGATTGGCCCCCATCGCGTCCAGTTTCCGCAGCGCCTTCTCTTTCCGCTTGCGGTGCTTGAGGACACCCGCGGCTTCCTCGATGAATGCGCGCCGCCCCATCGGATCGGCATGGAGTACGGAGTCCAGCCGGCCCTGTCCGACGATGACATGCATCTCGCGGCCGATACCGGAGTCCGAGAGAAGTTCCTGGATGTCCAGGAGCCGGCAGGTGTCGCCATTGATCTGGTATTCGCTGCCGCCGTTGCGGAACATGATCCGAGTGATCGTCACTTCGGCGTACTCGATGGGCAGTGCGCCATCGGAATTGTCGATGGTCAGCGATACTTCCGCCCGCCCGAGCGGCGGCCTCCCGGTGGTGCCGGCGAAGATCACGTCTTCCATCTTGCCGCCGCGCAGGGATTTGGCACCCTGCTCCCCCATGACCCAGGAGAGCGCATCCACCACATTGGACTTGCCCGACCCATTGGGACCGACGACGCACGTGATACCGGGTTCGAACCGCAGCGTCGTCGCGGAGGCGAATGATTTGAAACCACGCAGGGTCAGGGCCTTGAGGTGCACGCCGCCGGACTCTACCTTTCGCTCTCGGTTTCGCTGATGAAGGTGCAGGGCACATCAGACGGTAAGGGAAGGGGTGTACGTCCGGGGCGGGTCCCGCACAGGTCCGAGCGGAAAAGAAAGAAGGGACGCCGAAGCGCCCCTTGTAAATCTTGTGCGGTGTTGCGTGTGCGGTGTTGCTGGTGCAGCGCATGACGGATCAAGGACATGTCACGGTGGTGACAGATCAAGAGCAGTGATCTTCAATGATCCGGCGACGATCCGGGGGATGGTCTCGGACGGCTGACGCGGGCAGCCCGACCGGCCCTGGGGGCCATCGGTCAGGTCAGCGCCGGCTCCGCCTGAGGTACGTCGATGTCGATGCTGTCGAGCAGCGACTCTTGGTGCTGGGCGGCGGCATTGAGTGCGTCGTTCTCGTCCTGAATCCGTACGAGCTCGGATTCGAGGTCCTGGACGCGCTGCTGGAGCCGTCGCATCTCGGCGAGGAGTCGCGGGTCGGAACCGCCGACGTAACCGAGAAGCGCCTTTGCCATGATGGATGGTCCTCCACACTGAGTGACCGACCGATGCGGTGTGGGTCGTGAGGGAATCGCACCCGCGGTGCTCGGCAGTGCTCCGTATTCACTGCTGTTCTGCTGCCAAACAGCTCTGCCAAACAGCTAAGGTGCGCGGGGATTTCAGCGTCTCACCAAAAAGTTTGACGGTCAACACGATCACGCCCTGTAGAGACGGGCGGCCCGGGGCGCGCGGCTTGACGATCATGCGGCGCGACTCTCCTGCGGGACCCTCGGGGGCGTGGAGATCATCCTTACTGCCGCAGCCTGGCATGCCGACCGAATCTTGGCAACCACCCGGTCATTCCGCAGGTCATTTCATGTGTACGCAGATGAGCGCCCACTCCGTCACCCCGCGCCGCCCGTCGAACACGGTCCGAACACAGCCTCCCGGTACGACCCCGGATCGAGCCCGGATCAGCGGATCGCGAAACCCTCGTATCCGCCGCGCGGGGTGTCCCAGATCTCAGTGACTCCGTCAACGCGCCCGGGTGTGTCGTCCGAGCGCAGCCATTCCAGCAGACGGTGGCAATTCTCACGTTGACCCTCGGCAACGACCTGCACCCTGCCGTCGTCGAGATTCAGGGCGAATCCGGTGAGGCCACCGATCTCCAGAGCGTTTGCCCTGGTGAACCAGCGGAACCCAACTTGTTGTACTCGGCCGCGTACCCAGGCGGTGAGTCGTACATCTTCGTTCATGCCCGAACGCTAACCGGCCAATTGCTCTTGGAACACTTCCTGCCGATAGGGCATGGGCTACAGTCCCGTCGCAATAACTTCACCCCATCGGGTGAATCATGTTGACGCCGAGAGCGGCGTCCAGACCCCCAGAAGGGCTCAGCAGATGGGACGCCATCGACGCTCCGCCGCAGCTCCTGCCGCTGAGCACCACGCGGCGGGGGACGCGGGGCGGCACCGGGTTGCGCGCCGCAGGAAGCGGTCCGGGATACCTGTTCGCACGGGACTGATCGGCGTGTCCGCGGCCCTTGTCATGGGGGCCGTGGCGGTCGCCTCCGGTCTGCTGCCCGGCGGCGACACCTACACGGTCGGCGGCACGGCTGCCGACCAGGTACGTACCAAGGGCGCCCCGGACCTGCTGACCCAGGGCGCCTCCACCACCGCCCCTGCCGACCGCGACTCCGCGTCCGCCTCGGCCGGCCGCGGCGTGGGGCGCGCCGACGGCCCGACGAAGGCGGAGTCCCCCACCGGGTCCCCGTCGTCCGCCTCCCCGTCGAAGACGTCCGGACCGACCGGGCGGGCGAAGCCGTCCGAATCTCCGGCGTCGTCCGAGTCCGCTGCGACGGAAGCCGGGAAGAGCACCGCCCCTGCCGCGGTCGAGAAGTCGCCGGCCGCACCGACGGCCGCGGCCTCCACTCCGGCCGCCCGCAGGTCCGTGGAGCCGACGTCTGCCGCCGCGGGCTCCGCGCAGGCCGCTGTGCTCACCCTGGTCAACCAGGAGCGCGCGAAGGTCGGCTGCAGCCCCGTGACGGCCAGCGCATCGTTGGCCTCGCTGGCCCAGGACTTCAGCGACGACATGGCTGCCCGCGGCTTCTTCGACCACACCGACCCCGATGGCCGGACCCCCTGGGACCGCGCCTCGAAGGCCGGTGTGCAGGGGCTCGGCGGCGAGAACATCGCCCGCGGCCAGGCCGACCCGCAGGCCGTGATGGACTCCTGGATGAGCAGCGACGGCCATCGGGCAAACATTCTCAACTGCGACTACAAGACGCTCGGTGTCGGAGTGCATTACGGCTCCGGCGGCCCCTGGTGGACTCAGGACTTCGGCTTCTGAGAATTCCGCAGGTCAGCGACCTGCCGGCTTTCCTGGGCCGCCTCGGGGCCGTTACCGGCAACCGAGGCGGCCCACACTGTGTCCGCGGCGGCCCGCAGACGGGTCTCGTTCGAAGTTCCGGCACCTGCCCGAATCGAGGCAAGCGCAAGGGGTAGTGATCACTCGCCCCGGAGCAGCTCCAGCCCAAGGCCGCTGCGCCGACCCCGGAGCACGTCCTGAGCATCTCTATGGGCGAGAGCCGGGCGCCGCGCCGCGCCGTCGTCCGTCCCGTTTCACAGCGGCGATCACCGCGGAAACGGCGGCGGTCACGACGAGGCTCCCCACCATGACCATCCCCACGCCGACCATGAAGAGGCCGCTGGAGTCGTCCGACCAGTCGTAGAAGGCGGCAGCGGTCAGGCCGACCGTGACGCCGAGCACAGCGCCTGCGAAGTAGCGCCGGGATGCCGCCCAGTACACCGGCGCCAGCAGAGTCAGCACCAGCCCGATGACCTGCCACGCCTCGTACGGGCCGGTCGTCGTGCCGTCAGGTTGCACGTCACGGTGCTGGTCCCAGCCCAGCCAGGCAGCCCACGCCGCCGACGTCACCACAGCCAGCACGAGGATCGCCAACAGCTGGGGAATGAGTTTCAGTAGTCGTTGTCGCATGGCCCAAGCGTTCCGTCTCACCCCATGACCGACCAGCGAGCACGTACTCAACTGCACCCGCGTACTTCAGGCACCATCATGCTCCGCTCCCCGATGTCGAGCCCGGTTCCGTAGCGCAGCGCAACAGAGAAATGCATCGCTTACGCCCGCACAGCGCACTCCAGGGGTGAGCACTGTGCGAGCGTAAGCTTGTTGTATGGACGAGAGCACCCGGCGGGACAGCACCGACAGCCTGCCTTTCGATGTGTTCTCCCGGCAGTGCCCCTCGCGCGGCACGCTGGAACATGTCACCGGACGCTGGGGCAGCCTGACGCTGACCGCGCTCCACGATTCCGGTGCTCGCTTCAACGAACTGCGGCGCAGGGTCGACGGGGTGAGCGAGAAGATGCTCTCCCAGACGCTTCACGCACTGGAGCGGGACGGCCTCGTCCACCGGGAGGCACAGCCCACCAACCCGCCCCGCGTCGACTACGAGCTGACCCCGCTGGGGCACGAGGTCGCCGGCCGGCTGCGCGAGCTGATCCAGCTCGTCGAGGGCCGGATGCCCGAGGTGCTGGACGCCCGCAATCGTTACGACGAGGCCCGCTAGAGCCGACCGGATGTCCGGCGGGGCAGGCTCCGACACCCCTCAGGGCCGCGGCGGCCGCTGGCAGCGCGGGCAGAAGTAGCTGGAGCGGTTCATCCACGGGCGGCGGCGCATCGGCGTACCGCAGCGGTGGCAGGGCTCGCCCTCTCGCCCGTACGCGTCGAGCGAGCGGTCGAAGTAGCCGGACTCGCCGTTCACATTGACATAGAGGCTGTCGAAGCTGGTGCCGCCCTGGTCGAGCGCCGCGTTCATCACGTCGCGGACATGGCCCAGCAGTTCGGCCGACTTGGGGCGGGTGAGGGTCGCGGTCGGCCGGTCGTAGTGCAGCTTGGTGCGCCAGAGCGCCTCATCCGCGTAGATGTTGCCGACCCCGCTGATCAGCGACTGGTCGAGCAGGGCGCGTTTGATCGTCGTACGGCGCAGTCGCAGGGCCGTGTGGAACGCCGCGTCGTCGAAGGCCGGGTCCAAGGGGTCGCGGGCGATGTGCGCGATGGTGTCGGGCAGCCCGTCCGTGCTGTCGGCGGCGCATTCGTGGAGAGAGAGCCCGCCGAAGGTCCGCTGGTCGACGAAGCGCAGCTCGGTGCCGAGCGAGTCGTCGAAGCGGATCCTGATGCGCAGATGCTTCTCGTCGGGGGTGTCCTGCGGCTGTACGAGCAGCTGGCCGCTCATGCCGAGGTGGCCCAGCAGTGAGCTGGACTCATCGTTCAGCGGCACCCAGAGGTACTTGCCGCGGCGCATGGCCGTTCCGAAGCGGGCGCCGCCGAGCCGGGCCGCGAAGTCCACGCCGCCCGCGAGATGGCGGCGGACCGCACGCGGGTGCAGCACCTCGACGTCGCCGACCGTGCGGCCGGTGACCCAGCGCTCAAGACCGCGTCGTACGACTTCGACCTCGGGCAGCTCGGGCACGGTGTCGCTCCTGAAGAAGTGAACTGGAGAGATGAAAAGAATATCCGGGCAGGAAGAACCCCTCGGTGCGCAGGGCACCGAGGGGTTCTCGGGTCAGGCCGGAGCGACGTCCGTGGACGGCGACGGGTCGGCAGGGGTGTCGGCGGCCCCTCCGTCGGCAGCGGCCTTCGCCGCAGCCTCCCGCGCTTCCGCGGCGGCGCTGATCTCGCGCCAGGCGGACTCCGCCGCCTGCTGCTCCGCTTCCTTCTTGCTACGGCCGGTGCCGGTGCCGTACGAGACACCACCGACGCGAGCAGCAGCAGTGAAGGTCTTCTCGTGGTCCGGGCCGGTCTCCGTGACGAGGTACTCGGGAACGCCGAGGCTCTCGCTCGCGGTGAGTTCCTGGAGGCTGGTCTTCCAGTCCAGGCCGGCGCCGAGGTTCGAGGACCTGTCGATCAGCGGGTCGAAGAGCCGGTGGACCAGCTCCGAGGCCGCGCTGAGACCCTGGTCGAGGTAGACCGCGCCGATCACCGCTTCAAGGGTGTCGGCGAGGATGGACGCCTTGTCCCTGCCGCCCGTGCCCTCTTCACCTCGGCCGAGCCGGATGAAGGAGCCGAGTTCGAGGCCGCGGCCCACCTCCGCAAGTGCACGCGAGTTGACCACCGCGGCCCGCAACTTGGCCAGCTGGCCTTCGGGCAGGTCGGGGTGGGTGCGGTACAGCGTGTCCGTGACCACCAGGCCGAGCACCGAATCCCCGAGGAATTCGAGCCGCTCGTTGGTGGGCAGACCGCCGTTCTCGTATGCGTACGAACGATGGGTCAGCGCACGCACCAGAAGGGCGGACTCGAGGTGATACCCGAGCCGCCCTTCCAGAAGCGTGTGGGACGAGGCTGTGTTGACGTTGTCTGCCTGCTTCTTGGCGTTGGACAACTCAGACATCGGGCCTCTCACCAGCCGCTCAGACCTCGAGGACCTGGCGCTTGTTGTACGTGCCGCAGCTGGGGCACGCGATGTGCTGCAGCTTCGGCTCCTGGCAACGCTCACACGAAACCAGGGTGGGGACCGCAGCCTTCCACTGCGACCGGCGGTGGCGCGTGTTGCTGCGCGACATCTTCCGCTTCGGAACAGCCACGGCTACTTCTCCTGCTTCTCGTCGACGCCCGCTTCGGCGCCGCCCATGTTGTCCTTCTCGCCGTCCTGAACGGTGTCGGCGAGTCCTTGCAATGCCGCCCAACGGATGTCGACGGCATCGTGATGGTGACCGGGGTTCTCGTCCAGCCTGATTCCGCATTCGGAACACAGACCGGCACAGGACTCCCGGCACACCGGCTGCATCGGCAGTGCGAGCACCACCGCATCGCGCAGCACTGGTTCGAGGTCGAACAGGCCGTCCTCGATGAAGAGCCTGTCCTCGTCGTCCTCGGCGTCGTCGGCCGGTTCCGCCTTGCTGCTGCGGCCCCGGTCATCGGCGTCAGGGTACGAGAACATCTCCTGGAAGTCCGCCACAACCTCTTGGTGCAGCGGCTCCAGACACCTTACGCACTCCCCCTCGGCCGACGCACGGGCGGTGCCTGTGACAAGCACCCCTTCCATGACCGATTCGAGACGGAGTTCCAGCTCCACGGGTGCGCCTTCCGGCACACCGATGACCCCGTCGATGCCGAGGGCCGGTGAACCGGGTGCGTCCACCGAGCGGGTCAGCCGCTGGAGGGCACCGGGACGCCGACCCAGCTCGTGCGTGTCGAACACGAGGGGGTTTCGGTGGTCGAGGTGGCCGTTCAGGGCTTTTCCTGCTTTCGAAATCATGTGCATCACGCATCGCGGGGAGGGCCGACCGGATTCGGATTCGAAACGGGCAGCCGGGATCGCGGACATACGCGCGACCGAAGAGCCAGGATACTGGACGCGCCGCCCAGCTCCCAATCCGGTCCGCCCCGCCTCCGTGCCGCCCGGTCAGCGCTCCTGCTCGTACCGGCGGAGCTGGTCCAGATCGATCATGCTGGTGTCGAACAGGCTGGTCTCGTCCAGGGCGCTCTCGCCCTGCGGCTGGACCGCCTGCTGGGGCTGCACGGGCTGCTGCTGCCAGCTGTCGTACCCCTGGACCGGGATCTGGGCCTGGGCCTGGTCATAGCCCTGCTGCTGATAGGCGGCGTACGGGTCCGGCTGCTGCTGGTACCCGTAGACGTCCTGCTGCGGCTGCTCCTGGTACGCGTACGTCTCCGCGTAGCTCGGCTGGGCCTGGACGGGGAAGTGCGGCTGGACCTGCTGGTGCACCGGCTGCGGCTCCGGGGTGGCGAGCTCGGCGAGGCCGGCCCAGTGGTCCTCGTCGCTCATGTGCCCCTGACTGCCCGCCGCGTCCTGTGCTGCCACGTGCGCGCCGAGTTCGTCGGTGGCGACCCGGCCGTGCAGCTTCTGCCGGCCGCGGCCGACCGCCTCCAGGGTCTTGGCGAGCACGGCCTCGAAGGCGCCGAGCTTGGTGTCGACGTACTCGTCCGCACGGCGCTGGAGCGTGGCCGGGTCGGTGCTGCGCTCGGGGGCCTCGGCGAAGTCCGGGTCCTCGTATCCCTGCTCGTCGAAGGCCTGGCCACGGCCGAGGAGCTTCTCGCGGCCCCGGTCGACGGAGCCGATGGTCTTGGTGAGGACGACCTCGAAGTTGGCGAGCTTGCTGTCGACGTACTCGTCGGCCTCGGCACGGACCTCCTCGGCCTCCCGACGGGCCTCGCCGAGGATGCGGTCGGCCTCGCTGCGGGACTGCCTGGCGACCTCGGTCCCGGAGATCAGCGAGGTGCGTTCGGCATGCGCGGTCTCGATGATCCGCTCGGCCTCCTGACGGGCCTGCTCGGCGATCTGCTCCCGGCCGCCGATGAGCTCCTGGGCATGGGCCAGCGAGCCGGGCAGGGCCTCGCGCACCTCTTCGAGCATCGCGAGCAGCTCGGCGCGGTTGACCACGCACGAAGCCGACATGGGCATGGACCGGGCGCTCCCGACCGCCTCGACGATCTCGTCGAGCTTCTTCTGCACGTCCACCGTGTGCTCGCCACTCTCTACAGCCGATTTGGAGACGGACGGGACGACTGTACGGCCAGTCGGCGCCCGCCCGACACCTGGTGACGGTTCGTCAGTTCTTCAGCGCTGAGCGAGGCGTTCGGTGAGGGCTTCGTGGACCACCGGGGGCAGCAGGTGGGAGACGTCGCCGCCCCAGGTCGCGACCTCCTTGACCAGGGAGGACGACAGGAAGCTGTAGGTGGGATTGGTCGGCACGAAGAGCGTTTCGACGCCGGAGAGGCCGTTGTTCATCTGGGCCATCTGCAGCTCGTAGTCGAAGTCGCTGACGGCCCGCAGGCCCTTCACGATCGCCGGGATGTCGCGCTGCTTGCAGAAGTCGACCAGGAGGCCGTGGAAGGACTCGACCTCGACGTTGCCGAAGTCGGCGGTGACCTGGCGGATCAGGTCGATCCGCTCGTCGACCGTGAACAGGCCCTTCTTGGACTGGTTGATCATCACCGCGACATGTACGACGTCGTACAGCTTCGAAGCACGGCCAATGATGTCGAGGTGTCCATTGGTGATGGGGTCGAATGACCCCGGACAGACGGCGCGGCGCAACTTGGTTCCCTCGCTCTCCGGTCCGGTCATCGTGCGTCTTCGCACGTAGAGGCGGCGCGACCGTACCAAAGCGTTCCCTCGCCGTAGCGACGGGCCCGCAGTGGCTCAAAGCCCTTGGGCCAGTTGAATTCTCCGCCTCTGGTGCTGCGTTCCACGGTGACGAGGGCATCGGCTGTGAGCCACCCCTGAGCACGGAGTGTGAGCAGTATCTCGCCAAGATCGTCGTCGGTCACGGCGTACGGCGGGTCCAGGAACACCACGTCGTACGGCTCCGTGGGCGCCGGTCCCGTCACGACCTGTTCGGCTTTGCCGGTACGGACTTCGGCGCCGGGCAGGCCGAGTGTGCGGACGTTGTCCCGGACGGTGCGGAGAGCCTTGGGGTCGGCTTCGACGAGCAGGGCGTGGACCGCGCCGCGGGAGAGTGCCTCCAGGCCGACAGCGCCGGAGCCCGCGTACAGATCCGCGATGCGGGTGCCGTGGAGGCTGCCCAGGAGGGCTTCCCAGGTGGAGAAGAGGCCCTCGCGTGCACGGTCGGAGGTGGGGCGGGTGCCGGTGCCGGGCGGGACGGCCAGGCGGCGTCCACCGGCCGAGCCGGCGATCACGCGGGTCATGGGTGTCTGGTCCTCGGTTCGTGGGTGGCCCACAGGATGCTGCGGCGCCGTGCCACCCACGATATGGCGTCGCGGCGGATGGGGCCCGCGCACCCGTCACCCCTTGTCGAGGTACTGTTCGCGCTCCTTGTCGAGCAGCGCGTCCAGCGCGATCCGCAACTCGGGCAGATGTTCCAGCTCCGGGTCGGCGGCGACGATCGTGGAGGCCTCCTCGCGGGCGGCGGCGATGACCTCCTCGTCGTCGATGACGGTGAGCATCCGCAACGAGGAACGGACCCCGGACTGGGCCTGGCCGAGGACATCGCCCTCGCGGCGCTGTTCGAGGTCGATCCGGGACAGCTCGAAGCCGTCGAGGGTGGCGGCGACGGCGGAGAGCCGGGCGCGGGCGGGGCTGGCCTCGTGGGCCTCGCTGACCAGCAGACAGAGTCCGGCGGCGGAGCCGCGGCCGACCCGGCCGCGCAGCTGGTGGAGCTGGGAGACCCCGAACCGGTCGGCGTCCATGATCACCATGGCGGTGGCATTGGGGACATTGACGCCGACCTCGATGACGGTGGTGGCGACGAGGACGTCGACCTGGCCCGCGGCGAAGCGGCGCATGACGTCGTCCTTGTCGTCGGGGTTCATCCTGCCGTGCAGCACCTCGACGCGCAGACCGGCGAGCGGGCCCTTGGCGAGCTGTTCGGCGATCTCCAGGACCGCGAGGGGCGGGCGCTTCTCGCCGTCGTCCTCGGCCGCCTTCTTCTTCCCCTTCTTGCCCGCCGCCTCGTCCTCGGCGTCATCACCGATGCGGGGGCAGACCACATAGGCCTGGTGCCCGTTCTCCACTTCCTCGCGGACCCGTTCCCAGGCGCGGCTGAGGAAGTGCGGCTTGTCCTTGGCGGGTACGACATGGCTGGCGATCGGCGAGCGGCCGGCCGGCAGCTGGTCCAGTACGGACGTCTCCAGGTCGCCGAAGACGGTCATGGCGACCGTACGGGGAATGGGGGTCGCGGTCATGACCAGCAGATGCGGCGGCTGCTTTCCCTTGGAGCGCAAGGCGTCGCGCTGTTCCACCCCGAAGCGGTGCTGTTCGTCGACCACGACCAGGCCCAGGTCGTGGAACTGCACCTTGTCCTCGATCAGCGCATGTGTGCCGATCACGATCCCGGCCTCGCCCGTGACGAGGTCGAGCAGCGCCTGACGGCGGGCCGCGACGCCCATGGAGCCGGTGAGCAGCACCACTTTCGTCCCCTGCTGGGAGCCGCCGAGCGCCTGCCCGTCGTCCGGCCGCCGCCCCTCCTGAGGAGGCGCTTCGCGCCACAGTCCCCAGTTCTCGGCCAGCTCGCCCATCATTTCGGTGATGGAGCGGTGGTGCTGCTGAGCAAGCACTTCGGTGGGCGCGAGCATGGCGGCCTGCCCGCCCGCGTCGACGACGCCGAGCATCGCGCGCAGCGCGACCATGGTCTTCCCGGACCCGACCTCGCCCTGGAGGAGCCGGTGCATCGGGTGCTCGGTCGCCAGGTCGTCGAAGATCTCCTTGGAGACCTTCTGCTGTCCCTCGGTGAGGGTGAAGGGCAGCTTGGCGTCGAAGGCGTCGAGCAGCCCGCCGGGCCTGGGGCTGCGGGCCACTGCCGGGAGCTGGGTGTCGGCGTATCTGCGGCGGGCCAGCGCGACCTGGAGGACGAACGCCTCGTCCCACTTCAGCCGGTCCCTGGCCTGTGCGATGTCCGCCTTGGTCTGCGGGCGGTGGACCTTCAGCAGCGCTTCCGGGAGCGGGGTGAACCCGCGGCCCTCGCGCAGACTCGGCGGCAGCGGGTCGACGGCCTCCCGCGCGCTGGGCAGCACGGTGTCGACGGCCTTGGCGATCCGCCACGAGTCCAGCTGCTTGCAGGCCGGGTAGATCGGCAGCAGCCGCCCGGCGAACGCGTCCACCGCTTCCGTGGCCTCGGCCCCGTCGATGGACTCGGCGTCCAGCAGCTGGTACGTGGGGTGGGCCAGCTGCATCTTCCGGTTGAAGACGGAGACCTTGCCCGCGAACATCGCGCGCCGGCCCGGCAACAGTTCCTTGTGCGGCTTGTGGACGCCATGGCCGAAGAAGACCAGCTGGAGGCGGCCGTTGCCGTCGGTGAGGGTCACTTCGAGGCGCTTGCCGCGGCCGTTGTTGAACATCATGACGCGTGCGTCGGCGACCTGGGCGACCACCGTCACATGCTCGTCCAGCGGAAGGTCGGTCAGCGCCGTGAGCCGACCGCGCTCCTCGTACCGTCGCGGGTAGTGGTGCAGCAGATCACCGACCGTGTGCAGGTCGAGGTGTTCGGCCATCACCTTCGCGGTGGCTCCGCCGAGCAGCTTCTTGAGGGGTTCATCGAACGCAGACACGCGATCCATTGCACACCACACCACTGACAGATGTCCGCCGGGCACGACGCGGAACACCGGAATCCGCTGGTCGGAACTGTCGCCACGCCCCCCAGGACCGGCTCCGATGCCTCCGGCTCGCGATCACCTCTCACGGGATCGCCCGACCCGGTTTCGCGGAGGCCGGGCCCGACTTCCGCGGCCTGCGCACGGCCGCCGGCCTGATGGCCGTCTGGCCGGAGGCGGATCTGAACCGCCCGCACGCGGCCGGGGCACGGGCCCGCGGTGTCATCGATGTGTACGGGGACGAGGAACCGGGCGAGACGGGCCGGGCACGCCGGGCGGAGGCGGAGGCGCTGCTGAGGTACCTGGTCAGGAATCCGGGCCCGTCCGGCGCTCGAGGACACCCGCGCCGCCCTACTCCACCCCGATCAGCAGCGGAGCGCACTGGAGGCCGCCCCGGTACACCACCGTGTCGACCGCCAGATAGCCCTCGCGCACGTGCTCCTGCAGCTCGTCGGCCAGGGTGTCGGGGACGTCCTCGCCGAGGACCAGGGTGACCAGTTCGCCGCCCGCCGCCAGCATGCGGTCCAGCACGTTCCGGGCCGTTTCCGGTACGTCCTCGCCGATGACCGCGACATCGCCGTCGATCAGGCCCAGGATGTCGCCGGCCTGGCAGATACCCGCCATGGTCCAGGACTGCCGCTCGGCTACGGCCAGTTCGGCGTAGCGGGTGGAACCGGCCGCGGCGGTCATCGCCACCACGTCCTCGTCGAAGCTGCGGTCGGGTTCGTGGACGGCGAGGGCGGCGATGCCCTGGACGGCGGCCCGGGTCGGGATCAGGGCGACCCGGACACCCTCCGCGCGGGCCTGTTCGGCAGCGGCAGCGGCGGTGTGGCGCAGCTCCGCGTCGTTGGGCAGCAGAACCACCTCGCGGGCGTGCGCCCGGCGGATGGCGTCGACCAGTTCGCCGCTGGCGGGCGGCTCCCCGGGGCGCGCCAGGACCGTCGTCGCCCCGGCCTCCTTGCACAGGCCGCGGAGCCCGTCGCCGGGGACCACCACGACGACCGCGCGCTGCACGGGTTCGGTGTGCGGGTGCACCCGGTCCGCGCCGAAGTGGGTGATCCGGATGCGGTATGGCCGCCCCGCCTCGACACCGGCCTCCACCGCCGCACCCGCGTCATCGACATGCACATGGACGTTCCACAGTCCGTCGCCGCCCACCACCACGAGCGAGTCGCCGAGGCCGTCGAGCCGGGTCCGCAGCCGGTCCACGGCCTCGTCCGTGGCCTCCAGCAGGTAGATGACCTCGAAGGCCGGTCCGCCCTCCGCACAGTCCTGCGGCGCAGGGACCACGGTCGCGGGCACGGCCACGTACGTGCGCTCGGGAGCACGCCCGGAGACTGCTTCGACGAGCGCCCCGAGCACCGTCACCAGGCCCCTTCCGCCTGCGTCCACGACGCCCGCCCGCCCGAGGACGGCGAGCTGTCCGGGGGTCGCTTCCAGGGCCGTCCGCGCTCCCTCGTACGCCGCCCGTGCGACCGCCGCGGTCCCGGCGTCGTCCACCGTGCGCCCGGCGGCCTCGGCGGCTGCGGTGGCCACGGTCAGCACGGTGCCCTCGACAGGGTGAGCGACGGCCTGCCGGGCGGCTGCGGCGGCCCTGGTGAGCGCCCGGCGCAGATGGTCCGCGTCGTGCCCGTCGGCCAGCACCCCTGCCATCCCGCGCAACAGCTGGGCCAGGATCGTGCCGGAATTTCCGCACGCACCGATCAGTGCTCCGTGCGCCATGGCCCGTACCGCGTCGGCGGCGACGGGCACGGTCGTACCGGTCTCATGGGCGGCGAAGACCGCTTCGACGGCCTGGGTCGCGGACTCCACGGTGAGATAGAGGTTCGTACCGGTGTCCCCGTCGGCGACGGGGTAGACGTTGATCGCGTCGATCGCCTCGCGCTCTTGGCCCAGTGCCTCCAGGGCCAGTGAGCACCAGGTACGCACCGCGACGGCGTCCATGTCGTCGGCGGTCTGCGGCACCTGTCGGTCCTCCTCGAAATCGGCCGTGGGTGGCCGGCTGCACCGCAGGGTAGCCCCGTGTGCCGGGTCCGGCGGGGACAGGGGCGGGACAGGGGGCGGCGGAACCCATGGTAGTTTCCTTCTACCGACGCAGCCGTTGTATGCTGCTTCGGTTGCCCGATGAGAGTCGGGCCATTCCTCCGGTGTCGCCACTTCAGTCAAATGAATCCGGCGCGCCGGAATTCACTGTAAGTGCATCTGAAGTCTTTGGAGTGACCCGTGGCTGCCAACTGCGACGTCTGCGGCAAGGGGCCGGGCTTCGGCAACAACATTTCGCACTCGCACCGCCGTACGTCCCGTCGCTGGAATCCCAACATCCAGCGCGTGCGTGCCGTGGTCGGTCGGACGCCGAAGCGGCTCAACGTCTGCACCTCGTGCATCAAGGCCGGCAAGGTCGCGCGCTGACGTTCCCGTCGTAGCGCAGCCTTCCGGTTGCCCAAAAAGCCGGTCCACCTCGGTGGACCGGCTTTTTGCTGCGCTCCTGGGGCCCTCAGACGGTGCGCGTCCGCCGGCCGTGGTCGACGGGGCCGATTCCGGCGCCCAGCGGGAAGCCCGTTTCGATCGCACCGGTGACCTACGTCTTCGCGCCCCGTACCGCCGTGGGTACGTCCTGGCCCAGGGCCGGCGAGCAGGCGAGCGTGCAACCGGTGCCGTGGGTGTGGCGGTTGTCGTGCCCCGGTGCGCGCAGCGAGTGCTCCTCGGTGCCGTCCGTCACAAGATCGACGGGTTCGCCGGGCAGATGTGCGCCCTTGATGAAGACCCGGCGCGGCCCGAAACCCACTACCTTAGTGGCGGCCTGCCGCATTCCGGCCGCCCACCACGCTGCGGTACTAAGCGCGTACGGCATCGACGGACAACTCGGGCGCCCTGCACCCCCAGCGACTTCTGGGCCATGACGGCGGTCAGCACGCTCACTCCGTGCACACCGAGCGCCGGCATCGTCCTGAGATCGGTCTGACATACCCGCACCGCCGCCGGAATCGGAACCGGCGACGGTGCGCACACGGGCGGGTACAGCACCGGATATGGGCACACGCCGAAATCTACGGGGCGTCCTCGATGCCTCCGAAATGGTCCCAGCCGCCCTTGCTGGTCCAGGGTGCCCCGTCGACCGTCACCTGCGGCAGCGCCGAGGGGTTGAGGACTTCACCGATCACCTTCCAGCGGGCGGGCAGCTTCACGTCCGGCGGGAAAGTGGCGACGATCGCGTGGTCCTCTCCCCCGGTCAGCACCCACTGCAGCGGGTCCACGCCGACGGCCTGACCGATGTCGGACATCTGCGAGGGGATGTCGATGAGTCCGGAGCGCAGATCGATCCGGACCTTGCTGGCCTCGGCGATGTGCCCGAGGTCGGCGACGAGTCCGTCGCTCACGTCCGTCATCGCGGTGGCGCCGAGCCCGGCAGCCGCGGGGCCTGCGTGGTACGGCGGTTCGGGGCGACGGTGGGCCTCGACGAAGGCGCGGGGCGAGCGGAAGCCGCGGGAGAGCACGGCGTATCCGGCAGCGGACCAGCCGAGCCAGCCGGTGACGGCGACGACGTCGCCGGGCTGGGCGCCGGACCGGGTGACCGGTTCGTGGTTGCGCAGATCTCCGAGTGCGGTGATCGAGACGGTGATCGTCTCGCCGCGCACCACATCGCCGCCGACCACGGCCGCGCCGGCGACCTGGCACTCGTCACGGATGCCGTCCATCAGCTCGCCGGCCCAGGTGACCGGGAGTTCGGCGGGGACGACCAGGCCGAGCAGCAGCGCGGTGGGCACGGCGCCCATGGCGGCGATGTCGGCGAGATTCTGGGCGGCGGCCTTGCGGCCGACGTCGTAAGCCGTCGACCAGTCGCGACGGAAATGCCGTCCCTCCAACAGGATGTCCGTACTGGCCACGACCCTGCGGTCGGGAGCGGACACGACCGCGGCGTCGTCGCCGGGGCCGAGCCGTACCGCCGGAGTGGTGGTGAGCCGGGAAGTGAGCTCCCTGATGAGCCCGAACTCCCCCAACTCGCCCACGGTTCCCTTCACCGAGTCTCACCTCTCATCTATCGCCCCGGACGATCGTCCGGGCTGCTTCAGCGGCCGGGGGTCCGGATCGTGGACCGGCCGCCGCCGCAGGGAGCAGTCTGCACCGGTTCTCATCGGCATGTCTGTCCCCCTTTCGCACCGCTGCACTTGCGGTCGCGGGCCGTCACTGCTGTCGGTACTGTCAAGAGATACGTCAACTTGTGTCTTGCGTGAGCCACGCTGTGGACGTCAACCGCCCCGTAGGTCTCCCCGCGGCCCGCGGCGACGCGATACCGTGGCGTCCCTTTCCCCCACATGATCCTCGTGGCCGCCCTGGAGGTTCCGTGGTACAGGCGTACATCCTTATTCAGACCGAGGTGGGCAAGGCGTCGACCGTCGCCGAGACCATCGCCAAAGTTCCGGGAGTGATCCAGGCAGAGGACGTCACCGGCCCCTATGACGTGATCGTGCGCGCCCAGGCCGACACGGTCGATGAACTCGGCCGCATGGTGGTCGCCAAGGTCCAGCAAGTGGAAGGCATCACGAGAACCCTGACCTGCCCGGTCGTTCATCTGTAGCCCCCGTCTACGCTGGGCCGGTGACATCATTGCGCCGCCGGCTTTGCCACCCCGTGTTTCTCGGTCCGTCCGTTGCCGCGCTGCTGCTGGCCGCGGCGGGCTGCTCCTCGACGGACGCCACGGCGTCGATCACGGTTCCCACTCCGTCACCGGAAGCCGCAGCCTACTGCCGTGCACTGCACAAGGAGCTGCCGAAGACCGTTGCCGGACTCGACCGCGGTGACACCGGGACAAAGTCCGAACTGACCGCCGAGTGGGGGGACGGAGCGATCGTACTGCGCTGCGGTGTCCCCCGGCCTGCGAAGATGGACGACCCCATGGCGAAGGGGATCGAGGCGGACGGCGTCAACTGGCTGCTGGAGCAGCCGGCGGACGCCGGTCCGCGTTTTACGACGACCTACCGCAAGGCGTACGTCGAGGTGAGTCTCTCGACGGCGTACGCCCATGACGCGAGCCCGTTGGCCGCGTTCGCCCCGGCCATTCGCAAGACGGTTCCCGGCAGCCTGTAGGGCGTGCGCTCCCGGGCGGGAGCACACGCCCTGCAGCCGCGGGTCCCGTCTTCTCAGCGCAGGCCGGTCGGCCGGTTCAACGCGGCCTGGATCAGCCGGTCCACCAGCTCCTGGTAGCTCACGCCGCTCTCCTGCCACATCCGCGGGTACATGGAGATCGGGGTGAAGCCCGGCAGCGTATTGATCTCGTTGATCACGAAGCTGCCGTCCTCGGTGAGGAAGAAGTCGGCCCGCACCAGGCCCTCGCAGGACACGGCTTCGAAGGCGTCGACCGCCAGCCGCTGAACCTCGGCCGTCTGCTCCTCCGTGAGCGGGGCGGGCACGATCCCGGAGGCCGAGTCGATGTACTTGGCCTCGAAGTCGTAGAAGTCGTGCGAGGTCACCGGTGGGATCTCGGCGGGCACGCTGGCGCGCGGTCCGTCCTCGAACTCCAGCACCCCGCACTCGATCTCGCGGCCGCGCAGCAGCGACTCGACCAGAAACTTGGGGTCGTGGCGGCGGGCTTCCTCGATCGCCTCGTCGAGACCGGAGAGATCGTCGACCTTGGTGATGCCGATCGACGAGCCGGCCCGGGCGGGCTTGATGAAGAGCGGCCAGCCGTGTTCCCCGGCGAAGTCCACGATGCGCTTGCGGGCAGCGGAGGGGTCCGTGTCCCATTCGCGGGGACGTACCACGACGTACGGGCCGACGGGCAGCCCGAACGACGTGAACACCCGCTTCATGTATTCCTTGTCCTGGCCGACCGCCGAGGCGAGCACGCCGGCACCCACGTACGGCACACCGGACAGCTCCAGGAGCCCCTGAAGGGTGCCGTCCTCGCCGTACGGGCCGTGCAGCACGGGGAAGACGACGTCGACCTCGCCGAGCGCCTTGGGAACCGAGCCGGGCTCGCTGTACACCACTTCACGGCTGCCGGGGTCGACGGAGAGCACCACGCCGCCCTCGGTGGACTCGGCCAGCTGGGCCACGTCCGGCATCTTCCGGTCCGTGATGGCCATGCGCTCGGGCTCGTCGGCGGTGAGCGCCCAGCGGCCGTCCGTCGTGATGCCGATCGGCAGGACGTCGTACTTCGTCCGGTCGATGGCGTTCAGGACGGCACCCGCCGTGACGACCGAGATGCCGTGTTCGGAGCTGCGGCCGCCGAACACGACGGCCACGCGCGGCTTGCGGAGCTGCTGCTCCGGGCTCTGGGGGAGGTTCTCGCTGCTCATATCGCGTTGAGCGTACCTGCTGGTACCACTCGCGTCAGCGTGACCGGGGCCGCTGGAGCGATGACCGCGAACGTTCACCGGCTTGCGCCCCCTTCAGGTCCTCCCTGGGCGAACCCGTCAGCGTCGCTCGGGTTTCGCGCTGCGCGACATCAGCTCGCCCAGTGCGACCATCGGCGGCTTGCCCTCGTGGACGATGCCGACGACCGTCTCGGTGATGGGCATGTCGACGCCGTGCCTGCGCGCCAGATCGAGCACTGATTCACAGGACTTGACGCCCTCGGCGGTCTGCTTGGTGACGGCGATGGTCTCTTCCAGCGTCATGCCGCGGCCGAGGTTGGTGCCGAAGGTGTGGTTGCGCGACAGCGGCGAGGAACAGGTCGCCACCAGGTCGCCGAGGCCCGCGAGTCCGGAGAAGGTCAGCGGGTCGGCGCCCATGGCCAGGCCGAGACGGGTCGTCTCGGCGAGACCGCGGGTGATGAGCGAGCCCTTGGCGTTGTCGCCGAGGCCCATCCCGTCGGCGATGCCGACAGCGAGACCGATGACGTTCTTGACCGCGCCGCCGAGTTCGGCGCCGACCACATCGGTGATGGTGTAAGGGCGGAAGTACGAGGTGTGGCAGGCGGACTGGAGGCGACGGGCCACCGACTCGTCCTGGCAGGCGACGACGGCCGCGGCGGGGCGGCGTTCGGCGATCTCCTTGGCCAGGTTGGGGCCGGTGATGACGGCGACGCGGTCCGCGGAGACCTTGGTGACGTCCTCGATGACCTCGCTCATCCGCTTCGCGGTGCCGAGTTCGACGCCTTTCATCAGCGAGACGAGGACGGTGTCGGAGCCGAGGTGCGGGGCCCAGTCGGCGAGATTGGCGCGCAGTGTCTGCGAGGGCACCACGAGCACGGCAAAGTCGGCGCCGTGCAGCGCCTCTGCGGCGTCAGTGGTGGCCCGGATCGACGCGGGGAGTTCAATTCCCGGCAGATAGTCCGGGTTGGTACGGGTCGTGTTGACGGCCTCGGCAACTTCGGCGCGACGGCCCCAGAGGGTGACCTCGCAGCCGGCGTCGGCGAGAACCATGCCGAAGGCCGTACCCCATGAGCCGGTTCCGAAGACGGCTGCCTTTGCGGGGTGCGTCACTTGGGTCCCTTTCCTTCGGCCTTGCGCCGCTGTTCTGCACGGGCCTTGCGGTGGTCGTACGGCTCCGTGGGCGCCTTCTCGCCCCGCACGATCTCCAGCTGCGCGGTCACCGCCGCCATGATGGCCTCGGTCGCCTCGCGCAGGACGTCCGGCGTCGGTTCCTTGTCGTAGAACCGGGAGAGGTCGACGGGCGGTCCGGCCTGCACCTGAAGGGTCTTGCGGGGGAGGAGCCGGAGCTTGTTCTCCTTGGCGTACGGCGGCATTGCCAGGTTGGCGCCCCACTGGGCGACCGGGATGACCGGAGCCTTCGTCATCAACGCGACGCGGGCCGCACCGGTCTTGCCGGCCATCGGCCACATGTCGGGGTCGCGGGTGAGGGTGCCCTCCGGATAGAAGGCGACGCATTCACCGCGCTCGATGGCGTCGACTGCGGCCCTGAAGGCGTCCAGCGCATTGGTCGTCTCGCGGTATACGGGGATCTGTCCGGTGCCGCGCAGCATCATTCCGACAAAGGGGGTCTTGAAGAGGCCCGCCTTCGCGAGAAGCCGCGGCACCCGTCCGGTGTTGTACTGGAAGTGACCGTAGGAAAGCGGGTCCAGATACGAGTTGTGATTGACCGCAGTGATGAATCCGCCGTCGGCCGGAATGTGTTCCATCCCCCGCCAGTCACGCTTGAACAGAACCACCAACGGCGGTTTCGCGATGACCGCCGCCAGGCGGTACCAGAAGCCGATTCTGCGGCGGGACACTCGGACACCTTCCTCTAAGGACCTGACTGCTGCCTGGCTACCGACGGTCAAGTCTCGCCCCAGGCCCCTGCTCTGTCGAGAACACCGTACGCCCCGCCTTCGGGACCGAACCCCCGGGTTCTCGCACCGGCAGGCGAGAATAAGCGGCGATGCACATCGAGAGGCAGATCGCCACGAACACCGACCCGGCCGGTCCTTGGTCACTGGTCGTCCCGTTGAAGCCCTTGGCACGGGCCAAGAGCAGGCTCGCGCCTGCGACGGGCGCCGCACTGCGCCCGCGGCTCGCCCTCGCCTTCGCCCGGGACACCGTGGCCGCCGCCCTGTCCTGCCCGGCCGTACGGGATGTGGTGGTCGTCACGGACGACACGGAGGCCGGGGCGGCTCTCGCGGCGCTCGGGGCGCGAATCGTTCCCGACGAACCGGACCACGGTCTCAATGCCGCCCTCGCGCACGGTGAGCGGACCGTGCGGGCCGAGCGGCCAGGGGCGGCTCTCGCCGCTCTCAATGCGGACCTGCCCGCGCTGCGCCCCGGAGAATTGTCCCGGGTACTCAATTTTTCCGCCGCATTTCCCCGCGCATTTGTCACCGATGCGGCGGGAATCGGTACAACATTTCTTTCGGCTGCGCCGGGAGTGGAATTGCGACCCGCTTTCGGCGGTTCTTCCCGGGCCCGGCATCTGGACTCCGGAGCGGTGGAGATCAGCCTGACCGGCATCGATTCGGTCCGCCAGGACGTGGACACCGGCGACGATCTGCGGGCGGCCCTGGCCCTGGGCGTCGGCCCGCACACGGCGGGGCGCTGGGCCGCCGGAGCGCCCCTCGGGGACCGATAGGCTGCCGTTCATGCAGGCGACCTCGTACACGTACGACCCCGAGACCCGCACCGGCAGTGTGCTGCTCGACGACGGCACCCCGGTGGAATTCGACGCCCGGGCCTTCGACGCCGGCGGTCTGCGGCTGCTGCGTCCGGGGCAGCGGGTGCGCATCGAGGTCACCGGCGAGGGCGCGGATCTACGGATCACGCTGGTGACGCTGCAGACGTTCTGAACGGCTCCGCGCACTGCCCACAACAGCCCGCGGGCCGGGCTCCCCAAGAGGAGCCCGGCCCGGCGCGTGAGTGGCCCTGCGCTGCTCGGCCTCACTTCTTCCGTGCAGTGGCCTTCTTCGCCGTGGTCTTGCGTGCCGTGGCCTTCTTCGCGGGCGCCTTCTTCGCCGTGGCCTTCTTGGCGGGCGCGGTCTTGCCGGCGACGGCCTTCTTGGCGGCCGTCGTCTTCTTCGCCGCCGCGGCGGTGGTCTTCTTCGCGGCTGCCGCCGTGGTCTTCTTGGCCGCCGCGGTGGTCTTCTTCGCGGTGGTCTTCTTGGCCGCGGTGGTCTTCGCCGCGGCCACGGCCTTCTTGGCGGTGACCTTCTTCGCAACGGCCTTCTTGGCGGCGGCCTTCTTGGCCGCGGCCTTGGTCGTCGCACGGGCAACACCGCCCGTGAGGCTGCCCTTGGGCGCCTTCTTCACGGCCACATCGTGCTTGGGGAGCTTCTTCGAGCCGCTCACCAGGTCCTTGAAGCCCTGTCCCGCGCGGAAGCGGGGCACCGAGGTCTTCTTGACCCGCACGCGCTCACCCGTCTGCGGGTTGCGGGCGTAGCGGGCGGGGCGGTCGACCTTCTCGAACGAGCCGAAGCCGGTGACCGAGACACGGTCCCCTGCGACAACCGCACGGACGATCGCGTCGAGCACCGCGTCGACGGCGTCTGCGGCCTGCTGACGGCCGCCGACCTTGTCGGCAATCGCTTCTACGAGCTGCGCCTTGTTCACGTCTTCCCCTTCGGAGACATTGCCAGAACGAAAGTGTTCAAGCGTTTTCGCACGTTAGGCAGATATATACCGCAAATCAAACACGAAACGGGCTAATCACCCTAGTGCCGCAACGAAGTCGACCGCTGCACAGTTCCGCAGAGTCAGTCACCTTCGGGGAATCGGCCCTCATCGAGGTCCTTCATCAACCGGTCCAGACGCCTTGCCGCATCCGGGAGATCGTGCTTAGCCGCGGCCGTGATGACCAACAGCTTCCGGGACAGCGCCATCCTTACGCCCTCCGGGACTTGCAGTGCGCGCACTCTTGTGTGCGCTTCCTTCAATCGGTCGGCGACTTGGCCGTAAAGCTTGAGTTGGCTGTCGCGTTCCATGCACCGATTGTGCCATCTGGGGCGAGTTGTCGCCCGACGGGGTCTCAACAAGCGACTGCGCCCCCTACCAGATGGCAAGGGGCGCAGTCCTGGAAACGCGCTGCTCAGGCGTTAATTGTACGCGGCTTGAAGGTCGGTCTTGCCACCTCATACGTCGCGATGTCCGCTTCGTTCTGAAGGGTGAGACTGATGTCGTCCAGCCCGTTCAGCAGTCGCCAGCGGGCGTTCTCGTCGAGCTCGAAGTCGGCCGTGATGCCCTCGGCACGGACCTGGCGCGCCTCCAGGTCGACGGTGATCTCGACGGTCGGATCGGCCTCGGTCAGTTCCCAGAGCGCGTCGACGACCTTCTGGTCGAGGACGACGGTCAACAGGCCGTTCTTCAGCGAGTTGCCCCGGAAGATGTCGGCGAACCGGGAGGAGATGACGGCCTTGAAACCGTAGTTCTGCAGCGCCCACACGGCGTGTTCGCGGGACGATCCGGTGCCGAAGTCGGGACCGGCCACCAGCACCGTGGCGCCGCTGCGCTCCGGGCGGTTGAGGACGAAGTTCTCGTCCTTGCGCCAGGCCTCGAAGAGTCCGTCCTCGAAACCGTCGCGGGTGACCTTCTTCAGCCAGTGGGCGGGGATGATCTGGTCGGTGTCGACGTTGCTCCGGCGCAGCGGGACGGCCCGGCCGGTGTGTGTGGTGAAAGCTTCCATGATTCTCAGACTCCGGCGGGCGTACGGGCGTCGGACAGGTCGGCCGGCGAGGCCAGGTGGCCCAGCACGGCGGTGGCGGCGGCGACCTGCGGGGAGACCAGGTGCGTACGGCCGCCCTTGCCCTGCCGTCCCTCGAAGTTGCGGTTCGAGGTGGAGGCGGAGCGCTCGCCGGGGGCCAGCTGGTCGGGGTTCATGCCGAGACACATCGAGCAGCCCGCGTGCCGCCATTCGGCGCCTGCGGCGGTGAAGACCTTGTCCAGGCCCTCCTCGACGGCCTGCAGGGCGACCCGGACCGAGCCCGGGACGACCAGCATCCGTACGCCTCTCGCGACTTTGCGGCCGTCCAGGATCGCGGCGGCGTTACGCAGGTCCTCGATCCGGCCGTTGGTGCAGGAGCCTACGAAGACGGTGTCCACGTTGATCTCGCGCAGCGGCTGGCCGGCGGTCAACCCCATGTATTCCAGGGCCTTTTCGGCGGCGTTGCGCTCCGAGGCGTCCTCGTACGAAGCCGGGTCGGGGACGTTGGCCGACAGGGGCGCGCCCTGGCCGGGGTTGGTGCCCCAGGTGACGAACGGGGCCAGTTCCGCGGCGTCGATGACGACCTCGGCGTCGAAGACCGCGTCGTCGTCCGTGCGCAGCGTCTTCCAGTACGCGACGGCGGCGTCCCAGTCCTCGCCCTGCGGGGCATGGTCGCGGCCCTTCAGGTAGTCGAACGTGGTCTCGTCCGGGGCGATCATGCCTGCCCGGGCGCCGGCCTCGATCGACATGTTGCAGATGGTCATCCGGGCTTCCATCGAGAGCTTCTCAATGGCCGGGCCGCGGTATTCGAGGATGTAGCCCTGGCCGCCGCCGGTGCCGATCCGGGCGATGATCGCGAGGATCAGGTCCTTGGCCGTGACGCCGTCGGGCAGTTCGCCGTCGATGGTGATCGCCATCGTCCTCGGGCGGGCCATCGGCAGCGTCTGGGTGGCCAGCACGTGCTCGACCTGGCTGGTGCCGATGCCGAACGCCAGCGCGCCGAACGCGCCGTGCGTGGAGGTGTGGGAGTCACCGCAGACGACCGTGGTGCCGGGCTGGGTCAGCCCCAGCTGTGGGCCGACCACGTGCACGACGCCCTGCTCGACGTCACCCAGCGGGTGCAGACGTACACCGAACTCCGCACAGTTCTTGCGCAGCGTCTCCAACTGGGCACGGGAGACCGGGTCGGCGATGGGCTTGTCGATGTCGAGGGTCGGGGTGTTGTGATCCTCGGTGGCGATGGTGAGGTCGAGGCGCCGCACCCGGCGTCCGGCCTGACGGAGGCCGTCGAAGGCCTGGGGGCTGGTCACCTCGTGCAGCAGGTGCAGATCGATGAAGAGGAGGTCGGGCTCACCATCGGCGCGCCGGACGACATGGTCGTCCCAGACCTTCTCCGCGAGTGTCCTACCCATCGCTTTCCCTCCGGCCGGCGTCTTCGCCGGCCCAACTAGAGATTCGGTGCGCCGCCGTCCGGACCCCCGTGCGGGGCGGTGGCTGCGGGCCGTTGTGTGGCCGCCCCTACAGGTTCGCAACTTCCGCCGAAAATTGAACTTGCGTTTCACAGAGTGAGACGGGAGTATCGTCGTATGGACAACTCTAGCGGCGTCGGCGTTCTCGACAAGGCAGCTCTGGTATTGAGCGCCCTGGAGTCCGGTCCGGCCACCCTCGCCGGGCTGGTCGCGGCGACCGGGCTCGCACGACCCACGGCACATCGACTGGCCGTGGCGCTCGAACACCACCGCATGGTGGCGAGGGACATGCAGGGCCGTTTCATTCTCGGCCCCCGGCTGGCGGAACTGGCGGCGGCGGCAGGCGAGGACCGCTTGCTGGCCACGGCGGGACCGGTGCTCACTCACCTCCGCGACATCACCGGCGAGAGCGCGCAGCTCTACCGGCGACAGGGCGACATGCGGATCTGCGTGGCGGCGGCGGAGCGGCTGTCCGGTCTGCGGGACACCGTGCCGGTCGGCTCCACGCTCACCATGAAGGCCGGCTCGTCGGCCCAGATCCTGATGGCCTGGGAGGAGCCGGAGCGCCTGCACCGCGGCCTCCAGGGCGCCCGTTTCACGGCGACGGCGCTCTCGGGCGTACGGCGCAGGGGCTGGGCCCAGTCGATCGGCGAGCGCGAGCCGGGCGTCGCCTCGGTCTCGGCGCCGGTGCGTGGCCCCTCGAACCGGGTGGTCGCCGCCGTCTCGGTCTCCGGACCTATCGAGCGGCTGACCCGGCACCCGGGCCGGATGCACGCCCAGGCGGTCATCGACTCGGCGGCCAGGCTCAGCGAGGCCCTGCGCCGCAACGGCTGACGTACGCAGGAAATACCTTCCGGCCGCCCCGGCGTCGTGGCGGCCCCTTCTCAGAACCTCACTTCGCGGACGAGCGGTGCGCGAGACGGTCCGCCGCCCGGCGACCCCGCCCCTCGATCGGCAGTACGCCGGTCACCGCGGCCAGTCCGTAGGCCGGCATATCGGCGTAGATCGATTCGTAGCCGCCCTCGGGCACTATGTATGTCTCGTGCCACAGCCCCACATGCTGCCGGGACTTCTTCTCCTTGCGGTTCATCATCGCCCAGGCCTTGCGGTGGAACATGTCGGGAGCGCTCGCGTACGCGTACAGCTTCTCCTTCGACTCCCAGTACTGGACGACGTAGTACGTCCGCGGCGAGCCGGACAGCAGCGTGCAGCCGAGCAGACCGCGGCTCTTGTCCTTGCTCAACTCCCGCAGCATGCGCGGCATTGCCACCAGCACGGGCAGCCAATGGTGCACGCCCCAGAAGTGGTTGATGCGCATCCCGATGAGCAGGACGACCACCTCCCCCTCGGCTGCG
Organism: Streptomyces atratus; assembly: GCF_014648655.1. Taxonomy (GTDB): domain Bacteria; phylum Actinomycetota; class Actinomycetes; order Streptomycetales; family Streptomycetaceae; genus Streptomyces; species Streptomyces atratus. The sequence goes on from NZ_BMRN01000013.1 coordinate 120,684, forward strand.
GCGGTCGTCCGCCCCGGAATCGGCTTCGCGAACATGGCCGTACCCCCTTCTCCTCTTGGAGAGTGCCACTATCCAATGGTTGGATAGTGGCACTGCCCAAGAGGTGGCGCAAGGGAAGGCACGGAACATGCGACTCTCGGAACTGAGCGAGAAGAGCGGCGTCAAGACCGCGACGATCAAGTACTACCTGCGCGAGGGGCTGCTGCGGCCGGGCCACCGGGTCAGCGCGACGCAGGCCGAGTACGACGAGAGTCATCTGCGCCGGCTGCGTCTGGTGCGGGCCCTGATCCAGGTCGGCCGTCTCCCCGTGGCGACGGCCCGCGAGGTCCTCTCCCATGTCGACGACGAGTCCCTGGGCCGCACGATCCGCCTGGGCGCCGCACTGTGGTCGCTCCCGCACGGTCCGGACCCCGACGAGGAGGCGCCGGAGACGGCGGCCGCCCGCGAGGAGGTCGAACGGCTGCTGGACCGGCTCGGCTGGGCGACCTCGCAGGAGCTCGGCTCCCTGTCCCCCGCCCATCGCGCGCTGGTGTCGTCAGTGGCCACCCTCATCCGGCTCGGCTATCCCTGCGATGTCGAATATCTGGCCGAGCAGGCCCGCCTCATGCACCAAGTCGCCGTCCAGGACCTGGACATGATGGAGACGTACCCCACGGAGGCGGAGCAGGTGGAGACGGCGGTCGCCTCGGCTGTGCTCTATGAACCGTTGCTGATGTCGCTGCGCAGGATGGCTCAGGAGGAGGAGTCGGCCCGGCGGTACGGGATCTGAGGGAGTGACAGAGAAGGGCCCTTCACCGAGGTGAAGGGCCCTTCTCTGTCGCTCTGTTGTACCCCCGACCGGATTCGAACCGGCGCTACTGCCGTGAGAGGGCAGCGTGCTAGGCCGCTACACAACGGGGGCTTGTTACTGCTGTTGCATTTCTGCGCTGGGCTACCAGGACTCGAACCTAGAATGACGGTACCAGAAACCGTAGTGTTGCCAATTACACCATAGCCCATGGTGAAGTACCCCCGACCGGATTCGAACCGGCGCTACTGCCGTGAGAGGGCAGCGTGCTAGGCCGCTACACAACGGGGGCCCTAGCGATCCTGCATCGAGAGCGTGGGTGCGACCCAGATGATCTCGCGGGAAGGATCTGTACCCCCGACCGGATTCGAACCGGCGCTACTGCCGTGAGAGGGCAGCGTGCTAGGCCGCTACACAACGGGGGCTTGTTACTGCTGTTGCATTTCTGCGCTGGGCTACCAGGACTCGAACCTAGAATGACGGTACCAGAAACCGTAGTGTTGCCAATTACACCATAGCCCACCAAAACTCAACCCTGATCAAGGGTTTTGTTCGGTTTGCGCTTCCCGTTCGGATCTTCCGTCCCGCTCGGGCGGCGCAGGAAGAACATTACCCGAAGGTGTCCGGCGCTCCAAAACGGGTATTGCCCGCCAGGCCTGTCCGGCGGATCAGGGTCGGACAGGCCCCAGCAGACCGGGCAGCTGATCGAGCCCGCTGATACGGACGAGCTCGGGCCGCCCGCCCCGTCCGCCCCGGTCCAGCCAGATCCCCATCAGCCCCGCGGCAACCGCGCCGCCCGCGTCGATGTCCGGCTCGTCCCCCACGTACGCGACCTCCTCCGGCTCCAGCGCCAGCGCGTCGCAGGCGGCGTGGAATGCGCCGGCCTCGGGCTTGGAGACGCCCAGCTCAACAGCGCACACCACGGCCTCGAACCGCTCCCGCACACCGAGCGTGCGCAGCTTGCGGTCCTGGTTGTGAATGCTGGAGTTCGACAGCACCCCGTGCCGGAACCCGTCCGCCAGCACATCCAGTACGGGCAGCACATCGGGGAAGAGCGACCATGCGGCCTCGTAATGGGCCACGTGCCGGCCGAACCAGTCGTCGGCCTCGGCATCCTCCAGCGCCCGCGAGAGGAACTCCCGGACCCGGTCCCGGCGCTGCCCCTGGAAGTCCGTCTCCCCGGCGGCGAACCGCGCCCAGTGCACATCGGTGATCGCCCGCCACGCAGCGAGGGCCCGCTCGACGGAGTCGTATCCGTCGGGCAGGCCCTCGTGTTCGAGATGCTTGCTCATGCCGACGCGGTCGGCGTGGGTGTAGTCGAAGATCGTGTCGTCGATGTCCCAGAGGACCGCGCGGATCGTCATGGGGCCCAGCCTAGGTTCCTACGCGGCGGGCGCGCCGGGCTCGCGGTGCTCTGCAGGCCGATGAAGACAATCTTCAGGTCGTCGATGTCCTCAGAGCCGAATCATTTGCGCTGGGCGGCCCGCATGCGGGTGCCGGCGGAAGAGCCGCCGAGAAACGGCAGAGGGGGCGTGACCCCCGGAATGAACCGGGGGCCGCCCCCTCAGGGCGTGACCTGGACGATTACGCGGTCAGCTTCGCCAGTGCCGCGTCGATGCGGCCCAGGGTCTTCTCCCGGCCCAGGATCTCCAGGGACTCGAAGAGCGGCAGGCCGATCGTGCGGCCGGTGACCGCGACGCGGACCGGGGCCTGGGCCTTGCCGAGCTTCAGGCCGTGCTCCTCGCCGGCGGTGAGGATGGCGTTCTTCAGGGCGTCCGCGTTCCACTCGGCGTCGGCCAGCTTGGCGCGGGCCGTGACGAGCAGGGCGTCGGAGCCCTCCTTCATCGCCTTGGCCCAGGACGCCTCGTCGGTGGCCGGCTCGTCGAGGAAGAGGAAGTCGACGTTGGCCGTGATCTCCGAAAGGACCGTGACACGGGTCTGGGCGTGCGGGGCGATCGCCGCGAACTGCTCCGCGTCGAAGGACTCCGGGGCCCACGGGGCGAACGGCGCCTTCAGCCAGGGGCCGCACGCCTCGGTGAACGTCTTCACATCCAGCTTGCGGATGTGCTCGGCGTTGATGTGCTCGCACTTCTTCAGGTCGAAGCGCGCCGGGTTGGCGTTGACGTCCTTGATGTCGAACGCGGCCACCATCTCCTCGATGGAGAAGATGTCGCGGTCCTCGGCGATGGACCAGCCCAGCAGGGAGAGGTAGTTGAGCAGCCCCTCGGGCAGGAAGCCTCGCTCGCGGTAGAGGTTGAGCGAGGCCTGCGGGTCGCGCTTGGAGAGCTTCTTGTTGCCCTCGCCCATGACGTACGGGAGGTGGCCGAACGCGGGGGTGCCCTTGGCGATGCCCAGCTCGATGAGCGCCTTGTAGAGGGCGATCTGACGCGGGGTGGAGGAGAGCAGGTCCTCGCCGCGCAGGACGTGGGTGATCTCCATCAGCGCGTCGTCGACCGGGTTGACCAGCGTGTAGAGAGGGGCGCCGTTGGCACGGACGATGCCGTAGTCCGGCACGTTCTCCGGCTGGAAGGTCAGCTCGCCGCGGACCAGGTCGGTGAAGGTCAGCGCCTCGTCGGGCATCCGGAAGCGGACGATGGAGGTGCGGCCCTCGGCCTCGTACCCGGCGATCTGCTCGGCCGTGAGCTCGCGGCAGTGGCCGTCGTAGCCGGACGGCTTGCCGGCGGCACGGGCGGCGTCGCGGCGGGTGTCGAGCTCCTCGGTGGTGCAGTAGCAGTGGTACGCGTACCCGCCTGCGAGAAGCTTCTCGGCGACATCCTTGTAGATGTCCATGCGCTGCGACTGGCGGTACGGGGCGTGCGGGCCGCCGACCTCGGGGCCCTCGTCCCAGTCGAAGCCGAGCCAGCGCATCGACTCCAGGAGCTGGTTGTAGGACTCCTCGGAGTCGCGGGCCGCGTCGGTGTCCTCGATGCGGAAGACCAGGGTGCCGCCGTGGTGGCGGGCGAAGGCCCAGTTGAAGAGGGCGGTGCGGACCAGACCCACGTGGGGGTTGCCGGTCGGGGAGGGACAGAAACGTACGCGTACAGGTGCGTTAACCACGCTTGATCACCTTGTTGGTGAGAGTGCCGATGCCTTCGATGGTGACGGCGACCTCGTCGCCGACATGGAGGGGTCCGACCCCTGCGGGAGTGCCGGTGAGGATCACATCGCCCGGGAGCAGCGTCATGGCTTCCGTGATGTGGACGACCAGATCCTCGATGGAGCGGATCATGTCGCTCGTACGGCCCAGTTGGCGTTGCTCACCGTTGACCGTGGCCTGAATGGTCAGGTCGCTGGGGTCGAGGTCGGTCTCCACCCAGGGGCCGAGCGGGCAGGACGTGTCGAAGCCCTTGGCCCGGGCCCACTGCTTCTCGCGCTTCTGGGCATCGCGGGCGGTGACGTCATTGGCGCAGGTGTAGCCGAAGATGACGTCCTTCACGCGCTCACGCGGCACTTCACGGCACATACGACCGATGACCACGGCCAGTTCGGCCTCGTGGTGGAGTTCGTTGGAGAAGGAGGGGTACTCGATGGCGTCGCCGGAGCCGATCACCGAGGTGGTGGGCTTGAAGAAGGCGACGGGGACATCCGGTACCTCGTTGCCGAGTTCCGCGGCGTGCTCCGCGTAGTTGCGGCCGATGGCCACGACCTTGTTGGGGAGCACGGGCGGCAGGAGGCGGACCTTGCTCAGCGGGACCTTGGTGCCGGAGAGCTCGAACTCGGCGTACGGGATGCCTTTGATGATGTCGAGGACGAGACCATCGGGCCCCTCGCCCTCGACGGCGCCGAAGGCGACATTGCCGTCGATGGAGAACCTGGCGATGCGCACGGGATGCTGTCGCCCCTCACTTGCTGGCTGGCTGAAGACTGACGCTCCAGGCTAACGCGGGTGAGGGGGGACAACCGCGCATTACTCGGCCGCTGCGGCCGGGGCCGTGACCGGGGCTTCCATGAGGATGGTGCGGCGGGGGTTGGCCGTCTGGGTGGGCAGCTCGACGGTGCGCTCCGGCAGTTCCGGCGTCTGCAGCTCGTCGGCGTCCTTGAGGTGCGCCAGCGTGGTGCGCCGGGGGTTGGCAATGTTGCGGAACATCATCGTCGTCTTCATCTGCCGTTCGGACCCTGTCGGTTCGGGCGCCGCCCGGAGGGGCGCCGGTTGTCGGATTTGCCATCCCTGTAAAGCGTCAGGCTAAACATCCAATTCCCTTCGAGAGCCCGGATGAGACGGCGATCATCATGTGAGTTTCCTCACGACCACGTCGACAATTGCCTCATTCCGGGCGGCCGATCACTCTGACAGAAACGGACATTGCGCCACTGAATGAGCCATTCCGCTCCTGATCATGTCGACTGGGACACCCTTCACCCCCTACCGATTCACCCTTAATGATCCACTTTGCCCGCGAACACGCTCCACGGTTTGTTACTCATTCGTCACAACGCGTCACCCAGGTCACGGCCCGGTGCGGGGCCCTTGTTGGAGATCCGGCACTGTGCTGGAATTCCACGCACCGCCGCAGGTTTCAGGGCCGGCGCGCAGGGGCGCAACGCAGCGCCGAGTGGCGGCGGGAAGGGGAAGAGCGCCGGTCACTCACGACCACCAGGGGGCGGACACGACGCCCCACGACGCCGACACCGTCCCACCCGCTTCGCGCGGAGGGACGCCTGGTCCAGAGGTTGCGACGCTAGTGCAGGGACGTTTCAAGAGGGATGGCAGCGCTGCGGCGGAACAGGAGCCGCACGGCGGGACCGACCGCGGTTCCTCGCCCCAGCACGCCCAGAACCCCGGACCGGCCTCGGCCGGCGACAGCGGTGACCGCGACCGGAACCCCGGTGCCACGGCGGGCAGCGGCACCGATCCGATCTCGTCGCTCAAGCCTCGGGCCCCCGTCAGCACCGGCTCACGAGTAGCTCTTCGCAACTGGCGGATCAGCACGCGTCTGGTCTCCCTGCTCGCCCTTCCCGTAGTCGCCGCGACCACCCTGGGCGGACTGCGGATCAACGACTCCATGAACGACATCCAGCAGCTGGATCACATGCAGCTGCTGACCAAGATGACCAAGCAGGCGACCACGCTCGCCCAGGCGCTCCAGGAGGAGCGCGACCGCTCGGCCGGTCCGCTGTCCAACGGGGTGAAGGCCGACGACTTCAAGGTCACCGAGCCCCGCAAGAAGACCGACCGGGCGAAGACGGCCTTCTTGGACGCGACGAACTCGATCGGCGACCCGTCGGGCGACGAGGCCCTCGAGGGCATCTACTCGAGCGTCCAGCAGATCGCCAGCCAGCTGGCCTCGATCCGCGACATCCGCAAGACGGCGTACGCCAAGGGCACCCCCAGCCTCCAGACCGTCGACCAGTACAGCCAGCTGATCACCTCGCTGCTGAGCCTCTCGCAGGACATGGCGCAGTCGACCAGCAGCTCGGAGATGATCAAGCGGACCCGAGCACTGGCGGCCTTCTCCTCCGCCAAGGAGTACGCCTCGATCCAGCGGGCGGTCATCGCCGCGTCGCTGCCCGGCGGCAACGACAAGCAGTCGCACCTCGACCAGAACGACCAGCAGTTCGGCCGCGCCGCGCTGCGCAAGGAAGACTCTGCGCTCCGCTCCTTCACATCGGTCTACGAGGCGACCGGCAACAACGCCGAAGAGCTGATCGCCACGCTGAAGGAGGGCAACCCGGAGATCAAGGCCTCCGAGACCTATGCGAAGAAGGTCCTGGACAGCCCCTCGGGCATGAAGGGCATGCCTCGGCGTTCCTACCTGGACTGGTACGACCAGAGCTCCACCAAGATCCAGGCGATGAAGACCATCGAGGAAACCCTCCTCAGCGACATGGAGGGCAAGGCTCGCGAGCTCCGCGACGAGTCGAAGCGCGAAGCGATCATCAGCGGTGCGCTCATCCTGCTGGTGCTCGGCGTCTCGCTGGTCGGTGCCTTCGTCGTCGCCCGGTCGATGATCCGCTCGCTGCGGCGACTGCAGGACACAGCTACGCGCGTCGCCCAGGACCGGCTGCCCGAGCTCGTCAAGCAGCTCTCCGAGGCCGACCCGCAGGACGTCGACACCTCGGTCGAGTCGGTCGGTGTGCACTCCCGGGACGAGATCGGCAAGGTGGCCGCGGCCTTCGACGACGTGCACCGCGAGGCCGTCCGTCTCGCCGCCGAGCAGGCCCTCCTGCGGGGCAACGTCAACGCGATGTTCACCAACCTCTCGCGCCGCAGCCAGGGCCTCATCCAGCGTCAGCTCTCGCTCATCTCCGAACTGGAGTCGCGCGAGGCCGACCCGGACCAGCTGTCCTCGCTCTTCAAGCTCGACCACCTCGCGACCCGCATGCGCCGTAACGGCGAGAACCTCCTTGTTCTCGCGGGCGAGGAGCCGGGCCGCCGGTGGACCCGCCCCGTCCCGCTGGTCGACGTGCTCCGTGCCGCCGCCTCCGAGGTGGAGCAGTACGAGCGCATCGAACTGGCCGCGGTGCCCGCCACCGAGGTCGCCGGCCGCGTCGTCAACGACCTCGTGCACCTGCTCGCCGAGCTGCTGGAGAACGCCACGTCGTTCTCCTCGCCGCAGACGAAGGTCCGGGTCACCGGCCACGCGCTGCCGGACGGGCGGGTGCTGGTCGAGATCCACGACACCGGCATCGGCCTCTCCCCCGAGGATCTCGCGGCGATCAACGAGCGGCTCGCCTCGCCGCCCACCGTGGACGTCTCGGTCTCCCGCCGCATGGGTCTGTTCGTGGTCGGCCGGCTGTCCCTGCGTCACGGCATCCGGATCCAGCTGCGGCCCTCGGACTCCGGTGGTACGACCGCGCTGGTCATGCTCCCCGTCGATGTCGCGCACGGCGGCAAGCAGTCGGCCCCCAAGCCGGGACCGGGGCAGCAGCCCTCCGCCCCCGGCGGTCTGCTCGGCGGTGGCAGCGGCACGGGCGCGGGCAACGGCTCCCGTCCCGGTCTCGGAGGCGCTCCGTCGGCCCCGGCCGGCCGGCTCGCCGCGGGCCCGGGTGCCGCGCGCGGTCAGGTCGGTGCGGGCTCCGGTCCGCGTGCCGCGCTGCCCTCGCGTGACGGCGGCCCCCGCCAGCCGCAGAACCAGCAGGGTCAGCCGGGTCAGCAGAACGCCGGCTTCCAGTCCGCCGGGCTGTCCAACACCGGCCCGCAGGGCGCCTCGCGCCCGGAGCCGCAGCGTCAGGGCGGCGGCCTCGCCGGTGCCTTCGGCAACGGTGCCCGGCTCGGCGCCCGCGGCCAGGGCGACGGATCGGGCCGTGCGGACTCGTCCCAGCCCGACATGTTCGGCCAGAGCCGCCAGGACCAGCACCGCCAGGACCAGAGCCGCCAGGACCTCGGCGACCAGCAGGGCCGGTCGAACGGCCCGAGCCCCTGGCAGTCCCCGCAGCCGCAGCAGGCCCGGCAGAACCCGGGCGGCCAGGGCGGCTTCCAGCAGCCCGGCGGCCCGGTCGACCCCGGTCGTCAGCTGCCCCCGGTCGGCGGCCCGCGTGCCGAGCTGCCCGGTGGCAACCCGCAGCCGCAGCGCCCGCAGACCACCAGCTGGGGCACCGAGGAACCGTCCGCGCCGCGGCGTGCTCCGCTGGACGCCCCGCGCGGCCACGAGGAGCCCGAGTCCACCGGCCGGTTCCAGCGGCCGATGAGCCCGCCGCTCACCCCGCGGCCGCCCATGGACGACCGGCAGGGCCCCGGCTCCACCGCCGAGTTCGCCCGCCCGGACTTCTCGGCCCCGGCCCCGCAGTCTCAGTCCCCGCAGGACCCGGCGAGCACCGCGCAGTTCGCCCGCCCCGACTTCGGACAGCCGCAGCCCGCTCGGGCGCAGGACCAGGACCTGTCGGCACCGCTTCAGCGCGGCCGGGACAACGGGGACTTCGGTGCCCCGCGTCCGCCCGCCGTGCCCAACGGTGACGCGCAGTACCGCCCGGTCCTGCCGCAGCAGCCGCAGTCCGAGGCGCTGCCTCCGGCCGGGCCCGGGGACGGTCGTACGCCGCTGTACGACACCCTGGAGACGAACTGGTTCCACGGCCCGCAGCAGGGCGGCCAGCAGCCGCCCGCCGAGCCTCAGGCGCCCGGCTTCCCGCAGCAGTCGGCCCAGGAGCGCCCCGCTCCCGCCGCGCCGCGCCGCGGCGGAGGCGACACGGGCGCCACCACAAACTCCTGGCGCCCCTCGCCGAACGACGAACTCGTACGGCAGGCGGAGCGGGCCAAGAAGCCCGCGGCAGGCGGAGTGACCACCTCCGGACTGCCTCGCCGGGTACCTCGCGCCAATCTGGTGCCGGGCACCGCCCAGCAGCAGAACCACCAGTCCGGTCCTCAGGTGTCGCGTGCGCCCGATGATGTGCGCGGGCGGTTGACCAATCTCCGCCGGGGCATCCAGCAGGGACGGCAGGCCAACAACAGCCAGTCGACCGGAAGTTTTCCCCTCGGCCCCACTCACCAGCAGGAGCGTTAGTTGAGCCCGATGAGTCAGGCCGCGCAGAATCTGAACTGGTTGATCACCAACTTCGTGGACAACACCCCCGGGGTGTCGCACACGGTGGTGGTCTCCGCCGACGGACTGCTGCTGGCCATGTCCGAAGGTTTCCCGCGCGACCGCGCGGACCAACTGGCGGCTGTCGCCTCCGGTCTGACCTCGCTGACCGCGGGCGCCTCCCGGATCTTCGAAGGCGGCGCAGTCAGCCAGACCGTGGTGGAGATGGAACGCGGGTTCCTCTTCCTGATGTCCATTTCGGACGGCTCCTCGCTGGCCGTGCTCGCCCACCCGGACGCCGACATCGGTCTGGTCGGGTACGAAATGGCCCTCCTGGTCGACCGTGCGGGCACCGTCCTCACCCCGGACCTCCGTGCCGAGCTCCAGGGCAGCCTGCTCCACTAGGCGGCCGTGGATCGATGACAGACTCGATTGACCCAGGTAACGCCCCCATCCCCAGCCCGTTCGGCCGCTTAGAGCCCCCCACCGGCCCCTTCAGACGGCAAACCGACCCCTTGCTGTCACGCCCGGAGGATTCATGACCCCGCCACCCGCCTCACCCGATCCGTACGGCGCACTGCACCACGCGTCGTACGACAGTGAAGGCGACCAGCCGCTGGTCCGTCCGTATGCCATGACCGGCGGCCGGACCCGACCGCGCTACCAACTCGCGATCGAGGCGCTGGTCTCCACCACGGCCGACCCCGCGCACCTGGGGACGCTGCTCCCCGAGCACCAGCGGATCTGCCACCTCTGCCGTGAGGTCAAGTCGGTGGCCGAGGTCTCGGCGCTGCTGTCGATGCCGCTCGGTGTGGCCCGGATTCTTGTCGCGGACCTGGCGGAAGCCGGCATGGTGGCCATCCACCAGCCGGGCAATGGAGAGGCCGGCGGCGCGCCGGATGTGACGCTGCTCGAAAGGGTGCTCAGTGGACTTCGCAAGCTCTAGCGGCGGTGCGGCCCGCGCCACCACCTCCGCGAAGATCGTGGTGGCGGGGGGCTTCGGCGTGGGTAAGACCACGTTCGTCGGTGCCGTTTCGGAGATCAACCCGTTGCGTACGGAAGCCGTGATGACGTCCGCCTCCGCGGGCATCGACGATCTGACGCACACCGGCGGCAAGACGACGACGACCGTCGCCATGGACTTCGGCCGCATCACCCTGGACCAGGACCTGATCCTGTACCTCTTCGGTACGCCGGGACAGGACCGCTTCTGGTTCATGTGGGACGACCTGGTCCGCGGCGCCATCGGCGCCGTCGTCCTCGTCGACACCCGCCGCCTCGCCGACTGCTTCCCCGCCGTCGACTACTTCGAGAACAGCGGACTCCCCTTCGTCATCGCCCTCAACGGCTTCGACGGACACCAGCCCTACACCCCCGACGAGGTCCGCGAAGCGCTCCAGATCGGACCCGACACCCCGATTCTCACGACGGACGCGCGGCACCGTGCGGATGCGAAGAGTGCTCTGATCACGCTGGTGGAGCATGCGCTGATGGCTCGGTTGCGGTAGCGGTTCGCCGGGTCGTCCGGCAGCCGTCCTGTCCTCGAACGCCGGACAGGCTCGATTTTCGAGCCTGTCCGGCGTTCGAGGACAGAGCGTGGCCGAAAGTCGCGCAATGCGTGAGGCCCCGCACTCCCGGAGGAGTGCGGGGCCTCACGCATGAGAGCGTCTGTCAGCCCTGCCAGGAGTGCGGGGCGCGGAAGCCCGGGGTGCGCTCCAGGCGGCGCCATCCGGCGGTGCTGCGGCCACGGTGGGCGGGGGTCGCTGCGGGCTGGGCGGCGGCGCGGGCGAGCAGGACCGCGGTTATGGCGGCCAGCTCCTCGGGGTCGGCAAGACCCTTCTCGACACGCAGCACGGACTCGGCGGCAGTGCTCATGGGTGGTTTCTCCGTCTTCTCGGCAGGTCTTCGCGGTCTCGGCAGGGTGGCTGCGACGCTGCGGACTACTGCGGGGGGTTGCCGTGCTTGCGGGACGGCAGGTCGGCGTGCTTGGAGCGGAGCATGGCGAGCGAGGCGATCAGCACCTCGCGGGTCTCGGCCGGGTCGATGACGTCGTCGACCAGGCCGCGCTCGGCGGCGTAGTACGGGTGCATCAGTTCGGCCTTGTACTCCTTGACCATGCGGGTCCGCATGGCCTCCGGGTCCTCGGCGTCGGCGATCTGCCGACGGAAGATGACGTTGGCGGCACCTTCGGCGCCCATCACCGCGATCTCGTTGGTCGGCCAGGCGTAGGTCAGATCCGCACCGATGGACTGGCTGTCCATCACGATGTACGCACCGCCGTAGGCCTTGCGCAGGATCAGCGAGATCCTCGGCACAGTGGCGTTGCAGTACGCGTAGAGCAGCTTCGCACCGTGCCGAATGATTCCACCGTGCTCCTGATCCACCCCGGGCAGAAAGCCGGGTACGTCCAAAAGAGTGATGATGGGAATGTTGAATGCATCACACATCTGGACGAACCGGGCCGCCTTCTCCGACGCCTCGATGTCCAGGACACCGGCGAGGGACTGCGGCTGGTTGGCGACGATGCCGACGACCTGGCCGTCCAGACGGGCCAGGGCGCAGATGATGTTGCGGGCCCAGCGCTCGTGGATCTCCAGGTAGTCGCCGTCGTCGACGAGCTCCTCGATGACCTTGTGCATGTCGTACGGGCGGTTGCCGTCGGCCGGCACCAGGTCGAGCAGGACGTCACCGCGCCGGTCGGCCGGGTCGTCGCTCGCCACGGTGGGCGGGTTCTCCCGGTTGTTGGACGGCAGCATCCCGATCAGGTAGCGGACCTCGGCGATGCAGGTCTCCTCGTCGTCGTACGCGAAGTGCGCGACGCCCGAGGTCTCGGCGTGCACATCGGCGCCGCCGAGGCCGTTCTGGCTGATCTCCTCACCGGTGACCGCCTTCACGACGTCCGGTCCGGTGATGAACATCTGGGAGGTCTCGCGGACCATGAACACGAAGTCGGTGAGCGCCGGGGAGTAGGCCGCGCCACCCGCGCACGGGCCGAGCATCACGCTGATCTGCGGGATGACACCGGAGGCCCGGGTGTTGCGCTGGAAGATCCCGCCGTATCCGGCGAGCGCGCTGACGCCCTCCTGGATACGGGCGCCCGCGCCGTCGTTCAGCGAGACCAGCGGGGCACCGGCCGAGATGGCCATGTCCATGATCTTGTGGATCTTGGTGGCATGGGCCTCGCCCAGCGCACCGCCGAAGATCCGGAAGTCGTGCGCGTAGACGAAGACCGTGCGGCCGTCGACCGTGCCCCAGCCGGTGATGACACCGTCGGTGTACGGCTTCTTCTGCTCCAGGCCGAAGCCGGTCGCCCGGTGCCGGCGAAGCTGCTCGACCTCCTTGAACGAACCCGGGTCGACCAGCAGCTCGATTCGCTCACGCGCCGTCAGCTTGCCCTTGGCGTGCTGCGCCTCGGTCGCCCGGTCACTCGGTCCGCGCCGGGCCTGCTCGCGCAGCGCCAGCAGTTCGGCCACACGGCCACGGGTGTCACTCGGCTCGCCCGGGGTTTCGTCCACAACGGTCATGTACCGACCCTACGAAGCCGGGCAAGTAAATCCTGCCGTCGACTCCGTACAGTCTCCTGACCGGTTTCCTGGTGGAGCCTGACAGAACCTTGGGGACATGCAGGCGAAGTACCAGCCCTTATGGGTCCGTCTTTGTGTGGGTCCGACAAAGGGTGACTGTGGTCTGCCGCACACTCATGTCAGCCTCGGAGTGTGGTCCGGTCGGGGGGTCCGGGCCCTCGCGGACGGCATCCGGCCGGTCCCGTCCCGCTCCCGCGCCGGTCACCGGAGCGGGACGCACGGCGGGGTTCCGCGAGAATACCCCGGCCCCGCGTCCCCGCTCCTCACTCCTCCTGAGCCCCGGCGTCTACCGGACCTCGCACCGCAGTGTGCCTCCCTCCGTTCCCGGCTCGACCCTCAGCACCAGCCGTCGGCCGGTGGCACGCACCTCGATCCCCGGGTCCGCCGAGACGACCTCCCGTACCGGCCGCTCCCAGACCACGTCCACCGGCGCACCGGTCCGGTCGGGCCCGCTGACGCACACGGTCGTGGAACGCCGCCCCTCCCGTACGAGCACGCTCGCCGCGGCCGTGACGGAGAGCGGACCGGCCGCACCCGGCTGCCAGAAATTGGCGGCGGTCACCCCCAGCGAGCGGACGGCGACCGCCTGTGCGGCGGCGGTGTTGGCGTGCACGGTCAGCCAGTGCCGGTCGGCCGCCCGGGCGGCGACGGTTCTGCGGGAGGCGCCGGGCATCAGCAGGTAGGCGTACTCGGCGTCGACCGGGTCGGTGCCGTGGTCGAGCCAGAGGGTCTGGTAGCGGCGGGTCCGGCGCTCGGTGGAGCTGGTGGTGTTGATGTCGGACCAGGCGCCGGTGCGGTCCTCGCGCAGGGTGCGCAGGTCGGCGCCGTCGGGGAAGACCCAGCCGCCGTGACCCGCGAGGTGGGCCCAGCGGGGGCCGGTGCGGTCGTCGACGGTGAGGGGGGCCGTGCCGTCCTCGCCGAGCATGCGGTTGTCGACGATCGTCTCGACGGGGACCTTGTCGGTGCTGGTGATTCCGGCGCCGAGGCAGATGACCGTGTCGGCGACGCAGAACCATGACTTGCGGGCGTCCAGGGTCGAGCCGAGGCCCTTGAGGTGCTGGCCCACCGCGCCGAATTCGCCGTCCGTGGCGCCGCCGACCCACTTCACCGCGGGTTTCGGGGCACCCCATTCGCCACCCGCCTTGTCGGCGAGCCGTTTGGTGGACACGGTCGTTCCGGGCAGGCGGTAGAAGTCGACGGTCGGCCAGAACCAGTCGGTGTACTGGTCGTTCTCCTTCCCGCCCGGCCACCAGTAGAGCATCCCGGCGCCGGTGTGCCAGCCGCGCGGATTCTCGCCGTTGCCGCACTCGTAGTGCGAGATCCGCTCCGAGGCCATGGAGATGCCCGCGGCCCAGTCCGGGCGGCGGTGCACGGCGCGAGCCATCTCGGCGAAGAGGTGGTGGCCCACCCGCTCGGGCGCGGCCGGCACGGCGGCGGCCTGGACCGCGTGCAGCCGGGCCAGGTCCGCGATGCCGAACTGGCGGGCGGTGAGGATCGGGCTGGTCCGGTCGCGGGCGATCCAGCCCTTGATCATGCCGTGCCACCGGTCGCGCTCGGCCGCCGAGGCACCCTCGGCGAGCAGGGCGATCCCGGCGATGATGCCCTGCCCGTGGAAGTGGTCGCCGCGCATCACCCGAAGCTCGTCGCTCTTCAGGTAACCGCGGCTGATGGCACGGCCGTTGACGCTGTCCATGACCAGGCCGTTGTAGATCAGCGGCGCGTACGCGCGCTCGACGCTGTCCAGGATGATCTGCCGGTTGGGATCGGTGACGGCCCAGGTCGATCCGGCGAGCAGTGCGAAGAGGCGGCCGAGGCCGTCGAGCATGACCTGGCCGTAGGTGCCGGAGTAGGCGACGGTGGTGTGCTGGATGAACGACCCGTCCGCGTACAGGCCGTCTCCCCCGGTGACGTACGGGAAGACGGGTGACAGCGCGTCCCTGGCCAGTGCGACCTTCGCGGGCGCCCTACCGAGGACGCCGCGCAGGGCGACGGAGCGGCACAGGTCGACGCGGTTGGCGCCGGTGGAGGTGCCGCTGTAGTCACGGAGCACGGCGTCGGGGATGAAGTGGTCGACGGCGGCGCAGGCGGCCTCGACGCGGGCCGCGCCCAGGTGCTCGTACAGGACGGACGTGATGTCCATGAGGATGCGCGGGCTGCCGATCTGCCACTCCCACCAGTTGCCGTACGGGGTGACGGAGGAGTGGTAGGCCGTCCGGGCGAGGTGGTCGTAGCCGCGGATGATGTCGGCGAGCAGGGCGGCGTCGCCGGTCGATCCGGTGCCGGGCTGGGCGTAGGCCTGGGTCATCGTCCACAGGCGGCTGTATCCCTGGGTGATGCCGGACGGCGGGTTGTACGTGATGCCGGGCCACAGCGAGTCGGCGGCCGGGCTCATCGTGGAGCGGAACCCCCGGGCGAGCGTGCCGGTTTCGGCGAGGCGGGAGGCGTACGGTTCGGCGGTCGCGTCGAAGCCGGCGCCGAGCGCGATCCCGGTCCAGCGCAGACGGAGGGTGTCAAACTCGTCGGCCTCGGCGGCCGCCGCGGCCGTCGCGGAACCGGGGAGGGAGACCGCCAGGGCGGTGGCGGTCGAGAGGGCCAGCAGGGTACGGCGTGACCATACGGGCGGGTTCGGCATGTACGGCTCCGGTTCGTCGGGGGGGGAAGGCCATCGCATGCAGGTGCGGGACGGGTGCCACCATGGGCACCCGTCCCGCATCCTGCGCTCTCAACTACCGCAATGGAAGCGTGCGTCACCCCAGTCCGCGTGGTCGTTGCCGTTGCCGTCCCCGCCGTCGCCGACGACCAGTTCGACGTACTTGGCGCCGGTGGTGTCCGCCGTGAGCGACCAGGCGTTGTCGGCGGCCTTCAGGACCGGAGACTTCACCTTCTCGGTGCCGTCGGCCGTGACGCTGAACTGCACGCTGCCTCGCGAGGTCTGTGCGTCGTCCACGCCGACCTGGGCGGTGAAGGAGGTGCACCGGCCGCCCAGGTAGTAGCGGATCTTCGCCGGGGCGTGGCTGCCGAGGCCCTTGGTGTAGGCGGTGCCGCCGATCTTCAGCGGGGTGCCGTCGCCACTGCCCTGCTCTCCGTTGGAAAGGTCCCGCTCGACGGGCCCCCAGCCGTTCTCGGAGGCAGTCCAGTCGAGGTCGCTGGCCCAGCTGTCCGTGGTGGGCGGCGGCGGCAGGGTCCGTACGGAGGTCTGCGCGCCGAGTGTGCGCCGTGCGCCGCCGGCCGTGTACGCCGTCTCGGAACTCAGGCTGTACGTCTGGTACTTGGCGTCCACCGGCGGGGTGACCTGCCAGCTGCCGGTGACCTTGGCGCCTGCCGCGACCGAGTCGAAGGTGACGGCGCCCGCGGGCTCCGCCTTCCAGCCCTCGGGGACGGTCAGGCTCAGCGCGACACCGGTCGCCGCGGTGGCCTCGTAGTTGGTGAAGCTCGCCTTGACGGTGTTGGCCGTGCCCGGCTCCAGGGTCTCGGCGGCCGGGTCGACGGTGAGCGTGCCGCAGGCGGCCTGCTCGGAGGCGGGGGCCGGGCCGAGGTCGGTCACGGTGAACGCGTCGAGGACGAAGTCGGCGCCGTCGGGTGCGTCGCCGCGCTTGCGCAGTCCGGTCCAGGTGTCGCCGCAGCCCGCGGTGACGGTCTCGCTGAAGTGGCCGGTGGTGCGCTGCTGTCCGATGGAGGTGGTCCGGGTCTCGATCGAGTCGGGGTTTCCTTCTGCGGTGATCCGGTCGTAGCCGTCGACCCATTCATAGGCGCCGGCGTGACTGGACTGGTAGTCGTACTCGACCTTGTAGCGGTGGCCGTCGGCCATCGGCACGGTCCAGGGGGCGGTGCGGTAGACGAGGCCGGTGTTCTCCTCGTGGGCCTTGAGGGACTCCTTGCCGCCGATGACGTCGTCGACGAGCTTTCCGTTCCAGCCGGCCTGGGTGTAGGGGGTGTGCAGCTGGGAGATGACGGTCCGGGGGTCGGTGGAGCCGCCCGCGTCGCCCTTGAGGAAGGGGCCCCAGCCCTGGTCGACGTCCTCGAAGTCCTCGTGCACGACGGTGTTCTTCCTGGTCGCCGGGGCGCTCGCGACGATCCGTACGTCATCGGCCCGGACGCTCGCCGCGCTGCCGTCGGCCGCTTCGATACGGAGCGTGGCGCGGCCGTTCGCGGGGGCGGTGAAGTTCACCTTCGCCCGTTGGAAGTACGTACCGTGCCAGTCGGACGCGGCGACGTAGTCCTCGGCGGTGGAGCGGTCCACGGCGACGGACTTCCCGCCGATCGAGAGTGTCGTGTGCCGGGTCTTTCCGGGCTGGACCTCGATGAGCGCGGACGCGGTGTAGCGCTTGCCGGGCGTGAGGCCGTGGATGCTCTGCGAGAGTGCCGCCGTGCCGGTGCCGGAGAGCTCGGCGCTGTTGCGGCCCTGGCCGTCGGTGTCACGGGCGACGGTTCCGGTCTTCGACCAGGCGCTGAGCCCGTTGTCGTTGAAGCCCGGATCGTCGACCGGGGTGCCCTCGCCCCACTTGGGGTCGGCGGCCTCCGGCGCGCGGTCCGGGTAGAGGACGTACGGCTGACCGGCTTTTGCCGTCAGCGTGATCTTCCCGTCGACGGGCTTGACCGTGCCGGCCTTGACCCGGCCGTTGTCCGTGAGCTCGTAGACGGTGTACGCGCCCTTGGACGGCACCGCCCAACTGCTCGTACCGCCGGACCTGCTGTAGTGGTACAGCTTCTTGCCGCCGTCCCACGGCAGCAGGTAGTCGGTGCCGCTCAGAACCTTGCGGCCGTGGTCGTAGAAGGTCCGCTTGCTGTCCTCGACCGTGCCCCGGACATCGCCGGTGAAGGTGATGTCGTTGCCGTCCCAGCGGGTGATCTTCTGCTGCTGGAGGTACTTGGCGGGCAGGTCGCGCTGCCAGATGTTGTCGTAGAAGGCGTTCCAGTCGGTCTCGTTGGTCCAGCCCTCGAACTCCTCGATGGCGGTCTGGCCGAGGACCGGATCGTTGTTCCAGACGTCCTTCTCGTCGTTGCGGATGAACCGGATGATCTTCGAGTTGAGGCCCTTGTTGGTGGCGCCGCCGTAGTCGAGGTCATTGGCCCAGTGCGACCAGAGCGAGCCGCGCTCGAATTTGTCGGCCCATTCGGTGGCGACGTTCCAGCCCTGCTTCTGCACGGACCGGAGGGTCTTGTCCGCGATCCAGCCGTGCGTGTAGTAGACGTCGATGTAGAGCAGGCTGAGGTTCGGGTCGGTCTCGTCGCGCAGCTGCTGGAAGCGCTTGGCCAGGTCACCGCTGTTGATGTCGCGGCGCTGGTCGATGTAGTAGCTCTGGCCCAGCCAGTTCCAGCCCGGCTTGGTCTTGTCGACGAGCTTCTCGTCGAAGGCCTTGGCATCCGGGTACGCCTCGGTGGCGTTGACGTGGACGCCGAAGGTGGCGCCCCACTTCTTGCCGTCCTTGAGGAGCTCGTTGAGATCCTTCAGCCCGCCGGCGCGCTTGTTGTAGTTGCCGCCGTAGTCGGGGTGGGCGGAGTCGTGGCCCTCGGAGGCGTATCCCTTGAGGAGCGCCATCTGCCCGAGGCCGTCGGTGGCGAGCGAGATCCGCTTGACGTCGTCCAGGGTGCGCAGGAAGGGGTGGGTGGCCTGGCTGGCGAAGTTGAACGGGATGTGGGTGATGACCCGGTCCGGGGTGTCCTTGCTGCCGGGCGCCGTGATGCCGATCGAGCGGAACGCGACGGCTCCGTCCTGCCAGTCGACCGACTTGTCGCCGTTGGCGTCGGGAGTGACGACGACCTTCGCCCAGGGGAGGTTGTCCCCGCTCTCCGGCTGCGACGCGCCGTCGCCGCGGTAGGTCCACTGCCCGGACCAGACGCCGACCCGGACGCTGCCGTCGTCGGCCTTGCGGGCCTGGTGCCAGAACCGGGCGTCGTCGCCGCCGGTGGCGCCGGACGGCTTGTCGTACGAGGAGTTGGACTCCACGGCCGCGGCGAGCGAACCGGTGTTGACGATGGCGTACGAGGCACCGACCGGCGCCTTGTCGGCGGCGGTGTCCGCGGTGACCTTCGAGAAGACGTCGGCGGTCTTCGTCGAGTCGTTGTCCAGCCGGGTGAAGGCGGTGGCGCCACCGGTGTCCGTGGAGCCGACGGAGACCAGGTCGTGGCCGGGGATGTCGATGGTGCCGACGCGGAACGCCTCGGTGTCGCGGACGGCCGTGACCTTGAAGGTGGTGGCGCGGCCGGAGACGGAGAGCGAGGCGTCGATCTCGATGCCGGGCAGATCGGAGAAGGTCAGCGTGTAACGAGCGGTCGAGGCGGTGACCTCGGGTGCTCCCTTGAGCTTCACGGGGTGTGCGGTGCCGTTGAGAGTGACGGCGGTGACCGGCTGCGTACTGCCGAGCAGCTGATCGCCGCTCGCCTTGTCGGTGTACGCCAGGACGCGCGGGAAGTCGTCGGCGACGGCGACCGAGAGCTGCGCGGACCGGATGACGGTGGCGTCCGCGGGTACGGCCGACTCGACCGCGGCAGGTGAGGGGGCGGCGGCTGTGGCGGGGAGCGCGGTCCCCACCAGCGCCAGGACGGCGGCTGAGGCGGCGGCGACAGCGCCCGCCGAAGTGAATCTTCGCGACATGTGCTCTGAGTAGTCCCCGTGACTGGACAGCGTCAACGACGTGCGGCCCCTGGGGGCCCTCCAGTCCAACAACCGCTTTGCGTAAGTCCAAGTGGACGGTACGTGTCCGCAATTCGGCGCCCCGGTTGTCCGGCGCGGGTGCCTCGGGTTACGCGGCGACGCCGTCAGCGGCGGCGTCTCTCGGCACCGGGGTCGTCGGCGCCGCCGGACGCAGCGGGCTCCGCCGCTTCGGCGTTCTTGCCGTCCGCCCAGGTCAGGGCAGCCACCATCGAGCGGAAGGCGGTGCGGTAGATACGGGGACCGGTGCCCGTGTGGTGCTGGAAGTGGTGGCGCAGGTTGGCGGGTGTGCCGAAGCCGGTGCGTGCGGCGATGCGCTCCACCGGCTCGTCCCCGCGCTCCAGCAGCCGCTGCGCCGCCTGGACGCGGGCGCGCAGCAGGTACTGGAGCGGGGAGAGCCCGGTCTCGGCCCGGAAGCGCCGGTTCAGGCCGCGCACGGTGAGCCCCGCGTGGTCGGCGATGTCGCTCAGCGTCAGCGGGTGGTCGAGGTGGGCCTCCATCCACCGGGTGGTGGGCCCGAGGGAGTGCGGGCCGGCCCGGTGCCGGGGCGCGGCGGCAGGGGCCTCCTCGGCGTCGGCGGCGGCGTGGGGGTCGGCGGGTGCGTGGAGCTGCATGAAGACCTGCCGCTCCGTCTCGATGGCGACCGGTGCGCCCTGGTCCAGGGTGATCAGGTGGAGGCAGAGATCGAGGCCGCCGAGCACTCCGGCCGCGCTGTGGAACGGGTCCGCGTCCACGACGGCCCCCTCCGGATCGACATCGATCAGGGGATGGCGCCGGGCCAGCTCCGCCGCGTACTGTCGCCCGGTGGCCGCCCGGCGTCCGTCGAGAAGCCCGGTGGCGGCGAGGGTGAACGTCCCGGTACCGAACGCGCCGATGCGGGCTCCCCGGTGCGCGGCGGCCCGCAGGGCGTCGGCGACCCCGGGTTCCGGCTCGTCGCGGAAACCGGCGTGACCGGGCAGCAGTACGGTGTCGGCGTCCGCCAGCCCGTCCAGGCCCCAGGGCGTGTCGATGGCGAAGGGCGCCGGGGAGCCGGTCCCGCGAAAGCCGGGAGCGGTGCAGTACCGCAGCTCGTACGCGACATGCGGGTGGTGCCGGGCGGCTGTGCCGAAGCACATTCCGGGCCCGGTGAGTTCATGGCCCGGCACCCCGTCGAGCACGAGGACGGCGATCACTGGCATGTCCAGAATTTAGCCGAGGGTGACATCAGGACCGCTTTTTCCGGACGGGCCCGGTACGCAGGATGGATGTTGCGCGGCACCGGAAGCGAGACAACGCCCGGCAGTCGGCCCGCACATCCACCACGCGCACGACGCGCATCGGAACGAAGGAATCACCCGTGTTCACACGCAGCTCGCCGTCCGCCGCTCCATCCCGGTCCCGTAAGTCCCGCTCCCGCCGTGCGGGACGGTTCGCCGCCGTCGCCCTGGCCGCGACGGCCTGCGTCACGGCGATGTCCGGCAGCGCCAACGCCATCGTCAACGGGCAGGAGGCCACGCAGCGTTACCCGTTCATGGCCACGCTTCCGCAGTGGGCCGGCGACGTGCACGCCCAGTGCGGCGCGTCACTGATCAACTCGCGCTGGCTGGTGACGGCGGCGCACTGCGTCAACCCGAAGGCGCTGGACGGCATCGTCCGCATCGGCTCCAACGACCGCGAGTCCGGCGGCACCGTGCGCCACATCAAGCGGACCGTCGTCCATCCCGCCTACGACGTCGAGTCCGAGCCCAGCACGAACGACATCGCGCTCGTCGAGCTGGACCGCCCGGTCTCGGAGCAGCCCATCCGCATCGCCAAGAAGGTGGGCGCTCCCGGCACCCCGACGCGCCTGCTCGGCTTCGGCACCGTCCTGGACACCCACAACCTCCCCGACGCGGTGTTCCCGGACAAGCTCAAGCAGCTGGACACCCGCATCGGCGCCGTGAACGAGTGCTCGCCCGGCCGCGCCGACAAGACCCGGATCTGCACGATCAGCAAGACGCCGGGCGCCATGGCCTGCTTCGGCGACTCCGGCGGCCCGCAGATACAGCGCGGCCGGGACGGACGCTGGGAACTGGTCGGCGCCACGTCGGGCGACGGCGACACCGACCCGACCTGCGGCACCGGCCCCGGCATGTACACCAACGTTCCCGCGTACTCCAAGTGGATCGACAAGACCATCCACGCGCACCGCTGACGCGACACGTACCCGGGCGGGCGGACCGTCCGCGGCCCACCCGGGTACGTCCGAGTACACCCTGACCACCGCAGCTCCCCCGTCCCCCTCCCCTCCCCTCCCCTCCCCGCCCCTACTCTCGGATAGATTCTGAATATGTCCGTGATCGCCGTTCTTGTGCCCGACAGGCTCCCCGGACACCAGCTGACCACCCCCGGGCTGGTCTTCGGGACGGCGACGACCGGCCACCCCGGCGCCGACTACGAGGTACGGCTCTGCGCCGCCCCCGGCCTCACCGCCACGGGCGCACCCGCCCCGCTCCGGATCTCCGTCCCGTGGGGGCTCGACGGCCTCGCCGACGCGGACGTCGTCCTGATCCCCGGCCAGGACGCCGACGGCCCCCGCGACGAGCCCGCGCCCGAGGTGCTCGCGGCGCTGCGGGCCGCGGCCGCACGCGGCTGCCGCATCGGCGCGATCGGCACGGGGGTCTTCACCCTCGCGGCCACCGGACTCCTCGACGCCCGCCGCGCCACGACCGGCTGGCGCCACACCGAGGAGCTGGCCCGCCGCCACCCCCGTATCGAGGTCGATCCGGTCGGCACGGTCGTGACGGACGGCCGGTTCCTCACCTCGGCCGGGATCTTCGGCGGCCTGGACGTCTGCCTGCGTCTGCTGGCCCAGGACCACGGCGAGCGGGTGGCCGGTGAGACCTCCCGGGAACTCCTCACCCCGCTCCTGTCGCACGGCGACCGCGTCCAGGAGACCATCGACCGTGAACTCACCGAGAGCGCGGGCATCGAACCGACGCTGCGCTGGCTTGAGGCCCGCCTGCACCTCCCCCTGACCCCGGCGGACATGGCCGCGCACGCGGGGATCAGTCTCAGCAGCCTCAACCGTCGCTTCCAGGCCCAGACCGGCGCCACCCCGCCCCAGTACCTGCTGCGGCGGAGACTGGAGCGGGCCCGCGAACTGCTGGAGGACACCGACGAGGGCGTGGAGCGGGTGGCGGCCCGGTGCGGCTTCACCTCTCCGGCCAGCCTGCGCCACCACTTCGCCCGGCTGACGGGCACCACACCACGCGCCTACCGGACCCGCGCGCGAGGCGGGCCGGATCGGGGCGGACAGTGGTGAACAGGCCTTGAGCAGGCCGGGATTGCTCCTTCGACCACGGGCGTGTGCAGGAACAGTGGAAAAGTTCCCCGAAGCCGGCCCTCACCCGGAAGCCCTCCACGTAGCCTGCTACCGAATGACGAGCACGCGGTGGGGGCGGTGCACGTCCGCTGCCGCGGCTCACCGACGGATGACATCAGGGGGCAGCATGCTCAAGCTGGACGCTCCGGGTAATTCTTTCCAATCCGTGATCTCCAACCACGACTATCCGGATGCGGAAGCCGAGTGGAACGGGACCGGGCCGGGGTGGAGCTGGATGTGGGTCCCTTACCCCTTCAACTCACAGCGCGTGCAAGGGCAGTTCACCCGTCACGTCTTCAAGCGCAACCAGACGTCACGTGATGATCTCCGGGCTTTCATCGGCGAGAACCTCGCCGAGAACGATCGACGCTGGTCCAAAGCGGCCGCTGCCGCCCTTCGTGGTGTCACTGCTCAGGAGTTCGTTCTGATCTGCTCGAACGTCTGGGCATTCGCCTTGTTCGAGGTCAACTCAGGCTCGACCGCGAAATCCGGTACCGCGTTCTACAACCGGTGGGTCGGAAGGGTGAACGCCGATCCGGAGGCCCCGTACATGCTGATGGCCGCGGAGAAGCCGGTCGTCATGGCGATGGGCTGACCACGGTTTCGCCTCACCGGCCGAGCGCCTGCCGGACCGGCTCGACGCCGACCGGCAGGCGCTCTGTCGATGGGTATCCGCGATACGTCACCAGCGGACGGCCGTGAAGTCGATCGGCTGAGGCCGCAGAAGCGCCGTACGTTCCGTAAGGGCGTGCAGCCGCCGGGACATCTCCTCGGCGTCCCGGCGCTGCCGGTCACCGTGGCCGGGCAGCACCCACTCGAACCGCAGATGCCCCGCCGTCCGCGCCAGGGAGGCGGCCAACTCCTCGACGGAGTACCAGGTCACGCTCTCCGCGACTTCGAGATCACCTGTCGTACGCGACCAGTAGAAGCTGTCGCCGCTGAAGCAGTACCGGTCGTCCGCGAGGTAGAGCACGCTGCCCCGGGTGTGGCCGGGCAGCGGATGGGCGGTGACACCCTCGCCGATCTCCACCGGGTCGAGCCCCCGGATCACCTGGTCCGCGTCCGGCGCCGCGTCGAGGTCCCCTTCGTGGATCCACAGCCGGGCACCGAAGTGGTCGGCGTAACGGCGCCCGTGCGCGACATGGTCGCGGTGGGTGAGCAGCACATCGGTGACGGGCCCCGTGGCCGCCACGTACCGCTCGGCCAGTGCGGGGCTCCAGCGCGGGGTGTCGATCATCATGACCGTGCCGGACGGGCGCCGCAGCAGATAGGAGTTGGCGCCGGCGGTCTGCCGGGAGTTGTGCCCGCAGACCAGCACGCCGTCGTCCAGCGCCATCGGGAACGGGTCGAGCGCCGGGTCCGGCTGCCCGGAAGCCGGGCGGATCGAGCGGGTGTGGCAGGCGAAGACGGCGGCGTGTAAGCGCCGGGTCTCCGCCTCGTCGCTCGGCTGCCGCAGGATCCGCGACGTCCCTTCTTCCTCTCCGATCAGCTCGGGTGCGAACTGTCGGGCAACGTCGCAGTTGGTGCAGCGGTCGTCCACGTACCAGTCGGCCATGGCAGGGCTCCTTCCACTTCCACGGGATGCGACCCCGTCGAGGGCCGCCGTTCCAGGGATAGCCCACGCGCGGCCGGAACCGGTAGACCCCGCCGATCTACTATCTCGCCCCCCGGGGCTATCTCGTCGACATGCCGCGCCCCACCCCCGCCGACACCTCGAACTCGCACCACACCACCTTGCCGGGGTTCCGCTCCCCCACCCCCCACTTGTCGGCGAGTGCCGCCACCAGCAGCAGCCCACGACCCCCTTCTTCGCCGGAGTCCGCCCAGGAATCGGCGGGCCGGACCTCCCCGTCACCGCTGTCGTGAACTTCGACGCGCAGGGTGCCGTCGGCCGGCTCCATGTAGAGGTGGAGCCGGAAACCACGACCGGGCGGGACGCCGTGCAGCACGGCGTTGGTGACGAGTTCGCTCACACAGAGCAACACATCGTCGGCGCGGGCCTCGCACGCCCAGTCGACGAGAGTCTCGCGCACGAACTGCCGTACGAGCGGGACGGATCGGCGTTCCCGGCGATGGAACACCTCGCGGAAGTAGGGGAGTTGAGTTGTCTCGTTCACGCTTCCAACGTCACACAAAGTCACTACCGTTGGGCAGCGCGTCGGGTCGTACAACGGAGATGTACGACGTCTGACGGGTCATCCGGGGTTCGTGACGGGGAGAGGCAGTTCATGCAACCGGCAAAGAAGAAGAGCAAGCGGATCACGTCATGGCACCTGATCGGCGCCCAGCTGGCGATGTTCCGCAAGGCGGCCCGAATGACGCAGGCGGCCCTGGCCGAGCGGTGCTCCGTGGGCGAGGACACGATCGCGTCGATCGAGCAGGGCCGTAGAGCGCTGCAGTGGGACTTCGCGGTCCTGCTGGACGAACTGCTGGACACAAAGGGGGCGTTGCAGGTCGCGGTGTCGAAGGTGCCGCAGAAGGAGCGATTCTCGGCGTTCGTACAGGACTTCGTGGACTACGAGCAGGAAGCGGTGACGCTGCTCTCGTACCAGAACCAGGTAGTACCGGGCCTGCTCCAGACCGAGGAATACATCCGGTTCGTCTTCTCCTGCCTCTACCCGCCCCTGGAGGTGGACGAGCAGGAGGAGTGGGTGGCAGACCGACTCGATCGACAGAAGCTGCTCAGCCGTAAACCCCGCCCCATGCTTCACTTCCTGCTGGAGGAGAGCATTCTGCGCAGCCAGATCGGCGACCCGGCCGTGCTGCGGGAGCAGATCCGACATCTGCGCCAGTGCATGGAACTCCCGTTCCTGGGGCTCCAGATCATGCCGATGAAACTCCCGAAGCATGCCGGACTGGCGGGGCCGATGGTGCTGCTGGAGACCCCCGATCACGACCACCTCGTCTACGTGGAGGGGCAGCTGACCAGCTACCTGCACGAGGATCCAGATGACGTCAGTGTGCTCCAGCAGAAATATGGGATGCTGCGTTCGCAGGCGCTTTCCGTCGAGGCGAGCGCACGCCTACTGGACGACCTGCTTGGAGAGACATGACCCACGCACGTATCACCGCCCTCGCCTGGTTCAAGTCCAGCTACAGCAGCGACCAGGGCGGCGACTGCCTCGAAGTCGCCTACGACTGGCGCAAGTCCAGCTACAGCGGCAGCCAGGGCGGCGACTGCGTCGAGGTAGCCACTCACCCCGCCGCCGTGCACATCCGCGACTCCAAGGTCACCGACGGCCCCGTCCTCACCGTTCCCCCCGCCGCTTGGACCGCCTTCCTCGAAGCCACGGTCTGAGACACACCAACGCCGCCCCGCCCTTCAGAGCGGCTCCAGGCACAGGACCATGTCTCCGACCTCCGCCTCGTGGTCATCACTCTCGGACCACCCCTTCGCGGACTCGGAGCACTTCACGGGCGGGTCGCGGTACAGCACCTTCGAGTAGTACTTGTCTTCACTGCTGTCGCTCAGGAACGCGCGCAGCTCCATGAAGACGCACGGCTGCGTGAACCAGTCCGCGTTCCTGTTGCCCTCGGGGTACTCCTGGGCGACGCAGTCCCCTTCGCGCGCCGCGTCGATGCCCCCCATGAAGAGCGAGCTCTGCGCGCCGACCAGCCCGACGACGAGGGTCACGGCGAGAGCGCAGCCGAGGCCCAGCAGAGCGAGCCGATCAGTACGTATCCGGCGTACGCGCGGCACCTTCGCTCCCGGGGTGCCGATCCCTGCGACGACGGAACCGATACGGGCCGACGTGCCGTTGTTGCGGTAGACGGCCAGGAGTGTGCCGTTGGCCGGCGAGGTGATCACGGTGTCGCCCCGGACCGACGAGACATCGATCAGCGGCTCGTCCACGGCGACGTCGTCACCCACCTGCTTGTGCCAGCGGACGATCCTCGCTCTCCGCGCTCCGGCCGTCTTCCCCGGAAGCCAGGGCAGGGCCACGGGTGTGTACCCCAGCGCGGTCTTCTGCCCGGTCGCCCGGACCTGCTGGACGATCCGGACCGGGGCCGGGGGCTCCTCTGGGGACATCGGCAGGCGCATCGGCGGGGGCGGGACCGACCGAGCGGTCAGCGCCTTGGTCCGCGCCGTCCGCTCCTTGATCAGCTCGGTGACACCGTCCGGGAGCCGGAGCCCGTCCGGTCCGGCGAGTGCGGCGCACCGGCCGAGGAATTCGGTGATGCCAGGCCGTTCGTCGGGCGCCTTGGCGAGCCCCGCCGCGACCAGCGGGGCGAGGTCCGCCGGGATACGTGACAGGTCGGGCTCGTCGTGAACGACGCGGTAGATCACGGCTTCGGTGGGGCCGTCCCCGAAAGGCCCCTTGCCGGTGGCGGCGTAGGCCAGTACGGCGGCGAGACAGAAGACGTCGCTCGCCGGCCCGGCCTCCTGGCCCCGGATCTGCTCGGGCGACATGTAGGCGGGGGTGCCGATCGCGCCGGTCCGGGTGAGCTGGGAGGTGGCGTCGAGGGCCCGTGCAATGCCGAAGTCGATGACACGGGGACCGTCGTCGGCGAGGATCACGTTTCCGGGCTTGAGGTCACGGTGTACCACTCCGCACTCGTGGATGGCCTTCAGCCCTTCGGCGAGGCCCGCCCCGAGTGCCGCGAGCGCCTCGCTGGAGAAGGGTCCGCATTCGACGACCGCCTCCCGCAGGGACGGGCCGGGGATGTAGGACGTGACCAGCCACGGCGGCACGGCCTCGGTGTCCGCGTCCACCACCTGCGCGGTGTAGAAACCGCCGACGCGCCGGGCGGCCTCCACCTCCCGCTTAAAACGCAGCCGGAACTGCACGTCCTCCGCGAGTTCCTGCCGCACCACCTTCACCGCGACGGTCCGCCCTCCGGGAGAACGCCCGAGGAACACCTCACCCATTCCTCCGGCGCCCAACCGCGCGAGCAACCGGTACGGACCGACCTCCCGGGGGTCCGCAGGCAACAGCTCTCTCATCCGCTGGTCACTCCCCCGTAGGCCCGGCATGCAATGGACACCTCCCAGATGCTCGCAGGTCTCGGGCGGGTTCGGAACTGATCTCCAACATCGCTTCCACAGATGCGAGTTGTGAAGGATTCAGATTCTTGAAAGCGCTCTCAGTCATAAGTCTCGACGCCTGATGCGACCCTCACGAGAGTGGAGCGCACCGCGGACGCCCCGCCGCCTTCACCCCCGCACGATCGCCCCGTCCGTGGCCCGCACACACCCCGGGAGTCCTCTCGTGATTTCGCGCAGACTGTTACTGATGGGCGCCGCCGCCACCGCGACCGCCCTCACCTACCCGGTCTGGGGCAGCGCCCTGAGCCCGAGCGAGTCCGCCGCCCCCGCAACCTGTGAACTGGCCTTGGAGAACCGCTCGTTGCCGGGCAGGGTCAACGCCTATGTCACCGGCCACGAGCAGGGCACCGACCGCTGGGTGCTGCTGCGGGCCGACGGCAGCGTCTACCGCCCCGACTCCCCCGCCGCACCGCAGACCCCGCTGCCCGTCGACTGCGCCATCCCGCTGAACGCGGCGGGCGGCGGACCGGTGGTGCTCACCCTCCCCCAGATGTACGGCGCCCGCGTCTACTTCGTCCGCGACGACACGCTCACGTTCTATCTCAACCCCGGCCCCGCGCTGGTCGAGCCGGCGTTCGCGACATCCACCGACGCCAGCTACGGCCACACCTGGTCCTTCTGCGAGTTCACCTTCTGGTCACCGCACTGCCGATCGACCTGACCCTGACCGGCGACGAGACGCACACCATGGCGCGACTCCCGGACGGCGCGGTGCAGCGGATCACGGACGGCCTCACCACCCAGGCCCATGACGGACCAGATGGGCCCCCACTGGTCGTCGGGCACGGCATCGCGGTTTGGCCACGCCTTTCCCTCTGATCTGATCCGCAGGGCACGGCTCGCCCCCAGGGCACCGCTCAGGCTTCGGGCGGCCTGTTCAACAGGTGAGGGCCGGAGGCCAGACCATTGCGCAGCCTCTCTTCACCAAACGCAGGAACAAGAAGGGCGATTACCAAACTTCTGGCTCCTGCCATTGGACACACATCGGACGTCGCCCACCGGAGGAGAGGAATTCCTTTGTGGCCTGTCGCACCAGAGCAAGCGGGACTTCTGCGGTGGCGGGAAACTCAGTCGGATTCCCTGCCACATGGTAAACAACCGTCGATCCGTTGCTCCCCGAAGAGCCCAACGAGACATAGTTCTTCTCGTCCATGAAGCTCAGAACTCCCACCTGCCGCTCCCCGTCGGCGCCAACCATGAACTCGTGATCCGGAAATCCTGACGGCAGAGACTCACGCTCCGCACTGTGCAGAACAGCCAGGTTCGCGAATTCGAGGCCCGTGGCGAGGGCGTCGATCAGCGCATCGACATCCTGAGGAGTCCGGACTACCGACGGCTCGTCTGCGTGCTGTTCGCGGTAGTACGCGTGAACCCTGCTGTGCGTCACTTTCCCACCATCCCTGCGTGACCATGGCCGTTGGCCCACGAGCTGCAGTCACCTTGCCCGTTCGGTCGGAGCGCTGCGGCCACCCATGATCTCGCCCTCCTCGATGTCGCGGTGTCCGGCGGCGAGGCATCTTCCCAAAGAGCGGCTTCCGGCTCATTTCCCGGACCGGGAGGTATGCGCCGTCGGCTTGCCGCCAAGGCGATCACGCACCCGTGCGGGTGCCCGTCCGGTGAACAGGGCACCCGCACGAACTGACGCTCGCGGTACGGAGATCAGCAGCCGCCGCAGTTGTAGTACGTCACGTCCCAGTGGTTGCCCTCGTCGGCGTAGATGTTGCCGGAACCCGCCTTGTACTGGGGGGCGCCGTCACCGCGCACGCCTATGTAGGTGAAGACGTTGTGCACGTAGTTGGTGAGGCAGGTGGACTTGCCGAAGTCGAGCTTGTACCCGTTCCAGTGCGAGTACGTGCCACCGGCGTGCCCGGTCTCGGTACCACCGGTGATGTTCAGCGCGCATCCCGTGGCGCTCTTGAGGGTCTGGGCACCCTGGGCGGTGGCCAGGTTGAGCTGGTCGAACGAAGTGCAGGTGGCCACGTTGCGGTTGGAGCAGCCGCCGGAGGACGACCAGGTGATTCCGGAGGAGCTGAACCGGGCGGTGGCCTGGGCGTGGGTGAGCTTCGTTACGGCGTGGGCCTGGGTGGCACCGCTGCCGAGAACGCCGACGCCGGGGGCGAAGAGGACGCCGAGGACGAGGGCGAGGGCGGTCAGGACAGGGCGCAGTGTCATACGGGACACCATGGGGGACTCCTCCTGCTCATGACAAATAAGGGGCAGGGAGATAGTGCCCGAGTTCTACGCGCGTCCGCCAGAGGACAAAGGGCGCGGATGACGGCAGGCGAATCGCCCCTGCAACAATCCGCACCACTGATGTTGAACTTTGAACTAGATGCCGCTAGAGTCATTCTCGTTGAAGGTTAAACAACAACTTCGACCGCCGCTCGATCACGTCCCCCGAGGAGGAGCCATGGCTCTGTTCAACCGCAAGAACAACAACGCCCCGTCCGCCACCGCGGTCGCCACCGCCCCCGCCGTGGACCCGGCCCTGGCCGCCCTCACCGGCGAGTACACGATCGACCCGGCGCACACCAGCATCGGATTCACCGTGCGTCACGCCATGGTCACCAATGTGCGCGGCTCCTTCGGCGAGCACGAGGGCAGCCTGAAGCTCGACGGTCACAACCCCGCGAACTCCGCCGCCTCCATCGACGTCAAGATCGCCAGCATCGACACCGGCATCGCCGACCGCGACGGCCACCTGGTCAGCGGCGACTTCTTCGACGCCGAGAAGTTCCCCCTCATGACCTTCCGCTCCACACACGCCGAACAGCTCGGCGGCGACAACTACCGCATCACCGGCGACCTCACCATCAAGGACGTCACGCGTCCCCTCGCCATCGACCTGGAGTTCAACGGCTCCGCCACCGACGTCTACGGCAACGAGCGCGTCGGCTTCGAGGGCAGTGCGGACATCCTGCGCTCCGACTGGGGCCTGACCTGGAACGCGGCGCTGGAGACCGGCGGCGTGATGGTCAGTGACAAGGTCAAGCTCAACTTCGACATCTCCGCGATCAAGGCCGCAGCAGCGCAGGCCTGACGCCTCCCGCTGCTTCACGCCTGAACCCGAGCGCGCCCGCCTTCCCCCCTCCCCCGCCTGGGGCCGGAAGGCGGGCGCTCGTCGTCCGGCGGGACCGTGCACTGCCGTGGTCCGACCGGACGACCCCTTCGATGAAATCGGCAAGGATACTTGCCGGAGCGGCAATTTCTTGACCTTGTCACGGTGTGAGGGTCTGGACTGAGGCCCCACCCGGTCACCGACACAAGGGATCGATCCACATGCCCGGCTACATCGGCTCCGGCCCGTACTGCTTCACCAACTCCCTCGCGATGACGCTCGGCCCGAACGCCCCTGCCCCCTCGGTCATCGAAACGCTCACCGGCTCGCCCTTCGGCGTCCAGCTGATCGCGGGCACCCTGCCGCTCTTCGACCCGTACGGCTGGGATCCGGATCTGGGCCTGGACGCCGCCATCGACCTGCTCGGCATGCGCTGCGAGCGCACCGACGGAGGGACCTCCGACGAGGCACTGGACCAGCTGCGCGCTGCCTGCGCCCACGGGCCCGTCCTGGCCGGGCCCCTGGACATGGGGCTGCTGCTCTACCATCCCGGCACCCCCGCCGCCGACGGCGGCGACCACTTCGTACAGGTCCTCGCCGTCGACGGCGACACCGTGCTGCTCCACGACCCGCACGGCCACCCGTACGCGACGCTGCCGACCGCGGACTTCGCTGCCGCCTGGGAGGCGAAGAGCGTCACGTACACCGACGCACCGTTCGTGATGCGCACCCGCTTCGCCCGGGAACGCGACGTCACGGTCGCCGAAGCGCTGCGGGATTCGCTGCCCGACGCCCTGCGGTGGCTGGCCGGCCGCGACGACCTGGCGATGCCGCCCGGGTCGCTCGGCGGAGCGGCTGCGGTCGAGGCCCTTGCCTCACAGGTGGCCGAGGGACTCGCGCCGGGCATCCGCGCCATGATGGCCGGGTTCGGCGTACGCGTCGGCGCGCGCCGTCTCGGAGATGCGGCGGCCTGCCTGGACCTGATCGGCCTGACCGATTGCGCGGCCGTACTGAACCGGCAGTCCCGGATCCTCGGCGGTCTGCAACACCCGCTCGTCACCGGGGACGACCGGACCCTGGAGGCGGGGCTGCGTCAACTGGCTCCGATGTACGAGCAGTTGCGGACAGCACTCTCCGAGGCCGTCAGACCTTGAGCCCGCGCCCCGGCGGCCACCCGTGAACCGGGGCAGGGGTGCGTGCCCACTCACGCGGAGCAGCACGGGAGTTGAGTCGGCTCGTCGACGGGACGCCGCCTGGCCGGCGTTCTTCGCGCGGTCTCGATCGCGGCCCGAGACGCGTGGGGTCAGGCCGTCAGCCCCGCGTCCGCTTCTCGGTGCATGCCCATGCACAGCGCCCAGACGGCGAGGATGTTGACGGCGATCAGCACCAAGGCCCACAAGGGGTAGTACGGCAGCCACAGGAAGTTGGCGATCGCGCCCAGGCCGGCAACGGCGACACCGAAGAACCGCGCCCACAGGGCTCCGCTGAACACGGCACAGCCGGCGAGGACGAGGGCGATGCCCAGAATGAGGTGGACCCAGCCCCAGCCCGTCAGGCTGAACTCGAACACGTAGTGGCGCGTCACGACGAACACACGGTCCTTCGTGATGGCCGCGATCCCCTCGCAGATCGCCATCGCTCCGCCGAGGATCAACAGGACCGCTGCCAGGAGGGTGGTACCGGATGTCGGCGCGTGCGAGGGGCTCGGGTTCCTGTAGCTCGCTTTGGTTCCGGTGATGTCACTGGCCATTTCGATCTCCTCGGGTGGTAGGGCCGTCGGTCCGGCCGAGCAATGCCGGGGCCGACGAGACCCCCGTTTCAGCGTGGCACGGCAGCCCTCCGTCGGCATTCCGGACGACGACGCTCGTAGCCTTCTGCAACGCGCTTCAAGCGTCCTCCTCCGTCCCCGATTCGCCGACCGTCTGCTCCGACCAGATCACCTTGCCCGTCTCGGTGTAACGGGTGCCCCAGCGTTCGGCGAACTGGGCGACGAGGAACAGGCCCCGGCCGCCCTCGTCCGTCGTCGCCGCATAGCGCAGATGCGGTGAGGTGTTGCTGGTGTCGGACACCTCGCAGATCAGGTTGCGGTCGTACAGCAGGCGGACCTCGATCGGTCCTGTGGCGTAGCGCACCGCGTTGGTGACCAGTTCGCTCAGGATCAGCTCGGTGGTGAACGCCTCCTCGTCCAGGCCACGCTCGGAGAGCCATTGGGCGACGTTCTTGCGGACCCCGGCGACGGCCGCCGGATCGGTGGCCACGGCCCATTGCGCGACCTGGTCCGGATCGAGCGTGCGGGTGCGGGCCACCAGGATGGCGACGTCGTCGGTCGGCGGCCCGGACAGCATCGCGTCGAGCACGTCGTCGCAGGTCTGCTCCGGTGTCCGGTCGCGACCGGCGAGAGTGGCGCGCAGCAGCTCCAGGCCGGCGTCGATGTCCCGGTCGCGGCTTTCGAGGAGACCGTCCGTGTAGAGGACCAGACGGCTCCCTTCGGGTACGTGGAACTCGGCCGCCTCGAAGGGCATGCCACCGATGCCGAGGGGCAGGCCCACCGGAACCTCGGGAACCTCGACGCTGCCGTCCGGGAGGACCAGCAGGGGCCCGGGGTGGCCTGCCCGGGCCACCGAGCAGTTCCCGGAGACCGCGTCGTAGATCGCGTACAGGCAGCCGGCTCCGGCGATCTCGGCGCCGTCGCCGGCCGCCTCGTCCTGGTCGATCCGGCTGACCAGTTCGTCGAGATGTCCGAGAAGCTCGTCGGGCGCGAAGTCCAGCGCGGAGAAGTTGTGGATGCTGGTGCGCAGCCGCCCCATGGTGGCGGCGGCGTGCAGCCCGTGTCCGACCACATCACCGACGACCAGTGCGAACCGGGCGCCGGACAGCGGGATCACGTCGAACCAGTCGCCGCCCACCTCGGCCCGCGCCGGCAGATAGCGGTGGGCGACATCGAGGGCGTTCTGCTCGGGCAGGTCGCGAGGCAGCAGGCTGCGTTGCAGCGTCACGGCCATTTCGTGCTCGCGTGTGTACCTGCGGGCGTTGTCCACGTTGACGGCCGCCCGGGCCACCAGTTCCTCGGCGAAGGACTGGTCGTCCTCGTCGAACGGGTCGGCATTGCCCGCGCGCCAGAAGTTGGCCAGGCCCAGGATGACGCCGCGTGCGTGCAGCGGCACGGAGAGCACCGAGTGGAATCCGTAGTCCAGGATCTTCGAGGCCCGCTCGGGGTCCCAGTACCGCCATCCCAGCTGCGTGATCACCTCGGGCCCCAGTCCGACCTCGTCGATGTTCACGCGCATGGCCCGGATCCTGGAGGGAACGAATCCGACCAGTCGGCCGATCGAGTACAGGGGCTGGTCCGGGTCCGTGGCGGCGACGGCGGTACGGCGCATGTCCAGCGGGGCACTGTCCGGCGTGGTCGGTTCATCCCCGGGGAGCGCGAGATCGGCGAGGTCGACGCTCGTGACGTCGGCGAATCCGGGAGTCGCCACATCCGCCAGCTCCTGGGCCGTCCGGCTGACGTCGAGGGTGGTGCCGATCCGGGCACCGGCCTCGTAGAGGAGCAGCAGGCGTTCATGGACGAACTCCGCCTTGCCTGTGACCTTGCGGAGCTCGGTGGTGTCCCGCAGGGTCGCCACGGTGGCGGGCGGCCCGCCACCCGCGCCCGCCGGACGGAGGTTGACGGCCAGCAGCCGGTTGCCGACGCGCAGCACCTCGTCCGTGACGGTCCGGCCGGAGGCGAGCAGTTCCACGGTCTCCGGGGCCAGTCCGAGGTCCGTCAACGCGCGGCCCTCGGCATCCGGGGGAAGGGCGAGCAGTCTGCGGGCCTCGTCGTTGACCAGCGTCAGCCGGTGGTCGGCCCCGACGATGAGGACGGCCTCGCGGACCGCGTGCAGCACCGCGTCGTGGTGCTCGTACATCCGGGTCATCTCTACCGGTCCGAGCCCGTGTGTCTGACGGCTCAGCCGTCTGCTCAAGAGCACCGCGCCCCCCGCGGTGACCGCGA
Organism: Streptomyces atratus; assembly: GCF_014648655.1. GTDB lineage: Bacteria > Actinomycetota > Actinomycetes > Streptomycetales > Streptomycetaceae > Streptomyces > Streptomyces atratus. The sequence continues at coordinate 155,605 of NZ_BMRN01000013.1, forward strand.
AGGCGACCACCCCGACGGCAATGCTGAACGGGATGGACCGGGCAGCCACGCTGTTCACGGACTTGTCGGTGAGCCCGACGGACACCACGCCGGCGACCGAACCGTCGAGCCGCTTGACGGGCACCACCGAGTTGAGCGACGGCCCTTGACTGCCGGAGAAGCTCTTGGTGAAGCCGTGGCCGGCCAGTGCCTCCTTGTACGGGCCGACGAGGTGCTTGCCGATCAGCGCGGGGTCGGGGTGGGTGTAACGGATGCCCTGGGGGCCGGCCACGACGACGTAATCGACATGTGTCTGCCGACGGACCTGCTCCGCGCGTGGCTGCAGGATGGCGGTGGGATTCTTGCTGTCCAGTGCCGGCAGGATCCCGGGCGAGTGGGCGAATGTCTCGGCCACGCTCATTGTGCGCAGCCGGGCCTCCTGCAGGCTGTCGCTGCGGCCCTGCAGCACCAGCGCGACCCCGCCGCCGGCGATGAGCAGGAGTACGAGCCCGAGAACGAAGCAGAAGACCTGGCCGGCCACGGTGCGCAGGCTGAACAGGGACAGCAGTTCGCGGCCCGGGGAGCGGTGGCTCATGTCCCGGCCGGGCGGCGCGGGGGTGGCTTGGCCCGAGCGCCCCCCATCGTGCCGATGTGGTCGCCGGACGGAGCGTCGCAGCGCCGCCCGGAATCGGCCGATACCAGACATAACTTCAGGTCTAGCATGAATCGCACCTGCCCGAGAGATAGCCGGTCAGCGGCTCAGAACCCGCCTCCGTCGAATCCGCCGCCCCCGAGGTCGCCGCCGCCGAAGCCGCCGCCGTCGAAGCCCGACGAGTCGAAGTCGGAGCCGGAGAAGTCCCCGCCGCTCCAGTCACCGCCGGAGTCGAAGTCACCGCCGCCGTACTCCGCCGCGTACGCCGGGCTCGACAGCGCCGAGCCGAGCAGTGTGCCGACCAGCAGGCCGGGGAGCAGACCACCGCCGAAGTAACCGCCCGCCCAGGGGCCGTACGCCGGGCCCGCCTCCCAGTACGGGCGGCGGCGGCCGTCGCCCGTGTCGACGGTACGGCCGAGCGGCTCCTCGCCCTCGCGCAGCCGGATCTCGTCCGCCGCGCAGACCGGGACCTCACGGGCCGTTCCGCCGGACGGGGACCACCGGACGTCGGCGACCGAGGGGCCGTGGCGCGGGTCGAAGAAGCACGGCGGGCGGCGGGCGGGCGGTTCACCGCCCTTGCGTCGGGCCTCCAGGACGGCGAGGGAGAAGCGGCCGTCCTCCAGGGCCTGGGTGACCCCGCGCACATCGGATGGGTGCTGGGCCTTCGACATGCGGATTTTGGCGCTCTCGTAGGAGTCGAGTGCCCGCTCGTAGTCGGCGCGCATGCTGTCGTCGGCGCCCGCCTCGGCGGGGTGGAAGTCGAGCCGGTCCAGGGTTTCTCCGTACGCGGTGATGTCCTCGTCCACGACGACCCGGAGCTTGTCGAGTGCGGCCCGCTCCTCGTCCTCCTTGCGCTTCCGGTTGCGCCGGAAGATCGTGTAGGCCGTGCCGGCGCCCAGCACCAGGATCGCGCCGACTGTGATCAGTCCGACGGTGGACGATGATCCGTCGCCCGCAAAGGAGCCGCCCCAGGAGGCGGGGGCGCTGCCCCGGGCCTGTTCGACGGCCCGGTCGACGAAGGCGTTCAGCTGCGTCGCGGCGTCGGTGTCCGTGCCGGGTGTCCTCACGGCGGCGGTGAGGTTCTGGACCGCCCGGGTGGACATCACCGTGGGGTCGGCGCCCGCGTTGAACCCGTTGCCGAGGCGGACCGCGTAGACGCCGGTGATGCCGGTGTCGGTGCGCAGGGTGGTGAGCAGGTTCTGCTCGGGGAACGCCGAGGTCCGCGGCAGCACCGCCACGAGAACGGGCTTGTCGGCGTCCTTGATCTTCTTCGTCAGGGCGGCCGCCTGTCCCGGGGAGAGCTGGTCGGCGGCGGCCGGGTCGACGTACACCGGGCCCTTGCGCAGCGCCTGCGCGACATCATTGATGGTGGATGCACCGACCGCTGTGGGCGCAGCGGGCGCCATGGCGAGCACGGCCACCGAGAGAATCAGCAGCAGGCCGGCCAACAAGGTCGGGAACAGCCTGTTCCGCATATATCGAAGCTAACCCAGGTGGGCGGCTTGTGCGCCACCACCCGGTCCGGTACGCCTCCTTCAGCGGTCGGCGTCGTGGATCCGGCCCCTCGGGGACGGTGTCGTCGAAGGCGGCGCCGTTCTCGGTGATGACGGTCGGGATGCCGTAGTCCTTCTCTGGCCTGAGCGGCACGACCGGTCCGGCGGGCCCACGGCGAACGTGCGGTGGGCCCGCCTGCGACGACTACTCCGCCGGCTCGATCCCGGCACGCAGCAGCCCGTACGTGTAGGCGTCCTCCAGCGCCTGCCAGGACGCCGCGATGACGTTCTCCGCGACGCCGACCGTGGCCCAGTCGCCGGTGCCGTCGCCCGTGGTGATGAGGACGCGGGTGGTGGACTCGGTGCCGGTGCGGCCTTCGAGGATGCGGACCTTGTAGTCGACCAGTTCCAGCTTGGCGAGCTGCGGGTAGATCCGCTCCAGCGCGACGCGCAGCGCCCGGTCGAGTGCGTTGACCGGGCCGTTGCCCTCGGCGGTGGCGACGATGCGCTCGCCCTTGGCCCAGAGCTTCACGGTCGCCTCGTTGGCGTGCGTGCCGTCGGGGCGGTCCTCGACGATGGCGCGCCAGGACTCGGTGCGGAAGTAGCGGCGTGCCCGGCCCTCGGCCTCGGCGCGCAACAGCAGTTCGAAGGAGGCGTCGGCGGCCTCGTACGTGTAGCCCTTGAGCTCGCGCTCCTTGACGCGTTCGACGACCCGGCCGACGAGTTCGCGGTCGCCTCCGAGGTCGATGCCGAGCTCCTTGCCCTTGAGCTCGATGGAGGCGCGGCCCGCCATGTCGGAGACGAGCATCCGCATGGTGTTGCCGACCAGCGCGGGGTCGATGTGCTGGTACAGGTCGGGGTCGACCTTGATCGCGGAGGCGTGCAGTCCGGCCTTGTGGGCGAAGGCGGAAACACCCACATAGGGCTGGTGGGTGGAGGGCGTCAGGTTGACGACCTCGGCGATCGCGTGCGAGACGCGGGTCATGTCGGCGAGTGCGCCCTCGGGCAGGACGGTCTTGCCGTACTTGAGTTCCAGGGCGGCGACGACGGGGAAGAGGTTGGCGTTGCCGACCCGTTCGCCGTAGCCGTTGGCGGTGCACTGGACGTGGGTGGCGCCCGCGTCGACGGCGGCCAGGGTGTTGGCGACCGCGCAGCCGGTGTCGTCCTGGGCGTGGATGCCGAGCCGGGCGCCGGTGTCGGCGAGGACGGTGGAGACGACGGCCTGGACCTGGGCCGGGAGCATCCCGCCGTTGGTGTCGCAGAGGATGACGACATCGGCGCCGGCCTCGGAGGCGGCGCGGACGACGGCCTTGGCGTACTCGGGGTTGGCGCGGTAGCCGTCGAAGAAGTGCTCGCAATCCACGAAGACCCGGCGGCCCTGCTCACGGAGGAAGGAGACGGTGTCGCGGACCATCTCCAGGTTCTCTTCGAGGGTGGTGCGCAGGGCGAGTTCCACATGGCGGTCGTGGGACTTGGCGACCAGCGTGATCACGGGGGCACCGGAGTCCAGCAGCGCCTTGACCTGGTGGTCCTCGGCGGCCTTGCCACCGGCCCTGCGGGTCGCGCCGAAGGCGACCAGCTCGGCGTTCTTGAACTCGATCTCCTGCTGGGCGCGGGCGAAGAACTCGGTGTCCCGGGGGTTGGCGCCGGGCCAGCCGCCCTCGATGAAGCCCACGCCGAAGTTGTCCAGGTGCCGCGCGATGGTCAGCTTGTCCGCGACCGTCAGGTTGATGCCTTCACGCTGGGCCCCGTCGCGCAGTGTGGTGTCGAAGACATGGAAACTGTCGTCGGTGGCCTTGGCCTTGGTGGTCATGCTGGTCTGAACTCCTGTCGGATGAGTGGATCCGGACGATCTGGCTCCACTTGCCCCCATCATCCCGCGCACCTCACCCCGGCCGGGGTGAGGGCCGGAAAACGAAAAAACCCCTCGCGGGTGCGAGAGGTCTGCGCGCGGGTCTGGGGCACGGTGGCCGTGCCGCACATGGTGGTACGGGACGGTCACTGCGGACCGGCGCGCCTGTTGCCGATAATCATGACGAACGAGGGCACGGAGGCAGTCTTGCACAGGGCTGCCTCCGTGCCGTGGCCCGTCTCAGGATGCGGGCGTGACGCTCGTCGCTCCGGACGACTCCGCCGGGGCCGCCTGCCCTGTCCTGCGGTCGGCACCGACCCGGCCGAGGTCGATGCCGCGGGTCTCGCGCATGGTCAGGTAGACGACCAGGGAAACCGCCGCGCAGCCCGCCACGTACCAGTAGAAGCCGGACTCGACGCCCGACTTCTTGAACCAGAGCGCCACGTACTCGGCGGTTCCGCCGAAGAGCGCGTTGGCGATGGCGTACGGGAGGGCGACGCCCAGGGCGCGGATGCCGGTCGGGAAGAGCTCGGCCTTCACACAGGCGTTGATCGAGGTGTAGCCGGTGACGACGACCAGTGCGAGGAGCGCCAGGCCGAACGCGGGCCAGAAGGTGCCCGCGTGCTTGAGCATCGTCATGATCGGCACGGTCAGGAAGGTCGAGCCGACGGCGAAGGTGATCAGCAGTGGGCGGCGGCCGATCCGGTCGGAGAGCAGTCCGGCCAGCGGCTGGATGCACATGAAGACGAACAGGGCGCAGAAGCTGACGAGCGAGGCGGTGGACTTCTCCATGCCGGCGCTCTTGGAGAGGAACTTGGTGAGATAGGTCGTGTACGTGTAGTACGCGACGGTCCCGCCCATGGTCAGCGCCATCACCAGGAACGCCTCGCGCTTGTGCTGCCACAGCGCCTTCAGCGTGCCGCGGTCCTCCTGCTCGGCGGCGCCGGACTCCGCGTACACCTCGGTCTCCAGCATCGAGCGGCGCAGATAGAAGACGATCGCGGCACCGAGCGCACCGACGATGAACGGGATGCGCCAGCCCCAGCTGTGCAGGGCCGCGTCCGACATGTTGCGCTGCAGGATGATCTGGAGGCCGAGGCCGATGAGCTGTCCCGCGGTCATGGACACGTACTGGAAGCTGGAGGCGAAGCCGCGCCGGTGGGGCGCGGACGCCTCGGTCAGATAGGTGGCGCTGGCGGCGTACTCGCCCCCGACGCTGAGGCCCTGCAGCAGCCGGGCCACCAGCAGGACGGCGACACCGCCGTATCCCGCGACGTCGTACGTCGGCGCGATGGCGATGAGGACCGCGGAGGCCGACATGAGGGTGACGGTGAGGGTGAGCGCGGCCTTGCGGCCCTTGCGGTCACCGATCCGGCCGAGCAGCCAGCCGCCGACCGGCCGCATGAAGAAGCCGACGGCGAAGATGCCCATGGTGTTCATGAGATTGGCGGTCTCATTGCCTTCGGGGAAGAACGAATCCGCGAAGTAGACCGCGAAGGTCGCGTACACGAACCAGTCGAACCACTCGACCATGTTGCCGGCGGAGCCGACCCAGATTTTCTTCCACTGCTCTCGTCCCATGGTCCGCCACCGTGCCCGAACAGCCGGGAGCGCAACAAGGCCGCAACGGGCAACGATCAGGCGTACTTGAGTGCGTTTAGTTCACGGCAGAACGGGCCGCTCCGGTGCGGTAAGCGAGTCGTCGATGAACTCCCGCACCTGGTCGAGGACTTGGAAGCGGCCGGTGCCGGGGATACCGACCGCGACATGGACGCTGAACCCGTCGAGCAGGGCGCGCAGCCGGGTCGCGAACCGTTCGGCGTCGACGGTACGGAACTCCCCGCGCGAGGCGCCTTCCGCCAGCAGCGCCACCAGGTCGCGGTGCCAGGCGCCCTCGATCGCGGCCTGCCGGGCGCGTGCGTCGTCGTCGGCGTTCTGCGAGCGGTTCCAGACCTCCAGCCAGAGCGTCCAGTGCGGATCGCGGTGGCCGTCGGGGAGGTACAGATCGATGTACGCGTCGAGCCGTTCGCGGACCGTCACCCGACCGGACAGCAGGGTGCGCCGCTGTGCGCCGAGCCGGCCCTCGCTCCACTCCAGGGTCTGGAGCAGCAGCTCGTCCTTGGTGCGGAAGTAGTAGAGGAGGTGTCCGCTGCTCATGCCGACCTCACGGCCGAGCCCGGCCATGGTGAGGCCGTCGAGGCCCCGCTCGGCGATGGTGGCCATGGCGGCGGCCAGCACTTCCTCGCGGGGCGGGGCGGTGTTGCGACGGCGTGGAGCGGGGGGCACGGTTCAGACCTTCGGCTGCTGCTGCGTGATGCAGTGGATGCCTCCACCGCCGGCAAAGATCGTACGGGCGTCGACGAGTGTCACCGTACGGTCGGGGAACAGCTCGCCGAAGATCGCCGCCGCCTCCTTGTCGCGCGGGTCGTCGAAGGCGCAGAGAACCACGCCGTCGTTGCAGAGGTAATGGTTGATGTAGGAGTAGTCGACCCACTCCCCGTCGGCCTTCAGCACGGTGGGCGCGGGGACCTCCACCACGTTCAGGGAGCGGCCCCTGGCGTCGGTGGCGGCGCGCAGGATGCGGACGGTCTCACGGGTGATCTCGTGGTCGGGGTGGGCCGGGTCCGGCTGGACATGGGCGACGACGGTGCCGGGGCGGGCGAAGGCGGCGACGATGTCGACATGACCGAGGGTGCCGTACGTGCCGTAGTCACCGGCCAGTCCGCGGGGCAGCCAGATGGCCTTCTCGGTGCCGAGCCTGGCGTGGATCTCGGCCTCGACCTGCTCGTGGGTCCAGTCGGGGTTGCGTTCCTTGCCGAGCTGGACGGTTTCGGTGAGCAGAACGGTGCCCTCGCCGTCGACATGGATGGCGCCGCCCTCGTTGACGAGCGTCGAGCTGTGTACGGGGACGGCCGCGAGACCGGCGACGGCGCGGGCGATGTGCTGGTCATGCTCCCAGCGGGCCCACCCCTGGGCGCCCCAGCCGTTGAACGTCCAGTCGACGGCGGCCAGTTGACGCCCGTCACTGACGAAGGTGGGGCCGATGTCGCGCATCCAGGCGTCGTCGAGCGGACGGACGGCCAGCTCGATGTCCGGGCCGAGAAGTGCGCGGGCGCTGTCCTCCTGGCCCGGGCCGACGACCATCGTGACGGGTTCGAAGCGGCGGACGGCGCGGGCGACGGTGGCCCAGGCGCTGCGGGCCTCGTCCAGTTCGGCGTCGGTGTCGAAGGTGGGGTTGGGGCCCGGCCAGGCCATCCAGGTGCGTTCGTGCGGGGCCCACTCGGGCGGCATGCGGAAGGTCATGAAGCGTCCTTGAAAGGTGTCAGAGGAAGTAGAGGCGGTTGAGGGAGACGGAGTCGGCCGGCTCGGAGCGCAGCGGGTCGCCGTCCAGGGTGACCAGACCGCTGTGGGCGTCCACCGCGACTTCTCCGGTACGGGAGTTGTGGACGAGGTCGCCGGGGCCGATGCCGCGCGTCCCGCGCACTGCGACACGGCGCCGGCGCGTGGGCATCAGGTCCGCGCCGAGCTGGGTCGCGGCCTGCGAGACGAAGGCCACGGAGAGATCGGCCGCGGTGGCTCCGTACGCTCCGAACTGCGGTCCGAGGACCAGGGGTTCACAGGTGTCGGTGGCGGCGTTCGGGTCGCCCGTGACCCCGTACGCCGGGAAGCCGGACTTCAGCACGAGCTGCGGCTTCGCACCGAAGAACTCGGGCCGCCACAGCACGATGTCGGCGAGCTTCCCGGTCTCGATGGAGCCGATCTCGTGCGCGAGGCCGTGGGCGATGGCGGGGTTGATGGTGAGCTTGGCGATGTAGCGCAGCACCCGGGCGTTGTCGTCCGCGGGGCCGTCCCCGTCCATCGGGCCGAGTTCGGCCTTCATCTTCCCGGCCATCGCGAAGGTGCGGCGTACCGTCTCACCGGCCCGTCCCATGCCCTGCGCGTCGGAGGACGTGATACCGATGGCGCCCAGGTCGTGCAGGACGTCCTCGGCGCCCATCGTCCCGGCGCGGATGCGGTCGCGGGCCATGGCGGCGTCGCCCGGCAGGTCCGTCTTGAGGTCGTGTACGGAGACGATCATCCCGTAGTGCTCGGCGACGGCGTCCCTGCCGAAGGGCAGCGTCGGGTTGGTGGACGAGCCGATGACGTTCTCGACGCCCGCCATCTTGAGGACGTTGGGGACGTGTCCGCCGCCGCAGCCCTCGATGTGGAAGGCGTGGATCGTGCGGCCTTCGAGGACACGCAGGGTGTCCTCGACCGACAGGCACTCGTTCAGCCCGTCGCTGTGCAGGGCGACCTGGACGTCGTGTTCCTCGGCGACCCGCAGTGCGGTGTCCAGGGCGCGGGTGTGGGCGCCCATGTCCTCGTGGACCTTGAAGCCGCAGGCCCCGCCCTCCGCGAGCGCCTCGACCAACGGCGCCTCGTGGGAGGACGAACCGCGCCCCAGGAAGCCGATGTTGACCGGCCAGGCGTCGAACGCGTTGAACGCATGGCGCAGGGCCCAGGGCGAGTTGACGCCGACACCCCAGACGGGGCCGAACTCCTGGCCGATGATCGTGGTGACACCGGAGGCGAGCGATGCCTCCATGATCCGCGGCGAGAGCAGATGGACATGGGTGTCGACAGCGCCCGCCGTCGCGATCATCCCCTCGCCGGAGACGATCGTCGTCCCTGTGCCGACAACGACATCGACGCCGTCGAGGGTGTCCGGGTTACCGGCCCGCCCGATCGCCGAGATCCGGCCCTCGCGGATACCGATCGACACCTTGCGGATGCCCTGCACGGCGTCGATGACCAGCACATTGCTGATGACGACATCGCAGGTGTCCCGGACGGCGGCGGCCTTGAGATGCAGCCCGTCGCGGGCGGTCTTGCCGAATCCGGCGAGGAATTCCTCGCCGTACTGCTGTGCGTCCGACTCGACGCGGACGGTCAGCCCGGAGTCACCGAGCCTGACCCGGTCCCCGGCCCGCGGGCCGTGGACGGAGGCGTACTCGTACGGATCGATACTCATCGCTCTGCTCCCAGGTATCCGCATGCCACCGCGCGCCGCAGGGCCTCGTCGCGTGCGCCGGGCGCGTCGAGCGGTCCGTCGACCAGCCCGGCGAACCCGATGGCGATCCGGTCTCCGCCGATGGGCACCAGCCCCACCTCGACCGACTCCCCCGGCCCGAAGCGGACGGAGGAACCGGCGGGGACGCAGAGCCGCATCCCGTACGCCGCCGCCCGGTCGAAGTCGAGCCGCGGGTTGGCCTCGAAGAAGTGGAAGTGCGACGTCACTGAGACCGGCACGGTCGCGGTGTTGCGGACCGCGAGGCGCGCCGCCGGTTCCGGCTCGGGCGTGGCGGGACCCGGGACGACGGCCCCGGGAGCGTCGTCGCCGAGCCCGCCGCCCAGCGGCCGGGAAACCACGGCGAGCCGCGAACCGTCATCGAAGACGGCCTCCACATGGACTTCGGTCACCACATCGGCGACCCCCGGAAGGACATCGTCGGGACCGAGCACGGACCGTGCGGCCTCGATGGCCTCGGCGAGTCTGCGCCCGTCGCGGGCGGCCTCGCAGACCGTGTCCGCGATCAGAGCGGTCGCCTCGGGGACATTGAGCTTCAGCCCTCGGGCGCGGCGGGCCCGGGCCAGTTCGGCGGCGCCGAAGAGCAGCAGCCGGTCACGTTCCGTCGGGGTCAGTCGCACGCCCGCACACCTCCTGTTTAGAGCAGCACTCTAACCGTGGATCAGCAGTAACCAAAAGCTCGACTTCGTCACTTTTGAGCGACGCTCCAACCACGCCGCCGGTCCGGGAGCACGACAAAGGCCGCACCCGGCAGAAACCGGGCGCGGCCTTCGCGCATACGACAGGGTCGGACCAGGAGATCCTGAGGCCTCTCGTCAGCCGAGCGGGTGCATCCAACCGTGGGTGTCCTCGGCGACGCCACGCTGGATGTCCAGCAGGCGCTCACGCAGCTTCATCGTGACCTCGCCGGGCGCACCCTCGCTCTGGGTCCACTCGCCGCCCGCGGACTTGACGGTGCCGACGGGGGTGATGACGGCTGCGGTACCGCAGGCGAAGACCTCGGTGAGGGTGCCGTTCGCGGTGTCGGTCCGCCACTGGTCGATGGAGACGCGGCCCTCCTCGGACTCGTAGCCGAGGTCGCGGGCGACCTTGAGCAGCGAGTCACGGGTGACGCCGGCGAGCAGGGAGCCGGTCAGGGCCGGGGTGATGATCTTGTTCCCGTACACGAAGTACAGGTTCATGCCGCCGAGTTCCTCGACCCACTTGTGCTCGACCGCGTCGAGGTAGGCGACCTGGTCGCAGCCCTTCGCCGCGGCCTCCGCCTGGGCGAGGAGGGACGCCGCGTAGTTGCCGCCGGTCTTGGCGTCGCCCATGCCGCCGGGGACGGCGCGGACGCGGTCCTCGGAGAGCCAGATGGAGACCGGCTTGACGCCACCGGGGAAGTAGGCACCGGCGGGCGAGGCGATGACGACGAAGAGGTACTCGTTGGCGGGCTTCACACCGAGGCCGACCTCGGTCGCGATCATGAACGGGCGCAGGTAGAGCGACTCCTCGCCACCGTGTGCCGGAACCCATGCCTTGTCCTGCTGGACCAGCACGTCGCACGCCTCGATGAACGTCTCGACGGGCAGTTCCGGCATGGCCAGCCGGTGCGCCGATGCCTGGAAACGCTTGGCGTTCGCCTCGGGGCGGAACGTGGCGACGGAGCCGTCGGGCCGGCGGTAGGCCTTGAGGCCCTCGAAGATCTCCTGCGCGTAGTGCAGGACCGTGGTCGCGGGGTCGAGGGAGAGCGGGCCGTAGGGGACGAGCTGGCCGTCGTGCCAGCCGCGGCCCTCGGTCCACCGGATCGTCACCATGTGATCGGTGAAGTAGCGGCCGAATCCGGGCTTTACCAGGATCGCCTCGCGCTCCGCGTCGGACAGCGGGTTCGAGGAGGGCTTGAGCTCGATCGTGGGCGTCGTCATGTGTGCGTGTCCTTCACCGGTTGTGTGTGTTGGACCGCGCTCACGCCGCTCCTGTCAGACAGGTGCTAGGACGTCCGAGCTTCACCGCGAGCCACGGCCCCGTTCGATTATCGCTCCCGGGTGGCCGTGCACGAAATGACGTGAATGCGGTCCAGTGGTCGATGGTGGCACCCGGGACCGCGCAGGAGAAGCCGCCGGGTGCGGTTGCGACCCGGCGGCTTCGAAAATGGAGTCGTCGGGTCAGCTCGCTACGCGTACCGCGAGCGCGTCGCCGATCCGGTCGGTGGTACGAGTCGTCGTGCTGTCGCGCTCCGCGAGGTCGGCGGAGACGGCGTCCTCGATGCGCACGGCCTCGGTCTCGTAGCCGAGGTGGCGCAGCAGAAGGGCGACGGAGAGGATGGCGGCCGTGGGGTCGGCCTTGCCCTGGCCCGCGATGTCCGGGGCGGAGCCGTGGACCGGCTCGAACATCGAGGGGAACTCGCCGCTCGGGTTGATGTTGCCCGAGGCCGCGACGCCGATGCCGCCGGAGACGGCCGCGGCGAGGTCGGTGATGATGTCGCCGAAGAGGTTGTCGGTGACGATCACGTCGAAGCGCTCGGGCTGCGTGACGAGGAAGATCGTCGCCGCGTCCACGTGCAGGTAGTCGGTGGTGACGTCCGGGAACTCGGCCGCGACCTCGTTGAAGATATTGGTCCACAGGTGCCCGGCGTAGGTCAGCACGTTGTTCTTGTGGACCAGCGTCAGCTTCTTGCGCGGGCGGGCCTGGGCGCGGGCGAAGGCGTCACGGACCACACGCTCGACACCGAAGGCGGTGTTGACCGAGACCTCGGTGGCGACCTCGTGCGGGGTGCCGGTGCGGATCGAGCCGCCATTGCCGGTGTACGGGCCCTCGGTGCCCTCGCGGACCACCACGAAGTCGATCTCCGGCTGCCCCTTGAGCGGGGTCGCGACACCCGGGAGGAGCTTCGACGGCCGCAGGTTCACATGGTGGTCGAAGAGGAAACGGAGCTTCAGCAGGAAGCCGCGCTCCAGGACGCCGGACGGAACCGAGGGGTCACCGATCGCGCCGAGCAGGATTGCGTCGTGCTGCTTGAGCGCCTGGACATCCGCGTCGGTGAGGGTCTCACCGGTCGCGTGGTAGCGCTTGGCGCCGAAGTCGAACTCCTTGGTCTCCAGCTTCACATCCTGCGGGAGAACAGCATTGAGGACCTTGAGGCCCTGAGCCACTACCTCCTGGCCGATACCGTCACCAGGGATCACTGCGAGATTGATGCTGCGAGACATGTCCGCACCTTACTGCGCGTCCCACACCATGACACGTCACGTCCACCATGCGGACATATGGGGAGCTGTGCGTGTATCGCTCATCCATTCACCTACGACGCCCGCACCTGGGACCGGTTCCTGGCCCGGACGGAGACCGTGCCGTGGATGGTGACCACCGGCAACCACGACATGGAGGCCTGGTACTCGCCGGACGGCCACGGCGGCCAGAACGCCCGCTGGACGCTGCCCGGCAACGGTCCGGACCCGGTGGAACCAGCCCGGTGCGTACTCGTTCGTGCACGGCAACGTGGGGGTCATCGCCCTCGACGCCAATGACGTCTCGTACGAGATCCCGGCCAACTTCGGGATCAGCGACGGCAGGCAGACGCGCCGGCTGGACCGGCGCCTGCAGCCCGGACGGCACGCCCGGATCCCGGACGGCACGCCCGGATGAAGGTCACCGCACTCGCCGAGTCGGGCGAGCGCATCGACCATTTCCAGATCGGCCGCGGCTGACCGTTCTCAGTGGCCCGTGGAGCCGCCGTTGTCCCTGCGGTCGAGGGCCCGCTGCAGGGCGGCGGCGGCATTCTGGCGCTCCGACTCGGTCGGGCGGTGGGTGTGACGGACTCGGCGGACAGTCGTCTCGGCCATGGTGGATCGACTCCTTGAGATCGCGAGGATTTCGAGATCGAAAAATCGTGAACGTGATTTCGAGATCAGGATTTCGAGGCGCCGGAAGGGGCGGGGAGCGGGCGCCGCAGGGGTTGCCTGCACAGGGGCGCACACTCACGACCGCCAGTCGCTGGATCTAGCGAGACGTTCGGCTTCTACAAAGTTAGGACAGCTCGGCCGGTCTGTCTCCACAATTACTCGGACTTCCTACTATCTGAGACGGAGGTTTACGGCCGCCCTCAGTGGTTCCCGGATCAGGGCCCACCCCCGGCTGCGGTCCTCCGGTCACCCACCGCCCGCTCACAGCACGTCCCCGTCCCGCCAGTCGAAGATCAGCGTCCCGGACGCAGGCGGCAGCACGGGGCCTGCCACACCGCGGATGCGGATGCTGCCCTCCTCGTCCGGCAGCCGCTCCACCCCGTACCGTCCCAGTACCGCGATCCGCCCCGGCCACACCAGCCAGCCGCGCCCCGCGTAGAGCGCGGCCCCGGCAGCCGATGCGGACAGGGCCCCGAAGGCGTACGCCCCGTCGACGACCTGTTCCAGCATGGCCATCACGCGCCCGCCGAGCCCTTCCCGGCGGCGGTCGGCGCGGACGGCCACGGCCTCCACGTAGCCGATCCGGTACGAGCGGCCCTCGTGGATCACCCGGCGCTGGACGACGCTGCCGTGGGCGAGAAGCCCGCTGCCGTCCCGTACATACGCGTGGATGCCGCCGAGACCGTGGTCCCAGTCGTCGTCGCTGAAGTCTCCTTCGAAGGCGGTGTCCAGGAAGGTGCGGATCTCATCGAGGGCGGCCGGGGTCAGCAGGCAGGTGTGCGCGGTGTGCAGAGTCGGCTCGGTCGGCTCAGTCATGCACTCCAGCCTCCCAGGCACCGCAGCCATCAGGTACTCAGCCCCCATCTGAGTACCTGCCACGTGTCGAAGAATGGTGCGTCGCAAGAGAGTTGGGCCCATGAATGGCCTATACGCCCTCAAGCCCTGGTACGCGGACCGGCTCTCCGGTGTCCGCGCCTCGCTGGTCCGTCGCGAGGTGTCGCCCGACACCCTCACCGCGGCCGGCGTGGTCTCGGCGGCCGGTGCCGCCGCCGCACTGGCCTGGCTGCCCACCGGCCTCGCCGCCCTGCCGGTCGCCGTGCTGCTCGCGGCCCGGCTCGCCTTCGCCAACCTGGACGGGGCGCTGGCCCGCGACACGGGCCGGACGACCAGGCGCGGCGCGGTGCTCAACGAACTCGGCGACCGGCTGGCGGATCTGGTCGTGCTGGCCGGTTTCCTGGCGCTCGCCCCGCTGTGGCTGGTGGCGGCGGCCGGGCTCGCGGCGACGCTGCCGTCCTGGGTGTCGCTGGCCGGCGCGGCGGCGGGCGCGCCCCGGCGCAACGGCGGCCCCGTCGGCAAGACCGAGCGCTGTCTGCTGGTCGTGGTCGCCGCGGCGAGCGGCTGGTCCGTACCCGTTCTGATCGTGATCGCCGCCGGTTCGCTGCTCACCGCCGCGCTCCGGCTGGCCTGGTTGTGGCGGGAGCTGGCATGAGCGCCGTACTGATCGCCGAGGAGGCGGCGGCACGGGCCGTGCCGCTGGTCGCGGGTGTGCTGGGGGCGGGCGGCGTCGCCGTCGCCGTACTGCCGTCGAAGGTCCGGATGCGGGCCGAGCTGCGCAAGCGGTGGCGGACCTGGGCGCTGGTCGCCCCGGTCTTCCTGGGGGCGTACTTCCTGGGCGGCGGCGGGACGTTCGCGCTGGCCGCGGGGCTCGGGGTAATCGCGGTGAGCGAGTTCGTGACGATGGCGGGGCTGAGGCGCGGCGATCACGCGGTGCTGGCGGTGGCCGCGCTCGCGCTCCCGGCGCTGGCGTGGCTCGCGCCCCAGGTCCTCGACGTACGGGCGGCGGCGCTGCTGCTGGTCGCGGCCGCGCTTCCTCCGGTGCTGGCCGGGGACGACCGGGCGGGGTTCACCCGCACCGCCCGTACGGTCCTCGGACTGCTGTGGATCCCGGTCGCGCTGACCGGTCTGGTGACGCTCGGCGATACGGGTGTCGCGGTGGGGCTCGCGGTGGCGCTCGGCGATGTCGGCGCCTGGTGCGGCGGTACAGCGCTGGGCCGCCGCGGCCCGCTCGCCCGGCCGTTGTCGCCGCTCTCCCCCAACAAGACCTGGGCGGGCGTGTTCGGCGCTGCGGCGGCAACAGCCGTACTCCTGCTCGTACTGGGCGAGTTCACTCTCCCCCTGTGGGCTGCGGTGCTCGGCGGCTGTGTCCTCGGCGATCTGCTCGAATCGATGGTCAAGCGCGAGTCGGGGGTGAAGGACGCGGGCAGTTGGCTGCCCGGCTTCGGCGGCCTCCTCGACCGGATCGACTCCCTGCTCGTGGCCCTTCTCCTGGCGATGGTGATGACATGACCTCCACGCTCCCGCGCGTCCGTGACCGGGTCGCACCGCCCGTGCGCTCACGCTTCGCCGCCGCGCTCCGGCGCGGCCTGTGGTGGGGCGTCCTCAGCCTCACCGGCGGGGTGGAGCGGCGCGGCCGGCTGCCGCGCGGCGGTTGTGTCGTCGTCGCCAACCACTCCTCGCACGCGGACACGGCGGCGCTCCTCGCCGCACTCGACGCCCGGCACACCCCGGCGATCGGCGCGGCGGCCGACTACTGGTTCGCCTCGCCGTGGCGGCGCCGGATCTGCCGCAGGCTCGCGGCAGGGTTCCCGGTGCGGCGAAGCGGAGGCGGCATGGACGACCTGCTGTCCATGGCGGACGAGTTGCGGTCGGGCCGGGCGGTCGTCCTGTTCCCGGAGGGCACCCGGGGCAGGGACGGCGAGCTGGGCTCCTTCCACCGGGGCGCGCTGGTCCTCGCCGGGCAGGCGGGTGTCCCGGTCGTACCGGTGGGGATCGCGGGCACGGACCGGCTGCTGCCCAAGCACGGCCGGCTGCGCTCGGCGCTGGTGCGTGTGTCGATCGGTGACCCGCTGCCGTCGGCGGTCACGCCCAAGGAGGCCCGCGACGCGGTGGTTGCGCTGCACTCGCGTACGGTCGCCGAGCCGCTGAGGGACTCCGCGGCGCGGCGCCGGGTGGCGTCGGTCGTGACCTCGCGCCGGGGCGTACCGC
Source organism: Streptomyces atratus (assembly GCF_014648655.1). Lineage (GTDB taxonomy): Bacteria > Actinomycetota > Actinomycetes > Streptomycetales > Streptomycetaceae > Streptomyces > Streptomyces atratus. The sequence goes on from NZ_BMRN01000013.1 coordinate 171,575, forward strand.
TGGCGTTCGTCTGGGCGCTGGCGGAGGCGCTGAGCTGGCCGTTGATGCCGGAGCTGTTGCTGGGCGCGGTCTGTGTGGCGGTGCCGCGGGTGGCACTGAAGATGTCGCTGGGCGCACTCGCCGGCAGTCTGGCCGGTGGCTTGCTCGCCCTCCAACTGGCCTCCGCAGGCGTGCAGTTGCCCGCACCGCTGACCACGGACCGGATGCGCGCCGAGGTCCGCGGCGAGCTGGCCCTGGAGGGCGCGTCCGCTGTTCGTCACCAGCCGTGGAACGGCATCCCCTTCAAGGTGTACGGCGCCGAGGCGGGCCGCGCCGGAGTCCCCGCGCTCGACTGGCTCGGCGCATCGACTGCGGCGCGCGGCTCCCGGACCCTCACGCTGGGGCTCGGCTTCGCCGCCTTCGGACTGCTGATGCGCCGTCACCGTCGTCATTACGGCCGCTGTCTGATCCTGCTGGGCGGCGGCTTCACGGTCGGTCTTTCGCTGATCGTGCACGGCTGGAGCTGAACGGGGACACAGCGGGAGATCCGGGACGACTCCCCGCCCTCTCCTCTATTGACCCGATGTATTTGCCGTCAGAGACCTTGACGCCCCCTCAGTCCACCATCATTCTCCCACTCATCGGACCAATGGTCAGGTCTGTGAACGATGAGCCTGCGGACTGGGAGAAATCGTGTCACTGCACAAGCCATGGAGAACCCGCATCGGAGCGCTGTCGGTGATCCTGTGCGGCGCGCTCGCGTCGACGCTGCTGACGGCGGCCGGCGCACGCGCCGAGGACAGCACCTGGACGGTACGGGACCAGCCCGACGGGCCCCGCGCCGAGCTGCGGCTCGACCGTGCGACCGGATCACTGGGCCTGACGGTGTCCCGCGAGGGCGGGACGGTCATCGCCCCGTCACCCGTGGGGATCGTGACCGAGCGGGCCGACCTCACCTCGGGGCTGGGGTTCCTCGGCCGCAGCGACCGCTCGGTGGACGAGCACTACCGCACGGGCGCGGGCAAGACCCGGAGCCGCACCGTCCACATGCGTGAATCGCGCTTCCGCTTCCGCACCGCCGCGGGCGCCCGGCTCGATCTGCTCGTCCGGGCCTCCGCCGATGGTGTCGCCTACCGCTACGTGCTGCCCGGTGACACGGGCAACGTCCTGCGCGAGACCTCCGCGTTCACCCTGCCCGAGGGGGCGTCCGCCTGGCTCGGCAACTACCGCAAGGACAACGAGAACCTCTTCAACGCGTACTCCGCCACGGGCGCCCCGGCCGGTGAGTACATGATGCAGGGGCTGTTCCGTACCAAAGGCGGCTACGCCCTGGTCGCCGAGTCCGACGTCACCGGCAGCTACTCCGGGGCCCGTCTGGTCCATGACACGGGCTCCCCCACCTACCGCGTCAAGCTCTGGGACGAACAGGTCCAGGTGAAGGGCGCGCTCACCACGCCTTGGCGCGCCGTGGTCACCGGCGACCTGGCGACCGTCACCGAGTCCACCTTCACGGACGATCTCGCCCCGGCCTCCAAGGTCCGCGACACCTCCTGGATCAAGCCGGGCCGGGCCCTGTGGACCTGGCTGGCGGGCGGGCGTCCGGCGGGCCGGAGCCTGGAGATGCAGAAGGGGTACGTCGACTACGCGGCCCCCCGCCACTGGCCGTACACCGTCGTCGACGCGGGCTGGTACTTCGACCCGGACCAGTGGGACGTCACCGACCCCGGCTGGCAGTCCCACAGCTGGATTCCGGAGCTGGTGCGCTACGGCAGGGAGCGCGGCGTCGGAATCCAGGTCTGGATCCACCACCGCGACCTGGACACCGCCGAGGAGCGCGCCCAGTGGCTGCCCACACTGGAGAAGTGGGGCGTCAAGGGGGTGAAGATCGACTTCATGGACTCGGAGGCGCAGGAGACGTTCCGGTGGTACGACGAGATCCTCCCCGAGACGGCAGCCCACCACCTCCTGGTCAACTTCCACGGCTCCACGATCCCCAAGGGCATCCAGCGCACCTGGCCGCACGTCATGTCGCTGGAGGGCGTCAACGGCGAGGAGAAGAAGACGAACACCGCCCAGCATCTGACCACGCTCCCGTTCACCCGGAACGTGATCGGCTCCATGGACTTCACCCCCGGCGCCTTCCACCGCCCGAACCGGCCCAACGCCGCGTCCGACGCGGGTGAGCTGGGCCTGTCGGCGCTGTACGAGTCCGGGGTCCAGAACCTGGCCGGTACCCCCGAGTCGTACGAAGCCCGACCGGTGGCCCGGCACTTCCTGGAGCAGCTGCCGGACGTCTGGGACGACACCCGGCTGCTGGCGGGTGAGCCCGGAAGCAGCGCGGTCCTGGCCCGCCGCAACGGCAGCCGCTGGTTCATCGGCGGTACGTACGCGGGCACGGCGCACACCGCCGAGGTGCCCCTGCGGATCGGGGCCGGCCGGTGGCTGGTCGAAACGGTGACGGACGGGCCCGCGGGGCTGGTGCGCACGGCCCGCGTGGTGCGGGGCGGCGACGCGCTGTCGGTGGATGTGGTTGCCGACGGCGGCTTCGCCGCGGTGGCCTGCCGCTGGGCCCCGGGCCGCACCTCGTGCGACCGCTGAACCGGTAGCGGACCGGAATCCCCGGCCCGCCGGCTCATCTGTCGGCCGGGGCCGTTGTCAGTGGGCGCCCCTACTGTTCACGAGCAGGGGGCCCGCGGACAGCGGCCCGGCGGGAGGGGACGACGATGAGCTTCAGCATGCAGGCACGGGCCGTTCCGGCGGCCGGGCTGCCGCAGGACTTCACCGGGGTGGCGGCGGTCTTCGCCGACACGGACGATGCGCTCGATTTCCTGGAGACGGATCTGCGCATCTCCAAGGACTTCTCCCAGGTGCACGAGTTGTGCCTCACCGCACCGCCCGGCCAGGGCAGTTGCGAGCTCCCGGTCTTCGGCGGGACCGTCCACGAGGACCCGGCCGGTATCGAGGCGCCGTCGGTGACTCTGGAGGCCGCGGGGGTGCGGGAGGCGGCGGAATTCCTCCGCAGCCATCCGTTCGACAAGCTGTGGCGCGGGGCCGCCGGGGGTGTCGGCGCGCACTGGGGCTGGCCGGAGCCCGAGGTCCGCGATGTCTTCGCCCACCACTACCGGCAGGTGCTGGACTTCTACGGGCGGGCCGCGGAGGCGGGCGACGCAGTGGTGAAGCGGTTCCTCTACTGAGGGAGGGCCCCGGAATGGAAACCGCCTCCCGGCCGGCAGGGGAACCGGGCGGGAGGCGGAATTCGTGGCGGGGCGCCGGGGTGTGGCGCCCCGGGGGGCGTCAGCCCTGGTGGGGGTAGGTGTAGTCGGTCGGCGGAACCAGCGTCTCCTTGATGGCCCGGGTCAGGGTCCAGCGCTGCAGGTTCTGCGGGGCGCCCGCCTTGTCGTTCGTACCCGAGGCACGGCCGCCACCGAAGGGCTGCTGGCCGACGACGGCACCGGTCGACTTGTCGTTGATGTAGAAGTTGCCCGCGGCGTACCGCAGCTTCTCCATCGTGTGCGCGGCCGCGGCGCGGTCGCCCGCGATGACGGAACCGGTCAGCGCGTAGTCGGAGACCGACTCCATCTGCTCCAGCATCTCGTCGTACTTGTCGTCCTCGTAGACGTGCACGGCGAGGATCGGGCCGAAGTACTCGGTCGTGAAGACCTCGTTCGAAGGGTCGCTGCACTCGATGACGGTCGGGCGGACGAAGTAGCCCACCGAGTCGTCGTACGTGCCGCCCGCGATGATCGTGCAGGACGGGTCGGACTTGGCGCGGTCGATCGCGGCCTTGTTCTTGGCGAACGAGCGCTCGTCGATGACGGCACCGATGAAGTTCGACAGGTCGGTGACGTCACCCATGGTGATGGAGTCGACCTCTGCCGCGAACTTCTCCTTGAAACCGGAGTTCCAGATGGAGGCCGGGACGTACGCACGGGAGGAAGCCGAGCACTTCTGGCCCTGGAACTCGAAGGAGCCACGGGTGAGCGCGGTCTTCAGCACGGCGTGGTCGGCCGACGGGTGGGCGACGACGAAGTCCTTGCCGCCGGTCTCGCCGACGAGCCGCGGGTAGGTGCGGTAGTTGGCGATGTTGTTGCCGACCGTCTTCCACAGGTGCTGGAAGGTGGGGGTCGAACCGGTGAAGTGGATACCGGCCAGGTCGCGGTGGTTCAGGGCCACCTCGGAGACGGCGATGCCGTCACCGGTCACCAGGTTGATGACGCCCTTGGGCAGACCTGCCTCTTCCAGGAGCTGCATCAGCAGCACGGCGGCGTGGGTCTGCGTCGGGGACGGCTTCCACACCACGACGTTGCCCATGAGAGCGGGGGCGGTGGGCAGGTTGCCCGCAATGGCCGTGAAGTTGAACGGCGTGATCGCGTAGACGAAGCCCTCCAGCGGGCGGTGGTCCATACGGTTCCACACGCCCGGCGAGTTGGCCGGGGGCTGCTCGGCCAGGATCTGGCGCGCGTAGTGCACGTTGAAGCGCCAGAAGTCGACGAGCTCACAGGGAGTGTCGATCTCGGCCTGCTGGGCGGTCTTCGACTGGCCGAGCATCGTGGATGCGGCCAGCGTCTCGCGCCAGGGGCCGGACAGCAGCTCGGCGGCGCGCAGGATGATCGCGGCGCGGTCGTCGAAGGACATCGCGCGCCAGGCCGGGGCGGCGGCCAGCGCGGCGTCGATCGCGTCCTGGGCGTCCTGCTGCGTGGCGCCGGCGAACGTACCGATGACGGCCTTGTGGTTGTGCGGCTGTACGACGTCGAAGCGCTCGCCGCCGCCCATCCGCTTCTCGCCACCGATGGTCATCGGAAGGTCGATCGGGTTCTGGCTGAGCTCCTTGAGCTTCGCCTCCAGGCGGGCGCGCTCCGGGGAACCCGGGGCGTAGGAGTGGACCGGCTCGTTGACCGGCGCGGGGACCTGAGTAACAGCGTCCATGAGTGCCTTGTCTCCTTGTGTCAGGGGGTGGGGGTCAGCCGGGCAGGTCAGCCCTTGGTGAGGATGGAGCGGCCGAAGAACAGCAGGTTCGCCGGCTTCTCCGCGAGGCGGCGCATGAAGTAGCCGTACCAGTCGGTGCCGTACGCGGTGTACACGCGCATCCGGTGGCCCTCGGCCGCGAGCCGGATGTGCTCGTCGCTTCGGATGCCGTACAGCATCTGGAACTCGTACTCATCCAGCTTGCGCCCGGCCTTACGGGCCAGCTCCTGGGCGATGGCGATCAGACGGGGGTCGTGCGACCCGATCATCGGGTAGCCCTCGCCCTCCATCAGGGTCTTCAGGATGCGGACGTACGCCTTGTCGATCTCGGCCTTGTCCTGGTACGCGACGGAGGCGGGCTCCTTGTAGGCGCCCTTCACAATGCGGACGCGGCTGCCGGCGGCGGCCAGGCGGCGGGCGTCCTCCTCGGTGCGGAACAGGTACGCCTGGATCACACAGCCGGTCTGCGGGAAGTCCTTCCGCAGCTCCTCGTGGATGGCGAACATCGAGTCGAGGGTGGTGTGGTCCTCGGCGTCCAGCGTGACCGTGGTGCCGATCGCGGCCGCGGCCTCGACGACTGGGCGGACGTTGGCGAGCGCCAGCTCGTGGCCGCCGTCCAGCGCTTGGCCGAACATGGAGAGCTTGACGGACATCTCGGCCTTGGTGCCCAGGCCCAGGTCCTTGAGGCGCTCGATCAGTTCGAGGTAGGCATCGCGGGCGGCGGCGGCCTGCTCAGGGGTGGTGATGTCCTCGCCGACCACGTCGAGGGTGACTTCGAGGCCCTTGCCGGCGGCGTCCTCGATGATCGGGACGACCTGCTCGACAGTCTCACCGGCGATGAACCGGTCGACGACCTGCTTGGTGCCAGGTGCGGCCGAGATGAAACGGCGCATCTTGTCGCTGCGGGACGCGGCGAGAATCACGGGACCCAGCACGGGGCACCTCCACGGAAAGTACGAACGAAGGCCGTACCGGCAGATGAGGAACACAGAGCGGTACAGCACGGAGAACCACCGTGAAATCTAAGGATCCCTCCGATGGTGTGCCATCGACAGCTGTCACGCATCCATTCCCGGGATCTCAGACATATGTCTGAAGGGGTGCGAGAATGGCCGGGTGAAGGGCGATTACCAGGAGCTGGTCGACGAGATCTCCGGGCTGCTCGGCGCCCCCGCGACGCTGGAGAACCGGGACTTCGGCCTGGTCGCCTTCGGCGCCCACGACAGCGACGACGACACGGCGATGGACCCTGTCCGCACCCGCTCGATCCTGACCCGGCGCTCCACGCCCGCGGTACGCGCCTGGTTCGAGGGCTTCGGCATCGCCCGCGCCACCGGCCCGGTCCGCATTCCGGCCGCCCCGGAGGCCGGGGTGTTCCGGGGCCGGATCTGTCTGCCGGTACGCCATCGGGGTGTCGTGCTCGGTTACGTATGGCTGCTCGACGCGGACCCCGGGCCGACCGACGAGCAGCTGGAGGCGGCGATGGAGGTGGCGACCCGGATCGGGGGGCTGCTCTTCGACGAGGCGCGGGCGGGCACGGACCTGTCCCGGGAGTTCGGGGCGGTCCTCACCGCCGGGCGGGGCTGGCAGCGCGACATGGCGGTGGCCGCGCTGCGCGAGGCACTGGGCCGGGACGCGGAAGGCCTGCACACGGTGGTGTGCGTGACCCCGTGGACCGACGATCCGCCATCGGTCCGTACGGTCTCCTCGGCATCGGCGCTGACCTCGGTCCCGGCCCCCGGGGCCGCCGGGGGCGCCTCGCTGGCCGCGCTGATCCGGCTGCGCTCCAGCGATGTCCTCGACCCGGCGCTCACCGCCGCGGACCGGCTGCGTTCCTCCGCGGGCGGGCACGCCACCGCCGGGGTCGCGGTGCCCCGCCGGGGTCTGGCGGACCTGGCCGAGGCCTGGCACGAGGCGGCGGCCGCGGCCCGCGCGGCGGCGGCCGAGTCCCGCTTCGGCCCGGTCGCCGAATGGTCGGCGATCGGTCCGTACCGGCTGCTGACCGCACTCCCCGCAGAAGCGGCCGCGGATCCCGCGGTCCGTGCCCTGCTCACCCCGCTGCACAAGGATCTGGCCCGCACCGCCGAGGTGTTCCTCGACTGCGCGGGCCAGGCATCCCGTACGGCCACCGCACTCGGCATCCACCGCCAGACGCTCTACTACCGGCTCTCCCGGGTCCAGCAGCTCACCGGCCTCGATCTCAACGACGGCGAGGACCGGCTCTTGCTGCACATGACGCTCAAGGGCGCGCGGCTCTGATCCCACGCGCCACCACCGAGCCCGACGCATCCGAGAGCCCCCATCAGCCCGTCGGCGTTCGAGGGCGCAGCCGTCGCCCCGGACCCCGGGCACTCGGCCCGACCCGGACGCCGACTCCCGGCCCTTCCTACCGCACCCGCCCTTCGAGCACCGCCTTCAGACCGTCCGTCAGATCCTGTGCGGACGGCGCCGATTCGCTGTCCATCAGCCACTGCACCATCACACCCGCGAGCAGCGCCTGGCAGAACAGCCCGGCCACCCGCGCCTTCTCCGGGTCCGTCTCCGGGTCGATGCCGAGCATGTTCTGGGCGAGCCCGTCACGCCCCTCGCGCTGCGGGCCCGCCAGGGCCTTCTGCAGCTCCGGGTCCTGATCGATCCGGGAAACGACCTCCATCTGGAGCTGCCAGACGGACCGGGTCTGCCCGTAGCTGTCGATCACCCGCTCCCAGGCATCGCGGAACTGGTCGAGCGGCAACCGGGGCCCGCCGTCGCCGCCGTCCGTGTCCACGTCCGGCCGCTCGGTGAGCACATCGCCCCACTCCTCCGTCACCTTGAGGAAGGCGAGGTTGAGCAGGGCCTCCTTGGAGCCATAGTGGTAGCCGATGGAGGCGAGGTTCGTACCGGAGGCGGCCACGATGTCGCGCGCCGTCGTCCGGGCGTATCCCTTCTCCAGCAGGCAGCGCTTGGCGCCTTCGAGCAGATCCTCACGGTGTCCCATGAAAGGAGCGTACCCGGCACGCAGACGCCTGTGTAAGACACACGTCTAGATGCCGGGTGCGCGGGGCCCTGTGGCCGTCAGTCGGTCAGGTTCACCGTACGGGCCGATGCGGCACCGATCTCCGTGGAGATCTCGGTGAGAACCGACGCCGGGACGTCGTCGTCGACGGTGAGTACGACCAGCGCCTCGCCGCCCGCGTCCGTCCGCGAGACCTGCATGCCCGCGATGTTCAGACCGGCCTCGCCGAGGATCCGGCCGACCGTGCCGACGACACCGGGACGGTCCTCGTAACGCAGCACCACCATGTGGTCGGCCAGCGCCAGGTCCACGTCGTACTGGCCGACGGCTACGATCTTCTGGAGGTGCTTGGGGCCGGCCAGCGTGCCGGAGACCGCGACCTCCTCGCCGCCCGAGAGCGTGCCGCGGACGGTGACCACGTTGCGGTGGTCCGGCGACTCGGAGCTGGTGGTGAGGCGGACCTCGACACCGCGCTCCTGCGCGAAGAGCGGGGCATTCACATACGACACGGTCTCGTCGACCACGTCCTCGAAGACGCCCTTGAGCGCGGAGAGTTCGAGCACCTTGACGTCGTGCTGGGTGATCTCGCCGTACACCTCGACGTCGAGGCGGACCGCGACCTCGCCCGCGAGCGCCGTGAAGATCCGGCCGAGCTTCTCGGCGAGCGGCAAGCCCGGGCGTACGTCCTCGGCGATCACACCGCCCTGGACGTTGACCGCGTCCGGCACGAGCTCACCGGCGAGGGCGAGGCGCACGGATTTGGCGACCGCGATGCCCGCCTTCTCCTGGGCCTCGTCGGTGGAGGCACCGAGGTGCGGGGTGCAGACGACCTGGTCGAACTCGAACAGCGGGGAGTCCGTGCAGGGCTCCTTCGTGTACACGTCGAGACCGGCGCCGGCGACCCGGCCCTCCTTGAGGGCGGAGGCGAGCGCCTCCTCGTCGACGATGCCACCGCGCGCGGCGTTGACGATACGCACCGAGGGCTTCACCTTGTGCAGCGCCTCGTCGCCGATCAGGCCCAGCGTCTCAGGGGTCTTGGGCAGGTGCACGGTGATGAAGTCGGCAACCTCGAGCAGCTCGTCCAGCGTAAGGAGTTTGACGCCCATCTGGGCGGCACGCGCGGGCTGCACATAGGGGTCGTACGCGACGATCTTCATGCCGAAGGCCGACATGCGCTGAGCGACCAGGACACCGATGCGGCCGAGGCCGACGACGCCGAGGATCTTCTCGCTCAGCTCGACGCCGGTGTACTTGGAGCGCTTCCACTCGCCGTTCTTGAGGGCGGTGTTGGCCTGCGGGATGTTGCGCGCGGTGGCGACCAGCAGACCGCAGGCCAGCTCGGCAGCGGTCACGATGTTGGAGGTCGGCGCGTTGACGACCATCACGCCGGCCTTGGTGGCGGCGGAGACGTCGACGTTGTCCAGACCGACGCCCGCGCGGGCGACGACCTTCAGCTTCTTCGCGGCGGCGATGGCCTCGGCGTCGACCTTGGTGGCGGAGCGCACCAGGATGGCGTCGACATCGGCGATCGCGGGGAGGAGCTCGGCGCGGTCCGCGCCGTTGCAGTGCCGGATTTCGAAATCCGGACCCAGGGCGTCAACCGTGGCAGGCGACAGCTCTTCAGCGATGAGTACGACAGGTTTCGAGCTCACGTGAGTCCTCACAAGTCCAGTGCGGACGGCCGTCCCGACGGCCGCAGGCGGTGGAGGGGCTTGCCGCGTGGAAGACGCACGACACTGTGGGCCTGACGCGTGTATGTGTGGAGAAGTGTAGTCATGCGCCAGGACGCATACTGCGCCCCGATGGAAGGATCACCCACACGGGGGTGGACGACTTGTACACACGTACGACGCCGCCTCTTCCAGCGGTGAAGCAGGGGGGAACACCGCGGGGACGGGTCAGGAGACCCGCCCCCGGGGCGAATGGGTTACGCGTCCTCGTCGTTGACCCAGCTCATGAGCTTGCGCAGCTCACGGCCGGTGGTCTCCAGGAGGTGGTCGCTGTCCGCCTTCTTGTACTCGTTGTACTTGGGCAGACCGTTGTGGTACTCGGCCATCCAGTTCTTGGCGAAGGTGCCGTCCTGGATCTCCGCGAGGACCTTCTTCATCTCGGCCTTGGTGGCGTCCGTGATGATCCGCGGGCCGGTGACGTAGTCGCCCCACTCGGCGGTCTCCGAGATGGACCAGCGCATCTTCTCCAGGCCGCCCTCGTACATGAGGTCCACGATGAGCTTCAGCTCGTGCAGGCACTCGAAGTACGCGATCTCCGGCTGGTAGCCGGCCTCGGTCAGGGTCTCGAAACCGGCCTTGACCAGGGCGGCGGTGCCACCGCAGAGGACGGCCTGCTCACCGAACAGGTCGGTCTCGGTCTCCTCGGTGAAGGTCGTCTTGATGACGCCGGCGCGGGTGCCGCCGATGCCCTTCGCGTACGACAGGGCGAGCGCCAGGCCGTTGCCCGAGGCGTCCTGCTCGACGGCCACGATGCACGGGACGCCGCGGCCCTCCTCGTACTGACGGCGGACCAGGTGGCCCGGGCCCTTCGGGGCGACCATGCAGACGTCGACATTGGCCGGCGGCTTGATGAAGTCGAAGCGGATGTTCAGGCCGTGGCCGAAGAACAGCGCGTCGCCGTCCTTGAGGTTGTCCTTGATGGACTCCTCGTAGACCTGGGCCTGGATCGGGTCCGGGACCAGGATCATGATGACGTCGGCCTCGGCGGCGGCCTCGGACGGGGTCACCACGCGCAGGCCCTGCTCCTCGGCCTTGGCCTTGGACTTGGAGCCCTCGTGCAGACCGACACGGACGTCGACACCCGAGTCGCGCAGCGACAGCGCGTGGGCGTGGCCCTGGCTGCCGTAGCCGATGACCGCGACCTTGCGGCCCTGGATGATGGACAGGTCGGCATCGTCGTCGTAGAACAGCTCGGCCACTGGGTCTCTCCTTGGTGTGCAGGTGTTGCTTCCCACCGTACGGCGGGGTGCGTCAGATACGTTTTCGGGTCTCGCCATACGAGCGGCGAAGTGGCGGTGCCTAGGCCGAACGGTCGAGGGCGCGCAGCGAACGGTCGGTGATCGAGCGCGCGCCGCGCCCTATGGCGATGGTGCCGGACTGGACCAGCTCCTTGATGCCGTACTGCTCCAGCATCTTGAGCATGGCCTCCAGCTTGTCGGTACCGCCGGTCGCCTCGATCGTGACGGCCTCCGGGGAGACGTCCACGGTCTTGGCGCGGAACAGCTGGACGATCTCGACGATCTGGGAGCGGGTCTCGTTGTCGGCGCGGACCTTCACCAGGACGAGCTCACGCTGGATCGCAGCGGACGGCTCGAGTTCGACGATCTTCAGGACGTTCACCAGCTTGTTGAGCTGTTTGGTCACCTGCTCAAGAGGCAGGTCCTCGACATTGACGACGATGGTGATGCGCGAGATGTCGGGGTGCTCGGTGGTACCGACCGCGAGCGAGTCGATGTTGAAGCCGCGGCGGGAGAACAGGGCGGTGATCCGGGCGAGGACACCGGGCTTGTTCTCGACCAGGACGGAGAGCGTGTGCTTGGTGGACATGGAGTCGGTCTCTCTCTGTCTCTCAGTCGTCTTCGTTGTCGCCGAAGTCGGGGCGGACCCCGCGGGCGGCCATGACCTCGTCGTTGGAGGTGCCGGCGGCGACCATCGGCCACACCATGGCGTCCTCGTGGACGATGAAGTCGATCACGACGGGGCGGTCGTTGATGGAATTGGCCTCTTCGATGACCTTGTCCAGGTCGGCCGGGTCCTCGCAGCGGATCGCGTGGCAGCCCATGGCCTCGGACAGCTTGACGAAGTCCGGGACGCGGGTGCCCTTCGCCGGGACGCCCTCGGTGTCGGCGCCGGAGTGCAGCACGGTGTTGGAGTACCGCTGGTTGTAGAACAGGGTCTGCCACTGGCGGACCATCCCGAGCGCCCCGTTGTTGATGATGGCGACCTTGATCGGGATGTTGTTGAGCGCGCAGGTGGTGAGTTCCTGGTTGGTCATCTGGAAGCAGCCGTCGCCGTCGATCGCCCAGACCGTACGGTCCGGCATGCCGGCCTTGGCACCCATCGCGGCCGGGACCGCGTAACCCATCGTTCCGGCGCCGCCGGAGTTCAGCCAGGTGGCGGGCTGCTCGTACTGGATGAAGTGCGAGGCCCACATCTGGTGCTGGCCGACGCCCGCCGCGAAGATCGTGCCCTCGGGGGCGAGCTGACCGATGCGCTGGATGACCTGCTGCGGCGAGAGGCTGCCGTCCTCGGGCAGGTCATAGCCGAGCGGGTAGGTGTCGCGCCAGCGGTTGAGGTCCTTCCACCAGGCGTCGTAGTCACCGACGTGACCTTCGGTGTGCTCGGCCTGGACGGCCTGGACCAGGTCGGCCAGGACCTCGCGGGCATCGCCCACGATCGGGACGTCCGCGGCGCGGTTCTTGCCGATCTCGGCCGGGTCGATGTCGGCGTGGACGATCTTGGCGTACGGGGCGAAGCTGTCCAGCTTGCCGGTGACGCGGTCGTCGAATCGGGCTCCGAGGGCGACGATCAGGTCGGCCTTCTGCAGCGCGGTGACGGCGGTGACCGCACCGTGCATGCCCGGCATTCCGACGTGCAGCGGGTGGCTGTCGGGGAATGCGCCGAGCGCCATCAGCGTGGTGGTGACGGGCGCTCCGGTGAGCTCTGCGAGGACCTTCAGTTCGGCGGTGGCCCCCGCCTTGATGACACCGCCGCCGACGTACAGCACCGGGCGCTTGGCCTGAGTGATCAGCTTGGCGGCTTCGCGGATCTGCTTGGCGTGCGGCTTGGTGACCGGGCGGTAGCCGGGCAGGTCCTGGGTGGGCGGCCAGCTGAACGTGGTCTGCGCCTGCAGGGCGTCCTTGGCGATGTCGACGAGGACGGGGCCCGGACGGCCGGTGGAGGCGATGTGGAAGGCCTCGGCGATGGTGTGCGGGATGTCCTCGGCCTTAGTGACCAGGAAGTTGTGCTTGGTGACCGGCATCGTGATGCCGCAGATGTCGGCTTCCTGGAAGGCGTCCGTACCGATGGCCTTGGAGGCGACCTGGCCGGTGATCGCGACCAGCGGGACGGAGTCCATGTGGGCGTCGGCGATCGGCGTGACCAGGTTGGTGGCGCCGGGGCCGGAGGTGGCCATGCAGACGCCGACCTTGCCGGTGGCCTGTGCGTAGCCGGTGGCGGCGTGTCCGGCGCCCTGCTCGTGACGGACCAGCACATGACGGACCCGGGTGGAGTCCATCATCGGGTCGTACGCCGGAAGGATGGCACCGCCGGGAATGCCGAATACCGTGTCGGCCCCCACCTCCTCGAGAGACCGGATGAGGGACTGCGCGCCCGTGACGTGCTCAACGGTGGCGGCGGACGATCCGCCGTTACGGGCCCGCGGCTGGGGATGGTGGGCCCCGGTGGCCTGCTCGGTCATCGGCATTCTCTTCTCGAAGCTGAGGGTTTTTGCGGGTGTTTTACGAGGATTTGCCTGGTGTTAGTGCAACAAAAAACCCCTCGTGCCGTGAGGCAAGCGAGGGGAGCGCGCCGGTGTGGTCTGCAGAGTGTCAGTGAGGGACTCTGCTTCAGCCGACGCGCTTTCCAAGTACGAGAATTCGGGTGCGCATGGCATTGACCCTCTCTCCGACGCATGCAACGTGTCAAGTGGGTGGGACGGGAGTCTCAACATGTGAGCCGCTGAGGAGTGGGATCGAGCCGCCCGCCAGGACCGGCTGGGCGGTGGCACTGTCGGGCACCGGGAACTCGCCGCGGGCGAGGGCGCGGCGCAGCCGGTACTCGTCGAGCGGTCCGGAGAAGGCCATTCCCTGGCCGTGCGTACAGCCCATGGCGCGCAGCGCGAGAACCTGCTCCGGTCCGTCGACACCGTCGGCCATGGACTGCATGCCGAGGTCGCAGGCGATACGCAGGAGGCCGCTGGTGATCTTGTGCAGCCGGGCGGATTCCACGACGCCCTCGACGAGACCTCGGTCCAGTTTCAGTACGTCGATGGGGAGCCGGCGCAGGGCGTTGATCGCGGCGTATCCACTGCCGAAGCCGTCGAGCGCGATGCGGACACCGAGCCGGCGCAGCGCGATGAGACGCTGTTCGAGTTCGTCGAAGGAGATCCGGGGGTCGCTGTCGGCGACCTCGATCATCAGGGCGCCGGAGGGCAGGCTGTGCCGGGTGAGCAGCGCCTCGACGGAGCCGAACGGCATCCCCTTGTCGAGGAGCCTGCGGGCGGAGAGCCGCACGGTGACGGAGACGGGATGGCCGGCCCTGGCCCGGTCGGCGGCCTGCTCGACGGCCTCTTCGAGGAGCCAGCGGCCGAGTTCGGCGGTGCGGTCGCTGTCCTCGGCGACGCGGAGGAATTCGGCCGGGGTGAACAGGATGCCCTGGGCGGAGCGCCAGCGGGCCTGGGCGGCGACGGCGGCGACGGTGCCGCTGGCGAGATGCACCACGGGCTGATGAAGCAGGGCGAACTCGCCGTCGCGCAGAGCGGTGCGCAGCCGGGCCGTCAGCTCGGAGCGGCGTACGACTTCCGCCTGCATCTGCGGGGCGTACAGCTCGACGCGGTTCTTGCCGCCCGCCTTGGCCCGGTACATGGCGAGGTCGGCGTTGCGCATGAGGTCGCTCGGAGAGATGCCGGGCTCGGCGAAGGCGACCCCGATGGACGCTGCGACCCGCACCTCGCCGGTGCCGATGCGGTACGGCTGGGAGAGGGTGAGGCGCAGCCGGTCGGCGATCTCGTGGACCTGGCATTCCCGGGCAGACTGGTCGCGGATGCCGTCGCCGAGGATGATGGCCGCGAATTCGTCACCGCCGAGGCGCGCCGCGGTGTCGCCGGCCCGTACGGATTCATGGAGGCGGCGGGCGGCCTGGATGAGGAGCTCGTCGCCCGCCTGGTGGCCGAGGCGGTCATTGACCGCCTTGAAGCCGTCGAGGTCGATGAAGAGCACGGCGGTGCCGGGGTCGCCGGAGCGGCGGCCGCCGAGGGCCTGGCGCACCCGCTCGGTGAACAGGGCGCGGTTGGGCAGGTCGGTGAGCGGGTCGTGCTCGGCGTTGTGCTGCAACTGGGCCTGCAGCCGCACCCGTTCGGTCACATCTCGGCTGTTGAGGATCAGCCCGCCCTGGTGGCGGTTGACCGTGGATTCGACATTGAGCCAGTCGCCCGTACCGGATCTGAAACGGCACTCGATCCGGGTGGTGGGCTCCTCCCCCGGGGAGGCGGCGAGGAACCGGCGCACCTCGTGAACCACCCGGCCCAGATCCTCGGGGTGGATGATCGAGGCGAGCTCGGCGCCGACCAGGTCGTCGGCATCGCGCCCGTACACCCCCGCGGCGGCGGGGCTGACGTAACGCAGGACGCCGGTGGGGGCGGCGATCATGATGACGTCGCTGGAGCCCTGCACCAGGGAGCGGAAGTGGTTCTCCTTCTGTGCCAGCTCCTGGGTGAGAGCGATGTTGTCGACGAGCATGATGCCCTGCCGGACGACCAGGGCGAGCACCACCGTGCAGCCGGTGAAGACCACGACGCGGTCCACCCGGCGGCCCTCGGTGACGTTGTAGAGAATGCCGAGAGTGCAGACGGCGGCGGCGAGATACGGCGTCAGCGCGGCCAGCGATCCCGCGATGGGCCGGCTGGTGGGGCGCGGCGCGCCCCGTGGCGGGAAGGCGTTGTCCCTTGCGCTGTTCGCGCCCCAGGGCGCGTACGCGAGGAGCAGGGAACCGGCGAACCAGCCCGCGTCCAGCAACTGGCCGGAGTGGTAGGTCTGGCGCAGCAGCGGGGAGGTGAACAGGGCGTCGGACAGGACCGTCAGGGCGAGTGCGGCAACGGCGGTGTTCACCGCGGAGCGGTTGACGTTGCACCGCCGGAAGTGCAGAGCCAGCACCATGGAGACAAGCACGATGTCGAGCAGCGGATAGGCCAGCGCGAGCGCCGCGCGGGCCACGCTCGCGCCCTCGGCATCCACGAGATGCGCGGTATGGGCGAGGGCGAGGCTCCAGGAGAGCGTGAGGAGCGATCCGCCGATCAGCCAGGAGTCCAGCGCGAGACAGAACCATCCGGCCCGGGTGACGGGGCGTTTGGCGAGGACGAGCAGCCCGACGATGGCGGGTGGTGCGAAGCAGAGGTAGAAGACATCGGCGAGGGAGGGGCTGGGCACCGAGCGCCCGAGCACGACCTCGTACCAGCCCCAGACCGCGTTGCCTCCTGCGGCCATGAGCGAGGAGAGCGCGAACAGCAGCCAGGCGGGCCGGAACCGGTCGGCGCCGGTCCGCGCGTAGAGGAAACAGGAGACGGCCGCGACCAGCGCGGCGGCGCTGAGGCCGAAATCCCCCATGATGCGCGCCAGTTCCGAAGAACCCCAGCCGAGGGCCGCCCCCACCGCGTAACCGCTGCAGACGAGGCCGACCAGGACCTGCAGGACCACTGCGGATGCACCGCCGGCGGTGGACCGCCGGGAGAGGAACGCCCCGAGGGCGCCGGCCGGCGCGCTCACCGGGGCGCACCCGACGCCGCCGGGTGCGCACGCAACCGGCGCCCGGCTGGGGCCTGTTCCGGGATTCCCGTCTGCGTCGCGACGCCCGGCACGCACTCCCCCGAGCTCTCGGTTTCGCTCAAGCAGGGGGAAGGGCTC
The DNA here is from genome assembly GCF_014648655.1 of Streptomyces atratus. Taxonomy (GTDB): domain Bacteria; phylum Actinomycetota; class Actinomycetes; order Streptomycetales; family Streptomycetaceae; genus Streptomyces; species Streptomyces atratus. Next base: position 188,143 of record NZ_BMRN01000013.1, read on the forward strand.
GTCCAAGAGCGTCCAGCACGAGGGCGCCCCTCCGCCCGGCGATCACACGCACCGGACGCCGGGTCGTCCGCCCTGCGGGCGGACGACGGGAAACCCGGAACGGGCCCCAGTCGCCGTCGACTGCCCTGCGGTGCCGGATCATTCGCCCATCGGCCGTACATCGCCCGTCGCCCCCTCGCGTGTTGCGTCCTCCCCGGCGCAGTCCCTTCCTCGGCTCAGCGCCCCTTTCGGGACGATACACCAGACCGGTCACTCAGGGACATAGGTTATCTACTCTCCGTGACGATCGGGGGACTTGTCGGAACGGTACGCAGTCATGCGGACCCACAGCGTGGTCAACCGGTGATGCGTACGACGTTCCGCACCGGCTCCCCCGCGGCGAAACGGCTCAGCTGTCCGGCCACCAGGCGCTTGGCGCGCGGCAGGAACGCCGAGGTGCTGCCGCCCACATGAGGAGTGATCAGGACGTTCGGAGCATGCCAGAGGGGATGGCCGGCGGGCAGCGGTTCCGGGTCGGTGACATCGAGGGCGGCGCGCAGCCGGCCGGACTCCAGTTCGAGCAACAGCGACTTGGTGTCGACGACGCCGCCCCGTGCGACGTTCACGAGCAACGCTCCGTCCGGCATCGCGGCGAGGAACTCCGCGCCCACCAGCCCTTGTGTGGACGGGTTCAGCGGGGTGGACAGCACGACGACGTCGGCTTCGGACAGGAGCGCGGGCAGGTCGTCGAGCGTGTGTACGGGGCCGCGTGCCGTTGTCCGCGCAGAGCGCGCGACGCGCGCCACCCGCGCGCACTCGAAGGGCGCGAGCCGGTCCTCGATGGCGGCCCCGATCGATCCGTACCCCACGATCAGCACGGACTTGTCGGCGAGCGCGGGGTAGAAGCCGGCCCGCCACTCCTCCTTGTCCTGACCGTGGACGAACCCGGGGAAGCCGCGCAGGGAGGCAAGGATCAGCGCGAGAGCGAGCTCCGCGGTCGACGCCTCGTGGACCCCCTTGGCATTGCACAGCCGCACCCCGGCCGGCAGCAGACCGAGCCCCGGCTCTACATGGTCGATGCCCGCAGTGAGCGTCTGCACGATCCGGACCTGTGCCATGCCGGCGAGCGGACGGACCGAGATCTGGGAACCCTTCATGTACGGCACGACGTAGACGGCGCAGTCGGCCGGGTCTGCCGGATAGTCCTGCGCGCCGTCCCAGAAGTGGTAGTTGAGACCCTCGGGAAGTCCTTCGATCTCATCGGCGGGAAACGGCATCCATACGTCGGGATTCTTCGTCGAAGTCATGGTCAGGAGGCTAATCCCCGGGAGGCTGCGCGAGGGGCGGCGGCCGGCAGAGGTTACTTTGGGGTGCGGTGCGGTCCCGTGACGGCGGGGCCGAGGTCCTGTCGTCACGGGACCTTAGGGAGGGTTCGGGGAGTTGGAGCGCAGGAGTCTCGGTGCGGCGGCGCTCGCCGTGGGTGCGGTCGGTCTTGGCTGTATGCCGATGAGCTGGGCGTACAGCGCGTCGCAGCAGCGCGGTGACCGTGCGTTGCGTGCCGTGCACGCCGCGCTCGACGCGGGCGTCCAACTGCTCGACACAGCCGACATGTACGGCCCCTTCACCAATGAACTACTGGTGGGCCGGGCACTGAAGGGCCGCAGGTCCGATGCGTTCGTCTCCACCAAGTGCGGGCTGCTGGTGGGCGATCAGCACATCGTCGCCAATGGCCGCCCCGGCTATGTGCGGCGGGCCTGTGACGCCTCGCTGCGGCGGCTGCAGACCGATGTGATCGATCTGTACCAGCTGCACCGGGCCGATCCCGAGGTGCCGGTCGAGGAGACCTGGGGCGCGATGGCGGAGCTGGTGACCGCCGGAAAAGTGCGGGCACTCGGACTCTGTGCGGTCGGGGCGCGGGCTTCACGACGGCCGGGTGCCCGCATGTATGACGAAACGATCCGTCAGCTGGAGCGGGTGCAGCAGGTCTTCCCGGTGAGCGCGGTGCAGGCGGAGCTGTCGGTCTGGTCGCCGCAGGCGCTGGAGTCGTTGCTTCCGTGGTGCTCGGCGCGGGGTGTGGGGCTGCTTGCGGCGATGCCCCTGGGGAACGGCTATCTGACGGGCACGCTGACCCCGGGACAGGGCTTCGAGCCCGACGATCTGCGGGCCAGGCATCCGCTGTTCACGGCCGAGATGATGGCGGCGAACCAGCCGGTGGTGGTCGGGCTGCGGCGGATCGCGGAGCGGCACGGGGCGACCACGGCGCAGGTGGCGTTGGCCTGGGTGCTGCGGCAGGGGCCGCACGTGGTGCCGGTGCCGGGGACCAAGCGGGAGCGGTGGGCGGTGGAGAACGCAGGGGCGGCCGGGCTGACGCTGACCGCGCAGGATCTCGTGGAGATCGCCCGGCTGCCCCCGGCGCGGAGGTCGTGGGACTGACCTCCGGCCCCGCGTCCGTGATCACCGGTCGAGAAAACCGGCGGGCATCGGGTAGCCGGGGCGGGGCTGCGGTGTAAGAACAGTAGTCGGGTGGCCGTCGAAGGGATCGGTGCTGTGCGCGGTGTTCTGTTCGGATCTGTAGAAGGCCCTGCGGGTCGCCGGGGGCGGCGTCGAGGCATGCGTCACGCAGCGGTGGCCGTGCTGGCCACGGGCACACTGCTGCTGACCGCGGGGTGTTCCTCGGGGGACGGTTCCGGCAGCGCGGCGGGCGTCGGGCACCTTCCATCGCCGTCCCGCCCCTCCCCTGCCGCGTCGGGCCCGTCGGCCTCCCCGTCCGCGTCGGTGGCCCTGCCGCCGGCGAAGGGCTCGGTGGAGGTGGTCTCCACGCTCGCCGAGGGCCTCGAGTCGCCGTGGGGGCTGGCGGAGCTGCCCGGCGGCGATCTGCTGGTCTCCTCCCGCGACAAGGGCACGATCACCCGGATCGACGGGAAGAGCGGCAAGAAGACCCTGCTGGGCTCCGTGCCCGGTGTGTCGCCCGGTGGGGAGGGAGGGCTGCTGGGGATCGCGGTCTCTCCCACGTACGGTTCGGACCATCTGGTGTACGCGTACTTCACGACCGAGTCCGACAACCGCATCGCGCGCATGCAGTACGACGAGAACGGCACGACGCCCGGCCGGCTGCTGGGTGCACCGGACACGATTCTGCGGGGGATCCCGAAGGGCTCGGTCCACAACGGCGGGCGGATCGCCTTCGGCCCGGATCACATGCTCTACGCGGGCACAGGGGAGACGGGGGACGCCGGGCTCGCGCAGGACAAGAAGTCGCTGGCCGGCAAGATCCTGCGGATGACCCCGGACGGCCAGCCGCTGCACGGCAATCCGGAGGCCGACTCCGTGGTGTATTCGTACGGGCACCGCAATGTGCAGGGGCTGGCCTGGGACGGGCAGAAGCAGCTGTGGGCGTCCGAATTCGGGCAGGACACCCGGGACGAGCTGAACCGGATCGAGCCGGGTGGGAATTATGGCTGGCCGGAGGTCGAGGGCAAGGCGGGAAAGCCGGGTTTCATCGATCCCGTGGCCCAGTGGAAGACGTCCGAGGCGTCCCCGAGCGGGATCGCCTTCGCCAAGGGTTCGATCTGGATGGCAGGCCTGCAGGGTGAGCGGCTCTGGAGGATTCCGCTGTCCGGCAAGGAATCTCTGGCGGCCCCGCAGTCGTTCCTGAAGGGGAAGTACGGGCGTCTGCGCACGGTGCTTGCCGCGGGCGGCAACAAGCTCTGGCTGGTCACGAGCAATACGGACACCCGTGGCACCCCGAAGCCGGGAGACGACAGGATCCTGGTGCTGAAGGTGCGGTAGCGGCTGCAGCGGGCGAAAGGGCGTGCGACCGGTGTTCAACTTCTTCGAGGAACTCTTCGCGCCGGGCCGTAAGCATGCCGCCGAGGAGCAGAAGCGGCTGGAACTGACCCAGGTGGATCTCGGCGTCGGCGACCCCGGGCGCGGGCCGATAGACCTGGCCTCCGGAAAGGTGATCGTCAGGGCGTCCGGTACCGACGGCGGTCCTGGGGCGGACCGTGGCGCGACGGACGCGATACCGGACCCGGATCGAGCGGCGGCCGACCCCGATGAGGCGTCCGGGCCGGACACCGATACCCCGGACGCTCCGGAAGCCGGACCGGACGCGCGGCCGTGGGCGGGCCGGACGCCCCCGGTATCAGGAGGCGTTCCGGGCCGGGTACAGGCGGAGCCGGTGGGCCAGGGCGGCCGCCTCGCCGCGGCTGGAGACGCCGAGCTTGGCGAGAATGTTGGAGACGTGCACGCTCGCGGTCTTGGGTGAGATGTAGAGCTCCTCGGCGATCCTGCGGTTGGTGTGACCGGCTGCGACGAGACGGTGCACATCCTGTTCGCGTCGCGTCAGCCCGAAGGACTCCACCGCCGCTGCTGCCGCCTCGCGCAGGTGGTCCTCGGTCTGCTCCCGGTCCGCCGCCTCCTCGGTGGTGCCGCCCTGGGCGGGGACGGTGACGGCGACCGGTATCTCTTGGGCGGTGTCATGGGCCGGGGACCGGTCGGAGGCGGTGAGGGTGATGCGGGCGCGTCCGGCCAGCAGCTCGATGGTTTCGGTCAGCGGGCGCGCGCCGAGTCGCCCTGCGGCGCGGTGGGCCTCGCGCAGCAGGGTGGTGGCCGCGGACCGGTCGCCGGCGGCGATGAGAAGGGCCTCGGCCCAGCGGTGGCGGATCTGTGCCAGCTCGTACGGGCGGTGCAGGGGGGCGAATGCGGTGGCGGCGCGGGACCAGTGGTCGGGGGTGTCGTGACCCTCCGCCCGGGCCAGCTCGGCATCGACCAGGAGACCGTAGGCGGCCCAGATGGGAATGAGCATCGGCAGCCGCTTCAGGTGGGTCCGGATGCCGGCGAGGATCACCGGCCGGCCGGGGTCGGCGGCGGGCAGACCCCGGGCGTCGGCCTCGGCGGCGGCGGCGACAAGGAGCAGTGGCAGGGCATACCGCTGGGTGCCGGGCGGGAAGCCCTGCTCCGCCTGCGCCTCGAACGCGGCCCGCGCCTCGAAGAGCCGCCCCTGCTGCACGGCGAGGGTCATGGCGTGGCGTACGGGGTTGATGAGGTGCTGGGGCTGCGGGTCACAGGAGCCGAGGCAGCTTCGGGTCAGGGCGAGTTGAATCTCCGCCTCGGCCAGGTCGCCCTGGGCGAGGGCCAGTTCGGTACGGCGTGAGGCGACGAGCCCTTGCGCCTTGCTGGACTGGGCGGCGCGGGCCGCCGCGTCGGTGGTCGCGCGGCTCTCCTCCCAGTGGCCGAGGGAGAAGAGCGAGGTCGCCTGGTTGCAGCGGACCCATGCCTCCATGTCGGCGATGCCGTGGCTGCGGCTGATGTCGATGCCGTGGTCCGCAGCGGCCACGGCCTCCAGGGAGCGGCCCATGGATTCGAGGGTGGAGGGGAGGTTGATGCCGGCCCGGCTCATGATGCCGACCAGGTGCAGTTCGTCGGCCCGGTCGCGGACTGCGTACATCTCGGCGATGCCCTCGTCGACGCTGCCCGCGTCGGCGGTGAGCCAGCCACGGGTGAGCCTGGCATGCAGTTCGATGTACTCGTCACCGACGAGCCGGGCGTACTCCACGGCCCGGTCGACGGCTTGCAGCGTCTCGGCGCCCGGGCGGTGCAGGGCGCCCCATCCCGCCACGCTCATCAGGACATCGGCATGCACGACGGACGGGGGCAGGCCGCGTACGAGCTCCTGGGCGGTGGCCAGTTCCTGCCATCCGTCGCCACGGGTGAGGTCCTGCATCAGCCGGGAGCGCTGGACCCAGAACCAGGCGGCGCGCAGCGGGTCGTCCTCGCCGTCCAGGACACGCATGGCCTTCTTGGCAATGGCCAGGGCCCGTTCGCGTTCGCCGCCGAACCGGGCGGCGACGGTGGCCTCGGCCATCAGGTCGAGATAGCGCAGCGGGGTGGTGTCGGGGCCGCAGCCGCACGCTGGGTAGCTCTCTGCGTAGTCGATGGGGCGCAGGGTGCGGCGCACGTCATCGGGGGCGTCGTCCCACAGCTCCATCGCCCTTTCCAGCAGGCGGAGTTGCTCGGAGAACGCGTAGCGGCGGCGGGCCTCGACCGAGGCCTTCAGTACGGCTGGCAGGGCCTTGGCGGCATCGTGAGCGCCGTACCAGTAGCTGGCGAGCCGGGTGGCCCGTTCACCGGCGCGGACGAGGGTGGGATCGTTCTCCAGGGCTTCCGCATAGCGCCGGTTGAGCCGAGAGCGCTCGCCGGGCAGCAGATCGTCACTGACGGCCTCGCGGACCAGGGAGTGCCGGAAGCGGTAGCCGTTGCCCTCCGGGGTGGTGAGCAGCAGGTTGGCTCCGACGGCCGCCCGCAGCGCCTCGATGAGTTCGTCCTCGGTGAGCCGGGCGACCGCGGCCAGCAGTTCGTACTCGACGGTGGAGCCGCCCTCGGCGACGATCCGGGCGATCTTCTGGGCGTCGTCGGGGAGCGCTTCGACGCGGACGAGCAGCAGGTCGCGCAGCGAGTCGGAGAGTCGGGAGCGGTCGCCGCTCTCCAGGCTGCAGGCGAGTTCCTCGACGAAGAAGGCGTTGCCGTCGGAGCGTTCGAAGATCTCGTCCACCAGGGCTGCCTCGGGGGTGGCGGCGAGGATGCCGGTGAGCTGGCGGCGTACCTCGGCGTGGTTGAAGCGGGCGAGTTCGATCCGGAGGACGGTACGGAGCCGGTCCAGTTCGGCGAGGAGGGGGCGCAGGGGGTGGCGGCGGTGGATGTCGTCGGAGCGGTAGGTGCCGATCACGACGAGACGGCCGCTGCGCACGGTGCGGAAGAGATAGGCGAGGAGATGCCGGGTGGAGGCGTCGGCCCAGTGCAGGTCCTCCAGGACGAGGACGACCGCGCGCTGCGCCGAGATGCGCTCCAGGAGTCTGGCGGTGAGTTCGAAGAGGCGGGCGGTGCTGTGCTCGTCGGTGGCGTCCCGGTCGGCCTCGCCGAGTTCGGGCAGCAGCCGGGCCAGTTCACCCTCCTGCCCGGCGCAGGCGGCAGCCATCTCGTCGGGGAGGGTACGGCGCAGGGCGCGCAGGGCAGTGGAGAACGGGGCGTAGGGCAGGCCGTCGGCACCGACCTCGACGCAGCCGCCGACGGCGACGACGGCCTCGCGGCGCACCGCCGCCGCGAGGAACTCCTCGACCAGCCGGGTCTTGCCGACGCCCGCCTCGCCGCCGATGAGCAGCGCCTGCGGCTCGCCGCCGGGGCGGTCGGCCCGGCCGGTGTCCTCTGCGGTGGCGCGGGTGAGCGCATCGATGAGCGAGGCGAATTCACCTGCGCGGCCGACGAACACGGGACTGACGGACCTGGTCTCCACGTCGCCGAGCATCGCACATGGGTCCGACGGTGCGGGCCCCGGAATCGGGTCGTCCGGCATCGCGAAGCCGTCACACGGCCACTACGCGGCGTGGACGAACCGGTCCCGGTCCGTACTCACCGGCCCTTCGGCCTCCTTGCGTACGGATTCACGGGCGGCCCTGCGGACGGCGCGGCGGGCCCGACGGGCCTCCCCGGCAAGCCGCTCCTGCTCGGCACGGCGCCGCAGTTCGATCGCGTTCAGCTTGTGGAGTTCGAGCATGTACATGTGCTTCTCCCTGAGGACGACGGCCCGTTGGGGCCGGGGGGCGGCATTGCTTCTGCCGTGCCCCCACTGTCGTCTCCCAGGGGGTGTCGCCACATCGGGCGAGTTCCGCATCTTCGCGCGGTGGGGGGCCTTAGCCGGGTGCGGACACTGCCGCATACGGGCCGGGGCCGCCCGGGTGGATGCCTTAGCTTGATCTTTAAGGCTGCTGCTCGGCCCCGCCGCGTCTAGGCATATCCGTTTTGCGCTGTTTCTTGCCGACTGGGTGGCGGGGTGCGGGTGTGGAGGT